>NZ_BMVU01000006.1 GCF_014650875.1 Streptomyces minutiscleroticus
CTAAATCGGCCGGGCCGACCGCATCCGACGAACGATCTCGATCATGGGGCTGTGTCGTGGCCACAGCCACAGCCTCCCATCACCCCATGATCAAGATCTAGCCCTGTAGTACTAGGACCTGTCGGGCCGTGGTGCCGCGGCAGTGGTCGGTGAGCCTTCCGGCCACGACGACCGTGTCACGACCGAGGTTGCGCAGCACCGTCATGCAGATGTACTCGACCGCGAGGGAGGACGGCATGGAGCCATCGGCACTCCGCCGGGCAATCGAGGCAGGCCGGGCGACCGCTTCGGAATTGGGCCTCGAGGTCGACGATGTGATCGTCGTGCACGACTCGGACCGCGTCGCGCTGCGTCTGGTCCCCTGCGGTGTCCTGGCCCGGGTCGCTCCTCCGGGGCATCTGGCCGATTCCGAGTTCGAGGTGGAGGTCGCCCGCCGTCTCGCCGGCGTCGACGCTCCGGTGGGCGAGCTCGACCCTCGGGTCGAACCGCGGGTCCATGTACGCGATTCCTTCGCCGTCTCGCTCTGGACCTACTACGAACCCGTGGAACCGGACGTCGCACCGGCCGACTACGCGGACGTGCTCCTGCGGCACCATGCCGCCCTGCGCCGGATCGATCTGGACGCACCGCACTTCACCGACCGGGTCGCCGCGGCGCTCAGAGAGGTGAACGACCGGGAGCGGTCCCCCGAACTGCCCGACAACGACCGGGAGTTCCTCGGCGCCGCACTCAGTGGGCTGGGTGCCGCGATCAGTGACGGGAAAGCCGACGACCAGTTGCTGCACGGCGAGCCGCATCCGGGCAACCTCCTCGGCACGAGGCGAGGGCCGCTCCTCGTGGACCTCGCCACGTGCTGCCGCGGGCCGGTCGAGTTCGACCTCGCCCATGCGCCCGAGGAGGTGGGAAGGCACTACGCGGGGGCCGACCACGGCCTGGTCCACCGGTGCCGCGCCCTGAACTGGGCGATGTTCGCGGCCTGGCGCTGGCGCCGGGACGACCACATGCCCGGCCGGGACCGCTGGAGGGTGGAGGGGCTCGACCGGGTCCGTGCCGCACTCGTTCGCTGCGGACCGGACTGAGACAGGGACGGAGGGGCTGCCGGGTACCGGTGCGCCGCGCGCCGTGTGCGGCGTCCCGGCTGGACGGCCTCCGGCTCGCCCGATCCCTCCTGTGCCGGCCGGATGAGGCTTGAGGGGGTCGGGCTGCGGTATGGCCGACGCGGTCCATGGGTGCTGCGGGACGTGCACCTGGAGCTGCCGCCGGGTCGGCTGATCCGGGCTCAGGGCGGCAACGGCTGCGGGAAGTCGGCGCTTCTGCGGGTGGTCGCGGGGGTGGCCCGGCCGGATC
Source organism: Streptomyces minutiscleroticus (assembly GCF_014650875.1). Classification (GTDB taxonomy): domain Bacteria; phylum Actinomycetota; class Actinomycetes; order Streptomycetales; family Streptomycetaceae; genus Streptomyces; species Streptomyces minutiscleroticus. Next base: position 1,348 of record NZ_BMVU01000006.1, read on the forward strand.
GCGGACGGGTGTCCGGGCGGTCAGTGCGCCGGCGGACGGAGGCGTTCGGCTGGAGACGGACGAGACGCACTCGGACGCGCTGCTGCGGACCCTGCTCGCGGAGCCGGGCCTTCACATCCGCCGCGTGAGCGGGGGACGGCTTTGACAGCGTCGGTCCGCTACTACGGGGTGCTGTTGCTGCGCTCCCAGCGGTGGCTGCCGCCCGTGCTGCTCTACGTCGCGCTGGTGGGGACCTCGCTGGACGGCCAGTCCCGGCTCGGCAGCCAGTTCGGCTGGAACGCCGCCATGCCGGTGCCTGCCCTGGCCTGGCTCACCCGTTCCCTGTCGGCCGCGGAACCGCCCGCCGCCCGCGCCTGCCTGTCCGCCGCGACCGGCGCCCGCCGCCCCCAGTACGCCGCACTGGCCGTCCCCCTGGCCGCCGGCCTGCTGCCCATGCTGCTCGCGGCGGTGGCCGCTCTGCTGACCTGCACGGCGCCACCGGGCGCCTCGCCGGCAGCGGCGTTCGGCGCCGGGCTGGCCACTGGTGCGGTCTGCGCCCTGACGGGCAGTGCGCTCGGGGCGGTCTGCAGCCCACCGCTGGTGCGCACCACAGCGGGCGGAGCAGGTGTGTCGACCGTCGGCTCGGTGCTGCTGCTGATGCTCACCGCCTCACCGGCGAACGCCGCCGTCCGTGACGCCTTCTCCTCCCACCGGACCGGCGCGCGTCTCCCGCTGCTGCCCCTGCTGGCCGCGCGCGCCCTGGCGGCGGTCCTCTGGTGGACCTCCGCCCGGGCGGCCGGCCGGGTCGGCGCGGCCGCCGACCGGGACTCGGGCTGACCTCACCGCCTCTTCGGCAGCCGGCGGAACCCTGTCCGTCGTGGACGGTCACAGTGATCCACCCGGACATCGGCCACCTGCCCGGCGGAGCCGTTCCGGTGAAGTCCCTCGACAGCGATCACTCCACGTCGCTCGGCGAACGCAGAGGCACCGTGCGACCGCCGGCCCGGCTGTCCGGCGGCGATGCATTGACGGATCGGCGTCCGCGGGAGAAAGATCGGCAGGCAGCATTTTGACAACGTTGTCGAACGAGAGGATCGCGATGAGAGCGTTGAGACGCGCCTTCACCGCCGCGTTGATCGTCACCACCGTGGCCGCAGCCTCCGCCGTCCCCGGCGTCGCGAACGCCAAGGAGCGGGGACCGAAGTTCGCCGCCGACCCCACCACACTGGTCGACACGTCGATCGGCAACAACGGTGACGGGACGACCTTCCCGGGCGCGGCCACTCCGTTCGGCATGGTGCAGCTCAGCCCTGACACGCAGCTGAACAAGTACGCCTCCTACGACTACGCGCAGGACACCGTCCTGGGCTTCAGCCACACGCACCTCTCGGGCGTCGGCTGCCAGACGATGGGCAACATCCGGTTCATGCCGACCACCGGCGCGGTGACGTCGTCCGACCCGGCGCAGTACGGTGCGAGATTCAGTCATGCCAACGAGACCCGCACGCCGGGCTACTACGGTGTGGAGTTCGACAACGGCATACGGACCGAACTGTCGGCGACGCAGCGGACCGGCCAGCACCGCTACACCTACCCCGGCGGCTCGGGCGCGCAGAACGTCCTCATCGAGGCCGGCGAGAGCAACGGCAGCACCTATGCCGGTGACGTCGAGGTGGTCGGGAACGACACCGTGGAAGGCTGGGTCCAGGGCGGCAACTTCTGCGGGGAGACCGGCAAGGAGCGCTACCGGGTGTTCTTCAGCGCCAAGTTCGACCGGGCGTTCTCGACGTTCGGCACCTGGAGCGACGGCAGCCTCGCCCCGGACCGGCGGGAGGCCTCGCGCGGCAGCAAGCGCGTCGGGGCCTGGCTGACGTTCGACCCGGCCGGGGGCGAGCGGGTCGGCGCCTCGGTGGGCCTCTCCTACACCTCGGTCGACGGGGCGCGCCTCAACCGCAGGGCCGAGCAGCCGAAGTCGTTCGACAAGGCCCGCTCCGGCGCGCACGACGCCTGGCGGGACGAGCTGAACCGCATGCGCGTGGCCGGTGGCACCACCGCCGACCAGCGCACGTACTACAGCGCGCTCTACCACTCGCTGCTGCACCCGTCGATCGGGTCCGACGTGGACAACCGCTACCGCGGTTTCGACGACGAGGTGCACCGCGCGGACTCGACGTACTACCAGATGTTCTCGCTCTGGGACACCTACCGTTCGCAGAACCAACTGGTGGCCCTGCTGAACCCGGACAAGGCCGCGGACATGGCCAAGTCCGTGCTGCACGTCTACGAGGACGGCGGCTGGCTGCCGCGCTGGGGGCTCGGCAACAGCGAGACCAACGTGATGAGCGGTGATCCCGTCACCCCGTGGATCGTCGACATCCACAACCGCGGTCTCCTCGACGACCGCACCTCGCGCCGGCTCTTCGCCGCGCTGTGGAAGAACGCCAACGACGTCCCCGCCGACCAGTCCACCTTCCGGGGCCGTGACGGCAACCCGACGTACGTCGAGAACGGCTGGGTCGGCTACCAGGACCTGCCCGGCTACAAGTTCGGCGACAGCCGCCAGGCCGGCTCGGCCACGCTCGAGTACGCGCTCGGCGACTGCGCGCTGTCCACGATGGCCGACGGTCTCGGCTACGAGGACAAGGCCGCGACGCTCGCCTCACGCTGTGACAACTTCACCGAGCTCTGGGACCCCGACGTCACCTCGCGGGGCTTCTCCGGGTTCCCCGTGACGAGGAACGCGGACGGCACCGTCGCCGGCGACCCCGATCCCACTCGGTCCGGCGCCTTCCACGAGGGCACCGCGTGGCAGTACCAGTGGCTCGCCCAGCAGGACCCGCAGACCCTCTTCGGCCTGATGGGCGGAGCGGCGGCCGCCGAGCAGCGGCTCGACACGTTCTTCGACATGCCGACCGTGCTCACCGACCCGGCGAAGGCCGCCTCGCAGTCGTGGGTGACCGGCGCGTACGACTACCACAACAACTTCGCCTTCAACCCCAACAACGAGCCCGACTTCCACGCGCCCTGGATGTACGCGTGGACCGGCTCGCCGTGGAAGACCTCGGCGGTGCTGCGCGCGATGCGCACCCTCTTCACCGACGACGTGTACGGCATGCCCGGCAACGACGACCTCGGCGCCACCTCGTCGCTGCTCGTGTTCGCGATGGCCGGCGTCTTCGAGGCCCAGCCCGGTTCGGCCGCCTACATCGTCACGGCGCCGATGTTCGAGAAGGTCGAGATCCGGCCCGAGCACGGGCGCAGGATCGGCATCGAGGCTCCGGGGGCCGACGCCTCGAAGCTGCAGTACGTGTCCTCCGTGCGCACGGACCGGGGCAAGGCGCACAAGAGCTGGCTCTCCCACGAGGACCTGCTCCGCTCCGGCACGATCGAGGTCAAGCTCTCCGACAGGCCCACGAAGTGGGGCGTCGGCGCCGCTCCGCCCGCCGTGTCCCAGGACTGACGCACAGAAGGTGCGGTCCCCTCGGCGAGGGGACCGCACCTTCTGTGCGTCTCGCGTCGCCATGGGATGTGACGCGCAGTCACCCGGTCGAGGCACTCGGTTCCACCGCTCGCCGGACGCACCGCGCCGAGGCCCGAAGAGTGTGAAAAGTGGCGCACGCCACATCGACGCACTGTCCGATCGGTCAGTTCTGACCGATCGGACAGCTACGGTTGGGGCATGGCACGCTCCGCCTCCGCCCTGCGCGGTCAGATCCTGGAGTCGGCACTACGGCTGTTCGCCGTGCACGGCTTCCGCGGCACCTCGTTGCAGGACATCGCCTCCGACGCCGGCTGCTCGAAGGCGTCGCTCCTCTACCACTTCGCCGGCAAGGAAGCGATCCTCACCGAGCTGCTGACCCCGGCCCGGGACGCCGTCGCCACCCTGCTCGGCCGTGTGGCCGGGCTGGAGGGCGGCCGGCTGGTGGAGGAGACCGTCACCGGATACGTCGACCTGGCGCTGCGGTACCGCCGCGAAATCCAGCTTCTCTTCGAGCACATCGCCGAGATGTCCTGTCACGAGGACCTCGGCGTCATGGAGCTGGCGGACGGGCTGCTGGACGCGCTGGCCGGCCGCTCGCGGCAGGCGCCGGCCCGGGTGGCCGCGTGGATGGTGCTGGGCGCCGTCTTCATCACCAGTGCCTCCGACGAGGAAGTGGCGCCGGACGAGGTGCTGCGTGCCGAAATGATCCGCAGTGCGCTGCGGACGCTTGACCACACCCTCAGCTGACCACTCACGGAAAGACCCTTCCTCCATGGCGACCCTGCTGTACCGGCTCGGCCGATTCTCCTTCCGTAAAAGAGGCCGAATAGCCGCGGTCTGGCTTCTCCTGCTGGCTCTGCTGGGCGTCGGAGCCGCCACCCTGATGGGCCCGACCAGCGACAAGTTCTCCATGCCGGGCACCGAGTCCCAGCAGGCGCTGGACGACCTCGACCGGCAGTTCCCGCAGGCCGGCGGGGCCACCGGTACCATCGTCGTCGCCGCGCCCGAGGGCGAGAAGCTGACCCCCGCCGCGGTGGCGCCCGTGGTGAAGGAAGCCGCCGGGATCGACGGCGTGACCGCCGCCATGGACCCGTTCCAGACCGGCTCCGTCTCCGAGGACGGCCGCTACGCCCTGGTCCAGGTGCAGTTCGACAAGGCCGCCGACGAGGTCTCCGACGAGGCGAAGTCGGCCTACGAGGGCGTCGGCGCCGACATCGGGGGACTGCGGGTCGAGCACGGCGGCGAGGTCATGGGCGGTGAGGTGGAGGTCGGCTCCACCGAGGCGCTCGGCGTCCTGGTCGCCGCGGTGGTCCTGGTCATCACCTTCGGCTCGCTGGTCGCCGCCGGCATGACCCTGCTGAACGCGCTGATCGGCGTCGCGGTGGGCATGGCCGGTCTCTTCACCCTGTCCGGTGTCATCGAGCTGACCTCCACCGCCCCCATCCTGGCGCTGATGCTGGGTCTGGCCGTCGGCATCGACTACTCGCTCTTCATCACCTCCCGCTACCGCCAGTACCTCGCCGAGGGCCTGCAGCCCGAGGAGGCCGCCGGACGGGCGACCGGCACCGCCGGTTCCGCCGTCGTCTTCGCCGGTGCCACCGTCGTCATCGCCCTGGCCGGCCTCTCCGTCGTCGGCATCCCCTTCCTGAGCGTGATGGGCCTCGCCGCGGCCGCCACCGTCGCCGTCGCCGTCCTGGTCGCCCTCACCCTGCTGCCGGCCTTCCTCTCCTTCGCCGGGAAGAAGATCCTGCCGCGCAAGCAGCGCCGGGCGGACGGGGACGCCGCCGAGGACGCCGTCGTCGCCGAGGGCTTCGGCTTCACCTGGGGCCGGCTCGTCACCAAGCTGCGCGTCCCGCTCCTGATCGTCGGCATCCTCGGCCTGGGCGCGCTCACCCTGCCCGCCCAGGACATGCGCCTGGCCCTGCCGGACGCGGGCACCGCCGCCGAGGGCTCCGCCGCACGCGAGGCGTACGACCTGACGTCCGAGGGCTTCGGCGAGGGCTTCAACGGCCGTCTCGTCGCCGTGGTCAACGGTGAGGACGCGCAGTCCACCAAGGCGGCCGCGGAGAAGGCCACCGCCCTCATCAAGGACACCGACGGCATCCTGGCCGTCGCCCCGCCGCAGCTGAACAAGCAGGGCACCACCGCTCTGCTGACCATCATCCCCAAGGCCGGCCCGACCGCCGCCGCCACCGAGGACGCCGTCCACGACATCCGCGACCGGGTCGCGGACGTCAAGGACGCCGACATCGCCCTCACCGGCGCGACCGCCCTGGGCATCGACGTCTCGGAGAAGCTCTCCGACGCCCTGCCGGTGTACCTGCTCCTGGTGGTGGGCCTGTCCATCCTGCTGCTCATGCTGGTCTTCCGGTCGATCCTGGTGCCGCTGAAGGCGGCGCTGGGCTTCCTGCTCACCGTGGGCGCGACCTTCGGCATCACCGTCGGCATCTTCCAGGAGGGCCACCTCGCCGGCCTGGTGGGCGTCGACACCCCCGGCCCGCTGGTGAGCTTCCTGCCGATCCTGCTGATCGGCATCCTGTTCGGCCTCGCCATGGACTACGAGGTCTTCCTCGTCTCCCGTATGCGCGAGGACTTCGTCCACGGCGCCGATCCGCAGGAGGCCATGGTCAGCGGCCTGGGCCACAACGCCCGCGTCGTCACGGCCGCCGCGCTCATCATGACGTCCGTGTTCGGGGGCTTCGTCCTGATGGACGACCCGATCATCAAGTCCATCGGGTTCGCCCTCGCCGTCGGCGTGGTCATCGACGCCTTCGTCGTCCGCATGGCGCTGGTTCCGGCGGTGATGTCGCTCCTCGGCCGTGCCGCCTGGTGGCTGCCCGGGCCCGTCGACAAGGTCCTGCCCGACCTCGACATCGAGGGCGAGAAGCTGAACCGGCAGCTGGCCGCGGAGGCCCGCAGCGAGGACCTCGTCCCGGTCTGACCCGCGCACCGGCCGGACCACACCTTCGGGAGGACCGGAACCGCCCGGACCACACTCTCGGGCGGACGGGAACCGCACAGCGTTCCCGTCCGCCCGGGGTGCTTGCGACCGGGGCGGTGAGCCTCGTGGAACGACCGCCTCGTATGTGATCGTGGCGGGGCACGGAGGGACGCGACCCGGCACGAGCGCCGACGCCCTCCGGGGGATGCCGGCTCCCCGGAGCGGCAGCGGTGCGCACAACACTGCGGCCCCACTCCCGGATCACCGGGAGCGGGGCCGCATCGAGCGCCGGGCAGGCCTTGCACCTGCATCTCCCCGCAGGAAGCGGGGCGTCTTTCCTTGGACCACCAACGCGAGGCCCGCCGCCGGGAGTTCGGCGACCGCTCAAGATCGACCATAGCACGGCCGCCAGGTCCTTCGCCCGGGGACCGCGGCCCCGGTGACGGCCACGGCCGTCGAACGGTCGCCGGATCGAGCCCCTGGCCCCCGGGCGCCGGAAGTCGAGGTGTGGCCGGTCCGCCCCACCGGCTCGCGCGCCGCCCTGCGTCACTGCGCCACGCGGCTCTCGAAGCACTCCTCGCCGGTGGCCGCGGCCGGCCGGAAACAGGCCCTGACGACGGTCCCGGGGAGGGTGACCGTCATGGGGGTGCAGCCGAAGGAATCGGCGTCCACGTCATCCTTGATCTCGGCGCGGCGGACCGGGTGTCCCGCGCCGTCCGCGCTCATCTCGATCCGGTCGTCGGCGCGCCCCCAGGTCCGCGCCCAACTGGTCCCGCACCACCGGCTGTAGCGCACTTCCATCCAGGCGCCGGTGGCCATGCGGCGCCTGGTGAGGGTGTCGGGCCGGGCGCCGCGCTTCGTGGCCATGGGGCTCCTGCCCTCGCAGGCGGCGCCCCGGCACCGTGGCTGGGCCGAGGACGCGGACGGCGTAACGGACGACTGCGGCTCACCGTGGTCACGCGTCAGCAGGAGGAGCACCACCGCCACTCCCCCGACGGCCACGGCACACACGGTCGCGAGTACGGCCATGAGGGCCACCGTCCGGTGACCGGCCGGGGACGGTCTCCCGTTCCGTCGGCCGGGCCGCCGGGACCCGACCGGTGCACCAGGTGCGATGCCGACCCGGCAAAACGAGTGACCAGGAGAGAAGCCCCTGAGAACGGGCGGGCGGTGGCAGGCGTCCGGCCTCACGGCGCCCACACGGCCCGCCGGAGCGCTTCCGGGCTCGGACGCTGTCCGGTGGCCCCTCGTGGTCGGCCGGTCCGGGCCTTGGAAGCCCGGTCGCGTCACCCCTCCGCGGCCCTGTCGTGGAGGTCGAGGGCCCAGGTCTGGCCGACGAGGTCGTGGCCGAAGCTGTGGCAGGGCTCCTCGTCGACGAGGGCGAAGCCGAAGTGCTCGTAGATCCTGCGCGCGGACACGAGGTCGTCGGTGGTCCACAGCGTCACGCGGCGGTAGCCGGCCTCGCGGGCGAAGGTGAGGGACCGTTCGACGAGACGGGTGCCGAGACCGAGGCCCCGGGCGGCCGGTGCGACGAGCAGGACACGCACCCTGGCCACCTGCGGCCGGTCGCCGGCGACCAGGAACACGCAGCCCGCGCGTTCGCCGTCGGTCTCGGCGATCCAGCCCGCCTCCGCGGCCGGGGAGTGCCGTGCCGCGTAGTCGGCGACGATCCTGGCCACCAGGGCCTCGAAGTCGGTGTTCCAGCCGAACTGCCGGTCGTACAGCTCACCGTGGGCCATCACCACCCAGCCCAGGTCGCCGGGGCGGTCGGCACGGCGGACCACGACCTGCCGCTGGTGGACGCTCTTCGACATGACGCACTCTCCGTATCGGGCCATTGCCGCGAGTTACTGACACGAGTGTGTCACTCGCTTTAGGCTGGGTCCATGTCCGCGAAGACCGCGAAGCCGTCCGCACGCCGGGCCCAGCTACTCGAAGCCGCCTACGAGTACGCGCTCACCCACGGCCTGACCGATCTGTCGCTGCGCCCGCTGGCGGAGGCCGTCGGCTCCAGCACCCGGGTGCTGATGTTCCTGTTCGGCAACAAGGACGGACTCGTGCGGGCGCTGCTGGAACGCGCCCGCGCCGATGAGCTGGCCCTGCTGGCACGTCTTCGCCGGGACGACCGCCCCGCCGGCCTGGTTCCGGCGGCCGAGGAGGTGTGGAGATGGCTCGCCTCCGCCGGACACCGCCCCCTGCTGCGCCTGTGGGCCGAGACCTACACCCGCTCCCTCGTCGAACCCGACGGTCCCTGGGCCGGGTTCGCCAGGGCCACCGTGGACGACTGGCTCGACGTCCTGGCCGCCTGCCAGCCGGAGCCGGAACGGGACTCCGCGGACGGCGCCGTCCGCCGCACCCTGACGCTGGCGGTACTCCGGGGAGCGCTGCTCGACCTTCTCGCCACCGGCGACGAACCCAGAGTGACCGCCGCCGTCCACCACCAACTGGCCCTCCTGCGCCGCGAGGACCACGGCGACGCGTGACCGCGGTCCAGCGGCCACCAGACCTCGTCCAGGAGCCGGGGGGCGAACCCGCCGCCCCGCGCAGCGGTGCCGTGCCCGGTCCCCAGGGATCGGCCGCGGCACACCGCGAGGACACACGGTGTGACCCGCGTACTTGCTCCCTTGCGATGACTTCGCCCGTCCCCGCCGGTCGTACAGGCGACGGCATCGGCACGGGAAGGCCACTCGACATGACCCACACGCTCAGCGCCCCCGCCCGCTCCGCGGCTGCGCCGCGGCGGGTGACGCGGGGCCTTGCGACCGGCTGCCTGGTGGCGGGGCCGCTGTTCCTCGGTGCGGGCATCGTCGGGGGACTCACCCGCGACGGGTTCGACTTCACCCGCAACGCCGTCAGCCGGCGCGCGCTGGGGGACCTGGGCTGGATCCGGACGACGGACTTCCTCCTCACCGCGGCCCTGCTCCTGGCCGGCTCCATCGGACTGCGCCGCGAGCTGCGGGGGAGAGCCGGCGTGACGTGGGGGCCGGTCCTGGTCGGTGTGTTCGGGGTCTCGTCCGTGGCCGCCGCCGTCTTCCCGGCCGACGCCGGAGCCGGATTCCCCTCCGGTACCCCCGCGTCCGCCTCGCTCAGCGCGCACGGCGCCCTGCACATGTTCAGCGGGACGACCCGCTGCCTCGCCCTGCGCGCCGCGTTCTTCGTCCTGGCCCGCCCGCTCACCGATCCGGCCCGCGACCAGTCCGCGGCGATCCGTTGAGCAGCGTCGGCGACACACCGTCACCATCAACCCGCTCACGAAACGGAGACACACCACGACCAGCACCGTGAAGGGCCCTGCCGGCCGCTTCCCCTCGATCGAGAAGAAGTACGGCCGGCCGATCGCACACTGGAAGGAACTCGTCCGCTCCTCGCCGCTGACCAGGCACATGGAGCTCGTCTCCTGGCTCGAGTCCGAGCACGGCCTGGGACACGCCACGCCGACGCCCTGGTCGCCCACACCCTCGCCGAGGACAGCGACGCACGGTGAGCTCCCGCCCGGTGCCGACCGCGACGAGTGCCCCCGGCGATCAGCGACCGCTTCCTCGGGCGCGGCGGGCGGCCGGGAGCGCGGACGGGGCGGCGTGCCTCCGACACCGCGTCGGAGGCACGCCGCCCAAGGCGGGACGAGCCGCTGGCCTCGGACCGCTGACCGGTTCTTCCCTCGCCACCGCGGGTCGCGGTTGAACTTCGCGGCCGACCGGAGGTAGCCGAGCGCGGTCAGGCCCAGGCACCAGCCGACGGCGAGCCAGGCGTTGTGCCCGGTCCCGGTGGCCAGCAGCAGCCCGCGCAGCGTCTCGATGGCCGGTGCGAAGGGCTGGTACTCGGCGATCGGCCGGAACCAGCCGGGCATGGTGTCGGTGGGGACGGAGGCGCTGGAGACGAGGGGCAGGAGGATCAGCGGCATGGCGTTGTTGCTGGCGGCCTCGGCGTTCGGGCCGACCAGGCCCGTCCCGACCGCGATCCAGACGATGCCCTCGGCCATACCGCCTCCGTTCGGACCGAGCAGGGAGAGGATCGTCCCCTCGGGAGCGGCCAGGTCGACGCCGTCGAGCACGACCTCGTCGCCGTAGGACTTGCGCAGTCCGTTCGCCGCGATGGCCAAGCTGGCCATGAGAGAGGCTCCCTGGACGCCTCAGAGGCTGCGGGCGGTGATGTCGCCGTAGGCGGTGGTCGCGTGGATGTCGAGCTGAGCGGCGGCACCGTCGCTGTTCTTGAGCGCGTTGTGGATCCGACCGTGGGACGTGCCGGCGTCCAGGGTCGCGGAGACGCCGCGGGCGGCGCCGACCGAGATCTCGCCGGACTCCGTACGCAGCGTCACCGTGCCGCGCACGGCCTCGGCGATGCGAAGGTCGCCCTTTTGGGTGCTGATGTCGCCGGAACCGCCCAGGCGGCCGATGGAGACGTCGCCGGCGGAGAGGGTGAGGCGGACACTGTCGGCCTCGTCGAGCTTGACCGAGCCCTGCGCACCCTCGAGGACGACGTCACCGAGCCGTCCGACGCCACGGAACTCGGCGGCGGCCGCCTTCGCCTCGACGTGGGAGCCGGCGGGCAGCTGGACGGTCACCTCGACGGATCCGGACGCCCCGAAGAGCTGGTTCTTCGCCTCCGCAGCCTCGATCCGCAGGACGCCGTCTCCGTAGACGACCTCGGTCCGCTCGGCCGCCTTCACATCGCGGTTCTTGGAGGCGTCCGCGGGCAGGACCTCGACGGTGGTGTCGGCCCGGTCGGCGGCGATGAACCTGATGCGCCCGGCGGGGAGGTCCATCACGGCCGTCACCGGGGCGGGGGTGTCGAACTTCCGCATCGTGCTCTGCTTCTCCTGCATCGTGCACTCCTTCGGTCCGTCGTTTTCCGATGACAGAAACGCTACGTTGCATTCATTGATCCAGCAATGAGGTTGTTGCGCATGAATCCAGTAACCGCAGGCCAGAATGCATAATTCGTTGCAACGGTCTCCGACTTAACGCAACAGATCTCGCGTCGTTCATTGCAATGAACTGGCGGTGAACGCTACCCTGGAGGCACCGGAGGCCACGAAGGACCGTGAAGGAGACCGCGATGCCGGGAGGCAGGCTCACCCAGCAGGAACGCCAGCAGATCGCGCTGGGACTGGCCGACGGCCTCGCCTACGCCGAGATCGCCAGACGCCTGGAGCGCCCCACCTCGACCGTCACACGTGAGGTGATGCGCAACGGCGGCCCCACCGGCTACCGCGCCGAGATCGCCCACCGCGCCACCGGACACCGCGCCCGCCGGCGCCGGCAGACCGCGCCCCGAGGAGCGGAGGCGCCCGCGCAGCCCTACGGGCGCGACGCCGAGGCCGTGCGCGCGTACGAGGAGACGTTCACCACCGTCCTCATGACCTCGGGCCTGCCCAGGATGATGGCGCGGGTCATGGCCTGCCTCTCCCTCACCGACACCGGCAGCCTCACCGCCGCCGAACTCGTCCAGCGCCTCGCGGTCAGCCCGGCGTCCGTCTCCAAAGCCATCGCCTTCCTCGAAGGCCAGGGCCTCGTCCGCCGGGAACGTGACGAACGCCGCCGCGAGCGCTACACCGTCGGCGACGAGATCTGGTACGAGTCGATGATGGCCAGCGCCCGCGCCCTGACTCAGATCGTCGAGACCGCACGACAGGGCGCGGCCGTCCTCGGCCCCCACACCCCCGCCGGCACGCGCCTGGAGAACGTCGCCCGCTTCCTCGACTTCGTCAGCGAGAACACTCTCCGCGCCGCCGAACAGGCCCGTGACATCCTCCACATCCGGCCCGAGACAGCCACCGACACCACCGTCTGAACCACATCCGGGCCGCGGACGCGCGACCGCCGCGGCAGCCACAGCCGGCGGCATCCGCCGGGACACCGGTGCACAGCACCGCCCGGACCGGCAACAGCGACAGCGACAGCGACAGCGACAGCGACAGCGACAGCAGAATCGGTACGCCGGACGGGCGGTCCGCATGTCCTGCCGCACGGCTTACGGCACGACCCGGCCGCCGGCACCACCGCGGCGTTCGACGGATCGGGCCGCGCAACGGGTGAACACGCAGGCAGCCCCCGCCGGAAGGGGGGACTCCGGCCGGGGCTGCGGCATGATCGTGGAAGGGCGGTCGCCTACGCGGCGAAAGGCTCTGCAGGGCTTCAGCCGAACGATCGTCCCCGCAGGCGATAAGTGAGGCCCGGGGACACTGTCCCCTTCCACGACCACACCCTGCACAACGCAACGTGCGACGCGGATGTTCCCGCCCTCCCCCTCGGCATTCCTCTCAGGTGCCGCGTCACGGCCCGCAGGGCGCGACCGCCCCCGCCTTCCCGACAGGGGGTCCGATCCCGTCCCGGGCATCGCGTCCCACCGCTACCGAATCACCACATCGCCCCTGGTCAAAGGCGTGCCGACGGGCCCGGCCGACTCGGTTGCGTCGGCCGGGCCCGTGGCATCGGGTGCGGGCGGACCGGGTCATGCCTCGCTGCGGGCGCGGTTCAGGCGGAGTGCGGAGACGAGGAAGAAGACGCCTCCGAGGAAGGCGTAGCCGGCGAGGGCTCCCAGCGAGGCGTCGCCGGTACCGGCCTGCGCGAAGAACGAGGCACCGGCGAGAGTGGAGATGGCGCCGCTGGCGATCATCGCCCACTGGCCGCCCAGTTTCCGGCGGACGGCCCCCACGACGAGCTGGACGAGCCCCGAGGTGATGGCCCAGACTCCCCAGACCCGCAGGACGGCCGGGATGCCGGACGCGGCGGCGAAGGCCAGGCCGACGCCTGCCAGCAGGCTGATCGCGATGTTCGCGTACAGACCGGAAGCCGCGCCGCCGTTCGCCTTGGCGGACCTGAGGTCGACGACCGCGGCCGCCACGTCGAACAGCGGGTAGACCACCAGCAGCGTCACACTCAGCGGGCTCAGTGCGCCGGCGCTCGCGAACAGCAGGGCGGCCCACACCGCGGCGAACGCGAAGCGCAGGAAGTACAGCTTCCGCAGGGCCGGGGAAGCGTCGGCGGAGGTGGTGGCGGCGGGGGCCGGGGCGAGGGTGTTGTTCATGGGTGTGCCTTTCAGGAGTGGAGTGATGGGCGACGGCCGAGTCATCGCGCGTTCCGGTGAGTCATCGCGCGTTCCGGTCCGCTTCCTCGGCCAGGTGCGTGTCCGTGCCGGTCCGGCACACCGTCACGGCGTCTCACCGCGGCCGGCCGCGGCGTCGCCGATGACCGCGTCACCACAGGAGTGGCCGGTCAGGACGACCGGACCGTCGACGCCGCCGCGAACGTCCTTGAGCACAGCGGTGTCCGCAGGAAGGCCGCGCACAGGATCGGCGGCGCGTCCGGGGCGGCCGACATGCCGGGGCCGCTGGATCACAGCGTTCCGGCTGGACGAGCCGACGCGGGCGCCGTGCACCAGCGCCGCCGTCGACCCGGTGCCGGTCGGTTCGCCACCGGTCGCCTCCGAGCCGTCCGCGCCCTCGGCCCTGGACGGCTCGGAGGCAGCGGCCGAAGCGGCGGTCACGACGTCGGCCATGGCATCGGCCACGGCGGCAGGTTCCACGCCGGAGGAAGAGAACGTACGACAAAAAGTCACAAAGACGCCACCATCGCGAGGGAGAACGTTCGGTCTCGCGGACACAGTCAAGAGGACCGGCACGGTCGCCGTCAAGACCGAACGTTCTCCCTCTTCGACTTGCTACGCTGTGCGGCATGAGCCGGAGCACAGCAGGCAGCAGCACCTCCGAAGCGCGATCGCGGCTGCTCAGTACAGCGACCAAGATCTTCTACTCGGAGGGGATCCACTCCGTCGGCGTCGACCGCGTCATCACCGAGGCACAGGTGACCCGGGCCACGCTGTACCGGCACTTCTCCGGCAAGGACGACCTCGTCCTCGCCTACCTCGACCAGGCCGACCAGGCCATCCGGCAGCAGATCACCGCCGCCCGGGCGAGCGGCGGCTCGGCCGCCGACAAGGTCCGCGCCGTCGCCCGCTCCATCACCGACGGCATCCAGTCCCCCGGTTTCCGCGGCTGCGCCTTCCTCAACGCGGTGGCCGAATACCCCGACCCCGCCCACCCGATCCACCAAGCCGTCCTGGCCCACCGGCAGTGGTTCCTCGACACCGTCACCGACCTGCTGGCCCAGACCGGCGGAGAAGGCGCGGACGAAGCCGCCCGGCACCTCGTCATGCTCCGGGACGGCGCCATGGCGGCCGGCTGCCTCTTCGATCCCCACCTGGTCAGCGAAACCTTCCTCCAGGGCGTCGAAGGCATCCTGCAGGCACGCACCACCCCGACACCCTCCCCCAGCACCACCCCCTCCCCCACCGCGGACACGACCGTCTGAAGGCTCACCCGCCGGACGCCACGGCCGTACCCACAGTGGAGGGTGGACCTGCCGAGGGCGGGCTTCCGGTCAGACCTGCACCGGGTTCGGCAGAACGCCGTCCGACCGGCCCGGAAGCCCCGCAGCGCTCGGCACCGGTACCCCCGGGGACATGGGCAAAGGCGATCCCCGAGCGGTGACTTCATGTGAGGCTATGCCCATGGATCACTCGACTGATGAATTGAAAGCCAGGCTCCAGACCGATCGCCCGCACTCCGCCCGTGTCTGGAACTACCTGCTGGGCGGCAAGGACAACTACACCGTCGACAGCGAGGTCGGCGACGTCATCCTCTCCACGTTCCCGGAGTTCGCGTCCGTCGCGCGGCTGCAGCGGCGTTTCCTGGCGCGGGCCGTCGACTTCCTGGTGCGTGAGGCCGGCATCCGTCAGTTCCTCGACGTCGGCACCGGGCTCCCCACCGCGGACAACACGCACGAGCTGGCCCAGCGCATCGCGCCGGAGAGCAGAGTCGTCTACGTCGACAACGATCCTCTGGTCCTGACCCACGCACAGGCACTCCTGACCAGCAGCGACGAGGGAGCGTGCGCCTACGTCGACGCCGACGTGCGCGACCCCGCGCGGATCCTGGCCGAAGCCGCCAAGACGTTGGACCTCGACCGGCCGGTCGCTCTGACCATGCTGGGAATCATGGGGCAGATCACCGACGAGGACCGTCCCGCGGACCTGGTGGCCGCTCTGCTGTCGGGCCTGCCTTCGGGCAGCTATCTGGCCCTGAGCGACGGCACGGACACCAACGACGCGCTCAACAGGGCGGTCGCGGCGTACAACCAGCAGTCGGTGCACACTTATCACCTGCGGTCCCCGCAGGTGATCGGCTCCTTCTTCGCCGGACTGGACCTCGTACCGCCCGGAGTGGTGTCCAGCACCGCCTGGCGGCCTGATCCGAGCCGGCCCCAGGAGGCCACGGCCGAGGTCGCGTTCTGCGGCGTCGCACGCAAACCCTGAAAGGTCGTTCTCTCCGGCATTCCGTCGCGGGATCGGCCTCTGATCCCGCGACGCCGGAGCACGCCGGTCGATCGCGACCTCGCCGGCGGGACGGCAGGCCGGTGGGCGGCCCGCGCGGGGTCCGGCAGCAGGTCTTCGGGAATCCGGAGTCCCGTGTCAGTGCTTCAGGATGATTTTGAAGGAGATGATCAGCAGCCCCAGCACCAGGTTGACCGAGGCAGTGGCCACCACGAGACGCGGGGAAGCGCCCGAACGGTGTGCCGCGGCGACGGACCAGCCCACTTGTCCGGCCACGGCTGTCGAGAGCGACAGCCATACGGCTCCGGACACGCCCAGCCCGAGGACCGGGCTGACGGCCACCGCGACCGCGGGCGGCACGGCGGCCTCCACGATCGGCCACTCCTCGCGGCACACGTGCAGCACGGCGCGGCGGTCCGGGGTCCACTGCGCCAGACGTGCCCCGAACAACTGGGCGTGCACATGCGCGATCCAGAACACCACGCCGGTGAGCAGCAACAGCAGCACCAGTTCAAGACGCGGGAAGGAGCCCAGGGTGCCGGCGCCGATCACCACCGAGGCGGCGAGCACGGAGCCGTACACGCCGCCCGTGTAGTCGGCACGGGATCGCCGCCCGGCTCCCTCGGCCCGAGCGTCGGAGTGGTCGGTCCCGGACACGAGAGCCTCCCGGTGCGCAGCGCGTCGACCCGGCCGCTTCTGCCGGACACTCGGTGCCCGGCTGTCCCGGCCGGCCGGACCGGCCGGTGCGATCGCCGGGCCGGCAGCCCACCGGAGCCTGCGCCCTGCGCGAGCCCTCGGGCCTGTGCTTCGCCGGCCCGTACCCGCCCGTGTGCCTGACGTCCCGCACAGGCCCCGCATCGAGTACGTTCCCCGCTTCTCGGAAGAGTGGCAAGGCCCCGAGATGCCTGCGCCCTCGCGCCGGCCGTCCGCAGGTGCTTCCGGCCGTTGACGGGCCGGTCCTGGTGGGCGGCGATCCGCGCGGTGGAGGTGCGGGGACGGGCGTGTCCGATTCTTCCTACACATCGAGGACCGGGAGAAATGGGTGCCGTGGTCGATTCCGGCCGCCGGGGAGTCGGGAGACCGTGGAGGTGGGAGCCGACCAGGCTCGGTGGTCCTCGCAAGGAGGAGCCGCCATGAACCCCTGGAAGGAGGAGCCGCCATGCGTCTCGACGACCGGTTGCCGGAGCGCCCGAAGGAACAGAGCGGGCCCGGCGATCCGCGGTTCACCCGGGCGCCGGGTTCCCGCCGGCCCCACCGCCCCCGGAAGGACCGGCCAGGACCGGCCTGGCCGGTCCTGGCCGCGGCACTGGCGCTCCTGACCACGGGCATCGCGCTGCCCAGCGGGCTGCTCACGGCGGCGGGCCTGGTCATGGCGGGAATCGCCGGGCACCTGTTCGATCCTCCCCTCGGCAAGCCCTCGGCCGACTCCGCCCGCACGGCCTCCAGGCGCCTGCCCGTGTGCACCCGGTCCGCCCGGAGCCCACGGAAGGGTCGGCGTTCCCGCGGTTGAGGGCTCCGCAGCCCTCGACCGCGCGGTGATCGCTCCCCGCCCTCCTCGTCGCCCCTCGCCCTCCCCGTCGCTTCTTCGTCCCGGTCGGTACCGGGCCTCGGGTCGGGAACGCTGGAACAGTGGGGCTCCACTGGAACAGTGGGCTCCACTCACCTGCGTTCGCTACCTGCGTTCGTGCAGTGCGACGGCGAGGGGCGTGGCGGTGAACATGGAGGAGTACGTGCCCACGGCGAGGCCGATGAGCAGGGCGAGGGCGAAGTCGGTGAGGGTGTCGCCGCCGAGGACGGCCAGTGCGGTGAGGATGAAGGCGGCGCCCATGCCGGTGTTGACGGTGCGGGGCAGGGTCTGCAGCAGCGCCCGGTTGGCGAGGGACGCGAAAGGTGCCTTGTGTGCCGTGCGGCTGCCGCCGGTCAGTTCCCTGATGCGGTCGAAGACGACGACGGAGTCGTTGACCGAGTAGCCGATGACGGTCAGGAGAGCGGCCAGGAAAACGCCGTCCACGGGTTTGCCGAGCCAGGCGAAGACACCGATGAGGATGATGACGTCGTGGGCCAGGGCGGCGACCGCGGAGGCCCCGAACAGCCAGCGGAAGCGGGCCGCGAGGTAGATCAGCTGGGCGCCGAGGGCGACGGCGAGGGCGATGAGGGCGCCCTGGCGCAGCTCCTTGCCGAGGCTGGGCCCGATGGCCTCGTCGCGGAGCTTGTCCGCGTGGCCGGCCAGGTCGGTGATGGTGGTCGTGACGCTCGCCGCCTGCGCGTTCGTCAGCTGCCCGGTGCGTACGGCGAGGTGGGTCTCCCCGGAGGTCTGCACGACGGCCTCGGGGAAGCCGGCGTCGGTGAGGGCGGCGCGGACCCGGTCGGGGGCGACGGGGGCGGCGGTGTTGTACTCGACGAGGCGGCCGCCGGTGAATTCGACGCCGAAGTCCAGGCCGCGCAGGGCGATCCCGGAAGCGGCCAGGACGAGCACGGCGGCGGAGACGGCCAGCCACCTGCGGGGACGGCGCATCAGGTCGGGATTCCCGCGGGTGAGGCGGTCGCGGACGGTACCGGTGCGGGCGATGCCGGTCAGGTGCGGGCGGCGGCGCACCCGGGGACGCGTGGCCGCGTGGTCGGCGAGTACGCGGGTGACGACCAGGGCGCTGAACATGGAGGCGAGGACGCCGATGCCCAGGGTGACGCCGAAGCCGCGCACGGGTCCGGAGGCGAGGAGGAACAGCAGGCCGGCTGCGATGAGAGTGGTGATGTTGGAGTCGGCGATCGCGCTGAAGGCGCCGCGGAAACCTGCGGTCAGCGCCGAGCGCGGGCTGGGCCGCAGGCGGGAGGCGTACTCTTCGCGGGCGCGTTCGAAGACGAGCACGTTGGCGTCGACCGCCATGCCGATGGCCAGGACGAATCCGGCGAGTCCGGGCAAGGTGAGGGTGGCGCCGAGGGCGGCCAGGGCGGCGTAGGAGATGAGCCCGTAGCAGACCAGCGCCACGGCGGCCAGGACGCCCATGAGCCGGTAGACGACGATGATGAACAGCGCCGTCAGAGTGGTGCCGATGGCGGCGGCCCAGGCGCTCGCGGTGATGGCCTGCGCGCCCAGGGTGGCGCCGACGGTGCGCTGCTCGACGGTCTCGACCGGCACGGGCAGGGCTCCGCCGTTGACGAGCAGGGCCAGTTCCTTGGCCTCGGCGGCGCTGAAGGACCCGGTGACCTGTGTGGAGCCGCCGGTGATGCCCGTGCCGCAGTCGACCGACGGGTCGACCTCCGGAGAGGAAATGATCTTGTCGTCCAGGACGACGGCCACCCGGCGGGCCTCGTCCCGCACCGGATGGCAGGCGGCCTCGCCGGTCAGACGTGCCCATGCGGCACGGCCGGGGCCCTCGAAGCCGACGGTGACGAGCCAGCCGGCGCCGCCGTGCTGGTCGAACTCGGCACGGGCCTTGTCGACGTCCTTGCCGGTCAGCGCGGTTGGTCCGAGACGCAGGAGTTGCCCGGACTCGTCGGCGAGAACCTGCCGGTGGCCCTGACCGGGCAGCGGTCCGGCCGTGTCGTCCTCGTCGGCGGCGGTCCCGAGGACCCCGTGGAAGGTGAGCCGGGCGGTGCGGCCCAGGACGTCGGCGGCCTCGGCCGGGTCCTGGACGCCGGGCAGTTCGACGACGATCCGGTCGCTGCCGGACCGGGCGATGGTGGGTTCGGCGACACCGAGGGCGTCGATCCGGCCACGCAGCACCTCCACGGTGCGATCGGTGGCCTCGCTCTCGCTGACGGCGGTGGCGGTTCCGCTGTCGGCGTCGGTGTCGGTGGGACGGGTCTCCAGCACGATCCGGGTGCCACCGCGCAGATCGAGCCCGAGCTGGACAGGGACGGTGAGCGCGACGTACGAGGACAGGGCGACGGCGACGAGGGCGAGCAGCCCTCGGATGCGCAGGGCGCGGGTCAAAGGGGGCCTCCGGCAGGCACGCCGCGGCCAGGGCGACGGCCGCGGTCAAGGAGAAGGGGAAGGGTCTTCGGTGCCTGGGGGTGCGGGCGGGGCCCGCCGCTGCCGGCAGTTCACAGGGTGCGTGCGTGGTGGCGGGCACGCCGCCGGCCGTGCCGTGGGCGCGGACCGGAACAGATCACCGGTCGCACGGCACGGGGGCGGGGCCGTCGCCGGCGGAGAGGAACGCTCGCTGGGGGCGTCGCGCCGGCTCCGCACCACGACGCTGCGGCCTGCGGGACGTCCGTCGTCCGCGTGAGGACTGCTCCCGGCCTGCACGGCCTCGCACATCGACGCCCCGCCGTCGACCCGGCCGGGCGGCACGGCGGTGGTGTGCGTGAGCGGGCCGAGCAGTGCGGTGAGGACGGTGAACAGGACAGCGACCACCGCTGTCGGCTCGAGACCCGCGGCGCGGGGAACGGTGTGCCGTGAGCGTGCCACGCACCGTCCCCCTTTGCCTTCCTCTGTCTTCTTCGTGTCGGTGGTGGCTGTTGTCCCTCCTGCCGGTCACCGCGCGTCCCGGGCATGAGCGGCGGCCGTCGCGTTCGGCCGTCCGGTGCCCCAGCCTGCCCGTCCCGGTCCTTTCCGTCGATGGGAGCCGGCACCCATTTCCGCACGTCCGGCTGCCCATACCGTCGCGGTCCCAGGGGGACGCGGGGACGAGGGGGCGAGCGGCTACGGACAGGCCGGTTGGCGTAGGTTCCGGCGACCCGACGCCGTGTCGGATCGTGTTCGCCCCGTCGACGGCCTCGCACGGACGCAGGTGCGTCCTTCGTGGTACGTTCGGCGCCGCCGTGCACCACTGCGATCCGAGGAGGTGAGACCGATCAACGCTGTGACAGGTCGGGACTCCCTCCTCCGCATGGCCCGGGGAGTGCCCGCTGAAGGCATCCCGAAAGGCTTGAAACGCTGTGCGCTTCAACTCCGAGACGTCGTCCGACGGCGTCCGTGAACAGCTCTTCGCACTCGACGAGATCCCCGGTGCGCTGTGGACGCCGGTGGGCGTCACCGGTACCCGCCCCCTCATCCTGATGGGACACGGCGGCGGCCAGCACAAGAAGGCCCCCGGTGTCGCGGTCCGTGCGCGCCGCTTCGTGGCCGAGTGCGGTTTCGCGGTGGTGGCGGTGGACGTGCCCGGCCACGGCGACCGGCCGAAGGACGAGGAGTACGACCGGATCGCGACCGAGAACCGGGCTCGCGTCGAGGCCGGGGAGGAACCGGCTCCGCTGATCGCGGACTTCCAGGCGCTCGTGGCCCGTCGAACCGTCCCGGAGTGGCGGGCGGTCCTGGACGCCGTCCAGCGACTCGAGCACGTCGGCGCCGGCCCGGTGGGCTACTGGGGCGTGTCGTTGGGCTGCGGCCTCGGTGTTCCGTTCGTCGCCGCGGAACCCCGGGTCCGCGCGGCGGTACTGGGCCTGGGCGGGGTACTGGCATCGGCCGAGGCCGCCGCGCGGATCACCGTCCCGGTGGAGTTCCTGCTCCAGTGGGACGACGAGCGGGTGCCGCGGGCCCAGGGGCTGGCACTGTTCGACCTCTTGGCGTCGACGGAGAAGACCCTGCACGCCAATCCCGGCAAGCACGCGGAGATCCCGTCCTTCGAACTGGACAGCACGCTGCGGTTCTTCGCCCGGCACCTCGGCTGACACCGCCGCCCGCGCGCCGCGACGCGCCGGCCGGGACCCGTTCCCGGCCGGCGCGCTCGACGCACACGGCCGACGCGACCGGCAGGGGCCGGGTCCACGCCCTGACCGCGGGGGCTGGAGGACAAGCCGGAGGCGCGGGTCCGGCATCCCGGAGCGACGGTGCTCGAACCCGACGGAAGCGTCGCCGCTCGAACCCGACGGAAGCGTCGCCGCTCCGCTGGAACGAGCAGCGCACCACACACGCGGCACGGAGACACCGTGACCGACGTGACCGCCGTGGCTCCTGTGCCTTCCGTGGCCGCCGTGACGGCGCGCCCGCGGGCCGTCGGCCCCGGTCCGCTGCGGGCCGACCGCGCCCGCACCGGGCAGCGACAGACACGCCACCCCTCACACCCGCGTACGACGCGCGGCTCCACCCGTCCACGGCCCGGACGGAGCCGCGCACACCTCTTTCTCGTCACGCGTGCTCGTGTCCTTCCCGTACAACGGCACGTATGTGGCACGCGTGTGGCCGATTTCCTGGTTCAGTACGGCAAGTTCCTGGTTCGGCACGGGCGGACATGGCTGACACCTGCTTGACAGCCGATACTCCATCGACCAATCTCGTCACTGCTCTAAGTGGTTACGCATCGCGATTGCCCGCAGGTCCGTCGGGGCACCGAGGGAAGAGGGAGACGACCGGGATGATCAGCAGGCGAACACTCGGCCACGTGATGGCGGCGGCGGCCTCGGGAGCGCTTCCCCTCGCGGCAGCGCCGGCCTCGGCGACCGCCGGAAGGCCCGCCGCCCCGGTGGCGCACCGGGGAGCGGGGAAGCCGCCGGCAGGGGACCTCGGGCGCGTCCGACACGTCCGCACGGACACCCTGGACATCGCGTACCACGACGTCGGGCCGGCCGACGGCGCTCCGGTGATCCTGTTGCACGGCTGGCCCTTCGACCCCGTGGGTTCCTACGCGGAAGTGGTCCCCGAGCTGACCCGGCGCGGACACCGGTGCTACGTCCCCTATCTGCGCGGCCACGGCCGGACGCGGTTCCTGCGCGCAGACACGCTCCGGTCCGGGCAGCAGGGCGCGCTGGGGACGGATCTGAGGGACTTCATGGACGCGCTGGGTGTCGGCAAGGCCCTGTTCGCCGGTTACGACTGGGGCGGGAGGGCGGCCGACGTCGCCGCCGCGCTGTGGCCGCAGCGCTGCCTCGGACTCGTCTCCGTGAACAACTACCTGATCCAGGACATCGCGGCGGCCCAGCAGCCCCTGGCGCCCGCCCAGGAGAACGGGTACTGGTACTTCTTCTACTTCCTCACCGAGCGCGGCCGACTGGGCCTGGAGCGGAACCGGAAGGAACTCGCCCGGGTGGTCTGGCACCGCAACTCTCCGGAGTGGCAGTTCAGCGAGGCCGAACTCGACCGGGCGGCGACGCTGTGGACGAATCCGGACTACGTCGATGTAGTGATCCACAGCTACCGCCACCGCCTCGGTGCCGTACCGGGCGACCCGCGTTACGACGAGGTCGAGCGGCTGCTGGCGGAGCAACCGCCGATCACGGTCCCCACCGTCACGCTCGACGGCCGGGCCGACGGCGTCACTCCGGCGACCGACGGAACGTCCTCCGCCTCGCACTTCACCGGCCCTCGCGTGCACCATGTGGTGCCGGGCGCCGGGCACAACGTCCCCCAGGAGAAACCGCGGGCTTTCGCATCGGCGGTCCTGGAGGCCGCCGCCCTGCGGTGACAAGGCCGAGCGGACGGCCGCGAGGCGGGGCCGGGCCGCGCCCGTGCGGGGCGACGGCGCCGGTGCCTCGCGGCCGGTCGGGTGTCAGACCTCCGAGCGCTTCGGCAGCCGCCAGCCGGGGCGCGGGAAGTGACAGGTGTAGCCGTTGGGGTAGCGCTGAAGGTAGTCCTGGTGCTCGGGCTCCGCCTCCCAGAACGGACCGGCCGGCGTGACCTCGGTGACCACCGGCCCGGGCCACAGCCCCGACGCCTCGACGTCGGCGATGGTGTCCTCGGCCACGCGCCGCTGCTCGTCGTCCAGGTAGAAGATGGCGGAGCGGTAGCTGTCGCCCACGTCGTTGCCCTGCCGGTCCTTCGTGGTCGGGTCGTGGATCTGGAAGAAGAACTCCAGGACGGAGCGGTAGTCGGTCACGGACGCGTCGAAGACGATCTCGATCGACTCGGCGTGCCCCTCATGGTGGCGGTACGTCGGGTTCTCGACGTCGCCGCCGCTGTAACCGACCCGCGTCGTCAGGACACCCGGCTGCTTCCGGATCAGCTCCTGCATGCCCCAGAAACAGCCGCCCGCCAGTACGGCCCTCTCCTCTTTACCGGCCATCGCGTCCTCATCCCCTTCTCTCGTCGCATCGCTCGCCCAACGGTCTCACACCGCCCGACCACGACAGTCACCAGTCAATCCGGTGATGTTAACGGGGAGGACGCGTCGGATGTTCCCGCGGCTCCGCCGACGCGTCCGGGGGTCAGCGGTCCGCCCCGCGCGTGTCCCCGAGAACGGCCCTCGCGCGCAGACCGTGGACACCGACGTCGGCTCCGCCCTCAGGACGACGGAACACCCAGCTCAAAGGGTGACGCTCCGGGGCCGCGGACGGGAGCCACGGCCGCACCGGACCGATCACCTCACTCCTTGCTCAGCACGGCAGCCATGGTGTGTGCGCCGACATGACGAGGCAGTGTCACTTCTCCGGCGGACCCTGATGTGTGCCTCCGGACGTGTGTCCGCCCCCCACCCGCGACGGCGTACCTCACGGGTCCCGTCGCCGGACGCGGTCCGCGAAGAGACCCGACCGCGGCGGCCGTACGGGCGTGGACGGTACGAGCGGGAGCCGACCTGCGGAACGGCCGCGGTGACGGCGGGCGGTGCCTTGGTGCGCGCCCCGACCAAGGGTCGAGGGCGACGCCGTGCGCGCGGGCGGCGCCGCGACCGCCGCCTCCCCAGGCGGTACGGCGACAGCCGCCTCTCCCGGACAGTGGTGCGCGATCGGTCAGCGGCCGGGTGCGCGTTCGGTGATCTCCTGCAGGAACCACTCGTTGCCGTCGGGGTCGGCGAACGAGGCGAAGGTGCCGTAGCTGGGGCGGTTCGGGGCGATGCCGGGTATCCGCTGGGTGGCGCCGGCGTGGTGGAAGGCTCCGGTGGCGTCGTGGAACGGGCCGTCGACGTCGACGCCGCGGCCGGTCAGCTCCTCGACCGCCTGCTCGATGTCGGTGACTATCAGGTGCAGGCCCTGCGCCGATCCCACCGGTGCGGCGGTCAGGCCCTCGCCGAAGATGATCGAGCAGGCCGACCCGGGTGGTGTCACCTGGACGATCCGGTAGCCGTCGTGGATCGGGAAGTCCGCGTCGAGGCGGAAACCGAGCGTGTCGGCGTAGAAGTCCTTGGCCTTGTCGACGTCCGAGACGGGGAGGACGACGACTTCGAGCTTCAGGTCCATGGCAGTTGCTCTCGCCTTCGGGAAGTGGTGGTCGGGAGGGGTCAGCGGGTGGCGCGCGCCGCGTCCTCGATGACGCGGGCGACGACGTCGGGGTGCGAGACGGCGACGGAGTGGGAGGCGGCGACCTCGGTCACGCGGGCACGGGCCCGCTCGGCCATGAAGCGCTGCACCGCGGCCGGGATGTTCAGGTCCTCGGTGGTCACGACGTCCCAGCTGGGGATGGTCTTCCAGGCGGCCACGGTGGCCTTCTCCTCCAGCGCCGCCTGGGCCACGGGCCGCTGGCCGGCGGCGGCGAGGGCGGCCTGGTTGCGGGGGACGTCCCCGGCGAACTGGTGGTGGAACTTGTCCTGCCGGATGTAGAGGTCGGTGCTCCTGGTGCCGTCGCGGTGGGTGACGGTGACCGGTTCGAGGGCGCCGGCGAGCGTGGAGCCGGGGTACTTGCCGGTCAGCCCGAGCGCGCTCTCTCCGGGGGCGGGCAGGAACGCCGCCACGTAGACGAGGGCCTTGACCTGCGGGTCGTGCGCGGCGGCCTCGCTGATCACGAAACCGCCGTAGGAGTGGCCGACGAGGATCTTCGGCCCCTCGACGTGGTCGAGGACGCTGCGCAGGGCCGTGGCGTCGTTGCGGATACCGCGCAGGGGGTTGGCCGCCGCGACGACGGGGTAGCCGTCGGCCCGCAGCCGTTCGATCACACCGTTCCAGCTGGAGGTCTCGGCGAACGCGCCGTGCTCCAGCACGACGGTCGGTTTGGTCCCGTGCCGGTCCGGCGAAGCGGTGGCATCGCCTCCGGCGCTGGCCACCGGGGTGGACGCGCCGAACGCCGCGCCGGCCGCGAGGACCATCGCCGCACCGGTCAGTACCCGCCGCTTGCCGGTGACCTTGTTGTTGAACATGTCATTCCCTCTCCGAAGTTCTCCGAAGTGCGTGCGAAAGCGCAGTGAAGTGCGTGCGAAAGCGCAGTGCGTGAGAAAGCGCAGGAGCGAAGTGCGCGTGAGGTGCGTGAGTGCCGTTCTGTGTCGTCGACGACCTCCTGTGCCGTCGGCAACGTCCTGTGCCGTCGACGACGCCCTGTGCCGTCGACGACGCCCTGTGCCGTCGACGACGCCCTGTGCCGTCACCGTCGCCGAGGGCGCGCCGGTCCGCGCGAAGCGCCGGGCGGACCACCCTTCTTCGCGTCACCCCTTCAAGCGGTGATCAATCTGTCGGACCATCATGTCACCTGTCAAGCCAGTGACGCTACACACATTGAAGCCACTCCCCTTACCGCCACCCGCGCCGCCCGCCGTCCATATCCACCCCTTGACGGACGGTCACGACGGCCTCCCGCCGCCCGGAACACGCACCTCGTCGAGGACCTTCACGGCCACCCGTCACCCGATGCGCGACCACCCCGCGACCGGTGCACCCCCAGGCCATTTCAAGAGCGGTGAGGGCCGGAGAGCGGACCCTGCCACCGGAAGCCCACCGGCCACGGAGGAGCGCCCTGTTCGACTCGTAACCATCTTGACCGGTGACGCGCGAGTGTGCCAGAGTCCTCGCACGCCGCCTCCGCGGCGACACATACGTACGGGACCTGCCCGCCTCTCCGCACCGCGCAGAGAGGCACCCGAGAACGCGACGGAGGGTTTCACATGATCAACAGGCGTACCTTCAACAAGGCGATGGGCCTGGGCACGGGAGCGGCCGCCGTCTCACTGACCGGCCTGCAGGGTGTGTCGAGCGCCTCCGCCGTTCCGTCGGGCCACGGCGGCGGCAGGGCTCCCGCCGTGCCCGCGACCACTCCGGGCACGCACACGTCCTTCCCCACGCTGAAACAGGTCAAGGCCGGTCTGCTGAACGTCGGCTACGCCGAACTGGGCCCCGCCCATGGGCCCGTGGTCATCTGTCTGCACGGCTGGCCCTACGACATCCACAGCTACGTCGACGTCGCTCCCCTGCTGGCGGACCAGGGCTACCGCGTGATCGTCCCGTACCTCCGCGGCCACGGCACCACGCGCTTCCTGTCCTCCCGGACGTTCCGCAACGCCCAGCAGTCGGTGATCGCTCTGGACGTCATCGCGCTGATGGACGCTCTCAAGATCCAAAAGGCCGTGGTCGCCGGCTTCGACTGGGGCTCCCGCACGGGCGACATCCTCGCCGCCCTGTGGCCCGAGCGCGTCAAGGCCCTGGTGTCGGTGAGCGGCTACCTCATCACCGACCGCAGGGCCCAGGCGGAGCCGATCGCGCCGGCCGCCGAGCACACCTGGTGGTACCAGTACTACTTCGCCACCGAGCGCGGCAGGAAGGCCATGGAGGACAAGACGCTCCGCCACGATCTGACCCGGCTCGTCTGGGACCTCGTCTCCCCGGGCTGGAACGTCGACGACGCCACCTTCGAGCGCACCGCGGCGGCCTTCGAGAACCCCGACTACGCCGCGATCGTCATCCACAACTACCGCTGGCGGCTGGGCCTGGCCGAGGGCGAGCGCCGCTACGACCGCTACGAGAACGAGCTCGCCACGGGCCCGGTCGTCACGGTGCCCACCATCACCGTCGATCCCGAGCTGGACCCGTTCACGGCACCCGGAGACGGATCGTCCTACCGCGACAAGTTCACCGGGAAGTACGAGCACCGCACGGTGCGCGTCGGGCACAACCTGCCCCAGGAGGCGCCGACGGAGTTCGCCCAGGCGGTCGTCGACGTGGACCACTTCTGACGGAGCCGTCGGCCCCCGCTCCCCCACGGGACGACGTACCAGGACCCGCGGGACGGCCGTTCGTCCTCCGGCGGCGCCGCGGAAGCGACCGCTCCCCGTCGCACCCGCGCCGTCGGCGGCCACACGGTGGCACGGCCGACCACACGATGGCGCGGCCGACCACACGGTGGCACTGCGTCGGCGTACCGCCTGCTGCTATGGTGGGACGGACGTAGTTCTCGGACCAGGGAGTAGCGGCAGACGTGGTGGGTGACGACGACATCTCCGGGTGAGATGCGGGTCCGGAGGCCACCGGCCGGTGCGCGGAGCACCGCCGAGGTGGCCGGCCGGGCGTACCCACGTTCCGTCCGTCTCCCGGGGTAGAGGTGTCTCCTCCCCCGTGATCCTTGGGGTACTTCCATGTCCGACGCGTCCATCGTCTGCTCGAACCTGTCCTTCGGCTGGCCCGACGACACCGCGGTCTTCCACGACCTGTCCTTCACCGTCCATCCCGGCCGTACCGGCCTCGTGGCTCCGAACGGCTCCGGCAAGAGCACCCTGCTCAAGCTGATCGCCGGTGAGCTGGAGCCCGGCGGGGGGTCCGTCTCCGTCGGCGGCACACTCGGCTACCTCCCCCAGTCCCTCCCCCTGGTCTCACACCTCACGGTCGCCGAGGTCCTCGGTGTCGCCGAGGTGATCCGCGCCCTGGACGCCGTCGAGTCCGGTGACGTGAGCGAGGAGCACTTCACGACCATCGGCGACGACTGGGACGTCGAGGAACGCACCCGCGCCCAGCTCGACCGCCTCGGCCTGGCGGACCTCGCCCTCGACCGGAGTCTGCGTACGCTCAGCGGCGGTCAGATCGTCTCCCTCGGACTGGCGGCCCAGTTGCTGAAGCGGCCGGACGTGCTGCTGCTCGACGAGCCCACCAACAACCTCGACCGGGAGGCCCGCCACCGGCTGTACGACGTGCTGGACGGCTTCACCGGCTGCCTGCTGCTGGTCAGCCACGACCGCCTCCTGCTCGACCGCATGGACCGCATCGCCGAGCTGGGCGACGACGAACTGCGCCTGTACGGCGGCAACTTCACCGAGTACGAGGAGGCCGTGCGCGCCGAGCAGGAGATCGCGGAGAAGAACGTCCGCAACGCCGAGCAGGAGCTGAAGCGGGAGAAGCGCGAGCTGCAGCAGGCCCGCGAGCGCGCCGAGCGCCGCGCGAGCAACGCCGCCCGCAACCTCAAGAACGCCGGTCTGCCCCGCATCTTCGCCGGCAACATGAAGCGCGGCGCCCAGGAATCCGCAGGCCGGGCGGGTCAGATGCACACGTCCAGGGTCAGCGAGGCGAAGGCCCGGCTCGACGAGGCGGGGCGTGCGCTGCGCGACGAGCAGCGCCTCGTCCTGGACCTGCCCGACACCCGGGTGCCCGCCGGGCGCAACCTCTTCATCGGCGACGGCATGCAGGTCCGGCACGAGGGCAGGGCGGTCTTCGCCGGGCAGGGCGTCGACCTGACCGTCCGCGGGCCCGAGCGCATCGCGCTCACCGGTCCCAACGGTGCGGGCAAGACCACACTGCTGCGTCTGATCACGGGCGACCTCCTCCCGGAGGAGGGGGAGGTCAAGCGGGCCGACGGGCGCATCGCCCACCTGTCCCAGCGACTGGACCTGCTGGACGTGGACCGCACCGTGGCCGAGAACTTCGCAGCGTTCGCCCCGGAGCGGCCCGAGGCCGAGCGGATGAACCTGCTCGCCCGCTTCCTCTTCCGCGGCGCCCGGGCACACCTCCCCGTCGGTGTGCTCTCCGGCGGCGAACGGCTGCGCGCCACCCTGGCCTGCGTCCTGTGCGCGGAGCCGGCTCCCCAGCTGCTGCTCCTGGACGAGCCGACGAACAACCTCGACCTGGTCAGCGTCGGCCAGCTGGAGAGCGCGCTCAACTCCTACCAGGGCGCCTTCGTCGTCGTCAGCCACGACGAACGGTTCCTCGCCGAGGTCGGGGTGGACCGGTGGCTGCGCCTGGCCGACGGCACGCTGGAGGAGACGGGGGCCCCCGCGCTGTAGGGCACTGACCCGTCAGGGGGCGTCCCACGCCTGCCGTGCGGCGCCCCCTCGGTCCTCGGCACGGCGCGCAGCTTGCGCAGCACGTCGCTCGCGCAGCACGTCGTGCCGACGGCCGGGCCGGTGCCGACCATGAGCGAGCGTGGTGCACATGGCACAGGTGTGTCACTCGGTCCGCTGTCGACGGCACGGACGCGTACGGTGTGGAGGGCGTGTTCCCGTCGGAGACGGTCGTACGTGCGGTCACGTGTTCTCCGCGCGGCATCTGCGACCGCTGCCGCTGCCCGGGCACGACCAGCCGAAGCGGGACGTCGCGATCCGGCAGGGGCGACACTTGTCCGCCTGGCAGGCGCAACACTTGTCCGTCCGAGAGGCGCACCACCCGTCCGCACGGTCGTTTCGACATGGGTAGCATGCGCAGCGTCATCCATTACTAAGGAGTGAGCGGTTGTGACCAGCCGATCAGCCGACACGCTCCGGTCGCGGTACGTCGCACAAGCCGCGTCGGATCTGGAGGACAACCGTCGCCGCCAGCGGGAACTGGCCGAGAAGATGAAGATGTTGGAGCAGGAAGAGGCGCTCCTGGTCGACATCCTGAACCTGGCCGAGCGGTACGAGGGCTCGTCGGCCCCGCCCGAGCAGGCCCGGGAGGAGCCCGCGGCCGCACGGGCCGAGGAGCGGTCGCGCCCCGCCTCCGGCCGCACACCGGCGCGGGGCGAGACACGGACCGGTACGCCGGCCGGGAAGTCCGCCGCGAAGGGGAAGTCGCGGCAGCCCCTGCTCGGAGACCTCCTGCTGCGGCTGCTCGGCGGCCACTCCGAGCCGCGGTCCGCCAAGGAACTGCGGGACGAGCTGCTGAAGAAGCACCCGGACCGCAGCCCCACCCCGCAGGTCGTGCGGAACACCCTGGAGTCGCTCGTGGCCAAGGGGCGCATCCGGCGTCACAAGCGGGAGCGGTCCGTGATGTACACCCTGGCCGAGTCCGGCGGGCCTACGGCCGCGGAGTCCGGCTCACCGGCCGACGCGGGCTGACGCCCCGCCACCGGGGCGGCCCGGCCGACACGTACGGCGCGCATGACACGCCCTGCCGTTAGGCGGGAAGGCGTGGAAGCCGCATGGCGGGGCGAACAGCGACCTTGCGTGATGACGACGCCCGGGCCGATCCGTGACCGGTCAGGACGGTGGCATGCGACTCGGGCGACGAAGTGGTTGCATTCCCCCGAGTCACTGGTCAGTATGGTTACGTGAATCATGCATTTCCCTGTGGGACGCTCCCTCTCGACTTCGTCGGCACACTGCGTGCGCGACGCAACGCGGAGCCGATGGAGAAGCTCGCCACCCCCGAACTGCTCGACGACTGGTTCGTGGAGTCCGGGATGCTCGACCTGGCGCCGGGCGCCGACGAGGCCGACCTCGCCATCGCCGTGGAACTGCGTGAGGCGGTCTACTCACTGGTCGCGGCCCGCATCGACGGCCGGCCGCTGCCCTCGGACGCGGTCACCGAGGTGAACCTGCACGCGTCGGGTCTGCCCGTGACGCTGAGACTCGGCCCCGACGGCACGACCCGTACGGGCTCCGTCACCCAGGGCCTCGCGGCGCTCGCCCGCGAGACGGTCGAGATCCTCGGCGGCCCCGAGGGCGCGCTGTTGCGCGAGTGCGCACGCCCCGAGTGCACGCAGGTCTACCTCGACCGCTCACGTGGCCACCGTCGGGAGTGGTGCGCCATGCGGACCTGCGGCAACCGGGTCAAGGCCGCCGCCTACCGGGCGCGCCAGAGCAGCGCCAGGAGTTGACCGCGCACAAGCCTCACGACGGGCGAACAGCCGACTGCCGGCTGCCCGTCCACCGGCTGCCGGCCGGTGCGAGGGGCAGCGGGCTGCGCCGCTGCCCCCGGCGTCAGAGCCCCAGGTCGAGGGCGAGGCAGGAGAAGTACTTCCAGGAGCCCTCGGGGTGATAGGGGTCGGCGGTCCCGCCCTTCGGCGCGACCTCCCTCTCCTCCACCATGTCCTCGTAGCGGATGCGCTCGGGCAGCTTGCCGAAGCGTGCGTGGCGAGCGGTGGCAGCGTCGTCCACCACGTGTCCGGTGTCCATGACCGACCTCCGATCCGGCGACGGCGAAGTGTGCCGTGCCGCTTGACACCCTCCAGCATGCATCCATGAAAGTAACCAGTCAAGGTGGTTACGCGCAGGGCGAGTTCGCCTGTCGGCGCCCGGAGCCGGTGCGGGCGGCTCGGCGCGCACGTCGGTCAAGACGCACACGATCCGGCGCCGGACCCGGCGAGACACTCTTCCCGGCTTCCCGACAGCGCGTACCAGCGGACGACCGCCTACCGCGGCTTGGTCGCGATCTGGATCAGGTTGCCGCAGGTGTCGTCGAAGACCGCGGTGGTGACGGGGCCCGTCTCCAGGGGTTCCTGAGTGAAGCGGACACCCAGACCGTGCAGGCGCCGGTACTCCGCCCGCACGTCGTCGACGGCGAACTGGGCGAGCGGGATGCCGTCCTCGACGAGCGTGTCGCGGTAGGTCCTGGCGGCCGGGTGGCCGACGGGTTCGAGGAGGAGTTCGGTGCCGTCGGGCTCGTCGGGCGAGACGACGGTCAGCCACCGGTCCTTCTCCCCCACCGGGACGTCGTGCTTCTTCACGAAACCGAGGACCTCCGTGTAGAAGTGCTCGGCCTTGGCCTGGTCGTCGACGAAGATGCTGGTCAGATGGATCTTCACGGGGCACTCTCCTGGGGTCCGGACGTGTCGGGCACGAGCCACCGCTCGACGATCTGCCGCAGCGGGGCCGCGTTGAGGTCGTGGAACTTGTAGCGGCCCTCCCGCCTGGTCTCGACGAGCCCGGCGGCCTCCAGCACGGCGAGGTGCTGCGAGACCGCTTGGCGCGAGATGCCGAGCCGGTGCTTCATGCTCAGCCGGGAGCAGATTTCGAACAGTGTCTGTCCGGATTTCTCCGTGAGCTCGTCGAGGATGGTGCGACGGGTGGGGTCGGCCAAGGCTTTGAAAAGGTCATCGGCCACCACCACACAATAGGCAAGCACTCACTTGCCTATCAAGCCCACGGTGCGCCATGTCCCGATCCTGCTCACCGTCCGGTCCCCGTACCCGAGCGCACTCGACCACCGGACGAGGCGGGCAGGCAGAGGTACGCCACGAACGAACCCTCCTGGACCCGTGCCGGCGTGCCGGGCGCGCGCCGGATCAGGTGAGGGTGGTGAGGACGAGGGCGGTGGCCACGGCCAGGGCCGAGACAGGGAGCATGACGACGCGCAGCCGGTCCATCCAGGACTCGGCGTCTTCGGTGGTCGAGGCGTCCGGAACCGGGGTGGATTCCCGGTTGTTTCTGGTGCTGTTCACAGTGGGCGCCTGTCCCGGTCTGCCTGCATGTATCCGACGGTCACCGATATGAGGTTGTTTCGCGATGCTTTCGTGATCCGCCGGTCGCGCAGCGGCCGCCGCCGCACCCTCGGACGGATGTGGTCGCGGACAGCTCAAACGTTGTCGTGGCCCGGTCGACGAAGAGCCGCCCGGCCGCTTGCGCGGCGTTCGCGCAAGCGGCCGGGAAGGGCGCTCCGGCGGCGGAGGGGTCATGCGCCCCCTGAGCCGTCGGGGACACGGCCCGCCGGCCCCCGACGGTCACAGCCAGGTCGTCGCCGGCCAGACGGTCACGGCCGCAGCGGCGACGAGCGCGATGTTGAGGGCGATCCGGCGGTCCCCGAGGCGGAGGTGAACCACGGTCGCGCCGATCTGCAGGACCACGAACCCGATGGCCGCGGCCGGCGCCAGCCAGGGCGCGATGCCGGTCAGCGGCGGGAGGACCAGTCCGATCGCGCCCAGCACTTCGATCAGTCCGATGGCCCTGACGGCCGGCATGGGCGTGCTGTCCACCCAGGCCATCATCGGCCGGAGCCGGTCACGGCTCCGTACCAGCTTCACCCCGCCCCCGTAGAGGTAGAAGAGGGCGAGCAGGCTCGCGAGGATCCAGTATGCGACGTTCACGATGTCCGTTCATGTTCGTGTGGGGCGGTGCGTTCGTGTGGAGCGGTTACGGGTGGACACAGGCCCCGGACGGACACCGGCGGGCGGCACACGGGTGTGCGTCAGTGCCTCGGATCCCCCCCGGGGGAACGGGTCAGCCCGGGCCGTGCAGGTCCCGTACAGGCGGTCGAGCCGCGTTGTCAGGCGGCTTTGGGGGCGGAGCCGGTGGCGGGCTCCGCGGCGTGACGGCTCATCGCCCGGATGTCCGCCGGGGCGTTCGCCCGGATGATGGGGAAACCCTCGTCGTGCGTCATGCTCCGATTGCACCGCCGGGCGACTGCGCCTGTCCAAGACCTGTTGCGGGGCGTCGATACCGTACGAGTATCGTTCCAGCATGGAGCTACGGACGCTGCGCTACTTCGTGGCGGTCGCCGAGGAACTCCACTTCGGCCGGGCCGCCGCTCGGCTGCACATGAGCCAGCCGCCGCTGAGCCGGGCGATCAAGCAGTTGGAGTCGGAGCTAGGCGCCGTGCTGCTGGACCGGTCGCCCTCCGGTGTCTCGCTCACCGCGGCGGGGGCCGTACTGCTCGACGAGGCACGCGGCCTGCTCGACCGGGCCGACCGGGTACGCGCGCGCGTGGCCGGGGCGGCCGGCGCCGCGACGCTCACCGTCGGCCTCCTGGGCGACAGCGCCGACCCGGGCGTACGGCGGCTCGCCGACCTCCACCGCCGGCGGCACCCGCACGTCGAGGTCCGTGTCCGCGAGACCGACCTGACCGATCCCACCTGCGGGCTGCGTGCCGGGCTGGTCGACGTCGCCCTGACCCGCGGGCCGTTCGACGAGACCGGCCTGGCCGTGCACGAGCTGCGTGCCGACCCGGTGGGCGCGCTGCTGCGCGCCGACGATCCGCTGGCCCGCCGCGACAGCCTGGAACTGGCCGACCTGGCCGAGCGCCGCTGGTTCGTCTTCCCCGAGGGCACCGACCCCCTCTGGCAGTCGTACTGGAACGGCGGGGAACCCCGCGAGGGCCCGGTAGTGCGCGCCGTCCAGGAGTGCCGGCAGGCCGTCCTGTGGAACGGCACGATCGGCATGACGCTCCTGGACCACGAGCCCCCGGCGGGACTCACTGTGGTGCCGGTGGCCGACATGCCGCCGAGCCGTGTGGTCGCGGCGTGGCACGAGGGCGACGCCAACCCGCTGATCCGCTCGTTCGTCCGGGTCACGATCGACGCCTACGGCGGCTGACCGGTTCCCGATGGATTCCGGCAGGCCGCACGGCAGCGGGCGGAGGTTCGCCGCACCCGCCGTCCCGTAAGAGGGACTGCCGGACGGCCGGCCCCTCCCCCTGCCCGCCGCGACGCGTCCGGCCCTACCGGGAAGTGGTGAAGCGGAACCGCCACAGATCGCGGAGGAGCGCGATCTCGGCCATGTGGTGGATGAATTCGAGGTTGGCCCCCGACAGCACACCGACGTACGGGTCGTCGGGGTCGGAGCCGTACGGGTACTGCGAGAAGCCGACCGTGTCGAGCTGCTCCTCGGTGACGGTGGCGATGCTGTCGCGCCAGCGGTCGATCGTCGCCCAGAACCGCTCGAGTGCCAAGCCGGCGGAGGGTGTGAAGTCGACCATCAGCTTCGGGTCCTGGCGCCGCTCACCGAAGGTCCACTCCCAGCTGCCCGCGAAATGGTAGTGCAGATGTCCCAGCCGCCACGCGATGGTCGTGACCTGCGTTTCGTCGGGCTCCGGCTCGCCCGTGTGGGCGAGGACCTCCTCGACCCGCTCGACGCTCACGCTCCAGTCCTCGGCGATCTTGTCGACGCTCATGCCGCCGGCGGCCTGCCGGGCGACCTCGGCGTACTCGCTCGCCGGGATGTCCGGGGCGCCCAGGTCGAGCACCCACTCGCCGGGGCCGAACGCCCTGGGCGTCACCGCCTCGGCCCGGCGCCGGAGCGACCAGCATCCGGGCACCGGCTCCCACAGGTACTCCTCGTCGCCGAGCCCCGCCAGCCGCACCCGGGCCATGTCCGTGGCCTTGTCGAACTGCTCCAGCAGTACGCCCAGACGATCGGTCCGCGCACCCTCGGTCCCCATACCCCACCAGCCCCTTCGTGGTCACGTCCCGTGTCTCCCCGGGCTCCGGCGGAAGGTAGCGGCTCGCTTCACGGAGTACGACCGATTTTCGCGCCCGCGAAGCGGTCCGGGCCCTCCCGCCGCCACCGCGGTCCCGAAGCAGCGCCCCTTCCCGGCCGCGGCGGCTCCGGCGTGTCGGCGGCCGCCGCGGGGTGGGACAGGGCCGTGACCGCCGAACCGACGGGCAGGGCGGCCGTGGTGAGCGTGGCTGCGGTGCGGGAGCGGGAGCGGGGCGCCGGGGGAGGCGGCGACGGGCCGACGGCCCCGATGGAGAGCCGTGCGCGGCACCAGTAAGCCATGGGCATGCCCTCTCCGTTCACGAGAGCGCCGCCGCGCGGGACGGCGGACGTGCACGGGAAGCGACTCGGGCGCACAGGCGGCCGGGTGCGCGTCGAACCCGTGCAGCAGGGCACTCTCGATGATCCGATTATCGAAAGTTTCGAGACTGTTACCGATGCGCTGCGGAGACCCTACGGAGCGAGTCCAGGCGGGTCAACCGTTCCGACTTCAGAGCCCGAGGAGCATTGAAGCTCAATATCAGCCAGGGGTGCCGTTGTTGTGGCTGACTTCAGACCCGTTGACGCCACAACGAGCTACTTCTAGCGTGACCCGACACATCACCGAAAAAATTCCGAAACTTTCGCCTTCGGTGCGCTGGGCAGCGCACCCCCGATCCGGGTGCCGGCCCGGCCACCGCCTGCCTCCCCGTGGGGCACGGCCGTTCCGCCGGCGGAAAGGCCCTGGCGGCGGGCGCCGCCCGAATGGAGAGGACACGATGTCCGATTGCGCACGATGCGAAGCACCGGGCGGTGCGGCACCACGGGACCCGCCACGACGGCACCGGGGCTTCCGTGACGCCGCACCCGCAGAGCCCGGCGCACCCGGGAGCCCTGCACGCCCGCGGGACTTGGCACACCGTCAGGATCCGGCGTGACGGCAGGGCTCGGCGCCACGGCACCACTTGGCGCGCCCGCGGGACTCGGTATGTCCGCGAGGTTCCCCGACGATTCCGTGCGCATGACCTTGTCATGACCATGGGTCGTCCCTACAGTCCGACAGAACAGGGTATGGGAGCGCTCCCATACCTCCGCGTCACCGCGCTCCCGCACGGGCGCGCGCCCGGAACGTCTCCGCACCCGCGTCCCCACGGCGCCCTCCCGGAGAGGACCCCCACATGAGACCTTCACCGCTTCACGACCCCCGCACGGGACCGTCGCCGTCCCGCCCGGCACCGCCCCCTCCGCGTTCCCGGCCGCTCCGGCGTCCGCGCGTCCCGGGCGCCCTCCTCGGCGCGTCGGTCACCGCCCTGACCGCCCTCGCGGCCCTGGTCACCGCCGCCCCCACGGCCCAGGCGGACACCACGCTCTGCGAGCAGTTCGGGTCGACGACCATCCAGGGACGCTACGTCGTCCAGAACAACCGCTGGGGCAGCAGCGGCACCCAGTGCGTCACGGCCACGAACACCGGCTTCAGGATCACGCAGGCCGACGGCTCGGTACCCACGAACGGCGCGCCGAAGTCGTACCCGTCGGTCTTCAACGGCTGCCACTACACCAACTGCTCCCCGGGCACCAGGCTGCCCGCGCGGCTCAGCAGCATCTCCAGCGCGCCCACCAGCATCAGGTACGGCTACGTGGGCGGCGCCGTCTACAACGCCTCGTACGACATCTGGCTGGATCCGACACCGCGGACCGACGGTGTGAACCGGACCGAGATCATGATCTGGTTCAACAAGGTCGGGTCGATCCAGCCGATCGGGTCCCAGGTGGGTACGGCCACCGTGGCCGGGCGCTCCTGGCAGGTGTGGTCGGGCGGCAACGGTTCCAACGACGTCCTGTCCTTCGTCGCCCCGTCGGCGATCGACAGCTGGAGCTTCGACGTGATGGACTTCGTCCGGCAGGCCGTCTCGCGCGGGCTGGCCAGGACCGACTGGTACCTGACGAGCGTCCAGGCCGGTTTCGAGCCCTGGCAGAACGGCGCGGGGCTCTCCGTGGAGTCCTTCTCCTCGTCCGTCAACACCACGAGCGGCGCCACGGGCGTCACCGGTGCCCGGCGGTCCGCGGGGTGACGTAGGGCACGCACGTCCGGCAGGGCGGCTCCGTCGCGGACGCCGCCGCCCGCACGGCCGGACGACGCGGGCAGCGGGCCGGCGCTCCGCCCGCCCTCCCCGTCGCACCGCCCCCCGGGTTCCGCCGGGCCACGCCTGAACCGCAGGCACCGTACCGCCCGCAGACCGCGCCGCACCCCTGCACACTCCGCACCTCCATGTCTCCCCCGCCCCTCCCGGGCGGCACCTTCCCCGGGACGGGCGGGGGCCCACCTTGACCGCCCGAAAGGAATGAACGTGGCAAGACGCAGCAGAATCCTCCCGGTGGTGGCGGCCTTCGCCACCCTGCTCGCGGCGCTCGGTCTGACCCTGCTGGGGAAGGACCGCGCCGAGGCGCACGGGGTGGCGATGATGCCCGGATCGCGCACGTACCTGTGTTACCTGGACGGCCGCACCGGCAACGGCAGCATGGACCCGTCGAACCCTGCCTGCCAGGACGCGCTCGCCAAGAGCGGTGCGACGCCGCTGTACAACTGGTTCGCCGTCCTGGACTCCAACGCGGGCGGGCGCGGCGCCGGTTACGTGCCGGACGGCAAGCTGTGCAGCGCCGGCGACCGTTCCCCGTACGACTTCTCCGCCTACAACGCCGCCCGCTCCGACTGGCCCCGCACACACCTGACCTCCGGGAAGACGATGCGGGTCAAGTACAGCAACTGGGCCGCGCACCCGGGTGACTTCCGGGTCTACCTGTCCAAGCCCGGCTGGTCGCCCACGTCCGAGCTGGGCTGGGACGACCTCGACCTGATCCAGACCGTGAACAACCCGCCGCAGCAGGGCTCGGTCGGCACGGAGGCCGGTCACTACTACTGGGACCTCGCCCTGCCCTCCGGCCGGTCCGGCAACGCGCTGCTCTTCATCCAGTGGGTGCGCTCGGACAGCCAGGAGAACTTCTTCTCCTGCTCCGACATCGTCTTCGACGGTGGCAACGGCGAGGTGACCGGCATCGGGGACTCGGGCGGCACGCCCACCCCGACGCCCACGGACCCCACCACCCCGCCCACCGACCCGCACACCGGCTGCATGGCCGTGTACAGCGTGACCAACTCCTGGTCCGGCGGCTTCCAGGGCACCGTCGAGGTGATGAACCACAACACCACGGCGCTGAACGGCTGGGCGGTCACCTGGAAGCCCGGTAGTGGTACGAAGCTCGGCAGCGTGTGGAACGGCACACTGTCCACGGCCTCCGACGGCACGGTCACGGTGAAGAACGTGGACCACAACCGCGCCATCGCACCGGACGGCAGTGTCACCTTCGGTTTCACGGCCACCTCGACCGGCAACAACCTGCCGGCCGGCACGATCGGCTGCGTGCAGTCGTAACGGTCCGTCCGTGAGGTGTGTCGCCCGGCCGCGGCCGGGACGGGCATGCGCGTTCGCCGCAGGCGACGCGCATGCCCGTTCCGAGGTCGTCAGGCGCCTGCGGGCGGCAAGGACACCCGCGGCCGTGCGGATCGCTCCGCCGGTCCGCACGGCGCCGGGCGCTCGCTGCGGTGTGCACAGCACCGTCCCCCCACCGGGCACGACCTGGCCGGCCCTTGCGCCGCCGGCCGCGGCCTCGAACCGGGCCGCGAGGTCGGCGAAGCCCCGGTGAGCGATCGCCGAGAGCAGAGCGTGGTGCGTGGGGAAGTACCGGCGCGGAGCCCCGTGCGACACGCCGGCCCGGCGGGCGATCTCACGCAGTCCCAGCGAGGCGGTTCCGCCGGTCGTCACGGGCGGCGCCGGGGCGGCGCCCGGCGCTGCCCGCCCGCTCAGGGAGCGCGGATTCGCTACAGGCCCACGTCGCGGCCGCGGATGTCCTCCAGGGACTCGCGGCGGACCAGGAGGCGGGCGAGGCCCTCGCGCACGGCCACCACCGGCGGACGGCCGACCAGGTTGTAGCCCGAGGCCATCGACAGGTGGTACGCGCCCGCCACGGGTACGGCCAGCAGGTCTCCGGGGCGTGTGTCGGCGGGGAGTCCGGCGTCGGCGGCCAGGACGTCGCCCGCCTCGCAGTGCCGGCCCACGACGGTCACCCGGGCCGGGGCCGCGGCGCTGTGCCGGCCGATCAGGCGAGGGGCGTACCGGACGCCGTACAGGGCCGGGCGGGGGTTGTCGCTCATGCCGCCGTCCACGGCCACGAAGACGTGGTCACCGGTGCGCTTGACGGCCAGCACGCGGTAGAGCGCGATGCCCGCCGGGCCCACGACGGCCCGGCCGGGTTCGACGAGCAGGCGGGGCACGGGCAGTCCGTTCGCGGCGCACGCCTCGGTGAGTTCGGCGCGGACCCTGCGGGCCAGTGCGGTGATGTCGAGGGCCGGCTCGCCCGGCCGGTAGGCGATGCCGTGGCCGCCGCCGAGGTCGAGTTCGGGCAGGACCAGGCCGTGCTGCTCGTACAGGCGGCTCATCAGGCCGACCGTGCGGCGGACCGCGACGAGGTAGGGCTTGACGCCGGTGATCTGGGAGCCCAGGTGGCAGTGCAGGCCGGTGAGGCGCAGTTGCGGCTGGTCGAGGATGCGGGCGATGGCGTGCTGGGCGTAGCCGTCTGCGATCGACATGCCGAACTTCTGGTCGTCGGTGCCGGTGCGGATCTTGTCGTGGCCGCCCGCGCTGATGCCGGGCACCACCCGGACCATCACCTTCTGCCGCCCGTCCGGTCCGACGGCGGCGGCCAGCCGCGCGATCTCCGAGGGGCTGTCGATGACGATGCGGCCCACCCCCAGCCGCAGAGCGGTCCGCAGGTCGTGGGGGGACTTGGCGTTGCCGTGCAGCACGATCCGCTCCGGCGGGAAGCCGGCGGTGACGGCGAGTTCCAGCTCGCCGGCGGAGCAGACGTCCAGGCCGAGGCCCTCCTCGTGCACCCAGTGCGCCACGGCCCGGCACAGGAACGCCTTGGCCGCGTAGAGGACGTCGGCGTCGGGGAAGGCGTTGCGGTAGGTGCGGCAGCGGTCGCGGACCTCGGCCTCGTCCAGGACGTAGACGGGGGTGCCGAAGCGGTCGGCGACCTCGGCCAGCGGTACGCCGCCCACGGCGAGGTCGCCCGGCCGGGGCTCGGTGGCCGAGGCGGGCCACACCGACAGGTCGGCGGAGGCGGCCGTGGCGGCGGGTTCGTGGAGCGTGGTCATCGTGTGCACCCCTCTCGGGCGATCCGCAGTGCGGGGGCGGGGACCGGGGAGGCGACCCGGGCGGGGGCCGGGGCGGTGAACCGGGGGTCCACCGTGACGGTGGTGACGCCCAGCGGCGCGGTCAGCGCGCGCAGCGCGGGCTCGGCGAGCCGGATCCAGGCCTGGCCGGGGCCGAGTGCGGCGGTCAGCCCGCGCTCGGTGGTGAAGCCTACGGCCGTACGGTCGCCGAGAGGCGTACGGAAGAGGCGCGCCGCACACTGTGAGGGGCCCGGCCGGACCGGGACGTACAGGGGTCCGGCCGGGAACGGATCGCAGGGCTCGGGGTCTTCGCCGTGCAGAGGCTCTGTCATGGGTGCCTTCCGAGGGACATCGGTGGTGATCGAGGGTGCGGGGTGTGGGCCCGGGACGCCCCGGACGCGGGGAGGCCGGCCGGGGCTCGCCCATGACGCTATGCCCGCCTGCCCCGGGTCGTGGGCGTCTCCTGACGACACACTGACGGCGATCGGGGCGATGTTGACGCACCGCTGACGCGGCCGCCGCAGAGGGCCGGACCGCGGCCCCTGTCGGCCTGGGGCCACGACGACGGTGACCCGCCGCCGCCACCGCCACGGACAGCACCGGCGGGGGATCACGTCACTTGAGCATGCGTTTCGAGCGTGACGTCGGCATGGCCGCCGCCCCGGTCCGGCCCGGAACATCGCTGGAATCCGTCCGGGAACCCTTGACGGAATGCCATGCGGACGTCGCTCTGCGGCTGTCGGAGGAAATCCGGGAACTCGGCGTTCGACGATGTCGTATTCGGCTACCCCCGCGTGCCGCGCCGCGGTGCATGAAATGCTCAGCCGTCCCCGATCGGGAGGTGCTTCTCCAGGCCCGCGAGATCGACCTGGATACGCACGGTGGTACTCAGATCGGTGATGGTGATGTCGACACCGAGCCCGCGCATGGTCATGCACATACCCAGCAGGGTGAACAAGCTGTTGCGGTCGCAGTAGGAGATCTCCGACAGATCCAGCGACACATCGCATTGATCGTCCGTGTGCAGGGACAGTTCCGCGACCATCTCGGTCAGCTGCCACACTCCGTCGAGGGTCAGAAGACCGGCCATGCGCACCTGCACGGTGTGATCGTCCGAGCCCGCTCGATGAATGATCAGTTGGGATTCCGGGGTCTGGGGCATCCTTTTCATCCTTGCTCAACGGTGACAGGGCATTGATCAACCCACCTCCGCCTACGGCCACCGTCTACCCTCGCCACGGCGAACAAGCGGTCACCCGCCGGGAAACCTCTTTACAGCTTCCGGTTTCGTGTCCGGCGTATGTCCGACACTTCGAAAACGGCTCGACGACCGTCCGTCCCGCTCCGCCGCTCGACTCATCCGCGCCTCGGAGAGCCGCGGCCAGGAGCATTCGTCGAGCGGGTCGGCCGTGCCCTACGGGCCGCCGACGGATGACGGGGCCGGTGCGTACCTGCGCACGCACTCCCCACCGCCTCACCTCCGGCGAGTTCCGGTGTCCCACGTCCCATCGTCCGGCGGCGGGCCGAGCCCGGTCGTGCGGGTTTGACCCTCTCCCCGCGGGAGGGTCCATCGTCGCGGGCATGGACAGCAACGATCTCGACGGGCGCCTCGCCGTGGTGGCGGGCGGCAGCAAGGGAAGCGGGCTGGCGACGGTACGCCGGCTCCGGGAGGCCGGGGCACGGGTGGTCACCCTTTCCCGTACGCCTCCGGAAGAGGCCGACCCCCTGTTCGTGCGGGCCGACCTGAGCACCGCCGAGGGGGCCGCGTCGGCGGCCGCGGCGGTGGCCGGACTGGTGGGCGTACCGGACGTCCTGGTGCACGTGGTGGGCGGCTCCCGCACTCCGGCCGGCGGATACGCGGTCCTCGACGACGATCGGTGGGCCGAGGAACTCGCTCTCAACCTGTTCCCCGCGGTCCGGCTGGACCGCGCGCTCGTCCCCGGGATGGTGGCCCGCGGGTCGGGCGCCGTGGTGCACGTGACCTCGATCCAGCGCCGGATGCCGCTGCACGACTCGACACTGGCGTACGCCGCGGCCAAGAGCGCCCTGGCCACCTACAGCAAGGGGCTCGCGAACGAGGTGGCGCCGGCCGGTGTCCGGGTCAACTCGGTCGCCCCCGGCTTCATCCGCACCGACGGTGCCGAGCACCTCCTCGCGCGCCGGATGGACGAGGGAGGCCTCACCCGGCAGGCCGCGCTCGACGACCTGATGCGGGTCCTCGGCGGTGTCCCGCTGGGGCGGCCCGCCGAGCCGGAGGAGGTGGCCGAGGTGATCGCCTTCCTGGTCTCGGACCGGGCGAGCGCGGTCGCCGGCACCGAGTACGTCGTCGACGGCGGCACCGTCCGCACCCTGTGAACCGTTGCCTCACCAGGACGGAGTGGAGAACACCATGCAGGACAC
This sequence comes from Streptomyces minutiscleroticus, assembly GCF_014650875.1. Lineage (GTDB taxonomy): Bacteria > Actinomycetota > Actinomycetes > Streptomycetales > Streptomycetaceae > Streptomyces > Streptomyces minutiscleroticus. The sequence goes on from NZ_BMVU01000006.1 coordinate 44,589, forward strand.
CCGGACGTTCGTCGAGGAGTACTTCGCCGCGGCGACCGACCCCGACCACGAGCGCTACTTCGCGCTCTTCGGCGACGACGCCGTCGTGCACGACGACGGCCGGACCCACCGAGGGCTCGCAGCGGTGCGCCGCTGGCGCGGCGAGGTCCCGTCCGTGCGCTACGACCTGCGCGAGGTCACCGGACCGGCCGCGGCGTGCGGGGCCGTCGCGGAGATCTCCGGCGACTTCCCCGGCAGCCCGGTCACCCTCCGCTTCGCCTTCGAGCGCGATGCGCAGGGGAAGATCACCACGCTGGACATCGAACCCTGACACCCTGACACCCCGGGACCGGGACTCGGACCGGGCCGGATCGCGTACGACGAGGAGGACACATGGCGGAGCGGCTGACGATCGGGGAGTTCTCCCGCATCACGCACCTGAGCATCCGCGCGCTGCGCCGCTACCACGAGCAGGGACTCCTCGTCCCCGCCGAGGTCGACCCGGCCACGGGCTACCGCTACTACGCGCCCGCACAGGTCCGGCCGGCACTGACCATCAGGCGGTTCCGCGACCTCGACCTCCCGCTGGCGGACCTCCGGCGCTTCCTCGACGCCGAGTCCGCCGGCGGGGACGCCGCGGGGCACGACGCGGCGCAACAGGTCGTCGCAGCCCACCTCCGCCGGCTCGAGGACCGGCTCGGCCGCACCCAGCGAGCGGTCAAGGCGCTCCGGGAGCTGCTCGACCCGGAGGCCGAGCGGACGGTGAACCTCGAGGTCCTCCCCCCGCAGCGGGTCCTCGCCGTGTCCCTCGACGTCCCGCCCGGGTCCGACCTGAGCTGGTACGACGCCGCGATGCACGACCTGGACGCGGCGGCCGGGCAGCACCCGGTGCTCCCGCCGGGCGGCCGGTACGAGCACGAGCTCTTCACCGAGGGCCACGGCCGCGCCACCGTCTACCTCCCCGCCGAGGTGCCGCTGTCGCCGAAGGCACCGGCCACCGTGCGCGAGCTCCAGCTGCCCCGGCGGACCGCTGCCGTCGCCGTCCACACCGGTCCGCACGACGATCTCGACCTCACCTACGGCGCCGTGGGCTCCTTCGCCGCCCGCAACGGCCTGCGCTCCCAGGACCTCGTCGAGGAGGTGTATCTCGTCGGACCGCGCGACACCGGACACCCCGACCGCTGGCGCACCCTCGTCGCATGGCTGGTCGCCCCCGACACCGGCCGGCCGGCCGCGTAGCGGGCGCTGCGCGGCCACCGTCCTCGACGGCCCGGCGATCTCACGGCACCGGACCTGTCAGCCCTTGACGATGTCGGTGAATCGCCGGGTGTCGATGTTTCCGCCGGAGGCGATGAGGCCGATCCGCCGGGGGCGGCCGTCGACGCGTCCGGAGAGGAGCGCGGCCAGGGCGGTGGCTCCGCTGGGTTCGAGGACGATCTTGAGTCGCTCGAAGGCGAAGCGCATGGCGTCGCGTATCTCGTCGTCGCCGACGAGGGCGATGCCGTCCACGAGGTGCCGGTTGACGGCGAAGGTGATCTCTCCGGGGGCGGACGTGGCCTGTCCGTCGGCGATGCTCCGGGGCACGGGGACGGAGACGCGCTCACCGGCCTCCAGGGATCGCTTGGTGTCGTCGCCGTCGTCGGGTTCCACACCGATGAGGCGGACACCGGGGTGCAGCGCCCTGGCGGTGACGGCGCTGCCGGCCATGAGGCCGCCACCGCCGACCGGCACGACGAGGGCGTCCAGTTCCCCGGCGTCCTGCAGGAGTTCGAGGGCCGCGGTGCCCTGGCCCGCGATGACGTGCGGGTGGTCGTAGGGAGGGACGAGGGTCAGGCCGCGTTCGGCGGCGAGCGCCTCGCCGAGTGCGGTGCGGTCCTGCGTGTAGCGGTCGTAGGTGACGACCTCCGCGCCGTAGCCGACGGTCGCCTCCCTCTTGGAGCGGGGAGTGTCCTCGGGCATCAGGATGACGGCGCTGGTGCCCAGTTCCCGGGCGGCCAGCGCGACGGCCTGGGCGTGGTTGCCGGAGGAGTAGGCGGCGAGACCTCTGCCCAGCCGCTCGGGGGGCAGCTGGGCGGCGGCGTTGTAGGCGCCGCGGAACTTGAACGCGCCGACGCGCTGGAGGTTCTCGCACTTGACGAACACCTCCGCGCCGACGAGGGCGTCGAGGGTGCGGGAGGTCAGCACGGGTGTGCGGTGGGCGATGCCGTCGAGGCGCACGGCGGCGTCACGGACGTCGTCGAAGGTAACGGGCAGGGCAGCGGTCATGAGGATCCTCGGGCGGGTCGGAGGCGGAGGGCGGATCGGAGGCGGAGGGCGGATCGGGCGGCAGGGCAGCACCGGCCCGGGCGCCGGTCACCAGCCGGTGATGCGTTTCCAGTCGGCCTGGACGACGGGCGCGGGGCCCGTGGGCCAGGCGCTGTCGACGACGTGGTAGCCGCGGTGCTGGGCCGCGGTCGCGCAGGCGTGGTTGGGCAGGATGCGCAGGCGGGTGCCGATGGGCAGGTCGGGCAGGTCGGCACCGTCGCGGGCGGTGAGGGTGCCGTGCTCCTGGCTGGCGGCGCTCATCACCAGGCCGGGGAGCACGTTGCCCTCCAGGTCGGTGACCAGGCCGTAGCCCTGGTCCCGGGGCTGGGCGGCGGTGCCGCGGTCACGGGACATGGCCATCCATCCGCCGTCGGTGAGGATCCAGCCGTACTCGGGGCGGTGGCCGATGACGGTCACGACGACCGACAGCGCCAGGTCGTCGATCCCGCAGACGCCCAGCCCGGCCATGACCAGGTCGAAGAAGACGTAGTTGCCGGCGCGCAGTTCGGTGACGCCGGTGAGGTCCTCGGCCGCGTGCGCGGTGGGGGTGGAGCCGACGCTGACGGTGCGCACGGGCAGACCGGCCGCGCGCAGGGTCCCGGCGGCGGCGACGGCGGTGTCGCGCTCGTTCTCCGCCGCCAGCCGCCGCTCCTTCGGGGAGTGGGCGAAGTAGGACTCGCCCGCGTGCGTGAGGACGCCGTCCAGGCAGCCGGCGTCGTGCAGGATCCTGCCGGCCCGGACGAGGTCGGGGGCGTCGGGCCCGAGTCCGCCGCGGTGGCCGTCGCAGTCGATCTCGATCTGGGCGGGAACGGCGAGGCCCGTCTCGCGTGCGGCGTCGGCGACGAACACCGCCTGCTCGACGCTGTCGAGCAGGACGCGCAGGGTGACACCGCGGCGCAGCAGGGCCGTCACGCGCGGCATCTTGTGGCGGGCGATGCCCACGGCGTAGGTGATGTCGGTGTAGCCGCCGTCGGCGAACGCCTCGGCCTCCGCGAGCGTGGAGACGGTGACGGGACAGTGGGTGCCGTCGTGCATGAGCGCCGCCACGTCGAGGCTCTTGGCCGTCTTCACGTGCGGGCGCAGCGCGACCCCGAGCCGGTCGGCGCGCCGGGCGAGCCGTTCGATGTTGCGCAGCGCCTTGTGCACGTCGACGACCGCGAACGGGGTGTCGGGGTCGGCCAGCGTCCGGACGCCGGCCGCGGGCGGGGTGAGGGTCACAGGGGTACGTCCGTTCTTCTCGAGGAGCCGGGCCCGAAGGCGGGGAGCAGACCTCGGTGCGGCGCGATGTGCGGGGTGGAGGGGACCGCAGTACGTCGCGATGCGGGGGTGACGACCGGCCGGCACCGTCGGTTCCCCGTCGTCCACCGGGGACGGCGGAGACGGTGCGGCGGCGGAGACGGGGTCCCGTCCCGCGGCGACCACGAACGCCGTCTCACTTGGTGTAGTTGTAGACGGTCGCCCGGGACACGCCGAGCAGGTCGGCGATGGTCTGCGCGGCGTCGCGGGAGTCGAAGTAGCCCTCCTGGTGCAGCTGTCGCACGAGCGCCTTCTTGGCCTCGCGGTTCAGCGACCTCGGGGTGCCTCCGCGCTCCGCCGACCGGGCCTCGACCGTCCGGCGCAGCTCGCGCGCGTTGCGGTTCCGCAGCGTCTCCAGTGGCTGCTCGCGGTGCCCGGTGTCGGTGGCGACGAGGTTGGACAGGGCGAGCGTGACCGGCGACAGGACGGAGACGTCGAGGTTCAGGCACAGGGCCGCGATGTACTCCCCCGCGGCGTTCTTGATGCCGATCGACGTGCTCTTGGCCGGACGGCCGTCGGGGAACCGGTTGGGGTAGTTCTGGAGCACGCTCGGATAGTGCGGGTCGGCGATGCGGGCCAGGCCCAGCTCGGTCGCGGGGTCCCCGACCTGCCGGCCGGAGAGGTTGTTCTCGATCGCCCGGACGGCGTGCTGCGGGTCGCGCAGATCGTGCAGGACCACCTCGCACAGGCCCGGGAACATCCGGCCCAGGGCGACAGCGATCTTCTCCGCCTCGCGGATCAGGTGCTCGTCCGCCCCGGCCGGGCCGGACGCGTCCGAGACGTCGCGCCGGCCCTGTTCCTCGTCGTCGGTGACACGCGCCACGGGCACCTCTCCCAGGTCGATACCGGATGTGTCCTGCATCGACGGGAGGCCGGTGCCGCCCTGCCGGACAGCACGCCGTGCGCATCCCGCGGCAGGTGCCCGAGGATGCCCGACACACCGTTGGAATTACCGTCCAACAGTAGACCAAAAAGCTAGTCCGTGTCACCGGCACGGTCCGGCAGGCACGCTGCTCGCGGCGACCGCGGACCTGGTGGCGGAGTCCGGGGGCACGCGCCCCGCCCCTGGCCAACGCCGGTGAGCGGGCCGGGTACAGGCGCGGCATCGCCACCCACTGCTTCGGCTCGAAGCAGGCCCGGCCTGGCGCGCGGCGAAGTCCGGCCGGAGCGGCTTCCTCCTGGGCGTCGCCGACCTGCCCCGGGCTCGCACGCCTGGTCCGCCTGATCGGGGGCTACGTCCGCGGGCCCGGCCGCGAGGGACCGGCCGGGCGTTCCTGCCGCTGTGGGCCGAGGCGGTGACGTCCCCCGCCCTCGCCGGGCAGTGGCGCCGGGGCTGCGGCGGCTGCGTTCCCGAGGCCACGGACAGGAACCCGTGCGGAGGGCGTGCGAGGAACGCGATGTCCTCGGCGGTCAGCAGGCCGGTGGCGGTGCTCGTCGTGGTCCTTTCGCAAGATGTGACGGTGGTGACGGTGGGCTCGTGCCGTTCAGTCGCCGCTGGCGCGGCGGGCGGGCGGGACGGTGTGGTGCGACCCGTATGCGCGGCGGGTGGGGCGGTGCGGTGCGCCTCGGACGCGCGGCGGCGACCGTCCGCGGAGACCGCCCCGGTGCGCGGGCTTCCGCCCGCTGGAGCCCTGCGGGCCTCGGGGCGTCCGCCGGAGGCGGTCATCGCCGCCAGGCTCCCGCTGCCGCGGCCCGTACGACGTAGTCCTCGAAGGTCCGGGGCGCGCGCCCCAGCACGGTGGCGACGCCGTCCGTCGCCTCGGCGATCACCCCGCGCTCCATCAGCACGAACATCTCGGCGACATGGTGGGCGTCGTCCTCGGCCCAGCCCTCCTTCACCAGCGTCGCGGCGTACTCGGCGGAGGGGATCTGCCGGTAGGTCATGGGCAGCCCGGACGCCCGGGAGATCAGCTCGACCGCCTCGGCGAAGGTCAGCGCGCGCGGCCCGGTCAGCTCGTAGACCCGTCCGGCGTGCCGGCCGGGCTCGGCCAGTACCGCGGCCGCGGCGTCGGCGACGTCCTCGATGTCGATGAACGGCTCGGGCACCGCACCGGCCGGGAGCGCCAGCTCGCCGGCGACCAGCGGGGCGTGGAAGAGGTCCTCGTCGAAGTTCTGGTCGAAGTTCGACGCGCGCAGGACGGTCCACTCCAGCGCCGAGCCGCGCACGGCGTCCTCGGCCGACCGCATCTCCAGGCCGAACGTGGAGTCGCCCCAGGTGTCGGCGCCGTGTCCGGAGAGCAGGACCAGCCGCCGCACGCCGGCGGCCTCGGCCCGCGCCACGAACTCGTGCACCGGTCCGGGCACGGGCGGGGGCACCACGTAGACGGCGTCGACGCCCTGCAGGGCCGTGTCCCAGCCGCTGGGGTCGGACCAGTCGAAGCGGGTCCGGCTGGTCCGGGAGGCGGCGCGCACCTGTGTGCCGCGCAGCCTCAGCCGGGCGGCGACCCGCCGGCCGGTCTTGCCGGTCGCGCCGAGGACGAGGGTGGTGTCGTTGCTCGTGGTGTCGTTGCTCATGGAAGCATTCAACGGCGCCCGCTCGGACGCATCCATGGGTGAGAAACCGGATCGCCTTTGTCATCGTCTAACCTCGGTGGATGGACGCGTTCGGTGACCTCCTCCGCGGGATGCGGGCCCAGGGCTCGTTGTTCGGCAGCTCGACCCTGTCCCCGCCCTGGGCGCTGCGCTTCGTGGACGGCGCGCCCCTGACGCTGTGCACGGTCCTCACCGGTACGGGCTGGATCGTGCCGGAGCACCGTCCGCCCGAACGGCTCGGCGCCGGCGAGACGGTCATCGTGCGGGGCCCCGCCCCGTTCACCTTCGTCGACGAGGTCGGCACCCGGGCCGAGCCGGTCGCGTGCGGCGAGCACTGCGCGACGCCCGAGCAGGGCGGCACCCGGCACCGGCTCGGCTGGAACGACACCGACGACGCCGCGGGCGACGGTGCGACGACGCTGATCGTCGGCGCCTACCCGGTGCGCGGCGAGATCAGCCGCAGGCTGCTGGACGCGCTGCCCGTCGTGGTGCGCGTGGACTCCGGCGGCGGGACCGACCCCGTGCTGGACCACCTCGCCGCCGAGGTCGCCGCCGACACCCCGGGCCAGCAGGTGGTCCTCGACCGGCTGCTGGACTGGCTGCTGGTGTGCGCGCTGCGCGACTACTTCGACCGGCCGGGCGGTGAACCGCCGGCCTGGTACGCCGCCCAGCGTGACCCGGTCGTCGGCGACGCGCTGCGCCTGCTGCACGCCGAACCGGCGGCGCCGTGGACGGTCTCCTCGCTGGCCGGCCGGATCGGGGTGTCGCGCTCCACCCTGGCCAAGCGGTTCGCCGACCTGGTCGGCGAACCACCGCTCACCTACCTCGCCCGCTGGCGGATGACGCTCGCGGCGGACCTGCTGACCGAGCGGGGCACGGCGACCGTCGCGGAGATCGCCCGCAGCGTGGGCTACTCCGACGCGTTCGCGTTCAGCGCGGCGTTCAAACGGATACGGGGGGTCAGCCCGAGCGAGTTCCGGCGCACCGGCGCGGTGGTTCCCGAGCGGCCGGCCGGCCCGCCCCCGCAGCCCGCGCGTACGGCGCCGCCCGGCGTCCCCGCTCTTTCCCTCACGGCGGCGACGCCCCGCTGAGCGGGCTGCCGACCGCTCGCGGGCAAGTCCGTGGCCGCCGTACCGGTCTGACGGCCCGTGCGGTCACTCCGGGCCGACGGGCCGTCAGACCGGTCGGCGGCCGCGCTCGGCCGGGGGTGCCGCCGGCCGGAGGAGCCGGGCGCCCGCGAGCACGGCTCACTCCTTTCCGAGCTCCCAGAAGCGGAACACGGTCGATGCGTCCAGGCAGTAGTTGGTGCCGTGGACGCCCTCGCGGACGACCGCGTACTGCTTGCCCTGCCACACCGGCAGGACCGGCACCTCCTCGGCCACGATGTCCTGGATCCGCCCGAACTCCCTCACCGTGGAGGTGCGGTCGCCGGCGGCGGCGGTGGAGGGCAGGAGCGAGTCGGTGATGTCGCGGTTCGTGTAGTGGTTGCCCAGCACATTGCCCTCACCGAAGAAGGGCGCCGTGAAGTTGTCGGCGTCCGGGTAGTCCGGCACCCAGCCCTTGACGTAGACGCCGTACCGGCCCGCGAGGATGTCCTTCTCGTACTGGTCGAACGGCACGGACTTCATCTCGGCGTCGAACAGTCCGCTGGCGTTGAGCTGGTCGGCGATGGCCGCCAGCTCCTGGTCGGTGGCGGGTCCGTAGCGGGACGGGGTCGACCAGAGGGTCAGCTCGACCTTGTCCGTGATGCCCTCGGCCCGCAGGGCCGCCTTGGCCGCGGACTTGGACGGGCGGGCGCCGTACCGGTCGAAGAAGGAGGTGTTGTGACCGCCGATGCCCGCCGGCACGATCGAGTACAGAGGGATCGCGGTGTCCCGGTGCACCTCCTTGATGAGGGCCTCGCGGTCGATCAGGTGGGCCACCGCCCTGCGCACGCCGAGCCTGCCGGCCACCGGATCGTCCATGTCGAAGACCAGGTGCTGGACCTCGGCGCTGTCCCCCTCGACGACCTCGACCCCTTCCTTGTAGCCCTGCTCCTCGATGGCGGCGATGTCGCGGGCGCTGAGGCCGCGGTACGCGACGTCGACCCCGCCGTCGAGCACGGCCTGCTTCAGGGCGCTCCGGTCGGCGTGGAAGAACTTCAGCCTGATGCCGGAGTTCTTCACCTCGGCGGTGCCTTTGTAGTTCTCGTTGACCGCGAAGACGGCCTCGTTCCTGTCGAACGACTCCAGTGTGTACGGCCCGGAGCCGACCGCACCGCCGTCGTCGCGCAGTTCGTCCAGGTCGTATGAGCGGTGGTTGACGATGGAACCGGCACCGGACGCTATTTTGCTGGGAAAGGTGGCGTCGGAGACCTTGAGCCGGAAGACCACCGTCTTCTCGTTCGGCGTTTCCACCATGTCGAGCGTCTGGAACATCACGGCGGGGCCGGACGCATCGTTGATTTTGCGCATCCGGTCGAAGGAGAACTTGACGTCCTCCGCGGTCATCGGGTCACCGTTGCTGAACTTCAGGCCGTCCTTGAGGGTGCACCGGTAGATCCGGGCGCGGCTGTCGGTGAAGGCGCAACTCTCGGCGGCTTCCGGTCGGGGCTCGGTGCCTCCGTTGGGAAAGCTGAGCAGGGACTGGAAGACATTGTTGAACAGGAGCCAGGAACCCGGGTCGTAACCCGAGGCGGGGTCCGTGGCCAGCACGTCGTCGGACATTCCGACGACCACTTCGGGACCCGAGTCCGCCCACCCGCCGAATCCGAATCCGCACCCGGTCAACAGGGTCGAGGCCACTCCCGCAAGAACGGAAGGGACCAGCATCCGCTTATACGCGTTCACCGCACCACGCACCTCGTATTCGATTCCCCATGACACCGGGACAGCCGAGCAGCGCCGAGGGCCCTCGCCATGGATCCCCGGCAGCGGACACCGGGTCCACACGACCGGCGACAGCGTACGCGATGCGATCAATTACGGTACGCAGTCGGCCGGTTCGAAGGGAACGGAGAATACGGGAGGCCGATGCCTGCACCAGAAGGCCGGCAGCGCAGCGGTTCGCTTTTCCCGCGTTCTCGAAGTAACGCATCGGTCATATCGACCGGAATCACGGCACCCCGCCTCCCCCTCACGCACGCTTTCTTCACCGGGCGACGACCGGTGCGCCACGCAATGACCACACCGCCGATCCATGCCCGTTCTCACTTTCACGGGAAATCACTAGGAAAAAAGCCGCGGCTTCCCCGCCGGGTTCCCGGCAGGGACTCCCCCGGCCCTTCCGCCGGCTTTCGGACGTCGGCGAGTCCCCTACGAGGACCGTCCTACACCGAAGCGGTCGCCGCCCTCCGCTCCCCGGACGGTGTCACCGGCCGGCGCCGGACGCCCCGGTTCCGGGTACCTCGGCTCCGGACACCCCGGTGACCAGCCGGGCGTGGTGCAGCAGGCGCTCCTCGACCTGTTCGGCGGTGGCCGCCCCGGAGAGGACGTCGATGCCGTAGCCGTCCTCCAGTGCCACGAAGCCGCGGGCGAGGAAGTCGGAGGGGGCGGCGAGGCGGAACGCGCCGGACGCGGCGCCCTCGTCCAGCACGCGCCGGTACAGGCCCGTCTGCTGGGCGACGAAGGCCCGCTGCCGCGCGCCGGCCGCCTCGCTGCGGAAGGCCACGGGCAGCAGCTCGTACAGCAGGCGGCTCGTCGTCTCGGCCTCGCCGGGGAAGGGGACGCCCGACGCGACGCACGCGGAGAGCCTGTCCCAGTCGGTGGTGCGGGCCTCCACGGCCTCCTGGCGGCGCAGCACGTACGTCTCCGTGCCCTGCTCGAACACGGCGACCAGCAGGTCGTTGACGTCCGGGTAGTAGTACAGGACCGAGGCGGGGGTCAGGCCCGCCCGGTCGGCGATGTCCCGCAGGCGGGCGTTGGTCACGCCCCGGTCGAGCACCGTCTGCGCCGCGGCCTGCACGAGGTGTGCGCGGCGGGCGGCTTGGTTGCGGGGGCGCGCCATGCGCTCATCCTCTCACGCGGCCGATCGACTCTTGACACCTGGCCGGTTCATTAATCAAATTTCGTTTAACAAATCACGGAAGGCAGTTCCGCATGGCTTCACCCCTCCCCCTTGCGCTCGTCCAGGCGCCCGCCCACCCCTCGGGCGACCTCGACTCCTTCGCCTTCGGGCTGGAGCGGCTGGCCCGGCAGCGGCCGACAGTGCGCCTCTTCGTCCACCCCGAGCTCCACCTCGCCACTCCCGAGCCCGCGTCCGGCCCCGGCGGCGAGGCGGCGGCCCCCGAGGAACTCGCCGAACCGCTGGACGGGCCCCGCGACCGGCGGCTCGCCGAACTCGCGGGGGACCTCGGTGTCTGGCTGATGCCCGGCACCCTCTACGAGCGGGGCGGCGACGGCCGGATCCACAACACCGCCCCGGTCTACTCCCCCGACGGGCGGCGCGTCACCGCCTACCGGAAGATCTGCCCGTGGCGCCCGTACGAGACGACGGCACCCGGCAACGAGTTCGTCGTCCTCGACATGGGCGAGTACGGCCGGGTCGGCCTGTCGATCTGCTACGACGCGTGGTTCCCGGAGATCTCGCGCAACCTCGCCCACCTGGGGGCGCAGCTGATCGTCAACCTCGTGCAGACGCCCACCAGCGACCGGGAGCAGGAGGTGGTGCTGGCCCGCGCGAACGCGATCACCAACCAGGTGTTCGTCGCGAGCGTCAACGCCGCCGCCCCCACCGGCCTGGGACGCAGCCTCCTGGTGGACCCGGAGGGCCGTGTCCGCACGCAGGCGCCGAGCGCCGAGGACTGCGTGCTCACCGACGTCATCGACCTCGGCGAGACCGACCGGGTCCGCCGGTACGGCACCGCCGGCCTCAACCGGCCCTGGGAGCAGTTCCGGCCCGGTGACGCCCCGGTCGAGCTCCCCCTCTACTCCGGCAGGATCGACCCCGCGACCTGGGGCACCGGCGGCCTCCGGCACCCCTTCGACGAAACGGCGGAAACGGCATGACCTCAGCCCCTGAGACCTCCGGCAGACTCGTCCCCCGGCTCGGCCTGCTGTCGATCGTCGTCTTCGGCCTGTCCTACATGGCTCCGGCCATCGTGGTCTCCACCTTCGGCGTCATCGCCGGCACCTCGGCCGGCGTGGCCCCCACCGCGTACCTCGTGGCGACGCTGGCCATGACCCTGACGGCGCTGAGCTACGGCAAGCTCGCCCGCGACCACCCCGCCTCAGGGTCGGTCTACACCTACGCGCGCAGGCTGCTCGGCCCGCGCATCGGCTTCCTCGCCGGCTGGGCCCTGCTGCTCGACTACCTCTTCCTGCCGATGGTGGCGTGGCTGATCCAGGCCCTCTACCTCCACGTGCAGTTCCCGTCCCTGCCGACCTGGGGCTGGCTGGTCGTCGTCATCGCCGTCACCACGCTCGTCAACGCCCTGGGCATCGTCATCGCCGACCGCGTCAACAAGGTCCTGCTCGGCCTGACGGCAGTGGGGCTGCTGGCGCTCGTCGCCGTCTGCGTCCACACGGTCGGCGGCGCGCCCACGGCGGACGGCGCACACGCCCTGTGGAACCCCGCCGCCTCGCTGGGCACCGTCACCGCGGCCGCGGCGATCGCCGCGTACTCCTTCCTCGGCTTCGACGCCATCAGCACCCTCAGCGAGGAGGTGCGCGACGCGCGGCGCACCGTCCCCCGCGGCATCCTGCTCACCGTCCTCGTAGGCGGCGGCGTCTTCTTCGTGATCTCGTTCCTGCTGCAGTGGGTGCACCCCGGAGCCTCCTTCCAGGACGAGTCGACCGCCGGGTACGAGGTGGCGGTCCTGGCCGGCGGCAAGGGCTTCGCCAACGTCATCAACGCCATCACCCTCGTCGGGGGCATGGCCTCCTGCGTCGCCATCCAGGCCAGCACCAGCCGGCTGATGTACGTCATGGGCCGCGACGGGGTGCTGCCGCGCCGCACCTTCGGCCGGCTGCACCCGCGGCTGCGCACCCCTCTGTTCAACCTGCTGGTCATCGCCGTCATCGGGCTGCTCGCCACCAAGCTGTCCCTGGACACGGCCACCTCGTTCATCAACTTCGGCGCCTTCCTGGCCTTCGCCCTCGTCAACCTCTGCGTGATCGCGGCATGGCGGGCGCACCGCGGGAACGGCACCACGCGGCCCGTCCTCACCCACGTCGTCCTGCCGGTCCTCGGCGCCGTCGCCGACGTGTACCTGCTGACCAGGCTCAACCACACCGCCGTACTGCTCGGCGTCGCCTGGCTCGTCCTCGGCGTCGTGTACCTGCTCGTGCTCACCCGCGGTCTGCGCCGGGAACCGCCCGAGTTCCGCATGGACGCCGCGGACCCCGCGGACGCCCTGGACACCGAGGAGCCGCCGGCCGGCGCCACGGCACCGCGATGAGCGCGGAACGGGGAGGGCGGACCTGAGAGCCGGCCGGCCCCGCCCTCCCGGTGCCGACGGAGCCGGCAGCCGGCGGCCGGCACCGCTGATCGAGCGGGCCCGCGCGGAGTCCCCTCGCGGCGTACCAGCGGCAGTACCGGCAACGGGCCGACGCTCGGCCGGCCGGGACACGCCGGCGCGGCGTCGGCGTCACCGCGGTCGCCGAAGGCGTGCGGCGGCGGGACCCGATGCCGTGGTCGAGCACTTCCCGGCCGCACTCCACGCCTCGTCGGGATCGGGTCCCGGCTCGTGCACCTTCGCCGCTGGCAAGCCACTGGAACCTGTCCCGGGCACCGGAGCAGGAGGCCGAGCGGTTCGTCCTCGTGGCCGCCGTCGGCCCCGGGACCGGTCCGCACGCCGGCCTCTCCGGCTCGCGCGCCGACGGCCGTCCGGAGGGTCCCCGGATGACGTGACCCGCAAGGGGCAGGCTCCCGTCCACACTGTTTTCGGCCGAGAATTGTCGTGCGCGCGACACCTTGACGAGGGCCCGATGCGGCACCACGATGCCGTGGGAGCGCTCCCAGCGCCCCATGACCCGACCTATGCCACCACTGCCCCGCCCCTCCCGCGCGGAAGGACAGAGCCGTGCCCCACCTCCCGTTCCCCCGATCCCCGCTGTCCGCGCCGGCCCGGCGCGGACGGACGCACCGCCGCAGACACGCGGTGCTCTCCGCCGTCGCCGTCGCCGGACTGCTGGGCGGCGCCCTGGCCGGGTCCGCCACCGCCGCCGAGGCCCGCGCCGCGGACGGCCCCGAACTCGTCTCCAACGGCGACTTCTCGGCCGGCACCACCGGCTGGTGGTGGACCGAGAACAGCCCGGGCAGCATCGCCGACGGGCGTCTGTGCGCCGACGTCCCCGCCGGTACGGCCAACCCCTGGGACGCCATCCTCGGCCAGAACGGCCTGCCCCTGACGACGGGCGAGAGCTACACCCTGCGCTACACCGCCACCGCCACCGCCCCGCTCACCATCCGCGCCAACGTGCAGATGGCCACCGACCCGTACACCGCCGAGCTGTCCGCGGCCGATCCGGTCGGGGCGACGGCGGAGACCTTCGAGCACGTCTTCACCGCCAAGGCCGACCACACGGCGGCCCAGCTCGCCTTCCAGGTGGGCGGCGGCGAGGGGGGGTACACCTTCTGCGTGGACGACGTCTCGCTGACCGGTGGCGCGGAGCCGCCCGTCTACGAGCCGGACACCGGTTCGCCGGTGCGGGTCAACCAGGTCGGTTACCTCACCGGCGGGCCGAAGACCGGGACCTTCGTCACCGAGAGCACCGAGCCGCAGACCTGGGTGCTGAAGGACGGCGCCGGCACCGAGCGGGCGCGCGGGAGGACCAGTCCGGCAGGGGTCGACTCCACCTCCCGGCAGAACGTCCACACCTTCGACTTCACGTCGGTCACCAAGGCCGGTGACGGCTACACCGTCAGCATCGGCGAGGAGACCAGCGAGCCGTTCACCATCGGCGACGACCTCTACTCCGACCTGCGCGGCGACGCGCTCGCGTACTTCTACCACAACCGCAGCGGCATCGAGATCGACGCGGACCTCGTCGGCGAGGAGTACGCGCGCCCGGCCGGTCACATCGGCGTGGCCCCCAACCAGGGCGACACCGACGTGCCGTGCCAGGCGGGCGACTGCGACTACCGGCTCGACGTCTCCGGCGGCTGGTACGACGCGGGCGACCACGGCAAGTACGTCGTCAACGGCGGTATCTCCGTCGCCCAGGTGATGGCCGCCTACGAGCGCACCCTGCACACCGAGGGCGCGGACGGCACGGCCCTCGGCGACGGGAAGCTGCGCGTCCCCGAGCGCGGCAACAGCGTCCCCGACGTCCTCGACGAGGCCCGCTGGCAGCTGGACTTCCTGATGCGGATGCAGGTGCCCGAGGGCGAGCCGCTGGCCGGCATGGTGCACCACAAGATCCATGACCGCGCCTGGACCGGGCTGCCGCTGCTCCCGTCCGCGGACCCGCAGCCCCGCGAGCTGCACCCGCCGACCACCGCGGCGACCCTGAACGTCGCGGCCACCGCGGCCCAGTGCGCCCGGCTGTTCAAGGCGTACGACGCGGAGTTCGCCGCGAAGTGCCTGAAGACGGCCCGCAGCGCCTGGGCGGCGGCGAAGGCGCACCCGGACGTGCTGGCCGACCCGAACGACGGTGTGGGCGGCGGCGCCTATCCCGACACCGACGTGCGCGACGAGTTCTACTGGGCGGCGGCCGAGCTGTTCGTGACCACGGGCGAGGACACCTTCCGCCAGGCGGTGCTGGACTCCCCGCTGCACGGTGACACCGACGCGGTCTTCCCGCGCGGCGGGCTGTCCTGGGGCGCGACGGCCGGGCTGGGCGCGCTGAGCCTGGCCACCGTGCCCAACGAGCTCACCGGCAGCCAGCTCTCCTCGGTCCGCGCGATGGTCCTGGAGGCGGCCGACGGCTACGCGGCGGACTCCCGCAACTCGGCCTACGGCGTGCCGTACGCACCGGAGGACGACGCCTACGTCTGGGGCTCCAACAGCCAGGTCCTCAACAACATGGTCGTGCTCGCGACGGCCCACGACCTGACCGGTGAGACCGGCTACCGGGACGCGGTGCTGCACGGCATGGAGTACCTGCTGGGCCGCAACCCGCTCAACCAGTCGTACATCACCGGCTACGGCGAGCGGGACTCCCACAACCAGCACCACCGCTTCTGGGCGCACCAGCTCGACGCCTCGCTGCCGAACCCGGCGCCCGGCTCGGTCGCGGGCGGCCCGAACGTCGGCATCGAGGACCCGGTGGCCCAGGACAAGCTCAAGGGCTGCGCCCCCGCCATGTGCTACATCGACGACATCGAGTCCTGGGCGACCAACGAGATCACCATCAACTGGAACGCCCCGCTGGCCTGGGTCGCCTCGTATCTGGACGACCTCGGGGGAGGCAACCCGGGCGGTGAGAACCCGGGCGGCGACGAGGTGTGCGAGGTGACCTACCACTCGTACCGCTGGAACAGCGGCTTCACCTCCCAGGTGACGCTGAAGAACACCGGAAGGAGCGCGGTCAGCCCCTGGGAGCTGAAGTGGTCCTTCGCGGACGACCAGCGCGTCACCCAGGCCTGGAGCGCCAAGGTCACCCAGACCGGACGGGACGTGGTCGCGCGGCCGGAGAGCTGGAACACCACCCTCGCGCCCGGCGCCACGGTGAACTTCGGCTTCAACGGCACGGCGAGCGGCTCGCCGGCCGATCCGCGGGCCTTCACCCTCGGAGGCAAGAGCTGCGGCGTGGCCCCGTAGGCCACCGCCGGGAACGGTGAGGTGAGGACGGGCCGGTGCGGCGCCCCGAGGGGCGGCGCACCGGCCCCGCGCCCGTTCGCGGGCTCCCCGGCCGGGCGGGCTTGACCTCAAGCGCTTCATGTGTCCGAAGCTGGGGTCATGGCAACGACAGAGAAGGCCACCGCCGCGGACGCGGCCTCGGTGTCGATCCAGGACGTGTCGCGGCTGAGCGGCCTGTCGGAGGCGACGCTGCGCTACTACGAGAAGATCGGCCTCATCGCCCCGGTGCCGCGCGACGAGAGCAGCGGGCACCGCCGGTACGGCGGCCCCGCCGTGGAGACGATCCAGGCACTGGGCTGCCTGCGGGCCACCGGTATGAGCGTCCAGGACATGCGGGCCTACCTCCGCCACCTGGACGGGGCCGACGGCGACGCGGCCCGGATGCGCGCGCTGTTCGAGCGCAACGCCGAGCGGGTGGAGCAGGAGATCGGGCACCTGCGCGTCCGGCTGCGCTATCTGCGGCTGAAGGCCGACCTCTGGGACGCGCGCGAGCGCGGGGACGCCGAGGCGGAGCACCGCTCCGTCGAGAAGATCACGCACACGGCGCGGGAGCTGCGCTGACCGCGCGCACGGCCGCCGACACGACCAGGAGCAGGACATGACGCACGACCCCTACGCATCTCCGGCCGGCCCGGTGCCCGCCCGGAGCGGTGAACTCGTCCTCGTGACCGGAGGGAACGGCTACCTCGGCGCACACGTCGTCCGGCGGCTGCTCGACACCGGTCACCGCGTGCGCGCCACGGTCCGCTCACCGCAGCGGGCGGCCGAGGTCCGGGCGGCAGCAGCGGCGGGCGGCGCGGCCGATCCCGGGGAGCGGCTGGAGGTGGTCCGGGCGGACCTGTCCGCGGACGCCGGGTGGGCCGAGGCCGCCCGCGACTGCACCTACGTGCTGCACGTCGCCTCGCCGTTCCCGGCCGGGGTGCCGCGGCACCCCGACGAGCTGATCGTGCCCGCCCGGGACGGAGCCCTGCGCGTGCTGCGGGCAGCCCGCGACGAAGGGGTGGAACGGGTGGTGCTGACCTCCTCCTTCGCCGCGATCGGCTACAGCCGCAAGCCCGGCGACACCTACGACGAGGGGGACTGGACCGACCCGGACGACGACCTCACCCCCTACATCAGATCGAAGACCGTGGCGGAACGGGCCGCCTGGGACTTCATGGCCTCCCAGGGCGGGCGGACGGAACTGGCGGTGATCAACCCCACCGGCATCTTCGGCCCGCTCCTCACCCCCCGCCTGTCGGTGTCGGTGGCCCTGGTCAAGGCGATGCTCGACGGCGCGCTGCCGGTGGTCGCCCCGCAGTACTTCGGCGTGGCGGACGTCCGCGACGTCGCCGACGCCCACCTGCGGGCCATGACCCACCCGGACGCGGCGGGCGAGCGCTTCCTCGTCAGCAGCGACACCGCGATCAGCTTCCTGCGGATGGCGGCCCTCCTCGCCGAGCACCTGGGCGAGCGCGCGGCCCGGGTGCCCACCCGGGAGCTGACCGCGGACCAGGTGCGCGAGGCCGCCCGGACGGACCCCGCCCTGCGGGAGGCGGCCGGTCAGCTGGGCAAGGTCCCGGTCCTGCGGACCGACAAGGCCCGCGCGGTCCTCGGCTGGCACCCCAGGGACGTGGCGACGACCCTCGTGGACACCGCGGAGAGCCTGTACGACCTGGGACTCGTGCACAACTGACCGTTCTCCGGCAGGAAGCGGGACCGGTCCCGGCCGGACGCCCGGGTACAGCGCGCACGAAATAAAGGAGACACTCATACTGACGAGGGAATCGCAAGAAGACCATTCTGTTCCGGGCGCGCCGTGAGCGGCACCTGACAGGTCCTCAGGAAGCCCGGCGGAGAGGCCACACCGTGGAACGCTCCGTCCGCCTGCCCGCACGCGCCGTCCCATGGTCGCGCCGCCGTGGCCGTCGGCGCGTACGACGAACCCGGCCGCGGCGGCCCGTGCACCGCGGACGGCCGGGGCGTCACGTCGAAGGGCTTCGGTACGGGGGCACCCCGGCGGGGGCCGGCGGCCCGCTCTCCCGCACCACGCTCAGCACCAGGGAAAAGAGGACAAGCACGTCGTCAAGAGGTCTTCGCCGGGCCGTCGCCGTGAGCCTGCGGGGCGCGGAGCCCCAATTGCCGCTCGCGTTCGGCCGTGGCCTGCACCGGCCCGTCGAACGCCTGGTAGCGCCCGCCGAGCATGCCCTGCTGCGCCGCGGGGAGGTTGTTCACGATCTTGACCTCGGTCCGCGCTCCGAGCACCTTCCCGAGGGCTTCCTGGAGGTCCCTGTCGACGCCGGTCACGGAACCGTCGGCGCCGACCGAGCGGAAGGACGGGTGCGAGTCGCCGGCGAACCGCGGGACACCGGGGTCCTTGACGGACCCGGGCAGGGCGTCATGCAGGGCGGGCACCGCTTCGGCGGACGGGGACGGAACGCCGTCCTCCCCGGACGCGCCGCGGTCGGCGAGGGCCGGCACGGAGATGAGCGCGGTGGTCAGTGTGCCGTGGCGTTCGCCACCGCCGGTGGGATCGAGAGGTGCGCATGAGGGCGTTCCCTTGCATGGAGCGAGATCCGCGTCATTGTCGGTATCGCCGCTGGGCGTCGCATGAGGTGTCACCAATGACAAGGGTCGTGCGATACATTCGACGCGACACGACGGCCGCCCAGGAACCGAGGTGCCATGGGGAAGGACCTGCCGAAGGCCGAGCTGCCCCGGGCTCAGAGCGGGGCGGAGCCCCAGCTCCTGCTGACCTCTCTGCTGGGCGACTTCTGGTACTGGCGCGACGAGCACATCCCCGCCACCGCACTGGTCAGACTGCTCGCCGACTTCGGCGTGACACCGGACGGCGCCAGGGCGGCCATGCGCCGCCTCGTGGCCCGCGGCCTGCTGGACACCTCGCGCAGCGGACGCACGACGGCGTACGGCATCCCCCCGCGCACCTCCGAGGTGATCGTCGAGCGCACTCACCGCATGCTGACGTTCGGGGTCACCGCGCCCGAGTGGGACGGCCGGTGGACGGTCGTCGCGTTCTCCGTGCCCGAGCGGGACCGCGCCCTGCGGACCGCGCTCCGCTCACGGCTGCGCGTACTGGGATTCGCCGCCCTCTACGACGGCATGTGGGTGTCGCCGCGCGACCTGGGCGAGGACGCCCAGGACCTGCTGCGGCAGCTCGGCATCGAGACCGCGACCGTGCTGCGCTCCACCACGGTGCCCGGCGGGACCCGGCAGGGCGACCCGGTGTCCGCCTTCGACCTGAGCGCGCTGAACCAGGAGTACCGCAGCTTCGCCGAACGCTACGAACCGGTGCTCGACCACCTCGACGCCGGCCGCATCAGCCCGGCGGAGGCGCTGCGGACGCGCACCGAACTGCGGGTGGCCTGGCGGCGCTTCCCGGAGAGCGACCCGGACCTGCCGGCCGAACTGCTGCCGGCCGGCTGGGACCGCCCCCGCGCCCAGCGCGTCTTCGTCCAGATCCACGACCGCCTCGGGCCGCTCGCCGAGATCCGGTTCCGGCAGATCCTCGCCACGGTCTCGCCCGAACTGGCCGAACTGTCCTGCCACCACGACTCCGCCGCCATAGCCGAGCTGTACGCCTCGCTCGGCGACCGCAGACCGCACGGGGACACCCCGTTCGAACAGGCGGCGCAGGCACGCAGACTGGACGAGGCGACCCGCTCGAAGCCGTGAGCCGGCCGGCCGCGGGGAGTGCTCCCGCAGGATTCCCCGCCCGCTCCGGCCGCCCCGCCTGTCCCACCCGTCCCGTCTGATCCGGGCGTCGGTCCGCACGCCGGTCGACCTCGACGCCCCCGTACACCCGTCGGCTCCGACGCGGCCCCGCACGCCGGTCGACCTCGGCGCGGTCCGCTTCCGCCGGTCCGCCCGCGCGCGTCAGGGCAAGGCCCGGTGCGCGCTCTCCGGGCAGGTCCGCGGGCGCTCGACGCCGGCGGGCCCGGGCCACGGGCCATGCGTTCCCCGACAGGCGGGCCCGCACGACGGTTCCGTCCGCTTGAGCAGGTGAAGCGGCTAGGAGCCCGCCCCCTCCTCGTCCGCCGCCGCGGACCCCACCGTCCTCGTCGTGCCGTGCCACGCCTCCCGTGGCAGCCGGCCCGCACGTCCTCGCGGCCCGTTCAAGGCATTGACAGGAATCCTGTTGAACGAGAACACTGAGTCCAACCAACAGGAATCCTGTCGATCTTTCATGGGCGACAGCTCTGCCGGCACCACCGCACACAGGAAGAGGCACTGTCATGGATCTGCACGGGAAGGTCGCCGTCGTCACCGGAAGCGGACGCGGACTGGGATTCGCCTACGCCCGGGCCCTCGCCGCCGCCGGAGCCTCCGTGGTCGTCAACGACATCGACGCCGACGTGGTCGACGCCGCGGTCGACGCCATCGCCTCGGCCGGCGGCAAGGCGGTCGGCGTCGTGGCGGCCGTGGGCGACAGCGAGGCCGCCGAGCGGCTGACCGGGACGGCGGTGCGGGAGTTCGGGCACCTGGACGTCCTCGTCACCAACGCCGGCATCCTGCGCGACCGGGTGCTGTGGAAGATGACCGACGACGACTTCGACGCCGTCGTGAAGGTCCATCTGCGCGGCACCTTCACCTGCGCCCGCGCCGCCGCGGTGCGGATGCGCGAACAGGGGACCGGCGGCCGCCTCGTGCTGATCTCCTCGCCCGCGGGTCAGCGCGGCAACTTCGGCCAGACCAACTACGCCGCCGCCAAGGCGGGCATCGTGGCGATGGCCCGCACCTGGGCGATGGAGCTGGCCAGGGCGGGCATCACCGTCAACGCGGTCGTCCCGGTCGCGGCCACCGAGATGACCAGGACCGTCCCGGCCTTCGCGCCGGCCATCGAGGAGGCCGAGCGCACCGGCGCCCCCCTGCCCGATCGGCTGCGCAAGGACGAGGGCCTCGGCACGGTGGAGGACGTGGCGGGCCTCATCACCTTCCTCGCCTCGGACGCCTCGAAGGACGTCACCGGCCAGGCCATCGGCGTCGGCGGCGACCGCCTCGCCCTGTGGTCCCACCCCGCGGAGAAGTCGGTCGCCTTCGCCGACGGCGGCTGGAGCGCCGACGCGATCGCGCGACAGTGGCACGACGGCGTCGGAGCCGAGCCCGAGACGTACGGCATCCCGGCGCCCAAGGCCCCGGAGGCGTGAGATGAGCGACCAGGCCATCGACGTCACCGCCCTGACCGCCATCGACGTCCACACCCACGCCGAGGTCTCCAGGAGCGGCCACGGAGCGCTGAGCCCGGAACTCCTCGGCGCCTCCGAGGAGTACTTCAAGGCACACGGCCACCGGCAGCCGACCATCGACGAGACGGCCGCGTACTACCGGGAGCGCCGCATGGCGGCCGTGGTGTTCACCGTGGACGCCGAGCACGCCACCGGCCACCCCCGCATCCCCAACGAGGAGGTGGCGGAGAACTGCGCCGAACACGGCGACGTGCTCATCCCGTTCGCCAGCGTCGACCCGCACAAGGGCCGGGCGGGTGTGCGCGAGGCCCGCCGCCTGGTCGAGGAGCACGGGGTACGCGGCTTCAAGTTCCACCCCAGCATCCAGGCGTTCTCGCCCGACGACCGGATGGCGTACCCGCTCTACGAGGCGATCGAGGAACTCGGTGTGCCCGCGCTGTTCCACACCGGCCAGACCGGCATCGGCGCCGGCGTGCCGGGCGGCGGCGGCATCCGGCTGAAGTACTCCGACCCCATGCTCGTCGACGACGTCGCCGTGGACTTCCCCGAACTGCGCATCATCCTGGCGCACCCCTCGTTCCCCTGGCAGGACGAGGCCCTGGCCGTCGCCACGCACAAGCCCTACGTGTACATCGACCTCTCGGGCTGGTCGCCGAAGTACTTCCCGCCGCAACTGGTGCGGTACGCCGGCTCACTGCTCAAGGACAAGGTGCTCTTCGGGTCCGACTACCCGGTCATCACCCCCGACCGGTGGCTCGCCGACTTCGACAGACTCGACATCAGGCCCGAGGTCCGGCCCAAGATCCTCAAGGAGAACGCCGCCCGTCTGCTCGGGCTCCTCAAGGACTGAGGGGGACGCCGTGTTGAACCAAGGCATCGGCTCCTGGCCCGCGCGCCGGGCCCGCAGGACACCGCACCGCACGGCGATCGTCCACCAGGACACGGAACTCACCTACCGGGAACTGCACCAGCGGGTCCTGCGCCTGGCCCACGCACTGCGCTCCCTCGGGGTGGCCCGCGGGGACCGCGTCGCCCACCTGGGCCCCAACCACCCGGCCTTCCTGGAGACACTGTTCGCGGCCGGCGCGCTCGGTGCCGTCTTCGTCCCGCTCAACACGCGGCTGGCCGCCCCCGAGCTGGCGTACAACCTCTCCGACTCGGGCAGCACCGTACTGGTCCACGGCTCCGGGCACACCGAGACGGCCGCGGCGGCCTGCGCGGACGCGGGCGTCCGGCACCGCATCACCCTCGGCGCGGCGGGCGCCGGCGCCCTCGGCTACGAGGACCTGCTCGCCGGCGCCGGGACCGGACCGCTGGACGAGCCCGTCGGCCCGGACGACCCCTGCATCATCATGTACACCTCGGGGACCACGGGACGGCCCAAGGGGGCCGTGCTCTCCCACGCCAACATCACCTGGAATAGTGTCAACGTCCTCGTCGACACCGACCTGGCCGGTGACGAGGTCACCCTGGTCGTCGCCCCGCTCTTCCACACCGCCGGGCTCAACATGACCTGTCTGCCGACCCTCCTCAAAGGCGGCCGGGTCGTCCTGCTCGAGGCCTTCGACGCCGGACGCGTCCTCGACGTCATCGAGAGCCGGCGCGTGACGTACATGTTCGGCGTCCCCACGATGTACGACGCGATGGCCGCCCAGCCGCGGTGGCCGGAGGCCGACCTGTCCAGCCTGCGCTCCCTCAGCTGCGGCGGCGCGCCGGTGCCCGCGCGCACCATCGACGCCTACCTCGCGCGCGGGCTGGCCTTCAGCCAGGGGTACGGCATGACCGAGGCGTCCCCCGGCGTGCTCTTCCTGGGCCGGGAGCAGGTCTCGGCCAAGGCCGGCTCGGCCGGGGTGCCGCACTTCTTCACCGACACCCGGATCGCACTGGCCGACGGCCGCACCGCCGGGCCCGGCGAGAGCGGCGAGATCCTCGTCCAGGGCCCGAACGTCATGAGCGGCTACTGGGGCCGCCCGCAGGACACCGCGGCCGCCTTCACCGACGACGGCTGGCTGCGCACGGGCGATGTCGCGCGGACGGACGACGACGGCTACGCCTACATCGTCGACCGTGTCAAGGACATGTTCGTCTCCGGCGGGGAGAACGTCTACCCGGCCGAGGTGGAGGACGCCCTGCTCGGTCACCCGTCCGTCCGGGAGTGCGCCGTCATCGGGGTGCCGGACACCGTGTGGGGGGAGGTCGGCCACGCGGTCGTCGTCCTGAAGCCCGGTGCCCGCGCCGACGACCAGGACATCCTCGCCCATCTGCGGGGCCGGCTCGCCAAGTACAAGATCCCCAGGACCGTCGCCTTCGCCGGCTCCCTCCCCCGGACCGCCTCGGGGAAGATCCTCAAACCGGCCGTGCGGAAGGCCTACGCACCGGGCCCCGCCGAGCCGACCGGCCCCTGAACAACTCCTCACACACAGCGAAGGGCAGAACCCCGTGCCGACCACCGCCCAGGGCCTCGAAGGCCTCACCGCACTCGCCGGCCGCGACCTCGGCCGCACCGACTGGCTGGAGATCACGCAGGAGCGCGTGCACACCTTCGCCGATGCCACCGACGACCACCAGTGGATCCACACCGACCCGGAGAGGGCGAAGCAGGGCCCCTTCGGCGGACCCATCGCCCACGGATACCTCACCCTCTCCCTGGTCATCCCGTTGTTCGGTGATCTGCTGAGGATCGAGGGCATCTCCATGAGCGTCAACTACGGCCTGGAGAAGGTGCGCTTCCCCAGCCCCGTGCCCGTCGGCGCGAAGATCCGCCTGCACGGCGCGGTCGACTCCGTCGAGGAGGTCAAGGGCGACGGGGTGCAGATGCGGCTGACCTTCACCGTCGAGGTCGAGGGCGGCTCCAGGCCCGCCTGCGTGGCCCAGGCCGTCTACCGGCACTACGCCTGACGGGCGGGGCACGGCAGCGTGCGGAGGCGGGTGAACGCACCGCCGCGCCGCCGCGCCGCCGCGCCGCCGAGTCCGGTGCGGTGACCGGCCGAGGCCCCGGCCGTGGTGGGGCGGTGAGGACGAGCAGTGTCTGGGACTGGTCCTCGGTGAACAGGGCCTGGCAGTCCAGCTCGATCGCGCCGGGTTCGGAGTGGATGAGGGTCTTGTGGTCCTCGAAGCGCTGGGCGACCTCGTGCCGCTCCCACGGCTCGGCGAACTCCTCGCTCGCCTTCTGCAGGGTCCGCACGAGGTCACCGGCCCGCGACCGCGGGCCGCGCAGCCCGTGGGCGGCACGCAGGTTCGCGACCCGGGCGCGGCTCCGCCGGTCCCGGTCGGCGTCGGGGTAGACGAGCCGCTCCGCGGGATCGGTGAACCAGCGGTAGATCGCGCTGCGGGCCGGTCCGGTGCACCGCGACGCGTCCCCGGACAGGGCGGTGGCCATCCTGTTCTGCACCAGCGTCTCGCCCAGCTCGGTCAGGACGAGCGCCGGGGTGTCGTCGAGGCGGTCGAGGACCCGCAGCAGCGCGGGGGCGACATGCGCCGAGGCCGACAGCGACGCCGGTGCGTTGTGCCCGGCGATCCGGTACAGGCAGGTGCGCTCGTCGCCCGCCAGCCGCAGCGCCCGGGCGATCGAGGCCAGCATGTGCTCGCCGGGCTGGGGGCCGCGGCGCTGCTCCAGCCGTGTGTAGTAGTCGGGCGACATCACGGCGGCGGAGGCGCACCGGGGACCGTCAGGTGCGGAGGCCCGCCCGGACCAGGACCTCGGCGGTGCGGGCCGGCTGCGTGAACGGAAAGCTGTGCGCTCCCGGGAGGACCAGGGCGCGGCCTCGGGGCGCCCGGCGTGCCGCGTGGCCGATCCAGGCGGGCGGCGCGATGGCGTCGTGCCGGCCGCCCACCACGACCGTGGCACACGACACCGCCGGCAGCAGCCGTTCGGGGGCGTCCCGCTGCGCCGAACGCACCAGGCGGGCGAGCCGGCGGGGCCCGCCACGCGCGTAGTAGGGCAGCACGTGCGGCAGGACCGAGGGCGCCTCGTGCAGGGCCGTCCGTGTGAAGGCCCCGAGCAGCGCCCCCGCATCGCGCGCGGCGGGCGGGAAGGTCAGTCCGAGCAGCACCAGGGCCCGTACGCGGTCCGGCACCCGCAGGGCCGCGTGCAGGGCGATCTGTGCGCCGGTGGAGTGCCCGGCCAGTACGACCGGCCCCTCGGGGACCGTGGCGAGCCAGTCCGCCGTGACATCGGCGAGCGCTTCGATCGTCGCCGGGAAGGGCGGAGCCGCGCGGTCGCCGAAGCCCGGCACGTCGAGCAGGCGCAGCGTGCCGCCCCGCGCGGCACACGCGTCCGCGGTCCTCATCAGGTAGCCCACGGCCCCCAGTCCGGGCAGCAGGACGACCTGCGGACCGCCGCCCGTACCGACCCGCACGCTGCGTACCGTCGTGCCCGGGCCCAGCCGGTCGCGGCGGACCTGACGCACCGCGCTCCCGGTCCCGTCGCCGCGGGCACGGCGCTCGGCGGTCCCGGTCCCGTCGGCGCGGACACGGTGCTCGGCACGCTCACTGCTGGACATGCACGGCCGGGTACCCCGCCGCGCCCCCGTGCATCAGGGGTCCCACCGATCGCCTCCGTCCCGCACACCACCTGGACGACCGTCTCCGGCTCCTCGGGGCGGGCCCGTCCGTGGCGCGGCGCGGCTCCGGCGGACGCCGTGCTCCCCGCCCTCTGCGGAGCCCCGGCCGGGGCCGGCCCGGCCGAAGGGCCGAGGGCCGGCGTCCGGCACCCGCGTTCCGCCGCCGCGGCCGAACCGGGGCCGACGAGGCGACGCGTCGACGGCGTCCGCGAAGGGCGGGGATCAGCGGTTGCGGCGGGCGGTGGCCAGACCCCAGACCCCCAGGACGGTCACGACGACCGAGAGCACGAGGGCGGTCACGGGAAGCACGGCGGCGCCACCGTCGCTGAGCGAACGCGCCGAACTGGTCAGTCCCACGATCCCCAGCAGGAGCACCACCACGGCGTACAGGCGGGTGGCGGGGACGAAGGTCCACCGTGTGCTGTCACTCATGAGTTCGTCCTTCCTTTCACGGCTGTGCGGCACCGGCTACCCCTCGCGCCTCCTCCCACTCCCCCAACGCCCTTGTTCCACACGGCATTTGAGCGTGCGGCCGCTCCGGTGGGTCCGTGTCCGACGGCCCGTGGCCGGCGTTCCGGGGAGAACGGCGCCCGCCCGGCGGTCAGGCCCCGATCCTCACCATCCGCCCGCCGTCGGTCCGCACGGACCGCGACACCGCCTCCGCGGTGGCACGGACCTGCGGCACCAGCTTCATCGGCTGGAGGAACCGGGCGGGTGTCATCACCGCCACGGCGGCGGTCACGGTCCCGTGACCGGTGCACACCGGAGCCGCGACGGCACCGTGCCCTTCGAGGCGCGGGTTCGGGGCGGTGATCGCGTACCCCTCCTGCCTCACCTTGGCGAGGCGGGTCCGCAGTGCGGCGGCGTCCACGGTCCCGCGCGACGGGTGCGCGGCCTCGGCGGCCGCGCAGGACTCCCTTCTGGCCGCCTCGTTCGCGTGCGCAAGCAGGACCAGACCCACCGTCGTGTCGAGCAGCGGCGTCCGGGACCCGACCTCGTCCCGGCGCGTCACACCGTGTGCGTCGTCGGACAGGAAGGACACGCACACACTGTCGACTCCGTCGCGGACCGCGAGCATCACCGCGGCCGAGGTCCGTCTGTGCAGGTCGACCAGGTGTGGCTGGGCGGCCTGCGTCAACGCCGCGTGCGGTGCGAGAGCGCCCGTCTCCCACAGCCGCAGTCCGATGCGGTAGGTGCCGTCCGCACATTTCTCCAGAGCGCCCCAGGCGTGAAGTTTGGCGACGATGCGGTGAACCGTGGCGACGGGAAGGCCCGAGCGCCTGCTGATGCCGCTCAGCGTAAGGTTCCGGTTCTCCCGGTCGAAGGCTCCGAGAATGCGAAGCGTCCTGTCGACGACCGAGCGTTCGGGCACACCGGAGTGTGGGGTGGTCATCCCGTCAATTCCCTTCACCTGCACGTCGTGATTACTTTGCACATGCACGCACCGGTAAATCTCCGGTCAGGGCGGCCACGTCCATTATTGAACAATCAAGTGGCTTATCAAGGACTTCACTTCGATACTGGCATTTCACTAAAGACCGCTCTCCCTCGCCCCTTCGCCGTCCCTGCGCCGCGAGCCGCGCGGGGTCCGCCGCGAGCTGCCCGGATCCGCCCCGGCCCCACCCTCCCCTCGCCGCGACCGCCGCCCACGCGGTCCGGCGTCCTCTCCGTACGGCACCGGACGCGGCGCCCGCGGGGCGGGGCGGCCACCGCGACCGCGTCCGGTGCCGGCAAGGGGACCGGACACGGGAGGCGGCACCCGCGCCCGGCCCCCCGCCGCCGGGGCCGGCTGTCCGCGTCAAGCCCTCCGTGGGACACGTACGAGTGCCGCTCGTCGCGCGGGCACGGGACCTCCGAAGCGGGGAGGAAGGACGCCGACGAGCCCGCGCCGCCGCGCGATCAGGGCATTTGACCTGGCTTTTACGCGCCCGCGCGAGGCACCCGGGCCCATGGCACGGCCCGCTTTTTCACTCTCTGGAAGAGTGGTTGTTTAAGCCATCGCTTCGCGGCAACACTGTCGCCTGCGTGCCCGGGGCGGCCACTCCCGAGACACCGACAACAGGCGTAGTGAATCCACCTGTCCGATCCACCGGAGGCGAGCCGGACCACCGCGAGTTGACCTACCCGCAAGTTGGCTTACCGGGCGAGTATTCGTTCCTTGCCGCGTCGGTCACGAGAACGCGGAACAAGAGCACCGACCCGCCCCGGCGCTTTCCGCGCACTCACCGATTCGCGGCCCCGCCGCAATTCACCGCACCGACCGGCCGAAAAGCCGGTCCGGCCGATGAGCCCTGCCGTGGAACGCGCTCGGCGGAACCGCCTCCCGCCCACGGCCGCCACCGAGCCGGCGTCGGCACACCGCCGTGCGCCCCTCTTCCGGATCCGCCGGAACCGCACACGAGGAAGGACGACACACCATGACCGCAGTGACCGCAGTGACCGCTCAACAGGCCGAGGAGTGGCTGATCGAGAAGATCGCCCACCGCCTGGGTGTGCCGACCGGGGAGGTCTCGCGCGAGGTGTACTTCGACGAGCTGGACCTCGACTCGACCGAGGCGCTCATCCTCGCGGGCGAGATGGAGAACTGGCTCGGCTTCGAGCTCAGCACCACGACGCTGTGGTACCACCCCACGATCAAGGACCTGGCGTCCTACATAGCCGAGGAGAGCGCTCAGCGTGCGGCCGCTGCCTGACGCGCGGCCCGCGGTCGCGCACGAGTTCAAGTCCGCCCGGCCGGGCGGGCGCACGGTCTGCGTCGTCCACCCCGGCGCGCTCGCGCCCCGGGTCTACCGCGGGCTCGCCGAGGCGCTGCCCGAGGACGACGGGCTGACCGTACTGGACCTGGGGGCGGTGCCCGAGTACGCGGAGGCGGCGCTGACCGGGGGCAGGGCCGCGACCACCGTCGAGGCCCTGTCGGAACGGCTGCTGGCCGCCCTGCGGCCGGCACACCGTGTGCACACCCTGGCCGGCTGGTCCTTCGGCGGCGTGCTCGCGCTCGCGATGGTCCACGCGATGCCGGCGGAGCGGCGGCCCGAGCGCCTGGTGCTCCTCGACAGCATCGCGCCCGTCGACGGGTACAAGCAGCCCGACGAGGCGCTCGACCCCGCCCTCCTGCTGGACTGGTTCGCCATGTACCTCGGGGCGAAGCGGCAGCGGGACATCGAGGTGACCCGGGACACACTGTCCGGACGGGGGACCGACGACGGCCTCGTCGCGGTGCTCGACGCGGCGGTCGCCGCCGGGGCGCTCCCCGCGGACACGCCGCTGCCGGGCCTGCGCAAGCTCTACGACACCTACGTCGACGGCCTGCTGCGCAACAACCGCCTGACGGCTCCGCACCGTCCCGAGCCCGCTCCCCTGCCGCTGCTGCTGGTGAAGGCCGAACGCAGTCTGGTGCCGGGCGACGCCACGCTGGGGTGGCCGTCGCTCGCCGCCCACGGGCTGACGGTCCGCGGCTGTCCCGGGGACCACTACACGATGCTCAGCCGCCCCGACTCCCTCGATGTGATCGTCCCGCTGCTGACCGCTTCCTGACGCGACGTCACACCGTCGCAGCCCTCCTTCGTCAACCCTTGCGCGTCACCCGCAGGGCCGCTGACCGACCGGGCCCCACCAGGCCCCGCCGTCCGACCAAGAGAGCCTCGCCGTGAACGCTTCGCACCCTGCCGACCTCGACCGCCGGCTCGCCCGAGACCCCATCGCCGTCGTCGGGCTGTCCGCCCTGTACCCCAAGTCCCGCGACCTGAGGGAGTTCTGGGCGAACGTCGTCTCCGCCGCCGACTGCATCGAGGACGTCCCCGCGACCCACTGGGACGTGTCGGAGCACTACGACCCCGATCCCTCCGTACCCGACAAGACGTACTCCAAGCGCGGCGGCTTCATCCCGTCCGTCCCGTTCGACCCGCTGGAGTTCGGTCTGCCGCCGAACACCCTCGAAGTCACCGACGTCCTGCAGCTGCTGAGCCTGGTCGTGGCCCGCGACCTGCTCAAGGACGCGGGCGCCGACCAGGAGTGGTACGACGCCTCCCGCACCGGCGTCGTCCTCGGTGTGACCGGCGCCAACCAGCTCACCCAGCCGCTGTCCGCGCGCCTGCAGACGCCCGTGCTCAAGGAGGTCGTCCGCTCCTGCGGCCTCTCGCAGCGGGACGCGGAGGAGATCGCGGAGAAGTTCAAGCTGGCCTTCGCGCCCTGGGAGGAGAACTCCTTCCCCGGCATGCTGGGCAACGTCGTCGCGGGCCGCATCGCCAACCGCCTCGACCTCGGCGGCACCAACATGACGATCGACGCCGCCTGCGCCAGCTCGCTCGGCGCGGTGAAGGCCGGCATCAGCGACCTGCTGGAGCGGCGCGCGGACACGATGCTGGTGGGCGGCTGCGACGCCGAGAACACCATCTTCATGTACCTGTGCTTCAGCAAGACGCCCGCCTTCTCCAAGAGCGGCCGCATCCGCCCGTTCGACGAGGACGCCGACGGCACCCTGATCGGTGAGGGCATCGGCATGCTGGCGCTGCGCCGGCTCTCCGACGCCGAGCGCGACGGCAACCGGATCTACTCGGTGATCCGCGGCATCGGCTCCTCCAGCGACGGCCGCTTCAAGTCCATCTACGCGCCCCGCAAGGAGGGGCAGATGACGGCGCTGCGCCGGGCGTACGAGGACGCGGACGTCTCCCCGGACAGCATCGAGCTCTTCGAGGCGCACGGCACGGGCACGGCCGTCGGCGAGGCGACCGAGCTGTCCGCCCTGACGGCGGTGGTCTCGGAGCACACCGAGGACCGGCGGTTCGCCGCGGTCGGCAGTGTGAAGTCGCAGATCGGCCACACCAAGGCCGCCGCCGGCGCGGCCGGTCTGATCAAGCTCTCGCTCGCCCTGCACCACAAGCTGTTCCCGCCCACGATCAACGTGGACAAGCCCAACCCGGCCATCGACTGGGAGAGCGGCCCCTTCTACGTCAGCGCCCGCACCCGCCCCTGGATCCGCGACCCGCACCGCCCACGGCGCCGCGCCGCCGTGTCCTCGTTCGGCTTCGGCGGCACCAACTTCCACATGGTCCTGGAGGAGCACGGCGACGGCGACGACCTGAAGGTGATGTTCCCCGCCGCCCAGGTGCACCTCTGGCACGAGCCCGACGTGGACGGTCTGGTCCGGGCGCTGGACGGGGGCGCGGAGCCGAAGACCGTCCCCGCGCCGGACGGCCACCCGCGGCTCGCCCTGGTGGCCCGCACCGACGCGGAGCTCGCCGAACTGCGCGCGCTCGCCGCCGCCGAACTGCGCGCCAAGCCCTCGGCGCGGTCCTGGTCGCACCCCAAGGGCGTCTACTTCCGCAGCGCGCAGGCGCCGGCCGGCAAGGTGGCCGCGCTCTTCGCCGGGCAGGGCAGCCAGTACGTCGAGCCCGGCCGCACCGCGGTGCTCGCGCTGCCGCCGCTGCGGGCGGCCTTCGACCGGGCGAACGCGGCGTGGGCCGACCACGACCGCCCGCTGTCCCGGGTCGCCTTCCCGCCGCCCGCCTTCGACGAGGCGACGCGCGCGGCCCAGGAGAGCGAACTGCGGCGCACCGAGTACGCCCAGCCCGCCATCGGCGCCCTGGCGGCCGGCCAGTACCGCTACCTGACCGAGCTCGGCTTCGACGCCGAGGGGTTCCTCGGGCACAGCTTCGGCGAGCTGGCCGCGCTGTGGGCCGCCGGCGCGATCGACGACGACACGTACTTCGCGCTGGCCCGGGCGCGCGGCGCCGCGATGGCCCCGCCCGCCGACCCGGACTTCGACCCGGGCGCCATGGCCGCCGTCACCGCCTCGCGGGAACAGCTCGACCAGCTGCTGACCGCCCACCCCGACCTGGCCGTCTGCAACCGCAACGCCCCCGACCAGACCGTGGTCGGCGGCGCCACCGACGCCGTGGAGCGGTTCGTCGAGGCGGCGGGCGCGGCCGGTCTGCGGGCGCAGCGGCTGCCGGTGTCCGCGGCCTTCCACACGCCGTTCGTCGCGCACGCCGTCGAGGCGTTCGGCCGCCGGGTCGCCGAGACGGAGATCCGCGAGCCGCGCCGTCCGGTGTTCGCGAACGCCCCCGGCGCCTCCTACGGCGCGGACGTCGAGGCCAACCGGCGCACGCTGGTGGACCAGCTCGTGCGCCCCGTGGAGTTCGCCGACCGGGTGGAGGAGATGTACGCGGCGGGCTTCCGCACCTTCGTGGAGTTCGGTCCCAAGGGCGTGCTGACCCGGCTGGTCGGCCGCATCCTCGGCGACCGCGAGCACTTCGCGGTGCAGCTCGACCCGGGCAGCGGCGGCGACGCCGACCTCACCCTGAAGCGGGCCGTGGCCCAGCTGGCCGTGCTCGGGCTGCCGCTGGCGACCCGGGACCGCTACGTGGCCCCGCCCCCGGTGGCCGAGCCCGTCAAGGGCATGACGGTGCCGCTGAACGGCATCAACCACGTGTCCGAGGCCCGCAGGGCGGCGTACCGCGACGCGCTGGACAACGGCTACCGGGTGCCCGTGCCGGCCCCGCAGGAGCCGCTACCGGCCGCCCGGCACGACGGGCCGGCGCCGGCCGCCCAGGACACGCACCCCGTGCGCCACGTCCCCTCCTCCGGCCCGGAGGAGACCCCGCAGCCCGCCGCGGCGACCGCCCCGGCGGGCCGGTACCCGCAGCCGGGGGCGACGGCCGGGGCGGCGTCCGCGCCCCTGCCCGTTCCCGCAGACGTCCCGGAGGACAAGTCCGTGCCAGAAGAGCCCTCCGTCCCCGCGCCGGCCCACGACCGGCTGTCCTCGCTGATCGCGGACCACCTCGCCCTGCACGACGAGTACCTGCGCGGCCAGCTCTCCAGCGCCCGGCGCATGATGGGGCTCCTGGAGCGCGCCAGTGAGCAGGGCCGCGCCGACGCGGTGGTCCCGGGCCTGGCCTCCGTCAAGGAGCACGGCCTGGCCATCGGCCGCACCCATCTGCGGGCCAACGAGATCCTGCGGGACCTGGCCGCGCTGGAGGCGGGGGCCTCGGCACCGGTGAGCGAGCCCGCCGAGCAGCCTCCGGCCCAGGCACCGGCGGTCCTCGCCTCCCCCGTGCACGAGGTGCCCGCCGCCGGGTCGCGGGCCGGGGCGCCCGCGGCCCTCCCGCCGGCCCCGGCCCCCGCGGCCGGACCGGTCCCGTCCGAGGCCCAGGCCCCGGCGCCGGCCCCCGTACCGGCACCGGCGGCCGCGGAACCGACCGCCGCGGCCGCGCCCCGGCCCGAGGGGACCGCTCCGTCGGGTCCCTCCGCCGACGACGTGGCGAAGGCGCTGCTCGACGTGGTGGCGCAGAAGACCGGCTACCCGGCCGACATGCTCGACCTCGGCATGGACGTGGAGGCGGACTTGGGCATCGACTCCATCAAGCGCGTCGAGATCATGGGCGTCCTCCAGGAGACCTTCCCCAGCGCGACTCCGGTGGGCCCCGAACAGCTCGCCGAACTGCGCACCCTCAACGAGATCGTCGGCTTCGTGCTCAGCCTCGGCGGGTCCGCGGCCCACGAGCGGACCGCCGCCGCCACGGCTCCCGCGAGCGCCGCTCCCGCCTTCGACACCGACGCGGTCGCCTCCGCCCTGCTCGGCGTGGTGGCGGAGAAGACCGGCTACCCGGCCGACATGCTCGACCTCGGCATGGACGTCGAAGCCGACCTCGGCATCGACTCCATCAAGCGCGTCGAGATCATGGGCGTCCTCCAGGAAACCTTCCCCAGCCCCACCCCCGTCGGCCCCGAACAGCTCGCCGAACTGCGCACCCTCAACGAGATCGTCGACTTCGTCCTGGAACTCGGGGGCACCGGTGCCCGGTCCGCGGCCCCGGTCGCCCCGGAGAGCGCGACGGCCATCACCATGGCCGCCCCCGCCGCCCCGGCCGCCCCGACGGCCAGGGACGACGTGCGCGCCGCCCTCCTCGACGTCGTCGCCCAGAAGACCGGCTACCCCGCCGACATGCTCGACCTCGACATGAACATCGAAGCCGACCTCGGCATCGACTCCATCAAGCGCGTCGAGATCATGGGCGTCCTCCAGGAAACCTTCCCCAGCCCCACCCCCGTCGGCCCCGAACAGCTCGCCGAACTGCGCACCCTCGGCGACATCGTCGACTTCGTCACCGGACTCTCCCCAACCCCCGCCCCCCGGACACCGGCCACCACCGGAAGCGCGACGGCCGAACCCGCCGCCGCCCCGGCCGCGATCGGCCGCGGCCAGGCCGCTCTCGTGGACCTGCCGCTCCCGGACCGGATCGTCGACGCCTACCCGCAGGGAGCGACCGCGCTCCTCGTGGACGACGGCAGCGAGGTCGCCCGGGCGACGGCGGACCGGCTCCGCACGGCCGGCTGGCGGGTGCGCGTCCTGCGCCTGCCCGGCGTCGAGCAGCGCGTCGAGGGAGCGGCGGACCTGCCCCTCGCCAACTGGGGCACCAACGAACTGGCCTCGCGGGTGAAGGAGCTGGACGGCGAGCCGGTCCACCTCGTGCTCGGCTTCGCCGCCGCGGACGGCCTGCCGTGGGCCGAGGGCGTGCGCAGGCTCGCGCACGCACTGCTCGTCGCCCGCCACCTGGTCGGCCCGCTGACCGGCGCGGCGGCCGGCGGCCGGCGGGCCTCCTTCGTCACCGTCACTCGCCTGGACGGCGCCTTCGGCCTCACCGGGGTCCCGGAGGACGCCGCGCCCGCCGGCGGCGTGGGCGGTCTGGTCAAGACCCTGGCGGTGGAGGCGCCCGAACTCTTCTGCCGCGCCGTCGACCTGGCCCCCGCGCTCGACGCCGACCGGGCCGCCGGCCTGGTCCTGGAGGAGGTGTACGACGCGGCGGGCGTCCCGGTGCAGGTGGGCCGCGACGGCACCCGGCGGGTCGCGCTCACCCTGGGCGAGGAGCCCCTCGACGGCACCGGTTCCGCACCGGCCGTCCCGGTCGGCCCCGACGACCTGCTGGTGGTGACGGGCGGCGGACGCGGCATCACCGCGCGCTGCGCCGTGGCCCTGGCCGCCGCGCACCGTCCGGGGCTGCTCCTGCTGGGCCGTACGGCGCTGGGCGAGGAGCCGGCCTGGGCGCACGGCCTGGCCGACGCGGGCGAGCTGAAGGCGGCCGCCGCCGCCCATCTGAAGCAGACGGGCGAGAAGCCGACGCCCAAGCGGGTGGAGCAGCTGTACCAGGCGGTCGTCGGCGAGCGCGAGATCCGGCGGACCCTGGCGGACGTCCGCGCCGCGGGCAGCGAGGTCGAGTACCTGCCGGTGGACATCACCGACGCCGCCGCGACCGCGGCCGCCCTGGCCCCGTACCGGGAGCGGGTCACCGGTCTGGTGCACGGCGCCGGAGTCCTGGCGGACCAGCTGATCTCCGCGAAGAAGGCGGCCGAGATCGAGCGCGTCCTCTCCGTCAAGCTCGGCGGTCTGCAGTCCGTCGTCGCCGCCCTGCCGGCCGACCGGCTGCGCCACGTCCTGCTGTTCTCCTCGGTCGCCGGGTTCTTCGGCAACCGCGGCCAGTCGGACTACGCCATGGCCAACGAGACCCTCAACGCCTGGGCCGCCGCCTTCCGGCGCAGCCACCCCGGGGCCCACGTCACCTCCCTCAACTGGGGCGCCTGGGACAGCGGCATGGTGTCGCCCCAGATCAAGGCGGTCTTCGAGGAGCGCGGCATCACGCTGATCCCGGAGGGGACGGGGACCCGCCTGTTCACCGAGCAGTTCGCGCCCGAGCGGGCCGGCGACCTGGTCACCGTGCTCGGCCCCACCACCCCCCTGTCGGAGCGCGCGGCGACCGCGCCCGCGTCCCCGGTCGCCCTGGAGCGGGACCTGACCGCGCTGGTCTCCCAGCCGCTGGTCGCCGACCACGTCATCGGTGACGCGCCGGTGCTGCCCGCGACGGCGGCCCTCGGCTGGACCGCGGGCGCCGTCGAGCGGCTGACCGGCCGGACCGTCGCGCAGATCCGGGACTTCGCGGTGCACAAGGGCGTCGTCTTCGACGGGGGCCTCGACACCCGCACGTTCCGGCTCGGCGTCGACCCCACGCCCGACGGCAGGGAGGCGGACGTCACGATCCGCTCGGTGGGCGGCGACGGCGGCCCGCGCCCGCACTACGCGGCCCGGGTGATCCTCGACGCCCCCGCCGGCGAGGCACCGCGGATCACCACGCTGCCCGCCCTCGGCGGCGGCACCGACGCGCAGGGCTTCTACACCGACGGCACCCTCTTCCACGGCGCCTCGCTGCGCGGCCTGCGCCGGGTGCTGGAGTCGGACGAATCCCGGCTCGTGGTCGAGTGCGCGCTGGACGAGCACCGGCCCGAGGGCGGCGCCTTCGGCAGCGGCCGCTACGCGCCCGGCACCGCCGACCTGCTGCTGCAGGCCGCGCTGGTGTGGATGCGGCTGAACCGCGGCACGGCGAGCCTGCCGACGTCGGTGGCGCGGGCCGACCTGTACGAGGCGCTGCCGGACGGCGAGCCGTTCGTCGTGGTGGTGGAGCCGGTGTCGGCGAACGGCACCGGTGCGAACCTCACGGTCACCGCGTGCGCCCCCGACGGCCGGGTCCTGCTCCGGTTCGCCGACGTGTCCCTCGTGTCCACCCCGCAGCTGGCCGCCAAGTTCGCGAGCCGCTGAGCAGACCCACGGACCGCCGGTCCCGGCGGGCGGACCCGTTCCGCCCGCCGGGACCGGCACCTCGGAGGAAACAGCCGCCATGAGCAAGTTCGCGATCGTCGGGATGTCGTGTCTCTTCCCGGGGGCGCACCGTCCGGACGCCTACTGGGAGAACCTGCGCGCCGGCGTCGACAGCCGCACGGAGGGCGGCCCGGAGGTCTTCGGCGCCGCCGCGGACGCCCGGGACGCGGACCCGGCGCACGCCGTCACCTGCGTACGGGGCGGATTCGTCACGGACTTCGCGTTCGACCCCACCGGGTTCCTGCTGCGCGCCGAGGACATCGGCCGCCTCGACCGCGTCTTCCACTGGTCCCTGCACGTGGCCCGCGAGGCGCTGCGCGACAGCGGCCACGCCGACCGCCCGGACATGCTGGCCCGCACCGGCCTGGTGATCGGCGACTACTCCTTCCCCACGCCCGCCTCGGCCCGGATCAGCCTGCCCCTCGTGCACGAGGCGGTCCTCGAGGGCCTGCGCCGCTCCGGGCGGCCGGCCCCCGCCGCCGCGCCGCTCCTCGACCCGGCCGCCGTGTCGCCGGCCGACGCCCGGGTCAGCGGCGCCCCGGCCCGCGTCGCCGCCGCCGCGCTGGGCCTGGGCGGCCCCCGCTACGCCCTGGACGCCGCCTGCTCCTCGGCCCTGTACGCGCTGAAGCTGGCCTGCGACCACCTGGCCGCCGGACAGGCCGACCTGGTGCTCGCGGGCGGGGTGTGCGCGCCCGACCCGACCCTGATCCACCTGTCCTTCTCCGACCTGAAGGCCTATCCCGACAACGGTGTGAGCCAGCCCTTCGACGCCCGCTCCACCGGCATCCTCACCGGGCAGGGCGCGGGCATGGTCGCCGTGCGCCGGCTCGCGGACGCCCTCGCCGACGGCGACAGGATCTACGCGGTCGTCGACGGGATCGGCCTGTCCAACGACGGCGCGGGGCGCCACCTGCTGGTGCCCAACCCCGCCGGGCAGCTCGCCTCCTACGAACTCGCGTACACGCGGGCCGGGTTCGGCCCCGAGCAGGTCGACTACCTGGAGTGCCACGCCACCGGCACGCCCGTGGGCGACGGCACGGAGGCCGAGTCGGTCGCCGCCTGGTTCGGCGCCCACGGCGCGGTGCCGCCGCTGGGCTCCGTGAAGGGCAACCTCGGCCACCTGCTGACCGTGGCGGGCCTGAGCAGTCTGCTGAAGGTGATCCTGGCCATGGGGCACGGGCACGTGCCGCCGACGATCGGGGTGCGGCAGCCGCTCACCGAGGCGCTGCCGCTGGTGCGCGAGGGACGGGCCTGGCCCGACGAGCGCCCCGGGCCCCGCCGGGCGGCCGTGTCCGCGTTCGGGTTCGGCGGGACCAACGCCCACGTCGTGGTCTCCCAGGAGGCCGCCGCCGAGGACGCCGCCGAGGCGGCGGCCGACCCCGTCGTGCCGCCGACCCTGGACGTCGTCGGCCTCGGCGCCCACTTCGGGACCCTGGACTCCGCCGCCGCGTTCGAACGCGCCCTGCACGACGGCACGGACGCCTTCCAGTCCCTGCCCGAGCACCGCTGGCGCGGTCTGGAGGACGTCACGGGCGGCACCCTGGAGCGGGCCGGCCTGACCCGCGCCGCGCTGCCCGAGGGCGGTTTCGTCGACCGCGTCGACATGGACCCGGCCGACCACCGCATCCCGCCCGCCGACCTGCGCAACTACAACCTCCAGCACGCGCTGGTCTCCAAGGTCGCCGACGAGGCGCTGCGCGACGCCGGGTACGACCGCGGCGTGCCGAAGGGCGAGAAGGCGCCCCGGCCGCGCCGCGTCGCCGTCGTGGTGGCGATGGAGATCGAACCGAGCGCCCACCTGCACCTGGCCCGCCACGGCCTGGGCGACTTCCTGCGCCGCGCCTACGCGGACGCCGGGCTCGACCTGACCGAGGAGCAGCGGGCCGCGCTCGCCGCCGTCGCCCGCGACGCGGTGCACGAGCCGATCGTCGCCAACGAGGTGCTCAGCTACATCGGCAACATCATGGCCAGCCGGATCTCCTCGCTGTGGAACCTGACCGGCCCCTCCTTCACCGTCTCCTCCGACGGCGCGGCCACCGCCGAGGCCCTGCAGATCGCCCAGCTCCTGCTGCTGGACGAGACGGTGGAGGCGGTCCTGGTGGGGGCCGTGGACCTCGCGGGCTCGCCGGAGAACCTGCTGCTGCGCGGCGTGCGCCCGGTGTCCGGCGCCGGTCTGAGCTTCGGCGAGGGGCAGCGCGGCGTGCGCATCGGCGAGGGCGCCGGCGCGGTCGTCGTCACCCGCCCCGGCGAGGGCGCGCGGCCCGCCTACGCCCGCGTGGACGCCGTCGCGGTGCGGCACAGTGCCCCCGTCGACGGCGCCGTGCCGGAGGCCGACGCCGCCACGCTGGCCGAGGCCGCCGGGCAGGCGCTGGCCGCCGCCGGGATCACCTCCGCCGACGTCGGCTACCTGGAGGCCCACGCGGGCGGCACCGCGGCGCAGGACTCCGCCGAGCTCGAGGCGCTGGCGCGGGTGTACCCGGCCGGTTCCGGGGCCGTCGCGCTCGGCAGCGCCAAGGCCCAGCTCGGCGACGCGGGCTGCGCCGCCGCGATGGCCGGCCTGCTGCGGGCGGTGCTGTGCCTGCACCACGGCTACGTGCCCGGCGTCCCCGGCTGGCGCGGTCCCGACCCCGAGCTGGCCGGCCTGCTGGCGGGCTCCGCCTGCCACGTGCCGGACGCGTCGCGGCCGTGGCTGCGCGCCGCGCAGGGCGCCCGCCGGTACGCGGCGGTGAACGTGATCGGCTCCGACGGCGCCCACGGCCACGTCGTGCTGTCCGCCGAGCGCACCCGCGGCGACGACGTGCCCTCGGACTGGCGCCGGGCCGGTGCCCCCGTCCTGCTGCCGCTGGGCGCGGCGGACCTGGACGGTCTGCTGGCCGAGGTGGACCGGCACCTGGAGCTGCTGGCGGACGGCGCCGACCCCTACCGGCTGGGCCGCGCCGCCGCCGAGCGGCTGCCGGGCAGCGCGCTGCGCGCGGTCCTCGTCGGCCGCGACGGCGCGCAGCTGCGGCAGCAGCTCGCATCGGCGCGCCGCGACCTGCCGGAGGCGTACGCCCGGGGCGAGGAGTGGACCACCCCGGCCGGCAGCTGCTTCGCGCCGCGCCCCCTCGGTCCCGACGCCAAGGTCGCCCTGGTCTACCCCGGCGCGTTCAACTCCTACCCCGGGCTCGGCCAGGACCTGTTCCGGGCCTTCCCCTCGCTGCTCAGCCGCTTCGAGGCGGAGGCGACCGACCCGGACCGCATGTTCCGCGCCGCGCAGCTGTACCCGCGCACGCAGACCACGCCCGACCGGCGGGCGCTGATGGCGCTGGAGGCGGAGCTGGGCGAGGACATCCCCTTCATGCTCGCCACCGGCACCACCTTCGCCATCCTCTACACCGACCTGGTCCGCGACCTGCTGGGCGTGCCCGCGCACGGCGCCTTCGGCTACAGCCTGGGCGAGTCCAGCATGCTGTTCGCCACCGGCGGCTGGCTGCGCTCGGCCCGCCGCGACGACCGGATCAGCGCCACCCCCCTGTTCCGCGACCGGCTCACCGGCCCGCGCCGCACCGTCCGCGAGCTGTGGGGCCTGCCGGAGGACACCCCCGACGACAAGGTGTGGGGCAGCTACGTGCTGCTGGAGTCGGCGGACCGGATCACCGAGGCGCTCGCCCGCCACGACCGGGTGTTCCTCACCCACGTCAACACCCCCGGCGAGGCGGTGATCGCGGGCGACCCGGCGCGGTGCCGGGCGCTGATCGAGGAGCTGGGCTGCCCCTCGGCCCGCTCCCCCGTCGGCTCGGTCATGCACTGCCCGGTCGTCGACGGCGAACTGGACGACCTCGCCGAGCTCAACGACCACCCGACCGGTTCGCCGGGGGACCTGGAGCTGTTCAGCGCCTACGGCTACGGCCCCGTCACCGGTCTGGAGCGGTCCGGGACGGCCCGGCGCATCGCCCGCACGCTGCGCGCCACCGTCGACTTCCCGCGCCTGGTGCGCACCGCCTACGACAGGGGCTTCCGGTACTTCGTCGAGACCGGCCCCGGCGCGACCTGCACCCGCTGGGTCCACGACACCCTCGGCGACGCGCCGCACGTCGCGGTGGCGACCGACCGCCGCGGCGTGCCCGCCGCCCGTTCGGTGGCCCAGCTGGCGGCCCGGCTGGCCGCGCACGGGCTGCCGGTCGACCTGGCCGCGCTGCTCGGCCCCGACCCGGTGACCGCCGCCCGGCCGTCCCGGCTGCGGGTGCCGGTCGGCGGCGGCGCGCCCGTCCCGGCCGGGATCGCCGAGCGGGCGAAGGCCCTGCCCGCCCTCACCGCGGGACCCGCGCCGCGGCCCGCGCCGCCCACGGTCACGGCGCCCGTGCCCGCACGCGCCGCGGCCACGCCCTCAGCCGACGTCAAGGATGCGCGGCCCGCCCCCGCGGCGGCCGTCCCGCTGGAGGTAACCGACCCCATGCCCGCCGACCCCACCCTCGACGACGCCGAACGCATCACCTTCGACGGCGAGCCGATCGCGTTCCTGCCCTGGGCGGAGCCGGAGGCCGCGGAGCCGGCGCCGGCGGCCACGGCCCCGGCACCGCCGGCGCGGCCCGCTCCCGCCGGCCCCGGCGCGCCGTCCGCCCCCGCCGTCCGAACCGCGCCCCCGTCCGGCGCCGGTGCGGTCCCCACCGGGCCCTCCGGTCTCGCCGCCGCCGACCTGGTGCGGGACATCCGCGAGCAGATGGTGGCCACCCACTCGGTCGTGATGGAGACCCAGCGGGTGCTCCAGGAGGCGACCCTGGCGCGTGCGGAGGCACTGCTCGACGCACCGGCGGCGCCCGCCGCCCCGCCCGCGGCGGCCCCCGCGCCGGTCGGCGGACGGCCGTCCGCCGGACCGCCCGCCCTGCCCGCCTCCCCGGCGGCCCCGTCCCCGGCGGCCCCGTCCCCGGCGGCCCCGTCCCCGGCCGCCACCGGGCCGCGCCCCGCGTCCCCGCCGCCTCCCGCGGAGCCGGCCCCCGCGCGCCCGGTGCCCGCGCCGCAGCCGTCCGGTGTCGTCTGGGACCAGGAGCAGCTCCTCGCCTTCGCCACGGGCAAGGTCGCGGACGTCTTCGGCCCCGAGTTCGCGCCGATCGACGCCTACGCCAAGCGGGTCCGGCTGCCCGCGCCGCCGTACCACTTCGTCACCCGCGTGACCGCGCTCGAGGCCGAGACAGGGGTCTACGAGCCCTCGTTCGTCCGCACCGAGTACGACGTGCCCGAGGACGCCTGGTACGCGGTCGACGGCGGGGTGCCGCCGGCGGTGGCCATCGAGGCCGGCCAGTGCGACCTGCTGCTCATCAGCTACCTGGGCATCGACTTCCGCAACAAGGGCGAGCGCGTGTACCGGCTGCTGGACAGCAAGCTGGTCTTCCACGGCGACCTGCCGCGCACCGGGCAGACCCTGCGCTACGACATCTCCATCAACCGCTTCGTCCGCCAGGGCGACACCACGCTGTTCTTCTTCAGCTACCTCTGCTACGCCGACGGCGAGCTGATCCTCGAACTCAAGGACGCCTGCGCCGGCTTCTTCAGCCAGGCGGAGCTGGACACCCCGCTCGGCGTCGTCATCACCGAGAAGGACCGGCGGCGGCGGGCGGAGCTGACGAAGACGTGGTTCAAGCCGCTGGCGTACACCGACAAGAACCACCTCACCGCCGCCGACCTGGAACTGCTGGCCCAGGGCAGGCCGGGCGAGGTCTTCGGGCCGCACCACGCCCAGGACGCGGGCCTGAACCCGGCGCTGCGGCTGCCGGACGCCCGGCTGCGCATGGTCGACGAGATCGTGATCGACCGCACCGGCGGGCCGCGCGGCATCGGCGCCGTCACCGCGTACAAGCGGCTGGAGCCGGACGCCTGGTACTTCGAGTGCCACTTCCCCGACGACCCCGTCCTCGCGGGCTCCATGGTGGCCGAGGGCGCCGTCCAGACCCTCCAGGCCTACCTGCTGCACCAGGGCATGCACCTGGTGCTGCCCGACGCCCGCTTCCAGACCATCGTCGGGCTGGAGACCGAGGTGCAGGTGCGCGGCCAGATCACGCCCGCGCACTCCGAGATCCGCTACGAGATCGAGGTCATGGAGCTGACCCTGCTCCCGCGCCCCTCGGTGATCGCCGACGTCCTGGTGTACCTGGGCGACAAGCCGGTGATCCGGATGCGCGACTTCGGCATCCAGATCCGCGAGAAGGACGGCACCCCGTACCGGCCCCCGCTCGGCGGTGTCCCGGAGTTCCTGGGCCGCCGCAACCGCGCCGGCGAACCCGCCATGATCAACGAGCTGCACCTGGCGCACGCCGCCAAGGGCGACCTCGGCACGGCGATGGGACCGGAGTTCGACGTCTACAAGGACAGCCGCGCCCCCTACATCCCCAACGGCGACTTCCAGTTCGTCGACCGGATCATGCGGCTCGAGGGCGTGCGCGGCGAGCTGAAGCCGGGCGCCGAGATGGTCACGGAGTACGACTCCCCCGCCGACGCCTGGTACTACGCCGAGAACTCCCACCCGCACATGCCCAACTGCGTGTACATGGAGACCTCGCTGCAGGCGGCCATCCTGCTCGGCTACTACCTCGGCGCCACCCTCAAGCAGCCCGAGACCGAGTACTCCATCCGCAACCTCGACGGCACCGCGACCCTCGTCAAGGACGTCGACCTGCGCGGAAAGACCGTGCGCCACCACTCGACGCTGCTGATGACCAGCGCGGTGTCGGGAGCGGTCCTGCAGAAGTTCCGCTACGAGCTCTCCGCCGACGGCGAGGTGTTCTACACCGGCGAGTCCCTCTTCGGCTACTTCAGCGAGGCCGCGCTCGCCAACCAGGTCGGCCTGGACAACGGCGCGTACGTCGCGCCCTGGATCGAGCAGCACCGCCCCTCCGCCGTGCGCCGGATCGAACTGCCCGACGGCGCTTCGCAGTTCACCGACCCCTCGGGCGGCCGGCTGCACCTGCCCGCGGGCCACTTCCACCTCGTCGACCACGTCGACCTGGTCGAGGACGGCGGCCGGCACGGCAGGGGCTACCTGCACGGGCACCGCCGCATCCGGCCCGACGAGTGGTACTTCGACTGCCACTTCCACCGCGACCCGGTGATGCCCGGCTCCCTCGGCGTGGAGGCGGTCCTGCAGGCGCTGCGCCTGTACGTCCTGGAGGAGGGCCTCGCGGACGGCATGGCGAGCCCGCGGTTCGCCCTGGCCCGCGAGGTGCCCATGAGCTGGAAGTACCGCGGGCAGATCCTGCGCCACGACGGCGAGCTGAGCTTCGACGTGCACGTCAAGGAGGTCCGCCGGGACGGCGAGCGGCTGCTGGTGATCGCCGACGCCGACCTGTGGAAGCCGGGACTGCGGATCTACGAGCTGACGGACGTGGCCATCGAGGTCCGCCCGGACGACACCGGCGACCAGGCCTGAAGGACCAGAGGAGACACCACCGCCCATGGACACCCAGACCACCCCGCTGCGCTGGCACGGAGGCAGCGGCCCGAGCACCGACCCGGCCGGCGTCCACCGCGTCCTGGCCGACCTGGAGCGCCCCTGCTTCGTCGTGCGGACGCCCGACGGCATCGGCGCGGCCTCCGGCGGCCGGGTCGGCACCGGCCAGGGCCTGCCCCTGCTGGCGGCGGCCGCCCCGCTGCCCGCCCGCAACCTGGGCTCCCCCGCCTTCCTGGCCGCCCACGGCGTCCGGCACGCCTACATGGCGGGCGCGATGGCCGGC
Organism: Streptomyces minutiscleroticus; assembly: GCF_014650875.1. Lineage (GTDB taxonomy): Bacteria > Actinomycetota > Actinomycetes > Streptomycetales > Streptomycetaceae > Streptomyces > Streptomyces minutiscleroticus. The sequence goes on from NZ_BMVU01000006.1 coordinate 88,514, forward strand.
GGCATCGCCTCCGCCGACATGGTGATCGCGCTGGCCCGCGAGGGGTTCCTCGCCTCCTACGGCGCGGCCGGGCTGCTGCCGGAGACCATCGGGAAGGCGCTGACCCGGTTCGCCGAGGAGATCCCCGGCCTGCCGTACGCCGTCAACCTCATCCACAGCCCCAGCGAGGAGCGCCTGGAGCGCGAGGCGGTGGAGCTGTTCCTCAGGCACGGCGTGCGGTGCGTGGAGGCCTCCGCCTTCATGAACCTCAGCCCGCACGTGGTCCGCTACCGGCTCACCGGGCTGCGCCGCGATCCGTCGGGGGCCGTCGTCTGCGACCACCGGGTGATCGCGAAGGTCTCCCGCCCGGAGACCGCCGAGCGCTTCATGCGCCCGGCCCCCGCCGGGCTGGTCAGCGCGCTCCTCGACCGGCAGCTCATCACCCCCGAGCAGGCGGAGCTGGCCAAGTACGTGCCGATGGCGGACGACATCACCGTCGAGGGCGACTCCGGCGGGCACACCGACCGGCGGCCGCTCACCGCGCTGCTGCCGACCATCCTGCGGCTGCGCGACGCGGTGCAGCACGAGCACCGCTACCCCACCCCCGTCCGGGTCGGCGCGGCGGGCGGCCTGGGCTGCCCCACCTCGGTGGCCGCCGCGTTCGCCATGGGCGCCGCCTACGTCGTCACCGGCTCCGTCAACCAGTCCTGCGTGGAGTCCGGGGCGTCCAAGGCCACCAAGGCGCTGCTCGCCGACGCCGGGATCGCGGACTTCGAGATGGCGCCCGCCGCCGACATGTTCGAGATGGGCGTGGAGCTGCAGGTGCTGAAGAAGGGCACCCTGTTCCCGATGCGGGCCAAGCGCCTGTACGAGCTGTACCAGACCTACGACGGCCTGGAGGCGCTGCCCGGGGCCGAGCGCGCGAAGCTGGAGCAGCAGATCCTGCGCCGCCCCCTGGAGGACGTCTGGCAGGAGTGCGTGCGCTACTTCACCCGGCGCGACCCCGAGCAGCTCGCCCGCGCCGCCGACAGCCCCAAGCGCCGGATGGCCCTGGTCTTCCGCTGGTACCTGGGCATGGCCTCGCGCTGGTCGACCGTCGGCGACCCCGACCGCGTCCTGGACTACCAGGTGTGGTGCGGCCCCGCGATGGGCGCCTTCAACGACTGGGTCACCGCCAGCTACCTCAAGGCGCCGCGCAACCGCAAGGTCACCGACGTCGCCCACCACCTGATGCGGGGCGCCGCCTTCCAGACCCGACTGGCGCAGCTGCGCCTGGCGGGCGTGCGCGTCCCGGCCTCGGCGGCCGACTACCGGCCGGTGCCGCTGGAGGCGTCCGCGGGCACGCCGGCGGAGGCGGCATGAGCCCGGAGGAGCTGGAGGAGCTGCTGGGCGACCCCTACGACGGCGCCAACCCGTACGGGTTCGCGGCGGCCGTGGCCCGGGACGAGCGCGACGCCTTCCCCGAGGAGCTGGTCGCGGCGCTGCGCGGGGCCGGGTTCCACCTCAACTACCTGCCGCGGGAGTGGGGCGGCCGGTTCGAGTCGTTCGACCGCAGCATGCTGCTGGTGCGCACGGCCGCCCGCCGGGACCTGAACGTCATGCCCGGCACGATGTTCGGCATCACCGCCGCGACCTGCCTGGCCCTGCACGGCTCGCCCGAGCAGCAGAAACACGCGGCCGACCTGCTCGGCCGGGGCGGCGCGGTCGGCTTCGCGCTCTCCGAGGCCGAGCACGGCAGCGACCTGCTGGCCAACGCCGCCCGCCTGGAGCCGGCCGACGGCGGCTGGACGCTGACCGGCGACAAGTGGCTGGTCGGCCTCGGCCGCCGGTGCGAGGCGGTCTACGTGGTCGCGCGGACGGGCGAGCGGGGCCCCGGGGCGTTCTCGGCGGTGCTGCTGGACCTGACGGAGCGGGACGTGGACCGCGGCCCGGCCGTCCCCGTCGGCGGCATGCGCGGCATCGACTTCGCCCACCTGCGCTTCGACCGCTTCCCCGTCCCGGCGCACGCGCTGGTGGGCCGGGAGGGCCAGGCGCTGGAGTCGGTGATGAAGGCGCAGCAGGTGGTGCGGGTGATGAGCATGGCGGGCAGCCTCGGCTGCGCCGACACCGCGCTGCGGCTCACCCTGGACTTCGCCGCCGGGCGCCGGGTGGGGCGGCAGACCGTGCTGGACTCCCCCCACCCCCGGCGCGAGCTCGCCCTGGCCTCGGCCGCGCTGCTGGCCGCGGACGTCACCGCGCTGGCCGCGGCGCGCGGCATCCACGTGGCGCCCGAGGTGTTCAGCGTGTGGGGCTGTGCGGCCAAGCACGTGGTGGCCGAGAGCGCCGAGGAACTGATGCGCCGCTGCGGCACGGTGCTGGCCACGCGCGCGGTGCTGCGCACCGAGGGCCCGGGCGGCGGCCTGTTCCAGAAACTCCAGCGGGACGCGGCGGTCGTGCGGGTGGTGGACACCAGCACGCTGGCCAACCTGCGCTCGTACGCCGGTCAGCTGCCGACGCTCGTCGGCGCGGCGGACTCCGGGGACGCGGTGTCCCTGGTGCGCAGGGTCTTCGACCTGGACGCCCCGCTCCCGCCCTACGCGCCCGAGCGCCTCGACCTCAGCGCCCGCGGACGCGACCCCGTGACCGCCGCGCTCGGCACGGTCGCCCCCGAGGCGCTCGCCCGGCTGGCGGCACAGGGCGACGCGGGCACGGCGGACCTGGTCACGCGGCTGGTCTCGGCGGCCGGCGGGCTGCCCGCCGAGGCGGCCGCGGCCGATAGGCACACCGGCCTGGCCGACCTCGCGGAGCGGTTCGCCTGGCTGCACGCGGCGGCCTGCTGCCTGTACCTGTGGTGGGCCAACCCCGAGCGGTCCCTGTTCGGCACCGAGCCGGGCTCCGCCGCCTGGCTCGGCGCCTGCCTCGCCCACCTGCTGGCCCGCGCCGACCGGGTGGACCCGCGCCGCGAGGCGGCCGCCCAGCTGCCCGCGGCCGACGTCACCGCCGGACTGCGCGAGCGCGGCCTGCTGTTCTCCGCCCTGCCCGTCCGACTCGCCCGCCCCTCTTGACCTGTTGGGAGAAACACCCGTGCCGAAGGCAGACCTGACGGAGCTGGCCCGGCGGCTGGAGCTCCACCTCGGCGACCCGCACGACACCGGCAGCCGGATGCCGTACGCCCGTGTGCTGGAGTACGACGAGCGCGAGGACTACCCCTACGAGTTCGTCAATCTCCTCCAGCGCTGGGGCGGCCTGGACCACTCGCTGCCGCGCGCCCAGGGCGGCAAGGCCGGCGACGTGGAGATCGGCTTCAACCTGATGCGGCTGATCGCCCGCCGCGACCCCACCACCGCCACCGCCTTCATCATCACCAGCCTCAGCTTCATGCCCGCCTGGATCGCGGGCACCGACGAGCAGAAGCGGCGCATGGTGGACGCCGTACAGCGCGGGACCCGGTACGCCTGGGGCCTGTCCGAGCGCCGTCATGGCAGCGACCTGACCGCCAACGAGCTCACCGCCGAGAAGACCGACGGCGGCTGGCTGCTCACCGGTGAGAAGTGGCTCATCGGCAACGGCCGGGTCTCCGACGGCCTGAGCGTCCACGCCCGCACCGACCCGCGCGGCGGCCCCGGCGGCTACTCGGTGTTCGTCCTGGACAAGCGCAGCGCGCCCGCCGGCTCCGTGGACGAGCTGCCGCGCGAGCGCATGCACGGCCTGCGCGGCCTGGACATGAGCGGCTTCCGCCTGGACCGCGTCTTCGTCCCGGACTCGGCCCTGCTGGGCCGCCCCGGCCAGGGCCTGGAGATCGCGCTCAAGACCTCCCAGACGGCCCGGGCGCTGATCAGCGGGATCGCGCTGTCCGCGGTGGACACCGGGCTGCGGGTGACGCTGGACTTCACCGAGGGCCGCGAGGTCTTCGGCACCACCGTCAGCGACATCCCGTACTCGCGGCGCCAGCTGACGGAGTGCTTCGCCGATCTGATGGTCGCCGACGCGGTCAGCCTGGGCGCGGTGCGGGCCCTGCAGGTGGTCCCGGAGCAGACCAGCGTGTGGTCGTCGGTGGTCAAGTACTTCGTGCCGACGCTCCTGGAGCGCACCTTCTCGCAGCTCAACGTGGTGCTCGGGGCGCGCTTCTACCTGCGCGACCACCCGCACTACGCCATCCACCAGAAGATGCTGCGCGACCTCCCGGTGGCCAACTTCGCCGACGGCAACACGGTGGTGAACCTCAAGAACATCGCCCTGCAGCTGGAGGGACTGCTCGCCATGGCCGCCGGGCCGGAGCCGGCGGCGCGCGCGGAGGCGGAGGAGCGGGCGCCCGTCCTGTTCGGCATCGACCGCGAGCTGCCGCTGTACCGGCCCTGGGACCAGGAGCTGTTCAGCCGCGGCCGGGACGACGCGCTGCTGGCCGCGCCCGCCGCCCTCGACCGGCTGCGGGGGCTCGCCGGGGAGGCCGAGCGCGAGGAGCGTACGTGGCTGGAGCGGTCCGTCGCCGTGGCGGAGGAACTCCTCGGGCACGCCGTCTCGGTACGGGAGCGGCTCGCGGCGCTCAAGGCCTCGCTCGGCCGCGCCCACGGCCAGTCCGCCGAGCTGTTCGACCTGGCCAAGGAGTACTGCCTGCTGCACGCCACCGCCGCCTGCGTGCACACCCACGTCCACTCCGCCGCCGCGCTGGACGACCCGCTGCCCAGCGGCGCGCTGCTGCTCCTGCAGCTGGAGCGGCTGCGCCGGCACCTGCGCCCGCACGAGGCCGTCACCGACGCGGCGGTCGTCGACGAGGTGATGCGCGTGCTGCGGCACCTGTACCGGGAGAACCGGCTGTTCTCCTACTGGCAGTTCCCGCTCGCCGAGCGCGGGGACCTGTCCGCGGCCCGCCGCTGACCCCTCGGAGCGTCGCATGCGCACCCCTCACGACCTCCGGCCGGCCGGACCGGCCACCGGCGGCGGGACCGGCCCGGGCCCGGCCGCGCCCGCCCGGCCCGGGCACACGGCGATCGGCGACACGGCGTGCCGCGCCTGCCCCGAGCACGTCGCGGCCGACGGCCGGCCCTCGTCCGGCGACCGCCGCCTGTGGCTCCTGCCGGAGTCCGCGGCCGAGGCGTTCGTCGCCCGGCTGGGCGGTACGGTCCTGCTCGACGACGACGAGCGGGCCCGGTGCGAACGGGCGCTCGCGCCGCACGTCCGGCTGCGCCGCGTCGCCGGGCGGCTGCTGGCCCGGCACGCGCTGAGCGCGTTCTCGGGGCGTCCGGCCGGCTCGTGGCGCTTCCGCACCACCGCGGACGGCAGGCCCGAGCCGGTCCTGCCCGCCGGCTCCGGGCTGCGCTTCAACGTCTCGCACACCGACGGCCTGATCGTCTGCGTGGTCACCGACCGCGGCCGCGCCTGCGGCGTGGACGCCGAGACCTGCCCCGCGGGCGCCGACGCGGTGACGTACCTGCCGCGGCTGCTCGCCGGGCGGGAACGGGCCGACCTGGCGGCCGTCGCGGACGGCCCGGCGCGGGCCGCGCGCGTGGCGGAGTACTGGGTGCTCAAGGAGGCCTACCTCAAGGCGCTGGGCACCGGGCTGCGCCGCGAGCCGTCCTCCTTCGCCTTCACCCGCCCGTCCGCTCCCCCGGTCCGGCTGCACGACCCGGAACGGCCGGCCGAGCACTGGCACTTCGACCTGATCCGTCCGACCCCGCACCACGTGGTGGCCGTCGCCACCGAGCACGCCGGACCGGCGGGACTGCGCACCACCGTCCTGTCCGGCTGACGCCCCCTGCCACCCCTGTTCACAAGGAGTTCCGATGTCCGACAAGCCCAGCATCGCCGTCGTGGGCGGTGGAGTCGCCGGCCTCTCCGCCGCCTACGCCCTGCGCGAGCACGCCCAGATCACCCTGTTCGAACGCGAGGACCACTACGGCGGCCACGCCAACACCGTGGAGGTGCGGGACGCGGGCCGCACCCTGGGCATCGACACCGCGTTCGTCGTCTTCAACGAGCCCGCCTATCCGAACCTGAGCGCCTTCTTCGAGGAGCTGGGGGTCGAACGCAAGCGGCTGCTGAGCGGCTTCAACTTCTTCGACCAGGACAGCGGGATCCAGTTCGGCAGCGACGAGATCGATCTGCCGGAGGAGGAGGTCCGCGACCGCTACCCCGAGCACTTCCGGACCGTCTTCCGCGAGGCCCGCCGGTTCCACGAGGAGGGCCGCCGGGACTTCTTCCGCAAGCGGACGAACATGCCGATGGGCGAGTACCTCGACCGCAACGGCTACAGCCAGGAGTTCCGGTACGGCTACTTCATCCTGCTGTGCAGCGCCGTGTGGTCGGTGCCGGCTGAGCTGATCTGGGAGATGCCCGCGACCACGGTGATCGCCTTCTTCATGGCCCACGACGAGGGCGGTCTGGGCGGCAAGCGCGTCGACTGGCGCACCGTGGGCGGCGGTTCGGTCTCCTACGTGCGCAAGGCGATCGCGGCGATCGATCCCAAGGCCCGCCTGTCGGAGCCGGTCACCGGCGTCCGGCAGGACGGGGACGGGGTGCTGGTGCGGACCGCGTCCGGTGAGGAGCGCTTCGACCACGCCGTCGTCGCCACCCACGCCGACACCACCCGCGACCTGCTGGAGAACCCGACCCCGGCCCAGCGCGAGCTGCTGGCCCCGCTGCGCTACAACGCCTCCACCGTGGTCCTGCACACCGACACCTCCGTCCTGCCCGAGGACCGCTCCCGCTGGGAGGCGTGGAACTACGGCAAGGTCACGCTGGACGGCAGGCCGCGCACCTACGTGGCGTACTACATGAACAAGCTGCACGGCTTCGAGTCGGAGACCGACTACATCGTCACGCTCGACTACCCGCTGGACGTCCGCCCCGACTCGGTGATCCGCACCTTCCGCTACGAGCACCCGGTCATCGACATGGCGATGCGCGACGCCCAGAAGACCATCTACCGGGTCAACGAGGGCACCCGGGTGAAGCTCTGCGGCTCCTACTTCCACTCCAAGCAGCAGTACCACGACCAGATCGGCTCGCACGAGGCGGCGTTCTCCTCCGGCAAGGAGGCGGCCGCCCAGCTGCTGCGGGAGCTGGGCGGCCGCTGACCCGGTCAGTCCCCGGCCTCCGCGTGACGCCGCGCCGACTCGTTCTCCTGGGCCATGCGCCGCAGCGCCATGAGCGCGGGCTCCAGGAGGACGGTCAGCAGCAGGGCGCGCTCGGCCGCCTCCAGCGGGTCCTCGATCCCCTGGAGCTGGTCGAGGTCGAGGACCGCGGTCCGTTCCGCCAGCCGCGCGTAGGGCAGCAGGGTGTGCCGGTCCAGGGGGACGCCGAGCGTGCGCAGCGAGGCGAGGGTCTCGGCCAGCGTGGCGCGGGCCGGTGCCGCCTTGTGGACGTTCCAGTCCAGCTCGGTGACCAGGGCCTCCACGTCGGCCAGCTCGGGGACGTCCTGCTCGGTGTCCTCGGTCAGCCGGATGGCGCCCAGGGCGAGTCCGAGCAGCCGGTGGGTGTCGCCGGTGTACTCGCTCAGGGCGCCCAGCAGTTCGCGGGTGGTGCTCACGGACAGGCCGCGCACGCCGATGAGGGCGCGGATCAGCCGGAGCCTGCGCAGGTGCTGCTCGTCGTACTCGGCCTGGGTCGCCGACAGCTGCCGTCCGGCGGGCAGCAGACCCTCACGGAGGTAGTACTTGATCGTCGCTACGGGGACGCCGCTGAGGCGGCTCAGCTCGGACATGCGCATCGGTACGGCTCCGCTCTGGCAATTGGATACCTCAACTGTCTAACATAGATAGTGAAGGTATCCAATGATGCCTTCCCCTCGTCCTGCCTCCGCACGAAAAGGCCGCAGCCATGCCCACTCTGCGCTGGACCACCGACAACACCCCCGCGCCCGGCACCGAGGCCGTCGTCATGGCCTCCCGCCTGGAGGTGCGCTCCCTCGCCGACGTACCGCGCTTCTTCCTGCGCTCGCTGGCCGCGTGGAAGCAGGTGAAGGGGGCACCCGGCGCCTTCGGCGCCTCCCTGGTCGCCGAGCCGCTCAAGCGCACCTTCTGGACCCTGTCGGCCTGGGAGGACGAGAAGGCCGTGTACGCCTACGCCCGCGCCGAACCGCACCGCACGATCATGAACGGCCTGCGGCCGACGATGAGCCGCTCGGTCTTCACCTTCTGGCAGGCGCCGGCGGCGGACCTGCCCGTCGACTGGGCCGAGGCACGGCGCCGCCTGGCCGAGCAGGAGCGCGCCGACGGCGCCCCCGACGGCACCGCCGCCGTCTGACCCGCACTTCCCCACCCTTTTTGGACACGTATCCCCGAGGAGACCGCCCCGCCATGACCCTGTCCGAGAAGAAGCCGGCCCTGGACGAGCCGGCCGCCGCCCCGGAGCGCGAGGGACGGCACGTGCCGCTGTGGCTGGCCATCGTGGCCTGCAGCGTGCCGATGTTCATGGTCGCGCTGGACAACCTGGTCGTCTCCACCGCCCTGCGCACCCTGGCCGTGGACCTCGACGCGTCCACCCAGCAGCTGCAGTGGTTCGTCAACGCCTACGTCCTCAGCTTCGCCTGCCTGCTGATGACCGGCGCCGCACTGGGTGACCGGTTCGGCCGCCGCCGCCTGTTCGCCATCGGCATCGTGATCTTCACACTGGCCTCCGTCGGCTGCGGACTGGCCGACACCAGCGCCCAGCTGATCACCTGGCGGACGGTCCAGGGCTTCGGCGCGGCGGCGGTGATGCCGCTGTCGCTGACCCTGCTGTCGCAGGCCGTCCCGGACCGGATGCGCGGCCTCGCCCTGGGACTGTGGTCGGGCATCAGCGGCCTGGCCGTCGCGATGGGCCCGGTGGTGGGCGGCGCGGTGGTCGACGGCCTGGACTGGCGGTGGATCTTCTGGATCAACGTGCCCGTGGGCGTCGTCGCCGTGCCGCTGGTGCTGATGACGCTGCGCGAGAGCTCGCTGGCCGGGACCCGTCTGGACCTGGTCGGCATGCTGCTGGCCTCGGCCGGGCTCTTCGCGGTCGTGTGGGGCATCGTGCACGGCGAGACGGACGGCTGGACGTCGGCGAAGGTGCTGGGCGCGTTCGGCGCGGGCGCGGTGCTGCTCGCCGCGTTCGTCGTGTGGGAGGCCAGGGTCCCCGCGCCGATGCTCCCCCTGTCGTTCTACCGCGCCCGCGCCTTCACCCTGACCAACGTCGTCTCCGCCACGATGTACTTCGGCGTCTTCGGCTCCATCTTCCTGCTCTCGCAGTACCTGCAGATCGTGCCCCCGCGCACGCCGCTGGAGGCGGGGGTGCGCACCCTGGCCTGGACCCTGATGCCCATGTTCGTGGCCCCCGTAGCGGGCCTGCTGACCGACAAGGTGGGCGGCGGCCGCCTCATGGCGCTCGGCCTGCTCCTGCAGGGCGTGGGCCTGGGCTGGATCAACCTGGTCGCGGACACGGACACCGCCTACTCCTCCCTGGTGGGCCCGATGATCGTGGCCGGCATCGGCATGGGCTTCGTGTTCGCGCCGACCGCCGCCGTCGTCCTGGCGTCGGTCAGCCGCGAACACGCCGGCAAGGCGTCGGGGGCCAACACCACCGTCCGGGAGATCGGCGGCGCCCTCGGCATCGCGGTGCTGAGCACCGTGTTCGTGGCGCACGGCAGCACCCAGGGCCCGCAGCAGTTCGTGGACGGACTGCGCCCGGCGGTGTGGGTCGGCGTCGCGGTGGTCCTCGTGGGCGCGCTGTGCGCCCTCGGCATCCCGCGCCGGCCGCGGCCCGCGGCGGCGCCCGGGGAAGCGGACGACAGGTCCGCCGCGGCGCACGAAACCGTGTGACCGTGTGAACACCCGCGAAGGGTGCGGTGGCGCGCGCGACGGCGCCCGCCGCCGCACCCCGTACGCGGGACCACCCTCCGACACTGTGAGCCGATGATCACCAACTTCTTGCCATGGTCAGGATGAGCGCAGAAGAGCGGCGCGAGAGCGTCGTCCGCGCGGCGGTCGCGGAGTTCGCGCGCAAGGGGTTCCACGGCACCTCCACCGAGGCGATCGCGCGGCGGGTGGGCGTGTCGCAGCCGTATCTGTTCCGCCTCTTCAGGAACAAGAAGGAGATCTTCGTCGCGGCCTCGCTCCGCGCCGTCGACGACACGCGCCTCGTCCTGGAGGAGGCGGCCCGGGGACTGAGCGGCGAGAAGGCGCTGCACGCCATGGCGAACGCCTATGCGCGGCTGGTCGCCGAGCACCCGGAGACACTGCACATGCAGATGCAGACCTACGTCACCGTCGCGGCCATCGAGGCGGAGGGCGACCACGCGTTCGCCCACGCGGTGCGGACCGGCTGGACGAGACTCTGGCAGACCGTCCACCGGCCCCTGGGCACCGACACCGGCAGCACCACGGTCTTCTGGGCCCACGGCATGCTGATCAACACACTCACCGCCATGGGCTTCCCGCCCGACCACACGGTGTGGCAGGGCATGCGCCTCCCGGCCCGCCTCTCGCGCCGCCCGGCGGAGCACGCCGACGCCTGAGCGGCCCTCCGCCCGCCGTCCGGTCCCCGCCGAGGGGACCGCGCGAACGCCGGGCCCCGTTCGTCAGGACACCGTCCGCGGGTCGGCCAGTCGCCCGCCGACCCGCGCGGCCGTCTCGCGCAGCCAGATGTGGGCGGCGTCGTGGGTGTGGACCGGGTACCACCACATCGCCTCCCGCAGCGGTACCGCCTCGTACGGCGGCTCCACCGTGCGTACGGCGGCGAGCGGGGCGAGGAGCCGGGCCAGGCGGGCCTGGACCATGGCGATGCGGCGGGTTCCGGCCACCAGCAGGGGCAGCAGCTGGAAGCTGTCGACGGAGACCTCCACCCGCGGTTCGACGCCGAGCATGCCGAGCTGGCGCACGGCGGGGGCGTCGTAGGTGCGCTGGTAGGTGACCCAGGGCAGCCGGGCCAGGTCCTGGCGGGTGAGGCGGTCGCCGACACCGGGGCGGTCGGCGGCGACGAGGAAGACCCAGCGGTCGTCGTAGAGGTCGGTGGCGGGGAAGCCGCTGATGACGCCGTGCGGCATGAGCAGCCCGTCGGCGGCGCTCAGCAGGGTGGCGGTGTCGTCCGTCACGGTGTTCGGCGTCTGGCTGAAGCGCAGCCGGATGCCGGGGGCCTCCTCGTGCACCGCGCGGGCCAGTTCGGTGCCGAAGACGGCGACGGCGTAGTCGGAGGCCAGAAGCCTGAACTCCCGGCTCTCCTCGGCCGGATCGAAGTCCGCCTGGCTGGCGAAGAGGCGTTCCAGCAGGTCGTAGGCGGTGGACGTGCGGTCGAGGAGGACCTGGCCCAGGGCGGTGAGCTCGTAGTGGCCGCCGACGCGGGCGAGCAGGTCGTCGTCGAAGTGGCGGCGCAGCCGGGCCAGGGCCGCGCTCATCGCGGGCTGGCTGAGTCCGACGCGCCGCCCGGCGCGGGTGACGTTGCGCTCCTCCAGCAGGGCGCGCAGGGCGACGACGAGGTTGAGGTCCAGCCGGGCCAGATTCACGGGACTCCCCCTTGCGGTACGGCGCCGATCAGGGCGGATAAACGCGGTGGATGCCGATCATCCACGGAATCTATTTCCCTGATCACAGGTGCGCGGTCCAGATTAGTGCCACCGCAATCAGGAGGACATGTACGTGAAACCTGAACCCGTGTCTGCGCCCTTCGCCGGGCCCTTCGCCCTGGCGACCCTGTCGGCCCCGGACGGGCCCGCCTTCCCCGCCCTCGTCACGCCCGACGCCCGGGTGCTCGACCTGCGAGTCGCCCTCGACGAGGCGTGGTTGACGGTCCGGAGCCTGCTGGAACGCTGGGAGACGGCGCTGCCGCGGCTGCGGACGCTGGCCGGCGGGAGCGGTCCCGCGCGCAGACCGCTGGCGGACTTCCGGGTGCACGCCCCCGTCGAGCCGCGCCAGGTCCTCCAGTCCGGCGCCAACTACCGCCGGCACGTCATCGACCTGCACGTCGCACACCGCGACCCGGCCGACGACCGGCCCGAGGAGGAGCGCCGCGCCGAGGCCGCCGAGATCATGGACCGGCGGGCGGCCGAGGACCTTCCCTACGTCTTCATCGGCCTGCCGAGCGCGATCACGGGCCCGTACGACGACGTCGTGCTGCCCTCCTGGGCAAAGAAGCCGGACTGGGAGCTGGAGCTGGCCGCCGTCATCGGCCGGCCCGCACACCGTGTGTCCGTCGAGGAGGCGCTGGAGCACGTCGCCGGGTACACCATCGCCAACGACCTGACCGACCGTGCCACCGTCTTCCGCCGCGACATGCCGCAGATCGGCACCGACTGGCTGCGCAGCAAGAACGCCCCCGGCTTCACCCCGCTCGGCCCGTGGATCGTGCCGGCCGAGTCGATCGCGGACCCCGGCGACCTGCGCGTCACGCTCAGGCTCAACGGCGAGACCATGCAGGACGAGTCCACCAAGGACATGATCTTCGACGTGGCGCGCATGGTGTCCTACGCCTCGCAGACCGCGCGCCTGCTGCCCGGCGACCTGGTGCTGACCGGCTCCCCGGCCGGCAACGGCATGCACTGGGGCCGGCTGCTGCGCGACGGCGACGTCATGGACGGCACGATCACCGGCCTCGGCGCCCAGCGCACCCGGTGTGTGGCGGAGGCCGCGTCGTGACGCCCGACCGCCACGACCCCGAGGGGGCGATCGCCGAGGCCGCCGGGGCGTACTCCAACTGGGGGCGCTGGGGCGAGGACGACCGGCTGGGCACCCTGAACTTCCTCGACGGGGCCAAGCGCCGCGAGGGCGCCGCGCTCGTCCGCCGGGGCGTCAGCTTCTCGCTGTCCCAGCGGTTCGACATGGACGGCCCGCAGAAGGGCTGGCGGCGGCGCACCAACCCGGTGCACACCATGCTCGACACCGGCACCGACGCCGCGCTCGGCAACCAGGGCTTCCCGCACGGCATCGGCGGCGCCGACGACGTCATCACGATGCCGCTGCAGTGCTCCACGCAGTGGGACGGGCTCGGCCACATCTTCGACCACGGGAAGGCGTGGAACGGGCGGCCCGCCGAGAAGGTCGTCACCTCCGACGGCGACCTGGTCACCGGCATCGAGCACATGGCCCCGCACGTCGCCGGGCGCGGTGTCCTGCTGGACGTGGGCCGCGTGATCGGCACGGACGGCAGCGGGGCGGAGGCCGGGAGCGGCGGAGAACTGCCCGACGGGTTCGCCGTCACCGAGGAACACCTGACGGCGACCGCCGAGGCACACGGTGTGCGCGTCGGACGCGGTGACATCGTCGTGGTCCGCACCGGGCAGCTGGCCCGCGCCCGGCGCGAGGGCTGGGGCGACTACGCGGGCGGCCCCGCCCCCGGCCTGTCGTTCACCGCGGCGGGCTGGCTGCACCGCACCGAGATCGCCGCGATCGCCACCGACACCTGGGGCTTCGAGGTGCGGCCCAACGAGTTCGAGCACGCCTTCCAGCCGCTGCACCAGGTCGCGATCCCCCACATCGGCCTGCTCATCGGCGAGATGTGGGACCTGGACGCACTGGCCGAGGACTGCGCGGCCGACGGTGTGTACGAGTTCTGGCTCACGGCCGCGCCGCTGCCCGTCACCGGAGCCGTCGGCTCGCCCGTCAACCCGATCGCCGTCAAGTGACGCGTGGAACAAAGGGGTTCCCCATGAGCACATCCCGTACGGTCCTCGTCGTCGGCGGCGGCGCGGCCGGCAACGCCGCGACGATCCTGCTGCGCCGGGCCGGCCTCGCCGTGGACCTGATCGAGGCCAGGGACGACTGGAACGCCACCGCCGGCTCCGGCATCACCCTCCAGGGCAACGCCCTGCGCGTACTGCGCGAACTCGGCGTGTGGGAGCGGGTGCGGGCGTCCGGACACGGCTTCGACGAGGTCGGCATCACCGCCCCCGACGGCACCGTGCTGCACGTCCAGCGCGACATCCGCATCGGCGGCGACGACCTGCCCGCCACCGTCGGCATGCAGCGCCCCCGGCTCCAGGGTGTCCTGATCGACGCCGTGCGCGCCAGCGGCGCCTCCGTCCGCCTCGGCACGACCGCCGAGAGCCTGGACCAGGACGCGGACGGCGTCTCGGTCCGCTTCTCCGACGGCACCGAGGGCCGCTACGACCTGGTGATCGCCGCCGACGGACTCGGTTCCGCGACCCGCGCGGCGATCGGCGTCCCCGACAGGCCCGAGCCGACCGGCATGGCCATCTGGCGCGTCGCCGCGCCGCGCCCGGCGGGAGTGACGCGCACCGACCTCACCTACGGCGGCCCCGCCTACATCGCCGGCTACTGCCCCACCGGCGAGGACACGATCTACGCGTACGTGGTCGAGGCCAACCGCGACCGCGCGTCCATCCCGCCCGGGACCTACGCCGACGAGATGCGCCGGCTCGCCTCCGCCTACGGCGGCCACTGGCCGGAGATCACCGCGCACATCACCGACCCGGCGAAGGTCAACTACACCTGGTTCGACCGGCTGCTGGTCGAGGGCTCCTGGCACCGCGGGCGCGTCGTGCTGGCCGGCGACGCCGCCCACTGCTGCCCGCCCACCCTCGCGCAGGGCGCCGCCCTGTCCCTGGAGGACGCCTGGGTGCTCGCCCAGCTGCTGACCGCCGCCGACCGGTGGGACGACGCCCTGTTCCGGACGTACTACGAGCGCCGGATCGCCCGTGTGCGCCCCGTGGTGGAGGCGTCCGTGCAGATCGGGCAGTGGCAGCTGGACGGTGTGCGCGACGCCGACCTGCCCGCGCTGATGGGCCGCACCATGGCGATGCTCAAGGAGCTGCCGTGACCGCCCCCGCCGCCTCGGCCGCGCCCACCGTCGACGTGCACGCCCACGTCCTGCTGCCCGAGGTCGAGGCGCTCGTGGCCGGTCTGCCCGGCCACGGGGAGGCGCGGGCGCTCGACGCCCGCCGCAACGGCCCCGCCGCCCTCGCCGTCAGCGGTCCCATGGTGCGCGAGCGCCTACCGAGGCTGACCGACCTCACCGTGCGCCTGGCGGCGATGGACGCCCAAGGTGTGGACGTACAGCTGGTCAGCCCCTCTCCCTCGCACTACCACTACTGGACGGACGAGGAGACGGCCGAGAAGGTGTGCCGGCTGGCCAACGAGGCGACGGCCGCACACTGTTCGGCCGCCCCCGGCCGGCTGCGCGGCCTGGGCCTCGTACCGCTCCAGCACCCGGGGCACACGGTGCGCGCGCTCGACCACGCCCTGGACCAGGGGCTGGCCGGGGTGGAGATCTCCAGCCACGCACCGGGCAGGGAACTGTCCGACCCGGCCTACGAGCCCTTCTGGACCCGGGCGGAGGAGACGGGCGCCATCGTCTTCCTGCACCCCTTCGGCTGCACGCTCGACGAGCGCCTGGACCAGTGGTACCTGTCCAACACCGTCGGCCAGCCCACCGAGAACGCCGTCGCGCTCTCCCACCTGATCTTCTCCGGGGTCCTGGACCGCCACCCCGGCCTGAAGCTGGTCGCGGCGCACGGCGGCGGCTACCTGCCCACCCACATCGGCCGCTCCGACCACGCCTGGTCCGCCCGCCCCGACGCGGGCGCGGGCTGCGCCCACCCGCCCAGCAGCTACCTGCGGCGGCTGTACTTCGACTCCCTCGTCCACGACCCGCACGTCCTGCGGGAACTGGTCCGGGCCGCCGGCGCCGACCGGGTGCTGCTCGGCTCCGACTTCCCCTTCGACATGGGCACCGAGGACCCCGTCGGCGCCCTGCGCGCGGCCCACCTCCCCCAGGCCGACTTCGACGCCGTCCGCGGCGCCAACGCCTCCGCCCTGCTCGACCTCGCCCTCTCCTGAGGAGGAACCCACGATGAGCGCCCGTCTGCTCACCCACCTGCGCCACGTCGACCTGGCCGTGCCCGACTACGACAAGCAGCTCGGCTTCTACTCCGGCGTCTGGGGCCTGACCAAGGTCGCCGAGGACTCCGGCATCTCCTTCCTGGCCGCCGAGGGCTCGCCGGAGCAGTACGTCATACGGCTGCGCAAGGCCGACGAGAAGCGCCTCGACCTCGTCTCCTACGGAGCCGCGAGCCCGGCCGACGTGGACACGCTCGCCGAGCGGCTCCTCGCCGGCGGCGTGCAGCTGATATCGCAGCCCGGCACGGTCGACACGCCCGGCGGCGGCTACGGCTTCCGCTTCTTCGACGTCGACGGCCGCACCGTCGAGGTCTCCGCCGACGTCGAGGTACGGCGGCACCGCAGGATCGAGGAGCGCGAGTCCGTCCCGGTCAAGCTGTCCCATGTCGTCCTCAACTCCCCCGACCTGAACAGGACCCGGGAGTGGTACGAGCGGCACCTCGGCTTCCGGCTCTCCGACACCCTCAGCTCGCCGCACATGGGCGAGGTCATGCACTTCATGCGGATCAGCACCCAGCACCACTCCATGGCCATCGCCCAGGGCCCGCACACCTCCCTGCACCACGTCTCCTTCGAGATGCGCGGTCTGGACGAGTACATGCGCGGCTCGGGACGGGTGATGCGCGCCGGCTTCCGCAAGATCTGGGGCCCGGGCCGGCACATGGCCGGCGACAACACCTTCACCTACTTCCTCGACCCGCACGGCAACACCGTCGAGTACACCACCGAGCTGGAGTGCCTGGACGAGGACACCTGGCACCCGCACATCTACGACTTCTCGCAGCCCGAGGTCACCGACCAGTGGGGCACGGCGAACCCGATGAACGAGCTGGTCGCCAAGGAGTCCTTCAACGACCCCGACCGCGGCGTGTTCGTCGCCCCGCCGGTCTGAGCGAGAACCGGCCCGGCGCCGCGGCCGGTCCGACAGCGAGGACCGGCCCCACGCCGAGGACCGGTCCGACATTGTGGACCGGTTCGAACCAAAGGACCGTTCCCCTACCGAGGACCGGTCCGGCGCCGGGGCACGGCCGCCCCGTCGAACGCCCTGACACGGGACCGCCATGCCCTCCGGACGCCGTGTCCTCCGGACCCGCCGACCCACAGCAGCCGCCCACCGCCCCGCGCCGGCCGCCCGCAGCTCCCGCGCCGACACGGACGCGGGCCACCGGCCCCCCTCCACCGACTCCCCCTCACCGGAGCCGCACCATGCGTTTCGCCGCCTACGAACACCAGCGCCAGCACCGAGTGGCCGTCGTGGAGGACGACGGCACGCTCCGCCCGCTGCCCGGCGTCACCTCGCTCACCGACCTCCTCCGGCGGACCGACGGCCTGCCCGGCCTGCTCGCCGCCGGCGCGGCGGCGCTCGACGCGCCGCCCGGACCCCACGTCTGCGAGGTGCGGCTGCTGCCTCCCCTCCGGCCCGCGTCGATACGGGACTTCGTGGCCTTCGAGGAGCACGTCGAGGGCGTCCGGCGCTCCGTCGACGGCGCGGCCGGCGTGCCCGACCAGTGGTACGCGGCCCCCACCTTCTACTTCACCAATCCGCACGCCGTCCAAGGCCACCAGGACGACGTCCCCGTGCCGCCCGGCTCGGCCGTGCTCGACTTCGAACTCGAGGTGGGCGCCGTCATCGGCCGCGAGGGCCGCGACCTCACACCCGAGCGGGCCCGCGACCACATCGTCGGCTACACCGTCCTCAACGACTGGTCCGCCCGCGACCTGCAGTCCGCCGAGATGAAGGTGGGCCTCGGCCCCTGCAAGGGCAAGGACACCGCCACCTCCCTCGGCCCGTACCTCGTCACCGCCGACGAACTGGAGCCCCACCGCGACGCGGACGGCTTCCTGCGCCTGGCCCTGACCGCCCGGGTCAACGGCGAGACGGTCGGCGAGGACCTGCTGTCCAACATGAGCTGGACCTTCGAGGAGATGACCGCCTACGCCTCCCGCGGCACCCGCGTGGTGCCGGGCGACGTCCTCGGCTCGGGCACCTGCGGCAACGGCGGCTGCCTGGCCGAGCTGTGGGGCGTGCGCGGCGAGCGGACCCCGCCGCCGCTGAGGCCCGGCGACACCGTCGACCTCACCGTCCAGGGCATCGGCACCCTCACCAACACCGTCGTCCCCGGTGCCGAGCCCGTGCCCCTGCCCGCCGGCCGGCGCCGCGGCCGGGAGCGGCCCTGAACGGCCCGTGTCCCCCGGAACGGCTCCGGCGGCCGCCGCCTCCCGGAACCGTGGGCACCGTCCCCGCGTCCCCGTACCGGAAGGCCGGTGATCATGGTCGTCCCACCGGGCGCTGCTTCAGGACGGGGACAGATGAAGGACACGGTTGTCGAGGTTCCGCGTGCCGGCCGGCGGTCGACGCGCGGCCGGCGCGGGCGCAGGTGGGGGCTGCCGGTCTGCGGCGTCGTGCTCGCCGCGTCCGCCGCCCTGCTCCTCGTGCGGCTGACGGGGGCCGACGCGGGCACCCCGCTCGCCGTGCCCATGGCGCTCTTTCCCTGCTCGGCCGTCCTCAGCGTGCTGGTGCTGGGCGTGACGGCCGCCGTTCCGGCCCTGCGGTCGCGTGGGGCCGTCGCCGTCGCCGCGCTCCTGGCGGTGTCCCATCTGGCGCTGCTCCTGCCGCGCTTCACCGCGGAGGACCGGCCCGTTCCCCCGGGCTCGGCGACACTGCGTGTCGCCACCCTCAACACCGGGCGCGGCGGTGCCGACCCCCACGCACTGGTGGAACTGGTCCGCCGTGAGCGGATCGACGTGCTGGCTCTGGAAGAGCTCCCGTCGGGCGGTGCGGCCGCCCTCGACAGGGCCGGTCTCCAGGCGCTCCTGCCCCACCGCGAGCTCCACCCCGAGTACGACTCCTCGCTCTACTCGCGGCGGCCGCTGTCACACGGTGGCACGACGCGCGCCGACACCGCCTGGCCCCAGACCACCGCCGAGACCACCGTCGGCGGGCGTGCGGTGCGGTTCGTCGCCGTCCACACGTACTACCCCCTCGGAGACGCCGGGCGCTGGACGCGGGACATGACCGCCCTCGCCTCCCTCGCCCGGCGCGGCGGATCCGACACCGTGTTCCTGGGCGACTTCAACGCCACCCTCGACCACGCCCCGATGCGCACCCTGCTGGCGGCCGGCCTCACGGACACCCATGCCGAACTCGGCCGCGGATGGGTCCGCACCTGGCCCGCCGGTCACACTCTCGTGCCGCCCCTGGTCCAGCTGGACCACGTGCTGCACGGCCCCGGCCTGGCGGGGGTCTCCGTCGGCGAGCACACCCTGCCGGGCACGGACCATCGGGCCGTCGTCGCGGAACTGGCGCTGCTGCCGACGGACCGGACCGGCTGACCGGCACGGGGACCGGCCCGGATCCCTCGCGCGCGGACTCCCGGAAACGCCTCGTCGCGGCGCTCCTCCCTGCGCCGCGCTTGTCGTGGAGCGGCCTTCGGGCGAAGAGGATGGCCCCATGCGGAACATCGTGGTGATCGACGCCCCGTCCAACCTCGGCCTGCGTCCGCCGGCGCCCGGCACCGTTCCCGGATGCTACGAACTCGCCGGAGCACTGCGGGACAACGGGATCGTGCGCAGGCTCGGCGCCTCCGAAGGGGGCGTGGTCGTGCCACCGCGCTACGACGTCGACAGTCCGGACCCCGACGGCCTGATGCCCGGCGAACTCACCGCGCTGCTGCGCCCGCTCGTCCGGTCCCCGCGCTGCGCCGGGCTCGACACCACTGTCTACGACCCCGGCCTCGACCCCGACGGGACCGCCGGAGTCCTGCTCACCGACCTGGTGGTGGCCGCCTTCACCGGCCGCTGACAGGGCCAGTGGAGCGGCGACGGGCCACGGCCGGGACACGGCCGGGACACGTCGTGCCGGCCGGGGCCGCCCGTCCGCCGCTCAGCCCACCGGCGCGAGCACGTTGTGCCGGCGTTCCCCGCACAGTGGGGTTCCTCCCCCGTCACTGCTCGGCCAGCACGACGACCGCGTCGTCCTCGGCGAGCACGAGCGGAGCCGTCTTGGAGGGGTTGAGGAAGATCCCGTACAGGGGCGGTTCGTCCCCGTGCCGGGCCAGACGGTAGCCGATGGCCGTCTCTCCTCGTCTGCGCGCGGCCTCGACGACGGTGGCGAAGTTGGCCTCGGTTCCCGGTACGAGGTAGTCGGACGCCGGCTTGAGGTAGATCTCCGAGTCCTCGGGGTCGAACAGGTCTCTGAACACGGCGTCGAGATGGCGGTTCTCGGTCAGCTGGGTCAGCATGAGGCTGATCACCTTGGTGCTGACGATGAAGTCGTCGGCCTTGGTGACCTGGGCGACCTCGCGATTGCTGTCGTCGTTCATCTCGGTGACGATCGAGTACGGGTCCCCGAGCCGGTCCTCGATGTCGCGCAGGTGCAACAGTGTCACCAGCGTCCGGTCGTCGGCCGGTCCCGGTGCGATGCTGTCGTCGGCCAGCACCACGATGTTCTGGTAGCCGCCGAGGTCCAGTGCCTCCAGCGACGACCTGCGGGTGGGCTCGCAGTGCTTGTACCCCACCGTGAGGTTGCCCAGGTCCCCGAGCAGTTCCTCCCTCGGCGGCCGGGGCGCGGCGATGTCCAGGACCGAGCCGGGCTCGACGAAACTGCCCAGCAGCGCGACGAGCTTCGCCGCACGGGAGTTGCTGCCGATCAGGAGCGTGCGGTCGGGCTTCGGCGCGGGGCTGGGGGCCGATGCGATGGCCGACTCCACAATGGTCGGCCGGGTCCTGGCCGGCCGGATCAGCAGATCGTCCTCCGCGAGGAGGATCAACTGGTCGCCGGCGCCGATGACGGTGTCCATCGCCGGGTTGACCAGTGTCTCTCCGTGGCTCCTGCGGATCCCGGCCGGGATGCCGAGCTCGTACGCGTTGAGTGCCTCGCCGTAGGTCGAGCCGACCAGCGCGGGCTCGTCGTGGAAGTAGAACTCGTTGCCGACGAAGCTCAGCAGCTCGTTGAAGACGCTGGACAGCCCCGTCTGCCGGTGCGACTGGGCGACCAGGCGGACGGCGATGTCGTCGGCGTCGATCACCAGGGCCGTGTCCCCGGCGGCCAGGCGCGCCGCTGCGACGTTGTCCGAGTCCTGCACGGCGGCCACGACCGTGGGACGGGGACCGCTCCACTTCCGGCTGTTCAGCAGGAGCAGGACCTTGATGACGTCGATGTCGCTGTCGTCGCCCACCGGAGGCAGCACCATGACCGCCTTGGCCGTGTCGGGGCTGACCAGTTCCAGGTCGGCCCGTACGAGCGGGTTGCCCGACCGGCAGATGATGCGGGTGCGGCCGGTCACGGGTATCCGTGAGCGGATCGCGTCCTCCATGTCGACCTTGTCCCGGTCGGCGAGGACCACCACGCAGGAGCGGCTTTCGCTCTGGTTCGCCTCGACCAGCTCCGCGACCACGGTGAACACCTGGTCCGACCAGCCCAGCACGATCGTGTGCCCGTGCTCGATCAGGCGCGACCGGCCCTTGCGCAACTCCTGTATCCGGTAGTTCAGACCTGTGGTCAGGACACCGATGAGGGCGCTGACGATGAAGATTCCGCCGATGGTCACCGTCAGCATGAGGATCAGGAAGACCGGTCCGCCGGTGTCCCCTCCCATGGTGCCGGGGTCCAGGGTGCGCAGCAGGCTCATCCACGCCACGCCGAGCCAGCCGCCGTTCTGCTCGGCGTCGGTCGCGGTGAGCGCCATGGCCAATGTCGTGATCACCGTGATGAGGAGGACCGAGGCCAGGGCGAGCCAGCTGATCAGCGCCGGCGTCCCCCTGTCCATCGTGCCGTCGAACCAGTAGCGGAACCGGTTCCGCAGCCTACCGCGCACTGATGAAGCCTCCTGCCGTCCCATCCGCCGACATGCCCGCCACGGACCGGAACACGCGCACGCCTCCACGCCCCGCCGACGAGCAACACACTTGATCATTTTCGCAGCACCTGACGCACCGTCGGTGAAAATCGCGTGTTCGGCTCCGGACGAGAGACTGTGTTGCGCCCCTCGCACGGCAGGGTGTCCATCACACGGCAGTGCGCCCCTCACACGAGGGCGCCCGCGCACGGCAGTGTGTCCCACGTACGGCAGGGTGTCCGCACACAGTGGGCGTTCGACCGCTGCACCTCTCGCAGACGGTCTCCCGGGGGAGAAGGGGCCGACAACGGGCCTTCGGTGCGCTCAGCCCTCGGCCGCCGGCGGGGCGGACCGGCGTACGGGGCCGGTGTCGTGCGCGCCCGCGTCCGGCCGGGCGGCGGGAGACAGACGGTAGGAGCCGGCCAGGTCCCGCACCTCCGCCGAGAGGACCACCCCGTCCACGCCGCTCACCGGCAGGTGCTTGGCGACCAGGGCCAGAATGTCCTCGGACAGGTGCGCCTTGAGCGCTTCAGGACGTCCCGGCATGAGACCGACCTCCACGTGCACGAAGGCCCTCTCCTCGCCCGTGGCGTCGCCGACGTACGTCTCGGCCGGGCGCAGGAAGGTCTTGCACACGCCTGTCGACCCGGTCTCCTCGAGGACGAGCGGGTGCAGTTCCCTGACCAGGGCTGCGCGGTCGAGGACGTCGGCCAGCTGTGCGGAGTAGTCGATGGTGAGGTGCGGCATGACGGACCTTTCACGCGCCATAGTTTCTTCAGGCAACTATTTTCCCGCATGTCCGCGGTCGCGGGGACCGCGCCGGAGCGCGCCCGGCCCGGCGGCGAGGTCCCGTCCCCGCCGGAACGGCCCGCGCTCGCGCCGGGCGGACGGCGGATGCCGTGATGCGCGGGCCTCCGACGCCGCGCTCCGGGAACGCCGGCGCCCGCGGTCGCCCGCCGGGTCCGGCGTCGATGTGAAAAAGGTCGCAGCGGGCGACACCGTAGGGCTCACGCGCCGCGTCGGCGGAGCGCTCACACGAGAGGACGCCCGATCCTCGCCGCAAACCCACTCCGACCTGCGGCAACCATGCTCGGCTCCGCCCGGCTGCCACCGTTCGAGGGGCATGACGGCCCTCCCTGTGCCTCCATGGATGGCAGAGGGAACCCCGGGAGATCCAGGAGATCTCCCGGGAACCGCCGGAGACCGAAGGGGCATGTGCGAGCCATGGCCAAGCAGAACGTCGCGGAGCAGTTCGTCGACATCCTCGTCCGCGCCGGAGTCGAACGCCTGTACGGTGTCGTCGGTGACAGCCTCAATCCGGTCGTCGACGCGGTCCGGCGCCATCGCGGCATCGACTGGGTGCACGTCAGGCACGAGGAGACCGCCGCCTTCGCCGCCGGCGCCGAGGCCCAGGTCACCGGGAAGCCGACCGCGTGCGCCGGCTCCTGCGGTCCCGGGAACCTGCACCTGATCAACGGCCTGTACGACGCCCACCGCTCCATGGCCCCCGTCCTCGCCCTCGCCTCCCACATCCCCTCCGGCGAGATCGGTCTCGGCTACTTCCAGGAGACCCATCCGGACCGGCTGTTCCAGGAGTGCAGCCACTACTGCGAGATGATCTCCAGCCCCCGGCAGATGCCCCGGCTGCTGCACACCGCCGTCCAGCACGCCGTCGGGCGCGGCGGCGTCAGCGTCGTCTCCCTGCCCGGTGACGTCGCGGGCGAGCCCGCCCCGGACAGGGCCACCGAGACGGCCCTGGTCACCTCACGGCCCACCGTCCGTCCCGGTGACGCCGAGATCGACCGGCTCGTCGAGCTCGTCGACTCCGCCGACAAGGTCACCCTGTTCTGCGGCAGCGGCACGGCGGGCGCGCACGCCGAGGTCATGGAACTGGCGGGGAGGATCAAATCCCCGGTGGGCCACGCCCTGCGCGGCAAGGAGTGGATCCAGTACGACAACCCCTTCGACGTCGGCATGAGCGGCCTGCTCGGCTACGGCGCGGCCTACGAGGCCACCCACGAGTGCGACCTGCTGCTCCTGCTGGGCACCGACTTCCCGTACAACGCCTTCCTGCCGGACGACGTGGCCATCGCCCAGGTCGACGTGCGCCCCGAGCACCTGGGCCGCCGCTCCAAGCTCGACCTGGCGGTGTGGGGCGACGTGAAGGAGACCCTGCACTGCCTGGTCCCCCGGGTGCGGGAGAAGCGCGACCGCAGGTTCCTCGACCGCATGCTCAAGAAGCACGCGGACGCGCTGGAGGGGGTCGTCAGGGCGTACACCCGCAATGTCGACAAACACGTTCCGATCCACCCCGAGTACGTGGCGGCGGTCCTGGACGAGGTGGCCGACGACGACGCGGTCTTCACCGTCGACACCGGCATGTGCAACGTCTGGGGCGCCCGCTACATCACGCCCAACGGGCGGCGCCGCATCATCGGCTCCTTCTCGCACGGCTCGATGGCCAACGCGCTTCCCATGGCGATCGGCGCCCAGTTCACCGACCGGAACCGGCAGGTCGTCTCCATGTCCGGCGACGGCGGCTTCACCATGCTGATGGGCGACTTCCTCACCCTCGTGCAGTACGACCTGCCGGTGAAGGTCGTCCTGTTCGACAACTCCTCGCTGGGCATGGTCGAGCTGGAGATGCTGGTCGCCGGGCTGCCCTCGCACGGCACCGCCAACAAGAACCCCGACTTCGCCGCCGTGGCCCGCGCCTGCGGGGCCTTCGGCGTGCGCGTGGAGCAGCCCAAGGACCTCGCCGGCGCGCTGAAGGACGCCTTCCGGCACCGGGGGCCCGCCCTCGTCGACGTGGTCACCGACCCCAACGCCCTGTCCATCCCACCGAAGATCAGCGCCGAGATGGTGACCGGGTTCGCCCTGTCCGCCTCGAAGATCGTGCTGGAGGGCGGGGTCGGCCGGATGCTGCAGATGGCCCGCTCCAACCTGCGCAACGTGCCGCGCCCGTAGGGACCGGCCACAGGACCGGCGGAGTCGGCGGCCGACGGGACCTGCGAGGCCGGCCGCCGACGGGACCTGCGGGGTCGGCCGCCGACGGGACCTGCGGGGTCGGCGGCCGGCGTCCGGGCGCCCGTGCTCGCGCGCCTCGCCCGATCGGCCGCGGCAGCCGTAGCGCTGGACGCGGGAGACGCGGCCGAGGCGGGTCGGGGGCACGGCCGGAGCGCCGTCACAGGCCCGCGTGGTCCAGCAGCAGCCTCAGATCCTCCTCCTTCACCCGGGTGACCCCCTGCGGGTGCCGGTTGGAGAGCACGTGCAGCGGGACGGGGTCGCGGTGCAGCCGCCGGGTCGCCTCCGGATCGAGGGTCGCGGTGACCCGCCACGGCTGGCGAGGGCTGCCGGCCGCCTCGTACGGCTCGTCCTCGATCTCGGCCACCGCGGCGATCTCCCGTACCGGGGAGGCGAAGTAGATCCACAAGCGGTCGCCGGGTGCCATGCGCCGCCACCTGGACAGGCACCAGTCCCGGCGAGGCGCGGTCTCGGCGAGTTCCAGCATGCGGTCCTTGGCGGAGGAGCCGTCTCCCGGAGGGCTGTCCGCGGGTTTCACGATGAACAGCCAGTCCACGGACGTTCCTCCACTCCTGTGTGCCCTGACCCGCGCCGTGCTCTGCGCGGGTCCCCTA
This sequence comes from Streptomyces minutiscleroticus, assembly GCF_014650875.1. Lineage (GTDB taxonomy): Bacteria > Actinomycetota > Actinomycetes > Streptomycetales > Streptomycetaceae > Streptomyces > Streptomyces minutiscleroticus. Next base: position 113,750 of record NZ_BMVU01000006.1, read on the forward strand.
CGTGGTGCCCGGTACGGAAGCCACCATGCCTGGTGGCGCACAGGCACCGTACGCCGCGCCCGAGGACGGTGACGGCCGAACACCGGACGCGGGCCTCGCACCGCGCAGTGCAGGGCGGTGCGAGGCAGGACGATGCGGTGCAGGGCGATGCGGTGCGTCAGTCGCCTCCGCCCCGCCAGACGTTGTCGAAGGCGGCCTCCTCCACGGTCTTCTGCTGCCGCACGGCTTCCAGCTGCACCACCGCGTCGCCGACCGCGGCGAGCACCGCCAGGATCCGGTCGTCGGCGATGTCCTGCCCGTCCTGCGCGGGCTCCCTGCGCACCCCCACCGCGGCCGCGAGGTGGGTGAGCACGGGATCGTGCGAGGCCCAGCGCTCCCTCGCGCGGCGGCGGGCCCCGGAATCGGTCAGCACCGGCCGCTCGGCCCGCAGCGTCATCCAGCGCGAGCGGCGCTCGACCTCACCGTCCTCCTCCAGGGCGGCGAGGTACCTCGCGGCCAGCCCGCGCCCCCGGCGCCACAGCCATTCCTCCACCGTCTCGTAGGGCTTCTGCCGGTCGAGGGCGGCGACGGCCTCCGCCAGCAGGCTGTCGTCCGGACCTCGGTGCGGCTCGGGCACGACACGGTCGCCGTCGACGGTGAGGACCTTGGCGTCGAGGAGGTCGAGCACCTCGGCTCCCGCGAGGGCGAGCGACAGGTCGCCCTGCTCCACCGGGCTGCCGGGCTGCTCCTCCAGGGCGACGATCATCAAATCCCGCGCAGTGGTCATGAACGACTCCAGACAAGAGGGGGCAAGGACACCGGTGCCCACCCGGGCACGTTCGACGCCCCTCGGACATGTCCGGCATGTCCGGTGCCCGGCTGCGGCGCTTCCTACCACCACCATGAGACCCGAAAAGCCGACGCGCAGCACAGCGATCGCCGGAACGGTGTCCGGTCCGGCCGGCGGTGCGGACCTGGCGCAAGCACGACATGGTGTGCGACGAGGAAGGGCGGCGTCCGGCAGTGGGCGCACCGGGCGGTCAGGAGCGGGAGCCGCGCCCCGGCGTGCGGAAGGCCCCGCCGGAGCGGGGCCTTCGCCGGCTGACCGGCCTGGCGACCGGGGCACGGGCCGGAAGCGCTCCTGAGAGCTACTTCACGTCCACGAAGTCACCGGAGGAGTTGCTGGCACCGGTCGTGGTGTTGCCGCTGTACTGCCAGCGCCACGTGCCGTCCTGGGAGGCGGTCACCGTGGTCTTCAGGTGGCCGGTACTGCTCGCGGTCACCGACTTGACCGTGGTGTAGGTGCTGGAACCGGCGGGCTTGAACTGCAGCTTCACCGACCGGCCGCCGTAGTTGTCGTAGCGGTGCGCACTCCAGTTGGCGCGCTGCACGGTGCCGGTGACAGTGATCTTCTTGCCCTTGGCGACGGGCTCCGGGGAGGCGTTCATGCTCTGGATGCGCGAGGCCCGCTGGAGGCGGACCGTCGCGGAGAGCAGGTCGGTGTCGTAACCGCCGTTCTTCTTGATGGCCGTACCGAAGGTTTTCCACACGGCGGCGTCACCGTTGACGAGACGGTTGCCGTTGCCGCCCGGCATGTCGTCGGGGTCGATGGACATCGTCTCGTCGCAGTCGTGGAAGGTGTAGCCGCCCGCGGAGGACTTGGCACAGCCCCACCGGGTCGTGTAGATCGCGAGCGTGTACTCGTTCTTCCCGTAGGTGCCCCGGTAGGCGTTGACCCACCAGCTGTCGAGCGCCACCTTGCTCTTCAGTGTGTACGTGAACGGCGCCTCGACCACGGCACTGGTGCCGACGACGATGGGCTTGCCGTTGTTGAGCACCACGTTCGAGAACGAGATGTCGCTCTCGGCCGCGTGCGCGGTCGGCGTCATGAGCCCCCAGCTCACCATCGCCATGCCCCCGGCCGCCGCGGCGGCGGCCGTGCGCCGTGCGGTCGGGGGTCTGTGCCGCTGCGAGGCAGCAGCCGATGTCGAAGTGATCAATCCCCACCCCTGATGCGAGTGTCGGAGCGGCGGGCCGGCCGCCCGCCGCGTGCGGAAACTCTAGATCATCCGGAAGAGCGCCTCGCGCCGCTCCGCACCGGGCCCGTCGGCGGGTCCGAGGGGCGGAGACGGGAGAGGCCGGGCGGGCCGCGCCTGGGACTGGAGCGCACCATTTGGATCCCGTACGCGACACGTACGGTGTAAGTACGCGACGCGTACGGTCCACGGGATAGGGTGCCGGTCAGGAGGTGTTGCATGTCCGAGCTGTTCGACGCGGTCGACGCGCTGGTCGCGTCCCGTTCGCCGCTGCCGCCCGCGGAGGAGCGCAAGCGGCTGCGCCAGGCCCACGGCCTGACGCTGGACCAGGTGGCCGCCGCGCTGAAGGTGCGCCGGGCGACCGTGTCCGGCTGGGAGTCGGCCAAGAAACCGGTCGAGCCGCGCGGTCCGGAACGTGAGGCCTACGCACGGCTGTTGAACAAGCTCGCGGAACTCTACCCCGCCCCGGCCGTGGCGCCGGAGCCGGCGGGCGCACCGGAACCGACGGCTGCCCCCGCACCGACGACCGCCCCCGTACCGACGACCGCCCCCGTACCGACGGCTGTCCCTGTGCCGGCGGCTGCACCGGAGCCGGGCACGTCCACCGGCACGCCCGCCCCGGCGGAGCCGGCTCCGCCCACGGGTCCGGCCGTCGGCGCCACGACCGCGGCCACGGCCGGACACGAGAACATCCAGGCCGCCCCGGCCCCCGCCGCCTCCGCCGCGCGGACCGCTCCGCGTCCGGCGCGCACCGCCACGCGTACGCCGGCGTCACGCCGCCCGGGCGCGCGGAAGGCCGCCCCGGCCGCCACCCCGGCGGCCGGCACCGACCCGCGCTTCGAGAACGGCCCCCTCGCCGTCGTCGACGTCGACCCCGACGGCCGGGTACTGGCGTACTGCCCCGGCGGTCTGGTCCTGGACGTGCCCGCCAGGAGCCTCCCGGCCCTGGTGGACTGGACGCTGCGCGAGGCGAGGCTCGGGCAGCCGAGGCTGTCCGGACCGGGCAAGGACGCCGACCCGCTGCTCGTGCTCACCGAGGCCGCGCTGGAACGCTACGGCCTGCCGGTCGCCCTCACGGAGAAGGAGCGGCTCGCCGGGCGGATCCCGGAGAATCACAAGGTCGTCAAACAACTGGCGCGCACGGAGTGGAAGCTGACCAAGCGCGGGTTCGGCCCGTGGGCACGGATCTACCGTCCGGCGCAGGGTTCGGAGCGGGCCTGCGTGCAGCTGTGCATCCCGTCCTGGCACGCGCTCGACAGCCGCCACTGGGGCGGGGCCGACCGGCTCCCGCCTGCGGAACTCGCCCGCCTCCTGGGCGTGTACGCGTCCCGGGTGATGACGCCGCGCGGCTCCACCGCCGTCACCGGCCTGGAGCTGATGACCGCCCTGCACCCGCCGACCCGCGCCTCCGCACCCGACGCCGACGGCAGGCGGCACTCCGAGCACAACCCCGGCAGCCTGGGCAAGGACCCGGTCGACTGCGCGCCGTGCGAGGCCCCGGACGGGCACCCGCTCCTCAAGGACCTCCCCCGCTTCCACGTGCGCGGCCCCGGCGAGAAGCTGTTCGAGGAGGCGTACGACTGGGCGCGCCCGCTGACCGACGACGAGTGCCTGCGCCGCCACCTGGTGGGCATCGACGTGAACATGGCCTTCGCCGCCGGCGCCAACGGCCTGGTCGTCGGCCTCGGCGCACCGACCCACGTCAGGGCCCCGGTGTTCGACGCGAAGCTGCCCGGCTCGTGGCTGGTCGACCTGTCCCACGTCGACCTGTCCCGGGTGAGGGTCGCCAAGGACAGGTGGGCGGACCTGGACGCCGGCCTGCTGCCCAGCCCGTTCACACCGAAGGGCGAGCGCCCCGAGGGCCCGGCCTGGTACGCGACGCCCACCGTCGCCTACGCGGTGGAGCTGGGCTACGAGGTGCACCCGATCGAGGCATGGGTGCGCCACGACAACGGCCGCTATCTGGACGCCTGGTACAACCGGCTGCGCGACGCCTACCTCGCCACCATGGCCGACCTCGGCGTGCCTGCCGACCTGCCGCCGGCCGACTTCCTGGCGGCCATGGAGGGCTACAAGGAACGCGACCCGGAGCTGGCGGTCGTCGTCTCGGCGATCAAGGCGACGGTCAAGGGCGGCCTGGGCAAGCTGCGCGAGCGGCCGCGGGGCGAGGGCTGGCGGCCGGGCGAGCCGTGGCGGGCCCTGTCCCGGCCGACCTGGCGGCCGGACATCCGCGCGGCGGTCATCTCCCGCACGCGGATCAACCTGCACCGCAAGATCGTCAAGCATGCGGCGTTCACCGGGCAGTACCCGGTCGCGATCCTCTCCGACTGCGTCGTGTACGCGGCCGACGGGGCGTCGCCGCTGGACTTCCTGCCCTACCGGGACGGCAAGCCGCTGCCCGGCGGCTTCAAGCTCGGCGTCAACCCGGGCCTGGTCAAGCACGAGGGCACCCAGACCGTTCTGTGGGGCGAGGGCGTCCGCGAGCAGTTCGACGCCCCGGAGCTCAACCTCGCCCGGTACATCAAGGACGGCACCGTCACCGACGCCGACAACGGGGAGTAGGAGACCGAGATGAGTCTGTTCGGGGACGGCCTGGACGCCGCGGTGCAGAAGTCGTTCACGCGCCCGGTGCCCAAGAGCGCGGGCGCGCAGATGCGGTACCTGGTCAAGCAGCTCAAGGGCACCAAGCCGGTCGCCCGGATGCTGCGCATCTCCCAGCGCACCGTCGAGCGGTACGTGAGGGACCAGATCAAGAAGCCGCGCCCCGACCTCGCGGCGCGGCTGGAGCGGGAGGTGAACAAGCGGTGGCAGCCGCAGGTGCGGGCCAGGGCCCGGCGGAAGGCGGCGACGACCGACGGCATCGTCGTCGACACCCGCGCCCGCCTCGGCTACACCGCTCCGATCGGCTCCACCGACCAGGACCGCGTCCGGCACCTGACCGTGGCCCTGCCGCCCCGGTACGCCGCCCGCCTCTTCGACGCCCAGCAGGCCGGGGCCGGCGAACAGCAGCTCAGGGAGATCACCGCCGAGGCGCTCAAGGAGGTGTACTTCCAGGACGGCGGCCGCCGCGCGGGCCAGCTGGAGGAGGTCCGCTTCACCGACATCGAGCACGTGGAGTTCGACCTGTAGGCGGGACGGACCGTCCCGCGCCGCGGACTCCGCCGCCGGAACAGGGGGACAGGGGAACTGGTTCAGCCGGCCCGGTAGCGGGAGGCGAGCTCGGGGCTCTGTCCGCCGAAGGCGGCGAGGTCGGCCCGGAAGACGGCGTCGAGGAGGCCGGTGTCCTCGACGCCGGGGGCGCAGACGACCTCGCCGAGTTCGAGGCCGCGCAGACCGGCGGTGACCACGTCGTCGGCGCTCATGCGGGGCACGACACTCATGTCGATGCCCTGGCGCGAGTGGAACTCGGTGGCGACGACGCCGGGGCACAGGGCCTGGACCTGGACGCCGGTGTCCGCCAGCTCGGCACTGAGGGTCTGGGACATGGCGACGAGATGGGCCAGGGAGCCGGCGTAGACGGCGCGGCGCGGCATGACGGACTTGTCGGCGGGGCCGCTGAAAGCGATCATCCCGGCCACGTTGACGATCTTTCCCTCGCCGCGTTCCTGCATGCCGGCGACGGCGGCGCGGGTGAGCAGGGTGGGGGCGACGACCTTGACGTGGACGAGTTCGCGGGCCTTGTCGGCGGGCAGCTCGGCCAGCGGCATGTAGTGGGCGACGCCGGCGTTGTTGACGAGCATGGTCAGCGGCTCGTCGGCGCAGATCCCGGCCACGGCGTCGACTCCGTCGTCGGTGGACAGGTCGGCGACGACCGTGCGGACCGCGACGTCCGGGTGGGCCGCGGCGAGCTCCTCGAGACGGTTCCTGTCGCGGCCGACGGCGATCAGGTCGTGACCGTCCGCGGCGAGGCGTTCGGCGAATGCCCTGCCGATGCCGGAGGTCGCGCCGGTGACGAGGGCGAGCTTGTTCATGAGCAGTGTTCCTTTCGGGGTCGGCCGGAGTGGCCGAGGTGGCTGGAGTGGCCGAGGTGGCCGGAGTGGCCGGGGTGGGGCTCCGGTGGGTCCGGGTGCGCTCTGCGCGGTACTGCTCCGCGGCGGCCTCGCGCCGGCCGTCACTCGGAGGGTGATCGACGGTGGTGCGGCCTCGGGGGGTCGGGTACCAGACCGTGTGCCGGCGGGACAGCCGGCAGTCGGACGGCTCGGCCGGGGCCCGGTCGCCGGTGCGGGCGACGGGCGACGGGCGACGGGCGACGGCGGAGGGGCCGAGCCGGCGCACCGCGTGGCCGCCGCGCCCGGCCACAACCCGGTTCCGGCGTACGGAGCCGGTGCCACCGCCGGTGATCCGGCTCGGTCCGGCGGCCGCCGCGACGGACCGCGCCGCCGTCCGTACTTCTGTCATGCCTCCACGGTCGGCGGGAAACGCCTGGTGAGGTAGTAGACCCGTTTTCCTGGGAAGCGCAGTACCAGGACACGCCGACGCCTCCCTTGCCACAATCGAGGGCATGGCGACCACGGAACTCGGCGCGGCCCTGCGCCACTGGCGCGATCGCGTCCCGCCCCAGGCCGTCGGCCTGCCCACGGGCGGACGCAGGCGCGCCGCCGGGCTGCGCCGCGAGGAACTGTCCCAGCTGGCCGGCGTCTCCGCCGACTACATCATCCGGCTGGAGCAGGGACGCGCCGCCAACCCCTCGCCCCAGGTCGTCGAGGCCCTGGCCCGCGCCCTGCGGCTCACCCAGGACGAACGGGCCCACCTCTTCCGCCTGGCCGGCCTCGCCCCGCCGGGTCCCGGCACGGTTCCGCGGCACATCACTCCCGGCGTCCACCGCATGCTGGACCGTCTGGCCGGCACGCCCGTCGCCGTCTTCGACGCCGTCTGGACCCAGCTGCTCGCCAACCCCCTCTACACCGCCCTCATGGGGGAACGGCACGGCAACGACCTCAACGCCGTCCGGCGCGCCTTCCTCAATCCCCACAGCCGCGTGCGCCACACCCCCGAGTCCAGGGGCGCGCTCCAGGCGGCGCAGGTCGCCGACCTGCGCCGCACCGCCGGCCGCTACCCCGACGACCCGGATCTGCGGTCCCTCATCGCCGACCTGCGCCGCCTCAGCACCCGCTTCGAGGAGCTGTGGGAGTCGGGCGCCGTGGGCGAGCACCAGGCGGCCCGCAAGACCGTCGACCACCCCCACGTCGGCGCCCTGACCCTGGACTGCGACGTCCTCAGCGTCGCAGGCAGCGACCTGCGCATCATGGTCTACACGGCCCGACCCGGTACCGAGGACGCCGACCGCCTGGCACTCCTGTCCGTGATAGGGATGCAGCTGCTCACGGACGGTCACTCGGAACCGGGCACAGCCCGCTCCTGACGGCCTTGGTACGGCCCGTTCCTGACGGACCGTCGGCAGGGCGGAACAGGGCGCGCTCTCCGCGCTGGGCCGGACGGCTCAAGCGGTCCGCTCACAGGCGGTACAGCGCAGGGACCGCTGGGGTGAACCGTGGTCCGGCAGCAGATGACGGCATGGGGCGGTGGTTACGGATGCCGGTGACAGTACGGATTCGACAGACCGGAGCCAGACATGCGCCTGCGTACCGCGTTCACCGCTGCCCTGCTGGGCTCGGCGGCACTCCTCGGGGCCGCCGGTGCGGCCGCCGCCGCACCGCACACCTCCCCCGCGCACCTGGACAGCGCCCGCGTCGCAGCGTCCCCGGCGAGCGAGGACTTCGACGGATTCGAGGCGGAAGTGCACGACATCGCCGAATACGACTACGACAACTACAGCTACGGTCTCAGCGGGGGCGACGTCGGCTCCCGCGACTGAGCTGTGTCCCGGGGCGGATCCCGCCCGGGGCCGGAACGATGCGACACGGACCGCCGCTCCGCAGGAGGCGGCGGTCTTGTCGTACCGAAGTGCCGAAGTGCCGAATGACGGTGTCGCGGAAGTCCTTGGGCCGGCCGAGGCGGCGCCCGGGGATGTCGCGCCGGCGCCGGTGGGCGGGGCAGCCCGGCCCGCTGAGGGACGGTCCTGGCGCGTCGGGAGGCCGGGAACACGCGGACAGTGCTGCTCCGTCCTCACGCGCTCCAGACCGCGTCGGACGGCCCGCCCGTTGGGGGGGGTTCTGTCAGTACCTGTAATGCCAGGCCCTTCTCCACCTTTTTGACCTGCGGTTCTCTGGCGATCACGCACCTGGCCTTCTACGCGGGCCGGCCCAACGCCATGTCCGCGATCACCCGGCTGAAGGGAATCGCCGGCGAACGCGGCGCCTGAGCGTCGCCGCCCGAGCGCTGGGGAGCGCCCGCCGCCTTCACGGCCGCCGGACACGTACGAGCACGGAGAGATCAGATCATGGAGTTGTTGAAGAAGCAGCCGACGGCGAAGCTGCCGACGGAGTGGTTCACCGGGGACGCCTGGGCGGACGTGACCCACCGCGGTACCGACGACGTCGACTGGCTGGAGCACGTCGACGACGAGTACGGCGGCCCGCGCCGCGGCACCCGCGCCGTCTGACCCGTCGCGACACCCGTCCCACCCGACCCGTCGCGGTACCCGTCCCACCCGACCCGTCGCGGGCCTGCTCCGACGTGATGGGCACCGGCCGGTACGCGGCCCTGGCCGCAGAGGTGCGGCCCGAGCGGCGCCCGTGGGTGCGGCGGCCGGGTCTCCCGGCCGCCGCACCCACGCGAACACCCCGTCTCTGCCGCTCACACCGTGAGGAGTCCGCTCGTGCGCACCCGTACTCCCGGCCGGGGCCTTGGGGTATCGGCCATCGGCCTGGGCCGCGTGGGCGTGTCCCAGGGCTGCGGACCGAACGCCGGCGGCCGGCAGGAGATGATCCAGGTCCCGCGCGGCGCCGTCGAGCGGGGCGTCACGTTCTCCGGCACCGCCGGGGTCCGCCTCCACCGCGGGCGGACCGGCCGGGCCGGCGGGACGTGGCGCGAGCGGGCCGTTGCACGCACGAATCGGCAGGCGGCGGGCGCTTCGGGGACCGGGTGACCGCACTCCTCACCACGGACGGGAGACGAACGGCATGGCACTGATTCTGGTGACCGGGGCCTCCAGCGGGCTCGGGCTCGACACGGCGAACGCACTGGCCGACGACGGGCACGACGTGGTCGTCCACGTCCGCAACCCCGCCCGCCTCACCGGCTCGGGCGACACCGGCCGGTGGAAAGGCGTCGTCACCGGGGACCTCGCCGAGCCCGACGAGATCCGCGGTGTCGCCCGGCAGGCCCGCGGGTTCGGCCGCTTCGACGCCGTCGTCCACAACGCCGGCGTGCTGCACTCCCCCGCCGTGTCCGTCGTCAACACCGTCGCGCCCTACATGCTGACGGCCCTGATGGACAAGCCTGCCAGGCTCGTCCACCTCAGCAGTTCCATGCACCGGAGCGGCTCCACCGACCTGCGCCGGCTGACCGACGGCACAGCGACCTACAGCGACAGCAAGCTGTGGGTCACCGCCCTCGCCCTGGCGTTCGCGTCCCGGTGGGAGGGAACCTCCAGCCACGCGGTCGATCCCGGGTGGGTCCCCACGCGCATGGGCGGCGCCGGCGCACCGGACGACCTGACCGCCGGGCACCGGACGCAGGTGCTGCTCGCCACCCGGCACGACGTGACCCCGAGCACCGGCGGCTACTGGTACCACCAGCGGACGCAGGCACCTCACCCCGCATCGCGGGACGAGGATTTCCAAGCCCGCCTGATCCGAGCACTGGAGAGCCTCACCGGCGTCGTGCTCGACTGATCCCCGCCCGTCGTCGCCGGTGCGCGGAGGGCGGCGACGGCATCGTCGGACGTCCCGGCAGCCGTCACCGCCGCGGCACGTGCGCAGCCGCGGCCGCGCAGCAGGTCGTGGCCCAGGACGAGGGCACGGGCTTCGGCTGCCGCGCCACGCGACGGTACGGGTTCCGACAGGCGGTCGAGGACACCGCCGAAGGCGCGGCCGGCCGGTTCCTCCCCGGTCCGCCGCCGACGTCTCATCCGCGCTCGCGGAGGTACGCCTCCAGCTCTGCGGCCCCGGTCAGCATCGCCCGGCCGCGGGCGGACAGCCGGCCGTGCCAGTCGTGCAGCGCGGCCTCCAGCGGCTCCAGCCCGCCGGCCGCCCGCACCTGGGCGATCAGCGGGGCGATCTGCTCCAGCAGGTGGCCGCCCCGCCTGAGCTGGTGGACCAGCCGGGCGTCCCGTACGTCGGCCTCCTCGTAGACGCGGTACCCGGTCCGCGGGTCGCGGCCCGGGCGCACCAGCCCGGCGTGCTCCCACTTGCGCAGCGTCGCGGGCCGGATCCCGAGCCGCTTCGCCAGCGGCCCGATGAACGTGCCGCCGGGCGCACCGCCCCGTACGGCCGGCCCGGGTGACGTGTCCGGCCCGGGCACTGCGGCGGGCTCCAGGTCGCGCAGGGCGCTCTCCACGGCCCCGAGGGTCCGCCGGTCGTCGAGGAGCTGGGCGTGGCTCTCGTCGATGAGAAGGAACGCCTCGTCGACCGCGCCCCGGTTCACGGCCCGCATGATCGACGTCGCCGTCCGGTGGCCGTGGCCGGGTACCAGGGCGAGGAAGGTGCGCAGGGCCCGCGCGTGCAGCGGGGTGTAGACGCGGTAGCCGTGGGGTGTGCGGGCGGCGGCCGGCAGGACACCGGCCTCCTCGTAGTTCCTGACCGCCTGCGTGGACAGACCGTGCCCGCGCGCCAGGTCGACCGGTCTGAGTCGCTCACCGCTTTGAAGGTTTCGCCCCATGCCACCGACGGTATCGCGCAAAAGTTTCCACCGAAGGTTCAACGATACCGTCGAAGCCATGGCTACGGACATCAAGGACACCGCTCATGCCGTCGAGGCCGCCGCCGTCATGGGGCTGCTCCCGGCCCGGCCCCGGCTGCTCGCCCTGGGTGAGCCCACGCACGGCGAGGACGCCCTGCTCGAGCTGCGCAACGAACTCTTCCGGCGGCTCGTCGAGCAGGAGGGCTACCGGACGATCGCGATCGAGAGCGACTGCGTGAGGGGCCTGGTCGTGGACGACCACGTCACCTCGGGCAGGGGCACCCTCGACGAGGTCATGGAGCACGGGTTCGGCCACGGCTGGGGCGCCTCCGCGGCCAACCGCGAACTCGTGCGCTGGATGCGCGCCCACAACGTCCGCGCCGACCGCGACGGCCGGCCCGCGTCCGAGCGGCTCCGCTTCGCCGGTTTCGACGGTCCGCTGGAGATCACCCACGCCGCGAGCCCCCGGCAGGCCCTCACCGCGCTCCACGGCTTCCTCGCGGCCCGGGTGGACGCGGACCTGCTCCCCTGCACCGCGGAGACGCTCGACCGCCTGCTCGGCGCCGACGACCGGTGGACCGACCCCGCCGTGATGACGGACCCGTCCCGGTCCGTGGGGCGGTCGGCCGGGGCCGCGGAGTTGCGGCTGCTCGCCGACGATCTGGTGACGCTGCTCGACGAGCAGACGCCCCACCTGATCGCCACGGCCTCGCGGGACGAACGGGACCGGGCGCGCCTGTACGGGCGCACGGCCACCGGCCTGCTCGGCTACCACTTCTGGACGGCCGACGCCTCACCGGCCCGCATGACCCGGCTGACGGGCCTGCGGGACCGGATGATGGCCCGCAACCTCCTCGCCCTCGCCGCCCGGGGCCCGGTACTCGCGCACGCCCACAACTCCCACTTCCAGCGGGAGAAGAGCACGATGCGCATGGGCGGGAGGCCGCTGGAGTGGTGGAGCGCCGGTGCGCTGGTGAACGCCCGGCTCGGCGAGGAGTACGCCTTCGTGGCCACGGCCCTCGGCACGATCCGGCACCGGGGGGTGGGCACGCCGCCGCCGGACACCGTCGAAGGACTGCTGTACGCGCTCCCGGAGGACCGCTGCGTCGTCGACGCCCCGCGGCTGGCCGCCGCCCTCGGCGGCGCGCGGCCCGCGCCCCGGGTGTCCCCCTGGTTCGGCTACGCCCCGCTCGACCCGGCCCACCTGGCGCACAGCGACGGCATCGTGTTCGTCAAGGACGTCCCGCGGAGCTGATGCCACCGCCGGCGAGTACGTGTGTGCGCCGACGGCCCCGCCCGCCCGGCCGCGTCATGCCAGGTAGTCGACGACCTGCATCATGCCTTCGTCCCCGTGTTGCAGCTGGTGGCAGTGCAGGAGGCTTCTGCCCGTGAAGTCCTCGTAGCGGACGCGGAAGACGACGTCGCCTCCTTGCGGAATGCCGATGGTGTCGTGCCAGACGGGGGTGTCGAGCACGGTGCCGTTGACGGCGGTGACCAGGAAGTGGTTGGTGTGCAGATGGAACGGATGGTTGTCGTGGTTGCGGGAGTGGTTGCGCACGGTCCACTCCTCGACGTCGCCCAGCCGTAGCCGGTGGTTGACGAAGGCGGCGTCGAAGCGTCCCCAGCGGTGGTCCTGTCTGCCCGCGGAACGGTCGACGGGGGGTGTCTCGCCGGTCCCCAGGATGCGGTGGGCGCTGGGGTAGGCACCGGCGAAGGTCCGGTCGTAACTGAGGAAGGTCAGTTCTCGTCGGCCCTGGGGGCGCGGTAGCCAGGCGGGCCGGCCCGGCAGGGCCGTGGGCAGCCGCATGGGGGCGGTCCGTGGCGCGCCGGTGACGACGACGGTCATCAGCGGCTGCTCGACACCCCGGGCCGTGAGCCGGTAGGTGCCCGGTCTGCCGCCGCGGACCAGGACGTCGGCCCGGCCGCCCATCGGCAGTTCCACCTGGTCCGCGCTCGTCGGCCCGGCGAAGGCGATGCCGTCACGGGCGATGGGGTGCAGGGTGTGTCCCTCCAGGGACAGCGGCAGGGCGGTCAGGGCCGCGGCGCTGACGAGGCGCCAGCGCTGCACCTCACCGGGGGCCAGGACGAGGGTGGGGTTGTACGCGCCGTTGACGAGGAAGGTCGAGGCGAGGTCCGAGTAGACGTGCTCCGAGGTCAGGTCGGGAACACGGCCGTCCTTCAGCTTCATCTCGGTGACGCAGACCACGATGTCCTCGGCCGCGGCGACCTCGGGGACCCGGTCGACGTCGCCCTCGACGACGAGCACTCCGGCCATGCCGTTGAGCAACTGGGTCGCGGTGGAACCGTGGTGGTGCGGGTGGTACCAGAAAGTGCCGGCCGGGTGGTCGTCCGGGATGGTGATGCTGCTGTGGTAGACCGGCGGTTCCCCTCCCGCCTCCGGGGCGGGGTCGAAGGTCCGGAAGACGTTGTCGGCGTCTCCGGTCGGGGCGACGTGCAGGCCGTGGGTGTGCAGGTTGAAGGTGTTGAAGTGGTGCGGGACGTTGATGTCCTTCCCCTGGCGCGACGCGTTGGGCGGCAGCGCGTTCACCTGCGTGATCTCGATGCGGTCCCCGGGGCGTACCCGCAGGGTCGGTCCGGGGACCGAGTCCTCGTAGGTCCGGGTGCAGACCCGTCCGACCCCGGGGATCACCCGCTCGGTGAACCGGACGGTCAGCCGGGTCCGCAGGCATCCGGTGCCAGGGTGCGACCGCCGCGTCTCGGGCTGGGGGAAGGGCTGGAGCGGCGCCTGTCTTCCACCGGCGGCGGGTGACGCCGCTCCCACGGCGGCGGCGCCGGCGACCGCCGGGAGAGCCTGCAGGACCTTGCGTCGGGTGGGGGGTTTCATAAGCCGTCCTTCGGACTCATCATCACTTTCCCCCACCCTTTCTCACACTGAGTTACAGAACGTTGATTTCGCGTACATGTCGTGACGAAAGAGGAGTGCGCTGTGGCACACGGCGCGCACAGCGAACCACGCGCCCCGTTCGGCGCATGACCGCTTCGAATTCGCGCCGCAGGCGCCCCGGCGGAGGAGGGCCGGTGCAGGAGGGAACGACGGGTGCCGGGACGGCGGCAGGGGGCACCGGGGCGGTGCCGTCGCACGAGGACGGGCGCCTACGCGGCGAGCGCGGCCGGTTCGCCCAGGCGGGAGGCGGCCGTCCGCCACGCGGTGGTCACCGCGCCGCGGGCCCGCGCCGTACGGACGGCGCGGTCGCCGGTCAGCACCACCGGCGCGCCCACGTGCACGTGCAGCTCAGGTCGGCGCAGAGGCGCCGTGGCCAGGCCGGCGAGCTGCTTGACCGCGCCGCCCGAGGTGACCCGGCGGGCGCCGGCCTGGCCGACGGGCACGACGGGGGCGCCGGTGCGCTCGACGAGCCGGGCCAGACCGCTGCGGAAGGCGCCGGGCGCGGCCTCCGCCGCGTCCCTGCGACGCGGCAGGCCCCCCTCGGCGTAGATGAGGACCAGCCGCCCTTGCTCCAGGGCCTCGGCCGCGGCGTCCAGCGCGGCCGCGGCGCGCCGGTCCCCGCGGACGACGGGGATGTGCCCTTCGCGGGCGAGGGCGGGCCCCAGCAGCGGGATGCGCCACAGCCCCGCGGCCGCCATGACGACCGGCTCGACGCCGAGGCGGTGCAGGGCGGCGAGCACGACGGCCGGGTCGGCGAGGGACGTGTGGTTGGCGGCGACGACGCTGCCCGGCGCGAACGCGGCGCCGGGGTCGGTGGTCACCGACAGGCGGCCGACGGCGGGCACCAGGACGTCGGCGATGCGGCTGAGCATGAACGTGCTCCCGGTCTCGACAGTGTTGATCTTCATCATCGAGGCCGGCCGCCGGCCGGGCCTGAGTCGTCGTACTCATCTTCCCGGGCCGTCCGCCCCAGGGCTTCCCCGGGCCGGTCCCCCCAGGGCGGACGGCCGGCCCGCCGGCGGCCGTCGGCGCGCGGGCGGGCCCGGCGTGGGCGGACCGGCGCCTGCCGACCGGGACGGTTCCGGACGGCGGGCCCGTCGCCGCCCGTTCTCGCCGAACGGCAACAGATGCATGGCATGTCTGCGACCCCCGGGGATACCCGGTGGTGGCCCTGCGGGCCGGAAGACCGGTCGGCCCCGCACTCGAGAAGGAGACCGCCCATGTCCACCACCCACGCCACCCGTACCTCCCGAACGCCGGTCCAGCAGGCGGCACTGGTGGTCGGAGCGGTCTTCCTGCTCGTCGGCATCCTCGGCTTCATCCCGGGCATCACGACGCACTACGACACCATGCAGTTCGCGGCCCACCACTCCGAGGCGAAGCTCCTGGGCATCTTCCAGGTGTCGATCCTGCACAACCTCGTGCACCTGGCCTTCGGCGTCGCGGGGCTGGCACTGTCGCGCACCGCGTCGCAGGCCACGATGTACCTCTTCGCCGGCGGGGCCGTCTACCTGGTGCTGTGGCTGTACGGACTGATCATCGACCACGACAGCGCCGCGAACTTCGTGCCGCTGAACACGGCCGACAACTGGCTGCACCTCGTGCTCGGCCTGGGGATGATCGGCCTGGCCGCCGCGCTCACCCGTGGACGCGCCGACGCCCGGACCGCCCGGTAGTCCACGGACGGATCACGAGTCGCCGCCGGGCGACTCCACGCGACGCCGAAAAGTGACCAGACGTTGTCTGGTCACTTTTTTTGCCGGCCGCCCGTCACCGTCTCGAACGACTCCGCGCCCCACCGGAGCCCGGCCGGACGTCCTCAACACCGGGGTGAAAGAGAGAAGTTGACTGCTCCCGGGAAGGACGAAAAGTCGGAAACCTGATACTTGACCTTTCAATATC
This sequence comes from Streptomyces minutiscleroticus, assembly GCF_014650875.1. GTDB lineage: Bacteria > Actinomycetota > Actinomycetes > Streptomycetales > Streptomycetaceae > Streptomyces > Streptomyces minutiscleroticus. The sequence goes on from NZ_BMVU01000006.1 coordinate 129,314, forward strand.
TTCGTCGTTAGCGTCACCGTGACGTCTCGAGAACGGAGCCCCCCATGCGTGTGAAGTCGATCGCCCTCGCAGCAGTACCCGCCGCCCTCCTGGGTGTGATGGCCGCCGCGCCCACCGCGTCGGCGTGGGCACCCGGCAACTGTCCGCAGGACAAGTTCTGCACCTGGCAGAACTACTGGTACGGCGACACCGACGAGACCCCGTCGCTGACGATCGACAGCGACTGGTCCGGCAGCGCTCCCGCCCACATCTTCTACAACAACACGTCCCGGGCCGCCACGATGACGTACGTCCTCCAGCGGGACGGGGGGCAGGGACGCGTGTACACGGATTGCGTCGGCGCGAAGGGCGGCAGCTACTTCGTCGTGCCCGTCTTCGTCACGGACGTGACGTGGAGCGCGGACGGCGGCAGCTCCTGCCTGTGACCGGCCCGGCCCGGCCGCACGGTCAGGAGGGCAGGCGCGGCACGCTGTCGATCAGACGGCGGGTGTACGGGTGCGCGGGGGCGCCCAGCACCTGCCCGGTGTCACCCTGTTCGACGACGCGCCCGCCCTCCAGCACGGCGGTGCGCTCGCACAGCGACGCCACCACCGACAGGTCGTGGGAGACCATCACCAGGGTCAGTCCCCGTTCCTGCTTGAGCTCGGCGAGCAGGTCGACGACCTTGACGCGGGTGGTGACGTCGAGCGCGCTGACGGGCTCGTCGGCGAGCAGGACGCGCGGGTCGCAGACGGTGGCGCGGGCGATGGCGATGCGCTGGCGCTGACCGCCGGAGAACTCGTGCGGGTAGCGGTCCGCCGCGTCGGCCGGGAGACCGACGCGTTCCAGGGCGGCGGCCACCTTGGGCACGGCGCCGGCCCTGCCGTCGATGCCGAGGGAGCGCAGCGGCTCCGCCACGATCGCGCCGATCCGGCGGCGCGGGTCGAGCGAGGAGTAGGGGTCCTGGAAGACGCACTGGACGCTGCGCCGGAAGCGGCGCAGCTGCGCGCGGTCGCGCAGGGACAGCTCGTCGCCGTCGAAGCGGACGCTCCCGGCGGTGGGCCGGGCCAGGCCCAGCAGCAGGCGCAGCAGGGTCGTCTTGCCCGCGCCGGACTCGCCGACGAGGGCGAGGCTCCGCCCGGTCCCGACGGTGAGCGAGACGTCCCGCACGACGTCGGCCGCGCCGCCCCGGTAGCGCAGTCCCGCGTTCCTCAGCTCCAGCACGGGCGGCGTCATCGGCTGCTCCTCAGGTCCAGGGCGGACTCCAGGCGCCGGGCGCTGGCCACCAGGGTGCGGGTGTACTCCTCGCGGGGCGAGCGGACCAGGGCGTCCACGGTGCCCTCCTCGACGGCCCGGCCGCCCTTCATCACCAGGGCCCGGTCGGTGATCCGGGCGACGACGGCGAGGTCGTGGCTGACGAACAGCACGGCCATCCCGCGCTCCCGGACCAGCGTGTCCATGAGCTCCAGCATCTCCGCCTGCACGGACACGTCCAGAGCGGTGGTGGGCTCGTCGGCGATGAGCAGCTTCGGCTCGCAGGCCAGGGCCATGGCGAGGGCGACGCGCTGGCGCTGACCGCCGGAGATCTCGTGCGGGAAGGCGCGGGCGATGCGGTCGGGGTCCGGCAGCCGCACCTGCGCGAGTGCGTCGGCGACGGCACGCCGCAGGTCCCTGCCCTTCAGGCCGGTGCGCCGGCCGAGGGGTTCGGCGATCTGCCGGCCCACCCGCATCAGCGGGTCGAGCGCGGTGAGCGGCTCCTGGAAGACGACGGCCGCGTCCCGGCCGCGCACGCCGGTGAGCCGCTTCTCGGGGACGCCGACGATCTGGACGCCGGCGAGCTCGACGCTGCCGGCGGCGCTCATGCCATCGGGCAGCAGCCCCAGTACGGCCAGCGTGGTGAGCGACTTGCCGGAGCCGGACTCGCCGATGAGGCCGAGCCGCTCGCCGCCCGCCAGGGTGAAGGACAGGTCGTCGACCAGGGTGCGGCCGTCCGAGGTGCGGACGGTCAGGCCGCGTACGTCCAGGAGGGTCACGTGCTCCTCCGCCGGGTCGCGGGGTCGAGGGTGTCGCGCAGGCCGTCGGCGATGAGGTTCACGCCGATGACGAGCAGGACGAGCAGGACGCCGGGGGCGAGCGCGCCCGCCGGGGCCGTGGTGAAGGTGGCCTGGGCCTCCTGGAGCATGCGGCCCCACGAGGCGTTCGGCGGCGGTGCGCCGAGGCCGAGGTAGGACAGGCCCGCCTCGGCGAGGACGGCGAGTCCGAACTGCAGGGCCAGGTTGACCGCCAGGGTCGGCCAGACGTTGGGCAGCACGTGGCCGAGGACGGTACGCGGCCAGGAGGTGCCCGAGGTGCGGGCGGCGGTGACGTAGTCCTGGGCCAGCACCCGCTTGACCAGGATGCGGGTGAGCCGGGCGACGACGGCGCCCTGCGCGAGGCCGATCGCGAGGACCGCCGAGCCGAGGGTGGCCGACCGCGCGGCGACGATGAGCATCGCGAGCAGCAGCGTCGGGAAGGCGATCAGGATGTCGAGGAACGCGGAGAGCGTGTCGTCGAGCCAGCCCTGCGCGAACGCGGCCAGGACGCCGAGCGTGACACCGAGGGCGGCGGCGACGAGGACCGAGCCGAGGCCCGCCCCGATCGCGATGCGCGAGCCGGTCATCAGCTGGGTGAACAGGTCGCGGCCGAGCTTGTCGGTGCCGAGCAGGTGCCCGTCCCCGGGGCCGGCGAGGCGTCCGCCGGATGTGTCGTCGGCGTCGTAGGGCAGCCAGAGGAGCGACACCACGGCGAGCAGCGCGATCAGGCCGGCCAGGACGCAGCCGACGGCGAGGGTGACGGAGCGCCGGGTGCGGCGGCGGCCGGGCACCGTCTGCGGCTCCACGGGCCGGAGTACGTCCGGAGTGGTCATCGGGCGCCTCCGGAGAGCCGTCCGCGCAGCCGCGGGTCGACGATGCGCTGGACCAGGTCGGCGGCGAAGCCGATGAGCAGCACCGCGAGCGTGGAGAGGAACAGCACGCCCTGGACGACCGGGTAGTCGTGCTGGGCGATGCCGGTGGCGAGCAGGGAGCCGAGGCCGGGCAGCGCGTACACCGACTCCACGACCACCGCGCCGAGCAGCGTCGAGGCGAGTTCGATGCCGAGTACGGAGATCACCGGCACGGAGGCGTTGCGCAGGCCGTGCCGCCACATGGCGCGGCCGAAGGAGGAGCCCAGGGCGCGCGCGGTGCGCAGGTGGTCGCTGCCGAGCACGTCGAGGGTGGCGGAGCGGACGTAGCGGATCAGGGACGCGCTCATCACCAGGGCGATGGTCACGACCGGCAGGACGAGGGAGCGGACCGCCTCGGCGGGGGCGGCCCAGCCGTCCTGCGGGAAGCCGCCCGAGGGCAGCCAGCCCGCGTTCAGCGCGAACACCGCGATGAGGATCATGCCGAGCCAGAACACCGGGACGGCGATGCCCAGCTGGGACACGCCGCTCAGCAGCGCCCCGTACCAGGTGTGCCGCTTGTGGGCGGCGGCGAACCCGGCGGGTACGGCGACCAGGACGGCCAGCACGAACGCGGCCAGGGTGAGCGGCACGGTGACGTTCAGCCGGGCGCCGACCTCGGGTCCGACGGGCAGCGAGCTGACGAAGGAGGTGCCGAGGTCGCCGCTCGCCAGCTGCCCGAGCCAGTGGGTGAACTGCTCGGGCAGCGGCCGGTCGGAGCCGATGGAGTGCCGGGCCGCGGCGATCTGCTCGGGACTGGCCCCGACGGAGGTGAGCGCGTTGGCCGGGTCGCCGGGCAGCATGCGCAGCAGCACGAACAGCACCACGCTCGCCAGGGCCAGCGACACCAGCAGAAAGGCGAGCCGGCGCAGCAGGTAGCGCGCCATCAGCCCTTCTTCTTGATGTCGTAGGCGAAGAACTGCGAGTTCAGGCCGTTGAGCGGGTAGCCGGAGAGCTTGCTGCTCGCGACCACGATCTGCGGGTAGAGGTACAGCCAGTCGCTGGCCGCGTCCTCGGCGGTCTTCCGGTTGACCTTCTTCAGCAGCTCGGTCTGCTCGGCGGTGGTGTCGGCCTCCTCGGCCTGCTCCACCCACTTCGTGACCTGCTTGTCGTCGTAGCCCCAGTAGAAGTCGGGGTTGCCGTACCAGACCAGGTCGCGGTCGTTGACGTGCTCCTGGAGCGTGGCCGTGAAGTCGTGGTTCTTGTAGACCTTGGTGTACCACTCGTCCGGCGTGATCGTGTTGATCTCGACGGTGATGCCCACCTTGGCGAGCTGCGACTTGATGAAGGTCGCGGCGGTGGGGTGCGGGTCGTAGTTGGGGGTGTCGAGGGTGAAGCCGAAGCCCTTGGCGTAGCCGGCCTCGGCGAGCAGCTTCTTGGCCTCGGCGACGTCGTGGGCGTTGACGTCGGTGAGGTCCTCGTACCAGGGGTCGGTGGGCGGGACCATCGAGCCGATGAGCTTGCCGTGACCGCCCCAGACGGACTCCAGGAGCTTCTTGTCGTCGATGGCGGCGGAGACCGCCCGGCGCACCTTGACGTCGGTGAAGGGCTTGGCCTTGTCGTTGAAGGCCAGCAGCAGCTTGGTGGTGGAGTCGCCGTCGTTGACCTTGTAGTTCTGGTTGCTCTTGAACTGTTCCAGGGCGTCGGGCGACTGCTCGCTGGTGACCACGTCGACGGCGTTGGTCAGCAGCGCGTTGTTCAGCGCCGTGGCGTCCTTGTAGTAGTGGAAGACGACCTTGCCGTTGGCGGCCGCGTCGCCCCAGTAGCCGGCGTAGCGGTCCAGGCTCAGTGCGGAGCCGCGGGTCCACTTGTTCAGCTTGTACGGGCCGGTGCCGTCCTCGCTCGTCTTCAGGTCCTTCGCCTCGGAGTTGACGATCCAGACGTAGGAGAGGTTGTAGACGAAGGAGATGGACTTCTTCGACAGGGTGACCTTCACGGTCCGCGCGTCGGGGGTGGCGATGTCCTTGACGACCTCGAGGTTGCTCCTGCGGGCGGACTGGGAGTCGTCCGCGAGCACCTTCTCCAGGCTGTATTTGACGTCCTGGCTGGTCAGCTCCTTGCCACTGTGGAACTTCACACCGTCGCGCAGGGTGAAGGTGTAGGTCAGGCCGTCGTCACCGACCTTGTAGTCCCGGGCGAGCAGCTTCTCGACGTCGCCGTCGTCGGTGAGCCTGAACAGGCCCTCGTACACGTTGCCGTTGAGGGCCTCGGTGACGCCCTGGCCGCCGCCCGCGGTGTTGTCGAGGTTCTGCGGCTCGTAGAGGGAGCCGATGTCGACGGTGGCGTTCTTGTCCCAGGTACCGCCGGAGGCGCTGCCGCCGGAGCCGGAACCGCCGCCGCAGGCGGTCAGGGTCACGGCGAGGGCGGCCAGGGTGGCGGTGCCGAACAGGGAGGTCTTCTTGGTGCTCATGGTCTCGGGGTGCTTTCGTGCGGAGCTGCGGGGTGATCAGTGCTGGGCGGAGAAGCCGTCGCGGAAGAGGGGAAGCTTCTCGCCCGCCTCGACGGGCAGGTGGAAGCGGTTCTGCCGCGGCGGCATCGGACAGTTGTACTGATCGGAGAATCCGCAGGGCGGCACGAAGGCCCGGTTGAAGTCGAGCACGACCCGGCTCTCGTCGTCGGTGCGCTCCACGAAGAGGAAACGGCCCGCTCCGTAGGTGGTGTCCCCGTTGGTGGGGTCGCCGAAGACGAGCAGCAGGGTGCCGTCGTCGTCGAAGGCGCTGAGGGTGTAGGCGCGGCCGTCGACGGTGAGGGTGATGTCGCCGGGGACGACCAGGTCGCGGGTGCCGCCGTTGTCCCGGATGTGCTCGAAGGGCACCCGCCGGGCGCCGGGCACCGGGACGTAGGCGGCCTCGAAGACCCAGGCCGGGTCGTACGGGAAGGTGTCGACCCGGTCGAAGTGGCGGACGGCGGGCGAGTCGGCGTCCCAGAAGCGCAGGCCGTGCTCGGGCTCGCCGCTGACGAGGTCGGACCGCTGGACCGTGGTGACGGTCACGGTGCCGGGCTGCCCGGCGCGGGCCGCCTCGGCGTCCGGGAGCTCGCCGGACGGCAGCCAGCGGGTCTCGACCAGGGCGAGGTTACCGGTGGCCGAGGTCAGGGCCTGGTGGCGCCGGGCGCGCCAGGCCTGCCACTCCGCGACGGCGGGGGACGGAGCGGTGGTGCCGTGGGACAAGGTCGACCTCATTCGCGTAGACGGACCGTCGGCCTCCCGGCGAGGATCGACTTCGCGAATGGATGGCCAAAGCAGCTCCTTTATTTACCATAAGCGGATCTAATGTCAAATGCCGTCCACACGCGCTTCGCGCCCGCCGCACCCGCGCACGCCGAGGCGGCCGGGCGCGCGACCTCGGAGCGCTCCCGCGGCGTGACGCCGACGCGGTCCGCGCGGAACGGACTCCGGCGGCCCGACCCCAGGACCGCGGGCGAACCGAGCCCACGATGGCCCGGCGCCGCGAGCAACCGCGCGCACTCACCTACGCCGTCGCGGCGGGCAACAGCGGCGCCAACGCCTCCTCCTGCTCCCCCGCCCGCGTGACCGAGGCCCTCACGGTCGGCGCCACCACCAGTACGGACGCCAGGGCGAGTTATTCCAACTACGGCTCGGCGCTCGACGTCTTCGCGCCCGGCTCCTCCATCACGGCGGGCTGGTACACCAGCGACACCGCGACCAACACCATCTCCGGCACCTCGATGGCGACCCCGCACGTCGCGGGCGCGGCCGCCGTCTACCTGGCGAACCACACCTCGGCCGCCCCGGCCCAGGTCGCCACGGCCCTGACGAACGGCGCGACCGCCGGCAAGGTCACCAGCCCCGGCACGGGCTCCCCGAACCGGCTGCTGAAGATCGTCCCGTGACCGGCCGAGCGGCCCCACGGCCCCTCGGGCCGTGAACCCGACGTGACCACCGGTTCCCCGGAGGCGGCATCCGCCTCCGGGGAACACCTCTCTCCGGTCCCGCGAGATGCCCCCACCGCGTACGCGCGTCCCGCCCTCCCCCGCGAGCCGACACACGGGCGGCAGGGCGGGGAGCCGCGCCGGCCGTCAGCTCCGGCCGGTGGCGGTACCGGTCCTGTGCAGGGCCCGTGCCAGCAGCAGGGCGCCTCCGGCTGCCGCCCCCACCGTTCCGGCCGCCAGGAAACCGCCGGAGGAGCGCCAGGACAGCACCGACCACCGCGAGTGCGCGGAGAACAACGACCCCGTACTCAGCCACGACCCGGTCGAGACCAGTGACAGGGCGGAACCGATCGAGCCGGCCGAGAGGGCGCTTCCGATCGAGCCGACCGACAGGGCCGAACCGACCGACCCTATGGACAGTACCGAGCCCACCGAGCCGATCGACAGCACGGAGTCCTGCGACCACAGCGACAGCACCGAGCCGGAGGAGGTGCGACAGGTCGACCGCGCGGACAGTTTTGTCATGCGGCCATTCTGCCCTCCGGCTCCGCGTCCGTCGGCCGGAACGCCGTCACACGCGTCCCCGGGGTCCGACGCGGCAGCGTGCTCGCGCGGTCCGTGACACCCGCCGAGTGCCCGGCTGCCGCATCGGGGGGTCGATGCGCCGGCACGCAGGCCCTTCCTCGGCGCGCGTTCGGCTTCCGAACGTGGATGACCGATGACGGCCGTCCAGACGAAGAGGCGGGGGCGGCCCGCCGGGCCCGTCCCACCCACGGTTTTCGCGGCGGGCGCGGCAATTTGCGTCCGAGGGCTTGCCCACCTTTTGTGTCATGACTTAAATCAAAGCATGAACTAAGCGGCCGCGTCGCCGTGTTGCTCACCCGGCCTGTCCCGGAACAGGACCGGAGCGCTCATCCTGCACTGCACACGGCGGGCCCGCCCGCACCCCACATCGCACCCGCAGAAAGCTGACGCATGAGACACACGAATCTCACAAGACGCCTCAGACGCGGATCCCTGGGCGTCGCGCTGATCGCCACCGCGGCGCTCGTCACCCTCCCCGGCCCGACACCCGCCGCGGCGGCCGAGACCCCGTTGTCCCAGGGCAGGACGGCCACCTCGTCGTCGACCGAGAACGCCGGGACGCCCGCGCAGAACGCCGTGGACGACGACAAGGGCACCAGGTGGTCCTCCGCCGCGAGCGACGACCAGTGGCTGCAGGTGGACCTGGGCACCACGGCCTCCGTCACCCGTGTCGTCCTCGACTGGGAGACCGCCTACGGCAAGGACTACAAGATCCAGCTCTCGCCGGACGGCAGCAGCTGGCGCGACGCCGGGACCGTGACCGGCGGCGACGGCGGCGTCGACACCGTGGACGTGTCGGGGCAGGCCCGCTACGTGCGGATGCAGGGACTCCACCGGGCCACGCAGTGGGGCTACTCCCTGTGGGAGTTCCAGGTCTTCGGGACCACCGGCGGCACCGGTCCCATCCAGGGCGGCGGCGACCTGGGCCCCAACGTCATCGTGGTGGACCCGTCCACGCCCGGCCTGCAGCAGAAGTTCGACCAGGTCTTCGCGCAGCAGGAGAGGAGTCAGTTCGGCGACGGCCGCTACCAGTTCCTGTTGAAGCCGGGCACCTACAACGGCCTCAACGCCCAACTGGGCTTCTACACCTCGGTCTCCGGGCTCGGCCTCAACCCCGACGACGTCCAGATCAACGGCGACATCACCGTGGACGCGGGCTGGTTCAACGGCAACGCCACGCAGAACTTCTGGCGCTCGGCCGAGAACCTGGCCCTCAACCCGGTCAACGGCACCGACCGGTGGGCGGTCGCCCAGGCCGCGCCGTTCCGGCGGATCCACGTCAAGGGCGGCCTCAACCTCGCCCCGAACGGCTACGGCTGGGCCTCCGGCGGCTACATCGCCGACTCGAAGATCGACGGCACCGTCGGCCCCTACTCGCAGCAGCAGTGGTACACGCGCAACAGCTCCGTGGGCGGCTGGACCAACGGTGTGTGGAACATGACGTTCACCGGCGTCGAGGGCGCGCCCGCGACCGACTTCGCCACCGGACCGTACACCACGTTCGACACCACCCCGATCTCCCGGGAGAAGCCGTTCCTCTACCTGGACGGCAGTACGTACAAGGTGTTCGTGCCCGCCAAGCGCACCAGCTCCCGCGGGGTGTCCTGGCCGGCCAACGCGGGGGGCACGTCCCTGCCGCTGGACCGGTTCTACGTGGTCAAGCCCGGCGCGACGGCCGCGACCATCAACGCGGCCCTCGACCAGGGCCTCAACCTGCTGTTCACACCCGGCGTCTACCACATCGACCGGACCATCGAGATCGACCGCGCCGACACCGTGGTGCTCGGTCTCGGGCTCGCCACGATCGTCCCCGACGGCGGCGTCGACGCCATGCACGTGGCGGACGTGGACGGTGTCCGGCTCGCCGGCTTCCTGATCGACGCCGGCCCGGCCACCTCGGACACGCTGCTGCGGATCGGACCGCCCGGCGCGTCCGCCGACCACTCCGCCAACCCCACCACCATGCAGGACGTGTTCATCCGCATCGGCGGCGCGGGACCGGGGCGCGCGACCGACTCCGTCGTGGTCAACAGTGACGACGTGCTGATCGACCACACCTGGATCTGGCGCGCCGACCACGGTGAGGGCGTCGGCTGGGAGACCAACCGCGCCGACTACGGGCTGCGCGTCAACGGCGACGACGTGCTCACCACCGGCCTGTTCGTGGAGCACTTCAACAAGTACGACGTGGTCTGGAGCGGAGAGCGCGGCCGCACGATCTTCTTCCAGAACGAGAAGGCGTACGACGCGCCCGACGCGGCCGCCATCACCCACGACGGCATCGTCGGGTACGCGGCCTACAAGGTCGCCGACACGGTGAACGAGCACGAGGCCTGGGCGCTCGGAAGCTACTGCAACTACACGAGCGACGACACCATCGTCCAGCACCACGGTTTCCAGGTGCCGGTCAGACCGGGCATCAAGATGCGTCACCTGATGGTGATCTCCCTGGGCGGCAAGGGCCAGTACCGCCACGTCGTCAACGACACGGGAGCGGCCACGTCGGGAACGGACACCGTCCCCTCCAAGGTCGTGCAGTTCCCCTGACCCGTTCCGGCGGGTCCGGGTCCTGCGGCCCCCGGGGGCGTGTCCCCCGGGGGCCCACCCGCTCCCACGTGCCCGGTGGCAGACGGTGGGAGCCCGCCGAGGACGTCCTGCCGCGGTCGCTCACCGGCAGGTCAGGCGGACGCGTGCCCAGGAGTTGTTGGCGTAGCCCTTGGGATTCCACAGAAGGGCGGGTGACTCGGGCGTGACCGCGCCGGCGGAGTCCCACGCCCGGGCGGCGACCTCCGCCTCGCCGGCGGGGAGGTCCAGGGTGGTGCGCCAGTGCTGCCACGCCCACGGCCCGGCGGGCTCGTCGAGGTCGGCCCGGACCCAGGAGCGGCCGCCGTCCGGCGAGACCTCGACCCGTGCCACGGTGCGCTCCTCCCCCGCCAGGGCGTAGCCGGTGACGCCGGTGGGGCCGGCCGGCAGGCGGGCGCCGTCGTCCGGATCGAGGATGTCGCAGTTCACGGCGAGGGGACCGAGGGAGACGCCGTCCGCGGCTCCGGCCCCGCCGGGATCGGCGTCGGCAGGCGGTACGCGGTAGGCGACGGCCTGGAAGTAGTTCTCCGAGGGTTCGCTCCGGGCGGTGACGCGGGTGAGCCATTTGACGCTGCGGGCGCCGATCCAGCCCGGCACCACCACGCGCACCGGCGCCCCGTGCACACGGGGCAGCGGCGCCCCGTTCATGGCCCGGGCCAGCAGCACCTCCGGCCCCAGCGCCTTGCCGACCGGGACGGACCCGCCGTAGGGCTGCGGCGGGTCGGCGAGCCGGGAGACGTCGGGGGCGGTGAAGGCGATGTGGGCGGCCCGGGGCCGCAGGCCGGCGCGGGCCAGGACGTCGGCCAGCCGCACTCCGGCGAAGCGGGCGGTGGCGGTGGCGCCCGGCCCCCACGGCGCCTCGCCGGGGATGTCGCGGACCTCGTTCAGTCCCGCCCGCCGGTTTCCGGCGCACTGGAGGGTGACCACCGTCTCCACCTCCTCGAACCCGGTCCGCAGCTCCTCCAGGGACAGCTCCAGCGGCCGCTCGACCAGGCCGTCCACGCGCAGCCGCCACTCGCTGGGATCGATGTCCGGGACGGGGCCGTGGTTGCGGCTGTAGAAGGTGCCGGTGGGGGTGGTCGCCCGGCCCGCCAGCGCGGTGCGCGGTGGTTCGGCGTTGAACGGGTCCCGTTCGTGCACCACCATGTCGTCCCGCTTGCCCCACAGGTTCACACCGGCCGGGTGACCGCCCTCGGCGGCCGCCTCCGTGAAGCCTGTCATCGCGTGACCGCACGCGGGTTCGAGCGCGCGGACGCGTGCCGTGCCGGGGCCGCGGTGGAAACGGCGCGGACGAGGACGTGCATCAGGAGGTCGGTCGCGTCGGCGGCCGGGTCGTCGGTGAGGTTGGACAGCATCCGCACCATGGCCCGGGTGACGGCCGGGGACTTCACCGCCTTCTGGGTGACCGCCGAGGTGAACCGGGGACGGGCCATCAGCGCGGAGAAGGCGTTGCCCAGGCGGTAGTAGCCGCCGTGGCGGCGGTTGATCTCCTGTGCGTAGTGTGCGAGCGCCCTCTCGCGGCGGGGCCCCTCGGGCCGTACGAGCGCCTGCGCGGCGATCTCCGCGGCCAGTTCCCCCGCCTCCATGGCGTAGGGGATCCCCTCTCCGTTGCAGGGGTTGACCATGCCGCCGCAGTCGCCGATGAGCATCATGCCGGGCAGGTAGTGCGGGACGCGGTTGAAGCCCATGGGGAGAGCGGCGCCGCGCAGGGGCCCGTCGGCGTTCTCCTCCCGCAGTCCCCACTCGGGCGGTGTCCGGACCAGCCAGTCGTCCATCATCCGGCGGGTGTCACCGGTGCCGGTGCGGGACTCGTTCAGCACGCCCAGGCCGACGTTGACCCGGCCGTCGCCGAGCGGGAAGATCCACCCGTACCCGGGCAGGACCCGGTCGTCCTCCCGCCGGCGCAGGTCCAGCCACGACTCCAGGTAGTCGTCCTGGTGGCGTGCGGGACTGCGGTAGTAGCGGCGCACGGCGGTGCCCACGGGGCGGTCCTTGCGCCGTTCGAGCCCGAGGGAGAGCGCGAGGCGGGCGGAGGCGCCGTCGGCGGCGATCACCACCGGTGCGGTGAGCGTGACCTCCCGTCGCTCCGTGCCGGCGAGCGCCCGGACGCCGACGACGCGCCCGGTGCGGTCGCACACCGGCGCGGTGACCTTCGTCAGGGTGCGGAGCCTGGCACCGGCCCCCGCCGCCCGGCGGGCCAGCAGGTCGTCGAAGTCGTGCCGGGTGCGGGTCAGCCCGTAGCCGGGGAAGCGGGCGGTCTCGGGCCAGTCCACCTCCAGCTGGCGGCCGTTGGAGACGAAACGCAGCCCCCGGTTGCGCGACCAGCCCTCGGCGGCGGTGTCGACACCCATCCGGACGAGCTGGTGGACCGCGCGCGGGGTGAGACCGTCGCCGCACACCTTCTCGCGGGGGAACTCGCTCTTCTCCAGGAGCAGCACGTCGACGCCGTGCCTGGCCAGGTGGAAGGCGGCGGCGGAACCGCCGGGCCCCGCCCCGACCACGATCACTTGGGCCTCGTCGCGGTCGTCCGCTCCGGGCGGCGGGGCGGCCGCCGGCGCTTTCGAGGCCGAGGGGGTGCGGACACGGGGGCGGGCGTTCATTCTGTCTCCGGTGGACGGTGGCGGGCGGGAGTGCCGGGGAGGGCCGCGCGAGCGTCAGAGATTGCCGCGCGCTGCCTGTTCGCGCTCCACGGCCTCGAACAGGGCCTTGAAGTTGCCCTTGCCGAACCCCTCGCAGCCGTGCCGTTCGATCAGCTCGACGAAGAAGGTGGGACGGTCGAGCAGCGGCCGTGTGAAGATCTGCAGCAGGTAGCCGTCCTCGTCGCGGTCCACCAGGACGCGGCGGCGCTTCAGCTCCTCGATCGGGACGCGCACCCGGCCGATGCGCTCGCGCAGCCCGGGATCGTCGTAGTACGTGTCGGGGGTGGCCAGGAAGTCCACCCCCACGGCCCGCAGCGCGTCGGTGGCGGCGAGGATGTCGGGGGTCTCCAGCGCGATGTGCTGCACGCCCGGCCCCACGTGGTACTCCAGGTACTCGTCGATCTGCGAGCGGCGGGGCCCGGCGGCCGGCTCGTTCAGGGGGAGCTTGACGCGGCGCCGGTCGTCGGCGACGACCTTGCTCATGAGCGCCGAGTAGTCGGTGGTGATGGCGCCGTCGACGAACTCCGCCATGTTGGTGAAGTCCATGGCCCTGCGGTAGAAGTCGACCCAGTGGTCCATCCGCCCCTCCTCCACGCAGCCGACGACGTGGTCGATCCGGTGGAACAGCGGGCGGGCGGCGGGGTCCCCCCGCCGGGCCGTGTAGCCGGGCAGGAAAGGGCCCCGGTAGCGCGACCGGTCGACCAGGGTGTGCCGCAGTTCGCCGTACGTGCCGAGGGCCGCGGTCCGCACCGTCCCGTACGCGTCGGTCAGGTCGTGCGGTGCCGTGAGTCCGACCGCGCCGCCGGCCAGGGCGCGGCGGTAGGCGGCGTCGACGTCCGGGACGTCCAGGGCGATGTCGCTGACGCCGTCGCCGTGCTCGGCGGCCCAGCGGGCCGCGGGGGCGCCGGGCCGGGCTCCGCCGGCGAGGACGAAACGCACCTGGCCCGCCTCCACGACGTACTCGGCGTGGTCGCACGGTCCGTGTTCGGGTCCGCGGTAGGCGGTCGGGCTCATGCCGAAGGCGCGTGTGTAGTAGAACGCCGTCTGCTGCGCGTTGCCCACGCAGAAGCGGATGTGGTCGATGCCGTTCAGTTCGAAGGACGCGGTGGTGGTCGGCGTGTCGGCGGAGGTGACGTTCTCGAGCACGGGTGATCCTCATGATCTCGGCACGGACGATCGCGGCAGGGCATTCGAAACCAATCACATGGCGGCCCCTTTCCGGCGCGGGACCCGACCGCACGCGAGTAAGTATGGATAAGTGCGTTTTCGCCTTGCCGGGACGCGCAGTACGACATCCCTCTGCCCGTCGCACGCGACTGCTAGCGTTTTTGCCGACTTCGAAAAGCGGGCCGCCCCCACCCATTCCGCCAAGGAGCACCGCCCATGGGCCTCAATGTCACGGCCGGTACCGCCGAGCACCGTGGAACACCGGATCCGGCCGTCATGGAACCGCTCGCGCGGATCCTTTTCGGGCACGCCGCATTCCAGTACCTCAACGCCGGATGCGAACTGGGCCTGTTCGACCTGCTGGCGGACCGCGGGCCGCTGGAGAAGCGGGAGATCGGCCCCGCTCTGAGCCTCGAAGGGCGCGCCGCTGACATCCTGCTGCTCGGCTGCACGTCACTGGGGCTCCTGGGGAAGTCCGGCGAGCGCTACGCGCTCGGCGACGCGATCCGCTCCCTGCTGGACGCCGGGGACTGGCAGCGGTTCAAGGACACCGTCGCCTTCGAACAGCACATCGTGTACGAGGCCCAGGCGGATTTCACCGAGTCTTTGCGGGAGAACTCGAACGTGGGGCTGCGGCGCATTTCCGGGCAGGGCCGGGACCTGTACCACCGGCTCGCCGGCCATCCCCGGCTGGAAAGAGTCTTCTACCGGTACATGCGTTCCTGGTCCGAGCTGGCCAATGAGCATCTGACGGACGCCCTGCGGGAAATCGGCGTCGAACGCGTCCTGGACTGCGGTGGCGGTGACGCCGTCAACGCACTCGCCCTGGCCCGCTCTCTCCCCGGTGTTCAGGTCACGGTTCTGGAAATCGCCAACTCCGTACCGGTCACCGAAAAGCAGATCATCAATTCCGGTGCCGGTGACCGGGTGCGGGTCGTTCCGTGCGACATGTTCGCCGACGCCTTTCCCGGAGGGCACGACTGTGTGCTCTTCGCCCACCAACTGGTGATCTGGACCCCGCAGGAGAACGTGCTGCTGCTGCGGAAGGCGTACGAGGCGCTGCCGCCGGGCGGCCATGTGGTGATCTTCAATTCGATGTCCGACGACACCGGCGACGGCCCCGTCGTCGCCGCGCTCGACAGCGTCTACTTCGCCTCGCTGCCGGCCGAGGGCGGAATGATCTACTCCTGGGCGCAGCACGAGGAGGCCCTGCGCGAGGCGGGCTTCGCGGAGCCGCGGCGCGTCACCTGCCCGGGATGGACGCCGCACGGCCTGATCATCGCCACGAAGCAGCCGCCCCGGTGACCGTCCTCCCCGAACGGGTCGCCCTCTTCGTCACCCTGGGGCGGCCGAAGTTCCTCTTCCAGAGCATGCTGGTCACCGGTGCCGGTGTGGCCGTCGCCGTGCACACCGGCGTCCGCTTCGGCGCCGGCGCGTACGCGCTGACCCTGGGGTTCGCCTGGTGCACCCACCTCATGACGCACTACTGCAACGAGTACTTCGATCTGGAGGCGGACCGCGCCAACCGCACGCCCACCTCCTGGACCGGGGGCAGCCGCATCCTGGTGCGCGGCCTGCTGCCGCCCGTGGCCGGTCTCGGCGCCGCCTTCGTCCTGCTGTTCACGGCGCTGGTCCTCATCGCCGTGATGCCCGGCACCGCCGACCGTCTCGTCGCCGTGGCCATCACGGCACTGGCCTGGTTCTACACGGCACCGCCCCTGCGGCTGAACTACCACGCGCTGGGCGAGGTCACCTGCGCGACCGTGCTGTACGCCCTGGGACCGGTCCTCGCCCACCGGCTGCAGGGCGGAGGCATGCCACCCGCCCTGTGGGCCTGCGTGGGGGTACTCTTCGCGCTCCAGGTCCTGCGGTGTCTGATCATGAACCTGTCCGACATCGCCGGCGACCAGGAGGTCGGCAAACGCACCGGCGCCGGGGCCCTCGGCAGGCGGGGCGTCGCCCACGTCTACGGCGCGGGCCAGGTGGGCGTCCATCTCGCGATCGCCGCCATGACGGCGGCGCACGTCCTGCCCGCCGCCGTCGGCATCGCCCTGTTCGTCCTCCTTCCCGTACCCGGGTGGGTGGGCCGGCAGTTGTACGGCGCCGCGCCGAAGGACCAGCGGCGGGCCGACGCGGTGGCGTTCTGGGCGTCCATGCACATGCCGCTCACCTCGTGCGCGCTGATGGCCGGACTCACCGCCGACGGCCTTCTTCACCACCGCCCGGCGAGCACCGGCTGGCTGGCCGTCCAGACCGTCACGATCGCCGTCTTCACGATCTGGCTGTGGCGCACGGCGCGCGTCCCGAAGCACGACCGGCCGCACACGGTGCCGGACACGGCCGCCCAGGACACGGCCACCCCGTGAACCACCCGCACGGCTTCCGAAAGGCGGGCTGACCACGTGTGGAACACGGTTCGACGCACCTGGCGCAGGACCGGCTGCGACCTCCCCTTCGGCGATCCCCTCCCCTCGCACGGCGCGCACATGGAGGGTTACCTGTGGCGTTTCACCGATCCCCCGCGCCGCCGGGTACTGGTGGTGGCCTGCGGCGTCAACCGGCACGCCGACGGCCCCTGGGGCACGGTGGTCCTGGCCGCCGAGCCCGGCGGCACGGTCGTCTCGGCCACGGACGACCACGCCTGGAGCCACCCCGACCGCCACCAGGTGCGTGCCGGGCGGACGCTGCGCTACGAAGACGGGAGGCTGACGGCGGACCTCGGCCGCAAGGCCTCGCTCGACGTGCGGCTCGCCGCCACCCGTGCCTGGCCGCGCAGGGCCTTGCACGGCAGCGGCGTCTTCTCCCTCGTCCCGGGGCTCAACCACTACTGGCACCCGTACCTCTTCGACGCCCGGGTGACGGGGTGGGCGCGCGTCGGCGCGGACGTCTGGGACCTGTCGGGGTGCCACGTCTACGCGGAGAAGAGCTGGGGCCGGGGCTTTCCGACCGCCTGGTGGTGGGGTCAGGCCCACGGCTTCGACCGGGAGGACGTGTGCGTCGCCTTCGCGGGCGGCCACCTCGCGCTGGGCCCCTTCGAGACGGCCGTCAACGGCGTCGTGGTGCGCCTGGGCAGCCGGGTCCTGCGCCTGGTGCCGCCCCTCGCCGTCGTCCACGGCGCCTCCGACGGCACCGGATGGCACCTCCGGGCCCGGGACGCGAGATACCGCGTACGCGTCGAAGGCCGCGGCGACGGTGCGCGACCGCTCCTCCTGCCCGTCCCGGTGCCGCGGGAACGCCGTCATGCCCGTTCCCGGCAGCATCTGACGGCGCGGATCCGTCTCACCGTCAGCCGGGGCGGACACCTGCTGTACCGGGGCGAGTCCGCGCTGGCCGGCCTGGAGACCGGGGGTGTGCCGACGAGCGCGGCGAAGCGGTGACGCGCCCGACCGGGAGTGCCCGCCGAGCCGGTCGTCCGCACCGGGCGCGACACGTCGCGCACGCCGGCCGCCGCCGGACGCAGGACGAGGCCGACCGCCTTGCAGCCCTCGCCCGGCGAACCGTTGAGCTGCACGGATGGCTTTTCCAGCGAACACCGTGTCCCTCTCCGCGCAGAGAGCCGGCTCAGCGCGCGTCACGTACCTTTGCACCAGTGGACGCGCCCTGCGCAGGACCGGGGCGGACCACTCCGAGCAAGGGGAGAGTGCCGTGTCGGACCTGGCGCATGTGCGCGTACTCATCACGGGCGGGAGCAGCGGACTGGGGCTGGCGATGGCCCGGGCCCTGGTCGACGGAGGCGCCCGGGTGCTGATCACGGGCCGCGGCGGGGAGCGGGTGCGGGCGGCGGTGTCCTCGCTGGCCGGGGGCACCGGCCGGGCGGACGGGATCGTCATGGACGTCCGCGACGAGGACTCGGTGCGACGCGGCGCCGAGGAGGCGTGGCGCACACTGGGCGGCCTGGACGTGCTGGTGAACAACGCCGGCCTGGGGATGCGGCACGTCAATCCCCGCTTCCTCACCGAACCGCGGCCCTTCTGGGAGGTGGCGCCCGAGGGCTTCCGTGACGTGGTCGACACCAATCTGACCGGCTACTTCCTCGTCGCCCGCGAGATCGCGCCGCGCTTCGTCGCGCAGGGGCACGGCAGGATCGTCAACATCTCGATGAACCACGAGACCATGCGGCGCCGGGGCTTCGTGCCGTACGGTCCGTCCCGGGCCGGCGCGGAGTCCCTGTCCGCGATCATGGAGGCCGACCTCGCCGGGTCCGGAGTCACCGTCAACGTCCTGCTGCCGGGCGGTGCCACGGCCACCGGGATGATCCCGGAGGACACGTACGCCCAGGTCGCCGACTCGCTGCTCGACCCGGCCGTCATGGCCGCCCCCATCCGCTGGCTGTGCTCCGCGGACGCCGAGGGGGTGACCGGGGAGCGCATCGTGGCCACGGAGTTCGACGCATGGCTGAGGAAGCGGTCCGCCGGTGCGTAGCGGAACGCTCCCTCCGGCGGGGCGGACCGCCGTGCCCCCTCGGCCGCCGGCCCTCGCCTCCGCCCGCGTCCGGGAATGGCCGCGGGACCGCCCCGCGTTGCCACGGGCATGACGACGACCGCGCCACGGCCCGAGGTGCTGCGCTACACCGCCTTCTCCAGCACTCCCGACGGCGGAAACCCCGCCGGTGTCGTTCTGGACGCCACCGGCCTGGACGACAGCGACATGCTGGCCATCGCCGCCGACCTCGGGTACTCGGAGTCCGCGTTCCTGACCGCGCCCCCGGAGGGCCTCGGCGGCCGGGAGGGGCGGGCGTACAGCATCCGCTACTTCAGCCCCAAGGCCGAGGTGCCGTTCTGCGGGCACGCCACCGTGGCGACCGCCGTCGCGCTCGCCGAGCGCACGGGCCCAGGGGAGCTGCTGTTCGCGACACCCGCCGGCACCGTGCCGGTGGAGGTGACCGAGCGGGACGGGACCGTCAGGGCCACCCTCACCAGCGTCGAGCCGCACGTCGAGGAGATCGCCGGCGATCTCCTCGACGAGGCGCTCGCCTCGCTCGGCTGGCCGGCCGCCGACCTCGACCCGGCCTTCCCGCCCCGTATCGCCTTCGCCGGTGCCCGCCATCTCGTTCTCGCCGCGGCGACCCGCGCCCGCCTCGCGGACCTCGCGTACGACTTCGCGCGCCTCGAGGCCCTGATGCACCGACTGGACCTGACCACGGTCCAGTTGGTGTGGCGGGAGTCGGCCACCGTCTTCCACGTCCGTGACCCCTTCCCCGTCGGCGGCGTCGTCGAGGACCCGGCGACCGGTGCCGCGGCCGCCGCGTTCGGCGCGTACGCCCGTGAGCTCGGCCTGGTACCCGAGGACGCCGTCCTCACCCTGCACCAGGGCGAGGACCTGGGACGCCCCGGCGAGCTCACGGTGACGCTGCGCGCGGACGACCCGCGCGTCCGCGTCGGCGGCGCGGGCACCCGCATCGGCTGAAGCACCGGCCCCGGCCGAAACACCGGGCCGGCCGAAGCACCGGTCGTGGCGCCGGGCGGCCGGCGGCGCCGGCTCGCCGGTGCCGAGCCCCTGACAAGTCCCTGATGGGCCAGGGGGCCGTCCGGGCTGCCCGTTCCTCGGGACGCGGTCCGCGGGGCGTCCCCGGAGCCGCCCGACACACGAGGAAGTCGTCCGGCCCGGTCGTCCGGCGCGGCGGAACGCCCAGCGGCCGTCCGCCCACGCCGTCGCCCGCGGTGTGTGCGACGCGCGCACCGTCCCGGCGTGCGCGTCGCACACACCGGACCCCGCACCCGTCTGATACTGATGGACGCCGGGCCCCGGACCTCCCCCGTCACCTCGTCCGCCGCGTCCTGTCCCCCGCCCGCCCCGCGGATCATGCGATCACCGCGCTCGCCCGCGCACAGCGGCGGAACCGGCTCCCCGGCCCGGATGCCCACCGCGCTCGACGCCCCGGCCGGCGGCCGCCCCGCCGCTCCGCTCCACCGGCGCGGGCACCGCACCCCGGTCCGGCCCCGGCCGCCACGCCCAACCCGTCCACCATCGCACGCGGCCCGGTCGGCGACCCGGCCCGCCGCAAGGAGGGAAACACCGATGAGCACCACGGCCACCGCCGCCGTCCTGCCCGCCACCGGGCAGCCGTTCGCCCTGCAGGAGGTCACCCTCGACGACCCGCGTCCCGACGAGGTCCTCGTCCGGATCGTCGCCGCGGGCGTCTGCGGCACCGACATGGGCGTACAGGCCGGGCACATCCCCTTCCCGCTGCCCGGCGTACTGGGCCACGAGGGCGCCGGCGTCGTCGAGGCCGTCGGCTCGTCGGTGACCACCGCCGCCCCCGGCGACAAGGTGCTGCTGACCTTCACCAGCTGCGGCACCTGCCCCAACTGCCTGGCCGGTCACCCGGCCTACTGCGAGACGTTCCTGCCCCGCAACCTGGTCGGCGGCGCCCGTCCCGACGGTTCGAGCCCCGTCCACGGTGCCGACGGCGACCTCAACGCCCACTTCTTCGCCCAGTCGTCCTTCGCCACGTACGCGCTGGCCGAGGAGCGCAACGTCACCGTCGTCTCCCAGGACGCCGACCTGGCGGTGCTCGCCCCGCTCGGCTGCGGCGTGCAGACCGGCGCCGGCGCGGTCTTCAACGTGCTCAGACCCACCCCGGGCAGCAGCATCGCCGTCCTCGGCGCCGGCGCGGTCGGGCTGTCCGCGGTCATGGCCGCCGCGCTCACCGGCGCCCGGCGCATCATCGTCGCCGACCTCGTCGACTCCCGCCTCGAACTCGCCCGCGAACTCGGCGCCACCCACGTCGTCAACTCCGGCGAGACCGACCTGGAGACAGCGTTGAAGGACCTCACCGGTGGACGCGGGGTGGAGTACGCGGCGGAGACGACCGGCCTCGCCCGCCTGCTGGAGGCCGGCATCCGGGCCCTGGCCCCGATGGGCACCATCGGTGTGATCGGCGCCCCGGCCGCGGGCACCACGGCCGCCTTCGACGTCAACTTCCTGCTCAACGGCCGCGGCATCGTCGGCATCACCGAGGGCGACTCCGTCCCGCAGCTGTTCCTGCCCGCCCTGGTCGAGCTGGTCCTGCAGGGCCGGATGCCGCTGGAGAAGCTGATCCGGCACTACCCGTTCGACGCGATCAACGACGCCACCGCCGCGGCCAGGAGCGGCGAGGTCCTCAAGGCGGTACTGCGGGTCGGCTGAGCGGCCCGGGCGCCCGGGCCGCCGCCCCTCCCGCCCCCACCGGCAGGGCCGGAGAGATCTACAGGCCCATGCTCGTGACGAAGGCCGAGAAGGTGGGCGCCACGACCCGCCACCGGCACAGGAGGGGGTCCGTCCAGAAGTCACTGCCGACGACGCGGGGATCCGAGGGATCGGTGCGGTAGTCGAGTGCCAGGGCACCGTCGGCGCCGGGGTCGCGAGTGACGGCGATCAGCACGGCCTGCTCGACGTCGAGCCAGGGCAGTTCGAGCGGGGTGTCCGCCCTGCTCCCGCGTGCCTCGCGGAAGAAGGCGCAGTACGGGTCGTCGGCGAACATGTCCATCGAGCGGGACGCCGACTCCATCTGCTCCGCGCTCGACACGAGGACCAGCGGGTCCTGGAACCATGGGACGGCCTCCGCCAGTACCTCGTCACCCGGATGACGCCAGAGGCCGCGTTCCATCAGGGCCGTCAGCAGGCCCGGCAGGGCAAGTCCACGGACTGTCGAGCGCTCCATGGCGCACAGCTTCGCACGAAGGGACGACCACGCCGCTGGTGGACCGGCAGGGGGCCGATCAACGCGGTGGAGGCGCCCATCAGGCCCATGGCGAAGACCGGTCCGCCGCCGGCCGATCCGGTCCCCGGTGCGGCCGGACGGCAGGTCCCCGATCGGTCGCGCCACGAAGCGCCGACCGCGAAGGCGTCGGAGGCGCCGGGAGGGTGCGGGGTGTCCCGGGTATGCCGAGGTGCCGTCTCCCTGTGCGGTCCGTACCGGTCCGCGCCGCTCAGCGGCCCGCGAAGGGGACGGTCGCGGGCTCCGCCCTCCGCGGCCCGGCGGGGTGCCGCCACAGTCCGCGCGCGGCGAGCAGCGGGAGCACGCCCTCGCCGAACCAGTAGGCCTCCTCCAGGTGCGGGTAGCCGGAGAGCACGAACTCCTCGATGCCCAGCGCGTGGTACTCGGCGATCCGGTCGGCGACCTCGGTGTGGCTGCCGACCAGGGCCGTGCCCGCGCCGCCGCGCACGAGGCCGACGCCCGCCCACAGGTTGGGGTGGATCTCCAGGTCGGCGGTGGATCCGCCGTGCAGGGCGAGCATCCGGCGCTGGCCCTCGGACTCGCTGCGGGCAAGGCCGGCCTGGACGCGGGCGACGGTGTCCGGGTCGATGCGGGACAGCAGGCGCTCGGCCTCGGCCCAGGCCTGGGCGGCCGTGTCCCGGGTGATGACGTGCAGCCGGATGCCGAACCGGACCTCCCGGCCCTCCCCGGCGGCCAGCTTGCGGATCCAGGCGATCTTCTCCGCGACCTGCGCCGGGGGTTCGCCCCAGGTGAGGTAGACGTCCGAGTGCCGGGCGGCGACCGGGCCGGCCGCGGCCGACGAGCCGCCGAAGTAGATCGGCGGGGCCGTCTCGGGCAACCGGTGCAGCTGCGCCCCCTCGACGCGCAGGTGCGTGCCCTCGTGGTTCACCGTCTCGCCGCGCCACAGCGCGCGGACGATGCCCAGGAACTCGTCGGCGCGGGCGTAGCGGGCGTCCTTGTCCAGGAAGTCGCCGTAGGCGCGCTGCTCCCGCGACTCGCCACCGGTGACCACGTTGAGCAGCAGGCGGCCGTGGGACTGGCGCTGGTAGGTGGCGGCCATCTGGGCCGAGGTGGTCGGCGATATCTGGCCCGGCCGGAAGGCCACCAGGAACTTCAGCCGCTCGGTCACCCCGACGAGCATCGCGGTGCTCAGCCAGGCGTCCTCGCACCAGGCGCCGGTGGGCGTGAGCGCGCCGACGAACCCCAGCTGCTCGGCGCTGCGCGCGATCTGGCCCAGGTAGGCGGTCGTGGGCGGGCGGTCGCCGCCGGCCGCACCGGTGCGCACGCCGTGGCCGCCGCCGACGATGTCGCGGCTGTCGCCGTTGGTGGGCAGGAACCAGTGGAAGGTGAGTGACATGACGGGATCCTCGGTCGGTGGTCGGTGGTCGGTGGCCGGTGGCCGGTGGCCGGATGTCGGTGGCCGGATGTCGGTGGGGCGGGCGGGTCAGAGCAGTCCGTGGCGGGGCGGCGGGGTGCCGTTGAGGACGTAGCGGCCGATGTGCTGGACCTTCCAGCGGGAGGGGTCGTGCAGGGTGTGGGTGCGGGCGTTGCGCCAGTGCCGGTCCAGGTTCAGGGAGGCCAGGCCGGAGCGGGTGCCGGAGACCTCGAAGAGCGCGGAGGAGAGCTCCACCGCGACCGGGTCGGCGAAGGCCTTCGCGGTGGCCACGGCGATCGAGGCGGCGGCCGCCGAGGCGTCGGTGAGGTCGGCCCGGGCCGCGTCCGCCTCACGGGCGGCGCGTTCCAGCAGCGCCTCGGCCGCGCGCAGCCGCACCGCCAGCTCGCCGAAGCGCTGGATCAGCAGCGGGTCCTCGGTGGCCCGCTCGACCCCGGCCTCGAACCAGGGGCGGGTACGGGTGCGGACGAACTCCGCGGCCTCCGCGAGCGCGCCCCCGGCGATGCCGACGTCGATCGCGGCGTGCAGCAGCTGCGCCACCGCGCCGTGCACCTGCGGTCCGTCGAAGGTGAGGTGGTGCGGGACGACGTGTCCGGCCGGTACGCGGACACCGTCCAGGTGGACCGTGCCGCTGGCGGTGGTGCGCTGGCCCATCCCGTCCCAGTCGTCGACCACGGTGAGGCCGGGCGCGTCCCGGGGGACGTAGGCGACGTACAGCAGCTCGTCCTCGGCGCGGGCCAGCACCGGCACCCAGTGCGCGAAGAGCGCGCCGGTGCTGTAGTGCTTGGTGCCGGTGAGGACGTGGTCCCCGTCGGGGCCGGCGGTCAGCCGCGTCCGGTAGTCCTGCACGTGCTTGGTCCCGGCCTCGGACTGGGCGTTGCCGAACCGCTTGCCCGCCAGGATCTCCGCGAAGAAGAAGCGCTGCTGCTCCGGAGTGCCCCGGTCGCGCAGCACGTTGACGTACGCGAAGTGGCTCTGCGGGATCTGCGCCAGGCTCGGGTCGGCCGCGGCGAGCAGGCGGAAGACCTCGGCCAGGGTCGTGAGCGAGACGTCGGCCCCGCCGTAGTGGGCGGGGACGGTGATGCCGAGCAGGCCGGCGGCGGAGAGCCGGTCGAGTTCGGCGGTGGGAAGGATACGTTCGGCGTCGCGGCGCTCGGCTCCGGCGGCGAACTCGGCGGCCAGGGCGCGGGCGGCGGCCAGCGCTTCGTCATCGGTTCTGATGACCGTGGCGGCGGAGGGGACTGTGCTGGTCACGGCTGGGAGGCTCCGGTCGGGTGCGGAGGGCGGGATCGGGCGGGGTGTTGTCGTGGCGGATCGTGCGGACCGGTCGTCGTGGCGAACCGTGTGGGCCGGTCGTCTTGGCGGGCCGTGTGGGTGTCGTCGTGGCGGATCGTGCGGACCGGTCGTCGCCGGTCCTTCGGGCGCCGGCTCGCGGACGCCTCGGTGTCAGCCGGCGACGGCGAGGGGGCGGCGGGCCGCGAGGACGGCGGAGAACCCGTCGACGACCTGGTGCAGTTCGCGGGCGGTCTCCGGCGGGAGGGACACCGCCCCGTCGGCGGCGACGGTGATCCGTCGGTCCAGTACGAACCTGCCGGGCAGCACATGGTCGGCGCCCATGGAACTGAGCACCGGCCGCAGTGCGTAGTCCACGGCCAGAATGTGCGCCGGGCTGCCGCCGGTGGCCAGCGGGAGGACGGCCTTGCCGGCCAGCGCGTACTGCGGCAGCAGGTCGAGGAGTGTCTTGAGCAGACCGGAGTAGGCGGCCTTGTAGACGGGTGTCCCTATCACCACGCCGTCGGCGCGCTCGAACAGCCGGGCCGCGTCCAGGATCTCCGGATGCGTCAGGTCCGCCCCGAGCAACGCGTCGGCGGGCAGGGCGCGCACGTCGAGGGGGACCACCTCGTGCCCCTGCGCGGTCAGCCGGGTGTCGAGGTGGCGCAGCAGACGGCCGGTGCGCGAGACCGGGGAGGGACTTCCGGAGACGGAGAGCACGACGGGCATGAGGGAGCACTCCTTGGTCGGGTGGGCGGGATGCGGAGCGGTACTGAACGGGGCGGGGCGGGGCGGCCGGTCCGCCCCGCGCGTGTCCTTGACTCCGACGCGGGCGCGGCAGCCGGCGCGGGCACGGCGCCCGGCGCGTCCGCCCGCCCCGTCAGCGGGACGCCCGGCACGTCCGCGGGACGGGTCGGCGTGCCGGCCGGCCGCACGCGCTCCGGGGCCGGGCGACGAAGCGCGCGGCCCCGGACGGCACCGCGGCCGCGAACGGGTTCGGTGTCGCCCGACGGCACGCGGGCGCCCCGGAGAGCGGGCGGGCAGGCGGAGACACCTCCCGGCCGGGAGGCAGGACGGCGGACTTGCGGCGGATGCCGGGGGTCAGGACTCCTCGGAGCCCGTCAGGGCAGGCGGCCGCCGGCGGGGGGAAGCGCGGGGGCGGGGCGCGTCAGCGCGCGGCGCGACAGCACGCACAGAGGGCGCTGGACACACGCACGAGGTCGACGTGGCGTCGCCGCGTGAGGTCGTTGCGCATCATCATGGCCACGATTCAAGCAGGTCATGGGCGGACCCGTCGAGTACGGCACCGTCACGGATCCGCGATGCCCTGATAGGGTTCCCCTTTCATGCGGATCGAACAGCTCGAGTACTTCCAGACGGTGGCGCGCCTCGGTTCCCTGCGCCGCGCCGCCGAGGAATTGCACCTCTCGCAGCCCGCGCTCAGCGAGACCGTCCGCAATCTGGAGCGCGAGCTCGGCGTCGGGCTGCTGGACCGCCGCCGGTCCGGCGCCCGGGCCAGCGACGCCGGGCGCGAACTGCTGCCGCACGTCGCCGCCGTCCTGGAGGCGGTGGACCGGCTGCGCCAGGCCGCCGACCGCCAGCACCGGGTCAGCCGCACGGTCAGGCTCGGCACCGTGCACGCCGCGACCGTCCCCCTCCTCGTCCCCACCGTCCACGACTTCCGCGAGGCGCATCCGCAGACCCAGGTCGAGGTGGTCACCGCCCAGCAGGCCGAGATCCATCGGCTGCTGTCCGAGGGCGGCCTCGACCTGGGGCTGGTGAACTACCTCACCGGGGACGACCTCCCGCCGGACCTGGAGTCCACCGGGCTGCTGCGCGGCCGCCCGGTGGTCTGCGTCCGCCCGGACAGCCCACTGGCCGCCCACTCCGCCGTGACCGTCGACGCGCTGCTGTCCGAGCCCCTCGTCGTGATGCGGGCCGGTTATGTGATGCACCGTTACGTGCACCGGCTGCTGCGCGGGCGCAGCCCCGCCTTCTCGTACTCCACCGACGGCGCCGAGATGGGCAAGCTGATGGTCGCGGAGGGGCTGGGTGCCACCGTGCTGCCCGACTTCAGTGTCATCGGCGACCCGCTGGAGCGCAGCGGCGCCCTCACCTGGCGCCCGCTCGTCGACGACGGGACGGACACGGACACCGAGGTGCTCATGGTCGTCCAGCGCCGCCGTTCGGCCTCCCACCCCCGCGCGGCACGGGATCTGCACGACATCCTGCTGGAGCGGGCGCGGCGGTACCGGCACTGACCACCGGGCGGCCGGGAACGGCCCGTCCGGCGAGGACGGTGCCGTGCCGCCGTCCTGCGCACCGGCGCCCCGTCGTCGGTCCCCGGGCGTGCGGTGACCGCCCGTGTCAGCCGACCCGGCGGACACGGCCGGCCGGCCGGCTGTTCCGGCCGGCCGGCTGTTCCGGCCGGCCGTGGCGGGCCCGGGGCCCGCCATGTCACCGGGCGCGCCCCGGCGGACCGGCGCGCACGGGTTCTCACCGACGTGCGACGGGTCACCGGCCCGGTCCGGGGCCCCTCCCCACGGCAGGGACCGGGCTCAGTTCTGGTGCACCTCGTTGCTGCCGGGGCCGCCGGAGAGCCGGTCGGTTCCCGGGCCGCCCCACAGGACGTCGTCACCGCTGTTGCCCCACAGTGTGTCGTCACCGTCCTCGCCGTACAGCTCGTCGTCGCCCTTGCCGCCGTAGAGGACGTCGGCGCCGCCCCGGCCGTACAGGACGTCGGCGCCGTCGTCGCCGTGCAGGTTGTTCTCCTCGCCGGTGCCGGTCAGGGAGTCGTTCCCGGTGCCGCCGAAGCAGTCCTGCCCGCAGTCGGTGAGGACGTCGTCGCCCGGGCCGCCGTACGAGCCGAAGCCGAACGGGCCGCCGCCACCGTTCAGGCGGTCGTCGCCGTCCTCGCCGTGGAGCATGGCGGACGCGGACCCCGTGAGCACGTCGTCGCCCGCGCCGCCGTGGACCCCGGCCCACGCGTCGCTGTCCGGTCCGAGCGTCGCGGTGTCGTCCTCGTCACCGAGGTCGACGTCGTAGTCGTCGGAGTCGTCCGAGTTCAGCGGGATCCCGACCGCGCAGCGCACTACGGTGCGGTCGTCCTGGGCCGGGTACGAGCACTCGTCCAGCTCCGCCGCGCTCGGGTCGATGGCGATGTCGTACCGGTCGCGGAAGGTCAGGACGTAGAACGACTCGAACTCACCGCGCTGTTCCGTCTCCTCGTCGACCGTCAGCCGGTTCTGCTGGCCGGGGGCCGCCTTGTACCAGAGCTCGCCGTCCTCGTGGACGACGACGGCCGTGCCGTTTGGGGCCGCCTGCACGGCCGGCGCCGCGAAGGCGGTCGCGCCGAGGGCGAGGGTGAGAGCTGCGGTGACGCCGATGGTGCGGTAGGTGCGCATACGGAAGTGACCCTTCGGAACGGAGGTACGTCGTGTGCGTGCGTTCACCCGGTCAGATCAGGGAGCCGACGGCGGAGTTGTGGTGCCGGCGATGAACAACGACGGAGCGGACGGTGACCGGGACATGGACAGCGACCGGGGCATGGGCCGTGACCAGGGCACGGGCAGTGGCCGGGGGTCAGCTCGTACGGCGTCGCCCGGCGACGGCCGGTCGGCCACGGCCTGCGGTACCCGTGGTGCCGGGGCGAGCGGTCGCCCCGGCACCGATGACGTCCCGTCACTCCTCGTCGCGCAGCCGGGCCGCCAAGGAGGTCAGCGCTTCGGCCTCCTCGGTGTGGCCCAGGGCCGTGAGGCGGGAGACGGCCGCGTCGAGGCGGGTGAGGGCAGGGGCGGGGCGTTCCAGGTAGACGCCCTCCACGACACCCGCGAGACGGACGCACTCGGCCCGCTCGCCGACGCCGCCCTGTTCCGGTCCCGGCTCGCCGAGCAGGGCGAGTGCCTTCTCCAGGGCGGCCAGGGCGTCCTCGTACGCACCGGCGTAGGCGTCGACCCGCCCGTGCTCGTAGGCCAGGGCGCTGTCCAGGGAGCGGCCGCGGGCCTCGTACCCGGCGGCGCGCGCCTCGTCGGCGATCCGGCCGGCGTCGGCGAGGAAGGCGCGGGCGCCGGGCAGGCCGTCGGCGCCCTGCTGCTGGGCCTGGAGGCGGGCGAGTTCGCGCAGGCAGTTGCTGAGCTGCTCGTGGCGCGGGGTCCGGGCGTGGGCCGCGAGCGCCTGGTCCGCGGCTTCGCGGGCCCGGCCGAACGCGCCGGACTCACCGAGGAGTACGGCGGTCTCCGCGGCGATCATGACGTGGCTCCCCGGGTCGTCGTCCCAGTCGGCGGACTCGGCCGCGAGGGCGACGAACTCCGCCGTGGCGGCCTTGAGGCCCTCCCCCGCGTGCAGCGCGCGGGCGCGGGTCAGGCGCAGCTGGGCGACGAGCCGGTCGTCCAGCTCCCCGGCGGCGACGTCCGGTTCGGCCAGCCGGTCGCGCATCTCCGTCAGCCACTGGCGCAGGGCGGTCAGCGGTATCTCGGGCAGCGCGCGCAGGGTGCCGGCCACCCACTTGAACCGCCAGAACAGCGTGTGGCGCAGGCGCTCGTCGAAGACGTCGGGCTGCTCGTCGAAGAGGGTGAGCAGGCGGGCGAAGACGACGGGCGACTTCCGGGGTTCGGCGCCGTAGGTGTACGCCTCCTGGAGTTCGAGGAGGGCGTGGACGAGCGGGAGAGGCTCCTCGAACCGCTCGGCGGCGTCGACGAGTTCCTCGGCGGTGACGGTGCGGGTGCGGCCGTAGGGGCGCCGGTCGTTCTCCCGCAGCGCCTGGTACAGCTCGTCCGTGTTCTGGGGGTGGGCGTGGGGTGCGGTCGGCATCGTCAGCTGTCCTTGCGCAGAGCGTGGGCGAGAAGGCCGGGGAAGGAGCGGTTGATCAGGCTCGACTCGGCGGGCCTGAGCGGGCGCCGGGACAGCAGCGCGGCCTGCCCGTAGAGCGCCTCGGCGCTGGTGCGGGCCAGTTCGGGCTCGTCGATGGCGACGGCGGTGCGCACCAGCGGGTTGAGCTGGTTGAGGATCAGCTGAGCCCGCGGTGCCTCCTGGCGCAGGGCGCCGAGGATGTCGCCCCACAGACCGCCTTCCTGCTCGCGGGCGAGCCGGGAGCGGGTGCGCTCGTGCCGGGCCTCGCGGCTGTCGACGAGAAGGGCGGGGGCGGAGGCGGGCTGGAAGGTGCGCAGCGCGACGTCGCAGTCGAAGACGGCGAGGGCGTCGCGGGCCAGGGCGAGGTAGGCCGCGGCGGCCAGTTCCGTCTCCCGGTCGACGGGGTCGAGGTGGGCGGTGAGGGTCGCCGGGTCGAGGTCGGCGACGGTGGCCTCGGGCCTGATCTCGGGCAGCCGGTGGACCAGTTCGCGGTCGTAGGTGTGGCCGCCGTTGACGACGCCGAGCCCGGCGGCCGAGGCGATCGCCGCGACCTGCCGGAACTCCTCCACGCTGGACGTCACCAGCACGGTGCGGTGGGTGCGCGCGAACTCGTCGAGGGTGGTGTGCCCGTCGGTGGTCTCGGACGGCAGCCAGGGCAGCAGCATCCTGAGGATCTCGTCGTCGTGCACCGCGAGCGACTTCACGGCCAGGTGGTGGACCTGGAGGAAGCGGCCGAGCAGGTCCGGGTCGCTGGCGGCGGCCCGGGCGATCCAGGCGCGCAGCCGCTCGGCGAGCGCGTCGCGGACGGCGGCGAGCGCGTCGTCCTCGTACAGGGACTCGCGGGACGCGGTCGGGCGCAGGCTCTCGGCGTCGACGACGCAGCGCACGAAGAACGCCCACTCGGGCAGGATCTCCTCGGCCTGCTCGGACAGCAGCATGCCCTTGACGTGCACCCGGTGGCCGTGGCGGCGCCCGGCCGGCACCGCCTCGGGCAGCACGCACGCGATGCCCTTCAGGCCCACGGCCGGCAGGCCGAGCTCGATGGTGTCCAGCGGTACGAACCCGAAGACCTCCTCGCCGTACGCGGCCAGCGCGCGGGAGCGGGCCCCCGGCGTGGGGTACGTGCGCGTCCAGGGCGCGGGCTCGGGGTTGACGGCCGCACCGGGGCCGCCCGTGGCACCCGTACCGTCGTCGAAGGTCACCGGGTGGCGCAGCAGGGAGCCGGAGTGCCGGGCGAGCGCGTGCACCTGCGCCGGCCGGGTCCACTCCCCCGCGTCGGCGCGCGGTGTCAGTGTGACGGTGGTACCGGGCCGGGGGCGGGCGGAGGCGGGCAGGGTACGGACGGTGTAGCTGCCGTCGCCGCGCCCCCGCCACTCCACGGCGGGCGCGTCGGGGGTGCGGGCGGAGCGGCTCAGGACGTGGATCTCGTCCGCGACCAGGAAGCAGGAGAGCAGGCCGATGCCGAACTGGCCGATGAAGTCGCCGCGCTGCTCGGCGATCCTCCCCCAGCCCGGGACGGGCTCGTCCGCGGGGATCCCCGCGGCGCGCTTGCCGCTGCGGCCGATCGTGGCGAGGAAGGTGTGCACGTCGGCCTCGGTGAGGCCGACACCGTCGTCCTCGACGCGTACCACCGAGCCGTCGGCGTACAGGCGGATACCGAAGGCACCGGCGGGCGCGGCGGGTTCGAGGCCGTGCCGGGCGGTCAGGGCGTCCACCGCGTTCTGCAGGAGTTCGCGCAGGTAGACGCGGGGGCTGGAGTAGAGGTGGTGGGAGAGGAGGCCGACGAGGCCGCGCAGATCCACCTGGAAGGTGCGGGCGGCGCCGGCCGGGCCTGCGGCGGGGTCGGGCAGAGTCATGGGGAGTCCGGGGTGGGGTGAACGGGGAGTGGCAGGTGGGGCGGCGGGCTCAGGCGACGCGCCGGAAGCGGGCGTACGTCTTCTCCGGCTGCGCCATGTAGCTCCAGGGCCACGCGGTGCAGGCGCCGTCCAGCTCGTGGAAGACGCGCGGAACGACGATGCTCTCGGAGGCCAGCGACAGCGCCATGGCGAACGTGTTGAAGTCGACCTGCCAGCCCGGGCGCCGCTCGTAGGCGGGGTGGAGGACGCTGTGCCTGGCCGCGTCCCGCAGCTCGGCCTGGATCTCGGGCGTGTCGAGGCAGTCCTCGTTCCCCGACTCCACCCGTTCCTCGATGTGGGCCATGGCGATCACGCAGCCGAGGCGGTGCCCCTCGGGCGCCGCGGCGAGCGCCTCGCGGGCGAACGCCAGGGCCTGGCCGGGCTCGCCGCCCCAGCGGGGCTGGAGCTGCGACACCCACTCGATGTGGGTCTCCAGGTCCAGCGGGTCGCGGCGCAGGGCGGCGTCTCGCCGGGTCTCGTTGACGGCGGGCCCCAGTGACATGCCGCGGCCTGAGGTGAGGAGGCGGCGCCACGGCGTGATCCATTCCGGCCGCAGTTCGGCGGCCTCGAACAGCTGCTCCTCGGCGATCCGGAGCCGCTCGTGGAAGACGCGCCACTGCTCCCGCGTGACGTCCACGGCACGCGCGGAGGTGCGCGCCTCCCAGCCCCGGCCGATGTGGCGCACCCCGGATATCAGCAGGGCCGTGGCCCGGTGCTCCTCGTCCTCCTCGACGGCCCGGCCGATCCAGTCCCGCACACCGTCCAGATCGGCCAGCTCACCGAGGACATGGTGGTCGCGCCCGAGGTCGAAGGGGACCAGCGCCTCCTTGACCGCCTCCCAGGCGCCCGCGTCGGCCGCCTCCACCAGCGCGAGCACCCGCGCGTCCCCGAGCGCGCGCAGCGTGTACGTCCCGTTCTTCCGCCTGCGCACGGCGGGAAGGGCGTGCGGATCCGCCTCCGGTCTCTCTCCGCCCCTGCCCAACAGCTTGCCCAACATGCCGCGCCCTCCCCTGGTCCGCATGATCGTCCGGAGCAGGACGAAGGTCCCCACCGACACCGCTTCCACAGAGTTTTTGCCGACGCTTCACGGCCCCGGTCCCGCGGCTGTTCCGCCCGAACCGTGGGGAGCGGGAGTCGCGCCCGGCGTGCCCGGCGCGGCTCGGGGTCCGGTACCGGCCGGTGACGAAGTTCGCCCCGCTCCTCGTGGTACGCATGGCACCCGACGGGTACCCGGGAGACCTGTTCCGCTCGCGGGAACGTGATCACAACATCTTGTGCAGGCTCGAGGACACCGCATCCCCACAGTGGCCAGCGGGCCTGCGCGGCTTCACGTGGTGGAGGGATCACCATGGACAAGGAACCCGATCACGCGGTCCACGACTGGCTGCACGAGCGGATCGACGTACTGCTGGAGGACCTGGCCGACTGGGTGCGCGTCCCGTCCGTGTCGGCCGATCCGGCCCACGAGCGGGACGTGACGCGCTCGGCGCGCTGGCTGCGGGCCCACCTGCTCGAGACGGGGTTCCCCGAGGTCGAGGAGTGGGACACCGACGGGCTGCAGGCCGTCTTCGCCCACTGGCCGGCCGAGGACGCCGACGCGCCGACCGTGCTCGTCTACAGCCACCACGACGTACGCGCCGCCAAGGACCAGGAGTGGCAGGAGACGGCGCCCTTCGCACCGGCACTGCGCCAGGGACGCATGTACGGGCGCGGTGCCTCCGACGCCAAGGGCCAGGTGCTGTGCCACGTCTGGGCGCTCAGAGCCCACCTGGAGGCCACCGGCCGCACGGCGCCCGCGGTCACGCTGAAGTACCTGATCGAGGGAGAGGAGGAGATCGGCTCCCCCCACCTGGCCGACCTGGTGCGCACCCGTGCCGACCGGCTGGCGGCCGACGTCGTCATCGTGTCGGACACCATGCTGTGGTCGCTGGAGGAGGCCGCGGTCTGCACCGGGGTGCGCGGCTCCGTCGGCGCCCACCTGGAGGTGCGCGGCCCGCGCAGGGACGTCCACAGCGGTGTCGTCGCCGGCAGCGCGCCCAACCCGCTGACCGAGATCTGCCGCCTGGCCGGCACGCTCCACGACGACCGGGGCCGGATCACCCTGCCCGGCTTCTACGACACCGTCGCGCCCCTGTCCGACGAGGAGCGCCGGGGCATCGCGGCGATCCCCTTCGACACCGACGCGTGGCTGGAGCGCACCCGCAGCCGCAGTGTGCAGGGCGAGTCCGGCCACAGTGTGCTGGAACGCGTATGGGCCCGGCCCGCGGCCGAAGTGGTCACGCTCCTGGGCGGGGACCCCGGCGATCCGAGCCGCGGCGTCATCCCGGCCGTCGCCTCCGCGGACCTCACCCTGCGCCTGGTCCCCGACCAGCGCGCCGACCAGGTCGTGGAACAGCTGCGGCGGTGGGTGGACGAGCGGATCCGGGACGGCTTCGAGTACGAGCTGACCATCTCCCCCACCAGCCAGGACCCCTACGCCACCCCCGCCGGGCACCCGGCGCTCGCGGCGCTGGAGGACGCGATGAGCAGGACCCTGCGGCGTCCCGCGCGCCGCATACGCAACGGCGGAGGGGCCCCGGCCGCCCTGCTCGCCGCGGCCCTGCACACACCGGTCCTCTTCTACGGCACCGGCCTGCCCGAGGACCACTGGCACGACTCCGACGAGAAGGCCGAGGTACAGGCGCTGCTCCAGGGCGCCGAGACGCTCGCTCGTCTGCTCGCCGACCTCCCCGGCCGTCTCCGCCCCTGACACCGGCCCGCACCGTTGGCACACCGCCGACACCGGCTCGCAGGGTGCGCGGCCCTTCCCGCGCCGGGATGTCGCGCCCCTGGGGCCGAACGGAGGGTGCGGTCCCAGGGGCGGGACACGAGAAGCCGTGACGCTCCGTGTCCGGGAGCGCTACGCCCCCGGACGGATGACGGCGCGCACGCAGCCGTCCGTCTTGCGCTTGAACATGTCGTAGGCCTTCGGCGCCTCCTCCAGCGACACGGTGTGGGTCGCCAGGTGCGAGGTCTTCAGCTCGCCGGCCGCCATCCGCTCCAGCAGCATGGGGATGTAGCGCTGCCCGTGCTGCTGCGCGCCGCGTAGGGTGAGCCCCTT
The DNA here is from genome assembly GCF_014650875.1 of Streptomyces minutiscleroticus. GTDB lineage: Bacteria > Actinomycetota > Actinomycetes > Streptomycetales > Streptomycetaceae > Streptomyces > Streptomyces minutiscleroticus. Next base: position 163,345 of record NZ_BMVU01000006.1, read on the forward strand.
GTTGATCACGGCACCGAGCGGGAACTTGTCCACGGCGCCCGCGAAGACGCCCAGGACGAAGACGGTGCCCGCCTTGCGGCAGGCGTGGATGGCCTGGCGTACGGCGGTCGGCCGGTCGGTCTGCAGCCGCAGCTGCTGCTTGGCCTGGTCGTACAGGTGCATCGGGCCGTCGCTGTGCGCCTCCATGCCGACCGCCTCGATGCACACGTCGGGACCGCGGCCGCCGGTGCGCTCGCGCAGTTCGGCGGCGACGTCCGTGCTCGTGTAGTCGATGGTCTCGGAGCCGACGTGCTGCTCGGTCATGGCCAGCCGCTCGGGGATGCGGTCGATGGAGATGACGCGCTCCGCGCCGAGCAGCATGGCGGCCCGGGCGGCCATCTGGCCCACGGCGCCGCAGCCCCACACGGCGACGACGTCACCGGGCTTCACCCCGGCCAGGTCGGCGCCCATCCACCCGGTGGGCACCGAGTCGGAGACGAACAGGGCGCTGGTGTCGTCGATGCCCTCGGGGACGGGGAAGGCCCCGTAGTCGGCGAAGGGGACGCGGACGTACTCGGCGTGGCTGCCGCGCAGGCCGCCCATGGCGTGCGAGTACCCGAAGATGCCGCCCGTCTCGTATCCGAAGAGCGCCTGGCCGATCCCGGGGTTGGTGTTGGTGTTGTCGCACAGGGACCACAGGTCGTTGGCGCAGTACCAGCACCGTCCGCAGCCGACGAACGAGCAGACGACGACCCGGTCCCCCACCTTGTGGCGGCGCACGCCCGGGCCGGTCTCCACGACCTCTCCGATGAACTCGTGCCCGATGACGTCGCCGGCGCGCATGGCCGGGATGTAGCCGCCGATCAGGTGGAGGTCGGAGCCGCACGTCGTGCCCGCCACGAGACGTACGATCATGTCCTGGTCGTTGCGCAGCTCCGGGTCGGGGACGTTCTCCACCGACAGCTTGTTCACGCCTTCCCAGCACAGCGCCTTCACAGCACTCCCTCCCCACCGGACCTGCGGGCGAGCAGTCCGAGCGCCTTGCCGCCCGGTGTCGCGTGCGTCGTGGGCGGGCTGTCGGGCAGCATCACCTCACCGGCCTCCAGCAGCGCCTTGGCCTCCCGCAGCGCGAGCCGGACCTCCTGGCGCGGATCCTCGCCCGCGAGCCGCGCGGGCGCGGAGGACGCCAGGGCGGACGGCGGCTCCTTCAGCCGGACCGCCAGCTCCGTGCCGCGGTCCCCCGGCGCCGGGCGGACCCGCACGTCGATGTCCTCGCCGAACCGGTCCAGCGGGGCGGGCGGCTTTCCCGCGGACCCCACCTCCGCGGGTGAACGGTTGATCGTCACCGTGAGCCATCGGTCGCCCGCCCGGTCGTCGGCGCGGCCGGCCGGAAGGGCCTTCCGCGCCACCGCGACCCCGGCGGCGACGACCGGCAGAGCCCACAACGCCTTCTTCATGGAATTCCTCCGGCGTAGCAGCTGAGTCAGTCCTTCCCGGAGTTCCCCGGCCCACGGAATGAAACGGCGGGAGGAGCACCACCCGCCCTGTCCCGGCCCCGCGGACGGGCGGCGGAGGCGAGGTCCCGCCGTGTGACGCGGGACCTCCGCCCGTGCCGGTGCGCGGGCCGGGTGCGGCCCCGGCGAGCGCGGTGGCGGCTCGTCAGCGCGTGCCGGACCGCGCGTCGCGGAAGGTGCGGCGGTAGGTGTCCGGGGGCACGCCGACCGTGCGGTTGAAGTGCCGGCGCAGTGTCGTGGCGGTGCCCATGCCGGTGGCCGCCGCGATGGCCTCGACACTGTCGTCGCCTGTCTCCAGCAGTTCCTGGGCGCGCCGGATGCGCTGGGTGAGCAGCCACCGCAGCGGGGTGGTGCCCGTCGCCGCCCTGAAGTGGCGGCTCAGGTTGCGCGCGCTCATGTTCGCCCGGCGGGCCAGGTCCTCCACGGTCAGCGGCCGGTCGAGTCGTTCGATCACCCAGGGGAGCAGGTCGGTGAGGGGGTGGTCCTCCCGGGCGGGCACCGGGGCGGGGACGAACTGGGCCTGGCCGCCGGCCCGGTGCGGAGGCACGACGAGGCGGCGGGCGACCGCGTTGGCGGCCGCCGAGCCGTGGTCGAGGCGGACCAGATGCAGGCACAGGTCCATCGCGGCGGCCTTGCCGGCGGAGGTGAGCACGCTGCCGTTGTCCACGTAGAGCACGTCCGGATCGACCGTCACCCGGGGGTGGCGGGCGGCGAGGGCCCGGGTGTGCGCCCAGTGCGTGGTCGCGCGTCGGCCGTCCAGCAGGCCGGCCGCGGCCAGCACGAACGCGCCCGTGCACAGGGAGGCCACGCGCGCGCCCGCCTCGTGGGCCGCGCGTACCGCGTCGACCAGGTCGGCGGGCGGGTCCTGGTCGGCGTCGGCCCACCCGGGGACGATCACCGTGTCGGCGTGCGGGAGCCGGTCGAGTCCGTGGTCGGGCTCCAGCCGGAACCGGCCGACCCGCACGGCTCCCGGTCCGCAGACGACGAGGTCGTACCAGGGATCTGCCGTGCCGGACGGGCCGGCGCCGAAGACCTCGTAGGCCAGGGACAGTTCGAAGTGCAGCATCCCGTCGGTGACGGCCAGCGCGACAGTGCCCATGTCCGAAAGTGTACGTGCCCTGTCGTTCCGGACACTCGCCCCGGTCGGCCGCGGGCATCAGGATGTCCGCGTTCGGTTCTTCGAGGACGGTGGGAGAGACGATGGGATCGGGTCACACGGTGGCGGTTTTCGGGGCCTACGGGCACACCGGGCGCTTCGTGGTGCGGGAGTTGCGGGAGCGCGGGTTCGTCCCGCTGCCGTCGGGACGCGACGCGGACAAGTTGCGGGCGCTCGCGGCGTCGCACCCGGGGCTCGACACCCGGCCGGCCTCGGCCGAGGACCCGGCCTCGCTCGACCGCGCGCTGGCCGGCGCGGCCGCCGTGGTCAACTGCGCCGGCCCCTTCGCCGCGACCGCCGGGCCGGTGGTCGAGGCGGCGCTGCGCGCCGGGATCCCGTACGTGGACGTGGCGGCCGAGATCGAGGCCAACCTCGACACGTTCACGCGCTTCGCGGACCCCGCTCGCGCCGCGGGCACCGTGGTCGTCCCCGCCATGGCCTTCTTCGGCGGCCTCGGCGACCTGCTGGTCACCGCGGCGATGGGCGACTGGACGGCGGCCGACGAGGCGCACATCGCGTACGGCTTGAGCAGTTGGCACCCCACGGCCGGGACCCGCGCCTCGGGCACGGTCTCCCGGGAGCGCAGGAACGGCCGGCGTGTCCGCTACCACCAAGGGCGGCTGGAGTACCGCGACGACGCCCCGCCGACCCTGAAGTGGCCCTTCCCCGACCCGATGGGCACCCGGACGGTGATCGGGGAGTTCACCATGGCCGACGTCGTCACCGTCCCCAGTCACCTGAGCGTCCCCGAGGTGTGCACCTACATGACGGTCGAGGCGGCCGGGGACCTGGCGGCCCCGGACACACCGGCGCCGACCGCGGCCGACGGGCGCGGGCGGTCCGCGCAGACCTTCCTCGTCGACGTCGTCGTGCGCTCCGGCGGCGCGGAACGGCGCGCCGCCGTGAGCGGCCGGGACATCTACGCCGTCAGCGCGCCGCTCGCGGTGGAGGCGGTCCACCGCGTCCTCACCGGACGGACCAGGACGGTCGGCGTCGCATCCGCCGGCGCGCTCTTCGACGCACCCGACTTCCTCCGCGCCCTGTCCGCGCACATGTCGCTCGAACTGCCCCGGTAGGCCCCGGATCACACCGTGGCAGCGGGCGGACCGCACCGTGCGACCGCCCGGGTTCCACGGCTCCGCCCTCAGCGGGGGCGGGCCGGTTCACACGTAGGGTGCGGCCATGGAGGAGACGATTCCCTGGTCCGAGTACGACGAGGACGACCTGGACGCCACGCAACGCGCGTTCGCGGACGTTCTCGCCGACCGCGCGGGCTCGTGGAACGTGGATCCGCTCAGCACCGTCCTGATGCCTGCGCCCCGTACCCCGTACCGCCGGTTGATGGCCTACCTGGACATCGACGGCCCGGAGCGCGACCGAGGTGTTCTGACCGTGGGCTGCCACTTCGACGGCAGCACCGTCCGCGGGGACAAGCTCCACAACCAGGACTTCGCACTTCCGCGGCTCGCGACGGAGTTCGCCCTCGCGGCCACCGGAGATGCGGTGGCCGTGGCGAACCGGGCGGCCGACTGGTTCGAGGCGATCCTCGCGCGGCCTCTGGTCCGCCGTGAATGGCTGCACGCCGGAAAGGTGTATGCCGTCCGATACGAGTACGCGGACACGGGCCGAGGTCTCGGCGAGGGCTTCGAGGACCCGCTCGCGCCACCCGAGGTGCAAGAGCGCCTGGCGGCCGAGGGCGTCGTCCGGGGCCGGGGACGGATCAACCGCTCCGGCCTGGGCGAACCGGACCGGGCCGTACACGTCCGCGGCAACCGGCCCGCGCCGTAGTCACGGGGCAGCCCAGGGACGATGCACCGCCGTACGTCCAAGTGCTCGTTGCCGGCGGACCCGCGCAGCGCGGCCTCGCGCCGCGCAGCCACCACGTCGGCCGCCTCTTCGGCCCCGGTCGCCGTCTCCTCCGCGGGCGGCCGGGCAGATCCCGAAGGGCTGATCCCGAGCGGACGCGGGGTCGGTGAATGCCCGTCGGCTGTGCACGAGCAGCTCACGTACCGAGGGGCTGTGCGCGCTCTTCCAGACCAGGGCGAGCAGGGCCGGCGTGATGATGTCCTCGACGGTGAGGGTGGTGAGCCGGTCGCGGTGGCCCTCCGCCATCGAGGCGCTGAGGACGGCCACGCCGAGTCCGCGGGCGGCCAGGTCGGCGATGGCGTCCGCGGCACTGGCCTGCAGCGCGATCGAGGGCTCAAGGCCCTGCGCGGCGCAGGCGCGGTCGAGCACCGTGCGCAGCCCCGTACCGGGGGGGCATGCACACGATCGGGCGGGCGGCCAGGTCCCGCAGAGTGACCCGCCGCCGTTCCGCCAGGGGGCGCCCCGCCGGAACCGCCGCGACGATCCGCCCGCCGCGAGTCCGGCTCCCGCCTCACCGCGCGCCACCGCAGGGCGGAACGGAGCGGGGCGGTGCCCGCGTAGGCGGGGTCGCGGGAGCCTCCGCCTCCTCCGGCTCGGCGCCGGCCGCCTACCCCGACGGTTCGCTCAGCTCGACGGAGCGCAGGGCCGCCGCCAGGGCCTGTTCGTCGCCGACGTCGAGGGCGGTGTCGGTCAGCTTGATGACGTGTTCGTCGCCGTGCGCGAGGGCCTGCCCGAAGACCTCCTCCGCGGTGAGGGTGCCCGGCGGGGTGTACGCGGCCGGGGCGGTGGCGGGCGGCCCAGTAACCGAGGCCGTGGGCGAGTTCGGCCAGACGCGGCGCGGTGCTCTCACCGGCCGGAAGAGTGCGTACGGCGTGGCCCACCCGGATCACCGGGTGCGTCGAGCCGCCGTACAGGCCGGGCAGCAGACGGGGCCACCACCGCGCGAGCACCTCGCGCCCGGGGTGTTCGGTGACCTCGCGCTCGAAGTAGGCGATCCAGTCGGCGACGCGGCGCGGATCACCGAGCGCGCGGCGCCAGTCGGCGTCCGTGACCGGCGCGACGCCGGACGGGAACTCCTCCAGCTTGCGGGCGTACAGATCGAGCCAGCGGTGCACCGCGCGTGCCGGGCCGCGGGCGGCGAGGGCCTCGACGGCCATCGGCGCGTGGTCGGTGAGCCGCCCGAGCCGTTCGGGCCCCGAGCCGTGCAGCCGCTGGAGCGCCTCGTCCAGGGTCCCTGTCGTATCCATGGCGCGAACGCTGGGCGAGGCGCCACCGTGCCGTAACGGGCCGGAGACCTAGGACCCGGGTCCGGTGCCGTCGCGTGGGCGACCCCGTGAGCAGGTACGCCGGGAGAGCGGAGCCCCGCGGGCCGGGAGCCCGGCGGGCCCGGATCCGCGGGCTTGTCGGCTGCTTCTCCTCGGCCGTGTCCTCTCCGGTGATGTTCCTTGCGCACGCGCCGGAGGGTGTTCCGGGTCCGGTCGGGGGCCACTCCGAAGGGCGGGGACGCCCGAAGGGGCGGGCTTCGCGGGCCGGGCTCCGGAACGTCGCCGTCCGAGGCCGTCTGCGGGTGCTCAGCGGGTCAGTGTCACATCGTCCTGTGTCGGCTCCGCCGTCTCCACCGGTACGACCGGCCGGGCCTCCGGCAGACGCTTCAGCGCCTGCCGGGCCTCGTACGCGACGGCGCCGGTGCACCGCTTCCAGTGTGCGTGCATGTGGACCTCGGTGCTCTTGTCGCGCCACCGCTTCCACAGCGTGTCGTACGTCTCCGCCTGCTCCTCCGTCCAGCCCTCCGTGGCCGGCCGGGCCGACCGGCGGCCCTGCGGTCCGCCGTTCTGCTCGGGCGCCTCCCACCCTTCGTGCGGCTCCCGCGACCACGGCAGTGTGGCCTGGAAGCGGTGCAGTTCCGCGTGCAGCTCGGCCGCTTCCCGCTGCGCGGCGATCAGGTCGGCCGGGAAGTCGAACGGATCGAACGGGGCATCGGTGCTGTGGGAGGCGGTGTCGGTCATGTGAACGAGAATAACCCGATCACGGGACGTTTCCCCTGGTGAGCGCTTCGGAACGGCCCGGAGGAGCGCACCGTGGCGGGCGGTGGTCGGCGGTGCTGCGACCGGCCCAGGAAACCGGCCGCAGCACCGACCACCCCACGCACGCGCAGGAGAATCCCGCACCATGCCACTGTCGGATCTCCCGGTCCCGCCGCCCCATGCTCGGCCAACAGGGTGATCATGGGGCGGCCCCGTCCGGAGGGGTGGGCCGGCCGGGGCCCCGGTCCGGCCGTCCGCGGCCGGGAGCGCGCGTTCCTCGGCGGTGGGGCTCAGTCGCAGCAGGCGCAGCCGGGTCGGCAGCCGCACGGGTCGGCCTCGGTGGCGGCGGGCGGTGGCACCGTGCCGGCCGGGGCCGCGCAGCAGCCCCGGCCCTGCCATGCGTCGCGGCCTTCCTTGACGGCTACGGCTGCGATGACCAGGGCGGCGATCGGGTCGGCCCAGGACTGGCCGAGGGCGGCGTCGAGGACCAGGCCCAGCAGGAGGACGGCGGACAAGTAGGTGCACAGCAGGGTCTGCCTGGAGTCCGCCACCGCCGAGGCGGAGCCGAGTTCGCGGCCGGCGCGACGCTGGGCGGCGGACAGGAACGGCATCACCGCGAGGGAGAGCGCGGCGAGGACGATGCCGGGCAGGGAGCGTTCGGTCTCCCCGGCGCCGGTCAGCGTGCGGACGGCGTCGACGGCGACGTAGACGGCGAGCGCGAAGAAGGAGAGCGCGATGATCCGCAGAGCGGTCCTCTCACGGGCCTCGCGCACGGTGTGGTCGCGGGCGGAGAACTGCCAGGCGACCGCGGCGGCGGAGGAGACCTCGATGACCGAGTCCAGGCCGAAGCCGATCAGCGCGGTGGAGGAGGCGAGCGTGCCGGCGGTGAGGGCGACGGCCGCCTCGATCACGTTGTAGGTGATGGTCGCGGCGACCAGCAGACGTATCCGGCGGGCGAGCGCCTCGCGCCGGGCCGGGCCGGAGCCCAGGGGCAGGGGCAGGGGCAGACCGGCGGTCATCAGCAGCAGCCCTTCTCCTCGGCGTCCGGGCAGGTGCGGTCGGCGACGACGGCGACGATCGCGGTGCGCAGGTCGTCCAGCGCGTGGCCGAGGCGTTCGTCGGCCAGTTCGTAGCGGGTGCGGCGGCCGACGGGCGTGGTGACGACCAGGCCGCAGTCGCGCAGGCACGCCAGATGGTTCGACAGTCTCGTACGGGAGATGCCGAGGGCGTCGGCCAGATCGGCGGGGTGGGCGGGGGCATGACGCAGCGTCAGCAGGATGCGGCAGCGGATCGGGTCGGCCAGCGCGCGGCCGAACCGGGTCAGTACTTCGATGTCCGAGGCGGTGGTCAGCACACCATCGAAGGTACACACACTCCTGAATTCAGGGAAGTATGGATGCTTGCCGTCCCGCTCGCCACGCCCGTGCCCGGCCCCGGCCGGTGTCGGCGGCCCTCCGCCGGCGAACCCCGCGTGGCGTGTCCGGGTTGCGGTTCCGGGATCGGAACCTCGGCCCCGGAGCCGGAACCCGGGCCTCGGAAGTGAGGACCGGGACCGGACGCGATGGCCGGGGTCTGAAGCGATGGCCATGGCCGGGAACGACGACCGGGGCCGGGAACGACGACCGGGGCCGGGAACGACGGCCAGGACCTGGAGCGAGGACCGGGCCGGGCCCCGTCGCGTCGCCCCGCTACGATCCGGGGTATGCCGCTGCCCCTGAAGGACGTGGACCGGTTCGAGGCCGCGAGATCCCGTCTGGAGGCGATCGCCTACCGCCTCCTCGGCTCCGCGAGCGAGGCCGAGGACGCCGTGCAGGAGACCTTCCTGCGCTGGCAGGCCGCCGACGTCGAGCGCATCGAGGTCCCCGAGGCCTGGCTGACGAAGGTGCTCACCAACCTCTGCCTCAACCAGCTCGCCTCGGCCCGCGCACGGCGCGAGACGTACGTGGGCCAGTGGCTCCCCGAGCCGCTGCTCGACGGGGACCCGATGCTCGGTCCGGCCGACACCGCCGAGCGGCGCGAGTCGGTCTCGTTCGCGGTGCTCACCCTCATGGAGCGGCTGTCCCCCACCGAGCGGGCGGTGTACGTGCTGCGGGAGGCCTTCGACCACCCGCACCGGGAGATCGCCCAGATCCTCGGCATCACCGAGGCCGCCAGCCAGCAGCTCCTCCACCGCGCCAAGAAACACGTCGCGGACGGCAAGGCCCGCACGGAGGTCGACGAGGCCGCCGCCCGGCGGATCGTCGAGGAGTTCCTGGCGGCCGCCACCAGCGGGCGGACCGAGCCGCTCGTGCGGCTGCTCACCGCCGACGCCGTCGCGATCGGCGACGGCGGCGGCAAGGTCCCGGCCCGCACCAGGCCGTTCGCGGGCGCCCTCGCGGTCGCGAAGTTCCTGCGGGGCCTGTTCAAACCCGCGCGCTCCAAGCGCGCCCTGGTCGGCGGCTCGCCCGAGATCCACATCGCGACCGCCAACGGCGGCCCCGCCGTCGTCGCGGTCGTCGGCGGCAAGGTCGTCGGCGTCGTCTGCCTGGAGGTCACCTCCGAGGGCATCGCCGCGCTCCGCAGCCAGGCCAACCCCGACAAGCTCGTACGCGCGACCGCGGTGTGGGCGGGAACCGATCACGGAGAACCCCTGTTCCACGCCTTCTGACCGCCGCGCGAGGAACACCCGACCCCGATGTGATCCGCTTCACATCGCCTTCCTGTCAGGAAACGGCGTGCTGCCCGGTTCAAGGGGCGAGACCGCACAGGACAACGGGCGGACCGCGCAGACAGGAGCAGGGAAATGCAGCATCGCATCATCGTCCTCGGCGCCGGATACAGCGGAGCCGTCGCGGCCGGCCGCCTCGCCAGGCGGCTGCACCGCGATGACGTCGCCATCACCCTCGTCAACGCCGAGCCCGACTTCGTCGAGCGCGTCCGGATGCACCAGCTGGCGGTCGGTCAGGACCTGAAGTCCCGGCCCCTCGGCGGGATGTTCGCGGGCACCGGCGTCGGGCTGAGGCTCGCGGAGGTCACCGGTGTCGACGTCGACCGCAGGACCGTCGCCGTCGTCGACGCGGACGGCGGCGCCGGGGAGGTGGGGTACGACACCCTCGTGTACGCCCTCGGCAGCGGCTGGGACGACCAGGGCGTCCCCGGCGCCGCCGAGCACGCCCACGAGATCTCCGGCCGGACCGGCGCGCTCCGGCTGCGCGAGCGGCTGGCCGGCCTGGCGGCCGGACAGCCCGTGGTCGTCGTCGGCGGCGGCCTCACCGGCCTGGAGGCCGCGACCGAGATCGCCGAGGCACGCCCGGACCTCGCCGTCGCCCTCGTCGCCCGGAGCGCCCTCGGCGACGGACTGTCGGACAAGGGCCGCGCGCACCTGCGGAAGGTCTTCGGCAGGCTCGGCATCACCGTGCGCGAACACACCGTCGTCACCGGCGTCGGGGCCGACCGCGTCACCACCGCCGACGGCGGGGTCCTCCCGGCCGCGGTCACCGTGTGGACCACCGGCTTCGCGGTCCACCCGATCGCGCGGGCCACCACTCTCGAGGTCACCGGCACGGGGCGGATCGTGGTCGACGCGACCATGCGCTCGGTCTCGCACCCGGACGTGTACGCGATCGGCGACGCGGCCATGGCGACGGGCCCCGGCGACAAGCCGCTGCGGATGTCGTGCGCCTCGGGCGTCCCCGCCGCGTGGCAGGCCGCCGACGCCATCGCGGCGCGCCTGACCGGCGGCAAGCTCCCGGACGTACCGATCCGCTACTTCAACCGGTGCGTCTCGCTGGGCCGCACGGAAGGTCTGATCCAGTACGTCACCGCCGACGACCGAGCCGTCGGCGCCGCCCTGACCGGCCGGTTCGCCGCCGTCTACAAGGAACTGGTCTGCAAGGGCGCGGCCTGGGGCGTCGCCAACCCGACCCTCGGCCTGCCGACCCGCCGCCGCCGCGTCGTACGGGCGGCGGGACGGACCGGCTCGGCCGTCGGGACCTCGGCCTGACGGAGCGTCACCTCGCCCCCGTGTCCGGCCGGGACCGGGCCGACTCCGCGTCGGACCCGGTCGCGGACCGGCGCGGAGCGCCGTTCAGGACGCCGTGCGGCGTCGCGGCGGTGTGAACGCGTACAGGTCGAGGATGTCCGGCCGGGGCGCGACGCCGGGTCCGCCGGCGCGTACCCAGGCGACGATGTCCTCGGTCGCGTCCGGGTCGTTGACCAGCCCCAGCCACACCGGGCGGGCGCCGGCTGCCCGGCCGGCGGCGGAAGGCTGCACGACGACGACGTTGGCCTGGTCGCACACGTCCAGGCAGGCGGAGACCCGTACGGGTGCCCCGGCCCGCAGGCGCGCGGTCTGCGCCGCGTGATCGACGCCGGTCACCTTGGGACTGCCGCAACAGCAGTCCCGGCACACGACGACCCGGCACGGCACCGGGGCGGTCCCCTCGGAAGCCCCCGCCGGGACTCCGGACGGCTCTTCGGCCGGTTTCGCGGACATGCTGCGTCGTTCCTCTCCCCGGGGAGATCCGCCCCGGTGGTCCGTCGAGGAGGCGACCGCGTGAGTCTCCTGGCTCTCGGGTCGACACTCGTCCCGGCCTTCCCGCCCTGTCCGGGGCAGTGGCCTGTCGGGACTCGCTCGCCGATCACAGTGGCGGGACCGCGCCGGATTCGCACCGGCTTCCTCGGACCGCCGTCGCCCTGTCGCCGGTCATCATCCCACGCGGCTGCCGGCCGGGGGCCCGCGCCTCGGCCGTCGGGCGGGGGCCGGGACCGCACACGGTGTCCCGACGGTGTGAACGGCCCCGCGCGGAACACCGCCGGAGCCGCGCGTCCCAGGTCGACGGAGGACTCGGCGCCGCGGGGAAGATCCTTTGCGGCACCGGGAGTACGGCCGTAGGGTCCCGGCATGTCCCTACGTGCTCGTCTGCGCCAGGCCCTGCCCGAAGCGATGCGTGCCCGCGACAGGACCGCGGTGAGCGCCCTGCGCACCACGCTCGCCGCGCTGGACAACGCGGAGGCGGTACCCGCGGACGAGACCGTGGCGCACGGCCCGGCACTCGAGGAGTCGCCGGTCGGCGCCGGTGCCACCGAGGCGGCTCGGCGCGCGCTGGACGAGCGCGGTGTGACGGACATCGTGCGGGCCGAGGCCGCCGAACGGCTGGAGGCCGCGGCGCGGTTGACCGCGCCCGCCCATGCCGACCGGGCCGTACGACTCCGCGCGGAGGCCGCCGTGCTGCTCCGCTTCCTCGACGGCCACGGCGCCCCGTAGGACCCGGTCACGGCGTCCGTGGAACGCGGACGACCATGCGGACCGGTGGCACGCCGGTGCCCCGGACCGCTCGGCGAAAGCCGCCGCAAGCGTTGACGTGGCCTCGACATACTCCTATGGCGTGAGCGACTTACCGAACTTGTTCGGTACACCGACCGTGGCAGGAGTCGCCGAGCCGCGCCGCCGACTCCGCCTACGTCATCGGCTGCTTCACCGAGTCGCCGAACGGTCTCGGCACCGACCACGGCCTGCACCTGGCCGTCAGCACGGACTCCCCGAACTGGACGCCGCTCGACCGGAACGACCCCGTGGTCACCCCACCGCCGGAGCCGGCGGTCTGCGCGACCCGTTCATCCTGCGCAGGCGCGACGGCGGCTTCACCACCGTCTCCGCGCCGCGTGGCCAGGAGAGCCTTCCCGCCCACGCCGTCGGTGCCCCGCGCCCCCGGCGCCGGACCCACCGCCCCCTGAGGGCCGGCGCCCGGTACGCGCGCGGCCGCGGCCGCTCGGCTCCGTGGATCACACGGTGTGCCGTGCCCCCTTCCGGACGGGGGTGCCCGGGACGGGCGCGGCCGCCTCGGTGAACGGGTCGCGGGGGCTCTCCAGCTCGATCAGGCCGACGGTCTCCCGCTTGAGCAGGGAGGCCAGGGTCCAGTCGGCGAACACGCGTATCTTGCGGTTCACGGTCGGGACGCGGCTGCCGTGGTACAGGCGGTGGAACCACCAGGCCGGGCGGCCCTTCAGCTTGATCCTGCCGAACAGGATCGCGACGCCCTTGTGGAGGCCGAGACCGGCCACCGCGCCCAGGTTCTTGTGCCGGTACTCCTTCAGCGGCCCGCCGCGCAGCGCGGCGAGGACGTTGTCGGCGAGCACCGGCGCCTGGCGCACGGCGTGCTGCGCGTTGGGCGCGCACCAGGCGCCCTCCCCCACGGCGAGGTCGGGCACCTGGGCGTTGTCGCCCGCCGCCCACACGTGGTCGAACCCGGCGACCTGGAGGGTGGGCAGGGTGTCGACGTGGCCGCGCGGGCCCAGCGGCAGCCCGAAGTGGGCCAGGGCCGGAGCGGGGCGCACCCCCGCCGTCCACACGATGGTGGAGGCGTCCGCCTCGACACCGTTCTTCAGCACCACGTGCTGGTCGACGCACGACTCCATCGAGGTCTCCAGGTACACCTCGATGCCGCGCCGCCGCAGCTTCTCCATGGTCCACACGCCGAGGTCGGCGCCCATCTCGGGAAGGATGCGGCCGGCCGCCTCGACGAGGACGAAGCGCATGTCCTCGCGGTCGACGTGGGCGTAGGTCCGCGCGGCGTCCCGGGCCATGTCCTCCACCTCGGCGATCGTCTCCACCCCGGCGAAGCCGCCGCCGACGAAGACGAAGGTGAGGGCCTTGCGCTTGACGGCCTCGTCGGCGGTGGAGTCGGCGCGGTCCAGCTGCGCCATGACGTGGTTGCGCAGGCCGACGGCCTCCTCCACGGACTTCATGCCGATGCCGTGCTCGGCCAGGCCGGGGATCGGGAAGGTGCGGGAGATCGAACCGACCGCGACGACGAGGTGGTCGAAGGACAGCTCGAAGGCGTCGCCCGCCGCCGTACGGACGTGGGCGATCCGCTCCGCCTGGTCCACCGAGACGACGTGGCCGGTCACCACCTCCGCTCCCGCCAGGACGGGCCGCAGCGGCGCGACCAGGTTGCGCGGGGCGACGTTGCCCGCGGCCGCCTCGGGCAGGAACGGCAGGTAGGTCATGTACGGGCGCGGGTCGACGACCGTGACGGTGGCCTCGCCGCGGCGCACCTTCCTCAGCAGGCGCATCGCGGTGTAGAGGCCCACGTAGCCGCCGCCCGCGACGAGGATGCGGGGGCGGTCCGGGACGGGGGCGACGGGCATGGCGGCCTCTCGGGTGTGAGCGGGTTCGCGTTCTTCGGTCCCAGTGGGTTCGTGCGAGGCGGCCCGCGGGATGTGGTGGGTGCCGAGGCGCCTGCGGAACACCCAGTACGTCCACGCCTGGTAGGCGACGACCAGCGGAGCGAAGAACGCGCTCGTCCAGGTCATGATCCCCAGCGTGTACGACGAGGAGGACGCGTTGGTGACCGTCAGGCTCCACGCCGGGTCCAGCGTGGACGGCATGACGTCGGGATACAGGGACAGGAAGAGCGTCGCCGCGGTCGCCGCCACGGTGCCGGCGGAGAAGGCGAACGCCCAGCCCTCGCGGCGCGCCCTGGTGCAGGCCAGGGCCGCCGGCCAGGCGGCCAGGGCGACGACCACGGTGATCAGGCTGCGGCCGTTGCCGCGGGTGGCCTGGGTCCAGATGAGGAAGGCGGCCGCGGGGAGGGCGGCGACCAGGCCGAGGCGGAACGCCAGGCCGCGGGCCCGGGCGCGGATGTCACCGGCCGTCTTCAGCGCGGCGAAGACCGCGCCGTGGACGGTGAACACCACCAGCAGGGTCACCGCCCCCAGCAGGGCGTACCCGTGGAACAGCCCGGCGAGGCCGCCGACGTAGACGTGCCGGCGGTCGACGGCCACCCCGTGGGCGAGGTTCGCGAAGACCACGCCCCACAGCAGCGGGGTGAGCAGGGAGGTCCAGAAGACGGCGCGCTCCCAGTTGCGCTTCCAGCGGGCGCCCTCGCGCTTGGCGCGGTACTCGAAGGCCACCGCCCTGACGATCAGGCAGACCAGGATCGCGAACAGCACCAGGTCGAAGCCGCTGAACAGGGTGGCGTACCAGCCGGGGAAGGCGGCGAAGGTGGCGGCGCCGGCCGCGATCACCCATACCTCGTTGGCGTCCCAGACGGGACCGATGGTGTTGATGAGCACCCGGCGCTCGCGCTCGTCACGGGCCAGCAGCCGGGTGAGCACCCCGACGCCGAAGTCGAAGCCCTCCAGGACGAAGTAGCCCGTCCAGAAGAAGGCGATGAGCAGGAACCAGAAATCGTGGAGATGCATGACGAGTACGTCCTGACAGCCGGTCAGTAGGCGAAGGTGAGGGTCTTGTCGTCGTCCTCGGCGGCGGACGGTCCGCGCAGCCTCGGGTCACGCTGGGGCGGCCGCTCCTCGGTGTGCGGGCCGGCCTTGGCGTAGGTGACCATCAGCCGGACCTCGATGACGGCCAGGACCGCGTAGAGCGCGGTGAAGCCGATCAGCGTGGTGAGCATCGTGGCGGCGCTCACCCCGGGGGACACGGCGTCCGAGGTGCGCAGCAGGCCGTAGACCACCCAGGGCTGGCGGCCGGTCTCGGTGAAGATCCAGCCGAAGGAGTTGGCGATGAGCGGGAAGCCCATGGTCAGGACGGCGATCCGCCACGCCCAGGAGGTGAGGGACGGGCCGAGGGGCCGGTTCGGCGTCAGCATCAGGTGCGGCACCTCCTCCGGTTCCGTCACGTAGGCCGGGCCGATCCACCGGCGGTTGCGCGTGAGCCACAGTCCGGCCGCGCCCACGGCGAACGAGGTCGTCCCGAACAGGATCATGAAGCGGTAGGACCAGTACGCCAGCGGGACGTTCGGCAGGTAGTCGCCGGCCGAGCCGCCGTACTGCGCCGCCATGGCGGCGGCCGCGTCGTCGATGCCGGTCACGGGCGCGTGGAAGCTGTGGTGCGCCAGGAACGACAGCACGTACGGGACGTCGATGCCGACGATGTTCGTGTGCCTGGCCACGTCCATGACCGCGAACAGTGAGAACGGTGCGTTCGACACCGTGTCCCACAGCCCTTCCCCCGCGGCCATCTTCAGCGGCTGCTGCTCGATCAGCAGCTGACCGAGGCTGTCCGCGTCGACGAGCGTGGCGAGGCCCGCCACCGCCAGCACGCCCAGGCCGACCCGCAGCGAGGTCCGCATCACCGCGATCCGCCTGCGGTCCACGGCCGCGCCCGCCGCCTGCGCGCGCCGGGCGCGCAGCAGGTGCCAGGCGGCGATGCCGGTCACGAAGGCGCCGCCGGTGACGAAGGAGGCGGTGATCGCGTGCAGACCGGCCATCACCTGCGTCGACTGGAACAGCACCGCGGGGAAGTCGGTCAGCCGTGCCCGGCCGTGGTCCACCGTGTAGCCGACCGGGTGCTGCATCCAGGAGTTGGCGGCGAGGATGAAGTACGCCGACAGCACGGTGCCCAGGGACACCATCCAGATGCAGAAGCAGTGCAGACGGCGCGGGAGCCGGTCCCAGCCGAAGATCCACAGACCGATGAACGTGGACTCGAAGAAGAAGGCGATGATCGCCTCCATCGCCAGCGGGACGCCGAAGACGTCGCCCACGAAGCGGGAGTAGGCGGACCAGTCCATGCCGAACTGGAACTCCTGGACGATGCCGGTGACCACGCCCATCGCCATGTTGATCAGGAAGAGCTTCCCCCAGAACTTGGTGGCGTGGAAGTACTTCTCCTTTCGCGTGCGCACCCACGCGGTCTGCAGGCCGGCGGTGATGCCGGCCAGGCTGATCGTCAGCGGCACGAACAGGTAGTGGTAGACGGTGGTGATCCCGAACTGCCAGCGGGCGATCGTCTCGGGAGACATGGCGGTGCGCTTCCCTTCTTGTGAATGTGAACACATTCACAAAGCAGGCTGTGACAGTGGGCGGACACCCGGCCTTCGGTCCGGCCGGGCGTGCACCCGTGATCGTCAGTGGTGGGTCATGCGCGGCACGTCTCCATGCGCGGCATGTCCGGAACGGAAACCGCTCCTCGACCAGTTTCCCACTCTTCGATCCGTTTCGGATAGGGGCCACTGGTCATGGCGACGTCCGGCAGCCTGACAAATGAAAAGGCCATGTGTCCAATGCCTTGGTGTCCTGGAATTCATGCCCCGAAGTAATACGGGGGACCGGATCTGCGACCTCCGTCACAGTCCTGAGCTGCGGCGATCTATCGCCTGCGAGGAAAAACGCACGTCAGAGCCGTTCAATTCTCCCTGTGCATGGATTCGGTGTAACTGAGGCATTGGAATCATGTCTCGTTCCGGCTGAGTCTGATCACTTCCGAATGACGAGGATTCAGGCAGGAGCCGATGATGGAGACGAAGTGGAACGCCGCGGAGGGGCGGCTGGAGACCACGGCCCGGGGCCGCGCCGTGCTGGCCGATCCCCTGCTGAACCGCGGGACCGCGTTCACCGAGGAGGAGCGGCGGGCGCTGGGCCTGACCGGTCTGGTGCCGCCGCAGGTGCTCACCCAGGACCAGCAGGCGGCCCGCGCCTACCAGCAGTACCGGGCGCAGCCGACCGACCTGGCCAAGAACGTGTACCTGACGGCGCTGCACGACCGTAACCGCGTGCTGTTCTACCGGCTGCTCGGCGACCACCTCCCCGAGATGCTGCCCATCGTCTACACCCCCACCGTCGGCACCGCCATCGAGCGCTACAGCTACGAGTACCGCCGCCCCGCCGGGGTCTACCTGTCGGTCGACGCACCCGAGGACATCGAGCGCGCGCTGCTCGCCACCGGTCTGGGCCCGGACGACGTGGACCTCGTCGTCGCCACCGACGGGGAGGCGGTCCTCGGCATCGGCGACTGGGGCGTGGGCGGCATCGACATCGCGGTCGGCAAGCTCGCCGTCTACACCGCCGCCGCCGGCATCGACCCGGCCCGCACCCTCGCGGTCATGCTGGACGTCGGCACCAACCGCAAGGAGCTCCTCGACGACCCGCTGTACCTGGGCAACCACCACGAGCGCGTCGACCGGGCCACGTACGACTCCTTCGTCGAGGCCTACCTGAGCACCGCGGGGCGGCTCTTCCCCAGGGCCCTGCTGCACTGGGAGGACCTCGGCCCGGCCAACGCCCGCCGCATCCTGGACGCCTACCGCGACAAGTTCTTCACCTGGAACGACGACATCCAGGGCACCGGCGCCGTCAACCTCGCCGCCGTCCTCGGCGGCGTCGGGGCCACCGGCGTCCCGCTGACCGAGCACCGCATCGTCGTCTTCGGCGCCGGCACCGCCGGCATCGGCGTCGCCGACCAGCTGCGCGACGCCCTCGTCGCCGAGGGCCTGACCCCCGAGCAGGCCACCGCCCGCATCTGGGCCGTCGACCGCCACGGCCTGCTCACCCGGGGCCAGCAGGGCATACGCGACTTCCAGATCCGCTACGCCCGCCCCGCCGCCGAGGTCGCCGGCTGGCAGTACGACGAGGGGCTCGGCGGCATCCCGCTCGCCGAGGTCGTCCGGCAGGCGCGTCCCACCATCCTGATCGGCACCTCCGGCCAGGGCGGCTCCTTCACCGAGGAGATTGTCCGCACCATGGCCGCGCACGCCGAGCGCCCCATCATCATGGCCATGTCCAACCCCACTCGGCTGGCCGAGGCGGTCCCCGCCGACCTGCTCGCCTGGACCGACGGCCGCGCGCTGATCGCCACCGGCAGCCCCTTCCCGCCCGTCGAGTACGGGGGCACCACCTACACGATCGCGCAGGCCAACAACGCCCTCGTCTTCCCGGGCCTGGGGCTGGGCGCCGTCGTCGCCGGCGCCGACCGCATCACCGACGGCATGCTCTCCGCCGTCGCGCACGCCGTCGCACGGCACACCGACGCAAGTGTCCCGGGCGCACCCGTCCTGCCGCCCATCGACCGGCTGCGCGAGACCACGGTGGACGTGGCGGTCGCCGTCGTACGCGCCGCGGTCCGTGACGGTGTCGCCCGCCAGACCGGCGACGGTGCCGACGGCACCGTCGAGGAGCGTGTCCGCGCCGCCATGTGGCACCCGGTCTACCCGCCGATCGAGGCCGTCTGACCTCTCCCCCGGCGGGCCCGGCGGGTCCACCGGCGAAGCCACCCTCAGCAGTCCTCCCGGCGGCCGGCCACGACGGCAGCGGCGCCGGCCCCCTCGACCGCGTTGTCCGTCCGTGCCGCCGACGCCACGACGCCGAGCCGGACCCAGGTGCCCGTCCGGGCCCGGTCCGGCTCGACGGCTGACAGACCGACCACCACCGGGCTACGGCCGAGCCACCCCCACCCACCCAGAAGAACTGACATAGGCATGAGTTTCTCCCATATCTTCACCATCGTGGTGCCGGTCTTCGTCATCATCCTGGTCGGCTACGGCACCGGACGGCTCAGACTGTTCGACGCGAGCGGAACCCAGGCGCTGCGCGACCTGACCATGCAGCTCGCGCTCCCCGCCTCCCTGCTGCTGGGCATCTGGAAGACCCCGCGCCACACCCTGGTCGAGAAGCTGCCCCTGGCGGGCCTGCTGGCGCTGGGCTTCCTCGTGGTGTACGCCGTCCTGTTCGTGGTCCTGCGCCACGCGGCCCGCCGCCCCCTCAAGCGCGCCGCCCTGCTCGCACTGGCCTGTGTGCAGCCGCAGTACGCCTTCATGGGCACCTCCGTCCTCGGCGGCCTCTTCGGCGCCGAGCAGGCCGCCGTCCCGATCGCCGTCGCCGGCATCCTCGTCAACGTCGTCCTCGACCCGGCCGTGCTGGTCGTGCTCGGCCTGCCGGACCGCACCGCGTCGCGGGCCGGTGCCCGCACGGCCGCCGCCACCGCCGCGCCGCGGCCCGCGCTGGTCGGCGCGGGAGGCGGCACGGCCGTGTCCGTCGCCCCCGTGGACCCGGCGCCCGCTGTTCCCGGGCCGCACCGGCCCTCCGCCCTGCGCACCGTCCTGCACCAGCTGCGCGAGCCCTTCGTCTGGGGTCCGCTGCTCGGCCTGGTCCTCTCCGTCGCCGGTGTCGGCGTGCCGAGCATCGCCGGCACGTCGCTGACCCTGCTCTCCGGTGCCTCCTCCTCCGCCGCGCTGCTCTACGTCGGGCTCTCCGTCTCCCGGGTCGGCCGTCCGCGCCTGTACCCGCGCGTGTGGGTGGTCTCCCTCATCAGCGTGGTGGTCCTGCCCCTGCTCCTCTATTACGTCGGCAAGGCCCTGACCTCCTCGGAGAGCGCCGCGCAGGCCGCGCTGATCCTCGCCTTCCCCGTCTCCCCCGTGCCGCTGATGTTCGCCTCCAAGTACGGCGACAAGTCCGACGAGGAGACCATCGGCTCCGCCGTCGTCGTCAGCCTGGTCCTGTCGTTCCTCACCCTGCCGCTGATGATCGACCTGGTCGGCTGATCCGTCCCCGGACCGCCTGCCACCGGGTCCGGGAACCCGGTGGCAGGCGGTCCGGGGGCCCGGCCGCAACCGGGGAACCCGGACCCTGTTCCGTCACCGCACCGTGGAAGGCAGACAGCCGTATGACACCGGCAGCACACGGACGCCGGGGCCGCGCGCGGAAAGGGCCCGCCCCGGCGGGGCCGCGCCGCGCCGTCCGCGCCCGGTTCGCCTCGTTCCCCCTCGCGGCGGCGCTGCGCGGGGCCGTCGCGCTCGCCGCGCCGCTCCTCGTCGGCGTGCTCACCGGATGGGTGACCCTCTCCGTGATCGCGGGGATCGGCGCCCTGTGGGGCGTGGGCCAGGACGGTTCCGACCCCTACCGGTCGCGCGTCCGGCGGTTCCTCGCACTGGGCGCGGCGGCCGCGGCCGGCCTGGCCGCCGGCGAGGTCGCCCTGCGCAGCGGGCACCCGGCGGCCGTGACGGTCTGCCTGGTCGTGGCCGCGCTGCTCGGCGGCGCGGTCAGCCTGCGCGGACGGGTGGCGTCGGTGGCCGGCATGCACCTCCTGCTCGGCGTCACGATCGGCAGCGGCATCCCGGTGCCGGGGCCCTGGTGGCACGCGCCCCTCGCCCTCTTCACCGGTGTCCTCCTCATCCTGGTCCTGTCCGCCGCCCCGTGGCTGTGGCGCCGGAACCACGACGAGCGGGCCGCCCTGCTCGCCGTGTACCGCGCCGCGTCCGCGGCGCTGGCCGCGGCCGGCACGCCCGGTGCCACCGACGCCCGGCGGCGGCTCACGGACACCCTCGACAACGCCCACCAGGTGATGGCCCGCCATCTCGCGCCCGGCCGGCGGCCGGAGCCGGACCCGCGGGTCGGCGACCTGCTCACGGCGTTCCGCCTCGCCGTCCGGCTGGCCGAGGCCGTCACCACGCTGCTGTGGGAGGCGCGTCCGCTCCCGGCGGCCGTGACGCGCGTCCCCTCGGTGATGGCCGCGCGCCTGCTGCCGGGGCGCGGCGGGACCGCGCCCGCGCTGCCGGACGTCGAGCCGGACACACCAGGGCTGCGCGCCCTCGCCCACGTGTGCGCGGCCGCCGACGCCGAGTGGACCGACGACGCGGCCCTGCACGTCCCGGCTCCCCCGCGCGCGGGCCGCTCCGCACACCTGCGCTACGCCGTCCTGCTGGCCGTGTGCGTACTCGCCGCGCAGCTGTGCGCCGAGGTCATGCACGGTCCGCGCAGCTACTGGCTGCCCATGACCGTGGCCTTCGTCTACAAGCCGGACTTCGGCCCGGTCTTCCGCCGCGCGCTGCACCGCTGCGTCGGCACGGTGGTCGGCGTGGCCGCCATCGGCGCGGTGGCGCTGCTGACGCAGGACACGTACGCCCTCATCGGCGTCGTGGCGCTCTTCGGCGCCCTGATGGCCGTCGGCGTGCGCCACCACTACGCGCTGGCCACGACCGGCCTGACCGCCGTCGTCTTCGTCCTGGTCGACCTGCTCGGCGACGACCGGGCCCTGTACGTGCCGCGCATCCTGGACACCGCGCTCGCCGCCGCCATCGTCCTCGTCGTCCACTTCGCCGTCTGGCCCGACTCCCTCACCCACCGCGCGAGCGCCCGGACCGAGGCCGCGCTGGACGCCGCCCTGCGCTACCGCGACCTCTCCCCCGTCGTCACCCCCGCCCAGCGCCAGGCCCTGCGCCGCACCGCCTACCGGCAGCTGGCCGAAGCGCGCAGGACGGCCGCCCACGCCCGCCGCGAACCGGGCCCGCCGGGCCGCAGGCTGCCGGACTGGGAGGAGACCATCACCGCGGCGGAGCAGCTGTGCGACGCCGTGACCGCCCGCTCCCTCGGCGCCACCGCGTCGGCCGCGCACACGGCGTCCGCGGGCTCCTCGGCCCGCGCGAAGCGAGAATGAGGAAATGGATCTTCAGGTACTCCGGTCCTTCCAGGCCGTGGCCGAGGGCACGACGGTGACCGATGCCGCGGCGGAGGCCGGTATCACCCAGCCCGCCCTGTCGCGGGCCCTGAACCGGCTGGACGAGGAGGTCGGCGCGGCACTCTTCCAGCGTGTCGGCCGGGGCCTGCGGCTCACTCCGGCGGGACAGGTGTTCAAGGAGTACGCCGACTCCATCCTGGACAGCTACGACCGCGGCCTGCGGGCCGTGGCCGAGGTCGTCGACCCCGACGCGGGCGTCGTGTCCCTCGCCTTCCTGCACACCCTGGGCACCTGGCTCGTGCCCCGGCTGGTCACCGGCTTCCGCGAGTCCTCCCCCCAGGTCCGGTTCGAGCTCCACCAGGCGGGTGAGATCGGCCTGGCCCAGCACCTGCTGGACTCCACCGCGGACCTGATCATCACCAGCAAGGACCCCGGCCATCCCCTGATCACCTGGCGCCGGATCCTGGTCGAGCCCCTCTGGCTCGCCGTCCCCACCCGCCACCGCATGGCGCAGCGCCGCCGGGTCCGCCTGGCCGAGGTCGCCGAGGAGCCGTTCATCGTGCTCAAGCCCGGATACGGGCTGCGCAACGTCACCGAGACGCTGTGCCACCAGGCCGGCTTCTCCCCGCTCGTCGGCTTCGAGGGCGAGGAGGTCGAGACCCTGCGCGGCCTCGTCGCGGCCGGCCTCGGCGTCTCCCTGATCCCCGCCTCCTCCCGCGCCACGGCCCCGGAGACCGGCCCGGACCTCCCCGTCCGCTACCTGCAGATGACCGACGTGCACGCGGCCCGCGACATCGGCATCGCCTGGCTGGCCTCCCGCAGCCTGCCGCCGGCGCCACGGCGCTTCATGGAGCACGCCCTGAAGGCCACGGCCGGCCCCCGCGAACCGGGCGCGCCCCGCTGACGGCCGGCCCGGCCCGCCTCCCGCGGCACCGTGCCGGGCGCGGCCCGTCCCGTACCCCTGGTGTCCCGGGTCCGTCGCGCCCCGGGAACCTCACAGCTTCAGGTCGCGCCGTCGCAGCGCGGTCAGCCCCGCCGCGACCAGCGCCGCCGCCAGCAGCAGGAGGACGAGGACCGGCCGCCACTCCATGGGCCCGCCCGGCAGCTTCGGGAGGTGGCCGAACGGCGACAGGTCCAGCACCGCCCGCGGAACGTCCAGTGCGGGACCGACCCAGCCGATCAGCAGCACCGCGCCGGCCACGCCCCAGGCCGCCGTCGCCGCCCGGGGAACCGCGCCGTGCAGCAGCACCGCCAGCCCGCCGACGACCCAGACCCCGGCCACCTGCACCAGGCAGGCGCCCAGGATCGGCCCGGCGTCCCTGCCGTACCCGAGGGCGAAGCCCGCCCCGGCCAGCAGCATGATCAGCGCGGACCCGCCGAAGGCGACCAGCAGGTGCCCGGCCGCCCAGCGCAGCCGGCCCACCGCGTTCGCCAGCACCGGCTCCGCGCGTCCGGAGGTCTCCTCGCCGTGCAGCCGCAGGACGGAGGCGACGACGTACAGCGCGGCGATCAGTCCGAGCATGCCGACCATCGCCGACACGAACGCGTCCGCCACCCCGGCCTGTCCGCCCATCCGCTCGATGATCCGGCGGGCGTCGTCGTTGTCGCCGACCAGGTCGGCCGCGCCCTCGGTCAGCCCGCCGTAGACCGCCCCGGCGAGGAGGAAGCCGATGCTCCAGCCGAGGACGCCGCCGCGCTGCAGCCGCCAGGCCAGTGCCGCGGCCGAGCCCAGGCGGCCGGCGGCCGGTCCCGGCCGGGTGGGCAGGAAGCTCATGCCGAGGTCGCGGCGTCCGGCGAGCGCGTACGCCGCCACCGCCTGCGCGGCGACGGCCGCGGCGAACAGCAGGAGCACCCACCAGCGTTCACCGGCGTACGGGCGCAGGTTCTCCAGCCAGCCGAGCGGGGAGAGCCAGGTCAGGGCCGACGAGCCGTCGTCCGTCACCGCGTCGCCCGCCGCGCGCAGCACGAAGGCGGCGCCGAGGACGCCTGCGGTCAGCCCGCGGGCGAGCCGGGCGCTCTCCGTCAGCTGGGCGACGATCGCCGCCATGGTGGCGAAGACCATGCCCACGCCGGCGAGTCCGAGCCCGAAGGCCAGTGCCCCGCCGGTCCCCTGTCCGGACAGCTCCGCGACGACCGTCAGGGCCAGTGCCGCGTTCGCGGCCGCCGCCGTCAGCAGGGCCGCCGTGAGGGAGGCGCGGCGGCCCACCACGCCCGAGGCCACCAGCTCCTGGCGGCCGCTCTCCTCCTCGTCCCGGGTGTGCCGGACGACGACGAGCAGGCTCGTCACAGCCGCCAGCGCACCCGCGTACACGCCGACGCGCCAGGCGGTGAGCGCGCCGAGCGAGTCGCCGAGGACCGGGCCGACCAGCGCGCGCAGCGAGGAGTTGGCGGCCATCTGCGCGACCAGGTCGGCGCGGGCGGCGGGAGTGGCGTACAGGCTCTTCAGGGTGTTCGGCATGGTCAGGACCATGAGCCCGTTCACCCCGACCCAGACCGGGATCAGCAGGCGGTCGCGGCGCAGGGCGAAGCGCAGCAGGGTGCCCGTGCCCGCCAGCTGACGGGACGCGCCCGGCCGCACGGCGAACGCGGCGGCGGTCATCGCGCGCTCACCCCTTCGGGCGCCTCGTCCTGGTAGTGCCGCAGGAACAGCTCCTCGAGCGTCGGTGGCGTCGACGTCAGCGACCGTACGCCCGACGCGCCGAGGGAGCGCAGTACGGCGTCCAGCTTGTCGGTGTCGACCTGGAGGCGGACTCGGCGGCCCTGCCCCGGCCCGGTCCGCCGGACCTCCAGGCCGTGGACGCCGGGCAGGCGCGACAGCCCGTCGGGCGGCCCGGCCAGTTCGGCGGTCACACTGGTGCGGGTGAGGTGGCGCAGGTCGGTGAGGGAGCCGCTCTCGACGGTGCGGCCCTTGCGGATGATGCTCACCCGGTCGCAGAGCTCCTCGACCTCGCTGAGGATGTGCGAGGACAGCAGGACCGTGCGGCCGCGGTCCCGCTCCTCCGTCACGCACCGCTGGAAGACCTCCTCCATCAGCGGGTCGAGACCGGAGGTCGGCTCGTCCAGGATGAGCAGGTCGACGTCCGAGGCGAAGGCGGCGACCAGGGCGACCTTCTGCCGGTTGCCCTTGGAGTACGTCCGGCCCTTCTTGGTCGGGTCCAGCTCGAACCGCTCGATCAGCCCGTCCCGGCGCCGCGCGTCCAGACCGCCGCGCAGCCGGCCGTACAGGTCGATGACCTCGCCGCCGGAGAGGTTGCGCCACAGCGTCACGTCGCCGGGGACGTACGCGATCCTGCGGTGCGCCGCCACCGCGTCCGCCCACGGGTCGCGGCCGAGGATCCGGGCGGTGCCGGAGTCGGCGCGCAGCAGGCCGAGCAGGACGCGGACGGCGGTGGACTTGCCCGCGCCGTTCGGGCCGAGGAAGCCGTGCACCTCCCCGGCCCGGACCTCCAGGTCGAGGCCGTCGAGCGCGTGGGTCCGGCCGAACGACTTGTGCAGCCCGGACACCTCGATGGCCAGGTGTGATGTCTCCATGCTTCGGAAGCTACGGCACTTTCAGAAATTTGTGAAGATAAGGAAGCTGGTGAATCTTGGTTAGGATGCGGTCATGACGGAGTCGAAGGCAGTGGAGCGGGACCCGGAGTCGGTCTCGCGGTTCGTGGAGCATTTCGCGGCGCAGCTCGTCGAGGCCGGACTGCCCCGGATGCCCGCCCGGGTCTTCGCCGCGCTGCTCGCCTCCGACAGCGGCGCCCTGACCTCCGCCGAGCTGGGCGAACAGCTGCGGATCAGCCCGGCGGCCGTCTCCGGGGCGGTGCGCTACCTGGCGCAGGTGCACATGCTCTCGCGCGAGCGGGAACCGGGCTCGCGGCGGGAGCGCTACCGGGTCCACAGCGACCAGTGGTACACGGCGCTCACCAACCGCGAGGCGATCATCAAGCGCTGGGAGAACGCCCTGCGGGACGGGGTGGCCCACCTGGGCGCCGAGACCCCGGCGGGGCGCCGGCTGAGCGAGACCCTCGCGTTCTTCGAGTTCATCGAGAAGGACGTCGCGGAGATGATGGAGCGCTGGCGGGTCTACCGCGAGGAGAGGTTCGGCTGAGGCCGGCCCCGACGCCGTCGCCGGAGCGAGGGCCGGCCCCGGCGCTCACCATGTGGGGACGCCGGACCGCCGCACGGCCGGGGACCGGTGACCGCAGGCCGTCCGGCCGCCGCGGGCACCGAAGCCGCGAGCACCGAAAAGGAGAAGCCGTCGGACGGTGCCCCCGGATACCTTCGGCCGCATGGCTGACGAGGAATACGGACACCCGCGGCTGGCCGCGCTCTACGACTCGCTCCACCCCGACCGCAGCGATCTCGACGCGTACGCCGGGATGGTGCGGGAGTTCGGTGCCCGCCGGGTGCTCGACCTCGGCTGCGGAACGGGCGTGTTCGCCCTCCTGCTGGCCGGACGCGGGATCGACGTCGTCGGGGTCGACCCCGCCCGGGCCTCGCTCGACGTGGCCCGGGCCAAGCCCGGCGGCGAGCGGGTGCGCTGGATCTGCGGTGACGCCGCGGCGCTGCCGCCGCTGCGCGTCGACCTGGTGACCATGACGGCGAACGTCGCCCCCGCCATCGCCGACCCGCACGCCTGGCGGCAGACCCTGCGGGGCGCCCACGACGCCCTGCGGCCCGGCGGACGCCTCGTGTTCGAGACCCGCGACCCGGCGCGGCGCGCCTGGGAGGGGTGGACCCGCGAGGCGTCACACCGTGTCACGCGGGTCCCGGGTGTCGGACCGGTCGAGACGTGGGTCGAGGTGACCGGGCGGAGCGGGCCGCTGGTGACGATCCGGTGGACCTACGCGTTCGCCGCGGACGGCGAGGTGCTGACCTCCACCTCGACGCTGCGCTTCCCCGAGCGGGAGGAGGTCGAGGCGGAACTCGCGGCACAGGGCTACGTCGTGGAGGGGGTCCGCGACGCCCCGGACCGGCCGGGGCGCGAGTTCGTCTTCGTCGCCCGGCGGCCCGCGTGACCGCGCGCCGTACGCGGCCGCGGCGGCCGGGGGGCGGTGCGGCGGCCGGGGGGCGGTGCGGCGGCCGGGGGGCGGTGCGGCGGCCGGGCGGGGGCGCCGGGGCGAGGCGGCGCTCAGCGCGTCGGTTCGACGAGGTCCTGGGTGCCGACGACCGCGAGCAGGTCGAGCAGGTCGGCGCTGTCGGTGCCGACCGCGGGGGTGAACCAGAGCAGCCGCTGCCGGCCGTCCTCGCTGAACAGGTTGAGGCAGTTGACCTCGATCAGGCCGAGCACGGGGTGATCGATGCGCTTGCGGTCGTCCCGCCGGAACGCGACGTCGTGGTCGGCCCACAGCGCGGTGAACTCGGAGGACAGGTCGAGCAGTGCGGCGATCAGCGAGCCGGCTTCGGCGTCCTTCGCGTCCCGCCGGGCGGCCGCCGCCCGCAGATCGGCGACGAAGGCACGGGAGTGGCCCTCGTGGTCGGCCTCGGGGTACAGCTTCCGGGCGTCGGGGTCGGTGAACCACCGGTACACGAAGCTGGCGCGGGGGCCCCGGAAACCGGACTGGTCCCCGAGCAGCGCCACGGCGAGCGGGTTCTGCACGAGCGTGATGTGCAGGTCGGTGATGACCTGCGCCGGCGTCGACTTCATCCGGTCGAGCAGGTCGAGCATGCCGGGGTGGACGTGCGAGGCGGCCCCGCCCTGCGCGGGCACCGGACGGTCCGCCAGGCGGTAGAGGTAGTCACGCTCGTCGGCGGTCAGGCGCAGCGCCCTGGCCAGCGCGGCGATCATCTGCTCGGACGGCTGGGACCCGGCTCCGCGTTCGAGTTCGTTGTAGTAGTCCACCGACGCTCCGGCGAGCTGGGCGACCTCGTCGCGGCGCAGCCCGGGCACCCGGCGCCGGGGCCCCGTGGGGAGTCCGACGTCGGCCGGGCGGATGCGTGCGCGCCGCGAACGCAGGAAGGCCCCCAGTTCGGTGTATTTCGCAGAACCCATGCCCTCCATTCTGTGACCCGGGGGGCCGCCGACACAGGGGATCCCGTCCCCTGGTTCCGCCGGCCGCGTCGCGCCATGCTGTCCGTCGGGTCCCCAACCCGCCTCCTCCCACGGCGGGTTGCCGTTCCGCACCCGTACCGGCAGACGCCCGTCAGAGGAGAAGCACCCATGCCCTTCGCCCATTTCAAGGTCCCCGCGGGCACCCTGACCACCGAGGACAAGAAGAAGATCGTCGAGCGCACCACCGACCTGTACGCGGAGATCTACGGTGAGCGGGCCCGTCCCACCACCGTCGTCCTCGTCGACGAGGTCGCCGACGGCGGCTGGGGCGTCGGCGGCGACGTCCTGACCGCCGCCCTGCTCAACGGCGGCGCCTGACCGCCCGTCACACGCGTGACGAGCGACAACAAACCTAAAGCTGAACCTTAGGGTTACAGTTTCCGGACCGTCGTCCGCGGTGCATGCGCGGGACGGGACTCCTTTGGAGGGGAGTCCCGTCCCGCGCATGCACCG
>NZ_BMVU01000007.1 GCF_014650875.1 Streptomyces minutiscleroticus
ACGGATACGCCCCCGGCTCCCCCAGCTTCTCCACCGGATCCCACCCCGCAAGGGCCTCCGGACCGTAGACCGGCTCGATGGGCAGACCGGACTCCGACTCGCGTGCCATGGTGTGTGCCTCCAGCTGAGCTGTTTCGTGGGTACGGATCCGACCCTCGCGACGGACTGTAGTGGCGGCCGTGCGGCCGGTGGAGGGAGCACGCCTTTGAACTTGCTCACAGACCGGGGGAGACCACGCTCACACGCGTCACGCGGAGTTCGCGGACGCGTGTCGGTGGGCAGCATCCCTGCTGCACCGGAGACCGCACCGAGAGCCGCGGGGGACCCCATGCGCCCGTTCCGTACCGCCGTCGCCGCACCGCCCGTCCGCGCCGGTCTGGCCGCGTGCGCGGTGTTCGCGCTGCTGTGCGCCTGTGAGCCGCAGGCCGGCGGCGCGCAGGGGCGGCAGCCCCCGCCCATCAGCATCAGCATCGGCCCCACGGGCACGCCGGACGGCAAGGGCGGGGCGGCAAAGGGGAGCGGTGGTGGCCGGGAGACGGCCGGCGCCCCGGCGAAGGGGAGCGGAGGCGGGGCCTCCCGGTCCGCGCCGCCCGCCGCCTCCACGCCTGCGGCCGCCCCCGCCGCGGTCCTGTGGTCGAGCGGCGACACGGGCCCGCGGGTGCGCGAACTGCAGGCCAGGCTGCGCCAGGTCGCCTGGCTCCACGACGGCCCGACCGGCACCTACGACGACCTGACGGCACAGGCCGTCGAGGGCTTCCAGCGCAAGCGCGGGCTGCCGCGCACGGGCGAGACGGACACCGTCACCTGGCAGCGGCTGCGGGGGATGACGCGCGAACCGGGCTACTGGGAGCTGTACGCCATGGGCGGCCAGCCCGCCGCGCCGCCCGACCCGCGCTGCCTGAGCGGACGGGTGCTGTGCATCAGCAAGACCAGCCGCACCCTGCGCTGGATGATCGACGGCCGGACCGTCTCGACCATGGCCGTGCGCTTCGGCACCGAGCACACGCCCACCCGCGAGGGCGTCTTCAAGGTCTACTTCAAGTCACGCCACCACGTGTCGACGCTCTACGACTCCCCCATGCCGTACGCGATGTTCTTCAGCGGCGGCCAGGCGGTGCACTTCTCGCAGGACTTCGCGGCGCGCGGCTACTCCGGCGGCTCGCACGGCTGTGTCAACGTCCGGGACGAGAAGGCCGTCGCGGCGCTGTTCGCACAGGTGAGGAACGGGGACAAGGTCGTCGTGCACTGGTGACGGCGGCGGCGAGGAGTGAAGAGCCGGCGCGGGCGGGACCGGGGGAACGTGTCCCGCCCGCGCCGATGGGCACTGAGCCGTGGGTACGGGGGGAACCCCGGCTCGTGCGAAGCCGATGACCAGTCGGCTCATCTCCTACAGCGCCGGGGCGGCCGAAACTGTCACACCTGGCTCGCGGAAAGTTCAAAGCGGTACGAGAACACAGGTCAGGAGGCCGGCGAGGGGTGGGGCAGCGGCAGGGAGCCGGTTCCGGTGCCGGGCAGCCCGGCGGGGTGCGGCGGGTGCGGCCGGCTCGTGACCGGCTTCGTCGGTGCGGACCGGACGCCGCCGCGGGAATGCCCGTCACCCGTGCGGACGCCGCCCGGGCGTATGGAGGCGTCGCCGTCGTCGGCGCCCTCGTCGTCGCCGTCGCCGGTGCCCTCGTCGTCGCCGGCGTCGTTCTCGCCGCCCTTGCCGCGGCCGTCCCGGTCCGGCGTCCCGGCGTCCCGGCCGCCGCGGCCGTCGGAGCCCTTCTGCTCCGCGTCCTTCAGCAGGCCCTTGCAGTACTTCCGCACGTGCTGGGCGCCGTTCGCCGCCTCCTCGAGACCGCGCAGGCGCTCGATGCCCAGCGCCTTGCCGTCGCGTACGTCGCGGCAGGCCGAGGCGGTCCCGTGCCGCCGCGCGCCGGCCTCGTCGTCGTGGGGGCCCGCGCCGGAGCCGGACCGCGGGCCGGCGGCGGAGCCGCGGGCCTCGTCGCGCGACGGGGCGTCCGGCGCGACGGACCCGGACGTGCCGCCCCCGGGCGCGGGGGACGCCGGTCCGCCGTCCGCGCTCGCCCCGGGCGACGGTGTGAGAAGCGGGCGGCCGGTCGGGGAGACGGCCGCCGAGACGGAGGCGGCGGGCCCGGGGCGCTCCCCGTCGAACGGCGTCGGCAGGATTCCGGTTCCGGCGGCGACCGCCGCTCCGCCGATCGTGCCGGCGGCGAGGGCCGCCGCCAGGCCGAGGCGCACGGGGCGGCCCCAGACGGAGGGGCCGGATCTGTCCCGGCGCGGGACGGCGACGTGGACGACGCCCATGTCGCAGGCCTCGTCCGTACGTCTGCGGACGCCGGGCGCCGGGTGCGGCCGCTCGGCGGCGGCACCGGTGCGGGCCTGTCGGAAGGCGGCCACGGCGGCGGCCTCACCGGGCAGTTCGGGGCCGGTGGGCGGGGTCCCGGCGGCCAGTGCGCGCAGGGTCCCGGCGAGCCGGTCGGCCCGGGCGCGGACGGCGGCGTCGGCGCATTCGAGCGGCTCTCCGCGCAGCAGGCGTTCCGCCGCCTCCCGATTGAGCCACTTGTCCTGCTCGTCCGCCATCACATGTCCTTCTGCGTCCGCGTCCGCGTATCCGTCACACCGGCGGACGTCACCGGACGGGGGCGCGGTTCTCGCGGCAGGGCCACGACGGCGGGCGGCCCGGGGGATTCCGGATCGTCGCCGAGGAGCTCCGCGAGCCGCTTGAGACCGCGGTGCGCGGCCGTGCGGACGGCGCCCGGGCGTTTGCCGAGGGTCTCGGCGGCGGTCTTCGCGTCGAGGCCGACGACGACGCGGAGCACCACGGCCTCGGCCTGGTCCTGCGGGAGCCGGGCGATGAGGGAGAGGGTGCTGTCGGTGGCGAGCGCCTCGATGGCCTCGCCCGCGGTGTCGGACTCGGCGGCCCGGC
This sequence comes from Streptomyces minutiscleroticus, assembly GCF_014650875.1. Lineage (GTDB taxonomy): Bacteria > Actinomycetota > Actinomycetes > Streptomycetales > Streptomycetaceae > Streptomyces > Streptomyces minutiscleroticus. The sequence goes on from NZ_BMVU01000007.1 coordinate 2,930, forward strand.
CGGTGAGTTCGCTCTCGTCGCCGCCTATGGCGGGCCGCCGGCCGCGCATCCGGATGTGGTCGAGCGCGCGGTTGCGGGCGATGCGCGCGGCCCAGCCGCGGAAGCGGTCCGCATCGCCGCTGAACCGTCCGAGGTCCCGGGCGATCTGCAGCCACGCCTCGGACGTGACGTCCTCGGCGTCCGGGTCGCCGACCAACGTCCGTACGTACCCCAGGAGCCGCGGGTGCACCGATCGGTACACAGTCCGGAAACCGGTCTCGTCCCCGTCCTGTGCCGCAAGCACCGCCGCGGTCAGCTCCGCGTCCTCCCCCAGCACCGCGCCCCTCATTGCGCCCAGCCGGCGCCGCTCTCGCGGACCGGGTTCTCGCCGTCGTGACTTCCTCGATTGGTGGTTGCGGTCGTGCTCCGCATCCGGCGCGAAACGCACGTTACGACGTGAAACCGGTGCGCGTCCACGACCGTACAACGTGCAACTAACTCGTGACCCAAGGGGTGTGACACAAACCGCACCCGTGGCGCTGTAGAGAGTACGGGCCGCCGCGCGGCCCGTGCCGCGCGACGGTCGGGGCCTCTCCTGTGGGGGGTGGCGGCCCCGGCCGTTGCCATCGGCGACGGGAGCTCCCCGACAGGGGAGCTCCCGTTTTCTGCTGTCGGGGACGCGCCGCTGCTACCGCGTGCGGAAGGGGCGCGGGACCGGGCGCACGGTCCCCCGGGGCGGACCGGGGCGGGAGCGGGGCGCTCCGGGCGTCACGCGGGCGACGGGCCGCGGGGCTCACTCCCGTCCGCCGCCCCCTTCGCCCTTGCCGCCGTTGCCGTTGCCGCCGCCGTTCGCGTTGCTCCCGCCGGTCCCGTTGCCGTTGCCGCCGCCGTTCGCATTGCTCCCGCCGGTCCCGTTGCCGCCGCCGTTCGCGTTGCTGCCGTTGCTTCCGCCGTTGCCGTTGCCGCCGCCGTTCGCGTTGCTGCCGTTGCTTCCGCCGTTGCCGTTCCCGCCGCCGTTCGCATTGCTCCCGCCGGTCCCGTTGCCGTTGCCGCCGCCGCTGCTCCCGGCGTTCCCGTTGCCCCCGTTGCCGTTGCCGTTGTTGCCGGCGCTCTCGGCCTTGTCCTTCTTGCCCTTGCCCTTGTCCTTCCCGCCGTTCCCGGGCGTGCCGTCGCCGGACCCGGGCTCCCCGGTCCCCTCCGGTCCACCACTTCCCGTCGGCGTGGGCGGCGGTGTGCCGGGGGCGGTGGCGGGCGCCGAGGGGGTCGCGGGCCCCGCGCCGCCGGGCGGGACGCGCGGGGTCGTGACGTCCCGGTCCGGACGGGGCGGGCCGGCGGGTCCGGCGACGTGCCCGATGGTCGCGAACGCCGCTCCGCCGAGGACCACGCTGCCCAGCAGCAGCGCGCAGACGGTCCGCACGGACCACCGCGCCCCGGCGGCCCTGGGCCGCCAGTCGTCCCGGCGCCGGGTGCGCGCCGCGTGGGCGCCCGCGTCGCGGGCGGCCCGGAAGGCGGCGACCGCCCGCTCCTCGCCGTCGTCGGCGGCGCCCGGTCTCCGTACGGCCTCCGCGAGCAGCGCGTCGAGGCCCGGGGACGCACCGCGTCCGCGCCCGTCCCCCGCGGCGCCCTCCGGCGGCGGGTCGGGCGCGGGCGTTCCGCCGGAGGGCGCGGAACTGCCCCTGGAGGGCGCGGGATCGCCGCCGCGCCCGGGCGTGCGCGGACCACGGGCGGCGGGGCCGTGCCGGCCGGCCGCCCCGGACCCGTCGTCCTCGTTCCAGGACCCGTCGCCGTTCATCTCGACTCCCCCAGCGTGCGTGGCGGTTCATCCGTCACATCGTCGACGCCCAGCCGCCGCGCGAGCCGTTTCAGGCCCCGGTGGACGGCCGTGCGGACCGCCCCCGGGCGCTTGCCGAGCACGCGTGCGGCCGACGGGCCGTCGAGCCCGACCACGATCCGCAGCAGCACCGCCTCCGCCTGGTCCGGGGGCAGTTCGGCGACCAGGCGCAGCGCGGCCTCCGTGGAGAGGGACTCCAGGGCCTGGTCGTGGGTGCTGTGGGTGCCCGGCAGGTCGAGCACGTCCTGCTCGATGACCGACGGCCGCGGCCGGGCCCTCTGCCGCCGCAGGTGGTCGAAGGCCCGGTGCCGCGCGATGGTCGCGGTCCAGCCGCGGAACCCCGCGCCGTCCCCGCGGAAGCGCCCGAGGTCCCGCGCGATCTCCAGCCACGCCTCGGACGCCACGTCCTCCGCGTCGTCGCCGACCAGACCGCGCAGATAGCCCAGCAGCCCCGGCTGCACCAGGCGGTAGGCGACCGCGAAGGCGTGCTCGTCGCCCTGCTGCGCCCGCGCCACGGCGGCGCCCAGTTCCCCGTCGGACCCGCGTCCGCGGTGGGTCTCGCCTCCTCGGCCCAACACTTCCCTCGTTCGCAGCGAACTCGTCCCCGGGTCCGTCCCCGTGAGGCACCGTGCGGCACGGCCGTCGGCGGCCGTGCCTTCGGCAACATCTGCGTCGCGCCGCGCGGAAACGTCACAGGCGCTCAACGGCCGCGGACCGGTCCCGGCCGCCGGGGCGGCGACGGCCGCGGCAGGCCCCGCGCCTCACGGTAGAGCGCGCGCACGGATTCGCGCCCGCCGGTCTCGAAGCGCCGCACCACCTTGCCGAGCGGGTTCCACAGCCGGCCGTCCGGCGTCCGCACGCCCACGGGCCGGCCGAACAGCTCCCGCTGCTCCGGGTCGAACTCGACCCACACGGCGCCGACCCGGCGCACCAGGACCTCGCCGGTGTAGGCGCCGAGTTCGAACAGGACGCGCCCCGCGTCGGCCGGTTCCCGCCCCTCCCCGCGCATCTCGTCGACGATGAAGTCGACGACGCCCAGGCTGTCGACGGAGTAGTCGAGCGGCAGCCGCGACCTCGCCGAGACCCGTCGCACGAACTCCGCCGCGCAGCGCCGCATGCGCAGGTCGGCGGTCGCATGCCTGGTCCGCACTCCCATGCCGCGCCTCCCGCTCCGAGTCCTCCGTCCGCGTGCGCGCGGACCGGTCCGCAGAACAGAGCGCAAGGACCCCTCCGAACGTCACACCCGCCGCCGCGCGGGAGGCCGGGCACCGGCGCCCCGGGGCGGGCGCCGACGGCGGCAGTGACGCAGCGCACACTCTTTCCGGTGGTCTCCGGGGAGTCGTGCGCGCTCAACGGACGACGTCACCCGTGGGGCAGGTGACCTCGATGCGAAGACTTCCCAGGGGCGGGGCACTTGAGCCGCGGGACGACGTACGCGCACGAACCGCTCGGTCCGGGGCGGAGGGCCCGGCCGGCGCGCGGGAGGTGGTCCCGGGCGTCGCCGTCGCCGGGGCCCCCGCCGCGGCGGCGCCCGCGCCCGCCGGCACCGGGTCCGCCGGCACCGGGTCCGCCGGCCGCGACGGCGACGGCCGCGCCGGCCTGGTCCTCGGCACCGAGGACGAGGACACCGGCGACGGCACCCTGCTGTACGTACGTACGTGCCGGCGTCCGCCTCGGGCGCCTCGGGGCGGCCGCCGGGTACTACGGCCCCGCCCGGCTGGGCACGGCGGCCGGGGCCCGGCCGGGCCAGGTGCTCGCGCCGTGGCCCGCGGCACAGGGGACAACGGGCCGGGCCCACCGGACCGGGCGGCGAAGCGCCCCGCAGGACCGGACGGCGGAGAACCGGGATCCCGTACGAGGGCGTCCCGGCCCGCTCCGCCGCTACGCGGCGGCCGCCGCCGTCGCCTCCCGGCACAGCAGGTGCAGCGAGCCGTCCCCGGACCAGCAGCGCCGGGCCTCGACCACCGGGTCCCAGTACCGGCCGTCCGGGGTGCGCAGCATCAGGCCGAGGTGCGTCTCCAGCCACTCGCCGCCGGTGTGCCGCGCGATCACCTCGCCCGCGTACGCGCCGAAGCAGCGCAGCACGGTGTGCACGGCGTCGTACGGCGCGCCGTCCCTGCGTATCTCCTGGATCGTGCGGTCGACGCTCCACAGGCTGCGCGCCGAGTAGTCCAGCCGCAGCCGCGCCCCCTCGCGCAGGACGGCGACCGCGTCCGCCGCCCAGCGGATGGGCCGCGCCGCGGCCGGATGCCTTGTTGCCATCTGTGCAGTCACACAGAGGAAGATCCGTCCTGCGGGCCCGTCCTGTCACGCCCCGGTCCGGGCGGTACGCCCGACCGACGCGAGACCGCCCCAGGGCTCTCGCAGGACGGCCACAGGAACTCCCCGGGACCTGCGCGGTTCCGCGCCCGCGGCGGCACGGGCACGGCGGCGGGACCGGTGCCGGGGCGCGGCGTCCGGACAGGCACCGGAGGACGGCCGGGGGCGGGTGCCCGTCAGCTCCGTCCGCGCGCCCTGCGGGAGACGACCGCGCGCAGCACCCGGCGGCCCTCGGTGGAGATCTCCAGGGCCTGGCGCAGTCCGCCGGTCCCCTGGACCGCGAGCAGTTCCAGGACGGCGGTCTGGCGGCGCAGCTCGGCCGCGACGAGCGGCGGCAGGCCCTCCGCCCCTCCCCCGCGGCGCGCCTCCACCCAGGCGGCGTCGTCCTCGTAGGCGTCGAGCAGCCCGTGCACGCGCAGGGCCGCGACGGAGCAGGCGTCGGCCCACACGCGCAGGGCCGCGGCGTCCAGGGCGTCCGGGGCGGCCGACAGCATCCCGCGGACGAGCGGCACGGTCTCGTCGCCGGGGCCGCCCGCCTCCGCGGCGGCGGGCCCGAGGTCCCCGCGCACCTTGGCGAGCCGCTCGCCCCAGTCCGCGTCCTCCGCGAGCCCCGTCCACAGGGGCCGCAGGGTCTCGTCGTCACCGCCCAGCAGCGGTACGCAGCGGTCCAGGCACCCCAGGGCGCTCGCCGCCAGTGCCGGTCCGCCGGCTCCGGCGATCAGTTCGACCAGACTCATCGCGCCTCCCCTTGCGCCTCCCCCTCGGCGGACGCCGCCTTTCACGGAGCCCGCACATTTTCCCTTACTGCGCCCCGGCCGGCCGGAATGTCACAGGGGCACGACGCCCAGGCGGTCCAGGAACCGGAAGAAGAGCATCTCCGCCGAGGGCTCGTCCTCGGCGCTCAGCACCTCCAGGAGGGGCCGCTCGGCGACGGTGCGGCCGGCCTCCTCGGCCCAGGCCAGGGCCCGGGCGACGGCGTCGCGCGGCTCCAGGAAGTAGTCGTCGACGCTCGGTCCGTCCCCGCCGGACCCGAGGTGCCCGGCCATCGCGCCGCGCGCCAGGCACGTCGTCCAGGCCCCGCCGCGCGGCGCGGCGGCCTCGACGACCACGCAGTCGCCGCCCATCACGTAGCCGAAGAGGGCGGGCGCGCCGGTCTCGGCGGCCAGGCCGGCCATGTCCCCCACGTCACCGGCGCCGTCCTTGCTCGGGTACTGCCAGACCTGCCAGCCCTCGGACGTCATCTCGTGCAGCGTCATCCCCTGTACGTCCGCCAGCGCGGCCAGCCCGGCGAGCGGCTTCTCGCTCCTGCCGACGACGTAGTACCCCCAGAAGCCCATGCGGCGTCCCCCCAGACTCTCGACCCGCTCGGGCCGAATACACCACAGGGAGCGGCCCGCCGCCACCGGAACGGGCACAACGCCGCGGCGGGCGGCCGGTACCCGCCGCCGTGTGCCCGGTACCGCGCGGCCGCCGCCGGCCCGCCGCGCCGCCGGCCGTCCCGTCCCGCGTCCGCGCCGTCCGGCGCCGGGAGGCCGGCCCCCGGTCCGGCCCCTCAGCCCAGCCGCCCGGCCAGTGCCTCGAACTCGGCCCAGGACAGGTCCGGCTCCCCCGGGTCCCAGAGCTTCTGCGCCAGCGCCCGCAGCGGCATCCGGACGCCGGCGGCCACCTGGTCCTGCGTCTGCCGGGTCGCGAGGTCGCACCAGACGGCGAAGGAGGCGCCGAGGATCTGGCCGTCGTAGCGCTCGGGGACCGGCTCGGTGCCGCGCACCACGCGCGGGGTCCACTTCTCGTAGATGCGCTTCCCGGTCGGGTAGACGAAGGTGTTGGGCTCGCCGAGCACGTAGTAGAGGAACTCGTCGTTGTAGTTGATCATCCTGCGGCCCTCGGCCAGGTACTCGTCGGGCTGCCGCGCGCCGATCTCCTTGCCCGTCCAGTACGCGACCTCCAGGTCCCCGTCCGGCCGGACCGCCCCGCCGGGGAAGAAGCCGTCGTTCCACGCCCGCAGGGTCCGGTCGTGGCGGCGCACCGTCCTCGCGCGGTCGTTCAGCCAGCCGGTCGCGAGGTCCTTCACGCCGGCGGCCGCCCCGTACTTCTTCCGCGCCGCGGCGGCCAGCCGCGGGTACGACGCCTCCGGGTCGGACGCGACCAGCGCCTGGTACTCGTCGGCGCCCAGGTGCCAGTACCCGCCGGGGAACAGCTCGGCGTACTCGTCCAGCAGGTCGTCGACGACGTCCGCCGCCGCGGGGTCGGAGATGTCGACCGCGCCCCGGGTGGGCGTGCCCGACGCGGTGCGCAGCTGCAGGTCCGGGTGGGCGGCGATCACCGCGCCCAGGTGGCCGGGCGAGTCGATCTCGGGGACGACCGTGATGTGCCGGCTCTCCGCGAGCGCGACGATCCTCTTCACCTCGGCCTTCGTCAGGTGCGGCGAGGAGACGACCTCCGGGTGCGAGTCCGACTCGATGCGGAAGGCCTGGTCGTCGGAGAAGTGCAGGCCCAGCTCGTTGTACTTCAGGTCGCCCAGCTCGCGGATGCGGTCCTCGATCCAGCCGGCGGTGAAGTGCTTGCGCGCGATGTCCAGCATGAAGCCGCGCCGGGGCTTGGCCGGCTCGTCGCGTACCACGCCCTCGGGGGCCGTGCCGCCGCCGTGCACCTCCTGCTTCAGCGTGCGCGTCCCGTAGAAGACGCCCGCCTCGGCGGGTCCGGCGACGCGCACCCGCCCGTCCCGCACGGTCAGGGTGTACGACTCCGGGCCGCCGTCGCCGCCGAGGGCCAGCTCGACGTCGCCCGCGCGGGCGCCGGCCCGGCCCGCGTACGCCAGCCCCAGCTCGTCCGCGAGCAGCCTCCCCTCGTCGGCCAGGTCCGTGTCGCCCACGACGACCCGGCCGCCCTTCGCCGGCTTCCAGCCGGGACCCCGGGCCGGGGTGTGCCCGCGGACGGCGGGGATGGTGCGGGGCGCCTCCGACAGGGGGTACGTGCGCGAGGGCGAGGGGGACGCCGACGACGCCGGAGCGCTCCCCGAGGGACGCGAGCCCGTCGTGGCCCCGTCGCCGTCCGGCCAGACGGCGACGGCCACGGCGACGGCGCCCGCCGCCACGATCGCCGCCGCGGCCGGCAGCGGCCCGCCCGGTCCGCGCCGCGCCGGGGCCCGGCGCCTGCGTCCGCTCACCGCGTCTCACCCATCCCCATACGCTGCACCCCCGCGGCCGGCCTCCGGCGTGCGCCGCCCCGCTGATCGTCCACTAAGCGTTCTGAAACCTGCCCGGTCGAGTGAAATTCGGGCATCCGTCGGACAGCTCCTGTCAACTCTCGATAACTTGGCTGCACATCCCTCACTGCATCCCCTCCCGATGCACACGTGGCGGCCCTCCGGACCGTCACCGAGCCGCCGAGGATCCCACGCTGTCTCCGCAGTCTTCACCCCACCCCTCCCGTCCCCGCGACGCGGCCCCGGTCGTACCGGAGCAGGGCCGCGCGCCGTCCCCCGCCGCCCTGGAGCGGTTCAACCGCGCGCCCGCCGACACCGTCGAGGACGCCCTGCTGTCCTGCTACCCCAGCCCCCGCTGGGCCCGGCGGATCGCCGCGCACCGCCCCTACCCCGACCTGGAGTCGCTGCTGGCGGCCGCCGACGAGGCGGCGTACGACCTGACGGCCGCCGAGCTCGCCGGGGCGCTGGCCCGCGAGGCCCCGTCGCCCCCGCCCGGGTACGCCTCCGCCGCCGCGCTGACCGCCCTGGGCGCGGCCCACGCGGCGTACGAGAGCCGCTTCGGCCACGTCTTCGTGATCTGCCTGGACGACGCGGCCCCGGACGAGGCGCTCGACCGGGTGCTGGCCGGGATCCGGGCGCGGCTGGCCCACGACCCCGACGAGGAGCGCGCCGTCGTCGCGGAGGAGCTGCGGCGCCTGGCCCGCGGCCGGCTCGCCCGCCTGGTCGGGCGGTACGCCGGGCGCGACACGCCCGACGGGCGCCGGTATCGCGAGGATCATCCCGGTTCGGGTGACCCCGGTCACCCGTACGTGCCCGTTTGATTGCCTGTTTGATCACACAGACGGGCCCGCTGTAAGCGTTCCGACAAGTCGTCGCTACGATGGCCGGGGCCGGTGGACCGTACCCGGCCGGGCCCGTCCGACACGACAAGCCGGCGCGGCCCCAATCCCCGCTCCCGGAGGGTTCTTCCGTGCCGGCTGGAACGCTGTACCGCGGCCGGGAAGGAATGTGGTCCTGGGTGGCTCACCGAGTCACCGGCGTCCTCATCTTCTTCTTCCTGTTCGTACACGTGCTGGACACCGCTCTCGTCCGTGTCTCCCCGGAGGCCTACGACAAGGTCGTGGCCACCTACAAGACCCCGCTCGTCGCGCTGCTGGAGTACGGCCTCGTCGCCGCCATCCTCTTCCACGCGCTCAACGGCCTGCGGGTGATCGCCGTCGACTTCTGGTCGAAGGGCCCCCGCTACCAGAAGCAGATGCTCTGGACCGTCGTAGGCATTTGGGTCGTGCTGATGATCGGGGCGCTGTACCCGGTCCTCGGGCACGCCGTCCGTGAACTGTTCGGGGGCTGAGGCAGATGTCGACCACTGAGACCACCGCTTCCGGCGTCGGCCCCGTCGAGGGCGCGTCGCCGTACGGCCCGGACAACCCGGCCCCGTTCATCGAGCCCCCGCGCAAGCGGACCAAGAAGACCCCGAGGTCGACCCGCGGCAACTTCGAGATGGCCGCCTGGCTCTTCATGCGCCTGTCGGGCATCGTCCTGGTCGTCCTGGTCATCGGCCACCTGCTGATCCAGCTCGTCCTGGACGGCGGCGTCTCCAAGATCGGCTTCGCCTTCGTGGCCGGCCGCTGGGCGTCCCCCTGGTGGCAGGTCTGGGACCTCGCCATGCTGTGGCTGGCGATGCTGCACGGCGCGAACGGCCTGCGGACGATCGTCAACGACTACGCGGAGCGTCCGAACACCCGCCTGTGGCTGAAGGCTCTGCTCTACACCGCCACGGTGTTCACCATCCTGCTGGGCACGTTGGTGATCTTCACCTTCGACCCGAACATCCGCTAGGCACGGGGCTGCGACCATCATGAAGATCCACAAGTACGACACCGTCATCGTCGGCGCCGGCGGCGCCGGCATGCGCGCCGCCATCGAGGCGACGAAGCGCAGCCGCACCGCCGTGCTGACCAAGCTCTACCCCACCCGCTCCCACACGGGCGCCGCGCAGGGCGGCATGGCCGCCGCGCTGGCCAACGTGGAGGAGGACAACTGGGAGTGGCACACCTTCGACACGGTCAAGGGCGGTGACTACCTGGTCGACCAGGACGCCGCCGAGATCCTGGCGAAGGAGGCCATCGACTCCGTCCTCGACCTGGAGAAGATGGGCCTGCCGTTCAACCGCACCCCGGACGGCACCATCGACCAGCGCCGCTTCGGCGGTCACAGCCGCAACCACGGCGAGGCCCCGGTCCGCCGGTCCTGCTACGCGGCGGACCGCACCGGCCACATGATCCTCCAGACGCTGTACCAGAACTGCGTGAAGGAGGGCGTGGAGTTCTTCAACGAGTTCTACGTCCTCGACCAGCTGATCACCGAGGTCGACGGCGTCAAGCGCTCGGCCGGCGTGGTCGCGTACGAGCTGGCGACCGGCGAGATCCACGTCTTCCAGGCGAAGGCCGTGATCTACGCGTCCGGCGGCACCGGCAAGTTCTTCAAGGTGACGTCCAACGCGCACACGCTGACCGGCGACGGCCAGGCCGCCGTCTACCGCCGGGGCATCCCGCTGGAGGACATGGAGTTCTTCCAGTTCCACCCGACCGGCATCTGGCGCATGGGCATCCTGCTCACGGAGGGCGCCCGCGGTGAGGGCGGCATCCTGCGCAACAAGGACGGCGAGCGCTTCATGGAGAAGTACGCGCCGGTCATGAAGGACCTCGCCTCCCGCGACGTCGTCTCGCGCTCCATCTACACGGAGATCCGCGAGGGCCGCGGCTGCGGTCCCGAGGGCGACCACGTCTACCTCGACCTCACGCACCTGCCGCCGGAGCAGCTCGACGCCAAGCTCCCGGACATCACCGAGTTCGCCCGGACCTACCTCGGCATCGAGCCCTACACGGACCCGATCCCGATCCAGCCCACCGCGCACTACGCCATGGGCGGCATCCCGACGAACGTCCAGGGCGAGGTCCTCGCGGACAACACCACCGTCGTCCCGGGCCTGTACGCGGCCGGCGAGGTCGCGTGCGTGTCGGTGCACGGCGCCAACCGCCTGGGCACCAACTCCCTGCTCGACATCAACGTCTTCGGCCGCCGGGCCGGCATCGCCGCCGCGGAGTACAGCCAGAAGGCCGACTTCGTGGAGCTCCCGGAGAACCCGGAGTCCCTCGTCGTCGAGCAGATCGAGCGGCTGCGCGCCTCCACGGGCACCGAGCGGGTCGCCGAGCTGCGCCGCGAGCTGCAGGAGACCATGGACGCCAACGTCATGGTGTTCCGCACCGAGCAGACGATCAAGACGGCGGTCGAGAAGATCGCCGAGCTGCGAGCGCGGTACAAGAACGTGTCGATCCAGGACAAGGGCAAGCGGTTCAACACCGACCTGCTGGAGGCCGTCGAGCTGGGCAACCTGCTCGACCTGGCCGAGGTCATGGCCGTGTCCGCGCTCGCGCGCAAGGAGTCCCGCGGCGGTCACTACCGCGAGGACTACCCGAACCGCGACGACGTCAACTTCATGCGCCACACCATGGCGTACCGCGAGGTGGGCGACGACGGCTCCGAGTCCATCCGTCTCGACTACAAGCCGGTCGTCCAGACCCGCTACCAGCCGATGGAGCGTAAGTACTGATGGCTACCCCCGTACTGGACAAGGCGGAGGCCCCCTCCACCGCGTCCCCCTACATCACGGTCACCTTCCGCGTCCGGCGCTTCAACCCGGAGGTCGCGGCGGAGGCCACCTGGGAAGACTTCCAGCTGGAGATCGACCCCAAGGAGCGCGTCCTCGACGGCCTCCACAAGATCAAGTGGGACCTGGACGGCACGCTGACGTTCCGGCGCTCCTGCGCGCACGGCATCTGCGGCTCCGACGCCATGCGGATCAACGGCAAGAACCGCCTGGCCTGCAAGACGCTGATCAAGGACATCAACCCCGAGAAGCCGATCACGGTCGAGCCCATCAAGGGCCTGACGGTCCTGAAGGACCTCGTGGTCGACATGGAGCCGTTCTTCCAGGCGTACCGCGACGTCATGCCCTTCCTGATCACGAAGGACACGAACGAGCCGACGCGCGAGCGGCTGCAGTCCGCCGAGGACCGCGAGCGCTTCGACGACACCACGAAGTGCATCCTCTGCGCCGCCTGCACCTCCTCGTGCCCGGTCTTCTGGAACGACGGCCAGTACTTCGGCCCGGCCGCGATCGTGAACGCGCACCGCTTCATCTTCGACAGCCGTGACGAGGCGGGCGAGCAGCGCCTGGAGATCCTCAACGACAAGGACGGCGTGTGGCGCTGCCGCACCACGTTCAACTGCACGGACGCCTGCCCGCGCGGTATCGAGGTCACCAAGGCGATCCAGGAGGTGAAGCGGGCGCTGATCACGCGCCGCTTCTGACACCGCCGCGACGCCCGATCCCCGAGGGCCCCGTCTCCGGCCGGAGACGGGGCCCTCGGGCATGCGCGCCCTGTTCTCAGCACCCCGAAGGGCATCCTCTTCGCCAGGACCGCGGTACTGGCCGCGTCCAAGTGGCGGGAGACCCGGCAGACGCGCGCCGCCGGCCCGGGCGGGCGCGCCCACCACGGCGGGGACGGCCGGACGTACGACCCGCGGGGCGGCTGGTCCCACACGCCGCCCGCCCGTGGCGACGGCATCTGCGCCGCTGGTTAGGCTCTGTTCCCGTGCCAGCAGCGAACGACAGCCCCGGCCGGCCGGACTCCGGCGAGGAACGGACCGGCCGGGAAGCCACCGGTTCCGAGCGGACCGGCCAGGCCAAGAGCGAGCAGACCCGCGCCCTGATCCTCCAGACGGCCCTGCGCCTGTTCCAGGAGCGGGGCTACGACAGGACGACGATGCGGGCCATCGCCAAGGAGGCCGGGGTCTCCGTCGGCAACGCCTACTACTACTTCGTCGGCAAGGAGCACCTGATCCAGGGCTTCTACGACCGGATCGGCGCCGAGCACCAGGTGGCGGTGGAGCCGGTGCTGGAGCGCGAGACGGACCTGGAGGCGCGGATCGCCGGGGTGCTGAAGGCGTGGCTCGACGTCGCGGAGCCGTACCACGAGTTCGCGGCCCAGTTCTTCAAGAACGCCGCCGACCCCGACAGTCCGCTCAGCCCCTTCTCCCCCGAGTCGGCGGGCCCGCGCGAGGAGGCGATCGCCCTGCACCGCGAGGTGCTCTCCGGGGCGAAGGCGAAGGTGCCGGACGAGCTGAAGGACGTGCTGCCGGAGCTGATGTGGCTCTCCCAGATGGGGCTGGTCCTGTACTGGGTCTTCGACCGGACCGAGGGCCGCGAGCGCAGCTACCGCCTCGCCGAACGCGGCGCCCGGCTGACCACCCGCGGCGTCTCCCTGGCCCGCTTCCGCGTACTGCGCCCCCTCGTCCACGAGGTCCACGAGCTGTTCACGGACTTCCTGCCCGGGATGACACACATGCTGCCGGACCCGGCCGTCAAGGGGCGGGGCAAGTGATCACTCATGGGTGAAGCGGCTCGAACGGGACGTTCCGGTCCTGCCCCGCCTACGATGATGCTCTCGACAACCAGCTCCCAGGAGGCACGTGATGTCCGCAGCATCCGTCGAGCGGCCTCCCGGCGAGCGTCCGCTGATCGCGGAGGCGAACCGTCTCATGGACCGCCTTCCGGGCTACCGCGTCGAGATCATCGAAGACCAGATCCTCGTGTCCCCACCACCGGACGGCCCGCACGCCCGCGCCCTGACCAAGCTCATGCGCCCGTTCCTCGCAGCGGGACTGGACGACGGTCCCACTGAAGTCCTCCAGGGCGTCGGGCTGTGGCTGCCCACCGGCACCGAGGACTACGCGATCCCGGACCTCGCCGTGGTGGACGCCGACATCGACGACCATCTCGTCGGGAACAACTCCTACGACCCCGTCGTCCTCCGTCTCGTCCTGGAGGTCACGTCGGGCAACTGGAAGACCGACCTGAAGACCAAGGCCGCCGCCTACGCCGAGGCCGGGATCCCGGTCTACGTGATCGTCGACCGCAGGCACCAGCGCCTCCACGTCCTCACCGACCCGGCCGGGAGCGAGTACGCGGGCCACCGCGTCCACTCCCCCGGCGAGTCGGTCGCCCTCCCCGACTCCATCGGCGCCAAGGTCACCCTGGACGTCGACGAGGTGCTGCGGGCGGGCCGGCCGCAGCCGCGTCCCGACGGATGACTCAGGCGGCCGTCCGCTCCGGGGTCCGGGACGCCGTACGCAATCCGAACCGGGACCGAGCCGGGACCGAGGCCGGGACGGGGCCAGAGCCGGTACCGGGACCGGGCCGCGACCAGAGCCGGAGCCGCGGCCGGGGACGGGGACGGGGACGGGGACGGGGACGGCCAAAGGAGCCCTTGTCCTGATCGGCTCAGGGGGCCGGTACCAGCGCCCACACCGTCTTGCCGTGCACGCCGCGGCTCCACACCCCCCAGGCGGTGGTCAGCTGCTCCACCAGGTGCAGGCCGCGGCCGGACTCGTCGTTCGGACCGGGCCGCTCGCGCAGGCGCGGCTGCGCCGAGCCCTCGTCGGAGACCTCGATGAAGCAGGAGCCGTCCGCGAGCGCGGTCACCGCGACCTCGAACTCGCGCTCCAGGACCGGGCCGTGCCGCACGGCGTTCGTCGCGAGCTCGGAGACGAGCAGGACGGCGTCCTCCAGCGCCGGGTCCCCGTCCGAGTGCCCCCAGTCCGCCAGGTGTTCGCGCACCCGGGCCCGGGCGATGCCGACGGACGCCGGATGCCGGGGCAGCCGGAAGGAGTTGCGCCTCACCACACGTATGCTCCTCACCCCGCACACACCTCCCCCACACACATGGTGCTGCGTCGGGCGCTCCCGCGCCGTCACTTCCGCAATCACCGCTCCCGCGAGATCGCGTCACATCCGGAACGGCCACGCACGGTCCCCGCCCGGCGCCACCGCTGCGGAGATACGGTTCGCCAGCCGCGTCGTCACCGCTCAGAGCGCGCTTCCCGCCTCCCGCGGCGCAACGGGCCGGGGCATCACGGACGGCCTCCTTCCGGCGCCCCGGGCCATCGGGGCCGTGTTCGGGGCGCCCGCGGCTGTCCTGATCCGGACCCCCGGCGCGGCGGTGCGCGGCCCGGCCGGAGCGGGCAGCGCGACGAAGTCCGTCGTACCGGCCCCGCGGGGCCCGGCAGCGGTCACCGGCGGCCGCTCGTCCGGCGGCGGTTTCCGGACGTCCGCACGGTCCGCTTTCCGCTTTGCGGATGTGTATGGCTCGACTTTGCTCAGTACGGCCTCGGGGGGCCCGCCGCGAGAACCGGCGGACCCCCTTGCGGAGCCTTGCCGCGCCCCTGCCGGGCGGTCGTCTCAGGCCCGGCGCGAGGCCAGTTCGACGACCGTGACGTCGGAGGGCGCGCCGACCCGCGTCGGCGGCCCCCAGGCGCCCGCGCCGCGCGACACGTACAGCTGCGTGTCGCCGTACCGCTCCAGGCCCGCGAGCGTGGGGTTGGCCCGGTCGGCGATCAGGGGGCCGGGCCAGAGCTGGCCGCCGTGGGTGTGCCCGGACAGCTGGAGGTCCACGCCGTGCCGGACGGCGTCGTGGATCTGCACCGGCTGGTGCGCCATCAGCACGCACGCGCGGTCGCGGTCCCGGTCGCCGAGCGCCTTGTCGTAGTCGGGCCCCTGGCCCTCGTCCTCGCCGGCGACGTCGTTCACACCCGCGAGGTCGAAGCCGGGCAGCTCCGTACGGGCGTTCTCCAGCGGCCGCAGCCCGAGCGAGCGCACCTGCTCCACCCACTGCTCGGCCCCGGAGAAGTACTCGTGGTTGCCGGTCACGAAGTACGCGCCGTGCCGCGCCCGCAGCTGGGCGAGCGGCGCCGCGGCGGGCCCGAGGTCCTCGACGCTGCCGTCGACGAGGTCGCCCACGACGGCGATCAGGTCGGGGTTGGTGGAGTTGACCGTGTCGACGACCTTCTGCGCGAAGCCGCGGCCGAGCACAGGACCGAGGTGGATGTCGCTGACCACGGCGATCCGGTAGCCGTGGGCCGCGCGCGGCAGCTTCGCCAGCGGCACGGTGATCCGCTTGACCTTCGGGCCGCGCAGGACGCCGTACGTGCCGTGGCCGACGGTCCCGACCGCGGCGACCGCCGCGGCGGCGCCGACGGCGCGGGCGACGAAGAGGCGGCGGGAGGGACCGCCGGGCACGGGCCGCGCGGTGTCCGCGCCGGCCGCCGCGGACGGCTCCCGCCCGGCGGCACCGGACGCGCCGGTCCCGGCCTCGCCGCCGGCCGCCGTCCCCGCGTCCGCGCCGGAGCCCTCGGGCTCCGCCGTGGCCGTACCGCGCGCGGCGGTGGCGGAGGCGCCGCCCGCGGGGGCCGCGTCCTCGCGCGGCGCGCCCGCGGGCCCTGCCGTCCCGGCCGCCGCGGGGCCGTCCGCCGCGGACTCCGCTCTACCGGACTCCGCCGTACCGGGTCCCGTCGCGGCGGGCTCCTCCGTGACGGTCCCGAGCGCGCCCGCGCCGGAGGCCGTCTCCCCGCCTCCGGGCCGCGCGGCGGACGCGGGGCCCGCGGCGGGCGCGGAGGCCGTCCCGGCGGGCGCGGGACCGGTGGCGGCCGTGCCGGCGCCGGCGGGGCCGCCGTCCCGCTCCGCCGTCCGCGAGGGCTCCGCCCCGCCCGCGCGCGCCGCGCGCCGTTCGAGGAACAGCCGCAGCAGCGGCCGCACCAGCTCGCCCACCAGGAGCGCGAGCAGCAGGTACATGGCCAGCACCATGTACAGGAAGCCCGGCCAGGCCAGCACGCGCTGGAGGGCGAAGGGCATGCCCATGCGCCCGCCCGCGAGCGCGGCGAGCATCAGTACGGGCCCGACGACGAGCACGGCCGTGCCGATGCGCCGGGCGGGCCCTGGCCCCGCGGTCGTGTCGCGGACCAGCCGCCGCCACACGTACCAGTGCAGGACGGCGAGCAGGGCGAGGACGAGCAGTAAGAACACGATCACCATGGCGGCGCTCCCCTAAGTGCCTATGCCGTGCGCCGCAGTGCGCGCAGTCCGCGCAACCCGATGGCCCCCACGATCGTCCCCAGAACAAAGGAGACGACGGCGAGCGTCAGGTGCACCCAGAAGTACGCGGTCGGGTCACCGGCGTCGTCGAAGGCCAGCCCGCTGCCGTCCTTCCACAGGTTCTTGACGAAAGTGATCCAGATGACCCAACTCCACACCCCGAAGGCGAGCAGGAACCAGGAGACGGGACGGCTGAGCTTCATGCGTTCAGTATCACCGCCGCCCGCTGGCCGCCGCGTGCGGGGTGGGGAGGGGGGTGCCGGGGCCGACCGGGGACCCTGTAATTTCTCGGTCGTGCCCGCCTCTCAACGGATCGTCAGGACCTCCCTGTTGATCACCTCAGCGTCCCTGTTGTCCGTCTCCCTGTCCGTGCCCGCGGTCGCGGACGAGAAGCCGAAGCCCCCGGCGTCGATGTCGACGGTGGGCGGCGAGCGCCTCGGGAGGGCGGGGACCCAGGTGGAGCTGGGCAGCGGTGCCCCGGTGCTGCCCAAGGAGCTGACGGCGCGCTCCTGGATCGTCGCGGACGCGGAGTCCGGCGACGTGCTGGCCGCGCACAACGCGCACTGGAAGCTGCCCCCGGCGAGCACCCTGAAGATGCTGTTCGCGGACACGCTGCTGCCGAGGTTCCCCCGGACCGAGAAGCACGAGGTCGAGCTGTCCGACCTGGCGGGCGTCGGCGCGGGCTCCAGCACGGTGGGGATCAAGGAGAACGAGACGTACACGGTCCACGACCTGTGGCTCGGCGTCTTCCTGCGCTCCGGCAACGACGCCGTGCACGTGCTCTCCGCGATGAACGGAGGCGTCGACAAGACGGTCGCGGACATGCAGGAGCACGCCGACGAGCTCCGGGCCACGGACACGACCGTGGCCAGCCCCGACGGCTACGACGCGCCGGGCCAGGTCTCCTCCGCGTACGACCTGACGCTGTTCGCCCGCTCCGGGCTGCAGAAGAAGGACTTCCGGGAGTACTGCTCGACCGTGCGGGCGCAGTTCCCCGGCGAGACGAAGAAGGACAAGAAGGGGAGGACCACCCGCGGCTCCTTCGAGATCCAGAACACCAACCGGCTGCTGACCGGCGACTACGACGTGGACACCTACAAGGGCATCGCGGGGGTGAAGAACGGCAACACCACCAACGCCGGCGCCACCTTCACCGGGGTCGCCGAGCGCGACGGCAGGGTGCTGCTCGTGACGGTGATGAACCCGCAGAAGAACGAGCACAACGAGGTCTATAAGGAGACCGCGCGGCTGCTCGACTGGGGCTTCGCGGCGGCCGGGAAGGTGGAGCCGGTCGGCGAGCTGGTGGCGCCGCGCAGCGCGAGCCCGGACGCGCGGCCGGGCGGCACGGCGGCCCCGGAGAGCCGGGAGTCCGCGCGGGCCGCCGCGGCCGCCGCGCCGGGGACCGGGAGGTCGAGCGGTGCCGGGGTCGCGCTGGGCGTCGCCGGCGGGCTGCTGGCCCTGCTGGCGGGCGGTGCGTTCCTGATCAACCGTCGGTGGCCGCTGCCCGATCTGGTGCGCCGCCGGACGCGGCACTGACCTCCTCCTTCGGCGCGTCGTGCTCGCGCGTCGCCGTCCACGCGGCGCAGTACAGCACCAGCTTCGAGGTGAAGTTGATCCACAGCAGCAGGGCGATCGGCACGCCGAAGGCGCCGTACATGCTCTTGGCCGCGACGCCCTGCAGATAGCCGCTGAGCAGTAGTTTCAGCAGCTCGAACCCGGCGGCGCCGAGCAGTGCCGCGGTGATCAGCCGGCGGCGCTTGGGCTCGACGCCGGGCAGCAGCGTCAGGACGTACAGGAGCAGCAGGAAGTCGGCGAGGACGGCGACCAGGAACGCGGCGGCCTGCAGCAGGACGCCGCCGAAGCCGTTCTCGTCGATGCCGAGGCGGCGCGTCGTCCAGCCGATCGCCGCGGAGGCGAGGCCGGAGGCGGCCACGGAGACGAGGACGGCGCCGCCGAGGCCGAGGAGCACCCCGGCGTCGCCGGCCTTGCGCAGCAGGGGGTTCTCGTCGGGCTCGGGCAGTTCCCAGACGTCCCGGAGGGACTCCCGTACGGAACCGATCCAGCTGATGCCGGTGACCAGCAGCAGGGCGCCCGCGATGACACCGACCTTGCCCGCGTTGTCCACGAGCCCGCCGATGTCCAGCTGGTCCGCGATTCCGGGGATCTGCTCGGCCAGCTTGTCCTCCAGCGTGCGCACCTGCGCGTCGCTGAGGGCCGCGGCGGCGACCGCGGCGGTGACGGTGAGCAGCGGGAAGAGGGCGACGAAGCTGGTGAAGGTCATGGCGGCGGCCAGACGCGTCCACTTCACCCGGTCCAGGCGCTCGTACGAACGCCACGCGTGCGTCTCCATCAGGCGCGCGAGCCACGGCCCGATGCCCGGAAGCTTCTTCAGCCAGTCCATGTCCGGCCTCTGCCCCCGTCGCGGAAAACCAATGTCCGCGTCCCCCAGAAGCGCAGGACAGTGGCGAGCGCCATGCCCACCACGGCGCCGGAGACGGTGTCCGCGTGCCGCGAGGTGAGCCCGAGCCCGTAGTGGCTGACGGCCAGGCACAGCAGCTGCACGAGCGCGCCCGCGGCGTTCACCGCGAGGAAGACCCCGTACTGGCGCAGGCGCGGCCCGGTGCGGTGCCGGTAGGGGCCGAGCGCGTTGCCCGCGTACGCCACGGAGCAGCCGGCCGCGAACGACAGGGCCTTGGCGGTCAGCGGGTCCAGGCCCGCCGGTCCGCGCAGCCAGAGGAAGAGGGCGAGGTCGGCGGCGTACGCGACGAGGCCGGCGGCGGCGAAGCCGAGCAGTTCCCGCGACCGGCGCGGGCGGCGCCGGGTGCGCGAGGGGTCCGCGGTCCACGGGTGGCGCGGGGTCCACCGGCGGCGCCGGACCCACCGGCGGCGCGAGGCCCGCGGGTGGCTCGGGGTCCACCGACGGCGCGAGGTCCGCAGGTGGCGCGGGATCCGCCGGCGGCGCGAGGTCCACCGGCGGTGCCGGGCCCGTCGGCGGCGCGGGGTCCGCGGGTGGTGCGGGGCGCTCACCAGCCGGCCACCGCCAGCCCGTACATCGCCAGCCACACCAGCCCGATCAGGGCGAGCGCGCGGTCGTGCAGGACCACGTCCTCGGGCTCGCCGGCCGTGCCCCGGTCGGCGAAGACGGCGTAGCGCAGGACCGCCAGGATGAACGCGACCACCGACAGCTGCCGCCAGGGCAGCAGGCCGGACTCGGGCGGACCGCCCTCCAGGGCCCACAGGCAGTAGCCGAGGACGGCGACGCCGGCCGCGAGCTGCCAGACGAAGCGCAGGTAGCCGGTGGTGTACTCGCTGAGCAGCGCCCGGGTGGCACCCGCCTTGCCGGCCATCTGCACGGCCTCGGAGTAGCGCTTGGCGGCGACCATGAACAGCGCGCCGAAGCCGGCCGTGATCAGGAACCAGCGCGACAGCGGGATGCCGAGCGCGAGCCCGCCGATCATCGCCCGCATCAGGAAGCCCGTGGCCACGACGGCGAGGTCGACGACGAGGACGTGCTTCAGGCTGACGCAGTACGCCAGCTGCATGCCGAGGTAGGCGGTGAGCAGCGCCGCGGTGACCGGTGAGCCGAGGAGGGCCGCGGCGGCGGGCGCGAGGACGGCGAGGGCGCCGCCGACGGCGTACGCGACCGGCACCGGCACCTGCCCGGCGGCGACCGGGCGCCGGCACTTGACGGGGTGGGCGCGGTCGGCGTCGGCGTCCCGGGCGTCGTTGATCAGGTAGACGGCGGCGGAGCACGCCGTGAACAGCACGAAGACCAGGGCGGTGCGGAGCAGGGCGTGGCGCGAGAACAGCTCGCCCGCGGCGGCGGGGGCCGCCACCACCAGGACGTTCTTGATCCACTGCCGGGGACGGGCGGTGCGGACGAGGCCGGACAGCAGACCGCCCCGGCCCGGCGGCACGGGCCCCGGCCCCGGTCCGCGGACGCGGGTCCTGCCCAGGTCCAGGAGCGCGGTGTCGGTCACGGCCGGGACCTCCCGTTCGTCCAGCGGCTGCCCAGCCGGGCCGTGAGCGCGCCGAGGACCGCGCCCGCCGCCACGTCCGAGGGGTAGTGGACGCCGACGACCAGGCGCGACAGGCACATCGCGGCGGCCAGGGGCGGCACCGCGGCGGCGACGGGCGGGCGCAGCGCGCCGTACGCGACGGCAGCCGCCACCGCCGACGTGGCGTGCGAGCTGGGGAAGGAGTGCCGCCCGGCGGTGCGGACCAGCGGCTCGACGTGCCCGGGGCGCGGGCGGCGCACGAGCCGCTTCACCCCCATGCTGGCCAGGTGCGCGCCCGCCGTCAGGGCCGTGGCGCGCAGCCAGGCGCCGCGCCGCTCGCGGTCGGCGGCGGCGCCCGCCAGGCCGAGCGCGAGCCACAGCGTGCCGTGCTCGCCGGCCCGGGACAGGGCGCGGGCGGCGGCCGCGACGCGGGCGTCCGCGGCCCGGGCGCGGAGGGCCGACAGGAGCCGGCGGTCCAGGCCGTCGAGGTCGTCGAGTTCGTCCATGTGGACCCACTGTTCACCGCAACACCCCTGGAACTCCGTCACTATTGAGCGACATCCCATTAATCACCCATTTCGGGGAGGGATACGAGGTTTCTGGGCTGAACTTCTCAATAGTGGCGTTACGGTCGCCCGTATGCCTGCCGACACGGTTTCCGTCACCGGGTGGGGACGCACGGCCCCCACCACCGCCCGTCTGGTCCGCCCCCGCACCTACCAGGAGGCGGCGGACGCCGTCCGCTCCTGCGGCGCCCGCGGGGGCATCCCGCGGGGGCTCGGGCGGGCGTACGGCGACGCGGCGCAGAACGCGGGCGGGGCCGTCCTGGACATGACGGGCCTGGACCGCGTGCACCTGATCGACGCGGCCGGCGGGACGGTGCTGTGCGACGCCGGGATCTCGCTGCACCGGCTGATGCAGGTCCTGCTGCCGCTCGGCTGGTTCGTGCCCGTGACGCCCGGGACCCGCTACGTGACGGTCGGCGGGGCGATCGGCGCGGACATCCACGGCAAGAACCACCACGTCTCGGGGTCCTTCTCGCGGCACGTGCTGTCCATGGAGCTCCTCACCGCCGACGGCGGGATCCGCACCGTGCGCCCCGGCACGCCCCTGTTCGACGCCACCGCCGGCGGCATGGGGCTGACCGGCGTCGTCCTCACGGCGACGCTGCGGCTGCTGCCCGTGGAGACGTCGCTGATGTCGGTGGACACCGAGCGCGCCACGGACCTCGACGACCTGATGGCCCGTCTGACGGCCACCGACCACCGCTACCGCTACTCGGTCGCCTGGATCGACCTGCTCGCGCGCGGCGGGTCGACGGGGCGCTCGGTGCTGACCCGCGGTGACCACGCGCCCCTGGACGCCCTGCCGGACCGTGCGCGCCGCGACCCGCTGGAGTTCCGCCCCGGTCGGCTGCCCGCCGCCCCGTCCTTCGTCCCGGAGGGCCTGCTGGGCCGCACCACCGTGGGCCTGTTCAACGAGGCCTGGTACCGCAGGGCGCCCCGCGCGCGCACCGGGCAGCTCCAGTCGCTGACCGCCTTCTTCCACCCGCTGGACGGCGTACCGCACTGGAACCGCGTCTACGGCCGGTCCGGCTTCGTGCAGTACCAGTTCGTCGTCGGGTACGGGCAGGAGGACACCCTGCGGCGGGTGGTGCACCGCATCGCGCGCCGGGGCTGCCCCTCGTTCCTCGCCGTCCTCAAGCGCTTCGGCGAGGGCGACCCGGGCTGGCTGTCCTTCCCGATGCCCGGCTGGACCCTCGCCCTGGACATCCCGGCCGGCCTGCCCGGCCTCGACCTCTTCCTCGACGAGCTGGACGAGGAGGTCGCCGCCGCGGACGGCCGCGTCTACCTCGCGAAGGACTCCCGGCTGCGGCCCGGACTGCTGGGCGCGATGTACCCGCGGCTGGAGCAGTTCCGGCGGCTGCGCGGCGAGCTGGACCCGGACGGGGTGTTCACCTCGGACCTGTCCCGGCGCCTGGGCCTGTGACGCGCCCGCGGCTCCCCCGGTCCCCGCGCCCGGGCCTCCCCCACCTCCGCATCCCCTACAGGAAGTCGGTTCCATGAAGGACGCCTTCGGTACCCCGCAGTCGCTGCTCGTCCTCGGCGGCACCTCCGAGATCGCGCTGGCCACCGCGCGCCGGCTGATCGCCCGCCGCACCCGGACGGTCTGGCTGGCGGGCCGCCCCTCCCCCGCTCTGGAGTCGGCCGCCGAGGAGCTGCGCGCCCTCGGCGCCGACGTGCGGACCGCCGCCTTCGACGCGCTCGACCCCGGGAGCCACGAGACGGTGCTCGGCAAGGTCTTCGCCGAGGGCGACATCGACCTGGTGCTGCTCGCCTTCGGCGTCCTGGGCGACCAGGCGCACGACGAGCGGGACCCCGCGGCGGCGGTGCGCGTGGCACAGACCAACTACACCGGCGCCGTCTCCGCCGGCCTGCTCTGCGCCCAGGCCCTCCAGGCGCAGGGGCACGGCTCCCTGGTGGTCCTGTCCTCGGTGGCCGCCGAGCGCGCCCGCCGCGCCAACTTCATCTACGGCTCCAGCAAGGCGGGCCTCGACGCCTTCGCGCAGGGCCTGGGCGACGCGCTGTACGGCACGGGCGTGCACGTCATGGTCGTACGCCCCGGCTTCGTCCGCTCGCGGATGACCGCGGGGCTGCCCCGGGCGCCGCTCGCCACCACCCCGGAGGCGGTCGCCGCGGCCGTCGAGGCGGGCCTGCGGCGGCGCGCGGAGACGGTGTGGGTCCCCGGGGCGCTGCGGGTGGTGATGTCGGCGCTGCGGCACGCACCGCGCCCGCTGTTCCGCCGGCTGCCGGTCTGAGCCCGCCCCGGGGCCCCGGCCCGCCACCGCCCGGCATCAACGACGACCCCGCCGCTGCCACCCCGGGGACCGGCCGCCACCTCCGACCCCGGAAACCGGCGCGACACCCCCGGATCCAGGGACTGGCGCGCCGCTCCGGGACCCGGCGCCCGGCCCGCCGCCTCCGGCGCCTGAAGCGGTGCTCAGCGCTTCAGTGTCACGATCACCGCGCGCTCGGCGGGGCCACCCGGCTGGTCGGCCCTGACGTACCCCACGCCGATGACCTCGTCGGTGCCGGGGACCGGCTCGATCGCGCGCAGCCGCAGCGACTGCCGCGAGGAGGGCCGGACGCCGTGCCCGTCCGGCAGCCGGGGGCGCCCGATGCGCGTGCAGGTGCCGTCCGCGGCGAGGTAGCGGCCACCGTCCAGGAAGAGGCCCCGCGTGCCGTCGCGGGCCACCGGGACGCGGGCGGCGCAGTCGCCCGCCCAGTCCGGCTCCCGGTTCCAGCGCGTACCGTCCCAGCGCAGCCGGACGGCCTCCTCGGCGAGCCCGCCGCCGGGTCCGCCGGGGGCGCGGGTGCCGTACGCCCGGATGTCGTTCCGGGCGAGGGCCATGACCGCGTGGAGCGAGGCCCTCGGCGCGGCGGGCACCGGTTCGGGGAAGCGGTGCTCCGGCGTCGGCACCTCCCGCCACTTCCGCCCGTCCCAGTGCGCGGCGGCGGGCCGGCTCGCCCCGGCGGCCCCGCCGTCGCCGGTGGCGCGGCTGCCCACGGCCCACAGGTCGTCCGGTGCGACACCGCCGAGCGCGGAGGCGCGGACGGGCAGCCGCGCGGTGCTCCAGCGGGCGCCGTCCCAGTGGTGGACGCGGGACCGCGCGTCCAGGACGTGGATGTCGTCGGCGGCGAAGCCCCGTACGTCCACGACCCGGCCGGCCGGGGGGCCGGGCAGCGCGGTCCAGCGGGTGCCGTCCCGGCGGACCGACCGCGGCCCGTCCCCGCCCGGCAGGGACGCCGTCAGCAGGAACCCGTCGGTGCCGAGCGGGTCGAAGCGGGCCTCGTGGACGCTGCCGCCCAGGGCCCCGGGCATGGCCTGCCGCCGCCAGTGCCTGCCGTCGCCGCGCAGCAGGTAGCCGTCCTCGGGCGAGGGGCCGGAGGCGCCGGGGGCGCTGCCCGCCGCCCAGTAGTCGCCGGGGGCGGCGGCGATCACGTCCGTGAGCCGGCCGTCGCCCTCGTAGACCTCGTCGTAGGCCCAGGCCGGCCCGGAGTCCGGGGGCGCGGTCTCGGAGTCGGGGCGCCCGTCCGTCCCGCCGCAGCCGGCGGCGCCCAGCGCGGCGAGCACGGCCAGCGCGGCCAGGGCCCGCCGCGGGATGCGTGCGGTGCGCCGCGTGGCGTCCTGTGTCCCCATGGTCCCCCCTGCTGCTCGTCGCCCGGCGGGCGGGCGGCCAGGGGTCCGTGCCGGGACGGCCGTCCCGGCGCCCGCGGGTCAGCGGGCCGGCAGCGGACCCCGTTCCACGGAGCCGGCCTGCGGGGGCACGACCGCGCTCCCGAAGGGGAACTCGCGCAGCTTGCGCCACACGCCGTCGGCCCCCTGCTCGTAGAGCGCGAAGCCGGTGCACGGCCACTCGGCCTCGTAGCCGGCCAGCTCCTCGTACGCCCGGTCCATCGCCTCCTCGGCGATGCCGTGCGCCACCGTGACGTGCGGGTGGTACGGGAAGTGCAGCTCGCGGGCGACCGGCCCGGAGGCGTCCCTGACCTGCTTCTGCAGCCAGGTGCACGCCTCGGCGCCCTCGACGACCTGCACGTACACCACGGGCGACAGCGGGCGGAACGTGCCCGTCCCGGACAGTCTCATCGGGAACGGGCGCCCGGCCGCGGCCACCTCGGCGAGGTGCGCCTCGATCGCGGGCAGCGCCGCGGCGTCCACCTCCGTCGGCGGCAGCAGCGTGACGTGGGTGGGAATGGCGTGCGCCGCGGCGTCGCCGAAGCCCGCGCGCCGCTCCTGGAGCAGGCTGCCGTGTGGCTCCGGGACCGCGATCGACACACCGATCGTTACGGTCCCCACGTCGTCTCCTGTCGTCGTGTCGTGTTCCTGGTGTGCGGAACCCGCGGCCGGTCCGGTGTCCGCGCCGTGCCACGGTGCCGCGGGTTCGCTGTCCCGTCTACGACTGTACGGCCGCCGGGCCCGGAACCCGGCGTCAGTGCTTCGCGGGCAGGAAGCCCACCTTGTCGTACGTCTGTGCAAGCGTCTCCGCGGCGACGGCCCGGGCCTTCTCCGCACCCTTGGCGAGCAGGGAGTCGAGCGTCTCCGGGTCGTCCAGGTACTGCTGGGTGCGCTCCTTGAACGGGGTGACGAAGTCGACCATCACCTCGGCGAGGTCCGTCTTCAGCGCACCGTAGCCCTTGCCGGCGTACTTCTGCTCCAGTTCCGGGATACCCGTCCCGGTCAGGGTGGAGTAGATCGTCAGCAGGTTGCTGACGCCCGGCTTCTGCTCCGTGTCGTACCGGATCACGGTGTCCGTGTCGGTGACGGCGCTCTTGACCTTCTTGGCGGTGGTCCTCGGCTCGTCGAGCAGGTTGATCAGGCCCTTCGGCGTGGACGCCGACTTGCTCATCTTGACCGCCGGGTCCTGCAGGTCATAGATCTTCGCCGTCTCGCGCAGGATGTACGCCTCCGGGACCGTGAAGGTCTGCCCGAAGCGGCCGTTGAAGCGCTCGGCGAGGTCGCGGGTCAGCTCGATGTGCTGGCGCTGGTCCTCGCCCACCGGGACCTGGTTGGCCTGGTACAGCAGGATGTCCGCGACCTGCAGGACCGGGTACGTGAACAGGCCCACCGAGGCGCGGTCGGCGCCCTGCTTGGCGGACTTGTCCTTGAACTGGGTCATGCGGGATGCCTCGCCGAAGCCGGTGAGGCAGTTCATCACCCAGGCGAGCTGCGCGTGCTCGGGCACGTGGCTCTGGACGAACAGCGTGCAGCGCTCGGGGTCGAGTCCCGCGGCCAGCAGCTGGGCGGCGGCGAGCCGGGTGTTGGCCCGCAGTTCGGCCGGGTCCTGCGGAACGGTGATCGCGTGCAGGTCGACGACCATGTAGAACGCGTCGTGGGTCTCCTGCAGGGCCACCCACTGGCGGACGGCACCGAGGTAGTTGCCGAGGTGGAACGAACCGGCGGTGGGCTGGATGCCGGAGAGCACGCGGGGTCGGTCTTGGGCCATGTTCACCATTCTCTCAGGTACGGGGGGCGGGTCCGGTACCGGCCGGAGACAGAAACGATCCGGTCCGTTCCCTGTACTGCAACAAGTGGTCCGCGCCGCCCGGTGGCCGCCGCCGGTGAGACGAGGAACACACGGCCTCGCGGCGGGAACGGCCGACCGCCCGGCGCGGACGCCGGGCGGTCGGGGTGCGTGCGGTCGCGGTGGGCACCGTACGGGCGCGCGGCGGTCCGGCGCGGGCCGGGCCGTCCGCGGCCGGGTCAGGTCAGGTCGATCTCCGGGTAGAGCGGGAAGCCGGTCAGCAGGTCGGCGGCGCGGTGGGAGACCTCGTCGGCGATCTTGGCGTCCAGGACGTGCTGGGCCTTGGAGGGGGCGCCCTTGGCGGTGGTGCCCGGCTCGGCGGCGGTGAGCACGCGGTCGATCAGGCCGGCGATCTCGTCCATCTCCGCCGTGCCGAGGCCGCGGGTGGTCAGGGCGGGCGTGCCGATGCGGATGCCGGAGGTGTACCAGGCGCCGTTGGGGTCGGCCGGGATCGCGTTGCGGTTGGTGACGATGCCCGAGTCCAGCAGGGCGGTCTCGGCCTGGCGGCCGGTGAGGCCGTAGGAGGAGGCGACGTCGATCAGGTTCAGGTGGTTGTCGGTGCCGCCGGTGACCAGCGTGGCGCCGCGCCGCAACAGGCCCTCGGCCAGCGCGCGCGAGTTGTCGACGACGGCCTGCGCGTAGTCGCGGAACTCCGGGCGGCGGGCCTCGGCGAGCGCGACCGCCTTGGCGGCCATGACGTGCGGCAGCGGGCCGCCGAGGACCATCGGGCAGCCGCGGTCGACCTGCTCGGCCAGGGACTCGTCGCACAGCACCATGCCGCCGCGCGGGCCGCGCAGCGACTTGTGGGTGGTGGTCGTGACGATCGGGGCGTGCGCGACCGGGTCGAAGTCGCCGGTGAGGACCTTGCCCGCGACCAGGCCCGCGAAGTGCGCCATGTCGACCATGAGGGTCGCCCCGACCTCGTCGGCGATCTCCCGCACGATCCGGAAGTTCACCAGGCGCGGGTAGGCGGAGTAGCCGGCGACGATGATCAGCGGCTTGAACTCGCGGGCGGCGGTGCGCAGCGCGTCGTAGTCCAGCAGGCCGGTGGCGGGGTCGGTGCCGTAGGAGCGCTGGTCGAACATCTTGCCGGAGATGTTCGGGCGGAAGCCGTGGGTGAGGTGGCCGCCGGCGTCCAGGGACATGCCGAGCATGCGCTGGTTGCCGAAGGCGCGGCGCAGCTCGGCCCAGTCGGCCTCGGAGAGGTCGTTGACGTTGCGCACGCCGGCCTTCTCCAGGGCGGGGGCCTCGACGCGCTGGGCGAGGACGGCCCAGAAGGCGACGAGGTTGGCGTCGATGCCGGAGTGCGGCTGGGCGTAGGCGTGCTCGGCGCCGAAGAGCTCGCGGGCGTGCTCGGCGGCGAGGGACTCCACGGTGTCCACGTTGCGGCAGCCGGCGTAGAAGCGGCGGCCGACGGTGCCCTCGGCGTACTTGTCGCTGAACCAGTTGCCCATGGCCAGGAGGGTGGCCGGGGAGGCGTAGTTCTCGGAGGCGATCAGCTTGAGCATCTCGCGCTGGTCGGTGACCTCCTGCGCGATGGCGTCGGCGACGCGGGGCTCGACGCCCCGGATCACCTCGAGGGCGCTGCGGAAGGCGGTGGACTCGGTGGAGAGAGGGGCGGCGGAATCTGCCATGTCGGCCTCCGGACGTGGTGATCAGCGTTCGCGGTTCGGCCCAGGCGCACGGCACTCGCTCACCGCGCTCCCGCCCGGGGCCGCTGCGGACCTCGCCGGGCTGTCCTCCCCGGCAGGCCCCGGCCGCTCCCGGGGTGACACGGTGCGGGCCGCTCCCCGATGGTCGGTCCCATCCCAGCGCGCCAGTCACGGCCCGCCCGCCAGCCTACCGGGGACGCCCGAGGGCCGGTTCCCGGCGTCCACCATGCGGGCGACGACGGGACCGGCCCTCATGGGGCGGGCCGCCGGGACCGGGGCCGGTCCCGGGGGCGGGCCGCTAGAGGATCACGTGCGGCAGGAAGCGGGCGTACTCGTCCGTGACCAGCCCGGCGGACTCGCGGATGCCGAGGCCCGCCGACTCGTCCCCGACGACCCAGGCGCCCAGCACCACGCGGTTGCCGTCGAAGGACGGCAGCGGCGCCAGCTCCTGGTAACAGCACGCCTCGTCCCGCACGGCGGGCTCGCCGCCCGCCTCGTGGACGGTGACGCCCGCGCCCTCGCGGCCGAGCAGGGGCTTGGCGACCCAGCCGGTGGCGGTCAGCTCACGGGGCCCGTCGAGGTACGCGGGGAGCAGGTTGGGGTGGCCCGGGTACAGCTCCCACAACACGGCCAGCAGCGCCTTGTTCGACAGCAGCATCTTCCAGGCGGGCTCGATCCACAGGGTGGAGCCGGTGCCGCCGCCGTTGTCGAGCGTCTCCAGGACGTGCGGCCCGAAGCGGTCGGCGGTCAGCCACTCCCACGGGTAGAGCTTGAAGCAGCTGCGGATGAAGCGCAGCCGCTTGTCGACGAACCGGCCGGAGAGCCGGTCCCAGCCGATCTCCTCCACCGCCAGCCACTCGGTCTCCAGCCCGGCCTGCTCCGCGGTCTCCTTCAGGTACGCGACCGTCATCAGGTCCTCGCCGAGCTCGTCGGCGGCGGAGTGCGCGAAGTGCAGCGGGCCCGGCGGGAGCAGCTTCGCCTGCCTGCGCCAGGCGTCGACGAGGCGCTCGTGCAGGGAGTTCCACTGGTCGGCGCCCGGGAAGCGCTCCTCCATCCAGAACCACTGCGGGCTGGCCGCCTCGACCAGCGAGGTGGGCGTGTCGGCGTTGTACTCCAGGAGCTTGGCCGGGCCCGTGCCGTCGTGGCGCAGGTCGAAGCGGCCGTACACGGACGGCAGCTCGGCGCGCCGGTGCCAGGCCTCGGCCACCAGCTCCGCCAGGCGCGGGTCGGTGATGCCGAGGTCGGCGAACCGGTCGTGCTCGACGATGTGCGCGGCCGCGGCCAGGCACATGCGGTGCAGCTCCTCGACGACCTCCTCCAGCGCCTCGACCTCGGGCAGCGAGAAGACGTAGTACGCGCTCTCGTCCCAGTAGGGGCGCAGGGAGCCGTCGGGGTGGCGGGTCAGCGGGTAGATCAGCCCCTGCTCCTCGACCGTCCGCTGCCAGCCGGGACGGGGTTCGATCGTGCGGCGTTCCATGGTCGCGCCGTGTCCCGCGGCTCAGCCGCCGGAGCTGCCGTCGCCGCCGCCGAAGCCGCCGCGGTCCACGCCGCCGCTGCTCCCGGAGCCGCCGGAGCCGGAACCGCCCCCGGAGCCCTTGCTGAAGGAGCCGCCCTCGACCCAGCCCTTGCGCTCCTTGCCGCCGTAGTACCAGGCGTCGTCGGAGGTGACCCGGACCTTCTTCCTCGCCTTCGACGTGCCGCCGCTCTTGCAGTTCTTGTCGGAGACGACCTTGTAGCCCTTGGCCGCGTCGTAGCTGTCGCGGTCCACGCAGCGCTTGTCGGGGTCCGACGAGCACGCGGTGAGCGCCGCCGCGAGCAGTCCCATGCCGCCGAGCACGACCGTGCCCGAGCGCAGTTGCCGTCGTGCGTCCGCCATGTCTTTTCCTCCCCGTTGACGGTGCGTGGCCGCGGCACGGGTGCCCCGTGGCCGCACGGCCGCCGCTCAGACTAGATCACCGGCGCTTGACATGTGCCCGCTCCTCCCGGGGATATTTCAGGGCAGGGCCCGGCACAGGGCGTCCAGGGTGCCCGTCCACGCGTGGTCGGGCGGGGTGCCGTAGCCGACGACGAGCGCGTCGCGCACCGGCGCCGCCGACCGCTCGTGGCGGAAGCGGGACAGGCCGTGGACGGCGAGGCCCTGCCAGGCGGCCGCGCGGACCACCGACGGCTCGGTGCCGGGCGGCAGTTCGAGCACCGCGTGCAGGCCCGCCGCGATACCGGTGGCGCGGACCGAGGGCGCGCGCTCCGCGAGTGCCGCCACGAGCTGGTCGCGCCGGCGGCGGTAGCGCAGCCGGGCGGCGCGCACCTGACGGTCGTACGCCCCCGAGTCCAGGAACTCCGCCAGCGTCAGCTGGTCGAGGACCCCGCCCGTGACGCCCTTGGCCTCCGCCACCTCCGCCACCAGCGCCTCCGGCAGGACCATCCAGCCCAGGCGCAGTCCGGGCGCGAGGGACTTGCTGGCCGTGCCCAGGTACACCACCCGCTCGGGGTCGAGTCCCTGGAGGGCGCCGACGGGCTGGCGGTCGTAGCGGAACTCGCCGTCGTAGTCGTCCTCCAGGACCAGGCCGCCGGTGCGCCGCGCCCAGTCGACGAGGGCGGCCCGGCGGTCGGGGTGCAGCGGGACGCCCATGGGGAACTGGTGCCCGGGCGTCACCAGCAGGGCCCGTACGCCGCTCAGCGCGTCGACGCGGGTGCCGAGCCCGTCGAAGGCCAGCGGGTCGGTGCGCAGGCCGGCCGCGGCCAGCAGGTTCCAGTGCACGTCGAGGCCGTAGGACTCCACGGACACCGCGCGCACGCCGCGCCGCCGCAGCACCGTCCCGAGCAGGGAGAGGCCGTGCGAGAAACCGGAGCAGACGACGATGCGCCCCGGGTCCGCGCGCACGCCGCGGGCGCGGGCCAGGTAGCCGGCGAGGGCGGTGCGCAGCTCGATGCGGCCGCGCGGGTCGCCGTAGCCGAGGGCGTCGTGGGGCGCGGCGGTCAGGGCGCGGCGGGCCGCCCTGAGCCACTCGGCGCGCGGGAAGGCCGCGAGGTCGGGGCTGCCGGGGGTCAGGTCGTAGGCCGGTCCGGCGGCCGGGCGCGGCCGCGGCGCGGGCCGTCCGGCGGGCGCCGCGGGGGCGCGCTCGGCGACCCGGGTGCCGGAGCCCTGCCGGGCGGTGAGCCAGCCCTCGGCGACGAGGTCGGCGTAGGCGTCGGCCACGGTGTTGCGCGCGATGCCGAGGTCGGCGGCGAGCGCGCGCGACGACGGCAGCCGGGTGCCGGGGGCGAGCCGGCCGCCGCGGACCGCCTCCCGCAGCGCGTCGGTGAGACCTCTGCGCAGACCGGGGCCGGTCGGTTCGACGTAGAGGTCGATGCCCAAAGTGGCCCACTCTTTTGCCATGGAAATGGACCATACCCGTGGGCCGCCGCGTCCGTAGGGTCGATGCCATGACGACGAACGAGAACACCTCGGCCACGACCGCGTACGCCCCCGAGCACACCCCGCGCCTGGAGATGGCGAAGCTGGCACCCGACGTCTACAAGGCCATGGTGAGGCTGGACGCGGCGGCCCGGCAGGGCCTGGACCCGGTCCTCCTGGAGCTGGTGAAGATCCGCGCCTCCCAGATCAACCACTGCGCGTTCTGCCTCGACATGCACACCAAGGACGCCCTCGCCGCGGGCGAGCGCGTCGAGCGGATCATCCAGCTCAGCGCGTGGGAGGAGTCGCGGCACTTCTACACGGAGAAGGAGATCGCCGCGATCGAGCTGACCGAGGCGGTCACGGTCCTCACGGACGGCTTCGTACCGGACGACGTGTACGAGCGGGCCGCGAAGCACTTCGAGGAGGCCGAGCTGGCCCAGCTGATCGCCGCGATCACGGTGATCAACGCCTGGAACCGGTTCTCCGTGGCCACCCGCGCGGTGCCGGGGCACTACACGCCCGGCCAGTACAAGTGACGGTCCGCGGCGCCGCGGCCTTCCGCGCGCTGCACCACGGGCGGGCGCCCGGCGATCCGCTGGTGCTGCCCGGCCCGTGGGACGCGGCGAGCGCGCGGGTCCTCGCCGACGCCGGGTTCCCGGCGCTCGCCACTCCGAGCGCCGGGGTCGCCGCGGCGCTCGGGTACGCGGACGGGCGCACCCCGCCGGACGAGATGTTCGCGGCGGTGGCCCGGATCGCGCGGGCCGTGGACGTGCCCGTCTCCGCCGACGTCGAGGGCGGCTACGGGCTGCCCCCGAAGGAGCTGGTCGAGCGGATCCTGGAGGCGGGCGCCGTCGGCTGCAACCTGGAGGACTCCGCTCCGGACGGCACGCTCACCGACCCGCGCCGGCACGCCGACCGGCTGGCCGAGGTGCGGGCGGCGGCCGGGGACGCGCTGTTCGTGAACGCCCGCGTGGACACGTACCTGCGTGGGGTCGCCGGCCCCGGGCCCGCCCTGGAGCGGGCCGCCCTGTACGTCGCGGCCGGCGCCGACTGCGTCTACCCGATCGGCGCGCCGCCGGAGCACCTGCCGCTGCTGCGTGCGGGGATCCAGGGACCGCTCAACGCCTTCGCCCCCGCCGACGGCGCCTCCGTGGCCGAACTGGGCGCCCTGGGCGCCACCCGGATCACCTTCGGCCCGGGCCTGCTGCGCCGGACGACGGCGGCGCTGGCGGACATCGCGGCGGAGTTCGCCCCCGCCGGCCGGGAGGGGCGCCCCGGGTGACCGGGAGGAGTCCCCCGGCGGCCGGACGGACCAGGACGCGCCGCGCCGGACGGCGGCGGCACCGGCGGGTCCGGCACGCGGGCCGGACCGGCGTGGTGCCCCGCGGGACCCTGGCCGCACCGTCCGTGCGGCGGGCCGGCCGGGGCGCCGGACCGGCCCTGCCGTGCCGTGCTCAGCCGGCGAACCACCGCACCGGCCCCGGTGCCAGGTTCTGGTAGACGTGCTTGGTCTCGCGGTACTCGGCGAGGCCCGCCGGGCCGAGTTCGCGGCCGACGCCGCTCCTGCCGAAGCCGCCCCACTCCGCCTGCGGCAGGTAGGGGTGGAAGTCGTTGATCCACACCGTGCCGTGGCGCAGCCGTCCGGCGACCCGCCGGGCGCGCCCCGCGTCGGCGGTCCAGACGGCTCCCGCGAGCCCGTACTCGGTGTCGTTGGCGAGCGCGACCGCCTCGTCCTCGGTGCGGAAGGTCTCCACGGTCAGCACGGGCCCGAAGACCTCCTCGCGGACGACGCGCATGCCGCGGTGGCAGTGGTCGAGCACGGTCGGCTCGTAGAAGTAGCCGGTGGCGGGCCGGACGCCGGAGGGCCCGGGCCGCCCGCCGCCGGAGCGCAGCACGGCGCCCTCCGCGAGCGCCGAGGCGACGTACTCCTCGGTCCTCTCCCGCTGCCGCGCGGAGACGAGCGGGCCGCACTCGACGCCCTTCTCCGTGCCGCGGCCGAGCCTGATGCGGCCCGCGCGGCGGGCGAGCTCGGCGACGAAGCGCTCGCGCACCGGCTCCTCGACGATGAGCCGGGACCCGGCGGAGCAGACCTGCCCGCTGTGCATGAAGGCGGCGTTGAGTGCCTGGTCGACGGCGGTGTCGAAGCCCTCCGCGGTGGCGCAGGCGTCGGCGAAGACGACGTTGGGGTTCTTGCCGCCGAGTTCGAGGGCGACCTTCTTCACGCCCGCCGCCGCGGCCCGCGCGACCTTCGTGCCGCTGGCCAGGCCGCCGGTGAAGGAGACGAGGTCGACGTCGGGGTGCTCGGCGAGCCGGGCGCCGACCGGGTCCCCGGGCCCGGTCACGATGTTGGCGACGCCGGCCGGCAGCCCCGCCTCCGCGAGCAGCGCGACGAGCGCCACCGTGGTCAGCGGGGTGATCTCGCTCGGCTTGAGCACGAAGGTGTTCCCGGCCGCGAGCGCCGGGGCGACCTTCCAGCTCGCCTGCAGGAGCGGGTAGTTCCAGGGCGTGATCAGCGAGCAGACGCCGACGGGCTCGTGCACGACCACGCTGTGCACGTCGGGCGAGCCCGCGTCGACGACCCGGCCCGCCCCCTCCCCCGCCACCAGGTCGGCGAAGTAGCGGAAGGCGTCGGCCACGCAGTCGACGTCCACGCGCCCCTCCTCGAGGGTCTTGCCCGTGTCCCGGCTCTCCAGGAGGGCGAGTTCCTCGCGGTCGCGGACGAGCAGGCCGGCGACGCGGCGCAGCAGCGCGGCGCGTTCGGCGACGGGCGTGCGCGGCCACGCCCCCGCGTCGAACGCCCGCCGTGCGGCCGCCACCGCGAGGTCCGCGTCGCGCTCGTCGCCCTCGGCGACGGTGGCGAAGGGCCCGGCGTCCGCCGGGTCGAGGATCTCGCGCGTGGCCCCGGAGACGGCGGCCCGCCACTCCCCGTCCACGTGGATGGTCTTCTGCGTCTGGTGTCCCGGCATGATCGGTCGTGTGCCTTCCCTTCTTCTCTCGGCACCGCCGCGCGGAACCGCAAGCCCCCGCGCGGAGGTGCCGGGCGCCTGCCCGGACGCCGTCGCCTCATGCGCACCGGCGCCGTCGCCTCATGCGCACCGGGCGGCGGGAAGCACGCCGCGTCATCGGCCGACGGGCCGGGCCGCGCCCGGGCGGACGCCCGGCCCGCCGCCCGTCCGGATCAGCCCGTCCGGTGGGCCTCCGCCTCCTTGGTCAGCCGGACCGCCTGGAGCAGCGAGAGGCCGGGAACCGCCTCGCGCAGCGCCTTCACCGCGGGAACCGAGTCGTACGGGCCCTCGACACCGGCGGCCGCGAGCCGGTCCCGCGTCCAGCGCGCCCGCAGCTCGGCGTCGGAGGCGCCGGCCGCCTCCGCGACGAGCGCGACGGCGCGCTCCAGGCCCGGCCGCTCCTCGGGGCCCGCCTCGGCGAGCGCCCTGCGGACGCTCGCGGCGATGACGTCCGCCTCGCGCAGGACCAGGACGTCGGATTCCGTTTCCGTCTGCTTGCCACGTCCGAACATGGACCCATGGTGGTCCGGCGCCGCCCCGCGTTCCAGGGAGTTGAGGGACTTCTGAGGAGCGCGCCTTCGCGGGTCAGCCGCCGCCCGGCGCCGGGCACTGGGTGTCCGGCGGGCAGAACCAGTCCAGCGCCGTGTCCACGAGCCTGCGTTCGTCCTCGCGGCCGCCCGCGTCCGGGCCGTAGCCGGCGATCGCGTAGACGCGGTGGTCCACGGACTCGAAGCGGTGGTCGACGACGTGCCACGGCCCCACGTCCGGCTCTCCCTTGAGGGAGTCGGCGAGGTATTCGAAGCGGACGGCCGCGAGGCCGTCCCGGCCGGCGTCCTCCCGGGCGAGCTCCTCGAAGCCCCGCGGCTTGGGGACGGCGTCGGACAGGTACAGCTCGACCGACTCGTCCGGGGTGGCCTCCTCCACCTGGTAGACCTGCAGCCTCCGGGTGCCGTCCGGGCTGCGGTAGTGGACGACGTCGAACCCGAAGGCCGCGTCGGTCGTCCCTCGGTCCCAGCCCTCCGGCACGGCGACGCGGAAGCCCTCGGGGTCCTGCACGGCCTCGTAGCCGGCGGGCGGGGCGGCCGGGGAGGAGGGCGACGGGCCCTCCGTGGTGCCGCCCGGATCCGGTTCGTCCGGGCCCGGCGCGTCCGTGGCGGTGTTCTCCAGCACCACGAACCATCCCCTCGTCCCCGGCTCGTCCTTCCAGCCCAGCGCCCACGTGCCGAAGGCGAGTCCGCAGACGGCGAGGACGGTGACGGCGCCGCGCAGCGCGTGGCGCTGGCGGGCCGCGTCGCGCCGGTGCAGCTCGGCGACGCGCCGCTCCTGCTCCGGTCCCACCCACTCCTGGCGGTCCGCGTCGAAGACCCTCACGATCCCTGCCCTCCCGGAGTGGATCCTCAGCCCATGACCTGGGCGATCGCCTGGATGACTGCGGTCACGGACGCGGCGGTCGCGGCGGCGGGACCGTAGGCCGCGAGCCGGCCCAGCAGCGGTCCGAGACGGCCGCGGTCGGCGGCCCCGCCGGAGGTGATCTCCCCCTCCACGCGCGCCAGTTCGTCGTCCAGCGCGGTGTCCTCGCCCGTGCGGTCCCGCTCGGCCAGCTCGCCGCGCAGCCTCCGTACGGCGTCGAGCAACTGCTGCTGCGCGGGGTCCGGGCCGTTGTGATGGGTGACGCTCGTCGCCCGGCCGTGCGAGCCCGTGGCGATCGCGCCGCCGCTCATGCTGCCGATGCTGATGCCGACCCGGTCCTCGCCGCCGCGCTCGTCCCCGTCGCCGTCCGTGCCGCTCATGACGTGCTCCTCTCCGTGTGCGTGGCCTGGCCGTGGGTGCCGGTGGCGACCGCGCCGCCGGACATCTCCTCGATGTAGACGCCGCTGTTGTGGATGGTGGTGATGTGCTGCTCCAGGCGGTCGGTGCGGTAGCCGTGGGCGTGCAGGGCGTCGCGCACGCCCTCGCCGATGCGGTCCTGGAGGGTCCGGATGTAGCGGGTGACGTCCATCTCCTGGAAGAGGGAGAGCTCCTGCGTGCTCGCCAGCTCGCGCAGCGAGACCGCCGGCGCGTCCGGTGCGGCCCGCTCGGGGCGGTCCTGCCACACCCGGAGCACCGAGCGCAGCGTGCCGAGGGCGGCGACGCCCAGCGACACCCCGGCCGAGGGCCCGTCGACGAGCGCGCGGACCGCCTCGCGCAGCGGTCCCGCCGGCTCCCCCTCCACGAGCGCGTCCACCTCCCGGAACGCGGGCACGACCGGCCCGAGCACGTGGGGGACGACCTCCAGGACGAGCATGCCGCCCTGGGTGTGCACCCGGACCAGCAGCGACACGACGACCTGCTCGTCCCAGGCGCCGACCCGCACCCGCAGGAAGTGGCGGCGGGCCTCGCCGCCCTCACCGGCCGCCTCGGCCAGGTGCCGCTCGACCTGTTCCCGTCCGTAGACGCCCGCGCCGCTC
Source organism: Streptomyces minutiscleroticus (assembly GCF_014650875.1). Classification (GTDB taxonomy): domain Bacteria; phylum Actinomycetota; class Actinomycetes; order Streptomycetales; family Streptomycetaceae; genus Streptomyces; species Streptomyces minutiscleroticus. The sequence continues at coordinate 39,837 of NZ_BMVU01000007.1, forward strand.
CCGTCCCCCGGGCCCAGCGGCTCGTCCCGGCCCACGCCGGCCGGGAGGTACACGAACTCCTCGACCTCCAGCGCGCGCAGCCGGTCCCGGACGCCGTCGCCTGCGGACGCCCGCAGGTCCCGCAGGCGCGGCTCGATCATGTCGATGATTTGGCGCGCGGTGAGGAGCGCCGCCCCCGGGGGCCGCTGCCCTGGCACGGCCGCGAGGCTCTTCTCCGGCTGGTTCCGCGGCTGCAGTTCGAGCACGACCGACCAGGGCTTGCGCGGTGTCCCGGCGCCGATGAAGGGGCGGTTGACGTCGTAGAGGGTGAGCGAGGCGTCCTGCTCGCGGCGGATGCGCTCGCGCAGCCGGGCGTACCGGGCGGGCAGCGCGGGCTGCTCCGCGGCGGCGAACGCCCGCCGGGCCAGGGTGGCGCGCAGCGTCCCCTGCCGTACGGAGCGGTGGCGCCAGACGACCGTCGCCAGCAGCAGCGGGAAGAGCACCGGGTACGGCGTGTCCGTGACCGCGTGGAGGGCGAACCACCAGTACCGCAGGGCGAGCACCCAGACGGCCGCCGTGAACAGTTGCCCGAAGTACCGCCGCACCCACGCCAGGGGCGCGGGCAGCGTCACGCGCCGCAGCACCGCGGTGTCCGTGCCCCGGCCGGAGACCGTCCGCGCGCTCCACAGCAGCAGCGCGACCAGGGCGTAGGACACCGCCCACCGGCCCGGCACCACGTCGCCGAACGGGAGGGCCGGCCCGGGTCCGTCCGGCCGGAGGGGGAGCAGGAGCACGTCCCCGAGGGAGAGTCCCGCGTCGCCGCCGTAGGCGTCCTCCAGCGCGTCCCGGGCCATGACCGCGTCGGCGGCGAGGAACCCGGCCCACACGGCGAGCAGCAGCAGCGCCGTGCGCACCTCCTCGCGCCGGGCGTGCAGCGCGTGCGCGAGGACGGGCAGGACGTCGGCGCCGAACTGCGGCGCCACCGGGCGCTCGGCGTGCCCGACGAGTTCGTCGATCACCCGCCGGCGGAAGACCGCGTCCAGATGGGTTCCCGCGCACAGCAGCCGGGTGGCCTCCGTGCGGCCGCCCCGCCGCGTCGACGGTTCGTCGTCCATGCTCTCCCGGCACCCCCGTTGCCGTCGGTCGGCTCGTCCGGCCGGACATGTGGCCGAATTCCCCTGCAGTGAAGGGAAGTTGACGTTAGCGGAGGGGCAGGTCGGATGCGAGGGGCGGGACGGAAAGACCCCCGGATCGGTGAATCCGGGGGCGGGGGAGACACGCGGGCCCGCACGGCGTGCCGCCGTGCGGGCCCGCGGACGGCCGGGACGGGGCCCCGGCCGCGCGGCTCAGATGAGGCCGAGCGAACGGACCGCCTCGCGCTCCTCCTCGAGCTCCTTGACGGAGGCGTCGATGCGGGTGCGGGAGAACTCGTTGATCTCCAGGCCCTGGACGATCTCGTACGCGCCGTCCTTGACGGTGACCGGGAAGGAGGAGATCAGGCCCTCCGGGACGCCGTAGGAGCCGTCGGACGGGATGCCCATGGAGACCCAGTCGCCCTCGGCGGTGCCGTTGACCCAGGTGTGGACGTGGTCGACGGCGGCGTTGGCGGCGGAGGCGGCCGACGAGGCGCCACGGGCCTCGATGATCGCGGCACCGCGCTTGGCGACGGTCGGGATGAACTCCTCGGCCAGCCACTTCTCGTCGTTGACGACCTCGGCGGCGTTCTTGCCGGCGACCGTGGCGTGGAAGATGTCGGGGTACTGGGTGGCGGAGTGGTTGCCCCAGATCGTCAGCTTCTTGATCTCGGAGACCGGGACGCCGGTCTTCTTCGCCAGCTGGGTCAGCGCGCGGTTGTGGTCCAGGCGCGTCATCGCGGTGAAGCGCTCGGCCGGTACGTCCGGCGCGGCGGCCTGGGCGATGAGGGCGTTGGTGTTGGCCGGGTTGCCGACGACGAGGACGCGGACGTCGTCCGCGGCGTGGTCGTTGATGGCCTTGCCCTGCGGCTTGAAGATGCCGCCGTTGGCCTCCAGGAGGTCGCCGCGCTCCATGCCCTTGGTGCGGGGGCGGGCGCCGACCAGCAGGGCCACGTTCGTACCGTCGAAGGCGACGTTCGGGTCGTCGGTGATCTCGATGCCCTGCAGCAGCGGGAAGGCGCAGTCGTCGAGCTCCATCGCTGTGCCCTCGGCGGCCTTGAGCGCCGGGGTGATCTCCAGGAGGCGCAGCTTGACCGGCACGTCCGCGCCGAGCAGCTGGCCCGAGGCGATGCGGAAGAGCAGCGCGTAGCCGATCTGGCCGGCCGCGCCGGTGACGGTGACATTCACGGGAGTGCGGGTCATGGCGTTCTCCGTATGACAGCAGGCGGTGGGGCGTCCCTGCCCCCGGGGTGCGGGATCTTCTGCGGCCGCCGCGACGATCGATCCGGTACGGATGATCGATCTCTTGGCGTCAAGAGATCCGCGGTCAGGCTATCGCGCATCCGCCGTACCGCACGGTCCCGGGTCGGTGTGGTCCACCCCACAGAGTGCACGCCCGGCGGACACCGGGGCGGCCGCCGGTCCGGGACAGGGTGGACCGGCGGCCGCCGGGGCGGGTACCGGGCCCGGGAGGAGCACGTCCTCCCGGGCGGCGCCGGATTCCCGTGGGGTACGGGTGCGCCTGCCCCCGAGCGGCCGGATCATGCCTCCCGCGACACGGTCAGCACGCCGTCCCGCGCCCGCCCCGTGCGGTGCCCGCCTAGGGCCCGGTCCGTGCGGCGGTCCGGCGGTCCCCCGCGCCCGCTCCGTGCCGTCCGGCGGCCCCTCGGGCCTACTTCGTGCAGCCCTGGCGGCCGTTCTGCAGGAACGCGCAGGCGTTCGCGTCGCCCGCGTCCTTCACCGCGACCATCGGGGTGTAGGCGTCGGTGGCGTTCTCGACCTTGCCGCGCTGCGCCTCGGCGCCGTCCGCCGTCACCCGGACCTCGTCGCCCAAGGCGGCCTGCGTGATGCGCGCCCAGGCGGCCTCGCAGGTCTCGCTGTAGCGGACCTCGACGACGGCCGTGCCGACGGTGACGCTGCCGGCGGTGGTGGCCAGGTCGCCGCCGCAGCCCATCTTCTCGGGGTCCTGGCCCGTGCAGTCCGCGCCGCTGCACTCGACCCCGGCGGGCAGCTTCCTGCTCGCGGTCGGGGACGGGCTCGGATCGGCCTCGCTCTTCGTGCCGCCGCCCGCGGTCAGGTAGACGGCGAGCGCGACGACGACGAGCGCGCCCACGACACCCGCGACGAACATGCTCACGCGCCGCTTGCCCCCGTCGCCCTGCGGCGGCTCCGGCCGTGCGGCGGGCCGCGCGTCCCGGGGCGGCGTCCCGCCCGGCGGCCGGCCCTGGTGCGTGACGTAGGGCGGCGGGGCGACGGCCGGACCGCCCGGCGGCTGGACGGGGACGCCCCAGCTGCCCACGCCCGCGCGCGCCGCGGCGGGCCCGTGCTCCCCGGGCACGCCGGTGCGACCGGCCCGCTCCTCGCCCGGCTGCGGTCCCTGCGGCGGCACCGCCGGCGCCGTCCCCGCGGCGCCGGGAGCGGCCGCGCCGCCGCCCTTGCGTCCGCCGCGCACCTCCCCGGCCCGCGTCGGCCCGGTCTCTCCCAGCGCGGCCCGCGCCTGGGAGATCCGGATGGCCTCCATGGTCATGTCGTGGCGCATCTCCGAGCGGCTCCACGCGCGCTCGGCCAGCTCCCACATCGTCGTCAGGTGGACGGGGTTGGTGCCGGTCACCTCGGCCAGCGCGACGATCGCCCCCTTGGGCGCCAGCAGCCGTCCGTTGAGATAACGCTCCCAGGACGTCTTGCTGTAGCCGGTGCGGTCGGCGACCGCGGCGATGCTCAGCCCGCTGCGGTCGACGAGCCGCCGCAGCTGGCCGGCGAACTCCTTGAGCTGCGGATCGAGTTCGTCGGGCAAGGCCTTCCAACGAGGCACTGCTTCCCCCCTCCTCTTCCCCCGGTACGTGCCGGCTTCTCCCCCGCCCGCGCCGCCCTCCGGCCGGCTCCCGTCCGGCCGTCCAGAGGGATGCGTCCGACCGGGGTCCCGGTTCCCGGGGCGGGGTCGCGAAAGCGTTCGGGGCGCGGGCCTGCACGGTCGCACGCCCGCTGGTTCGCGGTCCAGTCTCCACCGGCGCCCACCGCGTCCGACCTGCGCCCCCGGCCCGCGCACCGGACGTACCGGACCGTCCGGATTGCCCACGTCGGCCCCGGTGCCGACGGTGATCCACGCACATCGCGGAACTTGTCGACACATCGATACAGAAGGGCCGCACGTCCGGTCCCGCCGGTCCCGTACGCCTTCACCGGCCCCTTCCGTACACCCTCACCGCCCCTTCCGTACACCCTCGCCGGCCTCTTCCGTGCGCGGCGACGGGAACCGCCGGAGCCCGCGCCCGCCGGGGAGCGCCCCCGCTGGGGGACGCCGGGGAGGCGGGAAGCGGACGGCAGGCGAGTCGACGGGGGTGTTCCGGAACGGTCACTTCCGTGCCACGGCGGGCGGACAGCCCTCGAAACCACCCGGCGCGTCCGCGACCCTTGATCCGAGGCGGCGCCCGTCCTCACTCGGGGGAGTGGGCGGGCGCCGTCGCTCCGTTCCGGGCGCCGTCAGGTCCGGATCGTGAAGTGGAGCGTGTCGTCCAGGAACGGGATCTCCAGCAGCGGCTTGGGCTGCGCCATCAGCGCGAGCAGCACGATGGCGAGGCCCAGCACGCCGTACGTGATCATGTCCGTGAAGCGCGAGCGGACCGCGAGCATGCCCACGTCGGGCAGCGCCCAGCGCAGCACGGCGCCCGCCAGCAGGGAGAGCCCGATCAGCACCGTGCCGACGCGGAACACGTCCAGCGCGGTGAGCAGCAGGCCGAGGCCGACGCCCGACAGCACGGTCAGCACGGGCCACTGCCGGGCGGGCGCCGGGGCGTCGCCGGGGGCCGCGCGGCCACCGCCCTCGGGCCGCGCGGTGTCCCGGGTGAAGAGCGGGAACCGGCGCGTGACGCGGCGCGGTCTGCCCTGCGCGTCGGGCGCGCTGATCGCGTCCTCGGCGACCGGCTCGACGAACTCCTCGGGGTCCCGGCCGGACTCCCGCCCGGCCTCCTGCCGCGGCGTGCTCTCAGCCGACACTGCGTTCCGCCGCCTCGACCACGTTGACCAGCAGCTGGGCCCGGGTCATGGGGCCGACGCCGCCGGGGTTGGGCGAGAGGAAGCCGGCCACCTCGGCGACGTCCGGGTGCACGTCGCCGACGATCTTCCCCTCGGCGTTGCGCGAGACGCCGACGTCGAGGACGGCGGCGCCCGGCTTGACGTCCTCGGCGCGGATCAGGTGCGGGGAGCCGGCGGCGGCGACGATGATGTCGGCCCGCCTCAGGTGCGCGGACAGGTCGCGGGTGCCGGTGTGGCACTGCGTCACCGTGGCGTTCTCGGAGCGGCGCGTGAGCAGCAGCGGCATCGGGCGGCCGATGGTCACGCCGCGGCCGACGACCACGACCTCGGCGCCCTTGGTCTCCACGCCGTAGCGGCGCAGGAGGGTGAGGACGCCGTTGGGGGTGCAGGGCAGCGGGGCCGGCTCGTTGAGCACGAGGCGGCCGAGGTTCATCGGGTGCAGGCCGTCCGCGTCCTTGTCCGGGTCCATCAGCTCCAGGATGCGGTTCTCGTCGATGCCCTTGGGCAGCGGCAGCTGGACGATGTAACCGGTGCAGGCGGGGTCCTCGTTGAGCTCGCGGACGACCGCCTCGATCTCCTCCTGCGTGGCGGTCGCGGGCAGTTCGCGCTGGATGGAGGCGATGCCGACCTGGGCGCAGTCGCGGTGCTTGCCCGCGACGTACTTCTGGCTGCCGGGGTCGTCGCCGACCAGGATCGTGCCGAGGCCGGGCGTGACGCCCTTCTCCTTCAGCGCCGCCACGCGGACGGTCAGATCGGACTTGATCGCGGCTGCGGTGGCCTTGCCATCGAGAATCTGGGCGGTCATGTCCCCCATCCTCGCGGATGACCCCTCCTGTGTTCCAATTCGGCCGCCCCCGAACCGTTCCCCGGGCCGTCCCCGGGCCGTCCCCGGGCCGTCTCCAGGCCGGGACAATGCTTCACTTGCGCAACATAAGGGCTATACGACTGGACAACGCCTCAACCTTGCCAGCACGATGAGCGGCGCAAAGTCGCGGCAGCGCAGGGGGGCGAACCGCTCGATTTGTGAAGTTCCTCCGCTGGAACCGCATCGTCCCCGATACACCAACGGAGAGATTTCGCCATGAGCTTCGGCGAGCCGAACAACCCGTACAACGCGGGTCCCCCGCAGAACCAGCCCGGGCAGCCGGGCTACGGCTACCCGTCCCAGGCCCCGCAGGGCGTCCCGCCGCAGGGCTACCCGCAGCAGCCCGGCTACGGCTACCCGCAGGCGCCGCAGGGCGTGCCGCCGCAGGGCTACGGCTACCCGCAGCAGCCCGGCTACCCCCAGCAGCCGGGTTACCCGGGCGGCCCCGGTCCCCGGGTCGCCAGCATGGGCCGCCGTTTCGGCGCCCGGATGATCGACGGCGTCATCATCGGCATCGTCTACGCCATCCTCGTCGTCGCCGGCGTCGCCGGGTCCGCCGACTCGATCAGCGACTGCGACCCGAGCTCGGCCGCCTACCAGAGCTGCGTCAACGACGCCAGCGGCGACTTCGCGGCGTCGTTCGGCGCCGTGCTCGGTGTCCTCTGGGTGCTCACCCTGCTCTACGAGTGGCTGCTGATCGCGCTGGTGGGCGCGACCCTGGGCAAGCTCGCCGTCGGCCTGCGCGTCGTGAAGGCCGACACGGGCCAGAAGCCCGGCCTGGGCTCCTCCTTCATCCGCTGGATCATCCCGATCGTCGGCAGCTTCGCCTGCGGCATCGGCCAGCTGCTCGTCTACCTGTCCCCGTTCTGGGACAAGTCGGGCCGCCAGCAGGGCTGGCACGACAAGGCCGCCGGCACGATGGTCGTCCAGAACTGAGCCGACGCGGGCCCCGCCCCCGCACCGCACATGCCACAGGGCCGTGTCCCCTCGTACGGGGGGACACGGCCCTGGTGCGTGCGGCCGCGGGCGGACCGGCGGGCGCGGTGGCCGGCCGGCCGCCCGGCGGGATCAGTGGAAGAAGTGGCGCGTACCGGTGAAGTACATGGTCACGCCGGCCTTCTTCGCGGCCTCGACGACCAGCTCGTCACGGACCGAACCGCCCGGCTGGACCACGGCCCTGACGCCCGCCTCGGCGAGGATCTCGAAGCCGTCGGGGAACGGGAAGAACGCGTCCGAGGCCGCGTACGAGCCGCGGGCCCGCTCCTCGCCGGCCCGCGCGACCGCGAGCTTCGCGGAGTCGACGCGGTTGACCTGGCCCATGCCGACGCCGACCGAGGCGCCGTCCTTGGCGAGCAGGATCGCGTTGGACTTCACCGCGCGGCAGGCGCGCCAGGCGAAGGCCAGCTCGTCCAGCTCCTGCGCGGAGAGCGCGTCGCCGCTCGCGAGGGTCCAGTTCGCCGGGTCGTCGCCGTCGGCCTGGAGCCGGTCGGCCACCTGGAGCAGCCGGCCGCCGTCGATCTGCTTGACCTCGACCTGCGCGGACGGGCCCTCGGGGGCGCGCAGCACGCGGATGTTCTTCTTCTTGGTGAGGGCCTCGAGGGCGCCGTCCTCGTAGTCGGGCGCGACGATGACCTCGGTGAAGATCTCGGCGACCTGCTCGGCCATCTCCTTGCTGACCGGCCGGTTGACGGCGATGACGCCGCCGAACGCGGACAGCGGGTCGCACGCGTGCGCCTTGCGGTGCGCCTCGGCGACGTCCGCGCCGACCGCGATGCCGCAGGGGTTGGCGTGCTTGATGATCGCGACGCAGGGCTCGGCGTGGTCGTACGCGGCACGGCGCGCGGCGTCCGTGTCCGTGTAGTTGTTGTACGACATCTCCTTGCCGTGCAGCTGCTCGGCGTCGGCGAGGCCGCCCGTGCCGTCGACGTAGAGGGCGGCGCCCTGGTGCGGGTTCTCGCCGTAGCGCAGGGTGCTGCGGCGCTCGAAGGTCGCACCGAAGAAGTCGGGGAAGGCCGAGTCGTCCACGGGCGCGTACTCGCTCGCGAACCAGGAGGCCACGGCCACGTCGTACGCGGCGGTGTGCCGGAATGCCTCGGCGGCCAGCCGCTTGCGGGCGCTCAGGTCGAAGCCCCCGTCGCGGACGGCGGCGAGCACGTCGCCGTAGCGCTCGGGGCTGGTGACCACGGCGACCGACGGGTGGTTCTTGGCGGCGGCGCGGACCATCGAGGGGCCGCCGATGTCGATCTGCTCGACGCACTCGTCCGGCGACGCGCCCGAGGCGACGGTCTCGCGGAACGGGTAGAGGTTGACGATCACCAGCTGGAACGGCTCCACGCCCAGCTCGGCCAGTTGCCGCTGGTGCGACTCCAGGCGCAGGTCGGCGAGGATGCCGGCGTGCACGCGCGGGTGCAGCGTCTTGACCCGGCCGTCCAGGCACTCGGGGAAGCCCGTGAGCTCCTCGACCCTGGTGACCGGCACGCCGGCCTCGGCGATCCGGGCGGCGGTGGAGCCGGTGGAGACCAGCTCGACGCCGGCCTCGTGCAGCCCGCGCGCGAGCCCCTCCAGGCCGGTCTTGTCGTACACGCTGACGAGCGCCCGGCGGATCGGCCGCTTCGTCTCCTGCGCCTGCGTTGCCTGCGTACCTTCGGCGGTCACGGGATAACTACCTTTCGTCCCTCGATGCGATGGCCGTGACGGGCGAGCCGTCCCACGACGTCGACCAGCAGCCTTCGCTCGACTTCCTTGATGCGCTCGTGCAGAGCGGCTTCGTCGTCCTCGTCCCGGACCTCGACCACGCCCTGGGCGATGATCGGGCCGGTGTCGACGCCGTCGTCGACGAAGTGGACGGTGCACCCGGTGACCTTCGCGCCGTACGCGAGGGCGTCGCGGACGCCGTGCGCCCCGGGAAAGCTGGGCAGCAGGGCGGGATGGGTGTTGACGAACCGGCCGCCGAAGCGCGCCAGGAACTCCTTGCCCACGATCTTCATGAACCCGGCCGACACCACGAGGTCCGGCTCGTACGCGGCGGTGGCCTCGGCCAGGGCCGCGTCCCACTCCTCGCGGGTGGCGTAGTCCCTGACCCTCCGCACGAAGGTCGGCAGCCCGGCGCGTTCGGCGCGTTCCAGCCCGACGATGCCGTCACGGTCGGCGCCGACCGCGACGATCTCGGCCCCGTAGACGGCCGTGCCCTGCGTCGCGATCGCGTCGAGGAGTGCCTGCAGATTCGTACCTGATCCGGAGACCAGCACGACGAGGCGCTTGGCCACAGCGGGGCCCTTTCTCGGGAGAGCGTTTGTACGGTCGTACGAATGCTTCGCGCCCCGGTATACGGGGAAGTCTACGAAGCGCCCGACCGTCAGCAACGATACCGGCACACCGGACGGCCCCCACGGGACGGGGGCGGGGCCGGAAGGTAGCGTCTGGGGAGAATCCGCCCGGACCGCGCGGCCCGCCCGGGGAACGCCTTCGCCTCACGGGACGTTGACCGGGGAACGGGTACGCACTCGGACACGACGCCCACCGCACTCTCACCAAGGGGAAGACGCACACCTGATGCCGGACCGCAGCCTCCGACTCCTTTCGCTCCTCCCCTCCCCCGCCGCCGGACCGGCCGGGGCGCCCCGGGGAGAGGGCCGCGACGTGCTCCTGCGGCCCCTGCCGGCCCTGGCCGGCGGCGCGGCCGACGGCATGCGGTCGGCCGGCCCCGGCGCGGTGCCCCGGTTCCCGGTGGCGGCGCCCGGCGGATTCCTGATGCGGGAGCGGCCCGCCGCCCCGTCCGCCGGCGCCGGGGGCGGGGGCAAGGACGGGCACGAGGGCTCCGGCTCCGGTGACGGCGCCGATTCCGGCTCCGGTGGCGGGCGGGACGCGGCCGGGGGCCGTCCGGCGTCCGGCGACCGGGGCGGCCGGGAGGACAACCCCTTCGCGCCGCCGCCGGAGGGCACGCCCGACCGGCCGTGGCAGCCGCGGCGCCCCGCCGACGGGTCCGACCGGCAGGACGGCGGCGAGGGCGGCCGCTCCCCCTGGGGCAGCCAGTGGAGCGACCGGCAGCCGGGCCGCTCGACGGGCGGCGGCTTCGGCGACCGGCCCGGCGGTCCCGGCGAGCGGCCGGGCGGCCAGGGCGGTCCGGAGGGCGGTCCCGGCACCGGCATGCGCTGGGACCCCACCGACCCGGCCCAGCGCCGCGCGCGCTACGCACTGCTGTCCGGCATGTGGGCCTTCTTCTTCGCCCTCTTCAGCTGGTCGTACGTGGCCCTGCTGCTCGGCGCGCTGGCCCTGTACTGGGGCGTGAGCGCGCTGCGCGCCAAGCCCCGCACGCCGGACCCGACGGCCCCCGCCCCGGCCGTGCCGGCCGCGCGGCCGCAGACGACCGCCGCGGTCAGCGGACTGGTCACGGCGGCCCTGGCCCTCGCCCTGGTGGCGTCGACGTTCGCGGCCCAGCTGGTCTACCGCGACTACTACACCTGCGTGAACGACGCGCTGACCAACAGCGCGAAGCAGTCCTGCGACGAGCACCTGCCCGAACAGCTGCGCGACCTGCTGGGCACGCGCGGCTAGACCGCCGGGCACCCGGAGGGCGCCGCGCGCTTCTCCCGCGCGCCGCGCCGTACGCCGATGAGTTCCGGACGGCGCGGCGGTCTGTCCCCGCGTACGCACGGACGCAGTCGTAGCGGACACAACCGGGACTATGGAGGGGAGCGGTTTCCATGCGCGTCGTGATCACTGAGTTCATCAGCCTGGACGGGGTCGTGCAGGCACCGGGCGGACCGGACGAGGACACCGAGGGCGGGTTCGCCCACGGCGGCTGGTCCCACCCGTTCTTCGACGAGAAGGTGGTGGGCGGGGCCTTCGACGGGGCGCTGGCGGACGCCGAGGCACTGCTGTTCGGGCGCCGCACCTGGCAGACGATGGCCGCGGCCTGGCCGGAGCGGGCCGGTGACCCGTTCGCCGACCGGATGAACGCCATCCCCAAGTACGTCGTCTCCTCGACGCTCGACGACGCCGCGGCGACCTGGAGCAACACCACGCGCATCCCCGGCGGGGAGGCGGTCGCCCGCGTCGGGGAGCTGCGCGCGGCGGACGGCGGCGACCTGGTCGTCATGGGCAGCCCCACGCTCGTGCGCGCCCTCCTGCACGCGGACCTGGTGGACGAGCTGCGGCTCGTCGTCATGCCGGTGGTCCTCGGCGGCGGCAAGACGATCTTCCCCGACGACGGCCTGCGGCACGCGTTCGACCTGGTCTCCAGCGCCGTCGGCCCGACGGGCGCCGTCGTGTGCGTCTACCGGCCGGCCGGCGGGGCGAAGCGGGCCGACTGAACCGGGCGGACGGACGCGGTCGGAAGGACGAGCGGACGCGGTCGGACGGAGCGGGTGGGGCCGACTGCGGGCGACCGGCCCCGGGCGCCCCAGGGCGACTGGTCCCGGGCGCCCCAGGGCGACTGGCCTCGGGCGATCGGCCGCGTCCGGGTGCGGCCGGGCCCGACGGTGCGGCGGCTGGTGCCGCGAGCCGAGAGGTCCGCCGTGGGCTCACGGCGTCCGGTGCGGCGCGTCGCAAGGCGGAGGACCACCCTCGTACTGTGGACGTACTCGGACGGCTCCGACAACGCGGCGTGGGGGTCCCCTGCTCGAAGAGCCAGGGGGAGTGCCGTGCCGGGCGTCGTGAGCCGGTGAACCTCTCCGGTCACGGCACTAGGCGCCGTTCGGCGGGGACGGGCGTACGGACGGATCGTCCGGACCCTCCGGACTTTCCCGGCCCTCTGGACTTTCCGGACGCCCGTCCGGCGTACTCGACGCGCCGCTCGGCGAGCGGGGTGCGAGGGAGCCTCCCCCGGGCCAGGTCGGGGCGGCGACGTCGTACCAGTCCGGGACCCCGGCGTCGTCGGCCGGCAGGAAGTCGTACGGCTCCGGCTCGTCCCACGGCCCGTACGGGTCGGAGGCGTCCCGCGGCTCGGACGGCCGAGGGGTTCCGGCCGTCCCGTCCGGCTCCGGCGCGTGCGGTGCGGCAAGCCCCCCGGTCCCGAACGTCCCGGTACCGCCCCGCCGGGACCGGGACGTTCGGGACCGCGTGAGCGGGGCGAAGGGCGCGAGCAGAGCCGTCCGGGCGCGGCGGCCGAGGCGGCGCGCCCGCCCACCGCCCGTGCCGTGCGGGCCGTACGCGCTGTCCGCACCGCCCGTGCCGTACGTGCCGTACGGCTCCGGTCCGCTGGAGTCGGCCGACGCCGGGAGCCCGGGTGCCCCGTGCGGTCCGCCGCCGGGCCCGGTGCGGCGGCCGGGAGCGAGGGGCTCGCCGTTCCGTCCGGGCCGCGGGCGGCGCGAGAACCGCGCGCGCGATGCGGACGCCTCCTCGGAACCGGCTCCGGTCCCGGTCCGGGCCTCCGCCCCGTTCCGGCCCGGTGCGCGCAGGCGCCAGGCCCGCAGGCCCAGGGCCACCGGTACGCCCACCACCGCGCACCACGCGAACGCCGCCGCCCCCGTCTGCCACCACACGGGCCCGAAGGCGGCCAGCGTGCGCGTCCCCAGAGGGCCGCCGGACGCCGCGGCGAGCACCGCGAGGGCCGCGGCGGTCAGGGCCGCCGCCAGGACCACGGTCCCGGCGGTCCGCCCGGCCGGCCACGGCGCGGTCCGCCCGGGTGGCCGTGGTCCGGTGCGCGCCTCACCGCGTACGGGCGCCCCCCCGCCGGGTTCGCGCTCCGGTACGCCCGCCCGCACCACGAACCACGCCACGGCCGTCACGGCCGCCAAGGGCACCGCTCCCGCCGCCCAGGTCAGCGGCGTGCCGGGGCCGCTGTCCGGCACCGCCGCCAGCAGCGGGAAGGGCGGCAGCATCGGCGCGGCCGCCGCCGACAGGGGACCCGCCGCATGGCCCGCGCCGAGCAGGAAGCCGGGGCCGAGGCCGTAGGACGCGCCCCACACGGCGGCGTTCGGCACGAGCGCGAGTGCCAGCAGCAGGACCGCGCACCGCCCCGACCATCCCTCGGTGAGCTGCGGGAACGACGCCCGCGCCACCGCGCCGTGCCACACCAGCGACACGCCCACGAGCAGCGCGCCGCCGCCCGCCAGCACGGCCGTGCCGGCCCCGGCCGCGCGTCCGGCCACCGCGATCCGCCGCCGCGCGTCCGGCTCCAGGACCCGCCGGACGGCGAAGCGGCGCGCGCCCGCGGGCAGCGCGTCCAGCACGCGGCGCACGGCCGGCGACAGGGGATCCACCGGACGCCCGTACGCCGTCCACACGCCCGCTCCCGCCGCGACCGTCGCGAGCAGGGGCAGGGCCAGGACCGTCGTCACCCAGTCCGGCCGCAGCCCGCCCGTCGAGGCGTAGAGCGCGACGGCGGCGCCGACGGCCAGATAACCGGCGACGGCACCGCCCCAGGCGGTCCGCACGGGGACCAGCGGCGGCTCCTCGGCGGCGGAGTGATCCGCCACCGGGACGCCGCCCTCCGCCGCCGTGCCGCCCAGCGCGGCGTCGCGGCCTCCCCGGTGCAGCAGCCAGAGGGGCAGGACGACGAGGAGCAGCGGGACGACGCCGAGGGGCGCGGGCACGCCGGAGAGCGTGTCGGTGCGGACCAGTTCGGCGCCGTGCGCGAGCAGCCACAGCGCCGCGGCGACGTGCACCACCCCGTCGGGCCCGCTGTCCGGGTACGGCGAGCTGACCCACAGCAGCGTGACGAGCATGGCGAAGGAGGCGAGCCCGAGCCCCGCCGCGAGCGCCCCGGACAGCAGGGCGTCCACCGGCCCGGGCGATCTCCCCCGCACGCGGGCGGGCGGGGAGACCGGCGACGGCCTGCGCTCGGCGGGACGGCCGTTCGGACGATCGGTGGGGCGATCGGTGGGGCGATCGGTGGGGCGGTCGGTGGGGCGGTCGGTCATACGGGTCACGACGGCCATGCTGCCAACGACACGCGCTTTACCGGCGCAACCCGCCAAGACCGGATGTGTCGCCCAAGATACTTTTTATGTACTTTTCCGCTGGAAGGGGCGCCCGGTGACGCAGACTCCCGCCACCCCCCTGCCGCCGCCCAAGGAACGCCGCCGTCTGCGCGAGGCCCGGTCCCTGAGCCAGGCCCAGGTCGCGGCGGAGATCGGGGTCTCCCGCAAGACGGTGCGCGCCTGGGAGACCGGGCGCACCACGCCGCGCGGCCGCCAACGGGAGGCGTACGCACGGCTGTTGATCATCTCGGAGACCTCCGGCACCGCCTCCCCGCCGCGGGCGGGATCCGCCGGGGAGGCCGCAGGGAGAGCCGTGCGCGAGATCGTCGTACGCACGGAGTCCGGGGCCGGTACCGCGCCCGCCCGCACGTCCGGGAAGCCCCGGCCGGGCGAGGGGACGGAGAGGACCGGGAGGGCGAGGAGGCCCGGAAGATCGTGGGGCGCGGGCGGAGGAGCCGCCGGGACGGGCGCAGCCGCCGCGGCGGCGGACACGGCCGATGGGGTGAACAAGGCCGGCGGGACGGGCGCGGACGACGCGGCGGGCACGAAGAGCGTGGCGGACGGCGGAGCGTGCACGACGCATGCGGCGGGCCCGGCGGGCCCGGCGGGCTCAGTGGACGCGGCGGACGCGGCCGTCAGTGCGCGCCCGGCAGGCGGAGCGGACGGAACGAGCGAAGCAGGCGAGAAGAGCAAGAAGGGAGAGAAGGTCGAGAAGGGCGGGAGAGCCGAGAAGGGGGAGGCGGATGGGGCGAACGATGCTGACAAGGCGGCCGAGGCGGAGCTGACGCCCGATCAGGCCTTCGACGCGCTCTACGCGTTCTGCGCCCCGGCCCTCGTACGGCAGGCGTACCTGCTCACCGGGCGCCGGGAGCTGGCGCGGGAGGCCGTGGAGCGGGCCTTCCACCTCGCCTGGCAGCGCTGGCCCGAGGTGGCCGTCGACCGCGATCCGGCGGGCTGGGTGCGGGCGGTGGCGCACGAGTACGCCCTGTCGCCCTGGCACCGGCTGCGTCCCCGGCACCGCACCCCGGAGCAGCCGCCCGCCGCGCTCGACGACCGGCGCCTGCTGACGGCGCTGCTGAGCCTGCCGCCCGCGTACCGCCGCACGCTCCTGCTGTACGACGGGATCGGCCTGGACCTGCCCGAGACCGCGGCCGAGACGGAGGCGAGCACGCCCGCGGCGGCGGGCCGGGTGGAGTACGCGCGCGACGCCGTCGCCTCCCGCGTCCCCGGTCTGGAGGACCCCGAGGCGCTGCGGCGGCGGATGACCGGGCTCGCGGGCACGGAACGCCTGCGGCCCGTGCCGAGGCCGGTCGCGGTGCGCGCCGGCAGCGAGCGGCGGGCCCGGCACTGGACCCGCGCGGCGATCGCGTTCACCGCGTTGATCGTCGGCGCGACGGTGTTCACGCTGCACCGGGCGCCCGACCACTACGAGGCGCCGCAGGCCCCCGCCGCGTCGGTGCGCGGGGTGCCGCCGCGCTCCGGTCCCGGCCCGCTGTCCCCGGCGGACCTCACCCTGCGCGCCGAGCTCCGCTCGGCGGTGACGAACGGCCCGTACCGCCTGGTCCCGGAGACCCGCTGAACCGCCGGGCACCTGACCGGGCACCCGGCCGGACATTCTTACGGGCGGGCACGCGGACGGGCCCGCACCCCTCGCGGATGCGGGCCCGTCCGTGCGTGCCGTGCGGCGGAAGGTCAGCCGGCGAGGATCTCGCGGGCCAGCTTCGCCGTCTCGGTCGGGGTCTTGCCGACCTTGACGCCGGCGGCCTCCAGGGCCTCCTTCTTGGCCTGGGCGGTGCCGGAGGAGCCGGAGACGATGGCGCCGGCGTGGCCCATGGTCTTGCCCTCGGGCGCGGTGAAGCCCGCGACGTAGCCGACGACCGGCTTGGTCACGTTCTCCTTGATGAAGGCCGCGGCCCGCTCCTCGGCGTCGCCGCCGATCTCGCCGATCATGACGATCAGGTCGGTGTCGGGGTCGTCCTGGAAGGCGGCCAGGGCGTCGATGTGCGTGGTGCCGATGATCGGGTCGCCACCGATGCCGACGGCGGTGGAGAAGCCGATGTCGCGCAGCTCGTACATCATCTGGTACGTCAGCGTGCCGGACTTCGAGACCAGGCCGATGCGGCCCGGCTTGGTGATGTCGCCCGGGATGATGCCGACGTTGGACTGGCCCGGGGTGATGATGCCGGGGCAGTTCGGGCCGATGATGCGGGTCTTGTTGCCCTTCTTGCCCGCGTACGCCCAGAAGGACGCCGTGTCGTGCACGGCGATGCCCTCGGTGATCACGACGGCCAGCGGGATCTCGGCGTCGATGGCCTCGACGACCGCGTCCTTGGTGAACTTCTCCGGCACGAAGATGACGGACACGTTCGCGCCGGTCTTCTCGATGGCCTCCTTGACGGTCCCGAAGACGGGTACCTCGGTGCCGTCGAAGTCCACGGTCTGCCCCGCCTTGCGCGGGTTCACGCCGCCCACGACGTTGGTGCCGTCACCGAGCATGAGCTTGGTGTGCTTCATGCCGGTGGCGCCGGTCATGCCCTGGACGATGACCTTGCTGTCCTTGTTGAGCCAGATAGCCATGGTGTGTTGACGTCCTCGTCCTAGGTGCTTACTTGGCGGCGGCCAGCTCGGCGGCCTTGTCGGCCGCGCCGTCCATGGTGTCGACGCGCTGGACCAGCGGGTGGTCGGCGTCGTCGAGGATCTTGCGGCCCAGCTCGGCGTTGTTGCCGTCGAGGCGGACGACGAGCGGCTTCTCGACCTTCTCGCCCTTCTCCTCGAGGAGCTTCAGGGCCTGCACGATGCCGTTGGCGACCTCGTCGCAGGCGGTGATGCCGCCGAAGACGTTGACGAACACGGAGCGCACGTCCGCGTCACCGAGGATGATCTCCAGGCCGTTCGCCATGACCTGGGCGGAGGCGCCGCCGCCGATGTCCAGGAAGTTGGCGGGCTTGACGTTGCCGTGCTTCTCACCGGCGTACGCGACGACGTCCAGGGTGCTCATGACGAGACCCGCGCCGTTGCCGATGATGCCGACCTCGCCGTCGAGCTTGACGTAGTTGAGGCCCTTCTCCTTGGCGGCCGCCTCGAGCGGGTTGGCGGCGGCCTTGTCGTGGAGCTCCTCGAACTCGGGGTGACGGAACTCGGCGTTGTCGTCCAGCGACACCTTGCCGTCGAGGGCGATGACGTCACCGGAGGCGACCTTGGCCAGCGGGTTGACCTCGACGAGGAGGGCGTCCGACTTGATGAAGGTGTCCCACAGCTTGACCAGGACGTCCGCGACCTTGTCGGCGACCTCGGCCGGGAACTTCGCGGCCTCGACGATCTCGCGGGCCTTCTCCGGGGTCACACCGTCGATGGCGTCGATCGGGGTCTTGGCGACGGCCTCGGGGCGGGTGGCCGCCACCTCCTCGATCTCCATGCCGCCCTCGACGGAGGCGATGGAGAGGAAGGTGCGGTTGGCGCGGTCGAGGAGGAAGGAGACGTAGTACTCCTCGAGGATCTCCGGCGCGGTCTCGGCGATCATCACCTTGTGGACCGTGTGGCCCTTGATGTCCATGCCGAGGATGTCCGTCGCGCGGGCGACGGCCTCGTCCGCGGAGGCGGCCAGCTTCACACCGCCGGCCTTGCCGCGACCACCGACCTTCACCTGCGCCTTGACGACGGACTTGCCGCCCAGACGCTCGGTGATCTCGCGCGCCGCCTCAGGCGTGTCGATGACTTCACCGGCCAGCACCGGTACATCGTGCTTGGCGAAGAGGTCCCTCGCCTGGTACTCGAACAGGTCCACGCGCGTCCGTCCCTATCAGGTATCTCGCGGTTCGTTGTCTGCGTGGGCGTGCCGCGAGGGCAACGTGACGGCGCGGTCACAGGGAAGGCGTGCACGGAGGCCAGGCACGCGGCATGTCCGTCTCGCAGGTTATCGCCGTGACCGGCAGGTCCCTAAATCCCAGATCACACCTGAGCGGTGATACCCGTCACAGATCGGAACCTCACCGGGACGGGGTTTGCCTGGTGAGGCCCGTGGTGCGCCCCAGGGAGGGAACGGCCCGGGAGCGCCCGCCCCGATGAGCGCGTCCCGTCCCCCGGCCGCGGGGAGCGCGGCCGGACGGATCGACGGTCCCGGCCGGCGGACCGACGGCCCCGGCCGGACCGGCCGGCGGATCCGGCCGTCCGATCCGCTTTCCCCGCGGGGCCGGACGGTGCCTGCCCCGTCCCCCGTCCCCCGTCCCCCGTCCCCCGTTCCCTGTGGAGCCGGGCGTGGCGTCCGCCCGCCCTGCGGGCGCGGCGTCCGCGGCGGTCTCAGGCGGTCTCGTCCGAGCGGCGTCCGTGACGGTCCCACCGGGCGGCGCGTCGCCGGGGAGGGACTCACCGGCGACGCGCCGCCGCTGTCGGAACGGTCTCACCGGGGCGGCGCGGCGCTGTCGGGTATCGGGATCGGGCGTTTCTCCAGCGCCGCCGCCATCACCTCGGGGAAGAGGTCGGGCGTGCAGGCGAAGGCCGGCGCGCCGAGGGCCGCCAGCGCCGCCGCGTGCTCCCTGTCGTACGCGGGCGCTCCCTCGTCCGACAGCGCGAGCAGCGTCACGAACTGCACGCCGGACGCCTTCATCGCCGCGACCCGCTTCAGCATCCCGTCGCGTATGCCGCCCTCGTAGAGGTCGCTGATCAGTACGACCACCGTCTCGGCGGGGCGCGTGATGCGCGACTGGCAGTACGCGAGGGCCCGGTTGATGTCCGTGCCGCCGCCGAGCCGTGTGCCGAAGAGGACGTCCACCGGATCGTCGAGCCGGTCGGTGAGGTCGACGACGGCCGTGTCGAAGACGACGAGCCGGGTGGCGAGGGACCGCATCGAGGCCAGGACCGCGCCGAACACCGAGGCGTACACGACGGACGCCGCCATCGAGCCCGACTGGTCGACGCAGAGGACGACCTCCTTGCGCACGGACCGGGACGCCCGCGCGTACCCGACGAGCCGCTCGGGCACGACCGTCCGGTACTCGGGCAGGTAGTGCTTGAGGTTCGCGGAGACCGTGCGGTTCCAGTCGATGTCGCGGTGGCGCGGCCGGTCGGCGCGGGCGCTGCGGTCGAGGGCCCCGGCGAGCGTGGCCCGGGTGCGGGCGGCGAGCCGCTTCTCCAGGTCCTCGACCACCTTCCGTACGACGGTCCGCGCCGTCTCCCTGGTCGTCTCCGGCATGGCCCTGCTGAGCGAGAGCAGGGTGCCGACGAGGTGGACGTCGGCCTCCACCGCCTCCAGCATCTCCGGTTCGAGCAGCAGGGTGGCCAGGCCGAGGCGGTCGACGGCGTCCCGCTGCATGATCTGCACGACGGAGGACGGGAAGTAGGTGCGGATGTCGCCGAGCCACCGTGCGACGGACGGCGCGGAGGCGCCGAGTCCCGCCGGACGGTCCCGCCCGGACCGTCCCTTGCCTCCCTGTCCGGCCGTCCCCCGGCCGTCGCCCTGCCCGTACAGCGCGCCGAGGGCCGCGTCCATCGCGGCGTCCCGCCCGGTGAGGCCGTGCCCGGTGCCGTCCGCCTCGTCCCCGCCGAGCACGAGCCGCCACCGGCGCAGCCGTTCGTCCGCGGGGACGCGCCCGCCGTGCCCGGGTTCCGTCATCGGTCCGCCCCCACGAGATCGTTGCCGCTGCCGCCGTTGCCGCCCTTACTGCCGCTGCCGCCGCTGCTTCCGCCGCTGCCGTTGCTTCCGCTGTTGCCGTTGCTGTCGTCGCCGGGGGCGGCGTACGGTCCGGACGGGCCGGCACCGGACGGCTCGACCGGGCCGGAAGGGCCCCCTGGGCCGTTCGGGGCTCCTGGACCACCCGGGCCGTCCAGATCTCCCGGGCCGTCCGGGCCGCCCGGGCCGCCCGGCTCGTCGCGGCCGAGCAGCAGGCGCAGTACCGGGAGGACGGCGTCGGCACGCCTCGCGTCGGGGTCCGGGGCGAAGCCCGGTACCGCGGTGACGGCCGCGGTACCGCCCGGCGCGCCGGGTCCCCGTCGCACCAGTTCCCCCAGCGTCCGGCGCACGCCGGGCTCGTACGCCGAGAACGTGCGGCGCAGCAGCGGCAGCACGTCGGTGAACGCGTCCGCGGGCACCCCGGTCAGCCACGCGTCGACCAGCCCGAGCAGCCGCTCGTCGTGCACGAGGAGCAGGCCGCCGCCGGAGCTCCCGCCGACGAACCCCTCGATCCACGCGGCCGCGTCCCCGGGCGCCGTGCCCGGCGACAGCACGAGCCCCATCAGCCGGGCGGCCTCCTCCCGCGCGAGCCGCCCCTCGTCGAGCAGCATGCGCACGGCGCGGCCCCGCAGGACGCCGTGGACGGTGTCGCGGGTGGCGAGCGCGCGCAGCACGCCGTGCCACCGGTCCCGGATGTCCGGCCGCACGCCCGCCGCCGCGACCGTGGTGCCGCTCTCGGCCAGCAGGCCCACCGCCCCGTGCACCGCGTCCACGTGGCGGCGCATCTCCTCGGCCGCCTCCGCGTCCAGCGCGGCACAGGCCGGGGGCAGCCCGACGAAGACGCGTTCGGCGAGTCCGGCCGCGACCCCGGCCAGCGCCCCGGTGTCCGTGCCGCGGACGTCGCCGTAGCGCAGGGAGCGCACCAGGGCGGGCAGCGCCTGGGCGAGGCGGCCCACGTCGGCGTCGAGCGCGGCGCGGTCGGCGAGCACGCGCATCACCACGGGGAGGGCGTCCGGGAGCCCGGCGCGCAGGCAGTCTTCGGCGAGCGCCGTGACGTCGGCGAGCGTGCGCGCGGCGACGGCGTCCGACCCGGCCTTCGCGGTCGCGGCCGCCGGCACGGTCGTGCCCCAGATCCCGGCCTCGGCGACGCGCACCGCCAGTTCCGGCTCCCACCTCAGCCGCCATGTCTCCCGGAAGGTGCCCGTGCTCCCCCGCGACGCGGCGGCCTCCCCCCACGGGACGCCGAGGAGCCGCAGCCGGTGCAGCAGTCTGCTGCGCTCCGCGTCGTTGTCCTTGCGCAGGTCGAGCTCCAGCTCCCGCTCGGCGGCCTCCGGTTTGAGCCGCAGCCGGCGCTGGGCGCGGGCGAGGTCCCGCTGCAGCGGTACGGCGGGCGCGGCGTCGGGGACCTCGCCGAGGACGTCGCCGACGACGAGCCGGTCGTGCACCAGCGCGAGCGGGACGTCGGACCCGTCGCACATCACGGCCCGTACGGCGTCCGTGGTCTCGGTCAGCCCGGCGAGCGGCCGGCCGCGCAGCGCGGCCAGCGTGTCCGCCAGCCGTACGGCCTCGATGACGTGCGCGGACGACACGATCCGGTCCTCCTGCCGCAGCAGCCCGGCCACCTTGGCCAGCCACCGCTCGACCGGCCGGTCGGGGGCGTCGAACAGATGCCCGTACCAGCCCGGCGAGTCGATCCCCGCGCCGTAACCGCTCGCCCGGGCCAGCCTCCGGTGCGTCCAGGGCACCCACGTCATGTCGGTCCTCACCCTGGGCAGCCCCTTCAGCAGGGCCCGGTCGGCGGCGACGGCCGCCCTGAGCCGCAGCGCCGGTACGTGCCAGGCGCCGCACACCACGGCGACCCGGTCGTCCCCGAACTCCCGCCGGGCGGCGCGGACCTTCAGCCGCATGTGCGCCTCGCGCACGAGGTCCCGCTCGTGCCCGCCCGTCCCGTACGCCTCCCGCAGCGCGCCCATCGCCTCGGCCAGCACCTCGAACGGGGCGAGCGCGTCGGTCCCCGCCCCGTCCCGGTGCTCGACGACGTCCTCCCACCAGCGCTCCGGGTCGTCGTACCCGGCGGTCCCGGCGAGCACCGCGAGCGGGTCCACCCGCACCGCCGCTTCCCGCTCCCCCTCCGGGGCTTCCTGCTCTCCGGCCCCCCGCTCCGGGACGCCCGGTTCCGCAGCCCCCGTCTCCGGCTCCGGGACCTCCCGTTCCCCCGTCCTCTGTTCCGGTGCCCCCTCCTCCTGTCTCTTCCGCCTCTCCGGCCGGCCGTCGCCGTCCCCGTGGCCCTCTTCCCCGCCCCACGCCAGGGTGTGCGCCGCCGGGAGGTCGATGAAGCGGACCTCGGCGCCGTGCCGCAGGGCCCAGCGGATCGCCACCCACTCCGGGGAGAAGGCGGCCAGCGGCCAGAACGCCGACCGCCCGGGTTCGTCGACGGCATGGGCGAGCAGCGCGACCGGCGGCCGCATGTCCTCCCCGGCGGCGAGGGGGACCAGCGCGTCCGCCTCCGGCGGCCCCTCGACGAGGACGACGGCGGGCCGTGCCGCGTCCAGCGCGGCGCGCACGGCCCGGGCCGAGCCGGGCCCGTGGTGGCGCACACCGAGCAGCAACGGCCCCGCGGCACGCCTCTCCGCCGCCGTGTCCGCGGCACGCACCCTCGCCGCCGTGTCCCCGGTACGCGTTCCCGCCGCCGTGTTCCCGGCACGCGCCCCGGCCGTCGCCTCCGTACCGGCTGCCGCGCCGGTGTCCGTGGCGGCGTCCGCGTCCGTCATGCGCTCACCTCCCGGCAGGCGCGGTAGAAGTCCTTCCACCCGTCGCGCTCGCGGACGACGGCCTCCAGGTACTCCTGCCAGACGACGCGGTCGGCCGCCGGGTCGCGGACGACGGCGCCGAGGACGCCGGCGGCGACGTCGCCCGGGCGCAGCACCCCGTCGCCGAAGTGCGCGGCCAGGGCGAGGCCGTTGGTGACGACGGAGATCGCCTCCGCCGTCGACAGCGTGCCGCTGGGCGACTTCAGCTTCGTCCGGCCGTCGGCGGTGACGCCGTTGCGCAGTTCGCGGAAGACCGTGACGACGCGACGGATCTCGTCGACGCCGTCGGGGGCCGCGGGCAGGTCGAGCGCGCGTCCGAGCTGGTCGACGCGGCGCGCGACGATGTCGACCTCGGCGTCGGTGGTCTCGGGCAGCGGCAGCACCACCGTGTTGAAGCGGCGGCGCAGGGCGCTGGACAGCTCGTTGACCCCGCGGTCGCGGTCGTTGGCCGTGGCGATCACGTTGAAGCCGCGTACGGCCTGCACCTCCTGGCCCAGCTCCGGTATCGGCAGCGTCTTCTCCGACAGGATCGTGATGAGCGTGTCCTGCACGTCGGCGGGGATGCGCGTCAGCTCCTCGACGCGCGCGGTCAGCCCCTGCGCCATCGCCCGCATGACGGGGCTGGGCACGAGCGCGTCGCGGCTGGGGCCGTGCGCGAGCAGCCGCGCGTAGTTCCAGCCGTAGCGGATCGCCTCCTCGGGCGTCCCGGCCGTGCCCTGGACCAGCAGCGTCGAGTCGCCGCTGACGGCGGCGGCGAGGTGCTCGGACACCCACGTCTTCGCCGTGCCGGGCACGCCGAGCAGCAGCAGCGCCCGGTCGGTGGCGAGCGTGGTGACGGCGACCTCGACGATGCGGCGCGGCCCCACGTACTTCGGTGTGATCACCGTGCCGTCCGGCAGCGCCCCGCCGAGCAGGTACGTCGCGACGGCCCACGGCGACAGCCGCCAGCGGGCCGGGCGCGGGCGGTCGTCCTGCGCGGCGAGCGCGGCCAGCTCGGCCGCGAACGCGTCCTCGGCGTGCGGCCGCAGCACCGCGTCCGCCGTCTCCCCCGCCTCCGCGCCCACACCCGCCCGCGCGTCCGTGGGCGCATCCGTGGGCGCGGACGCGGGGACGGGTGCGGAGCCGTACGGACCGGGCTCGCTGGACGTCGGGTCGACGGACACGGACATGGCGCGTTCCCCCTCGCGGCGGTGCCGGATCGGATGTGCTTCCCACCGTGCACCACGCCACTGACAACCGGCCCTGACCTGCGCGGACACCCTCGCCAGGGTCGATTGTCAGTGGCGGCGCCTACCGTCGACGACATGACACAGCAGGGGGTGCGCTGGACGGCGGACCAGGTGCTGGCACTGGCGCCTGACGCCGCGTCACGCGAGGCGGGAAGCGAGCTCGGCGCGGCGAGTCCGTGGTCGGAGGCGGGCCATTCTGACGAGGGGACGGTGTGGGGGCTGTGCAAAGGCAGTGGCAGCAAGCCGTATCGGACGGTCATCGACGTCGCGGACGCCTCGGGGCCCGCGTACACGTGCAGTTGTCCGAGCGGGAAGGTCCCGTGCAAGCACGCGCTGGGGCTGCTGCTCCTCTGGGCGGGCGGGGACGGTGCGGTGCCGCGGGGGCAGGCGCCGGACTGGGCCGTGCGGTGGGCCTCGGACAGGCGGCGGCACGTCCGGGAGGAGGGTCGGGGGAAGAGGACGACGGACGGGGCATCTGGGGACGCGCCGGCCGGCCGGGAGGCGGCCCGGCGCAGGGCGGAGCGCCGGTCGGAGCACGTCACCGCGGGCGCGGTGGAGCTGGAGCGGCGGCTGGGAGACCTGCTGCGCGGCGGTCTCGCCGCGGCGGAGCGGGAGGGGTACGGGCTGTGGGAGGAGACGGCGGCCCGCATGGTCGACGCGCAGGCGCCGGGACTGGCCTCCCGCGTACGGGAGTTGGGGGCGATACCGGCGTCGGGTCCCGGCTGGCCGGTGCGGCTGCTGGAGGAGTGCGCCCTGCTGCACCTGCTCGGACAGGGGTGGCTGCGGCGCGAGCGGCTGCCTGACGGGCTCGCCGCGACGGTCCGCTCGCGGATCGGGCTGCCCGCGCCCGCGGAGGGGCCCGCGCTGCGCGACCACTGGTCGGTCCTCGCCCAGTACGACACGGCGGACAGCCGGCTCACCACGCGCCGGATCTGGCTGCACGGCGCGCGGTCGGGGCGCACGGTCCTGCTCCTGTCGTACGGGGCGGCGGGCCGCGCGCCGGAGCTGTCGCTGCCCGTCGGGCTGGTCCTGGACGCGGACGTGCGGGCCCACCCCGGTGCCGGGCGGCTGCGGGTCGCCCTGGGCGAGCGGTACGGCCGGGGCGACGCCTCCGCGTCCGGGCAGGGGGCGCGTCCGCCGGGGGTGGGCGTGGCACGGGCCGCGGCGCTGTACGGGGAGGCGCTGCGCGACGATCCGTGGCTGGACTCGTACCCGGTGACGCTGTCCGGGGTCGTGCCCGGACCGGACGGCGGGGACGGCGGGAGCAGGGGGTGCGGAGGGGGCGGCGGTACCGGCGACCGCTGGCAACTGGCCGACGCGGACGGCGACTCGGCGCTGCCGCTGACGTCGTCCGCGCGGTCCCGTTCCGGCCTGTGGCGGCTCGTCGCCCTGTCGGGCGGCGCTCCGGTCACGGTCTTCGGCGAGTGCGGCCACCGCGGCTTCACCCCGCTGACGGCCTGGCCGCAGGGACCGGGGGCGGCGGTGCCCCTGTGCTGAGGGCGGCGCGGTCCCGCACCCGGGACCGCGCCCCCGACCGCCCGGTGCGCGAGGAGCGCGGAAGGGCGGGGAGGGCGACCGGCGCACGGACCACGAGGAGTGCGGGTCGCCGGAAGTGCGGACCCCGAGGAGCGCGGACCACCGGGAGTACGGACCGCGGGAGATGCGGACCGTGAGGAGTGCGAGGAGCACGAGAGGTACGGGAGAGGAGTCCCGATGACCGAAGCGTTCGAGGAGGCACCGGTTCACCGGGACGTGCCTCCGGGCCCCTCCTGGGAGGAGCTGGTGACGGCTGCGCTCCTGGGCACGGACCGCCGTACGCCGCCGGGGGCACCCCCCGGCGGTGACGCTCCGGCGGCGCTGCTGGACGCGGCGGCGGTGGAGACCGTCCGGCGGCGGGCCGGACTGCGCCCCGGCCCGGCGGCGGCCCCGCTGGAGCCGGCCGCGCCGGACCCCCGTCCGGTGCCGCCGCCCGCGGCCGGGCGCCGGCTGGCGACGCTGCTCGCCGACCGTCCCAGTCCGGGCTCCGGGCGCAGGAGCACCGCGCCCGACCTCATGGAGCTGCTGCCGCAGTGGCTCGCCGCGGCGAACCGGCGCGGCTTCGCGGCACCGCCCGAGCTGCTGCCCGCACTGCTGGACGCGGCGCGCGGACGGACGGACCTGCGGCCCGCTGCCCTGGCGTTCGCGGGGCCGCGGGCGGTGTGGCTGGCGCGGCTGAACCCTGAGTGGCGGTTCGCACTGCGCTCGGCGCCGGGCGGCGGGGCGGCGCTGCCGGGTCCCGGAGAGACGGAGGCGATGCGGCGGTTGTGGGAGGAGGGCCTGTTCGCGGAGCGGGTGGCCCTGCTCACGGCGGTGCGGGCGCGCGACGCCGCGGCGGCGCGCGAGCTGCTCGCGGCGACCTGGGCGACGGAGCGCGCCGAGGACCGGCTGATGTTCCTGGACTCGCTGCGGGCGGGGCTCGGCCCGGCGGACGAGCCGTTCCTGGAGCGGGCGCTCGCCGACCGCAGCCGCAACGTACGGTCGACGGCGGCGGAGCTGCTCTCCGCGCTGCCCGGCTCCGCGCTGGCCGGGCGGATGGCGGAGCGCGCCGGCTCCTGCGTGTCCGTCGACCGCACCCGGAGCACGCCGACGATCGTGGTCGAGGCGCCGCACGAGTGCGACGCGGGGATGGAGCGCGACGGAGTGGCGGCCACGGCGCCGGCGGGCCGGGGCGAGCGGTCCTGGTGGCTGGGCCAGCTGGTGGAGGCGGCGCCGCTCGGCGGCTGGTCCGCGCGGCTCGGCGGGCGTACGCCGCAGGAGATCGTCGCGCTGCCCGTGGCGGACGACTGGCAGGACGAGCTGCACGCCGCGTGGTGCAGGGCCGCGGTGCGGCAGCGGGACCCGTCCTGGGCGCGGGCGCTGCTGGGGGCGCCCGCGGCGGCGGAGGCCGCCGGTCCGGGCGCGGTGTCCCTGGCCGAACGGGCGAAGCTGCTCGGCACGCTGCCGGCCGGGGAGCGGGCGGAGTGGGTGGCGGTGTTCATCGCCACGCACGGTCTGTCCGAGACGTTCCAGCTGCTCGGCGTGTGCGCCGTGCCCTGGTCGGAGCCCTTGGGGCGGGCCGTGGTGGACGCGCTCGACATCGCACGCGACGCGGGGAGTTACCCATGGAGCTTCAGTGGTGTGATGGGTCTGGCCGAGCGGTGTCTGGACCCGGCCGCGGCCGGCCGGCTGGAGGCGCTCACGGCCGCGCGGGACGACCCCGAGGACGCGTCGCCCGGCGCCGGGGGCTACTGGGCGGAGGCGTTCCAGCGGCTGGTCGGCACGTTGCGCCTGCGCGCGGCGATGCTGGCGGAACTCGACGGGGGCTGACGGTGCGGCGCCGACCGCGCGGCGCCGCCCGCGCGGCGCCTCCCGCGCCGACCGTGCCTGGCACCGGCCGGAGCGGGGGCCGTGCGGCCGCCGGTGCCCCGGGTCCCCGGCCGACGCGCCGCCCGCCGTGCGCACGGCCGACCGCCGCAGTGGCGACGGCAGCCGCGGCAGCGGCGGTCGCAGAGACACCGGCAGTCGCAATGACAGCGGCGGTCACAGGGACAGCGACAGTCGCACGCGGCGCGCTGAGTGCCGAGTGCCCCGTGCACGCCGCGGGGCGGCTACGCCTCCGCCGGCTGGCGGATGTTCGCCCGTACCCAGTCGACGATCGACGCCGTGGTGGCGCCCGGCGTGAAGATCTCCGCCACGCCCTGCTCCTTCAGCGGCGGGATGTCGGCCTCCGGGATGATGCCGCCGCCGAAGACCTTGATGTCCTCCGCGTCGCGCTCCTTCAGGAGGGCGATGACCGCGGCGAACAGGGTGTTGTGCGCTCCGGAGAGGATGGACAGGCCGATCGCGTCGGCGTCCTCCTGGATCGCGGTGTCGACGATCTGCTCGGGCGTCTGGTGCAGGCCCGTGTAGATGACCTCCATCCCCGCGTCGCGCAGCGCACGCGCGATGACCTTCGCGCCGCGATCGTGCCCGTCGAGCCCCGGCTTGGCCACCACCACACGGATCGGACCGGCTGCCACACCCATCACTGCCTCCATGAACCGACTGCACCGCTCTGCAGAGATCTGTTTCCACCCGTACCGCGCCGGTCCGGGCAAGTGAACGAACGTTATCGCCAGCATCCCGCACCCGGCAGTTTCACGGTAAGGAGCGAGGGGGAAATCACACGTGGGACACGTTCACCGCGCACCGTTCCCGCTCCCGTGGCACACGGGGTCACAGCCGGACCGGGCGCAAGGGAAGCCGTTACAGAGAACCACCGCACCTCCGCGCCGCCTGCCGGCGGGCGCGAGGCGCGGCACGGCGACGACCGCACGACGGCGGACACCTTCGCCGTTTCACCAGCACAGCGGGCACCGCTCGTGCGTCGTCGTCCCCTTCTGCGGACGGTTTCCCCCGAGGGCACACGGGGGACAGAGGCGTCCCTCCGTGCGCCGACAGGAGGTCGGCCATGAAGGTCACCAGGGCGGCCGCGCCCTTTCTTCCGCTCTGCCAGCACCTGTTCCCGAACAAGCTGGCGGGGCTCTCGCTGGCTCTCCTGAAGGCGACGGCCCTGGAGATGGCGATTCTCGCGGGCCACCTCTTCCTCTATCCGTCCGGCATCACCCAGGAGCGCCGGGCCCCCGCCGCCCTGCCGGGCTCCGGCACCGAGGAGGACTCCGGGACCGACCCGGCCCGGCTGCCCACCCCGGACAAACCCCCGGTCGTCCTGCTGCACGGGTTCATCGACAACCGCTCGGTCTTCGTGCTGCTGCGCCGTTCCCTCGCCCAGCACGGGAGACAGCAGGTCGAGTCGCTCAACTACTCGCCGCTCACCTGCGACATACGCACCGCCGCCGAGCTGCTCCGCCGGCACATCGAGGACATCTGCGAGCGCACCGGCCGGCGCGAGGTCGACATCGTCGGGCACAGCCTGGGCGGCCTGATCGCGCGGTACTACGTGCAGCGGCTGGGCGGCGACCTGCGCGTGCGTACGCTCGTGACGCTCGGCACGCCGCACGGCGGCACCCGGGTCGTGCCGCTGATGAACGCGCACCCGATCGTGCGGCAGATGCGCCCCGGATCGGCGGTGATCGAGGAACTGCGGCTGCCGGCGCCCGGGTGCCGTACGCGCTTCGTGAGCTTCTGGAGCGACCTCGACCAGCTGATGGACCCGCTGCGGACCGCCTGTATCGAGCACCCCGATCTGCTCGTGCAGAACGTGCAGGTGAGCGGCATCGGGCATCTCGCGCTGCCCGTGCACCCGGCCGTGGCCTCCGGCATCCGGCAGGTGCTCGACGCCGAGGAGACGGCCACGGCCGACCGGCCCGGCGGGCTGACGGTGGCCTGACCCACCGGCCGGCGGTCCGGACACGGCCGACCCGGCGGCACCCCGGCGACGGCTCCGGCGGCGGATTCGGTGGCGATCCGGTGGCGACCTCCGCAGCGGCCCGAAGCCGACTCCGGCGACGGTCTCCGCAGCGGTCCGGTGACGGTTCCGGCGTCCGTCCGATTCCCACGGGTGGTGGTCCGGACGCACTCCCGCACCCGCCTCGATATCGAACACTCATCGAACACAAGGCCAAGGCTCTGTGCGCAGTCCGCCGAAAGGCGGCCGAATGCCCGTTTCCCGCGAGCACGAAACCTACGGAAGATTGTCGCGCTCGCATACTGCCGGGTACAGTCGCCGCACTGCTCTACCAGCCCCTGTCGTCGAGGCGAAAGAGAAGTTGGTGAACGACCGTCACCCGTCGGGGACCGTGAACTCCCCGGCCACGGCTCCCGGAGCCGCCTCGGCGCATCACGCGCCCTACGGTGAGCAAGGAAGCCAGTACGGCGACTTCACCACGTACGGCGGGTACCCCGCCACCGGATTCCATGCCGACGGATTCGGCGGGCACGAGACCGGCGGCTACACCCCCACCACGGCCTTCTCGACCGACCCCCTGTTCGGCGACATGACCGGCGGCGGGAGCGTGCCGGGCGCCGACACGGGCGCGTACGACACCGCGCAGTGGGCCACCGGCAGCCACGGGACGGCGCACTACGACCCGTACGCGGGCCAGGGCGCGCACCCCACCTCGTACGAGACGGGCGGGTTCGACGCGACCGCCTTCACCGACCCGGCGGGCGCCGCGGACGGGACGTGGCAGGACGCCGGGCACGACCACCTCTCCGGGATCCCGGCGCAGACGCCCGGTCCCGAGGCCACCGGCCAGTGGGACGCGGCCGCCTGGTCGCAGGCCGGCCCGCACGAGCAGACCCAGCAGTGGGAAGCCACCCAGATCTTCGACAGCGGCGCCTACGACGCGACGGCGTGGAACTCCGCGGGCCCCGAGCCGACCCTGGTCCAGCCCCAGGTCCCGCAGGAGGGCTTCGAGCCCTTCGACGCGGCCGCGCACGAGCTGCCCTTCGACCAGCAGCCGACCGCGACCTTCGAGCAGATCGCGCCCGACGAACACGCGCTCGCCGGTGAGGAGTTCGGCGACGGCGCGGGCGCGCACGGCGACACCGGCCCGGACGCGTACGCGCCGGCCGACGTCGCCGAGGTGGTCACGCATACGCGCGCGGAGGAGCGTTCCGCCGCGCGCTCCCGTTCCCGCCGCCGTCCTCCCGCCCGGCGCTCCGCACTGTTCACCGTGGCCGTGCCCTCCGCCTGCGTGATGGGCGTGGCCGGGATCGCGGCCGCCTCCGTGGGCGGTGGCGGCGACGAGTCCAAGGAGACGACGGCCTCGGCCGCGGACACGAAGACGGTCCAGCCGTCCACCGCTAACAACAAGCTGGACACCCAGCTCCAGAACCTCTCCGCGGACGTGGACGACTTCGCCGACCGGGCGAGCCGCACGCAGGAACGCATCGACCTCAAGGCCCAGCAGGAGCTGGAGAAGAAGAAGGCGGCGGAGGAGGCGGCCCGCAAGGAGCGGCTGCGCCCGAAGTTCGCCCTCCCGGTCGCGCAGCACGGCCTCAGCGCCTACTACGGCCAGGCCGGCATCAACTGGATGTCCGCGCACACCGGCATCGACTTCCCGGTCTCGTACGGGACGACCGTGATGGCCGCGACCGACGGGACCGTGCGGACCCAGTGGAACGCCGCCTACGGCAACATGGTGATCGTCACCGCGAAGGACGGCACGGAGACCTGGTACTGCCACCTCTCCACCTACAAGGTCGCCTCGGGCGCCGCCGTGAAGGCCGGCGACCCGATCGCCTTCTCGGGCAACTCGGGCAACTCCACCGGCCCGCACCTCCACTTCGAGGTGCGCCCGGCCGGCGGCGCCGCGATCGACCCACTGCCGTGGCTGCGCAGCCACGGCCTCGACCCCTCCTGAGCCGGCCGGACCCGACGAACGCGGCCGCCCCCGCGGGCGCCCGAGCGCCCGGATGCGCGCCCGCGTGCCCACGTGCCTTCCCGGCTGTCCGCTGTCCGCTGTCCGCTTGACCGGATCACCGAATGTCCGGATCACCGAGCGCCCGGGAACAGTACGGCCCCCGCACCCGTGGTGCGGGGGCCGCGTCCGGTCCGTCCCGGGGATCCCCGGGGGCGGGGCGAGTGAGGGCTACAGCTTCTCCACCGGCGCGTACCGCAGCAGCAGCCTCTTCGGCTTCGTGTCGCCGAAGTCGATCGTCGCCTCCGCGTTCGCGCCCGTCCCCTTCACGCCGACCACCGTGCCGAGGCCGAACTGGTCGTGCGTGACGCGGTCGCCGATCGCCAGGGACACGACGGGTTTCTCCGCGGCACCGCCCCGGCGCGTGGCGAAGCCTGACGCCCCGGAGGCGGCCGACCGCGACCGCGACAGCGAGGACGACAGCGAGGACGCGATCCCGGAGACCGGGGCGGAGGACACCGGGGCCGACGCGCCCGTGCGCTTCCACTCCAGGTGGCTGCCGGGGATCTCCTCCAGGAACCGCGACGGCGGGTTGTACGAGGGCTGGCCCCAGGCACTGCGCATCGTCGACCGGGTCAGGTACAGCCGCTCCCGCGCGCGCGTGATGCCCACGTACGCGAGGCGCCGCTCCTCCTCCAGCTCCTTGGTCTGCCCCAGCGCACGCATGTGCGGGAAGACGCCGTCCTCCATACCGGTCAGGAAGACCACCGGGAACTCCAGGCCCTTGGCGGTGTGCAGCGTCATCAGCGTGATGACGCCGGAGCCGTCCTCCTCCTCGTCCGGGATCTGGTCGGAGTCGGCGACCAGGGCGACGCGCTCCAGGAAGTCGGAGAGTCCGGCGGGCTCGGTGTCCTCACCGGTCTCCTGCTCGAACTCCAGGGCGACCGCGGCGAGCTCCTGGAGGTTCTCGATACGGGTCTCGTCCTGCGGGTCGGTGGACGCCTGCAGCTCGGCGAGGTACCCCGTCCGCTCCAGGACCGCCTCCAGGACGGTCGCCGGTCCGGCGCCGGACTCGACGATCGTCCGCAGCTCCTCCATCAGCGTGTTGAACCGCTTGACGGCGTTGGTGGAGCGCGCCGCCATGCCGTACGCCTCGTCCACACGCCGCAGCGCCTGCGGGAAGCTGATCTTCTCGCGCTGCGCGAGCGCGTCGATCATGGCCTCGGCGCGCTCGCCGATGCCGCGCTTGGGCACGTTCAGGATGCGGCGCAGCGGGACGGAGTCCTCCGGGTTCGCCAGCACGCGCAGGTAGGCGAGGACGTCCCGGACCTCCTTGCGCTCGTAGAAGCGGACGCCGCCGACGACCTTGTAGGGCAGGCCGACGCGGATGAAGACCTCTTCGAAGACACGGGACTGGGCGTTCGTGCGGTAGAAGACGGCGACGTCGCCCGCCTTCGCCTCGCCCGCGTCCGTCAGACGGTCTATCTCGTCGGCGACGAACTGGGCCTCGTCGTGCTCGGTGTCGGCGACGTAGCCGGTGATCTGCGCGCCCGCGCCCGCGTTGGTCCACAGGTTCTTGGGGCGGCGGGACTCGTTGCGCTCGATGACCGCGTTGGCGGCGCTGAGGATCGTCTGCGTGGAGCGGTAGTTCTGCTCCAGCAGGATCGTCGTCGCGTCCGGGTAGTCCTCCTCGAACTGGAGGATGTTGCGGATGGTCGCGCCGCGGAAGGCGTAGATCGACTGGTCGGCGTCGCCGACCACGCACAGCTCGGCGGGCTCCTGGCCCCCGCCCTCGGCGGAGGGGCCCACCAGCTCGCGCACGAGCGCGTACTGCGCGTGGTTGGTGTCCTGGTACTCGTCGACGAGGACGTGCCGGAAGCGGCGGCGGTAGTGCTCGGCGACGTCCGGGAACGCGCGCAGCAGATTGACCGTCGTCATGATCAGGTCGTCGAAGTCGAGCGCGTTGGCCTCGCGCAGCCGCGACTGGTAGAGCGCGTACGCCTGGGCGAGGGTCTTCTCGAAGCCGTCGGTGGCCCGGGCGGCGAAGTCCTCCTCGTCGATCAGCTCGTTCTTCAGGTTGGAGATCTTGGCGCTGAAGGACTTGGGCGGAAAGCGCTTCGGGTCGAGGTCGAGATCGCGGCAGACCAGGGCCATGAGGCGCTTGGAGTCGGCGGCGTCGTAGATCGAGAAGGACGACGTGAAGCCGAGCTTCTTGCTCTCCCGGCGCAGGATGCGCACGCACGCGCTGTGGAAGGTCATGACCCACATCGCGCTCGCCCGGGGACCGACGAGCTGCTCGACGCGCTCCTTCATCTCACCGGCGGCCTTGTTGGTGAAGGTGATCGCCAGGACCTGGCCGGGGTGCACGCCGCGCTGCCCCAGCAGGTACGCGATCCGGTGCGTGAGCACCCGCGTCTTGCCGGAGCCCGCGCCGGCCACGATGAGCAGCGGGGAGCCGGCGTGCACGACGGCGGCGCGCTGGTTGTCGTTCAGCCCCTCCAGGAGCGCGGCCGGATCCACGTGGGGGCGCGCGGCACCGTCCCGGTAGTACGCGTCTCTGGCCGGGGGCGCGTCGAAGCGCCCGTCGAACAGGTCGTCCGGAATCTGCTCCGGCGTCTCGTCCTCGGGCGGCGGCGGGGGCTCCTCCTCAGGGGCCTGCGAGGTCCCGAGGTCCGCCAGGAAGCTGTCGTCAAAGAGGCTGCTCATCGCCTTCCGAGTCTAGGCCGCTCCGCCGACACCCGGTCGCCGCCCGGGAAATCCGGCCCCGGCCGGGAGGCGGATCACGGCGGCCGGCCGACGCGGGACGCTGCGGGACGCTCGCGGAGCGGGCCCGCGGCGTCACGCACAGGAGCGGTCCGGCCGG
Source organism: Streptomyces minutiscleroticus (assembly GCF_014650875.1). GTDB lineage: Bacteria > Actinomycetota > Actinomycetes > Streptomycetales > Streptomycetaceae > Streptomyces > Streptomyces minutiscleroticus. The sequence continues at coordinate 73,657 of NZ_BMVU01000007.1, forward strand.
TCCGGCCGCCCGGACCGCTCACGCACGTCACGAGGCGTCACGGTGCGTCGAACCCGCGGACAGGGGCGGACCGGCCCTCTCCCGTGCCGCACATCACCCGCTGCACGGCCGAATTGCCCGGGTCCGCACCGCTCCCATACCAAGGTCACGAAAATGTATCGGGCATTTCGAACATCAACCTTCACAGGAGGCACACGGGTTGGCTAGCTTTCCGGTGGGCCGTACGACCCTCTCCGGCGAACGTCGCCGGGCCGCACGGCCTCCGCCGAGTCCGGCACGTCCGGAGCCGGGGACCCACCGTTCCCGGGGTGAATCGGCCCGACCGCCCGCCGGCGCGAGGACCGTAGGGCAACCCTTCCGAACCACCCGCCCGAACCCGACAGCTAACCCGGTAGGCGGACGACGGAAGGAGCCGCCCTCGTGGCGTCGCACCGCAAAGACCGGTCCCCCGGTCCCGTGGGCATACGGACCCCCGCCCTCGCCACCGCCGCGCTGACCTCGGTGGCCCTGTTCTCCCAGACGGCGAACGCGGCTCCCTCCGAGGAGCCGAGGCCGAGCCTGGAAGAGGTGCAGAAGAAGGTCGACGATCTCTACCGCCAGGCCGGGACGGCGACCGAGAAGTACAACGCGGCCGAGGAGAGGACCGCCAAGCAGCGCAAGCGCGTCGACACGCTGCTGGACGACGTGGCCGAGCGCACGGAGAAGCTGAACGAGGCCCGCGAGGAGCTGGGCTCGTACGCCGCCGCCCAGTACCGCACCGGCGCCGCGGCGCCCGACACCGCGAGCCTGCTGCTGGCCGACGACCCGCAGGACTACTTCGACCAGAACCAGCTGATGGACCGGCTCACCAGCCGGCAGCAGCGGGCGGTCGACGACTACGTGACCCAGCAGGCGGAGACGGCACAGAAGCGCCAGGAGGCCTCGCGCAGCCTGGAGACGCTGACCGACTCGCAGGCCACGCTGAGGACGCGCAAGGCCGCCGTGCAGCAGAAGCTCGCCGCGGCGCGCGACCTGCTGTCGCGGCTGACCGCGCAGGAGAAGGCGCGGCTGGCGGCGATCGAGCGGCAGAAGCAGGAGGAGGCGCGGCGCAAGGCGGACGAGCTGGCGCGGCAGCAGGCGGAGGCCGCCGAGCGGCAGCGCCAGGAGGAGCAGGCGCGGCAGTCGGCCGGCACCTCCGCCGGCGGTTCCACGGCCTCCGGGACCACCGGTGCCGGCACGGGCACGGGTACCAGCAGCTCCAAGGCGGAGAAGGCCCTGGCCTTCGCCCGCGCCCAGATCGGCAAGCCGTACGTCTGGGGGGCCAGCGGGCCCGGCTCGTACGACTGCTCGGGGCTGACCCAGGCCGCCTGGAGGACCGCCGGCGTGAGCCTGCCGCGGACGACGTGGGACCAGGTGAACGCCGGAACCACCATCGGCGTCTCCGCCGCGAAACCCGGCGACCTGGTCTTCTTCTACGACGACATCAGCCACGTCGGCATCTACATCGGCGGCGGCATGATGATCCACGCCCCGAAGCCGGGCGCGTACGTCCGCGAGGAGTCGATCTACTACGACGGCGAGTCGTCGATCTACAGCGTGGTGCGGCCGGCCTGACACCGGGGCGGTCACGCGGTCACGCGGTCACGCGGTCACGCGGTCACGCGGTCACGCGGTCACGCGGTCACGCGGTCACGCGGTCACGCGGCGGACGGCCGTCCCCGGGCTTCGGGTACGGCCGTCCGGCGGGTTCTCACGCCTTCGGGTCCTTCAGGTCCACAGGACGGCGATGAAGACGTTCGCCGTCGTCAGGGCGCCCACCAGGCCGAAGAGACTCTTGTCCACCTTCTCCTCGTCCCGCTTCACGTACACGAGGCCGAGGATCACGATCAGCAGGGCCAGCTTCACGCCGATCTTGATGTTGTTGACGGACGAGCCGTCGGCCTGGTTGAGGCCGACCAGGACCACGCCCGTGACCAGCATCGTCAGTGCACCGTGCAGCATCGCCGGGACGAAGCGGGCCGTGCCCCGGCCCATCGCCTTCATCTGCGTGAGGAAGCCGCCGAGGAGTGCGGCGATACCGACGATGTGCAGGGCGACGAAGAGGTGGATGAGTACGTCCATGACGCCGGAGCCTAATCGGGGCCTTCCGCCCCTCTCCGCACCACCCCGGCGGGCCCGGGGCGGACGGGCCTCACGGCCCCGGCACACAGGGTCCGTGAGCCCCGGCGCAGGGCACATGGCGAGACGGCACGGCCGCCCGTAGCAGCACCGCACGGCGGGATCGCCCGCAACCGCCGCATCGGTCAGCGCTTCGCGCGAAGGCGCTACGGGCCCACCGGGATCACGGTCGCAAGCGGTCGCTGCACGGTCCGGTCCCGTCAGTTCCGTACATGGCGGTACCGGGTCCCCGCTGCCGGGGCTAGCGTCCTTCCCAGGTGACCGGCTCCCCACCGCCGCCCGGCCAGGGGCGGCAGTCGGACACCACCGCCGAGAAGGTCCGGCGGCGGCCCGCTCCCCCTGTGCGGGCCGCCGCCGGACGGACTCCCGGCCCCGTCCGGCCCGACCGTCCCGGTCGGATCCGATCAATCCTGGTCGACCCGTTGGCTCAGCTCGGCCCAGCCCCGGCCCGGTCGGTCCGGCCCGCTGCTCAGACCAGCCGACGGGCCGTGGCCCAGCGGGTCAGCTCGTGCCGGTTGGACAGCTGGAGCTTCCTGAGCACCGCCGAGACATGCGACTCCACCGTCTTCACCGAGATGTACAGCTGCTTGGCGATCTCCTTGTACGCATAGCCGCGGGCGATCAGGCGCAGCACCTCCCGCTCGCGCTGGGTGAGCCGGTCGAGGTCCTCGTCGACCGGCGGGGCGTCCGTGGAGGCGAACGCGTCGAGGACGAAGCCCGCGAGGCGCGGCGAGAAGACCGCGTCGCCCTCCTGCACGCGGAAGATGGAGCCGATCAGGTCCGCACCGGTGATCGTCTTCGTGACGTACCCCCGGGCGCCGCCCCGGATCACGCCGATGACGTCCTCGGCCGCGTCCGAGACGGACAGCGCGAGGAAGCGCACGGGCTGCTGCGCGTCGGCCGTCAACGCGGCGCAGCGGCGCAGCACTTCGACGCCGCCGCCCCCGGGGAGGTGGACGTCGAGGAGGACCACCTCGGGGCGGGTGGCCGTGATGACCGAGACCGCCTGGTCCACGTCCGCCGCCTCGCCGACCACCTCGACGCCGGTGCGGTCGGTCTCCCCGATCTCCGCCCGCACGCCCGTACGGAACATGCGGTGGTCGTCGACCAGTACGACACGGACGCGTCGCCCGGCCGCCGTGCCCGCCTCCGCGGCGCCCCCGTTCGGCTCGGCCGGTCCGGCCGCCCCGTTCGCGTCGCTCATGTCTCCGCCCTCTCCATCTCCAGCTCGACCTCCGTGCCGCCGTCGGGCACCGCGCGCAGCCGCGCCGTGCCGCCGTTGCGCTCCATGCGGCCGATGATCGATTCTCTGACGCCCATGCGGTCGGCGGGTATCGCGTCCAGGTCGAACCCGGGCCCCCGGTCGCGCACCGAGACGAAGACCGTTCTGCCCTCCGCCTCGGCGAAGACCTGTACCGCGCCGCCCTCGCCACCGTACTTGGCCGCGTTCACCATGGCTTCCCTCGCGGCCTGCATCTGGGCGCCGATCCGCTCGTCGAGCGGGCAGTCGCCCACGACGACGACCTCGATGGGTACGCCGTGCTTGTCCTCCACCTCCGCCGCGTTGCGCCGGACCGCCTCGGCGAGGGTGTCGGGCTCCTCGTCCTCGTCCTTGCCCGTGCCCTCGGGCTTGTAGAGCCAGGCGCGCAGGTCGCGTTCCTGGGCGCGGGCGAGACGGCGCACCTCGCCCGCGTTCTCCGCGTTGCGCTGGATCAGCGTCAGGGTGTGCAGCACCGAGTCGTGGACGTGCGCGGCGACCTCCGCGCGCTCCTGGGCGCGGATGCGCATCAGGCGTTCCTCGGAGAGGTCCTGTGTCATGCGGACGAGGTAGGGGCCGGCGAGCAGCGTTATGCCGACGAGCACCGCGAGCGCCGCCTGCAGCACCGAGCCCAGGTGGGCGGCGGAGCCCTGGAGGACGAATATCCCGGAGACGCCCACGGTCACCAGCAGGACGCCCGCGGCCGAGCGCAGCAGGGTGAGCGTGCGCCGGCGGCGGCCGACCTCCATCCAGCGGGCGCGCCGCGCGTTGTCCGCCTGGCGCCAGACCAGGGCGACGCCCGCGGCGACCAGCACGATCGGCCAGAGGTACGCCTTGACGCCGCCGCCGAGGTCGACGTTGCCGACGAAGATCATGGCCACCACGACCATGGCGAGCAGCGCGACGATCTGGCCGCGGTCGGGTCTGCGGGCGACGAGTCTGCGGCGGCCGTCGGGGGCGACCTCCGTGGCGATCACCGGCGGGCGCCCCGAGCCGACGCCGCCGACACCGAGCGGCACGAAGAACCAGAACGCCGCGTACACCAGCGAGCCGAGCCCGTCCGCCATGCTCAGTCCGACGAAGACCAGCCGCACCCAGACCACGGGCAGCCCGAGATGCCCGGCGAGCCCCCGCGCCACGCCCCCGAGCCAGCGTCCGTCGCTGCTGCGGTAGAGCTTGCGCGGCGGCCGCGGTTCGGCGAGGGGCGGTGCTGCGGCTTCCGGCATGCCAATGATGGTCACACGCACGGGCGGAGCAGGGCATCAGGGTCGGTCCCGGAGACTTCCCTGATCTCCGTGGCCGGATAGGTGTCGGGGCCCGGACCCGGGACGCGTCGGGGCGATTTCAGGGTTCGGCCAGGGTCGTCCCGACTGCCGCCGGGCCGTCGCGGCCGTCACCATGGACGCATGACAGATCAGCAGCGCGCCGCGGCGGAGCGGGGACCCGGCTCCGGCTCGGACCCGCGTACGGGCGGCGAGCCGCGGGACGCCGTGGCCGGGGCCGCGGCCTCCACGCCGTCGGCCTCCGCAGGAGCGGAATCCGTGGGGGCGGGTTCCGAAGAGGAGCCGCGCGCGTACGAGGGTGCACACGCGTACGCGGAGAGTTCCGGCGCGTCCGGTCGGTCCGGCGCGGCCGGTCGGTCCGGCGCGGCCGGAGGCCGGCGGGCGACCGCCGGCGCCGCGGAGGGCGCGGCCGGTGCGGACGGGAGCGGGGAGCCCGCCGGTGCCCGGGCCTCCGGCGGATTCCGGCGCGACCGGCGGCAGAAGCTGCTGGGCGGCGTGTGCGCGGGGCTGGGCCGGCACTGCGACATGGACCCGGTGATCTTCCGGATCGTCCTCGCCGTCCTCGCGGCGACCGGCGGCGTGGGGCTGATCTTCTACGGCTTCGTCTGGCTCTTCGTCCCGTACGACGACGAGGACGAGAACGAGGTGCGCAGGATGCTCACCGGCCGCGTGGACGGCCAGGCGCTGGCCGGCGTCCTCTTCGCGCTGGTCGGCTGCGGCGCGTTCCTGTCCATGCTGAACAACGGCGACATGCTGTCGTTCGCCGTGGTGCTCGCCCTGCTGCTGGCGGGCGCCGGGTACTGGTCGCGGCGGCGCGGCGCCCCGCACCCCGACCCGCTGGCCGCGCAGGCGGCCGCCGACGCCCCGCCGGAGGCCCAGGCGCCGCCCGTCACGGCGACCTATCCGTCCTGGTGGCGGGAGCCCATCGTCAAGGACGGCACGCACGTGGGCGGCACGGGCTATCTGTGGGGGCCGTGGGAAGCGCGCGACCGGGACGTCGCGGCGGCGGTCGCCATCGCCCGGAGCGGGGCCGCCCGGCAGGAGACGCGCACCGAGCGCGGGCCGAGACCGCGCGGCCCGCGCTGGATCGGCGGCTGGGTGTTCCTGCTCGCCCTGCTGGCCGGTGCCTTCGGCACCGGGCTGACCTGGGAGGACCAGACACTGGCGACCAGCCTGCAGACGGGGCTGTCCTGTGCGCTCGCCGTGTTCGGCCTGGGCATCGCGGTCAGCGCGTTCCTGGGGCGCACGGGGGGCGGATCGATCTTCCTGGCCGTCGTCACGGCGGTACTGCTGACGTGCTCGACGGCGCTGCCGGAGAACGCCGGTACGCACTGGGTGCGCACGGACTGGACGCCCGCCGGGGCGACGGCCGTGCGGGACCGCTACGAACTGGGGACGGGAGTCGGCACGCTGGATCTGAGCCGTGTCGACCTGTCCGGCGAGCAGACGCTGACGACCGGCGCGGACGTGGGGGTGGGCCGTCTGAAGGTGATCGTGCCGGACGACGTCACGGTGAAGCTGGACATCCATGTGGGACTCGGCGACATTCAGCTGCCGGGCGAGAAGAAGCAGGACGTGGACGTGGCACCGGGCAGGGAGAAGCAGCTCACGCTCGCACCCGAGGGCGGCGGGAAGAGCGGTGGCACGCTCGACCTCTCCCTGACCGTCGGTGCCGGACAGGCGGAGGTGGCCCGTGCTGCGTCATGACTTCCAGCCCGGGAAGCTGGTGGCGGGCGTGTTCCTCGCGATCGCCGGCGTGACGTACGCGGGTGACGCCGGCGGACTGTGGGAGACGCCGTGGTTCGTGGTGATCCCTCTGGTCGTCGGCGGCCTGTGCCTGGCCGGAGCGGTGGGCACGGTGACCGCGGCGGTACGCCACCGCAACGCCTCGCGCCGCGCGGGACGGTGCCGCCACGAGAAGCGGAGACAGCATCCCTTCGACGGTGGGGCCCGCGAGGACGCCCGCACACCGGGCCGCGACACCCACATACCGGGTTAGACGACAGCCGCCCTACGGCTTCCGTCCCCACCGCCCGCCCTCCGGCTTCCGGCCTCGGCCTCCGGCGGCTCGGCAGCCGCTCAGTAGCCGACCGGGCGCCGCCATCGGCGGCGGTCACGGAGGGTGGCGTCGACGGAGAGCGCCTGGGCGCCCGCGAGGACGAGGGGCAGCCATGCCATGAGGTACGGGAGGTCGTTGCCGTAGTAGTACGGATCGGAGGCCCAGCTCACGGTGAGCCAGAGGCTCAGGGAGATCAGCGCGCCGCCGAGCGCGGCGATCCGGGTCAGCAGGCCGATCAGCACGCCGATGCCGACGGCCAGCTCGCCGAGGGCGATGGCGTAGCCGAAGCCGACGGGGTTCTTCAGGGCCAGGTCGACGAGGGCCGGGATCGCCGAGGAGTCGCGCACGGCGCGCATCGTGTCGCCCACGGACCCGGACCCCGCGTCCGACAGGAACGCGCTGTCGGTCAGCTTGTCGATCCCCGCGTAGACGAAGGTGACGCCGAGGAAGAGGCGCAGGGGCAGCAGGGCGTGGCGCGTGACGGTGTCCCGCCAGCCCCCGCTGTCGACCCGTGTGCCGCCGGGGTCCGTACGAAATCCCTGAACCATTGCTCTCGCCGCCTCTCACCGCGGTGTGCGAGTCCTCGACGGCCCATACGTACGCCATCGGTCGGCAGCTCAACCACCGGTTCGCCGGTATGTGTCACAAGCACGCGGGTTCACGGAACGAAAGGAGACACCGATGCGCACCCGGCCACCCTCTTCCCGTCGCCTCGCTGTCGCTCCCCGTCGTCACTCCGCTCCCGCCTCCCGCCGTCCCGTGGGCCCTCGCCGCCCCGCCGCCCCCGTCCGCCGCCCGGTCCGGGCCTCGCCTCAGTCCGTGACCTCGATCTCGCAGGAGTTCGTCTCCACGCCCGCCGCGGTGACGACCTGCACCTCCAGCCGGCCCGGGTCGACGTCGACCGGGACCGGGACGGTGAGCACGGCGTCCGTCGGGTTGCTGAAGCCGCCGGTCACCGGCACCAGCGGCACATGGACGTGCACGGCACCGATGCGCACGACCATACGGGACAGCCGCGCCGCGTCCTGCGCGCCCGGCGGGACGAACCCGGCGCCGCGGATCTCGATGTCGTCGCCGGTGCGTATCGGCGCGTCGAGGTCGCCGGCCTCACGGGCCCGGACGACGGACAGGATCACCGGGCGCCCGCCCTCGGCGTACTTGCCCGCGAAGTACGTGGCGGCGGAGACCAGGACCAGCAGGGCCAGTCCCCAGGGCAGGTCCGGCAGCCGGTCCGGGCGCCGGGCGAGGCGGACGGCGGCGAAGACGAGGGCAGCGGCGGACACCAGGACGTACTGCGTGTCGGCGAACGTGCCGCGCCCGGCGTCGTCCGTCAGCAGGTCGGCCGCGCGGGGCCGGTCGGCACGCACCTTCTGCAGCCGCTGCCCGAGCACGCGCAGGCCGACGACGCGGCGCACCAGGACGGCGATGCCGCACACCACCGCGACGACGGTCACCACGCCCGCGCCGCGTGCCAGGTCGAGGCCGGAGATCAGGGCGTCGCGCTCCTCGGGGCCGGAGGCGCCGGCCAGCCGGCCGGCGAGCACGAGGACGGCGTACACGGCGAAGAGCACCCAGGCGGCGGCCACCGCGCGGGAGGTGGAGAGGCGGTTGTCCTCCCCGACGACCGGGGCGAGCGCCCCGCCGCGCGCCCGGTGGAACCACGACGCGGCGGTCAGCAGCGCGGCCACGAGCACCGCGGCGAGCAGTCCGGCGGTCCGGGCGGTCGTCCAGCCGGACCCGACGGCGGTGAGGGCCTGCACCAGCAGCAGGACCGCGACGGCGGCCCACACCGCGACGGCCGTGCGCCGCCACAGCAGCGTCAGCCACACCTCGCCCTCGGCGCGGGCGCGTTCGGCGACGAGGGCGGCGGACTGGGTGAGTTCGTCCGACACCCACTGCCGGGAGGCCCCGGCCGAGTGGGCGACGGCGGCGGGCAGCCCCTTGCCGGACGCCAGTTCGTCCCGCTTGGCGAGGAACTCGGCGACGGCGCGCCGGTGTCCCGCCCGCGCGCCGTGCGGGCAGTCACCGCAGGCGCAGCCGCCCTCGTGCGCACTCCGCACGGCGTCACGCCCCACGTCCCGTCCCGCTTCCCGCACCGCCACGACCGCCGCCGCCTTCCGCGCCCTCGCGCCCTTCGCACCACGTGTGTATGACCTGCACGACTCGTACCTCCTGCAGGGACGTGCCGTCCCGCACCGCCCGCATCCGCGACGGCACCACGGGGGCGCACGCCGCGACGCGCCGCGCGCCGGACCGGCGCGCACCACCGTCCGGCCGGACGTCCGCCACGCCCGGACAACTGCCGCGCCGAGAAGGCGAATTGTGCCGTACGCGGCCCGCCCGCCGCCCGGCAGGTGGTACCGGTACGGGTGAAGAACGGGTCCCGGTGTTGACCCGGCTGCGAGAATTCCCTTATGGCCGAGATCATCCAGCGGGACGGGACCTGGGCCTTCGACGGCAGCACGGTCCGCATCACGCCGGGGTTCCACCGTTCCGTGCCGCTGTTCCGGCAGACGTACGGGGAGATCGCCGTTCCGATCGAAGCGGTCGCGAGTGTCGTCTTCGAGCCCGAACGCAAGCGCGGACGGCTGCGGTTGCGGCTGCGCGAGGGCGCGGACCCGCTGCTCCAGGCGACCGGCGGCCGCCTGCCGGACACCGCCGACCCCTACCGGCTGACGGTGGACGTCGACCGCTCGGGGGTCGCCGAGTACGTGGCGGAGGAGATACGCCGCGCCCTGCTGCTGGAACAGGTGCCCAGGGAGCCGACGAAGGGTTACCTGCTCCAGGGCCCGCCCGTGCCGGTGTCGGTGCGGTCCAGCGACGGCACGGTGTCCTTCGACGGCACCGAGGTGCGCATCGACTGGAGCGACACGGCCGACCGCATCAAGCGCGCGACCGGCCCGCGCATCATCCGCGTCGCGGAGCTGGTGCAGGTGGAGTGGCTGCCCAACTCCGGTTACGAGGACGGGTTCCTGCGCTTCGTGACCGGTGAGACCGTGTTCTCCAAGCTGCCTCCGGAGAAGGACCCGTACGCGCTGGACCTGTGGGGCAACGTCCGCCGCGACCTGCTCACCGCCCTGGTCGCCGGAGCGGTCACGGCCCGCCTCCCGCACCCCTCCACCCGCACCGGCGCCTACGGGCCCGCCGACCGTCCGCGCCCGCAGGCGGCGATCGTCGCGGCCCCGCCCCGGGACGCCCTGCCGCAGCGGCCCCGGCAGCCGGAGAGCCACGACGTACTGATCCGCCGGCTGCGGGAGCTGGGGGAACTGCACCGCGACGGGATGCTCACGGACGAGGAGTTCGCTATGACGAAGGCGGCGGTGCTGCGCGACTTCTGAGCCCCCTCGCCCGGCCCCACGCCCTCTCGCACGCACGCTCCCCCGGACTCGCGGATCGGCGGCCAATGACGACAAAAGATGTCAGGTATGGGGACGAGACTCGGCGCATGACGCCGCACTCGAACTGGGCCGCCTTCGCCGCCGCCGCGCCGGACCTCGCCGCGACGGCCGAGGAGCGCTTCGGCCGCTTTCCGCACCACGTCCTCGCGACCCTGCGCAAGGACGGTTCGCCCCGCACCAGCGGTATCGAGGTCCGCTTCCTGGACGGTGAGCTGTGGCTCGGCATGATGCCGGGCTCGCTCAAGGCGCTGGACCTGCGCCGCGACCCCCGTTTCGCGCTCCAGTCCAATCCCGGCGCGGACACGGACATGGCGGGCGGGGACGTACGGATCGCGGGCCGCGCCGTGGAGGTGGGGGATCCGGCGACGGTGGCCCGGTACGCCGAAGAGGTGGAACCGCCGGAGCCGTTCCACCTCTTCCGCACCGAGTTGACGGAGGTCGTACGGACCCGCGTCGAGGACGACACGTACCTGGTCGTCGAGACCTGGCGGCCCGGAGCGCCGGTGCGCGCGCTCAGGCGGAAGTGATCAGGGAAGCCGCCGGCCGGGTGATCCGGTGCCCGGGCACCGGTCCTGGTCCTGAACCCGGCCCAGGTCCCGGCCCGGGCCCCGGATCACTCCCACTCGATGGTGCCCGGCGGCTTCGAGGTCACGTCGAGGACGACCCGGTTGACGTCCCGGACCTCGTTGGTGATGCGAGTCGAGATCTTCGCCAGGACGTCGTACGGCAGCCGCGACCAGTCGGCGGTCATGGCGTCCTCCGACGACACCGGGCGCAGCACGATCGGGTGGCCGTACGTCCGGCCGTCGCCCTGGACGCCGACGGACCGCACGTCCGCGAGGAGCACCACCGGGCACTGCCAGATGTCGCGGTCGAGTCCGGCCGCGGTCAGCTCCTCGCGGGCGATGGCGTCGGCCTGGCGCAGCAGGTCGAGCCGCTCCTTGGTGACCTCGCCGACGATGCGGATGCCGAGGCCGGGGCCCGGGAAGGGCTGGCGCTGGACGATCTCCTCCGGCAGGCCGAGTTCCTGGCCGACCATGCGGACCTCGTCCTTGAACAGCTTGCGCAGCGGCTCGATCAGCTTGAACTCGAGGTCCTCGGGGAGGCCGCCCACGTTGTGGTGGGACTTGATGTTGGCGGCGCCGGTGCCGCCGCCGGACTCCACGACGTCCGGGTAGAGGGTGCCCTGGACCAGGAACTCCACCGGCTGGTCGTTCGGCGCCTCGGCGACGATCTCGGCCTGCGCCTGCTCGAAGACCCGGATGAACTCGCGGCCGATGATCTTCCGCTTCTGCTCCGGGTCGGAGACGCCCTTCAGGGCCTCCAGGAAGCGCTCCTGCGCGTCCACGACCTTCAGCTGCACGCCGGTCGCGGCCACGAAGTCCTTCTCGACCTGCTCGGTCTCGCCCTGGCGCATCAGGCCGTGGTCGACGTACACGCAGGTCAGCTGGGAGCCGATGGCCTTCTGGACGAGGGCCGCGGCGACCGCTGAGTCCACGCCGCCGGACAGGCCGCAGATCGCGCGCCGGTCACCGACCTGCTCGCGGATCGCGGCGACCTGCTCCTCGATCACGTTGCCGGTGGTCCAGGACGGGGACAGGCCCGCGCCCCGGTACAGGAAGTGCTCCAGGACCTGCTGGCCGTGCGTGGAGTGCATGACCTCGGGGTGGTACTGGACGCCGTACAGCTTCTTCTCGTCGTTCTCGAAGGCGGCGACCGGGACCACGTCCGTGGACGCGGTGACGGTGAAGCCCTCGGGTGCGGCGGAGCAGGCGTCGCCGTGCGACATCCACACGGGCTGCTCCTCCGGGGTGCCCTCGAAGAGGGTGGAGGAGGGCTTGGCGACGGTCAGCGGCGTGCGGCCGTACTCGCGGGCACCCGTGTTGTCGACGGTGCCGCCGAGGGTCGTGGCCATCAGCTGGAAGCCGTAGCACATGCCGAAGACCGGGACGCCGGCCTCGAACAGGGCACCGTCTATCCGCGGCGCGCCCTCCTCGTACACGGACGAGGGGCCGCCGGAGAGGATGATGGCCGCGGGGTTCCTGGCGAGCATCTCGTCGACCGGCATGGTGCTCGGCACGATCTCGCTGTAGACCCGGGCCTCGCGGACGCGGCGGGCGATGAGCTGGGCGTACTGCGCACCGAAGTCGACGACCAGAACGGTGTCGGGGGCGGCGGCGGAGGGTGCTGGCACGGTTTGCCTTCCGGCGGTTCGGCGGAGGTGTGTGCCGTCGAGTCTAACGGGGTACGAGGGGTGATCTCCCGTCCGCCGGGGGCGGCGGACGGGGGAAGCCGCGGGCGCCACGGGCGGTGATCACCGCGACACGGACCGCCGCACCCCGACACGGACCACCCGACCACCGCACGGGCTGACACACCGCGACACGGACCACCGCACGCCGACCACCGCACGGGCTGGCACACCGCGACACGGACCACCGCACGCCGACCACCGCACGGGCTGGCACACCGCGACACGGACCACCGCATGTCGGCCGCCGCACCGCGACCGACACGCGCGGGTCCACCGGTCCCGTCTCAGGATGCGGGCCGGATTGGCCCGCGGCCACTCTCGGGGCATACTGCTCGCATGCTCTCGCACCAGACCTTCGTCTTTACCTATGGCACCGGGCCCACCGGCTGCCATGGTCGTGCTGCTTGAGCAACTGACAAGCGACTTCCCAGGCGCCCCGGGCCGACAAGGTCCGGGGCGCCTGCCGTTTCCGGGCCTCGCCGCTCCGGGGAACCTGCCGAGCAGACCCCGAAGGAGCCCGCCATGGCGGACGTACTCGACAAGACCGGCGCGCGGACCGACGAGGCCGCGGACGTGATCACCGGCGCCCGTGAGCGCATCGACGCCCTCGACGACCGCATCATCGGCCTCGTCCAGGAACGGATGGCCGTCTCGGCCGTGATCCAGGAGGCCCGCATCGCCTCGGGTGGCCGGCGCGTGAACCTCTCCCGCGAGATGGAGGTACTCGGCCACTACCGCGAGGCGCTGGGCAAGCCCGGCACCACGCTGGCGATGGCGCTGCTGGAGCTGTGCCGGGGGCGCGTCTGAGCGGTCGGCGGCGCGCGCGTCGCCGGGGCCGCAAACGGTGTTCCGGCGGATTCGTCACGGCGTCCCGCGTACGCACGTACGGATGCCGTCTCACCCGTACGGCGCGTGACCGGTCCGGCGCGGGCTTCGTTGGTCCCGGTGTCCGTGCCAGCCAGGGGCGGGCCCGAAAGAACCACGCGTGGCTCCGCTGGAGCGATGAGGCGCCCGGTTCGCACCGTGCGCCGTGGGACCTCGCTCCAGATGAAGTGACCGGACGGCAGGGGACAGCAGCCCGGTCACCCAAGAGAGGTCGGCCCCGGGGACGCCCGGGGCCGACCGGCGGAAACCGTGCGGAAGGGCACGACGGTTGCGGAGGCCGTCAGCCGTTCCGCACGATGCGAAGAAGACCCCCGTCCCGCAGCGGACGACGGCATTCCCTCGTCCGACCGCCAGAGGTCCGCACCGGCGCGCTCGCCAGGCACGCCGGGGCACGCACCGGCGGTCGTACCGGCCGGCGGCGCAACCCCCCGGCGCCGCTTCGAGGCACCGGCGCCGCCCTGACGCCGGTGCTGACGGAGGAAGGGCCCCGCGGATCCGTCCTGCGGGGCCCTTCGCCCTACCTGGCACCGGACATCGGGCATTGAGCACCGCACCGGGCGCCGAGGACCGGACACCGGATCCCGGCCGTGGACCGGGCCGCGGCAGTGGTCAGCCGGTGGGCTTCCCCGTTTTCTCCAGCTTCTCCAGCTGCGTCTCGACGACCTCCGACGGGACCTTCAGCGTGTCGCCGTTCAGCATGTCCATCGCCATGAAGGAGGCGATCGTGGTGCCCGAGCGCACGACCGTGAACGTGGTCGGGACCTTCGCGCCCTCGATCGAGGCGGTGAACCCGTACGCGACGGCCTCGTCGCCCAGCCCCGGGGCCGTCCGCCTCCCGACGCCGGTGTGCCGGTAGCCCACGTGCTCGTACTCCGTGCACTTCCCGATCGCCGTGCGCAGACCGGCCAGCACCTCCTCGGCCCCGCCCTCCTCGTACGACAGCAGGACGAGGGACAGCGCCAGGGAGGCGTCGCGCTCGCCCTCGGCGGTGAGGTTGCGGCCGACGGACGCCTGCGCGGCGGGGTCCGACGTGAACACGGCCATGTCGGCGACCGGCTGGCACGCGGCCGGTTTGGCCGGCACGGAGTCCTCCACGATGTCCGACGCGGCCATCTTCCTGACGGTGAAGCCGTCGACGTCGCCGTCCGCCAGCGCGGCCTTCTCCAGCAGGTCCTTCGTCAGCGCCCCGCCCGCCGCCGGCTCCTGCGGGTCCGCCGTGGCCGCGGACGTGGCCCTCGACGCCCTCTTCGCGCGCTCGTCCCCGCCGTCACCGCCGCTCCCGTCGCTTCCGCCGCCCCCGCCGCACGCCGTGGCGAGCCCCAGGGCCGCCACGGCCGACGCCGCCGCCACGATCCGCGACACCTCTGCCTTCACGCTTCCCCCCTCGAACTTCGCGGTGCGGACTCCGGTGTCCGTACCGGTACCGGTTCCGCATCCAACAGCCCGGACAGCGGTCTTCGCCAGTGTCCCGCGTGAGGACCGGGGACCTGCGGCACGGCGGCCGGTGCGGCGGCGGGCCGCTCAGGTGCGGGACACCACGCCGCACTCACCGGCCCCCGCCCCGTCGCGGATGTCCCGGCTGCGGTCGTACGGGTCGCGCGTGGGCCCGGTCGGCACCGCGCTCGGGCCGGCGGCGGCCTGCGAGTCGAACTGGGGGTGCAGGAAACCGTCGTGGGTGTCGCAGGCGGAGTTGCCGAAGTCCTGCGCGTACCGCATGACCGCCAGCTTGCCGGGGGTGGCCGTGTACTTCGCCGGGTCCAGGAGCCGGACGTCGAGGGCGCGCCGGACGATCGTGCGGGTCACCTCGGTCCTCTCCTCGTCGGCCGGGGCGAGCGCGTAGACGAAGGTGTAGTCGGCGTGGACGACCACGGACGCGCCGTCCTCGCCCGCCTCGAACGTCATGCGCCCGCGTGTCTTGACCACGTCGCCGACCAGTCGCACCTCGTCCGGGTCGAACCGGCTGAACAGCAGGAGCGGGTCGTGGTCCTCGTCCGGGTGGCGCAGCCAGGAGCGCACGTCGTCGAGCATCTCGGGCTGCTTGGGGTCGAGGACGTCGAGCGCCGCCTTCGGGTGGCCGCCGAGCAGCACCTTCCGGTCGAGGTTGGCGCCGACGAGCAGGGCCTTGGTCTGCTTCAGCGCCTGAGCCACCTGCTCCTCGCCCATCGCGCCGACCGGCTTCGCCCCGGGCACGACGATGCCGTCGGCGCCGTCCGCGTACCGCTCGGCCGGGGAGCCCGCGAAGGGGTGGTCGAGGCTCGCCGTACCGGGGGCGGCGGCCGGCGCCGTGGTCGGCGCGGCGGTCTCCGGCGGCAGCGCGGCCGCCTCGGTGCGGTCGCCGAACGGGTCGCCCGGCAGCAGGGACGGCCGCATGGCGACCAGCACCACGGCGACCGCGACCGGCACCCCGGCGACGGCCCACCACTTGCGGCGCCGGGCCGCCCTCCCGTCCGTCTCCCGCCAGGCGGGACCGGTGCGCCAGCCGGTGGGCAGCTCCCCGCGGGCGTCCTGCTGCCGCAGCCGCTCGGTCACCATGCGGGCCCGTGCGGACGGCTCCTTGGGCGCGTCGGCCGGGACGCCCCGCTCGGAGTCCCGCAGGAACCGCTCCCACTCCTCGTCGGATATGGACTCTTCGGACGACTTGCCGGCCACTTCTCCCCCATCGGTCTTCCTTCGGTCAAAGCCCCCGTTGTATGCCGCGTGGCGACGGGCGCACAAGTCGCCGTGGGCGGCGGGCGCACAGGTCGCGGTGCCCCGCGGCGGGGCCACATGAGAATTCCATGAACGCCGGGGCAACCATTCACCGAAGTCACTGGTCTCACCTCCGAAACCACCGGCCACGCCCGCCTTCCGCGCGCTGCGGCCCTCCGCATCCGTACCGCGACGCCGCGGTGCGCCGGACCGACCGAGGTCTTCATGAAACTTCGCCGTGCCATGGCCGCCGCGGCCGCGACGGCAGTCATCGCGCCCCTGGCGCTGCTGTCCGCGCCGGCCGCGTTCGCGGAGCAGTCGGAGCAACCGCCCTCCGGCACCCCGTCCGACGCCTCGTCCCAGTCGGCGTCCTCCTCCCCGTCCGCGCCGGAGTCCGTACCGGCGTCGGAGTCCGCCTCCACGACGCCTCCGGCCCCGTCGGACGGGACCGGGGTGCCGGGCGGTGCCCCGTCGGGCAGCACGACGCCGAGCGGCTCCGCCACGCCGTCGGACTCCGCCGAGCCGTCCGAGTCCGCCGACCCGGCCGACCCCGAGGACCCGATCGACCCCGCCGTCCCGTACTGCGAGGAGATCGACGGCGACTACACCGACGCCAAAGTGTCCGCCGACATCAAGGGGCTGCCCGGCAAGATCGTCGCGGGTGACGGCTTCCACGCCTTCCAGCTGGTCGTCACCAACAAGTCGGACCTCGACCTCCGGAACGTCGCCTTCTACGCCGAGGTGGAGAACTTCGAGATCGACGAGGCGAAGTACCTCAGCAGCCATGTCGACCTGCAGTTCAAGAACCCCGAGTCGGGCGCGTGGGAGCGCATCGGCTCAGACGAGTGGGCCGGTGACTACTTCTTCTTCACCGAGACGCTGAGGGCGAAGGCCAGCCAGAAGGTGGACCTGCGCGTCGGCGTCGACGCCGGGGCCCCGGCCGGCGACGCCTACACCTTCGCCTCGGGCGCCTACCTCGACAACGTCGAGGGACAGGAATGCGTCGCCGAGGGATGGGCACTGTACGACTTCACGGTGCTGAGGCCCGGCTCGCCGAACCCGAGCCCGGGTACGGCGAAGCCGGGTACGACGAAGCCGGGTGACGGCGTCAAGGGCCCGGTGAAGAAGCCGCAGGGCGACGTCTCCGCCCTGCCCACCGGCAGCCTCGCCGAGACCGGGTCGGACCCGGTCCTGCCGGTGGTCGGGCTCGTCGGCGGCGTCGCCGTCGTGGCCGGTGCCGGAGCGGTGTTCGCGGCGCGCCGCCGCAGGGCCGGCGCCGACGCGTGACGGGATCCGCGGCGAGGCGCGCGGAGCGGGTCCCCCGCACCGTGTGCCTCGCCCGCGAGGCATGGAGGAACTGCGCCAGGAGGGGGGCGCGGGTCCTCCGCCCGTCCGGGCCCCGCCATCACGCCCCCCGGGGCCCGGGGCCGGTTCACTTCCTGGGTGGTACCGCCGGCATCCCCAGGAACGGCAGCCGCAGCGCGCCGAACGCGTCCGCGGGAACGGCCGGCGCCTTCGGCGCGACCGGCTCGAGGCGCTCGTACGCCGCTCCCTGCGCCGGGCGCGGGTCGGCCTCGCCCTTGTTGGGCCAGTACGACGCCGCCCGTTCGGCCTGGGCCGTGATGGTCAGCGACGGGTTGACGCCGAGGTTCGCCGAGACGGCCGAGCCGTCCACCACGAAGATCCCCGGGTGTCCGTACAGCCGGTGGTAGGGGTCGATCACGCCCTCCCGCGCCGACGCGCCGATCGGGCAGCCGCCCAGGAAGTGCGCGGTCAGCGGCATGCCCATCAGCTCGCCGACGTTGCTGCCCGGGAAGCCGTTGATCTCGGCGGCGAGCGCCGAGGCGCCCTCCGAGGCCGCCCTGATCTGCTTGGGGTTGGGCGCACCGTGCCCCTGACGGGCCGTCAGCAACCCCTTGCCCGCGCCCTTCGGCTTCAGGTACGTCGTCAGGGAGTTGTCGAGCGACTGCATGACCAGGCCGATGATGGTCTTCTCCGACCAGCGGTGATTGGACAGCGAGCGGGCCGTCATGACCGGGTGCCTCACCACGTTGGCCAGCCAGGCGAGCACGCGCGAGGAGTTCTCGGCGTAGGGGATCTGGAGGATCGACAGGCTGCCCATCGAGTTGGAGCCCTTGCCGTAGCGGACCGGCTCGATGTGGGTGTTCGCGTCGGGGTGGATCGAGGAGGTGATGGCGACGCCGCGGGTGAAGTCGGCCCGCCTCTCGCCGGTGGCCCTGCGGTAGCGGCGGTCGGTGGTCTGCGCGCCGACCAGCGCCTCGGAGTTGGTGCGGGTCAGCTCGCCGAGCCGGCCGGACAGGTACGGCAGCCGGCCCGTCTGCCGCATGCGGTGCAGCAGGGTCTGGGTGCCGTAGGTGCCGGCCGCCAGCACCACCCACCTGGCCCTGAAGACCCTCCCCCCGCTCGTGCCGCTGCCCTTGCGGCGGCGGTCGGTGGGCAGCGTCGTCACGGCGTAGCCGCCCTGCGAGTCGTCGGTGACCGACACGACCGTCGTCATCGGGTGGACGACCGCGCCCGCCTTCTCCGCGAGGTGGAGGTAGTTCTCGTTGAGGGTGTTCTTCGCGCCGTGGCGGCAGCCCGTCATGCACTCGCCGCACTCGGCGCACGCCCGGCGGGCGGGACCGGCCCCGCCGAAGTAGGGGTCGGGGACCTCCCCGCCCGGCGTCGTGCGCACCGAGCCGTCCGCGTCCTCGCCGTCCCCGAAGAAGACCCCGACCGGCGCCATGTGGAACGTGTCGCCCACGCCCATCCGCTCGGCGGCCTTCTTGAGGTGCACGTCCGAGGGCGTCATCGTCGGGTTGAGCCGTACGCCGAGCATCCGCCGGCCCTGGTCGTAGTACGGCCGCAGCTCGTCCTCCCAGTCGGTGATGTCCTTCCACTGGGGGTCCTCGAAGAACGGCTTCGGCGGTATGTACAGCGTGTTGGCGTAGTTCAGCGATCCGCCGCCGACACCGGCCCCCGCCAGCACCATCACGTTGCCCAGCAGGTGGATGCGCTGGATGCCGTACATGCCGAGGCGGGGCGCCCAGAGGTAGTTCTTCAGGTCCCAGGAGTTCCTGGGCAGCGACTCGCGCGTGAAGCGGCGGCCCGCCTCCAGCACGCCCACCCGGTAGCCCTTCTCGGTGAGGCGGAGCGCGGTGACGGACCCGCCGAAGCCGGAGCCGACGACGACCACGTCGTAGTCGTAGCGGTCGTCGTCGCGGTCGGTGCGGTCGGCGCGCTCGCCGTGACGGCCGCCGTCGCGCTCGCGCGCCTCCCGGGGCTCGTCCTGCTTCCGGACGTCGTCGTCCTGCGGCATGGTGCTTCCTCGTCTTTCGTGCGGCTCACTGGGACAAGAAGAGGTCGTACGGGGGGGACGTACGGGCGGGCCCCGGGCGGGGCCCGCGGGCGGGGGCTCAGCGCAGGCGAAGCGCCTTCATCGCCTTCAGGCTGCGGCTCATGAACGCCGCGTACCGCTCGTCGTCCATCCCGAGCGACGGCGCCATCGGCAGCAGCCGCTGGTGGGCGACGGTCTGCGCCTCGGTGTACTTCAGGAGGCCCTCGGAGCCGTGCCGGCGGCCGAGGCCGGAGTCCTTCATGCCGCCCATCGGCGACTGGACGCTGCCGTACGCGGAGGCGTAGCCCTCGTTGATGTTGACGGTGCCGGTGCGCAGGCGGGCGGCGACGGCGGCGCCGCGCCGGGCGTCCCGCGTCCAGACCGAGGCGTTGAGGCCGTACGGCGTGGCGTTGGCGAGCCCGACCGCCTCGTCCTCGTCCTTGACGCGGTAGACCGAGACGACCGGGCCGAAGGTCTCCTCGGCGCAGAGGGCCATGTCGGGGCCCACCCCGTCGAGGACGGTCGGCTCGTAGAAGTACGGGCCGATGTCCGGGCGGGCCACGCCGCCGGCGAGCACCGTGGCGCCCTTGGCCACGGCCTCGTCGACGTGCCGGGCGACGGCCTCCAGCTGGCGCGCGCCGGCCAGCGACCCCATGTCGGCGCCGTACGCCAGGGACCTGCCGAGCCGCATCGCCCTCGTCCGGGCGGTGAACCGCTCCAGGAAGGCGTCCGCGACCGACTCGTGGACGTACAGCCGCTCGATGGAGATGCACAGCTGCCCTGCGGAGGAGAAGCAGGCGCGGACGGCTCCGGCGGCCGCCTTCTCGACGTCGGCGTCCTCCAGGACGAGCATGGCGTTCTTGCCGCCGAGTTCGAGGGAGACGCCGACGAGCCGGGCGGCGGCACCCCGCGCGACCTCGCGGCCGGTGCGGGTGGAGCCGGTGAAGGAGACGTAGTCGGCGTGCCGGACCACCTCGGGTCCCACGACCGGCCCCTCGCCCAGGACGACCTGGAAGACGTCGGCGGGCAGGCCCGCCTCGACCAGCAGGTCGCGGGCCCACAGGGCGGTGAGCGCGGTCTCGGTGTCCGGCTTCATGACGACGGCGTTGCCCGCGACGAAGGCGGGCAGGGCGTCGCCGACGGACAGTTCGAGGGGGTAGTTCCAGGGGGCGATCTGCCCGATCACACCGCGCGGGTGGCGCAGCTCGGTGACCTTGGTGAGGGCCGGGACGGCGCCGGTGTGCCGCCTCGGCCTGAGGTACGCGGGTGCCTTGCGGCCGTAGTGGCGCGCGGCGACGGCGACGGCCTGCACCTCCTCGTGGGCGTGCAGCCGGGCCTTGCCGGTCTCCAGCTGGACGAGGTCGAGGACCTCGGCCTGCCGGTCGAGCACCAGGTCGTGGAAGCGCAGCAGGACGGCGGCGCGCCGGCGCACCGGGACCTGCGCCCACACCGCCTGCGCCCGGCGGGCCCGCTCGAAGGCCACGGCCACGTCCTCGGGGGTGGACTCGGGCAGGTCGGCCAGCTTCTCGCCGGTGAACGGCGTGTGGTTCGCGGTGCGCCCCGACCCGGTCACCCCGCGGGCGAGCCGGGCGACCAGCTCGGGCGTGACCACGTCGGCGGCCGTGCGGGCGCCCTCGGGTGCGGGCGCGAGGGGGTTGGTGCCGAGGGGGGCGAGGGGTTCGGTACCGCCGCCGCCACCGGTACCGGCAGCGGTCTTCTCCGGGGCCTGCGAGTCCGTCATGACGCGCAGGGTATGCCCGCCCGCACGCTTTGTGTACCCGTTGGTAACCCCCTTTCACGCACTACACACAAGCCGCCAGTGGTCACTGGCAACGTTTGGGCTGATCAGGGGGGTTGCAGAACGGGGATGCGTGATGACGCGCCACGGCCCGGCCGGCCTCGACGCCCGCCGGCCGAGCGGTGCGCGGCGCCGTGCCCGGCCGGGGCGCGGCGCCCCCGGGCCGCGCGGCGAATGCGCGACCCGACCGGAGCGGCTTCCGGAATTCCCGAATTCTCCCCGAACGGAGAATTGTCCGCCTGTGCCGACGAAGAACGGCATTCACTTCTTGCGACACCATGACGGGCAAGGCGGGCAAACACCCAAGTAAGTCGCTTGACTCGCCCTTGACCCGGCCTCCATTCTCTTTTCACCAGGAAAACGCAGCTCATCCCGGCTTTCCACGCAAACGCCATATCGCAGCGCCGGGGCGAAGAACTGCCACGGAACGGACTTCGGCCACGCCGACAGCTCCTCTTCCTCCGCCTTCTCACGGAAAGGCCCGGCGCCTCTCGCACTGTCCGCGCCAAGGCGTCCGAAGGCGGCCGCTCCCGAACGCGTACGGGACAAGCACGCACCAGCACCAGCACCAGCACCAGCACCAGCACCGAGAAAGACTGAACCGACATGAAGAGAACCGCCCTTCCGCGTACCGGCGCCGCCGTGACCGCTCTCGTCCTCTCGCTCGCCGCGGTGGCGGGGTGCGGCTCCGGCGGCGCGGACGACGCCGAGGGTTCCGGCGGCAAGGAGTCCGCGACGGCGAAGGCGGCGTCCGCTGCCGAGCTGGAGAAGCTGTCCGCTGCCGAGCTGGAGAAGCTGGTCCTCGCCGACGGGGACGTCGAGGGGTACACGGTGGACGAGGGCGAGGGGTACGCGAGCTTCGCCGCCTCCAAGGACGACGTCGAGGTCGGGGACGAGAAGTGCGCTCCCCTCGCGTACGTGCTGTCCTCGCTGCCGCTCGGCGACCCGGCCGCCCACGTCCGTCGCCTGGCCACGGAGAAGACCCCGGCCACCACCCCGAGCAAGGACATCGAGGACATGACCGACGCGGAGATGGAGGAGGCGCTGGCCAGCTCCGCGGGAGCGGCGACCTCCGTCTCGCTCTCCTCCTACGACGGCGAGGGCGCCGCGGAGGCGATGGACTCGCTCTCGGACGCGGTCGGGGCCTGCGCGGGCGGCTTCACCGGGGGGATGGCGGGCGAGAGCGCGAAGTTCACGAAGGTCGCCCCGGCGAAGGACGCCGGGCAGGGCGACGAGTCGGTGGCGTTCACGCTCGGCCTCGACATGGAGGGGAAGCCCACCTCCGTGAGCGGCGAGGCGGTGCGCAACGGCGGCACCGTCACCACGTACTACACCTTCGACCTGGAAACGCTCATGTCCGGGAAGCCGTCCGGGATCCCGGCCGAGGTCGTGAAGGCGCAGTCCGCCAAGCTCGGCTGACGGCGGAGGAGTTCCGGAGGGGGTTCCAGGGGAGGCGGGGAGGGCCGTGCGGCCGCCCCGCCTCCCCTCGCGCTCACGGCTTGTCGAGGTCCAGGTTCGCGACGGCCGTCCGGGCCACCTCACGGCCGCGCTCGGTGAAGTCGCCCTTCCCCGGGTAGCCGATCATGAGCTTGTACAGGTCGCCCGCCCCGGTGCGGTAGTAGAGGAGCTGGAGCTCGCGCGGGAGCGGGTCCTGGGTGTCGGTGGTCGAGTACACGACGGTGTTGCGGGCCGCCCTGCGGCCCTTGTACGTCGTCTCCCGCGGGTCGCTCCTCGGGGCGGGGTCGGCGGCCATGCCGAGGCCGTAGTCGCCGCTCCGTTTGAACTCCTCGTTGTCGTCGTACATCTCGGCCGCCGCCGTCCCGGCGATCCCGCCGCCGGAGTCCTCCGCCTTCCTGGCGAGCGTGAGGCCCACCCAGAGGCTGCCGCTCGGGTCGGTGTACCGCACCCAGTGCTCGTCCTCGGGCGCGTCGGCGTCCGGCACGGACCGCCGGTACCCGGCCGGGACCGCGACCGTCGCGCCCAGCTCCGTGACCCGCCGCTCCTTCCAGCCGTCCGGCAGCGGCCCCGCGAACGGGTCCGCGACCAGCAGGTACGCCACCGCAGCCGCCGCGACCACCGCAGCGCCCGCGCCGAGCCACGCGGTGCGGCCGAGGCGGACGCCGCGTCCCCCGGGGCCCGCGGCCCGGACGGCCCGGGTCTCGGCCGGCGGCCCGGCCGCCCGCTCCAGCAGCGCGCGGACCCGGCCGGCGTCCGGGCGGCGGGCCGGGTCCTTCGCCAGCAGGCCGTTGATCGCGTCGGCGAGCGGGCCCTTCGCCGCGCTCGGCGCGGCGGGCACGGTGTTGAGGACGGACTGCAGCGTGGCGGGGGTGTTGGAGCGGCGGAACGGCGAGACGCCCTCCGTCGCCGCGTACAGCACCACCCCGAGCGACCACAGGTCCGAGGCGGGTCCGGGCTGCCGCCCCAGCACCCGCTCCGGCGCGACGAACTCGGGCGAGCCCACGAAGCCCCCGGTGTCCGTCAGGCTCGTCTCGCCCTCCGTCCTGGCGATGCCGAAGTCGGTGAGGACGACCCGGCCGTACCGGCCGAGCAGGATGTTGTCGGGCTTGACGTCCCGGTGCAGGACGCCCGCGGCGTGCGCCGCCTCCAGGGCGCCGAGGACCTCCAGGCCGATCCGGGCCGCCTCCCGCGCGTCCAGGGTGCCCTCCTGGAGCGCGTCGCCGAGCGAGCGGCCCCGCACCAGCTCCATGACGATCCACGGCCGCCCGTCCACGTCCACCACGTCGTGGACGTTCACGACGGCGGGGTGGTCGAGCCGGGCCGCGGCGCGCGCCTCGCGGCGCATCCGCTCGAAGACGTTGGCGCGCTCCCGCTCGGGGAGGTGGTCCAGTACGCGCGGCTCCTTGACCGCCACCTCCCGGTCCACCGTCTCGTCCCCGGCCCGCCAGACCGTGCCCATGCCGCCGTGGCCGAGCCGGGCGAGCAGCCGGTAGCGGCCGCCGATCAGCCGCCCGGCGCCCGGGTCCCGCTGCTGCTCCGGCGCCGCCGGTGCCGGGGGCCGCACCGTCCGGGCGGGCGGCACCACCTGGGTGGGCGTCGCGTGCGGGGCGTCCGGGGCGCCGTCGTAGGACGCGTGCGGGGCGCCGTCGCGGGGCGCGCGCGGCGGTCGCAGGACGAAATCGGTGGGGCCGTCAGGGCCTTGCGGAGTTCCCCCGTTGTCGCTCATGCGCCCATCCATACCGCGCGGGGCGGGAGAGCTTCCAGCCCCGTCCGGCGCCGGTCACAGACCCGTGACGTACCCGGACCGCGCGGGACCGGCGCACGCCCTCCCCGCCCCTTCCCTCCCGGCCCGCGCGGGCGGCCGGGCCGTCCGTGTGCCCCGGCGAATCCGCGCGCGCCGCGGCTCCGCACGTCCCGCCCCGGAAGGCCGGCACCACGCCGCGGGTCCGTGCACCCCGCCTCAGAAGGCCGCCTCCGCGCCGCGCAGGTCCGTACACCGCGCCCCAGAGGCCGGCGCCGCGCCGGAAGGCCGTACGCCGCGCCTCAGAAGGCCGGTGCCGCGCCGAAGCTGGCGACGGCCACGTCGAAGTGCCTCCGCGCCTCCCGGGCCCGGTCGGCCGGCGCCGACACCCACAGCTCGTACGTCCGGCCGTCCACCTCCCAGCTCAGGTCGTACGCGTGCCGGGGCCCCTCGCAGCGCAGGGAACCGTCCCAGGTGAACTGCCGCAGCGCGGCCGGCGAGCCGCCGTACGCGGTCGCGGTGACCCGGCCCTCGCGGTAGCCGCGGTACGCCGACGGGCCCTCGGCGTGCGCGCGGCGCATCGCGGCGAGCGGGCCGCCCGGCTCCGCCCTGGTGACCCTGACGCCGATGCGGAAGGTCTCCCCCGCCGACACGTAGAAGGTCCGATCGGCCCTCGGCTTACGGACGAAACCTTTCGGCACCGCGAGCGCGAAGCCCTCGGGGTCGTGGGCGAGACGGTAGCCGGAGGGCACCTCGCGGGCGGACACGCCGCTGCCCGGCCCCGACGGCGTGTGCGTCACGGTGACCGTGGGCGCGGGCGTCGGCGTCGGGCTGACCTGCGGGGCCGACGTGGCGCCCGGCGTACGGCCGGCGGACGTGCTCGGCGCCGGACTCGACGTCGGCACACGGCCGCCCCCCTCGCCCTCGCGCATCAGCAGCGCGGCGGCCGAGACGCCCGCCCCGGCCACCGCGGCGACCAGCGCGGCGGCCACCAGCGCGCTGCGCGCCGACGGCCGCGCCCTGCCCTCGCGGCCCGGCGGCATCAGCGGCGGCAGCGGCTCGGGCGGCCGCCGCGGCACGTTGCGCTGCCCCGGCGTCCGGCCGGGCGGTGGCTGCGGGGTGCGGCCGGTGGCGAGGTAGGAGCGCAGCATCCGCTCGGCCTCCGACGCGCCGAGCCGCCGCCCGGGGTCCCGCTCCAGCAGGCCCGCCACGACGGGCAGCAGCGGGGCGGCGGCCGCGGGCGGGCGGATCTCGTCGATCACGACCGCGTGCAGGACGCCGCTCAGCGAGTCGCGGTGGAAGGGCGACTCGCCGCTCAGCGCCGTGCACAGCAGCGCCCCGAGCGACCACAGGTCGGAGGCGGGGCCGGTGCGGAACCCGGACATCCGCTCGGGCGCGGTGTACTCGGGCGAGCCGACGAACGACCCGCTCTCCGTGAGCGTCGTCGCGCCCGCCACCTGCGCGATCCCGAAGTCGGTGAGCACCACGCGGCCGTCGTCGGCGATCAGCACGTTGTCGGGCTTCAGGTCGCGGTGCAGCACGCCCGCGGTGTGCGCGGCGCGCAGCGCGCCCAGCAGCGCGACGCCGATGCGGGCGGCCTCGGCCGGGCCGACGGGGCCGTCGGCGGCGATCCGGTCGGCGAGCGAGCCGCCCTCGATCAACTCCATGACCATGTACGGGCGTTCGTCGTGCTCGACCACGTCGTGCACCACGATGATGTGCGGATGCCGCAGCTGCGCGACCGCGCGCGCCTCCCGCAGGGTGCGCTCGCGCTGCTGCCGGGCCCGGTCCGCCGGGAGCGAGGGGTCGACCGCCAGCTCCTTGACCGCGACCTGCCGGCCGAGCAACCGGTCCGTGGCCCGCCACACGACCCCCATGCCACCCCGGCCGAGCCGGTCCTCCAGACGGTAACGGCCCGCGATGACGCGGACGTTGTCACCCTCGGCCATCATGCGCCCAATCATGCACCAGACCCGTGCGGCCGCCGACGACGGCGAAGAGGCGGATGGCCGAGTTCCGACGGTCCGCCGGTCCGTTCAGGACAGGGCGTACGGGCGGTCCGGGCGGCGCCCCGTCAGCCGGCCGGCGCGGGCCGCCAGCTGCGCAGCACCGTGTCGAACTGCTCGCGGGCGGTCTCCCAGTCCCCGGCGGGCGACGACATGTAGATGACGTACTCGACGCCTTCCCGGCTGATATACGCCTGCTCGATCGCGCGGCGCGGACCGGGGAAGGCCGAGTCCTTGCCCAGCGCGGTCCAGGTGAAGTCCCACAGTGCGCCGGGGCGGTCGCGGAAGACGTTCGACTCCAGGCTGACACGTGCGTAGTCCTGCAGCCGGGCCAGCTGCTTCTCCAGGTCGAGCTGGTGCTCGCGCGGGTCGTCGTAGTCGGGCGAGCCGTCGACGGCGATGCGGACGAAGTGGTCGCCGCCGTCGGGCGTGTAGTCGATCTGGCCGTCCTCGGCCCGCCGCTCCCAGCCCTCGGGCAGGGCGAGGCTGAAGCCGCCCTCGGGGTCCTCGACGCGCTTCCAGCCGTCCGGGACCGTCGTGGGCTGCGTGGCCGAGGGGGAGGAGGACGGGCTCGGCGTGCTCCGGCCGTCCTGCGAGCCCTGCGAGCCGTCGGTGCCGCCGGTGCCGCCGGAGGCGGAGGTCTCCCCGTCCCGCCGGCCACCGTCCGCGTAGTACAGGGCCAGCGCGCCCCCGCCGCCGGCCAGCACGACCAGGGCCGCGACGGCGGCCAGGGCACGGGCGAGGCGCCGCTTCCCGCGGACGGCCGGCTGCGGGGCGGTCACCGGCGGGTACGGCGTGGAGGGCCCGGCCGGGGCCGGCGAGTGGGGGTACCCGTACGGGCCTGCCGCCGGGTACCCGCCCTGCGGACCCGCCACGGTGGGGTACCGCCCCGGCGCGCCGGCGGCGGAGTGGCCGTGCGGCGCCGGCGTCCGCCCCGGCGCGGGTGTGTCGTACTCGTGACCGCGATCGGGACCGTGGCCGTGCTCGGGGTGCGCGGTCGCCGCCGGGCCGGTGGCCGCCGGGCCGGTCGTCATCCGCCGGGTCGGCGCGTGCGGCTCCGCGGTGCCGGGGTGCCGCCCCTCGGCCGCCTCGGCGAGCATGCGCTCGGCCTGCTCCGCGTCGGGGCGTGCGGCCGGGTCCTTGCACAGCAGCGCGGCGATCACCGGGGCCAGCGGACCCGCGGCCCTCGGCTCCGGGGGCTCCTCGTCGACCACGGCCTGCATCGTCGTCAGCGGCGAGGTCCGCCGGAACGGGGACGTGCCCTCGACCGCCGTGTGCAGGGTCGCGCCGAGCGCCCACAGGTCGGAGGCGGGGCCGGGGTCGGCGCCGCGTATGCGCTCGGGGGCCAGGTAGTCGACCGAGCCGACGATCTCGCCGGTACGGGTGATCGTCGAGTCGCCCTCGACCTGGGCGATGCCGAAGTCGGTGAGCAGGACGCGGCCGTCGCGGGCGAGCAGGACGTTGCCGGGCTTCACGTCGCGGTGCAGGACGCCCGCGGCGTGGGCGGCCCGCAGCGCGCGCAGCACCCACAGGCCGACACGCGCCGCCTCCTGGGGCTCCACGCGCCCCTCCTCCTTGACCGCGTCGGCCAGCGACCGGCCCTCGACCAGCTCCATCACGATCCAGGGCCGGCCGTCGTGGTCGAGCACGTCGTGCACGGTGACGACGGCCGAGTGGTTGATCCGCGCGGCGGCGCGGGCCTCGGCCCGGGTCCGGGCGAGCAGGACCTCCCGGTCGCTCTCGGACACGTAGAGCGCCGCCGTCAGTTCCTTCACGGCCACGGCACGGTGCAGTACCTCGTCGTGTGCGCGCCACACCCGGCCCATGCCGCCGCTTCCGATGGCGTCGACGAGCCGGTAGCGGCCCGCGAGGAGCAGGCCCTGCATCTGATTCACGTTTCCCCGCAATGGTCTTGACAAGGTCAGACTAGGGACCCGCTTCCGTTGAAGGAACCGGCGAGACCGTATTGGGGGCAGCACTGTGACGGTTGTCGCCTCCCGTGGCGCTGGGGAAGCACTGAGGAAGCCGTGACACATGAGGCGTGAACGGCAGAGAACGGCAGAGAACGGTGGAGAACACAGGAAGAGTGCGGAACGGTGGGAAAGGACACCCTCGCCCACCGGAGCCGACCCGCCCCGGGCGCCGCACCGACTGACGGAGCGTCATGCCGGCCGGACGGGCACTGCTCCGGCTGACGGAACATCACATCGGCCGGCCGGGCACCGCACCGGCCGGCCGAGTGCCGCACCGGCCGGCCGAGTGCCGCACCGGCCGGAGGCCGGCGGTCGCCGCGAGACGCCGTCGGCCTCCGGCACCCTCCGTCAGATCCCGTCGGCCGCCCGTCAGCCGCCCGTCACTTGGTAGGTGGTCGACGCCTGCTCGTACAGCCGGGTCACCTCGTCGCGCTCGGCCTCCGGGCCGCGCACCTGCACCACGTGGTAGCGCCCGTCGACGACCATCGCGAGGTTGCGCACGTAGACCTCCTGGCCGTCGGCGTCCTGCCAGGTGAACTGCCCCTCGACCATGGTCCGTCCGCCGACCTCCACGGTCCGCATCCCGCTGGACGTGGCCCAGGTCGAGTCGCGGAACGGCTGCAGCTCGCGCTCCCGCTCCCGCTGGTACTCCATGGGGTCGTCGCCGAACTCGCCGGTGCTGTCGCGCCCGGGCACGACGATCAGTTCGAAGTCGCCCTTCGAGTACACCACCTGGCCCTGGCCGTTCCTGGGCGCGCGGTCCCAGCCGGAGGCCACCGCGACGCGGAAGCCCTCGGCGTCCTTGCGCAGCGAGAAGCCCTGCGCGACCTCGGCCCCGGTGGTCTGCGACGACTGCGCCGAACTCGACGACGGCGACGTGCCGCCGTCCTCCCCGGCCGCCTCGTCGGACCCTCCCTGGCCCTCGTCGTTCCCCTCGGCGTCCGAGGAGTGCCCGGGGTCCGGGCTCACGCTCCCGGCGGTGCCGGTGCGCCCCCCGGCCGCGTCGTCCGTGCCGGCCTTCGGCATGAACGCCACGGCGTACGCGACCGCCCCGGCCAGCGCCAGCAGGATGAGCAGGAGCAGCGTGCGGCCGAGCCGGCGCGGTGCGGGCCGCTCCTGCCGGGACCGCTTGTGCCGGCCGTGCGCGTCGGGCAGTCCGGCGCGGCGCCTGCGGACGAGCTCGCCCCGGCGGCGCACGATGGGCAGCCGTGCGGGGTCCGAGGGCGGCGGGGGCACGGGCACGACGTACGTGCCCGCGTCGGGCTCGGGCGCCGACCGCACGAGGGACCGCAGCCAGCCGTTCAGCTCCTCGAAGTCGATGCGCTCGGTGGGGTCCTGGCGCAGCAGCGACTCCACGACCGGCCGCAGCGGACCGCACTCCTCCGCGAACGCCGGCGGCTCCGAGCAGACGAGCTGCACCAGCTCCGCGGTGCTCTCCTCCGGGTACGGCGCGTGCCCCTGGACGGCGCGGAACAGCAGCGCGCCGAGCGCCCACAGGTCGGTGGCCGGGCCGATGGGCGCGGCCAGCTGCCAGTTCTCGTGGACGGGGCCGGCCTGTTCCGGGGCCCAGCGCTCGGTGACGGGGCCGACCACGGCCATCCGCGCCTGGCGCGCCCGCTCGGCGGCCAGCGCCGTGGCCGGACCGCGCCGGGGCGCCGAGGCCGGCTGGTCCCAGGAGGCGGCGGTCCCCTCGGAGGCGTGGCCGGACGGGGCGGCGGGGGCGAGGGCGCCCGGTCCGCCGTGGTGGGCCGCCCCGGTCCACGGGACGTCCGGAGCACCGCCGTACGGGCCCTGGAGTTCGTCGTGGTACTGCCGCTGCGCCGGGGGGCCGCCGAGGACGTCGGGGCCGCCAGGACCGGCGTGTCCACTGTGGCGGTTCGTTCCTGCACCGCCGACCGGGGCGCCCGGACGGCCCTCGCCACCGCCTCCGTGGGGTCCGGGGACGGTGGTGCCGGGGCCCGGGAGTTCACCGCGGCTCCGGCCGCCGGCGTCCGTGCCGCCGCCGTTTCCGCCTCCGGCCGCGGGCGCGCCGGGGCGGGGCATCGCGCCGTGCCAGGGGTTGGTCCGCCCGGCGACGCCGTACGGATCGGCGATCCGGCCCGGCGGCGAAGCGGCCTCGGCACCGGTCCCGCGCCCGGCACCGGACGCGTCCGGCTGTTCCGGCACGCTCCCGCCGCCCAGGGGGCGGGGCCGCGGCGCCGGCAGCGCGGCGTCCCGGCCGGCCTGCTGCGCCTCCTGCACCCGTGCCGCGGCGCGGGCTCCGGCACGGTAGGCGGCGATGGCCCCGGCGCGCGCGGCCCGTATGTCGCCGCCCGTCTCCGGCGCCTGCCCGGACGCGTGCGCCGACGGCGCGCCGGGAGCCGGGAGCGGCCCGGCCGGAGCGCCTGCGGTGCCCGCCCGCCCGGGGTCCGCGGGCCGCGCGCCCGCGGACCCGTCCTCCCCGGTGCGCGCCTCCGGCAGCGCGGGCCGCCCGCCACCGACGCCGTACAGGCCGTCGGGTCCGTACCCGGACGCGCCGTACCCGCGGGACCCGTCGCCCTCGCCCGACGCCGGTCCGTATCCCTGCCCCTGGCCCTGGTCACCCGGGCCGTACGTGCCGGGGGCACCGTGCCCGGCGTGCGCCTCGGCCCCGTCCTCGCCCTCCTCGGGCGGCACCGGGTCGTATCCGCACAGGGCCTCCTCCGCGGCGCCGGCCGCGAGGCCGGTCAGCATCACACGGCCGTCGTCGCAGACCAGCACCGTGCGCGAGGTGATGTTGCGGTGCACCCAGCCGTGCGCGTGCAGCACCCGCAGCGCCGCGAGGACGTCCGCGGCGACCTCGGCGGCCCGGTACGGGCTCAGCGGACGCTCCGCGAGCAGGGCCGCCAGCGGCCGGGCGGACACCAGTTCGCTGACGACCCACAGCGAACCGCCCTCGGCGAACACGTCGAAGACCTGGTCGAGCCGGGGGTGGTCGGGTATCCGCGCGGCGGCCTGCGCCGCCTCGATGGCGCGGCGCACCGCGGGGTCCGCGGGCTGCCGCGCGGTGCGCGCGGACGAGCGGTGTCCTCCGGCCCGGCGCGGCACGAAGCCGTCGGGCAGCCCGTCGGCGTCGAGCACCTCCGCCTCGACGACCTCGGGCAACGGCACCTGCCTGACCAGGACTTCCTGTCCGCTGTAGGTGTCGAAGGCCCGGGTCTCGGCGAGTTCGTACTCGTCGGCCGGGGGCAGCGGGAGGCGGTAGCGGTCGGCGAGAACCCGACCCGCGTAGTCGTCCACGATGCCTCCCCCGGCCGCCCGGTCTGTCAGTTCCGTTCGACTGATGTCCTGTCGTGACACCAGATGTGGCTGCGTACGGTCCGCAAACACTCACGATACGTGCCGTGGGCAACCCGCAGTGAGAGATGCGAGATCTCGGGAGTCCGGTTCCCCCGGGATTCCCGTCGCCCCGGGGTCCCGGCCCGCCCCGGGTGCTCCGGTCCGCCCCGGGTGTCCCGGTCCGCTCCGGGCCCCCGGTCCGCCCTGGGTGTTCCGGTCCGCTCCGGGCCCCCGGACCGTCCCGGGTGTCCCGGTCCTCCGTCCCGGCCGCGGATCCTCGGGTTTCGTCCCGGCCTCAGGACTTCGGCTTGAAGGTCTTCGTCAGGGCGCTCCACGTGTCGCGGCGCAGATCGCTGTCCCACTCCGAGGCTTTGGCCGTGTACATGATTCCGTAGCCGAGGCTGCCGTTCACGACCGTGCCGCGGTCTATGGTGCGGTACTTCGTACCGCCGTCGACGTAGGTGAACTCCCAGTCGGCCGTGTTCCAGTCGCGGTAGTCCACCTTCTTTATGGAGATGCGCTGGTACTGCGAGCGCACCATGTACTTCTCCTGGTTCTGCCAGTCCGCGACCGGGTCGCTCTTCGGCTGGGAGGTCCAGCCGATCAGCAGCTTCTGCCCGTCGGGGCCGGTGAACCGGGAGCCCGCCCTGCTGGTGGACTGGTACTTCCACCCTTCGGGCAGGCCGATGGAGAAACCCTGGCTGCTCTTGTACGTCGTCGTGTTGACGCCGCCGACCTCGTCCTCGTCGGGCTCGTCCTCGTTCTCACCGGAACCGCCGCCCGCGCCCTCGGTCGCGCTCGGGGACCCCGACGGGGACGCGTCGCCGGAGGCCGAGGCGCCGCCGTCCGTCCTGGTGCCGTCGGTCTCGTCCGTCCTGGTGTCGTTGCCCGCGTTCGCGCCGCTGGAAGCGGTGGCGCCGCTTCCGCCGCCCGTCGACGACGTGGTGTCGTCGCCGCCGAGCGTGAGCGCGAGGATCGTGCCGATCACGGCCAGCACCACGACCACCGCGACGATCACCAGCGTCCGCTTCGGCACCACGTCGGTGAGCGGCGCCCGCGGCGTGCTGCGCGGCGGGGGCGTCTCCCCCTTCGCGTTCCACGAGGAGGCGGTCGCGCCCGTGCCGGCGGCAGCGGTACGGGCGGCCGGCGTCCTGCCGCCCGTCCTCGCCGCGGAGCCCCTGGACGCCGCGGACGGCGCCTGGGAGGGGACGGGCGTCCGCGCGTCCGCGCCCTTCGCCGCGGACGCGGCCGGACCCGCGTCCGGCGAGGCCGCCTCGGCCCGCGTGCCCGACGCGGCGGCCGCGGCCGTGCCCGCCCCGGCCGCCTTGCGCACGGAGCGCAGCGCCCCGCGCAGCCGCTCGGCGGCCTCCTCGCCCTTCTTCGCCCCACCCGCGGGGCCAGGTCTTTTCCCGCGCGCGGCGGGCGGCAGGCCGGGCAGCGGGACGACCTTCGTCGCCTCGACCGGCTCGGGCTCCGGCTTCTCGGGCGCGCGCAGCACGTCGAGCAGCATCGCCCGCGCGCCCGCGTCGTCCAGCCGCTGCTCGGGGTCCTTGACGAGCAGGCCGTAGATCACGTCCTGCAGCGGTCCCGCGTTCTTGGGCGGGTCGACCGGCTCCGTCATCACCGCGGTCAGCGTCGCGATGGCCGAGCCCTTGTCGTACGGGGGCACGCCCTCCACCGACGCGTACAGCAGGCCGCCGAGCGACCACAGGTCGGCCGCGGGGCCCGGCTTGTGCCCGCGCGCCCGCTCCGGGGAGATGTACGAGGGGGCGCCGACGAGCATGCCGGTGGAGGTGATGGACGGGTCGCCCTCGACCTGCGCGATGCCGAAGTCGGTGAGCACGACCCGGCCGTCCTCGGCGATCAGCACGTTCGACGGCTTCACGTCGCGGTGCAGGATGCCCTCCCGGTGCGCGGAGCGCAGCACGTCCAGGACGGCGAGGCCGACCTCGGCGGCGCGCTTCGGCGTGAGCGTGCCGTCCTGGCGGATGACCTCGGCGAGGGACTTGCCCTCGACCAGCTCCATCACGATCCAGGGCCGGTCGTCCTCGTCGACCACGTCGAAGACGGTCACCGCGGCGTTGTTGCGGATGCGCGCGATCGCCTTGGCCTCGCGCAGCGTGCGCGTGATGAGCCGGCGCTTCTCGTCCTCGTCGATGCTGGACGGGAACCGCAGCTCCTTGACGGCGACCGTACGTCCCAGCGTCTCGTCCTTGGCGCGCCAGACGGTGCCCATGCCGCCGCGGCCGAGGACTTCTCCCAGCCGGTACCGCCCGGCGAGGAGACGTTCGCTCTTGTCCTGACGGGATGTCCCCGCCCGCTCCGCCTCCGACATGCGTCCCCTCTGCAACCCGCCCTGACAGAGCCTCCATTGTCACCCACGCGGCGACCACTCGACGCCCAGGGTCCCCTCACGGCGCGCACCGCCCGGCGCGTCGGTGCACCCGGCGGGGGCACCGCCCGCCCCGCGCTCAGGAAGGTCCCCCATCATGGGGCCCCGACGAAGGGAGGAAGCGGATGCCGCCGCTTCGGACGCTGCCGGTCCTTCCGGTGTGCGTGGCGCTCCTCGGTCTGGTCCCGGCCGGGGCCGCCGCACACGCGCCGCGCGCCTCCGACACGGTCCTCGACCGGCTCGTCGGCCCGGGGAAGGCGCCCGCCGCGGCGCTGCTCGCGCGGGAGGAGAGCGGCTCGCACGCCGCCCTGGCCGGCGGGGGCATCTCCCTCGCCGACCACTTCCGCGCGGGCAGTGTCACCAAGACGTTCCTCGCGACGGTCGTGCTCCAACTGGCCGCGGAGCACCGGCTGTCCCTGTCCGACTCGGTGGAGGACCATCTGCCGGGCCTGGTCCGTGGTGCGGGCCACGACGGCCGCGCCCTCACTCTGCGCGCCCTGCTCACCCACACCAGCGGCCTGTACGACTTCACCGCCGACACCGGGGGGACCGTCCCCCTGACTCCCGCTCAGGCCGTCCGCATCGCGCTCACCCACCCTCCGGCCGCTCGGGGCCGCTTCGCCTACTCGAACACCAACTACGTCGTGCTGGGCATGATCGTGGAGCAGGTCACCGGGCGTTCCTACGCCGTCGAGGCCGAGCGGCGCATCCTCCGCCCCCTCCATCTGGCGGATACCTCGTTCCCCGGTTCCCACACCTGGCTGCCGGATCCGCACGGCCACGCGTACGACGCCGGCGGCCGGGACGTCACCGAACTGGACCCGCGCGTGGCCGGGGCCGCGGGCGAGCTGATCACCACCCTCGCCGACCTGGACCGCTTCTACGCGGCCCTGCTCCGCGGCGACCTGCTCCCGCCCCGCCGGCTGCGCCAGATGCTCGACACCCGTACCGCGCACGGCTCGTACGGCATGGGCCTGTTCCCCGTGCGGCTCCCGTGCGGTACGACGGTGTGGGGGCACGACGGCCGGATATCCGGCAGCTACGTGCGCACCGCCGCCACCCGCGACGGCCGCCGCGTCCTCGCCTTCCGCGTGAACACGGACGCGCGGACGTCCCCCGGTCTCGAACGCGCCCTGCTCGCTGCCGAGTTCTGCCCCCGCACCCCGTAGAACGGCCGGGCGCCGGGCGGAGATCCCGGTCCGGCACCCCCGTCCGGGTGAAGCCCGGAGCCGAAGCCCGCCGGTCCGGGTCCCGAGCCGAAGCCCGCCGGTCCGGAGCCCGCGGGTCCCGGTCCGCGGGTCCCGGTCCGCGGGGACGGCGGCCTCCCCGCGGCACCTCCGGCCGCCACAGCGGCACGGTGTCCGGCGCCGCTACAGCGGCACGATGTCCGGCGCGCCCAGCCGGGCCGCGTCCGCCGTGAGGTCGTCCGGCTGCCGCTGCGACTCCCGCTCCGCCTCGACCCGCTTCCGGTAGTGCTCGACCTCCCGCTCGATCTGGCCCTTGTCCCAGCCCAGGACCGGCGCCATCAGCTCCGCCGCCTCCCGGGCGCTGCGCGTGCCCCGGTCGAAGGTCTCGATGGATATGCGGGTGCGGCGGGTGAGCACGTCGTCGAGGTGGCGGGCGCCCTCGTGCGAGGCGGCGTACACGACCTCGGCGCGCAGGTAGTCGTCGGCCGCCGCCAGCGGCGCGCCGAGGCCGGGGTCCCGGGCGATCAGGTCGAGCACCTCCTCGGCCAGCGACCCGTACCGGTTCAGCAGGTGCTCCACGCGCACCACGTGCAGGCCGGTGCGCTCGGCGATGCGGGCCCGCGCGTTCCACAGCGCGCGGTAGCCCTCCGCGCCGATCAGCGGGATCTCCTCGGTGACACACTCGGCGACGCGCCGGTCGAGCCCGTGCACCGCCTCGTCCACCGCGTCCTTGGCCATCACCCGGTACGTCGTGTACTTGCCGCCCGCCACGACCACGAGCCCCGGCACGGGGTGCGCCACGGTGTGCTCGCGCGACAGCTTGCTGGTGGCGTCCGACTCCCCGGCGAGCAGTGGCCGCAGTCCCGCGTACACGCCCTCGACGTCGTCGCGGGTGAGGGGCACCGCGAGCACCGCGTTGACGTGTTCCAGCAGGTAGTCGATGTCCGCGCTGGAGGCCGCCGGGTGGGCCTTGTCCAGGTCCCAGTCGGTGTCCGTCGTGCCGATGATCCAGTGCCGTCCCCACGGGATGACGAACAGCACCGACTTCTCGGTCCGCAGGATCAGCCCCGTCGAGGAGTTGATGCGGTCCTTGGGCACGACCAGGTGGATGCCCTTGGAGGCGCGCACGTGGAACTGCCCGCGCTCGCCCACCATCGCCTGGGTGTCGTCGGTCCACACGCCCGTCGCGTTGACGACCTGCTTGGCGCGGATCTCGTACTCGCCGCCCGCCTCGACGTCCTGCACCCTGGCGCCCACCACGCGCTCGCCCTCGCGCAGGAAGCCGGTCACACGCGCGCGGTTGGCCACCTTCGCGCCGTACGCCGCCGCCGTGCGCACCAGCGTCGCGACGTAGCGGGCGTCGTCCATCTGCGCGTCGTAGTACTGCAACGCTCCGACCAGGGCGTCCTTCTTCAGCGCGGGTGCCGCGCGCAAGGCGTGACGGCGCGTCAGGTGACGGTGCGCGGGCAGTCCCCGGCCATGGCCGCGGGCCATGGACATGACGTCGTAGAGCGCGACGCCCGAGCCCGCGTACAGCCGCTCCCAGCCCTTGTGCCGCAGCGGGTACAGGAACGGCACGGGCTTCACGAGGTGCGGCGCCAGCCGCTCCAGCAGCAGCCCGCGCTCCTTCAGCGCCTCCCTCACGAGCGCGAAGTCGAGCATCTCCAGATAGCGCAGGCCGCCGTGGATGAGCTTGCTGGACCGGCTCGACGTGCCCGACGCCCAGTCACGCGCCTCCACCAGACCGGTGGACAGACCGCGGGTCGCGGCGTCGAGCGCCGTGCCCGCGCCGACCACGCCCGCGCCGACGACCAGCACGTCCAGCTCGCGCTCGGCCATCGCTGCGAGTGACTCGGCGCGCTCCCGCGGCCCCAGTGTCGCTGTCCTCACGGCTGCCTCCCACTGATCGGTCGCGCCGGCCCCACCCGCCCGGAGAGGCCCCGTCCACATCCCCCATGCCCAGATTCTGACCGTCCTCGCCGCCTTCGGCCACCACACGGCGCGGGCCTGTGGACAACACTCGGCGAATCACGCACGAGCAATCCCGCATATCGGTCATATTTACTCCTAGTCTGACATTGCGCTCGCTCGTTCTGTCCACCGGGCTTGCGCCCTGGTCCCGTCTCGGCTATTCGGAAGGACGGCCCACCGCCATGCCCGCAGATCTCGCCGTCATCGGCCTCGGCCAGCTCGGCCTGCCCCTGGCCCGGGCCGCCGTCGCCGCCGGCATCCCCACCCTCGGCTACGAGAGCGGCGACCCCGCGCCGCTCGCCCCGGCCGACCTGCGCCGGATGCTCTCCAAGGGCTTCCTGCCCACCGACGACCCGGCCGGGCTCGGCCGGGTCCGCACCGCCGTCATCTGCGCGCCCACCCCGCGCGGCGCGGACGGCGGGCTCGACCTCGGCCAGGTGACCGCCGCCGCGCGGGTCCTCGCCGCCCGGATGCGCCCGCACACCACCGTGATCCTGGAGTCACCGGTCCACCCGGGCACCACCGAGGGCCACCTGCG
This sequence comes from Streptomyces minutiscleroticus, assembly GCF_014650875.1. Lineage (GTDB taxonomy): Bacteria > Actinomycetota > Actinomycetes > Streptomycetales > Streptomycetaceae > Streptomyces > Streptomyces minutiscleroticus. Next base: position 111,337 of record NZ_BMVU01000007.1, read on the forward strand.
CGCGGTCCTGGAGGAGGGCTCGGGACTGCGCGCCGGCCGCGACTTCCATCTCGCGTACTCCCCCAGCCGCGTCGACCCGGGCAACCGCGACCACGGGCCCGCGAACACCCCGAAGGTCATCGGCGGCCTCACGCCCGCCTGCACCGAGTCGGCCGCCGCCTTCTACGGCCGGATCACCGACCGCGTGGTCCGCGCGCGCGGCCTGCGCGAGGCGGAGACCGTGCAGCTGCTGGAGACCAACTTCCGGCACGTGAACATCGCGCTGGTCAACGAGATGGCCGTGCTCTGCCACGACCTGGGCGTCGACCTGTGGGACGTGATCCGCTGCGCCGAGACCAAGCCCTTCGGCTTCCAGGCGTTCCGCCCCGGGCCCGGCGTCGGCGGCCACGGCGTCCCGCAGGACCTCTCCGGCCACCGCGTGCGCCCGCTGCGCATGGTCGAGCTGGCCCAGCAGGTCAACCAGCAGATGCCGCGCTACGTGGTCCAGCGCGCCGCCACCCTGCTCAACGAGCACGGCAAGTCGGCCCGCGGCGCGCGCGTGCTGCTCCTCGGCGTCACCTACAAGCCCGACCACGCCGACCAGCAGGGCACCCCCGCCCGGGAGATCGCCGTCCGGCTGATGGAGCTGGGCGCCACGGTCAGCTACCACGACCCCCTGGTGCCGTCCTGGAGCGTCCTGGACCGCCCGGTCCCGCGCGCCGACTCCCTGTACGAGGCGGCGGCCGCCGCCGACCTGACGATCCTGCTCCAGCCCCACCGCACGTACGACCTCCAGGGCCTGTCGGTGAAGGCCCAGCTGCTGCTGGACACGCAGGGGGTCACGCCCACGGGGGCGGCGCACCGGTTGTGAGGGCGGCGCGGAGCGCCGGGGCCCCGGCCGCCGGCATGCGGCGCCTCGCGCCGGTACCGCGGGGAACGAGGCGGAGCCCGCCGCGGCGGATCACGGGCGTCCGCCCCTGCTCCCCCCGGGCCGGCCACCCGCCGTCCGTGCCCCCACCGGGCCTCGGACATGCGGAAGGGCCCGGCCGCCCCACGGGCGGCCGGGCCCTTCCCCGCGCTCGGGCCGAGCGCGGCGTCACGTCACCGCTTGTGCTGTGCGTCGGCGACCGTCACCTCGACCCGCTGGAACTCCTTGAGCTCGCTGTAGCCGGTCGTGGCCATGGCGCGGCGCAGGGCGCCGAAGAAGTTCATCGAGCCGTCCGGGATCCGCGAGGGACCGGTGAGGACCTCCTCGATGGTGCCGACCGTGCCGAGGTCGACCTTCTTGCCGCGCGGCAGCTCCTCGTTGACGGCCTCCATGCCCCAGTGGTGGCCGCGGCCGGGCGCGTCGGTGGCGCGCGCCAGCGGGGAGCCCATCATCACCGAGTCGGCGCCGCAGGCGATGGCCTTGGGCAGGTCGCCGGACCAGCCCACGCCGCCGTCCGCGATGACGTGCACGTAGCGGCCGCCGGACTCGTCCATGTAGTCGCGGCGGGCGGCGGCCACGTCGGCGACCGCGGTGGCCATCGGCACCTGGATGCCCAGCACGTTGCGCGTGGTGTGCGCGGCGCCGCCGCCGAAGCCGACGAGGACGCCGGCCGCGCCGGTCCGCATCAGGTGCAGGGCGGCGGTGTACGTGGCGCAGCCTCCCACGATCACCGGCACGTCCAGCTCGTAGATGAACTGCTTCAGGTTCAGCGGCTCGGCGGCGCCGGAGACGTGCTCGGCCGAGACGGTCGTGCCGCGGATCACGAAGATGTCCACGCCCGCGTCCACCACGGCCTTGGAGAACTGCGCGGTGCGCTGCGGGGAGAGCGCGGCGGCGGTGACCACGCCCGAGTCGCGCACCTCCTTGATGCGCTGCCCGATCAGCTCCTCCTTGATGGGGGCCGCGTAGATCTCCTGGAGGCGGCGGGTGGCCGTCCCGGCGTCCAGCTCCACGATCTCGTCGAGCAGCGGCTGCGGGTCCTCGTAGCGGGTCCACAGGCCCTCGAGGTTGAGTACGCCCAGGCCGCCGAGCTCGCCGATGCGGATCGCGGTGGCCGGGGAGACGACCGAGTCCATGGGAGCGGCCAGGAAGGGCAGCTCGAAGCGGTAGGCGTCGATCTGCCAGGCGATCGAGACCTCCTTCGGGTCCCGCGTACGGCGGCTCGGGACGACGGCGATGTCGTCGAAGGCGTACGCCCGGCGGCCGCGCTTGCCGCGCCCGATCTCGATCTCAGTCACGTGTGTGGCCTTTCCCTCTTCGCTTCTGCGCCTTCCAGTATCCCCGACGCCCATGACGGAGGCGGCCCCGGAACGCTCCGGGGCCGCCTCCGGTCGTGCGGCACGCGCGCGCGTGCGGGCCGTTCCCGGACCGCCGCGGGGGCCCGTGGGGCCGCCCGCGCGCCTACTTGCGGCTGTAGTTGGGCGCCTCGACGGTCATCTGGATGTCGTGCGGGTGGCTCTCCTTCAGACCCGCCGAGGTGATCCGGACGAACCGGCCACGCTCCTGCAGCTCGGGCACGGTGCGCCCGCCGACGTAGAACATCGACTGGCGCAGGCCGCCGACCAGCTGGTGGACGACCGCGGAGAGCGGGCCGCGGTAGGGCACCTGGCCCTCGATGCCCTCGGGCACGAGCTTCTCGTCGGAGGCGACGCCCTCCTGGAAGTAGCGGTCCTTGGAGAAGGAGCGCTGCTCGCCGCGGGACTGCATGGCGCCCAGGGAGCCCATGCCGCGGTACGACTTGAACTGCTTGCCGTTGATGAAGAGCAGCTCGCCCGGGGACTCCTCGCAGCCCGCGAGCAGGGAGCCGAGCATCACCGTGTCGGCGCCCGCGACCAGGGCCTTGGCGATGTCGCCCGAGTACTGCAGGCCGCCGTCGCCGATGACCGGGATGCCGGCCTCCCTGGCGGCGAGCGACGCCTCGTAGATGGCCGTCACCTGGGGCACGCCGATGCCGGCGACGACGCGGGTGGTGCAGATGGAGCCGGGGCCGACGCCGACCTTGATGCCGTCCACACCGGCGTCGATGAGCGCCTGGGCGCCCTCGCGGGTGGCGATGTTGCCGCCGATGACGTCGACGCCCGTGGAGTTGGACTTGATCTTGGCGACCATGTCGCCGACCAGCCGGGAGTGGCCGTGCGCGGTGTCCACGACGATGAAGTCGACACCGGCCGCGATGAGGGCCTGGGCGCGCTCGAAGGCGTCGCCGGCCACGCCGACCGCGGCGCCGACCAGGAGGCGTCCCTCGGCGTCCTTCGCGGCGTTCGGGTACTTCTCCGCCTTCACGAAGTCCTTGACCGTGATCAGGCCCTTGAGGACGCCCTCGCCGTCGACGAGCGGCAGCTTCTCGATCTTGTGGCGGCGCAGCAGCTGCATCGCGTCGTCACCGGAGATGCCGACCTTGCCGGTGACCAACGGCATCGGCGTCATGACCTCGTGCACGCGGCGCGCGCGGTCGGTCTCGAAGGCCATGTCGCGGTTGGTGACGATGCCGAGCAGCTTGCCGCTGGGGTCGGTGACCGGCACACCGCTGATGCGGAACTTGGCGCAGATCGCGTCGGCCTCGGCGAGCGTGGCGTCCGGGTGCACGGTGATCGGGTCGGTCACCATGCCGGACTCGGAGCGCTTCACCAGGTCGACCTGGTTGGCCTGGTCCTCGATGGAGAGGTTGCGGTGCAGCACGCCGACGCCGCCCTGGCGGGCCATCGCGATCGCCATGCGGGACTCGGTGACCTTGTCCATCGCGGCGGACAGCAGCGGGATGTTCACCCGCACGTTCTTCGAGACGTACGAAGCGGTGTCGATCTGGTCGGGCGCCATGTCCGACGCGCCCGGCAGCAGCAGCACGTCGTCGTAGGTCAGCCCGAGTGTCGCGAATTTCTCGGGCACTCCGTCGACGTTGGCAGTCATGACACCTTCCCCAAATGGCCTTGAACGGTGCGGATGCCCATGCTAACGGGAAGCGGGGGCCCCACATTCCACGCTTCGGGCCGCCGCCGGCCGGTCCCGCACCTCCGTACGGCGGGGACGCCTGGTGCGTCCAGGCGCGCCGACCACGCTGTTCAGGGCGTATTCCACCGGGCCGCGGCCGCGCGGGGCCCGGGTGCGGTCCGCGCACGTGACGCATGTCGCTCGCACCGGTGTCCGCAACGGGGAACCGGGCACCCAACGGACCACCCCGTCACCCGTGGGTGAGGGACCACCGTACGGACGGACCACCGTACGGGTGATGTACGGCCGGCCCTTCCCGCTCCAGCTCTACTGCTCCGCCAGTGCTCTCAGCCGGCTCAGGGCCCGGTGCTGCGCGACCCGCACCGCACCCGGCGACATGCCCAGCATCTGCCCGGTCTCCTCGGCGGTCAGCCCGACGGCGATGCGCAGCAGCAGCAGTTCGCGCTGGTTCTCGGGCAGGTTCGCCAGGAGTTTCTTGGCCCACTCGGCGTCGCTGCTGAGCAGCGCGCGCTCCTCGGGCCCGAGCGAGTCGTCGGGCCGCTCGGGCATCTCGTCCGAGGGCACCGCCGTCGACCCGGGATGGCGCATCGCGGCGCGCTGCAGATCGGCGACCTTGTGCGCGGCGATGGCGAAGACGAACGCCTCGAAGGGGCGCCCGGTGTCCTTGTAGCGCGGCAGCGCGAGCAGCACCGCGACGCAGACCTCCTGGGCGAGGTCCTCCACGAAGTGCCGCGCGTCGCCCGGCAGCCGGGACAGCCGCGTGCGGCAGTAGCGCAACGCCAGTGGGTGGACGTGGGCGAGCAGGTCGTGCGTGGCCTGCTCGTCGCCGTCGACGGCACGATGCACGAGCGCACCGATCACCGTCGTCTCGTCCTCGCGCATCGGTCCATGGTGCCTTGGCGTCGTCCGATCCGTGGCACCGCGTCCGTAGTTGTGCACCGAAGCGTTATGAGCAGGCGCGCCGGCGTTCATCTCCTGCGCCCTCCCCTTCCGCTCGTCCGACTCGTCCCCGAGGAACTCCACAACTCAAGGATGCGGCATCCGCCGGGAAACGGAAGGCGGGCTCGTGAGGGCCCGGCCCCGCCCGCCGTCCGGCGGGCGGAGACAGCCGTACCCCGGGAGCCACCTAGCGGACCAGACCCCAGCGGAATCCGAGCGCCACGGCGTGTGCCCGGTCCGAGGCGCCGAGCTTCTTGAACAGCCGCCTGGCGTGGGTCTTCACCGTGTCCTCGGAGAGGAAGAGCTCGCGCCCGATCTCCGCGTTCGACCGGCCGTGGCTCATGCCCTCGAGCACCTGGATCTCCCGCGCGGTGAGCGTCGGGGCGGCGCCCATCTCGGCCGAGCGCAGTCTGCGCGGCGCGAGCCGCCAGGTCGGGTCGGCGAGCGCCTGCGTCACGGTCGCCCGCAGTTCGGCGCGCGAGGCGTCCTTGTGCAGGTAGCCGCGGGCGCCGGCGGCCACCGCGAGCGCCACGCCGTCCAGGTCCTCGGCGACGGTCAGCATGATGATGCGCGCACCGGGGTCCGCGGACAGCAGCCGCCGTACGGTCTCCACGCCGCCCAGGCCGGGCATGCGTACGTCCATCAGAATCAGGTCCGAACGATCGGCGCCCCAGCGGCGGAGGACTTCCTCGCCGTTGGCCGCCGTCGTCACACGCTCTACGCCGGGCACGGTCGCCACCGCGCGGCGGAGCGCTTCTCGGGCAAGCGGGGAGTCGTCGCAGACGAGGACGGATGTCATGGCCGCCCTCCGCAGCTGATGCGCGTCACCTTGAGCCTCCAGGCTGTTACGAATCGTCACCTGTGCGGTCGACACTCGCCGGCGGGGCTGCCGCCTGCCCGAGCGCTTGTTCCTTCAACCGCCTCCGCACTCTCAACGATGGTCACTCGAAAGAGTTACGGGCCGTGAGCCACCCTTCGGCACTCTACGTGAGGGGGCGGACACGGTGCAGAGACCCGCAAGGGACCCTCAATCTTTCATCACAACCAATGCCCCGTTTAGACCCTTTTCTTCCCCTTCAGGGGTGTCTGCCACTAGATTCGCAATGAGTCATATTTTCATCTCCTTAGATCGTAGTTATACGGTCGTCGGCACTGAACCGCCTAGAACGGTTGCAAGGGGACACGTAATGGCAGATTTCTCCCGCCTTCCCGGACCCAACGCGGACCTGTGGGACTGGCAGCTCCTCGCGGCGTGCCGCGGGGTCGACAGCTCGCTCTTCTTCCATCCGGAGGGCGAGCGCGGTGCGGCGCGGAGCGCTCGTGAGAACTCGGCCAAGGAGGTCTGCATGAGGTGCCCGGTACGCGCCCAGTGCGCGGCCCACGCGCTGGCGGTGCGCGAGCCGTACGGCGTCTGGGGCGGGCTGACCGAGGACGAGCGCGAAGAGCTGATGGGCCGGGCGCGGCACCGCCTGGTCTCGGCGTCGGCCCCCGGAGGAGGCGCCTCCCCGGACCGGCTGCACGACTGAGACAACCGCACGACGGCGCTGAAGGAACGTTTCGGCAACAGGGGCGCGCCCCTGTGCGCCAAGGGGTGGCCGTCCGCTCCTGTCGACGGGCACGCGCGCGTGCCCGTCGGTCTCCCCGCGCCGCCCCTGCCACCGGCAGTCCCGGGGCGGTCCGCCGCCGGCCGGGCGGGCCGGACTCTCACGGCCGGGGCGGACCGGGGGCGCTCACGGCCGGGTCAGGCCGGTGCGCCCGCGGCCGGGACTCAGCGGGCGGCGGCCCGGGACAGCTCGGCCAGGGTCGCGGCCACCGTCGGGACCTGCGCCAGGTCGGGCAGGGTGAGCGCGACGATCTCCCGCCGCACGGCGGGCTCGAGGCGCACCGTGCGCACCCGTTCGGTGCGCACGGACCCGACGGCGAGCTCCGGCAGCACGGCGACGCCGAGACCCGCGCCCACCAGGCCCACGACGGCCGGGTAGTCGTCGGTCGCGAAGTCGATGCGCGGGGTGAAGCCCGCGCCCTCGCAGACCTCCACGAGCCGGCCGCGGCAGCGGGGGCAGCCCGCGATCCACGGCTCCGCGGCCAGGTCGCCGATGGCGACCGACTCCGCCCCGGCCAGCCGGTGGCCCTCGGGGACCAGGCCGACGAGCCGGTCCGTCAGCAGGGGGCGTACGACGAGGTCGTCCCACTCCTCGGGGGCCGCGCCCTCGTACCGGAAGGCGAGCGTGAGGTCGCAGTCGCCCTCGCGCAGCAGGTCGACCGAGCGGGGCGGCTCGGCCTCCTCCAGGGAGACGCGGGTGCCGGGGTGGGCCGCGCGCAGGGCGGCGAGTGCGGTGGGCACCAGGGTGGAGCTGCCGCTGGGGAACGACACCAGGCGGACCCGTCCGGCCCGCAGGCCCGCGATCGCGGCGACCTCCTCCTCGGCGGCGGTGAGCCCGGCGAGGATGCCGGCGGCGTGCCGCACCAGGGCCTCGCCGGCCTCGGTCAGCCGCATCTCGCGGCCCGAGCGGATCAGCAGCGGGGTGCCCACGGAGGCTTCGAGCGCCTTCATCTGCTGGCTGACGGCGGGCTGGGTGCAGCCCAGCGCGCGGCCCGCCGCGGAGAAGGAGCCCGTGGCGGCGACGGCGCGCAGTACCCGGAGATGACGTGCCTCGATCACATGTCGAGCATAAGCGGACCTTGGAATCCGCGCCCATTAATGCGTCGACGCTTTGGCCTTTCGTCACTTAGTGTGACGACATGAAGCTGCTCTCCGTGAATCTGGGCCGACCGAAGCCCGTGGACTACACCGGCCAGGCCGAGGGCCTGACCGGGATCGACAAGCGCCCGGTGGACGGTCCGGTCCGGGTGGCGCCGCCCGGGCCCAAGGGGGTGGGCGGCAGCGGCCTCGCCGGGGACGCCGTGTGCGAGAAGCGCCACCACGGCGGCGACCACCAGGCCGTGTACGCGGTGGCGCGCGAGGACCTCGACGACTGGGAGCGCGAGCTGGGGCGCACGCTGGCCGACGGGATGTTCGGGGAGAACCTCACGACCTCGGGGGTCGACGTCTCCGGGGCGCTGATCGGCGAGCGCTGGCGCGTCGGCCCCGACGTGGTCCTGGAGGTGACCAGCGGGCGCATCCCGTGCCGGACCTTCCAGGGGCACCTCGGGGAGAAGGGGTGGGTCGGGCGGTTCACCGCGAAGGGGGCGCCGGGGGCGTACCTGCGGGTGATCGAGCCGGGCGAGATACGGGCGGGGGACGCGATCGGGGTCGTGCACCGGCCGGCGCACGGGGTGACGGTCGCCCTCCAGTTCCGCGCGGTCACGACCGAGCGGGAGCTGCTCCCCCGGGTGCTGGCGGCCGGGGACGCGCTGCACCCGGAGGCACGGGCGCAGGCGGAGCGATACGTGGCGCGGCACGGCCGGGCGTGAGGGCCTCGCGGGCGTGGGGACGGCCCGCCGCGGGCCGGGAGCCGGCCGGCTCCCGGGGCCTGTCGTCGCCCGCGCGGCAGGCGGGGTTCGACGACAGGCCTAGGGGCGAACCCCGGGACAGCGGCCGGGGGCGCATCGGGGAAGGCCGGGGCGGATCCCGGATGTTCGGAGACCGGCCGGCCGGAACGCTTGTCGCATGTCCCGCCTCGAACGTGCGTCCCGCCTCAAACGTCTCCTCGTCGTGCTCGGCTCGGTCGTCGCCGTCGCCGTCGCCGTCGCCGCGCCGGCCGATCGCGGCCGGCGCCGCCTGGAGCCCGCGCTGGACGGTGGACCAGCCGGCCGCGACGCTCTGGTACCACCCCCGTCCGCACGGCGCCGGCGCCGTCCGCGGGAGGTTCTTCGACCTGAAGCGCACCGGGATCAACGGGCGCGCGATGGACACGGGCCGGGTCGACGAGACGGTCGCACGGGGCACGACGGAGGTGTGGACGGTCCGCGGCACCGACGGCATGCCGCACACCTTCCATGTGCACGACGTCCGGTTCCGGGTGCTGGGGGTCGACGGCTCTGCACCGCCGCCCGCGCCGCGGGGCCCGAAGGACACGGTGTTCCTGCCGAACGGCACCACGATGAGACTGGCGCTGCGCTTCGACGGCCCGGCCGACCCGGGCACGCCGTACATGTACCACCGCCACCTGCTCCGCCACGAGGACTAGGGGATGACGGGCCAGTTCGTGGTGGTGGGGAAGGGGCGGCGGGCGGGCACGCCGGCAGGCCACGGTGCGGGACACGGACAGGGCGGGTGAAGGCCGGTCCGGGAGCGGACGAGTTCGGTCCGGGTCACTAATCTTGCGTCATGACAACGGCTCTCATCACGGGATCGACCGCGGGCATCGGCTCCGCCTTCGCGAGGCGGCTCGCCGCGGACGGCCACAATCTGGTGCTGGTGGCGCGCGACGTCAAACGGCTCCGCGAGCAGGCGACCGAGTTGCACGACCGGCACGGCATCGAGGCGGAGGTCCTGGCCGCCGATCTGTCCACCGACGACGGCATCGAGGCGGTGGCGACCCGTCTGAAGGACCGCAAGAACGCGGTGGACCTGCTGGTCAACAACGCCGGCTTCGGCAACAAGGGCCGTTTCCTCGACGTGCCCATGGCCGACGAGCTGACGATGCTGAAGGTGCACTGCGAGGCGGTGCTCCGGCTGACCGCGGCGGCGACCGGGGGAATGCGGGAGCGCGGCCGGGGCGGCGTGATCAACGTCGCGTCGGTGGCCGCCTTCGTGCCGCGCGGCACGTACGGGGCCTCCAAGGCGTGGGTCGTGCAGTTCACCCAGGGCGCGGCGCGCGACCTGGCCGGCAGCGGCGTGCGGCTGATGGCGCTGGCGCCGGGCTTCGTGCGCACGGAGTTCCACCAGCGGGCCGGGATGGGCACGGACAACATCCCGAACTGGATGTGGCTCGACGCGGACAAGGTCGTCGCCGCGGCCCTCGCCGACCTGGCGCGCGGCAGGTCGCTGTCGATCCCGGACCCGCGGTACAAGGCCCTGATGGGTCTGGCGAAGGTGACGCCGCGCTCACTGCTCGGCGGCATCACGTCCAGGACGGGACGCAAGTACGGGCCGCAGTGAGCCCTGTGCCGCCGACGGCCGGCGCGTCCGTCCCTGCGGACGGAACCGGAGGCACCGACCGCCAACGGTCCCGGTCCCGGCGCCGACAGCGGAATCGGCACCAGCAGCGGCAGCGGGACCAGTACCGGCAACGGCAGCGCGAAGGCCCGGCGCCCCTCCTCGGGGTGCCGGGCCTTCGTCACGCGGTCACCGGAGTGTGCCGCGGGGTGTCTCAGTGGGAGTGGCCGTGACCGTGGCCGGCGGCCTCCGGCTCCTCCTCGGCGGGCTTCTCGACGACCAGGGTCTCGGTCGTCAGCAGCAGCGAGGCGATGGAGGCGGCGTTCTCCAGGGCGGAGCGGGTGACCTTGACCGGGTCGATGACGCCGGCCTTGACCAGGTCGCCGTACTCGCCGGTCGCGGCGTTGTAGCCGTTGCCCTTCTCCAGCTCGGCGACCTTGGAGACGATGACGTAGCCCTCCAGGCCGGCGTTCTCCGCGATCCAGCGCAGCGGCTCGACGGCGGCGCGGCGCACGACCGAGACGCCGGTGGCCTCGTCGCCCTCCTTGCCGAGGTTGCCCTCGAGCACCTTGACGGCGTGGACCAGGGCGGAGCCACCACCGGAGACGATGCCCTCCTCGACCGCGGCGCGGGTCGCGGAGATGGCGTCCTCCAGACGGTGCTTCTTCTCCTTCAGCTCCACCTCGGTGGCGGCGCCGACCTTGATGACGCACACGCCGCCGGCCAGCTTCGCGAGGCGCTCCTGGAGCTTCTCGCGGTCCCAGTCGGAGTCCGTGGTCTCGATCTCGGCCTTGATCTGGTTGACGCGGCCCGCGACGTCCTCGGCGTTGCCGCCGCCGTCGACGATCGTGGTGTCGTCCTTGGTGACGGTCACGCGGCGGGCGGTGCCCAGCACGTCCAGGCCGACCTGGTCGAGCTTGAGGCCGACCTCCTCGGCGATGACGGTGGCGCCGGTCAGCGTGGCGATGTCGCCGAGCATGGCCTTGCGGCGGTCGCCGAAGCCGGGGGCCTTGACCGCGACGGCGTTGAACGTGCCGCGGATCTTGTTCACGACCAGGGTCGACAGGGCCTCGCCCTCGACGTCCTCGGCGATGATCAGCAGCGGCTTGGAGGCGTTGGCCTGGATGACCTTCTCCAGCAGCGGCAGCAGGTCCGCGATCGCGGAGATCTTGCCCTGGTGGATGAGGATGTACGGGTCGTCGAGGACGGCCTCCATGCGCTCCTGGTCCGTCACGAAGTACGGCGACAGGTAGCCCTTGTCGAAGGCCATGCCCTCGGTGAAGTCCAGCTCCAGGCCGAAGGTGTTGGACTCCTCGACGGTGATGACACCGTCCTTGCCGACCTTGTCCATCGCCTCGGCGATGAGCTCGCCGACCTGCTGGTCCTGGGCGGACAGCGCGGCGACGGCGGCGATGTCGGACTTCTCGTCGATCGGGCGGGCGGTCGCGAGGAGGTCCTCGGAGACCGCGGCGACGGCGGCGTCGATGCCCTTCTTCAGGAGGGCGGGGGAGGCGCCGGCGGCGACGTTCTTCAGGCCCTCGCGCACGAGCGCCTGGGCGAGCACGGTGGCGGTGGTCGTACCGTCACCCGCGATGTCGTTGGTCTTGGTCGCCACCTCCTTCACCAGCTGGGCGCCGAGGTTCTCGTACGGGTCCTCGACCTCGACCTCGCGGGCGATGGTGACACCGTCGTTGGTGATGGTGGGGGCGCCGAACTTCTTGTCGATGACGACGTTGCGGCCCTTGGGGCCGATCGTCACCTTCACCGTGTCGGCAAGCTTGTTGACGCCGCGCTCGAGGGCGCGACGGGCGTCCTCGTCGAACTTCAGGATCTTCGCCATGGAGCTAGTCAGTCCTCTCGATTGCGATCCCCGGCCGCTCCCCCTGGAACGGCCGTGCCGCGGAAAACGAACCGCGCCCCCGACGCCCGGCTTCTTGACGGTCGCGGGGGCCAGGGGCGCAGCTCGAAGGCAAGGCAGAAGCGGTGAATTACTTCTCGACGATCGCGAGCACGTCGCGGGCCGAGAGGACGAGGTACTCCTCGCCGTTGTACTTCACCTCGGTGCCGCCGTACTTGCTGTAGAGCACGATGTCGCCGGTCTTCACGTCGAGCGGCAGGCGCTCGCCGTTCTCGAAGCGGCCCGGGCCCACGGCCAGGACGACGCCCTCCTGGGGCTTCTCCTTGGCGGTGTCCGGAATGACCAGGCCAGAGGCCGTGGTCTGCTCGGCGTCCAGCGGCTGGACCACGATGCGGTCCTCGAGCGGCTTGATGGCAACCTTGGAGCTGGCGGTCGTCACGATCCGACCTCCCCCTTCGGAGATCTCACGGGGTTAACTGTCTGAGGTGGCGACCAGGTCGATCCGTCGTCGCGGGTGCCGGACCTGCCCGTCGCTTGGTTGGCACTCTCCGGTGGTGAGTGCCAGAGCTGAGACTATGACCGCGATTAGCACTCGGTCAAGCGGAGTGCCAATTGCCGGCGGCGCGGCGCCCGGAAACGGCTCCGCACGGCCTGCGGGACGACGGCCCGCGGGAGCCGTAAGGCCCCCTCCGGAGACCGTGCGACCGCGCCGCGGACCGCGTGCCCGCCGCCCCGCCCGCTCGTCGGCCGCTCCCCGACCACGGTCCTGGCCGACCACGGTCCTACGGGAGCGGGGCGCGCGGGGTGATCCGGGGCCCGTGTCTCAGAGGTAGTCCTCCAGGCGGCCCACCGCGTACCCCTTGGCCGTGACCTTCTCCAGGAAGGTGCGGACCATGTCGCGCATGGTGCCCTTCCACTCGTCGCGGCCGCGGAAGTGGGTCAGGACGATGTCGCCGGGGTGCAGGTCGCGGTCCCACTCGCGGTACTCCCAGCGGTCGGCGAAGACCTCCTCGTTCCACAGCGGGACCGCCTCGACGCCGCAGGACTTCGCGGCGCGCAGCGTGTCCTCGTCGTAGTCGCCGTAGGGCGGGCGGAAGAGGGTGGGGCGCCTGCCGTAGCGCTTCTCGACGACGTCCTGCATGCCGCAGATCTCGCGCTTCTGCTGCCGGTAGGAGAGGGCGGGCAGGTAGGGGTGGTGGAGGGTGTGGTTGTTCAGCCCGATCCCCCGGTCCCGCATCCGCCCGAAGTAGCCGTAGCCCTTCTTGATCAGGAAGTCGCTGAGGAAGACGGTGTACGGGATGTCCAGCTCGTCCGTCATCCGCAGGAACTCCGGATCCTTCTCCGCCCCGTCGTCGATGGTCAGGAAGACGACCTTGTCCTCGGTGGGGACGGTCGTGAAGACGGGCGGCAGGCCCCGCTCCTCGTGGCGGTCGACCTCGAAGCCCTCGCGGGTGGCCGGGCGCCGCTTCCGCGCCGGCGGCGGGGGCGCGGCGAGCGGGACGGCGGACAGCCTCCAGCGGGCGGCCGCGGCGACGCGCGCGGCGTGGGCGCGGCCCGGTCCGGACGCGTACGCGTGCAGGGCACGGGCGGGCGGTGCCTTCAGCGGCCGCGGGCCGGGTCCGGGCGCCGCCCTCCCGGAGCCGCCGTCCGTGCAGCCGGAGGCGAGGGCGGCCGCGGCGAGCGCGGCGGCCGCGCCCCGGACCGCCGCCCGCCTCCCCCGGCTTTCATCATTTCGTCCCACTGGTCGCATGGGAGCGGATCCTCGCAGCGCACGGCGGGCGCGGAGGGCCGACACCGCACGCGTACGCACACCGTCCACCGACTGGCCGACAATGGGGCGGTGAACGACCTCGATCCCGTCGCCTCCTTCGCCGCCCTGCTCACCGACGAGGGCCGTGCCCTGCTCGACGAGGTGCGCGGCACCGAACCCGCCCGCGAGCTGGCCGTCGCCACCCGGCTGCGCCGCGACCACCCCGCGGGGCTGGTCTCCGCCGCGCTCGCGCAGGCGCGGCTGCGGCAGCGGGCGGCGGCGAAGTTCGGCGCGGACGCGGAGCGCATGTTCTTCACGCCCGACGGCGTGGAGCAGGCGACCCGGACGGCGGTGGCCGACCACCGCGCCCGCCGCTTCCGGGAACTCGGCGCGGGGTCCGTGGCCGACCTGTGCTGCGGGATCGGCGGCGACGCGATCGCGCTGGCCCGGGCCGGGGTGCGCGTCCTCGCCGTCGACCGCTCCCCGCTGACCTGCGCGGTGGCGCGCGCGAACGCCGCGGCGCTGGGTCTGGAGGACCTGATCGAGGTGCGTGAGGGCGACGTGGCCGACGTCGACGCGTCCGGGTACGACGCGGTCTTCGTGGACCCGGCCCGGCGCGGCGGACGCGGCCGGATCTTCGACCCGGAGGCGTACTCCCCGCCGCTGTCCTGGGCCGTGGCGGCGGCCCGCGAGGCGCCCCGTGCGGCCCTGAAGATCGCCCCGGGCGTGCCGCACGAGGCGGTGCCCGCCGAGGCCGAGGCCGAGTGGGTCTCGGACGGCGGGGACGTGAAGGAGGCGGTGCTGTGGTTCGGCACCGAGCCGGGTCTCGTCCGCGCGACGCTGCTGCCCGGGCCGCGCGCCCTGACCGGCCGCGACCTGCCGGACCCGGCCGTCCGGCCGCCGGGGCGCTACCTGTACGAGCCCGACGGCGCCGTCGTCCGGGCCCACCTGGTCGCCGAGGCCGCGGCGGAGCTCGACGGCGGGCTGCTCGACGAGACCATCGCGTACGTCACGGCGGACACGCTGCGGCCGACCCCGTACGCCACCGCGTACGAGATCACCGACGTGCTGCCCTTCAACGTCAAGAGGCTCAGGGCGCTGCTGCGCGAGCGCGGGGTCGGCGTCCTCACGGTCAAGAAGCGCGGCTCGGCGGTGGAGCCCGAGGAGCTGCGCCGCAAGGTCAAGCCGCAGGGGCCGCACGCGGCCACGGTGTTCCTCACCCGCGTCCAGGGCGCGCCGACGATGCTGATCGGGCACCCCGCGCGCGCGTGAGGCCCCCCACGCGCGTGCGGGGGGCCTCACGCGCGGAACGGCGGAGGCGGGGACCGCCTCCGCCGTTCCGACGGGACCACTGCTCAGGACGCCGCCTCGACGGGACCGCCGCTCGGAGCGCCGTTCCGGCGGACCGCCGCTCAGGACGCGGACGGGGCGCCGTCCAGCTCCTCCAGGGTGGCGTTCGACGGGCCCCTGCGGGACCGCTCGTCGCGGGCCACGTCCTCGGCGGCACCCAGCACCCGCACCGCGTTCTGCCAGGTCACCTTGGCCAGGTCGGCCTCCGACCAGCCGCGGTCGAGCAGCTCGGCGATCAGGTTCGGGTAGCCCGAGACGTCGTCCAGGCCCTCCGGGGTGAACGGCGTGCCGTCGTAGTCGCCGCCGATGCCGATGTGGTCGACGCCCGCGACCTCGCGCATGTGGTCGAGGTGGTCGGCGACGTGCGCGACGGTGGCGACCGGGCGCGGGTGGTCCTCCTCGAAGGCGTGGTGCACCTTCATCGCCTCGGCGGTGGAGTCGAGGTGGTGGAAGCCGTGCCTGCGCATGTTCTCGTCGGCCTCGGCCGTCCAGTCCACGGCGGCCTGGAGCACGAACTTCGGCACGAAGGTCACCATGGCGACGCCGCCGTTGGCGGGCAGCCGCTCCAGGACGTCGTCCGGGACGTTGCGCGGGTGGTCGCAGACGGCGCGCGCCGAGGAGTGCGAGAAGATCACCGGCGCCGCGGAGGCGTCCAGGGCGTCCCGCATGGTCGACGCCGCGACGTGCGAGAGGTCCACGAGCATGCCCTCGCGGTTCATCTCGCGCACCACCGCGCGGCCGAAGGCCGACAGGCCGCCGACGTTCGGCTCGTCCGTCGCCGAGTCCGCCCAGGCGATGTTGTCGTTGTGCGTGAGGGTCATGTAGCGCACGCCGAGCGCGTACAGCCCGCGCAGCGCGGCCAGGGAGTTCTCGATGGAGTGGCCGCCCTCGGCGCCCATCAGGGACGCGATGCGGCCCTCCGCGCGGGCCGCCTCCATGTCGGCCGCCGTCAGCGCCGGCCGCAGGTCGCCGGGGTAGCGGTCGAGCAGCTGCCGTACGCAGTCGATCTGCTCCAGGGTGGCGGCGAGCGCGCCCGGCAGGTCGGAGCGGACGTACACCGACCAGTACTGGGCGCCGACGCCGCCCGCGCGCAGCCGCGCCAGGTCGGTGTGCAGGTGCGCGCTCTGGTCGGCGGCGATGTCGCGGGCGCCGATGTCGTAGCGGACCTGCTCGCGCAGCGCCCAGGGCAGGTCGTTGTGCCCGTCCACGACGGGGAAGCGGGCGAGCAGGCCGCGGGCGCGGTCCAGGGAGGACGCGGACGGGGAGGGAGACGTCACGGCGCTCACTTCCCCGAGCCGAAGCCGAAGCCCTCGGCGGCGCCCTCGACCCTGGCGCGCAGCCGCTTGCCCTTCTCGGTGGCCTGGTCGTTCAGCTCCTGCTGGAACTGCCGCATCCGGGCCAGCAGCTCCTCGTCGTGCGCGGCCAGGATGCGGGCGGCGAGCAGGCCCGCGTTGCGCGCGCCGCCGACCGAGACGGTGGCGACCGGCACGCCCGCCGGCATCTGCACGATGGACAGCAGGGAGTCCATGCCGTCGAGGTACTTCAGCGGGACCGGGACGCCGATCACCGGCAGCGGGGTCACCGACGCCAGCATGCCCGGCAGGTGGGCCGCGCCGCCCGCGCCCGCGATGATCGCCTTCAGGCCGCGTCCGGCGGCCTCCTCGCCGTACGCGACCATCTCGCGCGGCATCCGGTGCGCGGAGACGACGTCGACCTCGTAGGCGATCCCGAACTCGTCGAGGGCCTTGGCGGCGGCCTCCATGACGGGCCAGTCGGAGTCCGACCCCATGACGATGCCCACGACCGGGCTTGCTGCGACGGAGCTCATTCGGTGATCGTTCCCCTGAGGTAGCCGGCTGCGTGACGGGCGCGCTCCAGCACGTCGTCGAGATCGTCGCCGTAGGTGTTGACGTGGCCGACCTTGCGGCCGGGCTTCACGTCCTTGCCGTACATGTGGATCTTGAGCTGCGGGTCACGGGCCATGCAGTGCAGGTACGCGGAGTACATGTCCGGGTAGTCGCCGCCGAGCACGTTGACCATGGCCGTCCACTTCGCGCGCGGGCGCGGGTCGCCGAGCGGCAGGTCGAGGACGGCGCGCACGTGGTTGGCGAACTGCGAGGTGACCGCGCCGTCCATCGACCAGTGGCCGGAGTTGTGCGGGCGCATGGCCAGCTCGTTGACGAGGACGCGGCCGTCGCGGGTCTCGAAGAGCTCGACCGCGAGGTGGCCGACGACGCCCAGCTCCTTGGCGATGGTGAGCGCGAGCTGCTCGGCGTGCAGCGCCAGCTCCTCGGAGAGGCCGGGCGCCGGGGCGATCACCGTGTCGCACACGCCGTCGACCTGGCGGGACTCCACCACCGGGTAGGCGACGGCCTGGCCGTGCGGCGAGCGGACGACGTTCGCGGCGAGCTCGCGCACGAAGTCGACCTTCTCCTCGGCGAGGACCGGCACCCCGGCCTTGAACGGCTCGGCGGCCTCCTCGGCGGAGCGCACGACCCACACGCCCTTGCCGTCGTAGCCGCCGCGCACGGTCTTGAGGACGACGGGGAATCCCCCGCCGCCCTCGGCCGCGAACGCGGCCACGTCCTGTGGGTCCGCCACGATGCGGTGGCGTGGGCAGGGCACCCCCATCGCGGTGAGGCGGGCCCGCATCACCCCCTTGTCCTGGGCGTGCACGAGCGCGTCGGGGCCGGGCCGGACGGGGATGCCGTCCGCCTCCAAAGCCCGCAGGTGCTCGGTCGGGACGTGCTCGTGATCGAAGGTGATCACGTCGCAGCCCCGCGCGAACGCGCGCAGCGTGTCCAGGTCGCGGTAGTCGCCGACGACGACGTCGCCGACGACCTGTGCCGCGGAGTCCTGGGGTGTGTCACTGAGAAGCTTGAACCTGATGCCGAGCGGGATGCCTGCCTCGTGCGTCATACGAGCGAGCTGACCGCCGCCGACCATGCCGACTACCGGGAACGTCACGCCTCAAGGGTATCGGCCGCGCCATCGGGCCTCGCCGGGGTGTGTGATCAGCGGCTTCTCCGACGGGTTCCGTCCACCGTACGCCCGCCGCGCGCCCGCCGCGCGGTCACTCCCGGGCGGGCGGCGGAGCCGCTGGTTAGCATGGCCGGAACCGGCGACTGCGACGCGTCCGACGAGACGGGACTGGGGCGACACCATGGGCATGGGTGGTTCACGCGAGGCCCGTACACGGCCCCGCAGCGCGGTGCGCCGGCGGATCGACCGGCTCGTACGGGAGGTCGCCAAGTTCGGCGCGGTCGGCGGGGCCGGGCTGCTGGTGAACCTGGCCGTCTTCAACCTCGTCCGGCACACCACCGACCTGCAGGTCGTGCGCGCCAGCGTGATCGCCACCCTCGTCGCGATCCTCTCGAACTACATAGGGTTCCGCTACTTCACCTACCGCGACCGCGACAAGAGCGGGCGCACCAGAGAGCTGACCCTCTTCCTGCTGTTCAGCGCGGCCGGGCTGGTCATCGAGAACGGCGTGCTGTACGCGGCGACGTACGGCCTCGGCCTCGACAGCCCGCTGCAGAGCAACGTCTTCAAGTTCCTCGGCATCGGCGTCGCGACCCTCTTCCGCTTCTGGTCCTACCGCACCTGGGTCTTCCGGGCGCTGCCGTCCGAGGGACCGGCGCACGGGGCGGCGGACGCGGAGGCGCTCCTGGAGGACGACGCGGAGGGCCCGCGGGGGGCTGCGGGCCCGGCGGGCGCCCGGGCAGACGTACGGGACGCCGGGCAGGAGCGTGCGGGCCACCGGGTGCCGTGAGGCCCGCCTGATCCCCGGCCGGGATCCCGGCAGCCCCGCTACCTGATCGTGCTCTCCGGCTCGCCGTCCTCGGGCGAGGGGTCCGCGGCGGTGCGGGAGAGGAACAGGCCGAACACCGGGGGCTTCGCCTGGAGCATCTCCAGGCGGCCGCCGTCGGCCTCGGCGAGGTCCCGGGCGACGGCGAGGCCGATGCCGGTGGAGTTGCGGCCGCTGATGGCGCGCTCGAAGATGCGGGCGCCGAGGTCCGCGGGCACGCCCGGGCCCTCGTCGGTCACCTCGATCACGGCCTGGTTGCCGGTGACGCGGGTGCGCAGCGCGACCGTGCCGCCGCCGTGCATCAGCGAGTTCTCGATCAGCGCGGCCAGCACCTGGGCGACCGCCCCCGGCGTGCCGACGGCCCGCAGGTGCCGCTTGCCGGAGCTGACGATCGCGCGGCCCGCGCTGCGGTAGGCCGGGCGCCACTCGGCGAGCTGCTGGTGGATGACCTCGTCGAGGTCGAAGAAGACGGCGGAGCCGGTCCGCGGGTCGCGTGAGTTGGTGAGCAGCCGCTCCACGACGTCGGTGAGCCGCTCGACCTGCGTCAGCGCGATCGTCGCCTCCTCCTTCACGATGTCCGGGTCGTCGGTGAGGGTGATCTCCTCCAGGCGCATGGAGAGCGCGGTGAGCGGCGTGCGCAGCTGGTGGGAGGCGTCGGCGGCGAGGCGGCGCTCGGCGGTGAGCATGCGCGCGATGCGCTCGGCGGAGCCGTCCAGCACGTCGGCGACGCGGTCGAGCTCCGGGACGCCGTACCGCTTGTGGCGCGGGCGGGGGTCGCCGGAGCCGAGGCGCTCCGCGGTCTCCGCGAGGTCGGTGAGGGGCGAGGCGAGGCGGTTGGCCTGGCGCACGGCCAGCAGGACGGCGGCGATCACGGCGAGCAGGGCGACCGCGCCGATGATCAGCAGCGTGCGGCCGACCTCCCGGGTGACGGAGGAGCGCGACTCCTCGACCGTGACCGTCTCGCCCTCCTCGCCCCGGGCCGTGGCGCGGATGACCTCGTCGGCGGGCTTGTCGCCGATCTCGATGGGGGCGCGGCCCGGGATCTCCACGCGCGCGTAGCGCTCGCCGGCGACCTGGTCCTGCAAAACCCGTGCGGTGACGTTCTCGTCGCCGAGGATGCGGCTGTCGACGATGCTGGCGAGACGCAGCGCCTCGGAGTCCACGCGCTCCTGGGCGCTGTTGCTGATGGTGCGGGTCTCGACGATGACGAGGGAGACGCCGAAGACGGCGATCACGACGAGCACCACGGCGAGGGTGGACTGGATGAGACGGCGACGCACGGGGGCCCTCCGGGCTGGCGGATTCCGCAACCCAGTGTGCCTTGCCGCGGGCGCCCCACGGACGGGGCACCCCTGGCACGCACCTGCGTGCATACGTACGTACGCGCACGTACGGGCCCGGACGGCGGACGAGGGGGCCGGCTGCGCCAGGGGGACGACGGCCCCGGCGGAACGCGGGCCGGACCCGCGACAGAGCGAGCCGTCGCGCCAGCCGTCGCGCCCGTGTCCGGGCCGGTCACAGCCCCTGCGTCCCGGCGGACCGCCGCGTCCGGCCCCGGACGCACCGTTCCGCTCCCGGGCGCGCCGCCACCCACCCGGACAAGCCGTGACACCCGTATCCCGGCGGGCCACCGCGGTCAGCTCCGGGCGGACCGCCGCGTCCGGCCCCGGGCAAGCCCTCCGCCGCACCCCGCGCACCGCGGGGCGCCGGCTCAGCTCTTCTCGAAGCGGAAGCCCACGCCCCGCACCGTCGCGATGTAGCGCGGGTTCGCCGCGTCGTCGCCCAGCTTCTTGCGGAGCCAGGAGATGTGCATGTCGAGGGTCTTGGTGGACGACCACCACGTGGTGTCCCAGACCTCCCGCATCAGCTGGTCGCGCGTCACGACCCGGCCCGCGTCCCGGACCAGCACCCGCAGCAGGTCGAACTCCTTCGCCGTGAGCTGCAGCTCCTCGTCGCCCATCCAGGCGCGGTGCGACTCGACGTCGATGCGCACGCCGTGCGTGGCGGGCGGCTGCTGCGGCTCCGCGGCGCCGCGCCGCAGCAGCGCCCGGACCCGGGCGAGCAGCTCGGCGAGCCGGAAGGGCTTGGTGACGTAGTCGTCGGCGCCCGCGTCCAGGCCGACGACGGTGTCCACCTCGTCGGCGCGCGCGGTGAGGATCAGGATCGGCACCGTGTGGCCCTCGGCGCGCAGCCGCCGGGCCACCTCCAGGCCGTCCATGCCGGGCAGTCCGAGGTCCAGGACGACGAGGTCGACGCCGCCCTGCATTCCGGCGTCGAGCGCGGTGGGGCCGTCCTCGCGCACCTCCACCTCGTACCCCTCCCGGCGCAGGGCGCGGGCCAGCGGCTCCGAGATGGACGCGTCGTCCTCGGCGAGCAGTACACGGGTCATGAACCGATGGTAGTCCGCGCCGGAGGAGCGCCGGACTGTGATCGGCAGGAGTGATCCCGCCCGCCGGACGGCCCTGTTCGGACCTGCGGCTGTGGGATGCCATCCTGGCGGAGACCTTCGAATGGGCGTTCACGGTTCCGCTTTCACCTGTGATCCATGTCTCAAGTCCTTCCATATCCGGCACTGTCATGCCGTATGGTGACCTGAACGCCTGTAGCACGACCGAAGACCTTCGTGAACTCTGGACGCTGAAGGTCTTTTTCGCGTGCGGTGCGTGCGGGCCGGCCTCTCGCCGGCCCCGAACGGAACGACCTGTGGCCGGGCCCGGACGCGACGACGCGTGCCCGGGCGTGGATCCCGGTGGCCGCCGTCCTTCGCTCCGTGATCCGGGGCGGACTCCCCGTGGGCGTGGAGTGGACGTCGGACCCGCCGGTGCCGGCCGCCCCACCGGGCGCGCTCCTCCGGTTTCCCAGCGAAGCGCGGAGGACACCCCCACGCGCCCCAACCAGCAAGGAACGACCATGGCGTCCAGCCTGACGAAGGACTCGGTCACCCCGGGCACCCCCGGCTCCGAGAAGACCTTCTTCGGCCACCCCCGCGGACTGGCCACACTCTTCATGACCGAGATGTGGGAGCGGTTCTCCTACTACGGCATGAGGGCACTGCTCCCGCTGTACCTGGTCGCTCCCGGCGGCCTGCACCTGAGCGCGGCCACGGCGACCGCGATCTACTCGGTCTACCTGTCGCTCGTGTACCTGCTCGCCATGCCCGGCGGCTGGTTCGCCGACCGCGTGCTCGGCCCGCGCAGGACCGTCGCCGTGGCCGGTGCGGTCATCATGCTCGGCCACCTCACGCTGGCCCTGCCGTGGTCCGGCAGCTTCTACGGCGGCCTCGGCCTGGTCGCGATCGGCTCCGGCCTGCTGAAGGCCAACATCTCCACGATGGTCGGCCACCTCTACGACGGCCCGGACGACCCGCGCCGCGACGGCGGCTTCACGCTGTTCTACGTCGGCATCAACCTCGGCGCCTTCGCCGCGCCGCTGATCATCGGCACCATCGGCGAGAACGTCAACTGGCACCTGGGCTTCGCGCTCGCCGCGCTCGGCATGGCCCTCGGCCTGGCGCAGTTCCTGCTCGGCAGCCGCCACCTGGACGCGCGCTCCGACGTCGTGCCGACCCCGCTGTCCGCCGCCGAGAAGGCCGCCACGCTGCGCAAGGGCCTGCTGTGGCTGGCCGTCGCCGTGGTCTTCTACGGCGTCGTCGGCTTCTCCGGCGTCTACACGCTGAACTGGCTGCTGGTCCCGATCACCGTGGCCGGCCTGGTCATCCCGGTCTGGGTCATCGCCCGCATCAAGCGCGACAAGGACCTCGACCGCCACGAGCAGTCGAAGATGACCGCGTACATCTGGTTCTTCGTGGCCGCGGCCGTCTTCTGGATGATCTACGACCAGGGCGGCTCGACCCTGTCGATCTTCGCGGAGAGCTCCGCGGAGAACAGCGTCCTCGGCTGGGAGTTCCCGGTCTCCTGGTACCAGTCGGTCAACCCGGTCCTGATCATGGCGTTCGCGCCGGTCTTCGCCTGGCTGTGGCTCGCGTTGAACCGCCGCGGCAAGGAGCCGAGCACGATCGTGAAGTTCGCCTCCGGCCTGCTGCTGGTCGGCGCGTCCTTCTTCCTGTTCCTCGCGCCGCTGTCGATCGCCGACGGCGGGCACAAGGCCGCCGCGCTGTGGCTGGTGGGGATCTACTTCGTGCAGACCGTCGGCGAGCTGCTGCTCTCCCCCGTCGGCCTCTCCGTGACCACGAAGATGGCGCCCGCGAAGTACGCCTCCCAGATGATGGGCGTCTGGTTCCTGGCCGTCACCGCCGGTGACGCCACGACCGGCCTGCTCTCCATCGCCGGTGTCGACCTCAACAAGACCGGCATCGTCACCCTGGAGGCCGTGCTCGCCGTGATCGCCGGTGTCGCGGTGTACATGTACCGCAACAAGGTCAAGGCGCTCATGGGCGACGTCCGCTGACGCCTCCCGCCGCGCGGGCCCGCCGGCCCGCGTGAGACGCGCAGAGAGGCCCGCCGCACCCCGGGATGCGGCGGGCCTCTCTGCGTTCCCGTTCCCGTACGGCGGGGCCGGCGGTGGCAGGGACACGGCGCACGCCCCGGCCACCGCGTCGCGCCCCGCGCGCCGCACACGAAGAACGCGCCGGAACCGGGTCGGTCCGACGCGCACGGGGAGCGGGAAGCGGTGGGTGGCTCGCGGTGGGGTGCGCTGCGGCGCGCGGAGGACGCGCGAGGAGACGCGGCGCGTGCCGAGCGGCTCGTGGGGGGGGAGGCGGCGCGTGCCGGGCGGCTCCCGGCTCGCGAGGGGGCGCTGCTAGGCGGGCGCCCCGATCTCCGCCCACACGGTCTTGCCGGACAGGCCGGGCGTGCGGATGACGCCCCAGTCCAGGCAGAGCCGCTGCACGATGAACATGCCGTGGCCGCCGGGGCGGCCCGCGCGGTGCGGGGTGCGCGGGGTCGGCTGGCCCGCGCCGCGGTCGGAGACCTCGACCCGCAGCATCTTCTTGTCGCACGCGATCACGAGCTCTTCCGGGCCCTCGGCGTGCAGGCAGGCGTTCGTCACGAGCTCCGAGACGACGAGCAGGACGTCCTCCGCCGCGGCCCGCTGGTCGGCGGTCGCCGAAGGCAGCCAGCCCCACTCGTACAGCGCCTGGCGGGTGAAGTCGCGGGCGAGCGGCACGACGCCGCTCTCCTCGTCGAACCTCAGCCGGCGGGTCTGCCGCCCGCCGACGCGCGCGGACGAGCCGCCTCGGGTCGCCCCGGAAGCGCCGTCGGCGCCCTGATCCGGGCCGCGGTCGCCCGGCGAGACAGGCCGGGTGGTGCTCATCAGCGCTTCACCTCACCGATTCACCAGTTCGTGATTTGGGACTCAGACAGTCGGAGCGTTCGGATTCCGGGACCGCCGGGCGCCTGTCCTTCGATCTGCTGACAACATTCAGGATGTCTCCTGCCCGGCCGGTCCGTCCGGACACCACTTATTCCGCTCAGGCCTTGTGACCGTCGTAACGCGCTGATCACACGCGGGCAACCGGACATCACTCCGCCGTACGCCGCCTAGTCGGCCAGCGCCGCTTCGAGCGTGTCGTGCACGCTGAAAACAGCATCGGCGCCCGTGATCTCGAATACCCGTGCCACCACCGGCTGCATGCCCGCCAGCCGGACCTCTCCGCCGGCGGCCTCGGCCTTCAGCCTGGCCCCGAGCAGCACGTTGAGGCCCGTGGAATCGCAGAACTCGAGCTGCGAGCAGTCCACGACCATGCGTGCGAAGCCGCGCTCGACGCACCCTTCCAGGGGCTCGCGCAGCAGTTCGGCGGTGTGATGGTCGAGCTCGCCCGCCGGTGTGACGACGGCACTCGAGCCCTCTTCCCGCACCTTGACCAGAAGCCGGCCCGACTGTGCGCTGCCGACCGTCCCGCGGTCCATGCCGTGTCTCTCTTCCGACCGTCGTGGCTTTTTGTTGACGCCCTCGAACATTACGCCCTCCCCGCATCCTGCGACACCCGAACATCCCCCCGGAAACGGACATTTCGCTATGGAACGCACTTGCGGCGAGTTCATGAAAGCGGGTAGGGCTAGTAGGGACAGTTATCGACACGGCCGGCTTTGGAGGCGCCGCACACCGCAGTGCACGTATGGGCATCGGCGGCCATATGCCGAGAACGATGGAGGACATCATGTCACCCCGGCTCGACGCATCGCATACCCCTGAGGCGACGTCGGCATTCATCCCGGATCAAGCAGACCACTCCGAGGAGGTCCTCGACGGGCTCGACGGGCTCGAAGGACTTCCGGAGATCCCCCCGTACGACGAGGTGGGGGCGATGGACGCCCGGGCCTTGTCCAAGACGCTCTTCAAGCGGCTCGAGTCCCTGGAAGAGGGCACGCACGAGTTCGCCTACGTCCGCAACACCCTCGTCGAACTGAACCTCGCCCTCGTGAAGTTCGCGGCCTCCCGGTTCCGCTCCCGCAGCGAGCCGATGGAGGACATCGTCCAGGTGGGCACGATCGGCCTCCTCAAGGCCATCGACCGTTTCGAGCTGAGCCGGGGCGTCGAGTTCCCGACCTTCGCGATGCCGACCATCATCGGCGAGATCAAGCGCTTCTTCCGGGACACCTCCTGGTCCGTGCGGGTGCCGCGCCGGCTGCAGGAGCTCCGGCTCGACCTGGCCAAGGCCGGCGACGAGCTCGCCCAGCGCCTGGACCGCGCCCCGACGGTCACGGAGCTCGCCGGCCACCTGGGCATCTCCAACGAGGAGGTCGTCGAGGGCATGGCCGCGTCCAACGCCTACACGGCGAGTTCGCTGGACGCCCAGCCCGAGGAGGACGACTCCGAGGGCGCGCTGGCCGACCGCATCGGCTACGAGGACCACGGGCTCGAGGGCATCGAGTACGTGGAGTCCCTGAAGCCGCTGATCGCGAGCCTCCCGGCGCGCGACCGCAAGATCCTCTCCCTGCGCTTCGTGGCCAACATGACGCAGTCGGAGATCGGCGAGGAGCTCGGCATCTCCCAGATGCACGTGTCGCGGCTGCTGTCGCGCACGCTGGTCAGGCTGCGCAAGGGGCTGACCGTGGAGGAGTGACCGCGACGGCGGTGACGGTGGCGCTCGGGCCCCCGGGTCCGACGAGCCCCGCCGTCGCCGCCGTGGTTCCGTGGACGCGTACGGACGCCGCGCCGGGCCTCGTGCCCGGCGCGGCGTCCGTGTCCGCGCGCAGGGACGCGGCGGCCGTGCCCCTGCGGCACGGAGCGCGGCGACCGTGCTCGCGCGCGAGGCGCGGTTCCCGCCGAGGGCGGCCTCAGACGACGCGCACGCCGCGGTGCCAGACCGCCGCGGCCAGCGGCACGCCCGGCCGGTAGGCGAGGTGGACGTGGCTGGGCGCGTCGAGGAGGACCAGGTCGGCGCGGGCGCCGGGGACCAGCCGGCCCACGTCGTCGCGGCGCAGGGCCGCCGCGCCGCCCGCCGTCGCCGACCACAGCGCCTCGTCGGGCGTCATCCCCATGTCCCGCACCGCCAGGGCGACGCAGAACGGCATCGAGGACGTGAAGGACGACCCCGGGTTGCAGTCGGTGGACAGCGCCACCGTGGCGCCCGCGTCCAGCAGGCGGCGGGCGTCGGGCCAGGCGGCGCGCGTGGAGAACTCCGCCCCGGGCAGCAGCGTCGCGACGGTGCTCCCCTGCGCGAGCGCGTCCACGTCCGCGTCGGTCAGGTGCGTGCAGTGGTCGGCGCTGGCCGCGTCCAGTTCCACCGCCAGCTGCACGCCGGGCCCGTACGAGAGCTGGTTGGCGTGGACGCGCGGCGTCAGGCCCCGCTCCCTGCCCGCGGTGAGAACCGCCCGCGCCTGGTCGCCGTCGAAGGCGCCCTCCTCGCAGAAGACGTCGACCCACCGCGCGTACGGGGCGCAGGCGTCGAGCATCGGGCCGGTGACGAGGGACACGTACGCGGCCGGGTCGTCCGCGTGCTCGGGCGGGACGACGTGGGCGCCCAGGAAGGTCGTCTCGTCGGTGTGCCGGGCGGCGATCCGCAGCGCGCGGGCCTCGTCCTCGACGGTCAGCCCGTAGCCGGACTTGGTCTCCATCGTGGTGGTGCCCTGGCGGAGGGCCTCGTGGAGGTGGCGGGCGAGGGTGCGTTCGAGCGCGGCGTCGCCGGCGGCCCGGGTCGCGGCGACGGTGGTGCGGATGCCGCCCGCGCCGTAGGGCCGCCCGGACATGCGGGCGGCGAACTCCTCGGTGCGGTCGCCCGCGAAGACCAGGTGGGAGTGGGAGTCGACGAAGCCGGGGATCACCGCCCGGCCCGCCGCGTCGACCCGGTCGTCGGCGGCGGGTGCCCTGCCGGCTGCGCCGACCCACGCGACGCGGTCGCCGTCGAGGACGACGGCCGCGTCGCGGACCAGGCCCAGGGGCGACGCGTCGCCGAGGGAGGGCTCGTTGGTGACCAGTGCGGCGATGCCGCTGATGACGGTGCTGCTCATGACGTCCTTCCGGGCGGTCGGCCGAGGGGTGCGCCCGGCGGGGGCCGGTGGCGGTACGGGCGGCGGCGGGGTCAGGCGCGCAGGGCCCCGACGGCGGCGGCGAGGGCCGACGGCACGTCGGGGACGAGGGTGTGCGCCCCGTCGCGCACGATGTGGCGGCCCGCCACGACCGTGTGCCGCACGTCCGCCGCCGTCGCGGCGAACACGGCCGTCTCGGCGCCGAGGCGCGGCGGCGGCCCCGCCGTTCTGACCGAGTCGAGCGCGACGGTCGTGAAGTCGGCGGGCGCCCCGGGCTCCAGGACGCCCGCCCCCTCCCAGCCGAGGGCGGCGTGGCCGTCCTGCGACGCGGCCCGGAGCAGGGCGGCGGCCGTCCAGTGGCCCCGGACGCGGGTGCGCAGGCGTTCGTCCAGCTCCATCGCGCGCGCCTCCTCGAACGGGTCGATCACGGCGTGGCTGTCGGAGCCGAGGCAGAGCGGCGAGCCCGCCCGCTGCAGGGCGGCGGCCGGGCCGATGCCGTCGGCGAGGTCGCGTTCGGTGGTGGGGCACATGCAGACGCCGGTGCCGGAGCCGCCGAGCAGGGCGACGTCCTCGTCCGTGAGGTGGGTGGCGTGCACGGCGGTGGTGCGCGGCCCGAGCACGCCGTGGTCGGCCAGCAGCCGCGCGGGCGTGCACCCGTGGGCCGCGCGGCAGGCGTCGTTCTCGGCCGTCTGCTCGGACAGGTGCACGTGGAGCGGGGCCCGCCGCTCCCGCGCCCAGCGCGCCACGGTCGCCAGCTGGTCCGCCGGCACGGCCCGTACGGAGTGGACCGCGGCGCCGATCCGCACGTGGCCGTCCTCCTTGAGGAGGGAGGCGCGCTCCGCCCACTCCTCGGCGGTGCCGTCGCCGAAGCGGAGCTGGTGGCGGTTCGGGGGCTCGCCGAAGCCCGAGGAGAGGTACGCCGTGTCGAGCAGGGTGATGCGGATGCCCGCGTCGGCGGCGGCCGCCACCAGCGCCTCGCCCATCGCGTTGGGGTCGGCGTAGCGGACGCCGCCGGGCGCGTGGTGCACGTAGTGGAACTCGCCGACCGCCGTGACGCCCGCCAGCGCCATCTCCGCGTACACGGCGCGGGCCAGCGCGTGGTACGTCTCCGGGGTCAGCCGGTCCGCGACGGAGTACATGACCTCGCGCCAGGTCCAGAAGGTGCCGGAGCCGACCTGGACGGTGCCGCGCAGGGCGCGGTGGAAGGCGTGGCTGTGGGCGTTCGCGAGGCCGGGCAGGGTCAGGCCGCGCAGGACCTCGGCGCCGGGCGGCGGCGCGGCCACGCCGTCGCGGACGGCGGCGAGGCGGCCGTCGCGGACCTCGGCGGTCACGCCCGGTTCGACGTGCGTCCCGAGCCAGGCGTGCTCCAGCCAGTAGGTCGTCATCCGCGGACGAGTCCTTCCAGTGCGTCGGCGAGCGCGGTCACCCCGGCGGCGCAGTCGTCCTCCGTGGCGTGCTCGGCCGGGGAGTGCGAGACGCCCGTGGGGTTGCGTACGAACAGCATGGCGGTGGGGACCGTCCCGGAGAGGATTCCGGCGTCGTGTCCCGCGCCGGTCCCCAGGACGGGGGTGCCGGGTCCCAGGACGCGTACGAGTTCGTCCCGCAGGGCGTGGTCGAAGCCGACGACGGGGGTGAACGACTCGCGGACGACGTCGAGTCCGACGCCGTGCTCCCGGGCGTACGCGCGGGCCGCCCTCTCGACGCCGGTGACGACGGCGTCGAGGCTCTCCGGGTCGGCCGCGCGGGAGTCGAGCCAGCCGCGCACCAGGGAGGGCACGGCGTTGACGCCGTTCGGCTCGACCGCGACCTTGCCGAAGGTGGCGAGGGCTCCGGCGAGGCGGGCCTCGCGGCGGGCGGCGAGGACGGTCTCGGCGTACGGGAGCATCGGGTCGCGGCGGTCGTCGAGGCGGGTCGTGCCGGCGTGGTTGGCCTCGCCCCGGAAGTCGAACCGCCAGCGGCCGTGCGGCCAGATGGCGCTCGCCACGCCGACGGCGTCGCCGGACAGGTCCAGGGCGCGGCCCTGCTCGACGTGGAGTTCGACGAAGGCGCCGATGCGGGCGAGGCGTCCGGGGTCGGGCCCGATGGCCTCCGGGTCGTACCCGGCGGCCTCCATCGCCCGCGGCAGGGTGACGCCGTCGGCGTCGGTCAGCCGGTGGGCCTCCTCCGCGGTGAGCCGGCCCGCGGTGAGCCGGGAGCCGACGCAGGCGAGCCCGAACCGGGCGCCCTCCTCGTCGCCGAAGTTGACGACGCCGAGGGGCCTGGCGAACTCCGTCCCCCTGTCGCGGAGCTCGTCCAGGGCGGCGAAGGCGGAGACGACGCCGAGGGGGCCGTCGAAGGCGCCGCCGTCCGGCACGGAGTCGAGGTGGGAGCCGGTGACGACGGCGTCGCCGAGGGCGGGGTCGCCGAGCCACGCCCACTGGTTGCCGTTGCGGTCCACCTCGTACGCCAGGCCGCGGTCGCGGGCCTGCTGGGCGAACCAGGCCCGGCAGTCGGCGTCGGCGCCCGTCCAGGCGTAGCGGCGGTAGCCGCCGGAGGCCGAACTGCGGCCGATCGGCCGCAGCTGCGCCCACATGCTGTGGAAACTCACCGGCCGCCGCCCTCGCGCACCGCGTCGCCACCGGCGCCGGCCGGGGCGCCGGTCCCGCGCACCGCGTCGGCCGGACCGCCGTCCTCCTCGCGCATCGGTACGCGCACGCCGCGCTCGGCCGCCACCTCCTCGGCGGTCTCGTACCCGGCGTCGACGTGCCGGATCACGCCCGTACCGGGGTCGTTGGTGAGTACGCGGCGGATCTTCTCGCCGGCGAGCCTCGTGCCGTCGGCGACGGTGACCTGGCCCGCGTGGATCGAGCGGCCCATGCCGACGCCGCCGCCGTGGTGGACCGACACCCACGACGCGCCGGAGGCCACGTTCACCATGGCGTTGAGCAGCGGCCAGTCGGCGATCGCGTCGGAGCCGTCGCGCATGGCCTCGGTCTCGCGGTAGGGCGAGGCCACCGAGCCGCAGTCCAGGTGGTCGCGGCCGATCGCCAGCGGGGCCGCCAGCTCGCCGCTCGCCACCATGTCGTTGAAGCGCTCGCCCGCCCGGTCGCGCTCGCCGTAGCCGAGCCAGCAGATGCGGGCGGGCAGGCCCTGGAAGCGGACGCGCTCGCCGGCCAGCCCGATCCAGCGGGCCAGGGACTCGTTCTCCGGGAAGAGGTCGAGGATCGCCCGGTCGGTCCTGGCGATGTCGGATGCCTCGCCCGAGAGCGCCGCCCACCGGAACGGCCCCTTGCCCTCGCAGAACAGCGGCCGGATGTAGGCGGGCACGAACCCGGGGAAGTCGAACGCCCGCTCGTACCCGGCGAGTTTCGCCTCGCCCCGGATGGAGTTGCCGTAGTCGAAGACCTCGGCGCCCGCGTCCTGGAAGCCGACCATGGCCTCGACGTGCCGGGCCATGGACTCGCGGGCGCGGGCGGTGAAGGAGGCCGGGTCCTTGGCGGCGTACGCGGCCATGTCCTCGAAGGCGACGCCGGCCGGGAGGTAGGAGAGGGGGTCGTGGGCCGAGGTCTGGTCGGTGACGACGTCGACGGGCGCGCCCTCGGCGAGCAGGCGCGGCAGCAGCTCGGCGGCGTTGCCGAGCAGGCCGATCGAGAGCGGGCGTCGGGCGTCGCGGGCCTCGACGGCGAGCCGGAGGGCATGCTCCGGGGAGTCGGCCCGTACGTCCAGGTAGCGGTGCTCGATACGGCGTTCGACGGCGCGCGGGTCGCAGTCGACGCAGATCGCCACGCCGTCGTTCATGGTGACGGCGAGCGGCTGGGCGCCGCCCATGCCGCCGAGCCCTGCGGTCAGGGTGATGGTCCCGGCGAGGCTGCCGCCGAACTTCTTGGCGGCGACGGCGGCGAACGTCTCGTAGGTGCCCTGGAGGATTCCCTGGGTGCCGATGTAGATCCACGAACCGGCCGTCATCTGCCCGTACATGGTGAGTCCGAGCTGTTCGAGCCGCCGGAACTCCTCCCAGTTCGCCCAGTCGCCCACCAGGTTGGAGTTGGCGATCAGCACGCGCGGCGCCCACTCGTGGGTCTGCATGACGCCGACGGGGCGGCCGGACTGCACGAGCATGGTCTCGTCCTGCTTCAGCGTCCGCAGCGTGCGCACCATGGCGTCGAACGACCGCCAGTCGCGGGCGGCCTTCCCGGTGCCGCCGTAGACGACCAGCTTGTCGGGGTGCTCGGCGACCTCGGGGTCGAGGTTGTTCTGGAGCATCCGCAGGGCGGCCTCCTGCTGCCAGCCCAGGGCGCTCAGCTCCGTGCCGCGCGGCGCTCGCACGCCGCCGGGCGGCGGTCCGTAGGTCCTCGTCCGGGGGCTGTGGGGGGAGGCGGGCGGGCGGGGTCCTGACACGGTCGGCCTCCTGGCGGGCGGCTCGCCGGTGGTACGCGCGGCGCACTCCGGCATGGCAGTGGTTATTCACATCCTCACGACATGAATAGAACCAGTCAATACGTGCACGCCCCCGCGGGAACGGCGCCGCGGGTGTTTCGCTGGACGTATGGCGACCTACACAGGCGGCACGGGCGGCAGGGACGCGAGAACCACGGCGGCGGACGGCGGGGAGGGCGCGCCGGGAGGCGGCGAGGGGATACCGGGCGGGGCGGCGGACGGTGCGGAGGGCGCGCCCGGCGGCGGCGCGGAGGCCCGCGGCGCGCGGCGGGACGAGGCCGTGCGCGCCGCCGTGGAGCAGGGGCTCGTCGGCCCGGACCGCCCCGTCGCCGGCCTGCTGGACGTGGCCGGCGTCCGGGCGGAGGCGGCCGCGCTGCGCGCGGCGTTCGAGGCGGTGACCGCGCCCGGGACCCCGGTCCTGCACGCGTTCGCGGTGAAGGCCACGCCCCTGGTACCGGTCCTGCGGCTGCTGCACGCGCAGGGCGTCGGCGCCGAGGTGGCGAGCCCGGGCGAACTGGCCCTGGCCCGGGCGGCCGGGGTACCGGCGTCCCGCATCGTGCTCGACTCCCCCGCCAAGACCCCGGCCGAGCTGCGGGAGGCGTTGGCGCTCGGCGTCGCGGTCAACGCGGACAACCCCCAGGAACTGGCGCGCCTCGACGCCCTCGTCCGCTCGGCGCAGCCGCGCTCACCGCTGGGACTGCGGGTGAACCCGCAGGTCGGCGGAGGCTCGATCGGGGCGCTGTCCACGGCGACGGCCACCTCGAAGTTCGGCGTGGCGCTGCGGGACGAGGGGGCCCGGGAGTGGGTCGTCCGGGCGTACCTGGACCGCCCGTGGCTGACCCGGCTGCACACGCACTCCGGGTCGCAGGGCATGCCGCTGGAGCTGATGGCCCGCGGGGTGGCGGAGGCGTACGCGCTCGCCGAGGAGGTCAACGCCCGGGCCGGGCGGCGGCAGGTCGACACGCTCGACATCGGCGGCGGCCTGCCGGTGAACTTCGCGTCGGACGAGCAGACCCCGACGTACGCGCGGTACGCCCGGCTGCTCGCACGGACCGTACCGGGGCTGTTCGACGGGCGGTACGGGCTGGTCACCGAGTTCGGGCGGTCGCTGCTGGCCAAGCAGGGACTGGTGCTGGCCCGGGTGGAGTACGCCAAGACGGCCGGGGGCCGGGCGATCGCGGTCACGCACGCGGGGGTGCAGGTGGCCACCCGCACGGTGTACGCGCCGGGGTCCTGGCCGCTGCGGATGCTGGCGTACGACGCGAAGGGACGGCCCAAGCAGGGGCCCGACGTCGTGCAGGACGTGGCAGGCCCCGCGTGCTTCGCGGGCGACCTGCTGGCCGAGGGACGGGCGCTGCCGCGCCTGGAGCAGGGCGACCACGTGGCCGCGCCGGACACGGGCGCGTACTACTTCGCCCACCACTACGGCTACAACTCCCTGGCGCGGCCCGGGGTGTACGGCTTCGGCCCGGACGGAGCGGGCGGCGTCCGCTTCGTGACGGTGCGGGAGCCGCAGACGCTCGACGAGATCGTGGCGGAGTCGGGAGGCGGCGACGCCACGGGCCTGACGGACGCGTTCTAGACGGAAGGGCACGTCAGGGCAGGTCAAGGCGGTTTCCCGGGGTGCGGGCGCGCCGGGGCATTCGTCCGACCCTAGTCGTCGCGGAGGACACCCCGCAGTCGAATGCGATTTCCCTCACCCCGGAGGCGCACGGTGCGTAACTTCTTCGTCACTCGGCCGGAGCGTACGGGTGTGAGGGGGGGTGCACCGTGTCCGGAATCGACGAATGCCTGCTGGAGGCCATGCGGCTGCCCGGGGCCCGGGGTGCCGCGGTGGTCGACTGGACCAGCGGGCTGGCCCTGGGCACGGTCGGGGACTCGCCCACCGGGGACCACGAGGCGACCGCGGCGGAGACGGCGGAGTTCGCCCGGCTGGCCGCGGAGCACAAGACCTTCGCCCCCGCGGAGGGCGCGGACTGGGCGGGCGGCGAGCCCCCGGTCGAGGACCTCGTCGTCAGCAACCGCGACAGCTACCACGTGCTGCGCTTCGTCCGGACGACCTTCGACAGCAGCGTCTTCCTCCACCTGTGGATGGGCCGCTCCGACGGCAACCTCGCGCTGGCCCGCATCCGGCTGGGCGAGATGGCGGAACGGCTGGTGGTGGGATGACCGCCGTCGAGACGCGCGAGCCGCCCGGCCGGAAGGCGGCGGACCGCAGCGCGCACACCGGCCTCTCCCCCATGCTGGGCCGGCTGGCCGCCGAGCGGGCGAGCGGCGTGCTCACCCGCGACCGCGGCGTGCTGTACCTGGTGGACGGCCAGGTGGTGCACGCCGAGAGCCCCGCCACGCCCGGGCTCGACGTCCTGCTCACCGCGGGCGGGACGCTGGGCTCCGAGGGCTGGTGGGAGGCGGTCTCGCAGGCCGGGGCCGAGCGGCGGGTGGGCCGGTTCCTGGTGGACAGCGGCCGGCTCTCCGCGGGCGCGCTGGAACTGTGCCACCTGGGGGCGCTGTACGACGCGGCGTACTTCACGCTCGGCCCGAACAGCGGCCCGACCCGGTTCCGCTACGGGGTCGCGCACTGGATCGGGCCCGTGCGCCCGGTCTCCGTGGCGGCCGTGGAGCGGGAGACGCTGCGGCGCCGGGCCCTGCTGGACCGCATCTGGCCGGAGTCCGCGACCGACACCGAGCCGGTCGAGCGGACCGGCCGGCGCGCCGACCCCTCCCTGCCGCCGCGCCGCCGCACGGTCCTCGACCACGTGGACGGCGAGCGCACGGCGGCGGCCATCTCGCTCGCCCTGGGCCGGCCCGGTTTCCACACCCTGGTCGACCTGCGGCGGCTCGCGGCGGCCGGGATGGTCACCGCGACCGTGCGTCCGGCGGCGGCAACGCCGCCGGACGCACGGCCACCGGCCGACGGGCCACCGGCCCGGCCGGTTCCTCCGCCGGCCGACCGGCCGGTTCCGCGGGCGGCGTCCGATCCGGACATCGGCCTGCTGGTCAGGCTCAAAGAAGCCCTGGAGGCCCTGTGATCCGCGCGCTCCGACAGCGTGCCGAGAGGAGGCAACTGATGGCGGCCGAAGCCGAGGTCCTCGACGAGCTCCGCCGGCTGCGGGCCCGTCTTCCCCAGTTGACGGGGGCGCTCGCCGCCAGTGCCGATGGTCTGGTGCTGGCCCGGGACACACCCGGCGTGGAGCCGGAGGGCGTGGCGGCGCTCACCGCCGCCGCGCTCGGCGTGGCCCTGCGGATGGCGGACGCGACGGACCGCGGCGACTTCCGCGAGCTGCTCGTCCGCGGCGAGCGCGGCTACGTGGCGACGTACGCGGCGGGTCCGTCCGCCGTCCTGACGCTGCTGGCCGAGGACCGGGTGAACGTCGGCCGGCTGCACCTGGAGGGACGGCGGTCCGGGAGCCGGATCGCGGAGGCCGTCGCGGCGGTCGCCGCCCAGGCGGCCGCGTCCGGCGACAGGAAGGCCGCCCCGAGGGCCGGGGACGCCGCGAGCACCGGGAAGGCGGAGACTCCCGGCCGCGCGTCCAAGGGACCCGGGCACGTACGGAAGGCCGCCGAGCCCGGGAGACCCGCGGACGCCGGGGGCCCGGGGGACGACGGGGCAGCGGGGACCGCCGCGGACACGGTCCCGGCCGAAGGGCCGGACGACCGGGCGGACACGCCGGACGCGCCCGACCCGGTGGCTCCGGCCGGCCCGGCGGACCCGCCGGGCACCGCGACCGCCCTGCCCGTCCGCACGACCGGCACCGGCACCACCGGCACCCGGACCACCGCGCCGCGCATGAGGACGACCACCCGCGCGGCGCGCACCACCGAATCCAGCGGCAAGGGCTGCTGAGCACAGACGGACACAGACACCGAAAGGACACACCGATCATGGCCAATACCGAGTCGGCGCTGAAAGAGGCCCTGGCCTCCATCGAGGGCGCGACGGGAGCCGCGCTCGTCGACTACACCAGCGGCATGGCGCTGGGCACGATCGGCGGCAGCAAGGGGTTCGACCTCAATGTGGCGGCCGCCGGCAACACCGACGTCGTCCGCGCCAAGATCCGCACGATGGAGCACCTCGGCCTGAAGGGCGAGATCGAGGACATCCTGATCACCCTGAGCAACCAGTACCACCTCATCCGGCTCCTCAAGGGACGCGGCGGCAACGGCCTCTTCCTCTACCTGGTGCTGGAGGCCGGCCGCGCCAACCTGGCGATGGCCCGGCACCAGCTGCGCAGGATCGAGGCGGAGCTGGAGGTCTGAGCCGAGCGGTCCCGGCGGCGGGCGCCACGGAACCGCACACCGCCCCGGCCCGCCGCCGGGACACATCTCGCGGCCGTCTCCGGCCGGCCCGGTACCGCCGGACCGGCCGGAGACGGCCGCGAGGGGCGGCGGTTCAGACGAGCGCGTCGACGCGGCGGCGCGCGCCGCCCGGGGCCGCGTCGCCGGCCGCGATGCCCGTGCTGCGGTAGCCCTTGACGGGCTTGCCCGCCGGCGCGCCCGCGCCGCGGCCGAGCCAGTCGACGCGGACCCACAGCAGGGCTTCCAGCTCGCGCTCGCGGCGGCCGATCCGGGCCGCCTTCAGGCGCAGCCCGGTCCCGGCGCCGGCGAGCAGCATCCCGCCCGCCGCGGGCACCGCGAAGGCGCTGCCCAGGGCGGCGGCGAAGGCGAGGAGCAGCCACCAGCGGTGGCCGCGCCGCCAGTTGCGCGTCGTCACGGCGCGGTCCTGCAGGACGTCGTGCCGGCCCGCGCGCGCGGCGCCGCGCGCCAGGGCCGCGTACCGCTTCCTGCGCACGCACGCCACGACGGCGGCCGCGACCAGGAACAGGGCCGCGCCCGCCAGTACCCCGATCCGGCGCCCGGTGACCCCGGGCACCAGTACGCCGATCCCCGCCGCGAACACGCCGAGCCACCACAGCGGTGCGGCTCCGGCCCGTACGACGACGGCCACCCGAGCCAGTCCCTGACCTCCGCGTCCCACCGGCCCTCTCCTCCTTCGGACTCCGTGCCTCCGTACGCCTTCGGGCGCGCAGGCTAACCGGTGAAGGTGAGACGATTCTGAGAACGGCGGACGGCCCCGGCACCGGACGCCTCCCCGGCGCCGGTCGACACCTGGCACCGGACGGCGCGTCGGCACCGGACGGCGCGTCCGGGGATGTGCGCGGACACCCGTCCCGCCCGCTACTCGACGAACAGCCCCCGCGCCGCCGCCCGCGCGTCGAACTCCTCCAGGCGGGCCTGTGCGTCCGGCAGGTCGTCGCACATGGCCTCCAGCAGCACCCGCCCCAGCAGCATCGGCGCGCAGGCCGTGTCGAAGGCGAGCCCGGTGCCGACGGCGGCGGGCAGCAGCAGGTCCGACACCTTCGCCACCGGCGCGAACGCCGAGTCCGCGACGGTGACGACGGTCAGTCCGGCCTCCCTGGCGTACGCCAGCACCTCCACGACCTCGCGCGGATGGCGCGGCAGCGCGAAGCACAGCAGGGCGCTCGCCCCGGCGCGCACCGCCGCGTCGATCCGGTCCTGCAGCAGGGAGCCGCCCTCGTGCAGCGGCCGCACGTCGGGGTGGACCTTGGCGGCGAAGTACGCGAAGCCGTACGCCTGGGCCGCCGCGGCGCGCAGCCCCAGCACGGGCAGCGGCCGGGACGCGGCCAGCAGCCGGCCCGCGCGCGTGACAGGCCGCGGGTCGGCGAGCACCTCGGCCAGGTGCCGGAGGTTCTCGATCTCGGCCTCGACGGCCTGCTGGTACGCGTTGTGCGCGACCGGCTCCGCGGGGGCGGGCCCGGCGGGCGCGACCTCGCGCAGGTGCCTGCGCAGCGCGGGGTAGCCGTCGAAGCCGAGGGCGACGGCGAAGCGGGTGACGGAGGGCTGGCTGACCCCGGCCAGCTCGGCGAGTTCGACGCTCGACAGGAACGGCACCTCGGCCGCCCGGCGCACCATGCTGTGCGCGATGCGCCGCTGGGTGGGCGTCAGCCGGTGCCCCTCGAAGAGGGCCTGCAGGCGCGCGGCAGGGCTGTCCGCCCCGTTCATGAGGTGCTCTCCTTCGGCTGGCGACGCGTGAGGACCGGGCAGGCGGTGGCCGCCGGGGCCGCGGCGGCCACCGGGGACCGCGCGGGCCACCGGTCCCGGCCGCCGGGGCACCGGCGGCCGTTCAGCTCCCGAAAACCCTGCATGACCCTATACAGCACCGGCAAGGGGCCGCCCCGGACGACCGCCTCCCTCCGTCGTCCCCGGCCGCCGCTGGGGCCCGTCCCCGTACGAATACGGGGGCTGGCCCCCGTGCCCGGCGCACCCCGGATTCCTACCGTGAGGGCATGGCCGGTATGGAGGCGCGCGACGCCGAACTCAAGAAGGAACTCGACGCCGCCCTGCACGCGCGCAGGGAACTGGGCGAGGAGTACGAGTCCGCGCTGGTCGACTCGTTCCTGGAGAAGGTCGAGCAGCGGCTGGACGGGGCGGTCGACCGCCGGGTGCGGCGCCACCTGGCGGAGCGGCGGACGGCGGAGGAGCGGAGCGCGCGCTCCCCGCGGCCCGCCGACAGCTGGGGCGAGCGCTTCGGCTTCGGCGTCATCTCGCTGGTCCTGGCGATCCCGCTGTCCGCCATCGGCGGCGGCGTCGCCGATCTGCGAGGGCTCCTGGTCGCCTGGACGGGCATCGTCGGGGTCAACGCCGTGCAGGCGCTGCGCACCTCGCCGAGGATCGGCCGCCGCGGCGACGGGCAGGACTCCGGCTGGGAGGAGTGAACGGCGGGGACCGAGGGCTGCGGACCGGAACCGGGCGGGACGGCGCCCCGGGCGCGGGGGAAGCGGGAGCGCCGGGCGCCTCCGGGGGTGAGGCGTCCGGCGCTCGCGCGGGAAAGGGTGTGCGCGGGGACCGCCGCACCCCCGTGAACGGGGGGCGGGACGACGGCGGTCCCCGCGAGGGACGCGGGCCGGGTCAGGGCCGGGCTTGCGCGTCCGTGGCGTTCACGAAGGTCCGGGAGCCGCTCCGGAGGTTCATGACGCCGTTTCGGGTGCCGGCCCGGGGCGGGGAGCCTCCCCCAGTGCTGAACGCCTGGGAGGTGTCCCCACCGCCTGCCGACACCCACCAATGTGCCGGACCAGTGTTAAGCGGGTGCTGCGCGGACGTGACGTGCTCGTACCACTTCCACGAAGTTCCTCCGGGAGGCGAAGTTCCTCCGGGAGGCGCCGCGGGATCCGGACGCGCAGGGGCGCCGCGGGAGCGCTTCCCGCGGCGCGCCCGCCCGGCGGGCCCCTTCCGGCCCTGCCGCCCCTACTGCTTCGCGCCGCCCTTGGCGAGGAAGGACAGCAGGTCCTGGCGGCTGACGACGCCGGTCGGCCTGCCCTCGACGAGGACGATCGCGGCGTCGGCACCGCCCAGCACGGACATCAGGTCGCCGACCGGCTCGCCCGAGCCGACCTGCGGCAGCGGCGGGCTCATGTGCTTCTCCAGGGTGTCGTCCAGGGAGGCGCGCTGGGCGAACAGGGCGTCGAGCAGCTCCCGCTCCACCACGGAGCCCACGACCTCGGCGGCCATCACGTCCGGGTGTCCGGCGCCCGGCTTGACGATCGGCATCTGCGAGACGCCGTACTCGCGCAGCACCTCGATGGCCTGGCCGACGGTCTCGTCCGGGTGCATGTGGACCAGGGAGGGGATGGAGCCGCCCTCCTTGTCGTTCAGCACGTCGCCGACGCGGGCGCTCGGACCGGAGTCCTCCAGGAAGCCGTAGTCGGCCATCCACTCGTCGTTGAAGATCTTGCTCAGGTAGCCGCGGCCGCCGTCCGGCAGCAGGACGACCACGACGTCGTCGGGGCCGAGCCGCTCGGCCACCTTCAGCGCGGCGGCCACGGCCATCCCGCAGGAGCCGCCGACCAGCAGCCCCTCCTCCTTGGCCAGCCGGCGGGTCATCTGGAAGGAGTCCTTGTCGGACACGGCGACGATCTCGTCGGCGACGGTCCGGTCGTAGGCGCTGGGCCAGAAGTCCTCGCCGACGCCCTCGACCAGGTACGGGCGGCCGGAGCCGCCCGAGTACACCGAGCCCTCCGGGTCGGCGCCGACGACCTTCACCCTCCCGTCACTGGCCTCCTTCAGGTAGCGGCCGGTGCCGGAGATGGTGCCGCCGGTGCCCACGCCCGCCACGAAGTGCGTGATCCTCCCCTCCGTCTGCTCCCACAGCTCGGGGCCGGTCGAGTGATAGTGGGAGAGGGGGTTGTGGGGGTTGGAGTACTGGTCGGGCTTCCAGGCGCCCGGCGTCTCGCGTACGAGCCGGTCGGAGACGTTGTAGTACGAGTCCGGGTGCTCGGGGTCGACGGCGGTCGGGCAGACGACCACCTCGGCGCCGTAGGCGCGCAGTACGTTGATCTTGTCGGTGCTCACCTTGTCGGGGCACACGAAGATGCACTTGTAGCCCTTCTGCTGCGCCACGATCGCGAGGCCCACACCAGTGTTTCCGCTGGTCGGCTCGACAATGGTGCCGCCCGGCCGCAGCTCTCCGCTCTGCTCCGCCGCCTCGATCATGCGCAGGGCGATGCGGTCCTTCACGGAACCGCCCGGGTTGAAGTACTCGACCTTCGCCAGGACGGTCGCCTGGATGCCCGCGGTCACGTGGTTGAGCTTCACCAGCGGGGTGTTGCCGACGAGGCTGATCATCGAGTCGTGGAAGTGCACCGTTGTCTCCGGAGCTGCAAAAGGGGTGGTCTGGGTGGTGCCGCCAGCCTATGCCCCCTCTCGGCGTTACCGGACCGCCGCGATTGGACGGCCGTCTCCACGGGGCAAGCAGTTGATGTACGGCTACGAGGAGGTGGCGGCTTCGCATGTCGAGGGCGAGGGTGGCACGGCGGATCGCGGCGGGCGCGGCCTACGGCGGCGGTGGCGTCGGCCTGCTGGGAGTGGCGGCGGCGGGCGTTCTGCTGGCCGAGGTGCAGCTGGCGAAACGGCAGGTGGGAAACGGCTCCAGCCCGCTCCCGCCCAGCGCGGACGGCCTGTACGGGCACGCGTACTCCGGTCATCCGGAACCGCTGCTGCTGACGATGCTCGGCGACTCCACGGCGGCGGGCCAGGGGGTGCACCGGCCCCGGCAGACGCCGGGGGCGCTGCTGGCCGCGGGGCTGGCGGCGGTGGCGGAGCGGCCCGTGCGGCTGCGCAACGTGGCGGTGCCCGGCGCCCAGTCCGACGACCTGGACCGGCAGGTCGGCCTGGCGCTGGAGGGGCCGGAGCGGGTGCCCGACATCTGCGTCATCATGATCGGCGCCAACGACGTCACGCACCGCATGCCGCCGACCCGCTCGGTGCGCCACCTGGCGTCGGCGGTGCGCCGGCTGCGGACGGCCGGCGCCGAGGTGGTCGTGGGCACCTGCCCCGACCTGGGCACCATCGAGCCGGTGCAGCAGCCCCTGCGGTGGCTGGCCCGCCGCGCCTCGCGCCAGCTCGCGGCGGCGCAGACGATCGGGACGGTGGAGCAGGGCGGCCGCACGGTGTCGCTGGGCGACCTGCTGGGCCCGGAGTTCGAGGAGAACCCCCGCGAGCTCTTCGGCCCCGACAACTACCACCCCTCCGCCGAGGGGTACGCCACGGCGGCCATGGCGGTGCTGCCGACCGTCTGCGCGGCGCTCGGCCTGTGGCCGGCCGAGGAGGAGCGCCCGGACGTCTCGCGCCGCGAGGGGTTCCTGCCGGTGGCCCGCGCCGCCGCGGAGGCCGCCTCGGAGGCGGGCACGGAGGTCACGGCCGCGATGCCGACGGGCCCGCGCGGCCCCTGGGCCCTGCTCAAGCGCCGCCGGCGCCGGCGCGTCCCGGAGTCCGACCCGGCCCCGACGACCTGACCCGGCACCGGAGAACCGAACCGACCGGGAACCCCCGTCACCAGCCGCTCCGGGCATTGGCGGCTCCGGTCACCAGCGGCCCCGGGCGTTGGCGGCTCCGGTCACCAGCGGCCCCGGGCGTTGGCGGCTCCGGGCGCCGGTGCCGGCGGGGTGCGCCCCCGGCCCGCCGCACGGCAAAAAGCAAGCGCTTAGAAAAGTGCGGTCCGTGTCACACCGCCGCCCCGGTGACCCCGACGGTACGTACGGGTAACTTCCCCCTCAGTCCCGCTGTCTCTCCGCCGTTGGAGCCGTGATGCCCGAAGCCGTGATCGTCTCAGCCGCCCGCTCCCCGATCGGCCGCGCCTTCAAGGGCTCCCTGAAGGACCTGCGCCCGGACGACCTGACCGCCACGATCGTGCAGGCGGCCCTCGCCAAGGTCCCCGGGCTCGACCCGGAGGACATCGACGACCTGATGCTCGGCTGCGGGCTCCCGGGCGGCGAGCAGGGCAACAACCTCGGCCGCATCGTCGCCGTGCAGATGGGCATGGACCACCTGCCCGGCTGCACGATCACCCGTTACTGCTCCTCGTCGCTGCAGACGACCCGCATGGCGCTGCACGCCATCAAGGCCGGCGAGGGCGACGTGTTCGTCTCGGCCGGCGTCGAGATGGTCTCCCGCTTCGCCAAGGGCAACTCCGACAGCCTGCCGGACACGCACAACCCGCTCTTCGCCGAGGCCGAGGCCCGCACCGCCGCCGTGGCCGAGCAGGAGGGCACGACCTGGCACGACCCGCGCGAGGACGGCCTCCTCCCGGACGCGTACATCGCGATGGGCCAGACCGCGGAGAACCTGGCCCGCCTGAAGGGCGTCACCCGCCAGGAGATGGACGAGTTCGGCGTCCGCTCGCAGAACCTCGCCGAGGAGGCCATCGGGAACGGCTTCTGGGAGCGCGAGATCACCCCGGTCACGACCCCGGACGGCACGGTCGTGAGCAAGGACGACGGCCCCCGCCCGGGCGTCACCCTGGAGGGCGTCCAGGGCCTGAAGCCGGTCTTCCGCCCGGACGGCCTGGTCACGGCCGGCAACTGCTGCCCCCTGAACGACGGCGCCGCCGCCCTCGTGATCATGTCGGACACCAAGGCGCGCGAGCTCGGCCTCACGCCGCTCGCCCGCGTCGTCTCCACCGGCGTCTCCGCCCTCTCCCCCGAGATCATGGGCCTCGGCCCGGTCGAGGCGTCGAAGCGGGCGCTGGCCCGCGCCGGGCTGACGATCGGCGACATCGACCTGGTCGAGATCAACGAGGCCTTCGCCGCGCAGGTCATCCCCTCCTACCGCGAGCTGGGCATCGACCTCGACAAGCTGAACGTCAACGGCGGCGCCATCGCCGTCGGCCACCCCTTCGGCATGACCGGCGCCCGCATCACCGGCACGCTCATCAACTCCCTCCAGTGGCACGACAAGCAGTTCGGCCTGGAGACGATGTGCGTCGGCGGCGGCCAGGGCATGGCGATGGTCATCGAGCGCCTCAGCTAGCGCCGTGACCGGCGCCGGTGCGGGCCCGCGCCCCGGCGGCGGGCGGCGCGGGCCCGCACCGCGCGCTCA
Source organism: Streptomyces minutiscleroticus (assembly GCF_014650875.1). Taxonomy (GTDB): domain Bacteria; phylum Actinomycetota; class Actinomycetes; order Streptomycetales; family Streptomycetaceae; genus Streptomyces; species Streptomyces minutiscleroticus. Next base: position 154,235 of record NZ_BMVU01000007.1, read on the forward strand.
ACCGGGCCGCCGCACGGCCCCGGAGTCCCGGTTCTCCTCCGGGGCTCCGGGCCGTTTTGTGATCCAATCTGCCCCATGATGTGACCTGTCTCCCGCCTGTACGGGAAGCGCGCAGGTCAGGGCAGTTGCCCCGGGACCTCCCGGGCCCAAAGTCCCGCCCCATTCGTGACGTCCTGCACTGACAGGTGGATAGTCCACCCTTCAAGCTGATGTAGGAAGTCGGGGGTCGACTTTGAACCGGGAGTACGTCAGTGAGCGCCATGTCCCTTGCCCTGCTGCTCACCACGGTCGCCGCCACGGCCGTGGGCGCCGCCGGTCTGCGTGCCGTGCACGGCCTGCGCCGGCAGATCGATGACCTGCACAGAGAGTTCGCCGAGAGCCGCGGCGCGGTGGTCCGCGCCGTCGTGCCCGCGGCCCGCACCACTCCGGACACCGACGACATACGCGCCGCCGTCGCGGAGGCGCTCGCCGAGGAGCGGGAGCGGGAGCTGGCCGAGGCCCGGGCCTTCTGGGCGGCCCAGGAGGCGCGCGACGCCCCGGACGCCCCGACGCTGCTCGGCCTGACGGACAGCGAGCTGTTCCTGCCGCGGCCGGCGGACTTCGCGGGCCTGGAGCCGGTGACCGAGCCCGGTGCGGACGCGGACGACTTCCCGTCCCGGGACCACGTCCAGGAGGGGGCGCCCAGCGAGTCCCCCGAGCTGGCCGCGGCCCGGCGCCGCCACCCCTCGCACCCGGACTTCGTACCGGTGCAGTCGCCGGCGGCCGACGACCACGAGCGCACGGTCGCCTGCCTGGAGGAGCTGGCCCGCTCGGGCACCGCCCTGGCGGACGTCCGCCCCGGCCCGCTGGGCACCCTCGACGTGTACGTCTTCGCCGACGGCACGACGCTCTGCATGACGCCGGGCCACCGCGAGACCGCGGAGGAGCTCGCCGACGCCCTCGACGAGGGCGAGGCCCCGGTCCTCCTCGGCGGCTCGGGCGTCTCGGGCGCGTACACCCTGACGTTCTCCTGGGGAGACCGGAACGTCTACATCCTGGCCGACCGCGTCATCGCCTCGCTGTAGTCCGCAGCGCCGCCGCGGCCCGCGCGCCCCTCGTCGTCCCCCACGCGCCGGAGTTCACACTCCGGCGCGTTTCTGTGCCTCCTCCACCAGCCGCACCGCGTTCTCCATCTCCCCCTCGTCCTTCAGGACGAGCGCCAGGTCGTGCCCGGCCACGGTGATCTGGTCGGCGGCGGCGAACATGCCCGCGTCGGGCATCTCGCGGACCTCGGCCAGCGGTTCCTCCAGCTGCTGGGCCCGCCGGGACAGCTCTCTGGCGAGGCCCAGCGCCTCGGCCGCAGCGCCGCGCTGCAGCCGGCTCTGCGGAGCGGCGCGGAGCCGGTCGGCGAAGTGGTCCACGGCACGGGTCAAGGGCGTCGTATCTAGCACGCGGCGACCCTAACGCGTCTTTCCGGGACTGTTGCCAACGCGCGGACGCTCAGGCACGGTGACGTGAAGGACCGGCCACATCGAACGCGTCCGGAGGCGCCGATGTCCCAAGTCTTCTCCGAGGAGACCCATCGCAACCTGCTCGCCCGCATTCCCCACTGCACCGGTCGTGAAGTGTCCGACTGGCTCCGCACCGTCGACGAAGGACCCGCTCTCTTCCGCTTCGAGGAGAAGGTCAGCTGGCTCCGCGCCGAGCACAACCTCGCGTACGGCCACGCCAAGGCGATCATCCACGAGTACGACCTGAGGAGGGCTGCGCGCCGGCTGGCCTGAGCGCGCACCGGTGGGGAGACACCGGGCAGGGAACGGCGAAGGGCCCGCGAGCCGAAGCTCGCGGGCCCTTCCTCCGTGGACGGGCGGGACCGGCCGGTCCCGCCTCGGCGCCCTTAGTCGTCGCCGCTGAAGATGGCGACCAGGCGCAGCATCTCCACGTAGATCCACACCAGGGTCATGGTCAGGCCGAACGCGGCCAGCCATGCCTCCTTGCGCGGGGCGCCGTAGGCGATGCCGTCCTCGATCTGCTTGAAGTCCAGCGTCAGGAAGAACGCGCCCAGGACGATCGCGATGATGCCGACGATCGCGCCGAGCGGGCCGAAGCTGCGCAGTCCGCCGTCCTCGGCGACGCCGAAGGCGACCAGCAGCAGATTGACCGCCATGACCAGCACGAAGGCGATGGCGATGGCCATGCCGATGCGGGCGTAGCGCGCGGTGACCCGGATCCAGCCCGCCTTGTAGATCAGCAGGGTGGCGCCGGAGACCGCCATGGTGCCGAGCACCGCCTGGAAGGGCGCGCCGTTCCAGCGGGCGTTGAACATCTCGCTGAGCACGCCGAGGAACACGCCCTCGAACGCGGCGTACGACAGGATCAGCGCGGGCGAGGCGTTGCGCTTGAAGCTCTGGACCAGCGCGAGCACCATCGCGACGAGCGCGGCGCCGATGGCCAGGCCGTAGCTGGTGGCCGAGACCGGCAGCAGGGCCCACGCCAGGACGGCGCCGACGGCGACCGTGCCGAGCGTCATGGCCGAGCGCGTGACGACGTCGTCCATCGTCATGCGGTCGGTGGTGGACGGGGCCTGCGGCGGAGCGCCGTGCTGCAGGTCCTGCTGGGCGTAGGGGTTCTGGGCGTACGGGTTCTGCGCGTACGGGTTGCCGCCCTGCTGGGCGTACGGGTTCCCCTGCGCGTAGGGGTTGCCCTGCGTGCCCACAGCTGCTCCCCCGGCCTGCGGCGCGGTGTTGAAGCCCGCGTAGCCGTTGTCGCGGCTGAACCCCCGTCGCGAGAAGACCGGGTTGCTGCTCCTCATTTCACTCCTCCATGGCCGCCTCTGCGGCCTTGGCTCAAGAGTAATGGGTAGGCAAAGGATTGCCTCTAGTGCTTGGGGAGGATCTTTCCCCTGTTGTGACCGCCAACACCAGGCTCGGACCCCGCATTCCCCTGCGCCTTTACAACGCCGACGACCCCGTCCGCGGTTCCGCCGTCCGGGGCCCGTGAGGTAAAAGGCACCTTTTGGGACGGGCGTACGGACCCCGGGCGCGCCCTCAGTCGAGGGGGAAGCCCGTGTAGCCCTCCGCGAGGTCCGTCCCGGCCGCGCGGGAGGTGGCGATGCGGTCCAGACGGGCCAGCTGGATGCGGTCGTCGAAGGGCGTGGCGCCGGGGGCGCGGTGCAGCATCGTGGTCATGTCGTAGGAGAAGCGCTCGGCCTGCCACACGCGGCGCAGACAGGTCTCGGAGTAGGCGTCGAGACGCTCGGCCGATCCCGTCTCCCCGAGGTGGACGAGCGCGCGGGCGAAGGTGACGACGTCGCCGACGGCGAGGTTCAGGCCCTTGGCGCCGGTGGGCGGCACGATGTGGGCGGCGTCCCCGGCGAGGAAGAGGCGGCCGTGGCGCATCGGCTCGTGGACGTAGGACCGCATGGGCGTGACGGACTTCTGGGTGATCGGCCCGCGCTCCAGGCGCCAGTCGTCGCCGGTCTCGAAGCGGCGCTCCAGCTCGTCCCAGATCTCCTCGTCGCCCCAGTCGGCGGCGTCGGTGCCCTCGGGGACCTGGAGGTAGAGGCGGGAGACGGACGGGGAGCGCATGGAGAGCAGGGCGAAGCCGCGGTCGTGGCGGGCGTAGACCAGCTCGTCGTGCGAGGGCGGCACGTCGGCGAGGACGCCGAGCCAGCCGAAGGGGTACGTCCGCTCGAAGACCCGGGACAGGTGCTCGGGCACGGCCTTGCGGGCCACGCCCCAGAAGCCGTCGCACCCGACCACGTAGTCGCACTCCAGCACGGACTCGCGGCCCTCGTGCCGGTAGCGGACGCGCGGGCTGTCGGTCCCGGCGTCCTCGACGGCCAGCGCCTCGGCCTCGAAGAGCAGCGGGCCGCCCTCCTTCAGCTGGAGCGCGATGAGGTCCTTGCAGACCTCGGTCTGGGCGTAGACCATCACGGCACGGCCGCCGGTGAGCGCGGGGAAGTCGACGCGGTGGCGGCGGCGGTCGAAACGCAGCTCGATGCCGTCGTGCGGGAGGCCCTCGCGGTCCATGCGCGCGCCCGCCCCGGCGGCCCGCAGCACGTCGACCGTGCCCTGCTCCAGGATCCCGGCCCGCTGGCGCTGCTCGACGTAGGCGCGGTCGCGGCTCTCCAGGACCACCGAGTCGATGCCGGCGTTGTGCAGCAGCCGCGCGAGGAGGAGGCCGGCCGGGCCGGCGCCGATGATGCCGACGGTGGTGCGCATCGGGCTTCCCTTCGATTGACGTCGTCGTCATGTTCGCGCAGTGAAATTTCCTTCACTGATATGCTCCCGCGAGTCTCCGACCGCAGAGGTCCGCTGTCAACGGTCGGGCGGCGAAGAGGGTGGGGCGGTGGGGACGGCGAGGGAAGACACCCGGAGGGGCCAGGGCTCCCGGAGTCCCCGGAGCCCCCGGAGTGATCGAAGTCCTGGGAGTGCCCGGAGCCCTCAAGGGAGGACGCGGCGAAGAGGGAGAGGCGGAGGTGCCCGGAACCGGACTCGAACCGGTACGCCCGCGAGGGGCAGCGAGGTTTAAGCTCGCCGTGTCTGCTTTCCACCATCCGGGCAGGCCATTGGGCTCCGCATTGAGCTTCCGAGCCTATCGGGACGCATCCTGCGAGCAGCGGGGACCCGGTCCGATGTTGTCTTATTTTATTGGCGTCTGAGGGCTCGTCAGACATCGGCACTCGCCATCCGCACATGCCAAACGGGCTCAGGACCTGCATAGACGCCGTACAGGGAATGACGTGATTTCACCGCCCGGACGGGGAGCACCGGTGCGGAGCCCGTCGCGGGCCCCCGTCGGCGCTGTCTCGGGGGCCGCCCTCCTCCCCAGGTATGACACGGCCCCCCGCGGTCCGACCCTGGTCGCCCCCGGGAACGGGAACAGCGGCTGACTCCGCGGCGCCGACCGGGGTGAACGATGGGAAGCACGCCGCCACCCATCGCCGTACCGACAGGAGCACCAGTCGTGACCACCACGCCCACCGCCGTCCGGACCACCGCCGTGGCCGCCCGCGCCACGGACCTGTCGAAGACCTACGGCACGGGCGAGACGCGGGTCGTCGCCCTCGACCGGGTGTCCGTCGACTTCCGGCAGGCCGAGTTCACCGCGATCATGGGGCCCTCCGGCTCCGGCAAGTCCACGCTGATGCACTGCGTCGCCGGACTGGACACGTTCTCCTCCGGCTCGGTGCGCATCGGCGACACGGAGCTGGGGGCGCTGAAGGACAAGCACCTCACCCGGTTGCGCCGGGACAAGATCGGCTTCATCTTCCAGGCGTTCAACCTGCTGCCCACCCTGACCGCCCTGGAGAACATCACCCTTCCCATGGACATCGCCGGACGCAAGCCCGACCGGCAGTGGCTGGACACCGTGATCGACATGGTGGGCCTGTCCGGCCGGCTCTCCCACCGGCCCTCGCAGCTCTCCGGCGGCCAGCAGCAGCGCGTCGCGGTCGCCCGGGCGCTCGCCTCCCGCCCCGACATCGTCTTCGGTGACGAGCCGACGGGCAACCTGGACTCCCGCTCCGGCGCCGAGGTCCTGGGCTTCCTGCGCAACTCCGTGCGCGAACTGGGCCAGACCGTCGTCATGGTCACGCACGACCCGGTGGCGGCGGCGTACGCGGACCGCGTGGTCTTCCTCGCCGACGGGCGCATCGTGGACGAGCTGCGGGACCCGACGGCGGACGCGGTGCTGGACCGCATGAAGCGGTTCGACGCGAAGGGCCGCACGAGCTGACGCCGCCGGGCCGCCGCACCGGCCCCACGGCCCCCGGACCACCGCCGTCCGGCGCCACGGCCCCCGGACCACCGCCGTCCGGCGCCCCCGCGCGGCCCGCCCGCCGCCCCTCTCCCCCACAGGTGCCCCAGGGCGCCTCCCCCGCCCTCCCGGACTGAGAGACCGATGTTCCGTACCGCCCTGCGCAACGTGCTCGCGCACAAGGCCAGGCTGCTGATGACCGTACTCGCCGTGCTGCTCGGCGTGGCCTTCGTCTCCGGCACCCTGGTCTTCACCAACACCATCTCGGACGCCTTCCAGAAGAGCTCCGCCAAGGGGTTCGACCACGTCGACGTCGCCATCCGGCCGGAGTACCGCGAGAGCGAGGGCGACCGGCTCGCCGAGCAGCCGAAGCTCACCCGGGAGCTGCTGGAGAAGGCCGCCGGCGTGCCCGGCGCGGCCTCCGCGGTCGGCGTCGTCGACGGCTTCACCGCCCTCGCCGGCAAGGACGGCGGGCCGGCCGTCGACGGCTTCCAGTCGCGGGGCGGCAACTACTGGGGCGAGGAGGACCCCCGGTACCCGCTGGCCCGGGGCCGCGCCCCGAAGGGCGCGGGCGAGGTCGCGATCGACGCCGAGACCGCGAAGCGGACCGGGTACGGGATCGGCGACACCGTACGGCTCTCGGTCGACGGGCCGGTCCTGGAGCCGACCGTCACGGGGATCTTCACCACCGACGACGGCAACGTCGCCGCCGGCGGCAGCCTCACGCTCTTCGACACGGCCACCGCCCAGAAGCTGTTCCACAAGGAGGGCGCGTACGACGAGATCGACGTGCGGGCCGCCTCCGGCACCTCGCAGAGCGCGCTGCGCGCGAGCCTGGACGAGGTCGTGCCCGAGGACGTCGGCTCCACCGTCACCGGGCGGCAGCTCGCCGACGAGCAGGCCGAGGCGATCGCGTCGTCGATGGAGGGCATGAGGACCGGCCTGCTGGTCTTCGCCGGCATCGCCCTGTTCGTCGGCACCTTCATCATCGCCAACACCTTCACCATGCTCGTCGCCCAGCGCACCAAGGAGCTGGCCCTGATGCGCGCGGTCGGCGCCTCCCGCCGCCAGGTCACGCGGTCGGTGCTGGTCGAGGCCCTCGTGGTGGGCGCGGTCGCCGCCGTGGCCGGCCTGGCCGCGGGCATCGGCATCGGCGCCGGGATGCGCTCCCTGATGGGCTCCTTCGCCGCGACCTTGCCCGACGGGCCGCTGGTCGTCACCCCGGGCACGGTGGTCGCCGCCCTCGCCGTCGGCGTCCTGGTCACCGTGCTGGCCGTCTGGCTGCCGGGCCGCCGCGCCGCGAAGATCCCGCCGGTCGCCGCGATGAGCAGCGTGCACGCCGCGGCGACCACCAGGTCGCTGGTGCTGCGCAACACCCTCGGCGCCCTCCTCTCCGCCGCGGGCACCGCCGTCGTGCTGTACGCGACGACGCTCGACGGCACCAGCGGCCAGGCGCCCATGGGCCTCGGCGCGGTCCTCCTCGTCATCGGCGTCTTCGTCCTCACACCGCTGCTGTCCCGCCCGCTGGTCGCGGCCGCCGCCCCGGTGCTGCGCGTCTTCGGGGTCGCCGGCGGGCTCGCCCGGCGCAACTCCGTGCGCAACCCGCGCCGCACCGCCGCCACCGCCTCGGCCCTGATGATCGGCCTCACCCTGATCACCGGCATGACCGTGCTCGCCGGCAGCCTGCAGCGCTCGATCGACAAGATGGCCACCGCCGCGCTGAAGGCGGACTACGTGGTCTCGATGGCGAACTACAACACCCTCTCCCCCGAGGTGGCCGAGAAGCTCGGCGAGACCGAGGGCGTCACGGCCGTCAGCCCGCTGCGCAACGCGCCCGCGCGCATCGACGGCGCCACCGAGTACCTGACGGGCGTCGACGGCGCCGCCATCGGCGAGCTGACGGACCTGGCGGTGGAGGACGGCGCCTTCGAGGTCGGCGGCGCCCGGGTCGTCGTCGACGACGCCACCGCCGAGGACCACGGCTGGCGCGCCGGCTCGCGCTTCACCGTCGCCTACGAGGACGGCGCGAAGCAGCGCCTGACGGTCGCCGGGGTCTACGAGGGCAACGAGATGATCCGCGGCATCATGCTCGACACCGCCGTCCTCGCCCCGCACCAGTCGGACCCGTCCGACATGCAGGTCATGGTGAAGACCGCCGGCGGCGCCTCCGCCGCGGCCGAGGACCGGCTGGAGAAGGCCCTCGGGAACAACCCGGGCATCCTCGTCCAGGACAAGAAGGACGTCTCCGAGGGCATCGCGCAGATGTTCACGCTGATGCTGAACATGCTCTACGGCCTGCTGGCCATGGCGGTGATCGTCGCGGTCCTCGGCGTCGTCAACACGCTCGCGATGTCCGTCTTCGAGCGTTCGCAGGAGATCGGGATGCTCCGCGCGATCGGTCTCGACCGCCGCGGCGTCAAGCGGATGGTGCGCCTGGAGTCCCTGGTCATCTCGCTCTTCGGCGGCGTGCTCGGCGTCGGTCTCGGCGTGTTCTTCGGCTGGGCGGCCGGACAGCTGGTGGGCGGCGGCATGGCGACGTACGAGCTGGTCCTGCCGTGGGGCCGGATGGCGGTCTTCCTGCTGCTCGCGGCGGTGGTCGGCGTCCTGGCCGCGCTGTGGCCGGCCCGCCGGGCGGCCCGCCTGGACATGCTGGCGGCCATCAAGGCGGAGTAGCCCCCGCGACCGGTCACGCGCCGGGCCCCGTCCGTGGCGGACGGGGCCCGGCGCGTTCCCCGGGCCCTTCGCGGACTCAGTTCCAGGTGCGGGACCGCAGCGGCATCCCCGACTCCCCCGACTCGGGGGTGCGGACGGCCAGGACCTGGTTGACGCCGATGCGGTTGCGCTCGAAGGCCAGGGCGCTCGCGGCCATGTACAGGCGCCAGACGCGGGCCCGGCCGGGGCTGGTGAGCCGGACCGCGCGCGCCCAGTCCGCCTCCAGGTTCGCCACCCAGCGGCGCAGCGTCAGGGCGTAGTGCTCGCGGATGGACTCCAGGTCGCGCACCTCGAAGCCGGCGCGCTCCAGCTGGGTGACGGTGGTGCCCACGGGCGCCAGCTCGCCGTCGGGGAAGACGTACGCGTCGATGAACTCGTCCACGCTGTACGCCGACTCGTCGGTCTGCGGGCGGCGCGCGATCTGGTGGTTCAGCAGCCGTCCGCCGGGCTTCAGCAGGGCGTACAGGTCCCTGGCGTACTCCAGGTAGCGCTCGGCGCCGACGTGCTCGGCCATGCCGATGGAGGAGATCGCGTCGTAGGGCCCGTCGTGGACGTCGCGGTAGTCCTGGACGCGGATCTCGACCTTGTCCGTGAGGCCCTCCTCCGCGACGCGCTTGCGGGCGTAGGCGGCCTGCTCCTGCGAGAGGGTGACGCCGACGACGCTCACGCCGTGCTCGCGGGCGGCGTGGACCGCCATGGAGCCCCAGCCGCAGCCGACGTCCAGGAGCCGCATGCCGGGCTTCAGGTCCAGCTTGCGGCAGACGAGCTCCAACTTGTCGCGCTGGGCGTCCTCCAGGGTGCCGCCGTCCTGCCAGTAGGCGCAGGAGTAGACCATGGACGGGCCCAGGACCAGCTCGTAGAAGTCGTTGCCGACGTCGTAGTGGTGGCTGATGGCGCGCTTGTCGCTGCGCCGGGTGTGCAGGTGCAGGCGGCCCCTGCGGCGGGTCTCCTCCTCCGGCGGGGACGGCGGCGGGAACGGGCCCGCCAGCTTCAGCAGGCCGCGCGCGGCGGCGCGCACCTCGGGGTCGCGCAGGGCCTCGCCGAGGCCGCGGGCGTCCTCGCCGCGCTCCCAGATCAGCCCGGCCAGCAGGTCGAGGGCGGTGTACAGGTCCCCGTCGACGGTGAGGTCACCGGCGACCCAGGCCCGGGCGAGCCCCAACTCCCCGGGTTTCCACAGCAGTCGGCGCAGTGCGCGCCGGTTGCGCACGACGAGGACGGGCGCTTGGGGCGGGCCCGCCTCCGAGCCGTCCCAGGCGCGCAGGCGCACCGGGAGCGGTGCTCCCACGAGCTGTTCTACGAGGGTTTTCAGCCGCAGTGCGGCATCCTGCATGGCGCACACCTCCGTGAAGGGGGTTTCCCCCTGCCCGACCGAAGCGGAGCCGGGGAGAAGAGCCCCGGACCTCCGACACCACGTAAACACCGACGCGCCCCGTGCGCAGTCCCGCGAAAGCGTCATGGCTCGGCAAAATAGGTGTAGGTGACATGCATACGGTGGGACGTCCGCCGTACGTACGCCCGCGTGCGCTCGCGGGGGCGCCGGCCCCGGATGCGCCGCGGGACAGCCCGGCCCCGGATGCGCCGCGGGACAGCCCGGTCCGGATGCGCCGCGGGGACCGGGCCGTCCGGGTACGCCGAAGGGGCGCCCGCACCACGGATGGCGGGCGCCCCTTCGAGGACGGAACCGTTCGGCCGGCTTGCGGCCGGGGGCCTTGGACCGGAGGTCAGGAGGCCTTGGCCTTCTCCTCCGTCTTGGCCGCGGGGGCGGGCTCGGCCTTGGCCGGAGCCGCCGGGGCGGGCTTGGCCGCCTCGTAGAACTCCTCGCGCGGCGTCTCCAGCGCGCCGAGGGCGACGACCTCGCGCTTGAGGAACATGCCGAGGGTCCAGTCCGCGAAGACGCGGATCTTGCGGTTCCAGGTCGGCATGGCCATACCGTGGTAGGCGCGGTGCATGTACCAGGCGAGACGGCCCTTGAGCTTGATCTTCATCTTGCCCATGACGATCATCGCGACGCCCTTGTGCAGGCCGAGACCGGCGACCGCACCCTTGTTGGCGTGGCTGTACTCCTTCTGCGGGAAGCCCCGCATGCCGGAGACCACATTGTCGCCGAGGACCTTGGCCTGGCGCAGCGCGTGCTGGGCGTTCGGCGGGCACCAGGCGTTCGGGTTGCCGTTCTTGCGCCCGACGAGGTCCGGCACCTGCGCGTTGTCGCCCGCGGCCCAGATGTAGTCCGTGCCCTGCACCTGGAGGGTGGCCTGCGTGTCGACGTGACCGCGCGGGCCGAGCGGGAGGCCGTAGCGGGACAGCACCGGGTTCGGCTTGACGCCGGCGGTCCACACGATGGTGTTGGCGTCGACCTCCAGGCCGTTCTTCAGCACCACGTGGCCGTCGACGCAGGAGTCCATGGAGGTGGAGAGGTAGACCTCGACCCCGCGGCTCTCCAGGTGCTCCTTGCCGTACTGGCCGAGCTTGGGGCCGACCTCGGGAAGGATCTTGTCCGCGGCGTCCACGAGGATGAACCGCATGTCGTCGCGCGAGACGTTGTTGTAGTACTTGGCGGCGTCGCGGGCCATGTCCTCGACCTCGCCGATGGTCTCCGCACCCGCGAAGCCACCGCCGATGAAGACGAAGGTCAGCGCCTTGCGGCGGATCTCCTCGTCCGTGGTGGAGTCGGCCTTGTCGAGCTGCTCGAGGACGTGGTTGCGCAGGCCGATGGCCTCCTCGACGCCCTTCATGCCGATGCCCTGCTCGGCGAGGCCGGGGATCGGGAAGGTGCGGGAGACCGCGCCGAGCGCGATCACCAGGTAGTCGAAGGGCAGCTCGTACGCCTCGCCGACCAGCGGGGCGACCGTGGCGACCTTGCGGTCCTGGTCGATGGTGGTGACCCGGCCGGTGAGGACCTCGGCCTTGGGCAGCACGCGTCGCAGCGGGACGACGACGTGGCGCGGCGAGAGGTTGCCGGCGGCGGTTTCGGGGAGGAAGGGCTGGTAGGTCATGTACGAGCGCGGGTCGACGACCGTGACGGTCGCCTCGCCGTAGCGCATCTTCTTGAGAATGCGACGAGCTGCGTACAGGCCTACGTACCCACCGCCTACTACGAGGATCCTGGGACGCTCCGTGGTGCTCATGGCATCGAGTATCCACCCGCCCCAGGGGGGTACCTCGTGCGCCCCTTCACAAGCTTGTCGATGCCCTCTGATATACTGCGCGGCTTCCGCACGGTCCGGTGGAGCGGTGCGTGAGGCCGTGACAGTCGTGGGAGATCTTGTCAACACCCCGTGAGCAGCCACTCCGGCGCCCCGAACGCCCCCTGCGGGCCCTCCGCTTCGACACCGCGGCCGGTTTCGGCGCCACCCCCGCAGGGGGTCACGCACGGCGCAGGCCCCCCTCGCAAAGCCCCGGACGGCCGATTCCTCGGCCGACGGGACCCAATCTCTTGTGAAGAACTTCACGAGACTTCCCGCGGGCCTCGCGCGCCGGCCCCGGGAAGCGCCTCCGGAACCTGCTCATACGTTTTCCGACCTGCTCAGACGAGGATCACGGAAGGCCCGCGGACCGCCCCCTTCAGGCGAGGGACCAGGCGATGCCGTCGAGGATGTCGTGCTCGCTGACGACGACCTCCCGGGCACCGGTCCGCTCCATGATCGCGAGCAGGACGAGGGCGCCCGCGCCGATGACGTCCACGCGCCCGGGGTGCATCACGGGGATCGCGGAACGCTCGGCGTGCGTCGAGGCCAGCAGCCGCTCGGTGATCTCGCGGACGCGCTCGTAGGAGACGCGGGAGTGGTGGATCCGCTCGGACTCGTACGCGGGCAGGTCCAGGGCGATCGCCGCCACCGTGGTGACCGAGCCGGCGAGCCCGACCAGCGTGCGGGCCTCGCGCAGCGGCACGGTGCCCTCGGCGAGGTCCAGGGCCGCCTCGATGTCCGCCCTCATGGCGCGCACCTGCTCGGCCGTGGGCGGGTCGGTGACGGCGCCCTCGTGCACGAGGTGGCGCTCCGTCATGCGCACGCAGCCGACGTCGACCGAGCGGGCCGCGCGCACGCGGTCGTCGCCGACCACGAACTCGGTGGAGCCGCCGCCGATGTCCACGACCAGGAACGGCTTGTCCAGGTCCTCACGGCCCGCCAGCTCCTTGGTGGCCCCGGTGAAGGAGAATCCGGCCTCCTGGTCGCCGGTGATGACCTCGGGCTCGACGCCCAGGATGTCCAGCACCCCGCCCACGAACTCGTCGCGGTTCTCGGCGTCGCGGGAGGCGGAGGTGGCCACGAAGCGGATGCGCTCGGCGCCGTGCTCCTTGACGACCTGCGCGTACTCGCGGCAGGCGGCGAAGGTGCGCTCCAGCGCCTCCGGGGCGAGCCGGCCGGTGCGGTCGACGCCCTGGCCGAGCCGGACGATGGTCATCCGGCGGTCGAGGTCGACCAGCTCACCGGTGTCCGGGTCCGCGTCGGCGACGAGCAGACGGATGGAGTTGGTGCCGCAGTCGACGGCGGCGACGCGGGTCATGGGGCGGGCCTCCAGATGGATGTACGGGGGGCCGGCCGAAGCAGGCCGCCCCGCGTGTGAACGACGGGAACACGGAAGCGGTTCCCCGGCTTCCGGCTTTCCCTCGGGAGAGGGGCCGGTGACACCGGCCGGTGACGGCCCGGCCGACGCGGCGGATGCGGCCCGGCAGGCGCGACACGCCCGGACGCCGGGGTCCGGGCGCCGGGTGTCCGGACGCGGTGCACCCCGGCCGACGAGCGGCCCGGCGCCACGGACCGGACGCCCGGGGGACGAGCCTCCGGGCACGGCGAGGGGCCGGGACGCGGGGCGCCCGGGCCAGCGGCGCACCGAACCGGCGAGCCGCCCCCGAGTACCGCTCGTGGGCGCCGTCGGCGCGGTGCGGCCGGAACGGCGGGCGACCGGGACGGCGGGCGACCGGGCGCCGCACGGCCGGAGGAACGGCCCTCCGGGCCCGGAGCCGCCGACCGGGCGTGGTGCGGCCGGAACGGCAGGCGGACCGCCGCGCGGCCGGGAGGGCATACAGGCCCGTACGGGGGCCGCACACGGTACGGCCGGGGCCGGGAGCCGGCCGTACCGTCCGGACGCGAGGCGGACGGCCGCCGGAACGGGCGCGGTGCGGCCGGGGCGCGCCCGGCCGCACCGGGCGCGCCGGGCGCGCCGACGGTCCCTCGTGCCCGGCGCACGGCCCCGTCGCGCCGCTCAGCCCTGCTCGGCGGATGCCGCGGGTGCCGCCTGCTCGGGCGGCGTCACGCACGCGCCCTTGCGCCACCACTCCGGGAGCATCGCGATCGCCTCGTCGCCGAGCGGGTTGACGCCGGGGCCCGCGGCCAGCGAGTGGGCGACCAGGACGTGCAGGCACTTCACCCGGTCGGGCATGCCGCCCGCGCTGGGGAAGTTCTCCAGCACCTCGATGGCGTCGCGCCGCGCGAGGTAGTCCTCGTGCGCCGCCCGGTACGCCGCCGCCAGCTCGGGGTCGGTGGCGAGCCGCTCGGTCATCTCCTTCATGACGCCGTTGGCCTCGAGGGTGCCGATGGCGGAGGCGGCGCGCGGGCACGTCAGGTAGTACGTCGTCGGGAACGGCGTGCCGTCGGGCAGCCGCGGCGCCGTCTCCACGACGTCCGGCTGGCCGCACGGGCACCGGTGCGCGATCGCGCGCAGTCCGCGCGGCGGCCGGCCGAGCTGCTGCTGGAAGGCCGCGACGTCCGCGTCGGTCGGCTCGGTGCTCGGGGTGGGCGGCGGGGGCGTTTCCATGCCTGGGGGTGTGTCTCTCTCGTCGGTTCGTTTCCGCTGGTCCGCGGCGCCGCTCCGGCGGCCCGCGGTGCGCGTTCCACCGGCCCGCGGTGTCGTTCCGCCGGGCCGCGGTGCCGCGTTCCACTGACTACTGGTCCGCGCGGTCGGCCTTGTCGACGCCGTCCCAGACGTTGGCGTACCAGGGGCGGTCGGCCGCCGTCCGGTCCGTACGGGTGCGCTTGGCCGCGCCGGGGTCGATCACGATGTAGCCGGTCTCGCCCGGCATCACGTAGTGCAGCCGCTCCCGGATCTGCTGCTCGGCGTAGGAGTCGTCCTTCCAGCGGGCCTTGAGGTCGCGCAGCCGTTCGACCCGCTCGCGGGCCTCCTCGCGCTGGCGCTCCAGGTCGGCGATCTCGGCGCGCTGGGAGACGTACTGCCGCATCGGGTAGGCGAGGGCCACCACCAGCGAGCACAGGACCATGGCGAGCAGCGCGGCCCGCCCGGTGAGCCGGGAGCGGCGCGCCTGGCGCTTGGTCTGCGAGCGGTAGACGCGGGCCGCGGTCTGCTCGCCGAGCACCCGCAGTCTGGTCGCGGTGGAGAACCGGTCCCGGTCCTTCACGGCCATGAGTCCGCCTCCCCGTCACGTGCGTACGTCCCCGCACACGGTACGGGACCGGGTGCGGGGACGTACGGACGACTGGCGGGACCCGGCCCGGGGCGGGCCGGTCCGCCCGCTCAGCCCTTGAAGCGCGGGAAGGCGCTGCGGCCGGCGTACACCGCGGCGTCGTCGAGGATCTCCTCGATGCGCAGCAGCTGGTTGTACTTGGCGACGCGCTCGGAGCGGGCCGGGGCGCCGGTCTTGATCTGGCCGCAGTTGGTGGCGACGGCCAGGTCGGCGATGGTGACGTCCTCGGTCTCGCCGGAGCGGTGGGACATCATGCACTTGAAGCCGTTGCGCTGGGCCAGCTCGACGGCGTCCAGGGTCTCGGTGAGCGAGCCGATCTGGTTGACCTTCACCAGCAGGGCGTTGGCGGCGCCCTCGTCGATGCCCTTGGCGAGGCGCTCGGGGTTGGTGACGAACAGGTCGTCGCCGACGAGCTGGACCTTGGCACCGAGCTTGTCGGTGATGGTCTTCCAGCCCTCCCAGTCGTCCTCGAACAGCGGGTCCTCGATGGAGACCAGCGGGTAGGCCTCGACCAGCTCCGCGTAGTACTCCGTCATCTCGGCGGCCGTGCGCTCCTTGCCCTCGAAGACGTACACGCCGTCCTTGTAGAACTCGGAGGCGGCGACGTCGAGCGCCAGGGCGACCTGCTGGCCGGGGGTGTAGCCGGCCTCCTTGATGGCCTCGATGATGAGGTCGAGGGCCTCGCGGTTGGAGCCGAGGTTCGGGGCGAAGCCGCCCTCGTCGCCCAGGCCGGTGGACAGGCCGCGGCCCTTCAGGACCTTCTTGAGGGTGTGGTAGACCTCGGTGCCCCAGCGCAGCGCCTCGGAGAAGGACTCCGCGCCGATCGGGGCGATCATGAACTCCTGGATGTCCACGTTGGAGTCGGCGTGCGAGCCGCCGTTCAGGATGTTCATCATCGGGACGGGCAGCAGGTGCGCGTTCGGGCCGCCCAGGTAGCGGAACAGCGGCAGGTCGCTGGCCTCGGAGGCGGCGTGCGCGACGGCGAGGGAGACGCCGAGGATGGCGTTGGCGCCGAGCGAGCCCTTGTTGTCCGTGGCGTCCAGGTCGATCATCGCCTGGTCGATGAGGCGCTGCTCGGTGGCGTCGTAGCCGACGAGCTCCGGGCCGAGCTGCTCGATGACCGCGAGGACGGCCTTCTCGACGCCCTTGCCGAGGTAGCGGCCGGCGTCGCCGTCACGCAGCTCGACGGCCTCGAAGGCGCCGGTGGAGGCGCCGGACGGGACGGCGGCACGACCCGTGCTGCCGTCGTCGAGGCCGACCTCGACCTCGACGGTGGGGTTACCTCGCGAGTCGAGGATTTCCCGGGCTACGACGACGTCGATGGACGGCACGAGCATCTCCTTCTGGGATGTGACGCTGACAGTGCGGGGCTCTTCGCCTGGCGACTAGAGCCTAACCGCCTCGGGGACATCGGCCAGCCGACCGACCGTCCCGTGGGACAGAACTGACGGTGAACATTGTTCCCTACCGGAACAAAAAAGCTCCACCCCGGTGCGTACGGGGGAATGCGCACCGGGGTGGAGCGGTCCTGCGCGGCGGGCCGTCGTGCGACGGCCGGCCGACGGGGGCCGGCCGCGCGCCGCGACGGCCCCCGGACGGGTGTCAGCCGAGGTGCAGCTGCTGACCCGGGTAGATGACGTCGGCGTCGTCGACGATGTCCTTGTTCAGCTCGAAGAGCTTCTGCCAGCCGCCCGCGACGTCCTTCTCCGCGGCGATGCCGCTGAGGGTGTCGCCCTTGACGACCTTGTACTCGCCGTCGCCCTTCTCGACCTTCTTGCCGGTCGGGGTGGTGACGGTCTTCTTCTCGGCGGCCGGGCGCTCCTGCGAACGCGAGGCGCGCTGCTCCTGGGTGCCCTGGCTCTGCTGCTCCTGCGTGCTCTGCGCCGGGGCGCTCTGCTGCGGGGCGCTCTGCTGCGAGGAGGACGAGGAGGAGGAGCCGGAGGCGGCGGAGCCGCCGTCGTACGAGGCACCGGTCAGACCCGTGCCGCAGACCGGCCAGGCGCCCTTGCCCTGGGAGGCGAGGACCTTCTCGGCCACGGCTATCTGCTGGGACTTGGAGGCCTGGTCGGCGGTGGAGGCGTAGGCGGTGCCGCCGTACGCGGCCCAGGTGGAGGCCGAGAACTGCAGGCCGCCGTAGTAGCCGTTGCCGGTGTTGATGGACCAGTTGCCGCCCGACTCGCACTGGGCGACGGTGTCCCACTGGGAGGCGGTGGCGGCGGAGGCGTTCGCGGCGCCCATCAGCGGGGCGGCGACGGCGGCGCCGGTGACACCCGCGAAGGTGGCGATGCGGACGGCCTTGGACGGACGACGGTGCTTGCCCTTGCTGGAGAACAGCATGGATGGATCCCCTCACCGACGCCTACGAGGTGAGCTGTCGGGTTCGGGCGGGTGAGTGCCCGGCCGCGCGACCTGGCGCGCGGCTTCACCCCGAGCCGGTCCTGACCGTCCTTCGACGGCCGGGCCCGGCGCCTACCTTGGGTCCCCCGCTCCTGCCTACGGCGCTTGATGCGTCGACTGTTCCCGTGCGGCCGCCGGCAGGATTCGGCGTGACGGCCACAGGTGCCCGCTGTGGCGAGCGATCACGACCGTAAACACGTGATGCGCCGAAAGACAAAGACGATCAAGGCTTATGAGACTCATGTCTCACTCTCTTCAATACGGACATACAGCCCGAACTAGCCTTGCCCGCCGCCCGATTCGGCACCTTGATCACGACTTACTCCGCAGCGACCTCAAGGCTCTGACCGGGGAGGATGAGGTCCGGGTCGGCGCCGACGGTCTCCTTGTTCGTGGCGTACAACTGCGACCACCCGCCCTCGACGCCGAGGGAGTCGGCGATGCCGCAGAGACTGTCGCCGCTCTGCACGACGTAGGAGCCGTCCTGCGCGGCGAGCGACGCACCGTCCTCGCGCGAGGCGTGCCGTCCGATGGAGGCGGTGTCGGCGCGCGAGTCGGCGGCGTCCTCCTCGGCGCTCGCGCCGCGGTGCCGGCCGCCGCCGGCGGACTCCGTGTCGACGACCGAAGCCTCCTGGTTCTGCGCGGTCTTGCCCGATTCGTCGCTCTCGGTGGAGGTGGACGGGTCCTCGGTCTTCCCGGAGTCGTCGGCGGAGTCGCCGTCCTCGGAGGAGACGTCGTCGCCGGAGGCGGAGCCGGTGGTCCCGTCCGACGACCCGGTCGACCCGGAGGCGTCGGACTTGGTGGAGTCGGCACTCCTGCCGTCCGCGCCGCTCTTCTCGTCCTTCGCGCCGTCCGCGCCGTCCGCACTCTCCGTGGCGGCGGCGCCGGTGCGGTCCGTGCCGCCCGCGGCGCCGGAGGACGACGCCGTGGCGTCCTCGGCGACCCCGGTGTCGACGTCGGCGGGGGCGGGGTCGATCGCGAGCCCGGCACCGAGACCGCAGGTCGGCCAGGCGTCGGGCCCCTCGGCCGCGAGGACTCTCTCGGCCACGGCTATCTGCTGGGAACGGCTGGCCTGGTCGGCGCTCGGGGCGTAGTCGAGACCGCCGTACGTCTCCCAGGTCTCCTGCGTCACCTGGAGGCCGCCGTAGTAGCCGTTGCCCTCGTCGGCGCTCCAGGAGCCGCCGCTCTCGCACTGCGCGACCGCGTCCCAGGTGGTGCCGCTCGCCGCGCTCGCGCCGGTCGCGCCGAGCAGGGGGATCGCGATGGCCGATCCGGTGACGCCTGCCGCGACGACGAGGGCCGGAGCCTGACGGGGCCGACGGTGACGACCGTTCCCGGAGAGCATGCGGTTGCCTTTCGAGCTGCATCGACTGAGTCCGCGCACGGGCGGCGCGAACGCCGCACGGCCCCGCGGTCGGGACCACGGGCGGGACTCCTGCGACGGGTGGTGTCGCATTGATCGGTGAACGTATAGGCAGTCGAACGCTTGTCACAAGTCGATGCAGCGCAGATCACGTGGAGATCACAATCCTGACGCAGCGTCACCTTTTGGTGACGTCCGTCCCGCCGCTCGCCTTACTTCTCACGAATCCCCAACAGGTGTGAACGTCACGGGCAGTGTGCGCAATCCACGCATGATGAGCCCGCCGCGCCACCGCAAATCCCCCGAATCCACCGCGAGTTGCAGGTCGGGCAGGCGGGTGAGGAGCGTGGCGAGCGCGCTCCGTCCCTCCAGGCGGGCCAGCGGGGCGCCCAGGCAGTAGTGGATGCCGTGTCCGTAGCCGAGGTGCTGATTGTCACGCCGGGTGAGGTCGAGGGTGTCGGGCGCGTCGAAGCGTTCGGGGTCGCGGTCGGCGGCCGCGAGCACCACCAGGACGGGGTCGCCCGTCTCCACGCGCTGCCCGCCGATGGTGAGCGGCTCGGTGGCGAACCGCCAGGTCGCCAGCTCCACGGGTCCGTCGTAGCGCAGCAGCTCCTCGACGCCCGTCTCCAGCAGGTCCGTGCGCCCGGCCGCGAGGGAGTCCTGGAGCAGACGCCGCTGCTCCGGGTGGCGCAGCAGGGCGTAGGTGCCGTTGCCGATGAGGTTGACGGTGGTCTCGAAGCCGGCGAAGAGGAGTACGAAGCACATCGCGGCGGCCTCGTTCTCGGTGAGGTGCTCGCCGTGGTCGGAGGCGCGGATGAGCCCGGAGATGAGGTCCTCGCCGGGAGCCGGCTCGGCGGGCAGCTCGGCGCGCTTGCGGTGGATCAGCTCGGCGAGGTAGCCGCGCATCTTCTTCACCGAGCGGGCCACGCCGCCGCGCGGCCCTCCCCCGTGCCGGATCATCATGCCCGCCCAGTCCCGGAAGTCGTCCTGGTCCTCGCGGGGGACGCCGAGCAGGTCGCAGATGGCGTAGATGGGGAGCGGGAAGGCGAACTCGTGGATGAGGTCGGCGCTGCCGCGCGCGGCGAACCGGTCGATCAGACCGTCCGTCAGCTCCTGCACCCGCGGGGCGAACTCCGCGACCCGGCGCGGGGTGAACGCCTTGGACACCAGCCGCCTGAGCCGGGTGTGGTCCGGCGGGTCGATGTTGAGCAGGTGGGTCATGAGGTTGGCGCTGCGCTCGCCCGGGATGCCCGTCCTGCCCTTGGCGTGCGCGGGCTCGTCGTGGTGCGCCGGGTTCTTCGACAGCCTCGGGTCGGCCAGGGCCTGCCGGGCGTCCGCGTACCGGGTGACGAGCCAGGCCTCCACTCCGCTGGGCAGCCGGGTCCGGCGCACGGGCGCGTGCTCGCGCAGCCAGGCGTAGGCGGGGTACGGGTCGGCGGCGAACTCCCAGGTGAAGAGTTCGGGCACGGGGGCCGGGGCGGGGTGGGAGACGGGGTCGACGGTCACCTCACGACGGTATCCGGAGCGCGGCGGGACGGCGCCCCGGCCTCCGGCTCCGGGCGGCGCCGGTCCTCCGCGGCGCCGGCGCGCGCCCCGCCGGCGCGGGCGCGCGCCCGGTCAGTCCTCCGTGCGGTCCGCGTTCTTCTCCGCGTCCAGGATCGCGTCGCGATAGGCGCGGGCCGCCGCGCGCAGGGCCGCCTCGGGGTCGACGCCGGCCGCCTCGGCCCGCGCGGCCAGGGCGAGCAGCTCGTAGCCGACGCCCTCGCCGGGCGGCAGGGGCACGTCGAGGCCCGCCGTGCGCACCCGCGAGGCCAGCTTCGCCGCCAGGGCGAGCCCCGGCTGCCCCAGCGGCACGCCCTCCGTCACGGAGGTGCGCTGCTTCTCCTCGGCCTTGGCGCGCAGCCAGTTCGCCCTGACCTCCTCGGGCGTGGTGACCGTCGCGTCACCGAAGACGTGCGGGTGGCGGTGGATCAGCTTGGCGACGATCCCGGCCGCGACGTCGTCCACGGAGAAGGGCTCCTCCGGGTGGTCCTCGGCGATCCGCGCGTGGAAGACGACCTGGAGCAGGACGTCGCCGAGCTCCTCACGCAGCGCGTCCCGGTCGCCCTCCTCGATCGCCTCGACGAGTTCGTACGCCTCCTCGATGCCGTACTTCGCCAGGCCCTCGTGGGTCTGCCGGGAGGACCAGGGGCACTCGCGTCGGATGAGGTCCATGACCTCGACGAGGTCGAGGAGCCGGGCCCCGGGCAGGTCGTAGGAGGCCGGGAGGAGTTCCAGGTCGGGCATCCGCACCCGGCCGGAGCCGGCGAGGCGGGACAGGCCGTCGGTCAGCCGCGGCTCGCCCTCGCCGGTGGCGACGACGACCACGGTGCGGCCGCCCGCGCAGGCGTCCACCAGCTCCTGGGCGGTCGGCGCCGCCTCGTCGACGGTGACGCCCGCCTCGCGCAGGTACGGCAGCTGCGGGTGGGCGCCGTCCGCGCACAGGACGCGGTCGGCGCCGTGCAGCGCCTGCCAGGCGGGCCAGGACAGGATGCCCGGCGCGACGCGGTGGCTGGTGGTGAGGAGGACGATGCGGCCCGGGCTGGATGCGTTCACACCACGAACGTAACCCACGTCACCGGCGCCGGGATCACCGCGACCGTCGGCCGGCTCCGGGGCGGGGCGCCCGGGCCGGTCAGGCCGTCCGCTGTCCCGCGCCCACCTCGCGCAGCCACGGCGTCTTCGCGTCGACGCGGCTGCTCTTCTGCACGTCCCACGTGCCGTAGCGGGGGTTCAGGTCGATGTCGAGTTCGTCCGACGCCTTGGACAGGGCCTTCCAGAAGGCGGGCTGGGTGGTGTCCGTGCCGAGCTTCGCGGCCAGCTTCTGCGCCTCGATCTGGAGGCGGAGGTTGTCGTCCAGGCGCGCGGGCGCCACGCCGTACTGCTGGAGCCAGGTCCGCTCCAGGGCCCGCGCGCCGCCGGTCTGCTGTTCGAGCCCGTCGCGCATCTTCTGGATCTCGTGGCGCGAGACGGTCACCCCGGCGTCCCGGGCGGCGCGGTGCAGCACCTCGTCGAGGACCATGCCCTGCAGCGTGTCACGGGTCAGCGTGCCGGAGCGGGCGACCGTCTGCTCGTACTGGGTGCGGTCGGCGGTGGCGGACCGCTGCGCGTCCCGCACCTCGTTCACCCGGTTCTCCAGCTGCGCGACGGTGATGCGGTGGCCGCCGACGACGGCCGCGGCACCGGGGTGCGCGTCGTTCCCGCAGGCACTGAGGAGGGGGGCCGCGGCGACGGTCGCGGCGGAGAGGAGGAGCGCGGTACGACGACGGCGGTGCAAGGGAACCTCCCGAGGAGATTGTGCGACGGTGCACAAAGTCTTGCGGTGATCGATGGTAGGCAGTGGGCAGGCTCCGGCCAACCCATCCGACCAACGATTCGGAGTGTCTTCGGGCACCGGTCCCTACGCGGCGGCCAACTCGCACCACACGTACTTGCCCGGACCGCCCTCCTGGCCCAGCGGCTGCCAGCCCCACAGGTCGGCGCAGGCCCGGACCAGCGCCAGCCCGCGCCCGCCCTCCGGCTCGGCGGGCGGGCCGGGTGTCCGGGGCGGTCCGGGCGGCTCCGGGTCGGCGTCCCACGCGCCGATGCGCAGCACGCTGGCCGCCCAGCACACCCGCAGGGCGGCGGGCCCCTCGGTGTGCCGCACGGCGTTGGAGACCAGCTCCGCCGCGAGCAGCTCGGCGGTGTCGACGAGACGGATCAGGCCGTGCACGGTCAGGATCAGACGGAGGGTACGGCGGCTGACGGTGACGGCGCGGACGTCGTTCGGGATGCACAGGGTGTACTCCCAGGGGGCGCTTTCGGGCATGCGGCGGCTCCGGTTCGGCGGTGGAGGTCTCGGAGGACTGCGGTGGCGGGCGGTGGCAGTGTCGCGACCGTCCTGGCAGGACGGGGCGGTGCGCTTCCGGAATCCCGGCGTTCCGCAACGTGTGCGTCGCGTCACCGACGGTATGGGTTACATGTAATCCATAGCAAGCCGCTCGCGTAGCCTGGCCCCGAACGAGCCGCTCCGGCAGACGTGTTGACCCAAGGAGCAATCGATGGTCCTCAGGCGCGAGCCGACCGCACGCCAACTGCGCCTGGGTGCTGAGCTGCGCAAGCTCCGCGAGGCGGCGGGGCTCACCGCCATCGAGGCGGCGGCGCTGCTCGGGGCGAACAGAGTTCAGATCAGCCAGATCGAAGCCGGACTGGTGGGTGTGGGCGAGGAGCGTCTGCGCCGCCTCGCGTGCCACTACGCCTGCACGGACGGCGAGTTCGTCGAAGCCTTGGTCGCGATGGCGACCGATCGGACGCGTGGCTGGTGGGAGGAGTATCGGGGAGCGCTGCCGACGCCCTTTCTCGACCTCGCCGAGTTGGAGCACCACGCCACGCTCATGTACGAGGTCGCGTTGCTGTATGTGCCCGGCCTGCTTCAGACCACGGATTACGCGCGTGCCGTCTTCTCGTCGCGAGTTCCGGAACTCACTCATGAGGAACTGGAGTTGCGCATCAGTCACCGGTCAGCCCGGCACACGGTCGTCGAGGGGCCGTCCCCCGTCCCGTACGAAGCGGTGATCCACGAGGCGGCACTGCGGATCAGGGTCCGCGACCGCCCCACCGCGAAGGCTCAGCTCGCCCGCCTCCTCGAACTTTCCGAAGCCGAACACATCACCCTGCGCGTCATTCCCTTCGACCTGGACGGATTCGCTAGGGCGTCCAGCACCATGACGTATGTCGGCGGCTCCGTCCTCAAACTGGACACCGTGGTCCGCGACGTACCTCACGGCTCCGCCTTCGTCGACTCCGAAGCACAGCTCGGCGTCTACCGAACACGTTTCCGTAAAGTAAAGGCCGTAGCGCTCGACCCCGGACGGTCGCGCGACTTCATCAACCGGCTGGCGAAAGAGCTGTGAGGCGCCCCATGGACAACTGGCGTAAGTCGTCCTACTCCGGCCCCGACGACGGCAACAACTGTGTCGAGATCGCGGACTCCCCCGCCCACGTGGCCGTGCGCGACTCCAAGAACCCGGCCGGAGGCACCCTCTCCTTCCCCGCCACGGCCTTCGCCGCCTTCCTCGCCGCCCTGAAGGCGGACGCTCCGCACCAGGCGTAGTCCGGGGAGCCGGGGCCGTCGCCCGCGAGCGCCGTCAGGCGGGCGGCCAGCCCCGCAACGCCATGTCGGCCACCTGCCGGAGGTCCTCGCGGGTGGCGCCGCCGGCGGCCTGGACGGCGATGCCGTTCGCCACGGTCATGAGGTAGCGGGCGAGCGCTCCGGGATCGGTGTCCGCGGGCAGGTCGCCCTCGTCGACGGCGCGCCGGAAGCGGTCGCGCAGGCGGGAGGTGCCCTCCTCGCGCCAGGCGGCGAGGGTGTCGCGGGCGTCGCGCCCCGTGTCGCCCGCGGCGAGGGAGCCCTGGACGCCGAGGCATCCGGCGGGGCAGCCGGGGCGGGTGGTGGCCCGGACGGAGCCGTCGAGGAACGCGGCGGCCACCTGCCGGGCGGTCGGCTCCCGAAGCGCCCGGGCCGCGTACGAGGCGGGGCCCTCGGTGTAGCGCTCCAGGGCCTTGCGGAACAGCTCCTCCTTGTTGCCGAAGGCCGCGTACATGCTGGTGCGGGTGATGCCCATGGCACCGGTCAGGTCGGTGAGGCTGGCGCCTTCGTAGCCCTGCTCCCAGAAGACCCGCATGGCACGTTCGAGCGCCTCGTCGGCGTCGAAGCCCCTCGGCCGGCCGACCGGCGCCTTTCTTCTGGTCTCCATGCGATCAACCCTACCTCTTCTGTACCGATCGGTGCTCAACCTGCTACGGTCTCGTTCAGTACCGATCGGTGCAGAAATGCGTGGAGGTCATTCACATGGGACAGCTCGAAGGCAAGACCGCCGTCGTCACCGGCGGCGGCACCGGGATCGGCCTGGCCAGTGCCGTACGGCTGGCGGACGAGGGGGCGCACGTCTTCCTCACCGGCCGGCGCGGGGCCGAGCTGGACGCGGCCGTGGAGACCATCGGCGCGGCGCGGGCCACCGCGGTGGTGGGGGACATCTCGAACCCGGCCGACCTGGACCGGCTCTACGACGCGGTCCGTGCCCGGGGCCGGGGCCTGGACGTGGTCTTCGCGAACGCGGCGACCGCCTCGCTGGTGCCGCTGGAGAAGATCACCGAGGACGACTTCTACCACGTCTTCGACATCAACGTGCGGGGCACGCTGTTCACCGTCCAGAAGGCGCTGCCGCTGCTCAACGACGGTGCCTCGGTGATCGTGAACGCCTCCACCGCCGCCGACAACGGCACGGAGGCGTTCGGCCTGTACGCGGCGTCCAAGGCCGCCCTGCGGACCTTCACGCGGGTCTGGGCCAACGAGCTCAAGGGCCGCGGCGTCCGGGTCAACGCCGTCTCGCCGGGCCCGGTCGACACCCCCGGGATCACGAACCTGTTCGGGGAGGAGAACGCGGCCGGCGTCCGGGCGAAGCTCGCCACGGACACCGCGCTGGGCCGGATGGGGCGCCCCGAGGAGGTCGCCGCCGTCGTGGCGTTCCTCGCCTCCGACCAGAGCAGCTTCATGCTCGGCGCCAACGTCTACGTCGACGGCGGCGAGAACCAGATCTGACCCGCGGCCGGCGCTCCGCCGGCCTGCTTCAGTGCCTAGTGCCGTGACCGGAAAGGTTCACCGGCTCACGACGCCCGGCACGGCACTCCCCCTGGCTCTTCGAGCAGGGGACCCCCACGCCGCGTTGTCGGAGCCACCCGAGTACGTCCAGTACGAGGGCGGTCCTCCGCCTTGCGATGCACCGCACCGGACGCCGCGAGCCCACGGCAGACCTTTCCGGTCACGGCACTAGCCGCGCACCTGGCCCAGCCACTGGAGGGTGCGGCGGACGTCGGCCGCCAGCGGGTGGCCGGGGCCGTGCCGCCGCTCCACGTCCATCAGCAGGCGGGCCAGGGTGTCGTGGGCCGCGGGGCGGTCGCCGAGGGCCAGCAGCAGGTGACCGATGCGGCGGCGCACGTCGAAGGCCAGGTCGGGGTCGCCGGAGACGTACTGGTTCTCGTAGTACGGCAGCAGGGCGCGGTACTCGGCGAGCGCGGCCGCCGGGTCGCCGAGCTGCTCCAGGCACTGGGCGGCGTCGTAGCGGAAGCGGAGCGACTGGGGGTCGGCGTGGCCGGCCTCGGTGGCCCGCTCGTCGGCGAGGCGGCGCAGCTCGGGCAGCGCCCGGCGGTACTGCCCGTCGTCCATCAGCGTGGCCGCGTACTGCTTGCGCAGGGTGCGCACCACCGGGGAGTGCTCGCCGTGCTGCTCGGCGGCGGCCGGGAGGATGGCGCCGAGGATGTCGACGGCCTGGGTGATGCGGCCCTCGCCGAGGAGGCGCTTGACCTCGTCGACGGCGCGCGCCACGTCCGGCTTCTCCGCCGCGGGCGGCGCGGGCTGGGGCGTCGGCTGCGGCGCGGGCGTGCGCGCCCGGTCCGGCCAGGGCGCGTGCGGGCGCAGGAAGGGGCGGGTCGGGTCGAGCGGGGCGCCGGAGGGCATCCCGCGCGCGGGCAGCAGCGGGAGCAGCTGCTCGTACGTCTCCTGCGCGGAGGCCGGGCGGTGCTGCGGGTCCTTGGCGAGCAGCCGCAGCACCAGTGCCTCCAGGGCCTCGGGGACCTCGGGGCGCAGCCGGCGGACCGGGACGGGGGGCTCGTAGAGGTGGCGGTGGAGCACGCCGAGCGCGGTGGAGCCGGCGAACGGAACGTCCCCGCTGAGCAGTTCGTGCAGCAGCACGCCGAGCGCGTACAGGTCGGTGTACGGGCCGACCGCGCCGCCCATCGCCTGCTCCGGCGCCATGTAGGCGGGGCTGCCTATGGGCGAGCCGGTGTGGGTCAGGCGGGTGGTGTCGTTGTCCATCACCGACGCGACGCCGAGGTCGAGGACGGTGACGGTGCCGTCCTGCTTGACCATCACGTTGCGCGGCTTGAGGTCGCGGTGGACGATCGGCACGGCGTGCACCGCCGACAGCACGGCGCACAGCTGGGCGGCGACCGCCACGGCCCACTGCCAGGGGTAGGGGGTGTGCTCGGCGAGGTGGTCGGAGAGGTCGGCGCCGTCGACGTACTGCATGACGAGGAACAGCTCCTCGCCCTCGCTGCCCGCGTCGTGGACCGTGACCAGGCCGGGGTGGTCGACCTGCGCGGTGACCCGGCACTCGCGCACGAAGCGGCGGCGCAGCTCCTCGGCCTCGTGCCCGGCGACCTTGTCGGGGCGCAGCAGCTTGACGGCGACGCGGCGGTCCAGGCGCTGGTCGTAGGCGGTCCACACCTGGCCCATGCCGCCCTGGCCGATGAGGGTGGACAGTTCGTAGCGGCCGGTGATGACGCGTCCCGCCGCCACGGTCACCGGCCGTCCTCCTGCTTGCGCAGGTAGTCGCTCAGCTCGTCGAGTTCGGCGCGCACCTGGTCGATGCGGGCCGGCGCGGGGCGCTGTGTCGCCGGGGGCTGTGTCGCCGGCGACTGGGGTACCGGGGTCTGCGGTGCCGGGGTCTGGAACGGCGTCTGCTGGAAGGGCGGCCGCTGGAGCGGGGGCCCCTGGAACGGCGGCTGCCCGAACGGCGGCTGCGGCGCGGGCGCGGGGACGTACGGACCCGTCCCGCGGGCGGGGTCGTAGCTCGCGCCGACGGTCTGCGCGTAGGGCGGTGCGTAGCCGGCGGACGGCTGTGCCGTGCCCGGCAGGCGGATGTCCGTCACCACGAAGTAGGCGGCGGCCGCCGCGCCGAGCAGCATGACGGCGGCCAGGGCGACGTCCGTGCGGGGGTCGCTCTCCGGCAGCGAGCCCACCACGGCGAAGCATATGAAGGACACCGGCAGGCTCAGCCAGGCCGCCGCCCAGTCGATCCGGCGGTTGCGCAGCACGGCGACCCGGAACAGCGGGACGCAGGCGAGCAGGCCGCACGTCAGGAAGCCGGCGGCGGCGAACAGCACGCGCAGGGTGATGACGGTGCCCGCGCTGCGGGGCGGCGGCGGCATCGCGCTGTTGCCGTACATGACTGCTCCTGGACCGGTGTCGCCGGCGCGGCGAACGGACGGACGGGGTGGTTCGGTGTGGAAGTCCGAGCGTATAGGCCGACAGCGACAAGCGGTCCCGGGTTGTACCGAACCGTTGTCGTACTGATCACAAACCGGGCGCGACCGTCCCGTCGGTGAGCCCGTCGTGCATGCCGCGCACCAGCTGCTCGCCGAGCCGGGCCGCCTGCCGCAGCGCCTCCTCGAACTCCGCCAGCGCGCGGAACCGCTCCCCGTACTCCCGCTGCCGCTCCAGGGGCAGCCGGGGCAGTTGGAGGCGGCGCACGTCGAGGCGGGTCGCGGTGGAGGCGTAGCTGCTGGCCTGGCGGTTGTTGGCGGTGCCGCGCAGGAAGCCGGCGAGGAACCAGGGGTCGAGCGCGGCCGGGTCGGGGCGCAGCAGGACGAGGTTGCGGCCGAGGGCGGCGCCGGCGCTCGCCGCGCCGGCCACGCGGGCCACGGCGCCGCCGCCGAGCACGGGCACGACCACGTCGCCGGTCTCGACGAGGACCGGTTCCTCGTCGCCCTCGGGGAGCGTGCCGGAGGGCGCGGTCCCGGCGAGGACGTCGTGGTCGGTGAGGACCGGTACGCGCACGGGTCCGCCGGCGCCGCCCGTGCGCAGCGACAGGGCGCCCGCGCGCGCGAGTTCGCCGACCGTGGTGAGCGGCCAGCGGGCGGGGGACGGGGCGGCGGCAGCGGCGGGCGGTGTGAGACGGGTGGTCAGACGGAGGGTGTCGCCGAGGCGTTCGCGCACGTCGGCGAGGTGTTCGGGACCTCCGGCCGCGGCGGGCGGCGGCAGGTGGCGGGCCGGGGTGAGGTCGACGTCGTCGTCGAGCAGGTCGAGGACGGGCACGCCGCGGCTGACGCCGGGCCGCTCGGGGGCGGCGCCGGTGCGGTCGAAGGGCCGCCAGACCTCGCGGACGGCCGCGCGCACGGCCGTCCAGTCGAGCCCGCCGCGCGCGTCGGCGGCCAGGTGGGCGGTGTCGGCGAGCAGCACCTCGGGGTGCGCGGGCTGCGCCGCGGCACCGGGCCTGCGCAGCACCCACAGGTGCAGCGGGATGTTGTACGGCGGCGCCGCGCCGGCCGGCAGGGCGATCACGGCGCGCAGGGCCCCGCGGCGCAGCAGGTCGGCGCGGATGCGGCGGCCGGAGCGGCGGGCCGCGGCGGCCGGCGGCATCAGCAGCACGGCGGTGCCGCCGTCCTTGAGGCGGGCCAGCGCGTGCTGCACCCAGGCCAGCTCGGACTCGGTACGGGCCGGGAAGCCGTACTCCCAGCGGGGGTCGTAGGCGAGCTCGTCGTGGCCCCAGTTGCGCTCGTTGAACGGCGGGTGGCACACCACGGCGTCGGCCCGTACCGCCGGGTGCGCGTCGGCGCGCAGGCTGTCGCCCGCGGCGGTGCGCACGGAGGCGGCGGTGTGCAGGGCGAGGCGCAGCGCGGTGAGGGCGGCCAGCTCGGGCGAGCTGTCCTGGCCGTGGAGCAGCTGGTCCGGGGCGGCGGGGACGGCGCGCAGCAGGGCGCCGGTGCCGCAGGCGGGGTCCAGGACGGTGCGGGCGGGCCCGGCCAGGTCGGCCATGAGGGCGGCGAGGCCGGCCGGGGTGAGGGTGTACTGGCGCGGGTTGGCGTCCAGGTGCCGGCCGAGCAGGAAGTCGAAGGCGTGGCGGGCGCCCTGCTCGGCGGCGAGTTCGGCGGCCCCGCGCAGCAGGGGCGCGGACGGCAGCAGGTCCTCGGCGCCGGGCGTGGCCACGGCGCGTTCGCCGAGCACGCCGAAACGGGGTGCGAGCACCTGCTCCAGGGCGGTCGGCAGCAGCTTCGCCAGGCGCTCGTCGGAGCCCTCGGCCACCTCCAGCCAGACGGGCGGCCTGGCGTGGACGAGCAGCAGCGCGCAGCCGGCGTGGACCAGGGCGGTGACGGGTCCCGCCGGGTGTCCCGCGAGCTGTTGCCAGACCCGCTCGCGCAGCGGGACCTCGGCGAGCTTGCCCTGCTTGCGCAGCCACTCCTCGACCTCGGCGAGCGCGAAGGACGGGCTGGTCTCGGTGCCGCCGACGGGCCGGGGGAAGTCGGCGTGCCGGCGGCGCCAGTTGCTGACGGCGGCGCGGCCGACCCCGGCGAGCCGTGCGATCCCGGCGGCCGTGACCTCTGTCCCGTTGTCCCGCACGCGTCGGCTCCCCTCGTTCCGGTGTGTGGCTCAGAGCATACCGACGTACGCAAGATTCCAGGATTCACGCGTGAGCGGAACGCATCTCTGTGAACTGTGGTTGATTCGGTTCACAGACTCTGGTCTTATTGACCCAGCGAACGGATGCATCCGGGAGAACCCGGAGGTCCGTTGTGCACCGATGTCTCTTGTCTCTGGGGAGAGGACACAGCCATGGGCACCAAGATGAAGATCGCGCTGGGGGCGGCGGTCGGGCTCGTCGTGATCGGCGCGGTCTCGGCCAACGGGGGCGACGGGGACGGCGGTTCCGGCTCCGGCAAGGACACCGCCACGTCGTCGGTCACGGCCGGGAAGGACTCCGGCTCCGGCTCCGGCTCCGGCTCCGACGGGAAGGACGCGAAGTCCGACACCGCGGACAAGGGCGCCGAGAAGGCCTCGCAGGCCGAGCAGTTCAAGTCCTTCGTGGACAAGAACGGCAGCCCGAACGAGAAGGACGCCGTCGCGCACGTGACGAAGGTCCAGGGCGCCGAGGAGCAGAACGACATCCTCGACTCGGCCGACGTCTACACCGACTTCACCGGCGGCCTGATGGGCGAGGGCACCGGCCCCGCCAAGCTCATCGCCTCCGCCTTCGCCGACTGGAAGCAGAGCGAGAACGGCCTCGTCACGGTCTACGACGCCGACGGCGAGATCCTCGGCAACGGCAACTTCTGACCGGCGCCGCGCTCCCGCGCCCGTGGGCGACGTCCTCGACCCGGACGGACGCGGCGGCCGACGCCCGCCGGGCCGGGGGCACCACGGCGGCCGACGCCCGCCGGGCCGGGGGCACCACCGTCCGGCGTGGCGTCAGAGGGTGTGCCGCACCCACACGTTGGGCTCCACGTAGACCGCGTACCCCCGGTCCGGCACGCAGTGCACCGGTACCAGCGCGCCCGGCACCTCGACGGGCCCCTCCGTGTCGAAGGGCAGCCCGGTCCAGTTCCGCCACTCCGCCAGCGAGCCGGCCACCGTCATCGACGCGTGCGCGACGGACTCGATGACGCCGCCCGCCCGGACGTGGACCCGCAGCCACGGGTCGTACGGCAGCCCGTCGGCGCGCACCCGGAAGGCGTACTCCTCGATCGGCGCCAGGGGTTCGAGGTGCTTGGCGTTGGGCCGGACCGGGGCGACGACCTCCGTGAAGCCGCGCGCCCGCGCGTTGTCCCGCATCGCCGCGAGCATCCGGGCCGACAGACCGGTGCCCTGGGCGTGCGGGGCGACGACGATCGAGATCGCGCTCACCAGCTCGGGCGGGACGCCGTGGCGCAGCCCGGAGAACGCCCGCAGCAGCACCTCGTCCCACCCCCGGGCCGGCAGCGCGGCTCCGGCCCGCTCCTCGTCCGTCCGCGCGAACGGCACGCTGTAGGCGTGGGCGACGACCTCGCCCCGCCCGTCCTCGGCGAAGAGCACGTACTCCGGCAGTTCGGTGGCGATCCGGCCGTAGTGGGCGTTGCCGACGAGGTCCTGGAGCATGAACTCGGGCCAGGTGTCCGCCATGCCGGTCACCCGATCGAGCATGTCCGGGCGGTCGGCGAGGCTCGCCACTCTCCATTCCATGCCGGACACCGTAGGACGCGGCTCAGCCCGCGTGGAAGCGGTTCGGCGCGTTCGTCGGGTTGCCGCCGGTGGGCAGCCGCTGCCCGGGACAGCCGGACAGCACCTTCTTCATGGCGGCCTTCTCCGCCCCGGTGACCCACAGCCCGTACTTCTTCTTCACGGCCACCTGGCCCGCGACGTACGTGCAGCGGTAGCCCTTGTTCGGCGGGAGCCAGGTCGCGGTGTCGCCGTCGCCCTTGCCGCGGTTGGTGCCCGCGTCGACGGCGAGGAGGTTGAGCGGGTCGTTGGCCAGCGCGATGCGCTTGCTCGCGTCCCACTGCCGGGCGCCCTTCTGCCAGGCGTCGGAGAGGGAGACCAGGTGGTCGATGTCGACCTGGCTGCGGCCGCGGGTGAACGTCACGTCCTTCCCGGTGTACGGGTCGGGGTCGAGCGTGCCGGAGACGACCTTGCACGTGCTCCCGTCGAACTCCACGTCCTCCAGGTCGCGCTCGAGGATGTCGTCGCGCGTGCCGCACCCGTTGGAGTCGGTGTCGGCCCAGGCGCTGCCGAACCTGTCCCGGTCGTAACCGGTCCTGGGCGCCCGGCCCTTCACGGTCAGCGTGTCGACGGCGGCGAGCGCCTCTCCCCCGCCGGCCGTCGACGTCCCCTGCGACCGCCCGGGGTCCGTCTCCACCTCGCAGCCGGTGACGGCGATCAGCAGTGCCGTCGCGCCGACGACCGTGGTCCGAAACCTCACGGTGCTCCTCTCCCAGCCTTCCCTCGGCCGTCCGCACGGGACGGCAGGTCACCGGCCTCACCGTAGCCGGGAGCGGAAGCGGAACCGGTGCCCGCGGGCTCCGGCGTGCACACCCCGGCGCGGCGCCCGCCCCCGGACGCCGCGCCCACCCACCATCCGTGAGGTGCACTGTCCCTGATTGCCCGCGAACCCGGATCCATGCCTCCCCGTACGCGGAACGCGGCCCCGGACCTCCCGTGCGGGAGGTCCGGGG
>NZ_BMVU01000008.1 GCF_014650875.1 Streptomyces minutiscleroticus
AGCGCCAGCGGGTCGCCCTGGCCCGGGCCCTGCTGCGCGACGCCCCGATCCTGCTGCTCGACGAGGCCACCAGCGCGCTGGACTCGGAGAGCGAACTGCTCGTCCAGGACGCTCTGTGGCGGCTGATGGACGGACGCACCGCCCTCGTGGTCGCCCACCGCCTGAGCACCGTCGCCGGCATGGACCGCCTCGTCGTCCTCGACCAGGGAGACATCGTCGAGCAGGGCACCCACGGCGAACTCCTCGCCGCGGGCGGCGCCTACGCCAAGCTGTGGCGGCACCAGTCGGGCGGCTTCCTCGGCGGGAACCCCGAACCGGCCTGCGGGGACGGGGACGGTCTGCCGGCAGCCGGCCTCACCGGCCTGTCGGTACCGGCCGGACCGGGGCCGGACCGGGGCCGCACGGCATCACCCCAGGCCCGCACCAGTACCCGACCCGGGTGACCGGCCGGTTCCCGGCCGTCACCGGGCCGCCCTACGTCCGAGCAGCCGACCTGTCCCACCTGTATGCCTTACGGGACCTGGGCCGGGGCGAGGTCGGACGCGGAGCAGGTCGGTCGAGACGCTCCAGAGGCGCTTGGCGGTGGCGGGGTCGAGCGCCCATTCCTTGACACCGTGCGGGTGCTGCGCGAGGTCGGCGTCGTTCGGCACGGTGCAGGCCTCTTGCGCATCGTCGAGGTAGTGGCCGCCGGAGTGGGCGAACTCGGGGGCGACGGCTGCGACGACGCTGGTGGCGGCGCCCTGCTCGACCGTCTTATAGGTGAAGACTCCGGCGGCTTCGGCGGCGTCGAGGGATGCCTTCTGTTCCGGTGTGAAGTTGCGCTGCAGTCCGGTCGCGACACCGCCGGGGTTCACCGCGTTGGCGACGATGCCGTCGGACGCCCAGCGGTGGGTCGCCTCGACGGCGAAGAGGGAGTTCGCCGTCTTCGACTGGGCGTAGGCGATCTGCGGGTCGTAGCTGCGGCGCTCGAAGTGCAGGTCGTCGAAGTCGATGCCGGACCGCATGTGCGCCGTCGAGCTGACCGAGACGATCCGTGCTCCGTCGCGGTCGGCCGCTCCTCGGGCCAGGGCGTGGTGAAGGCCGGTGGCCAGGGCGAAGTGGCCGAGATGGTTCGTCGCGAACTGCAGCTCCCAGCCCTCCTGCGTCCGCTCGAGGCCGCCGGTGACCACGCCGGCGTTGTTGATCAGCAGGTGGAGCGGGCCGTCCCACGCGTCGACGCATCGCGCGACGGAGGCCCTGTCGGCGAGGTCGAGCCGGACGACGTGGGGGCGGATCCTCCCGGTCGACTTCCCGATTGTTTCGGCGACAACGCCACCCGCAGCCGTGTTTCGGACGGCGAGTGTGACCTCCGCCCCGGCCGAGGCCAGCGCACGAGCCGTTTCGGCGCCGAGTCCGGAGGACGCCCCGGTCACGATCGCACGGAGGCCGGTGAGGTCGATGCCCTGCAGTACTTCGTCCGCAGTGCTGGAGGAGGTGAAGGGCGTGGATATGGGTTTGCGGGCGTCCATGGCGCGACTATACGCACTAGACTGAATTTGTATAGTGTGATTCTCGCTCGTATGCTCGCTCCATGAGCAGTCCCGACGCCGGCCCTTCGCCGTCGACAGCCGCTGACACCGACCGTCGAATCATGGTTCTGGAGTCCGCCATGGCCACGTTCGCGCGATTCGGTTATCGGAAGACCTCGATGGAGGAGGTGGCGCGGGCGGCGCACATCTCCCGGCCCGGGCTCTACTTTCTCTTCTCCTCGAAGGAGACTCTGTTCCGTGCCGCGGTCACCCAGGTCTTGGACCGCGACATCACCGCTGTCGAACAGGTCCTGGCCGATGGCGACCGCCCCCTTCCAGAGCGCCTCCTCGAAGCGTTCGACCAGTGGGCGGGCCGCTACATCGGCCCGCTGGCGCGCGATGTCGCGACGGTCGTCGAGGACAACCCCCACATCCTCGGAGAGATCGTCGAAACCGCGCCGCGACGTTTCGAAGTATTGATCACAGACGCGATCGCCGTCGAGTCAGGACCAGAGGCGGCCCTCCCTGTCGCACAGACGATGATCAGCGCATCGATCGGCCTCAAGCACCAGGTCACCTCAAGGGAGTCCTACCTCGAACGGCTGGCGGTCGCCATCGGTCTCCTGGTGCGCTGAGAACGCTCCCGGCCTCATGGAATCGCCCGCGGTCTCGGGTGTGGGAACAGCGCCAACAGCCGTGGCCGGAGCCGGGGCGGGCCTCGGCCGCGTTGAAGGACGACGACGCCCTGCGCACGTTCCTGCTCTCCCAGGACGTCATCTACGCAGGTGGGGGCAATACCGCGAACCTGCTGGCGGTCTGGCGCGAGCACGGCGTGGACCGGCTGCTGCGCGAGGTCTTCGACCGCGGGGACCTTGCTGTGCGGCATCAGCGCTGGTGCCGACTGCTGGGCCGAGGGCTCGCACACCGACTCCTTCGGGCCGCTCACGCACCTCCCGGACGGGTTGGGGCTGCTGTCCGGCTCAATCTGCCCGTACTACGACAGTGAGCCGGGCCGACGAGCGTCCTGCCAGGCAGCCGTGGCCGACCGCGGTGTCCCGTCCGTGAGGGGGACGTGCGGTGGTGCGTGGGGTCTGGCGGTGTTCAGAGGACCGAGGCGATCGCCTGGGTGACGGCCGTGATCGCCGGGGTGGGGCGGCCGGGGAGGCGCGCGACGAGGATCCGGCGGATCTCGGGGGGTGCGCCGTCGACGTGCAGCAGCCTCACCCCGGGCGGCAGTACCGGTGCGAACCGGGACGGTACCGTCGTCACGCCGAAGCCGCCGGCGACCAGTCGGAGCTTCGTCAGCCAGTCGCGCGCGGAGTGGCTGACGCGCGGCCGTCCGGGCAGGCCGGGCCAGACGCCGAGCAGCGGCTCGGAGTTCGACGACGGGGTGGCGATCCACGCGGCGCCGACCAGTTCGTCGACGTGCACCGCGGTGCGTCCGGCGAACTCTCCGGCCGACGCCACCGCCACGACCAGGTCGGTGTCCGCGACGGTCTCGACGTGCAGGCGCGGCGCGTCGCCGTCGAAGGGCCGGTGGGGCGGGCGGGACGTCAGCACGGCGAGGTCGAGCGAGCCCGCGCGCAGCGCCCGGGTCAGGGTGGGCGTGGTGCCCTCGCGGGTGGTGACCGTGATCTGCGGGTCGGCGGCCGCGAGGTGGGCGAGTGCGGCCGGCAGGATCGCCGCGCCCGCGCTCGGGACCGCCCCGAGCCGTACCGGTCCGGTGTGCGGGGCGGTGCCGGCGAGTTCACGCTCGGCCGCCGCGAGCGAGGCCAGGACCGTGTGGGCGTGCCGCAGCAGGGTCAGGCCGGCGGGAGTGAGCCGTACCCCGTCCGGACGGCGTTCGAACAGGGTGGTGCCCGCGCTGCGTTCGAGGGCGGCGGCCTGGCGTGAGACGGCCGACTGCGTGTAGCCGAGCCGGGCGGCCGCCGCGGTGAAGCTGCCGGACTCGGCGATCTGCCGCAGGACCCGCAGCCCCGCGCTGGAGATGTCCATGCGGTCTACGCATACCACGGATGCCTGATCGTCGCTTCCCGCATGCCCGTTCGGTTCCTAGTGTCGATCCCACGAGCACGGACGAACACGGAGGCCATCACGTGCGAGCAGCAGTCCTGACGCGGTTCGGCGCCCCGCTCACGGTGCGGGAGGTGCCCGACCCCGACCCCGGAGGCGGTGAAGTGCTGGTCGAGGTGCTCGCCGCCTGCGTGGCGCCCTACGCCGGTGAGGTCTTCGGCGGCGAGCGGAACTACCCCCTGGTCCCTCCTGTCGTGCCCGGTACGGGCGGCGTGGGACGGATCGTGCACCTCGGTCCGGACGCCACCCGGCTGCGCGTCGGCGACCTGGTGTGGTGCGACTCCACGGTGCGCTCGCGGGACGACGCCCTCACCCCCGACATCACGCTCCAGGGCTGGAGCTCGCGCGGGGAGGGCGGCGGGCGGCTGGCCGAGTACCTGCACGACGGCGCGTTCGCCGAACTCATGCGGGTGCCGACGGAGAACGTCTTCCCGCTGCCCGCCGCGGCAGGGGACGATCCGGCCCGCTGGGCCGCACTCACCGTGCACACCATCTCCTACGGCGGACTGCTGGCGGGCGGGCTCGCGGCCGGTGAGACACTGCTCGTCAGCGGGGCCACCGGCAACCTCGGCAGCAGCGCGGTCGCGGTCGCCCTCGCGATGGGAGCGGGCCGCGTGGTCGCCCCGGGCCGCAACCGGGCCGCGCTCGACCTCCTGGCCGGCCGGTTCGGTGCGCGACTGCGCCCGGTCGTGCTGAGCGGCGACGAGGCCACCGACCGGGCGGCGAT
Organism: Streptomyces minutiscleroticus; assembly: GCF_014650875.1. Lineage (GTDB taxonomy): Bacteria > Actinomycetota > Actinomycetes > Streptomycetales > Streptomycetaceae > Streptomyces > Streptomyces minutiscleroticus. The sequence continues at coordinate 4,309 of NZ_BMVU01000008.1, forward strand.
GTCCGCGGCGGCCGACGGCCCGGTCGACATGGTGATCGACCTGCTCCCGCCGAGCGCCCCCAGTTCGGCTTCGCGCGCGGCGGCCATGACCGTGCGCGAGTACGGGCGCGTCGTCCTCATGGGCGGCGTCGGCATGCTCGGCGGCGACGACCTCGCCCTGCCCTACCCCTGGATCATGCGCAACTCGGTCACCGTGCGCGGACAGTGGATGTACCCGCGCACGGCCAACGTCGGCATCGTCCGGCTCCTCGCCTCGGGCGCCCTGGACCTCGCCCCCGAACGGGTCCGGTCGTTCGGCCTCGACGCCGTCAACGACGCCGTCGCGTACGCCGCCGCGCACGGCGGCCCGTTCGACCGCACCAGCCTCACCCCGTCGGCCGGCTGACAAGCCCCACCGATCCGCCCGACGCGGGACCACCCCGACGGTCGAGGTGCCTGGCCGCGGCACTGCTCGCCTGCCGGTGGCGAGATCGCTGTGCTACCGGCCCGGCATCCCGGCCCGCCCGAACCACCGCCTGCGCCGGCACACCGGCCGTGAGGGCTCGACGGCTTCCTCATGGAACCGGCCCTGCCCTCGGCAGACCCCGGAACGCCGAGATCAGTGAGGTCGCGGCCATGACGAGGACCACGCCCCCGCGCCCTTTCGACATCGAGGCCCTCTTCCCGGAACTGGTCGGCTTCCGAGGGACGACCACGCGGCTCCGGCCGCGTGTCGGTGAGCCTGCACGATCAGCCCCGGTCCGGGTCTGCAGGGGTTGGTGTGGTCGGCGCCGAGCAGTGGGCCCGGCCTGCCCGCCACCGTGCCAGCCGTGGTCGCGGGCGAGGGCGGCCGTGCGGGTGGGCCGGATCAGTTCGTCCGGCCGGTGCGACGCCTGCCACCACCACACGATTACCACGTGGGCCGACGCGAACGCCTGCTGCGGGACTGTGTCCTCGGGCCGCGGCCCGGCGGGCGAGGGCGGGCCACAGCCGCCGGGCGCGGCCGATGTCCGGCAGGCCGCCACGTCCAGCTGCTCGCTCGGGCGGTGGAGGTCGGAGCCGTGCAGTCGGCGCCGGTGGTGCGGGTATACGCACTGCCCGTACGGCACGAACCGCACGGCCCCCACCCGGCGCCCCGTTCGGCGGGCGGTACACAGCCCGCACGCCACAGCGACCGAAGCGACCGAAGCCGCCACCCGGCACCGCGCCCCCGGCCGCACCCCGTGGTGGGGCGTGTGGCCGGTGGTGAAGGCGGCCGGCCCCTTGGGCCAGGACGGCAGCGCCCGCGCCGGCACGCCGGCGGGCACGCCGCTGGAGTCCGTACCACCGGCCGCTTCCCGCCGACGCGGAGACCCACCGGTCTCCTACCGCCCTGACCAGCCACCTCCCCACGTACGCGGAGAGCACCTGCTCGCTCGGACCGGACCCGGCGGTCCGGATTCCGACCGAGTGCGAGGAGGAGAACGGCGTCGCGATCGCCTCGGCAACCTGCTGGTGCAGCCCGCCGCCCGGAACAGGCGAAGCGCCCGCCGGGGCCGAGCTGAAGCCCGTCACCCCAGGCTCCGGTTTCTCCGGTGGTCAGCCTGCGCGACGACAGTCGTTCGCGACGGTAGTCGTTGACGAGGTCGGTGACGGCTTGTCGGCGCTTGACCTGGGCGGTCGGCCTGCGCTGACGGTCGGCGAGCAGGTCGGTCCCGCTGCGCAGCGGCTCGACGCCGTCTCCCTTCCTGAAGACGCCCGCCTTGCGGCCGGGGTCGAAGTCCTCGGGCGGACACACCGTCGTGCCCGGCTCGGCCCTCGAGGGTCGGATGAAGTCCGTTATGCGTTCCGCCCGGTCGTCGGCCACCGCCGTTCGCCGCTCCTCCCAGCTGGCACGGCTGATCGGCTGGTGCGTGCTCGATCGGAGTGCATCGGCCAGATCACCCCGTCCCATGGCAGCAGCCTCACCCGGCAGGGGTGGTTCAGTGCTCGTCACAGCGGTTCGGCCTCTTCAACGGCGCGTGCATCACCTTGATGCCGGGGCGCCCGGTGGCCTCCGGCGCACGCTCCTCACCCGCTGCGGAGGATGCGTCCCAAGGGAACGGGCCGCCCAATGGAACCAACCCGGCGAAGGAGGATGCCGTCATGTCCGAGATGGGTCCCGTTCAACTGCTGGCGGTCGCTTTCGGACCGGACGCGGCGTTCGAAGGGCGGATCATCGAGGAGCTGGAGGAGCTCACGGCCAAGGACCAGATCCGCGTGCTGGACCTGCTGGCCGTGCAGAAGAGCGCCGAGGGCGATCTCGTTGCCCTCGACTATCAGGCGGAGGGCATGGGCGACACGGTCGGCGCACTGCTCGGGCTGGAGGCCGGCAGTCTGAAGGAGGCGGAGAGGGTCTTTCCCTCCCTGGCGCCGGGGCGGCCCTTCGGCCTCGGCCCGGAGGACATCCGAGAACTGGCCGACGCGCTTGAGCCGGGCACCGCGGCGGGCTTCCTCCTCCTCGAGCACCGGTGGGCGAAGGAACTGAAGGACGCGCTCCGCGCACAGGGAGGCGTCCCCCTTGCGGAGGGCTTCCTCACCGCAGAGGCGCTCGCTTCCGTGGCCGCGGAGATGCTGGAGGCCACCGCGCGGCTCGAGAAGGACAGCACGCAAAAGCGTGAGAAGCGCGCGAAGAAGGCATAAGTGCGCGGGGTCGGGAAGCGCCCGTGTTCTCCGACGCCTCCAGCGCGGTCCGGGCGCCAGAACACCCTTCGGGCATCAGGGCGGCCTGGGCGACAGGCCGCTCAGCCGAGTCGGTCAGTGGGCTCTGCCGCCCGGGAGCGGGTCGCCGCCAGGCTCGCGAGGAGCCTGAGGCGGTCCTCGGAGGTGCTGCCCGGTTCGGCGGTGTAGAGACTCAGGTCGTGCACGGCTCGCTGCGACACGGGCAGGTCCAGGGACTGGTAGGTCAGCTCCAGGGTGCCGACCTCGGGGTGCTGCAGGCGTTTGACGCCCTCGTGGCGGATACGGACGTCGAGCGCGGCCCACATGGTGCGGAAGTCGGCACTGAGGGTGGACAGCTCGCCGATCAGCTCGCGCAGGGCCCGGTCATGCGGTTCACGCCCGGCCTCGGCCCGCAGCAACGCGACGGTGGCGGCGGCGCCGGCCTCCCAGTCGGTGAAGAAGTCCTGTGAGCCGGGGTCGAGGAAGTGGTAGCGGGCGAAGTCGGCGCGGCCGCGCCTGTCGGTGGTGGGACTGTCGAACATCGGCGCGTGCAGGGTCCGGGCCAGCGGATTGGTGGCAACGACGTCCAGGCGGCCGTTGCGTACGAAAGCGGCGGACATCGTGACGGAGTCGAGCAGCCACTGGATGCGGGGCGGGGTCTCGACGTCCCTGCGACGCGACGGCGTGCGGCGGGCGTGCCGGGCGGCGCGGGCCAGGTCGAACAGGTAGGTGCGTTCGTCCTCGTCCAGCTGCAGGGCCTGGGCGACCGCGGCCAGGACATCTTCGGACACGCCGCTGATGTGCCCTTTCTCCAGCCGGGTGTACCACTCGGTGCTCACCCCGGCCAGCACGGCGACTTCCTCGCGCCGCAGCCCCGGGACGCGGCGCCGGCCGCTGGTGGGCAGCCCGGCCTGCTCCGGGGTGATCCTGGCGCGGCGGCCGGCGAGGAAGTCCCGGATCTCCGCGCGGTGGCCGTGCTGGTCGTCCATGTGTTCCACGGTAGCCAGCGAGGGGCGCGGAGGGAGGTCGAGCTTGTACCCCCTATGAACGCGACCTTCTCCACCCGCGAAGCTGCCGGTCTCCTGGGACACGTACCCCGGTCACGACCCCACGGAGATGAACCTTGAGTACGCGAGGAGGGACCCTCCCCGCCCCCGGCGGCGTACGGGCCGGCCGGCCCCGGCAGGCGTCCGCCGCCCGGCTTCCGCTCGTCGTGTACGTGCTTGCACTGGGCACGTTCCTGATGGGCACCACCGAGTTCGTCATGGCCGGCCTGCTGCCCGAGATCGCAGGAGACCTGCACGTCAGTGTCGCCCGGACCGGCCTTCTGATCACGGTCTTCGCCGTCGGGACGATCGTCGGCGCGCCGCTGACGGCGATGCTCACGCTGCGGTTTTCCACGCGGCTGACCCTGATGCTCGCCCTGGGCGTCTTCGCCGTCGGGCACGTGGTCGTCGCCGTCGGCTCCGGCTTCACCCTGCTGCTCGTGGCCCGCTTCGTGACGGCGATCGCCACCGGGGCGTTCTGGGCCGTGGCCAACGTGGCCGCCACCCGCGCCGCGGGACCGGCCGCGAGCGCCCGCGCCCTCGGCCTGGTCGGGGCCGGCGCCATGCTCGCCAACGTCGTCGGCGTGCCGCTGGGCGCCTTCGCCGGCCGGCTCATGGGCTGGCGCGGCCCCTTCTGGACCCTCGCCGCCCTGGCCGCGGCGGCCATCGTCATGATCGCCCGAACCGTCCTCCACGACGGTCCTGCCCGGCGGACGGTGTCGTCGTCTCCGCTGGAAATATCGGTGGAGCCCGGCCGACCTCACTGGTTAGTGTCGCGGGATGAGTAACCGGACCTTCCGTATCACCGTCCGCGGTGTCTTCGACGGACTCAGCACCGATCAGCGTGCAGAGCTCCTGGCCCGCGCCGCAGAGCACGATGTTCTGCGCGCGGCCTTCACGCCCGAGGGGCACCTCAGTTACGACCTGGCAGCGCGATCCGCCTTCACCTTCCGGTTCCTGGATTCCGGGGAGGAAGAGGAGGACATCCTGGAGGCGTCCGAACGCGCCGAAGAGGCGGCGAAGGCGTGGCTGACCGAGCGCGGCTATGGTTACAAGAACCTCAGGTCCCAGGCCGAGGACCTGTCCCAGGCGCCACTGGGCAAGCGGCAGCGCCGCGCGGCAGCCCAGCGGAACCTCTGAACCCTGCGGCTGCGTCGGTGGGCGGGGGCACTGTCCTGATGTGAGAGCTGTGGTGTGTCACCGCTGTCACCAAGCGATGAATATGCGGGACGTGCACCGGTATGAAGTTGAGGGATCGCAGCCGGTTCCACGATGGTCAGGAGGTCCCATGCCCCGTTCGACCAGCGACGTGCAGGCGTTCGAAGCCCGCGCAACCGACGCCGACCTCGACGATCTGCGCGCGCGATTGGCCGCGGCGCGGTTACCGGAGGCCGAGACGGTCCATGGAGCCGCGCCCGGCCCCCGCCGGTGGGAACAGGGTGTTCCGCTCGCCGACCTCGTCGATGTCGTGGACTACTGGCGCTCCGGGTACGACTGGCGGTCGTTCGAGGAACGCCTCAACCGGATCGGCCAGTTCCGCACGACCATCGATGACCTGGGAATCCACTTCCTGCACCGCCGGTCCGCGCGCGCGGACGCCACTCCTCTGATCCTGACGCACGGCTGGCCGGGCAGCATCGCCGAGTTCGTCGACGTCGTGGACGAGCTGGCGGATCCGGACGATGCGGACGCGCCGGCGTTCCACGTCGTGGTCCCGTCGCTGCCAGGCTTCGGTTACAGCGACAAGCCGGCCGCCACCGGGTGGGGAACCGAGAAGATCGCGGCCGCATGGGTGGAACTGATGGGACGGCTCGGCTACGACAGGTTCGCGGCCCACGGCGGAGACTGGGGAGGTGTTGTCACCACCCTTCTCGGCGGCAGGTTCCCGGCGCACGTTCTCGGCATCCACACGACGTTCGCGGAGGCACCGCCCGGACTGACCATGGACGGGCTGACGGCGGCCGAGCGCGAATGGACCGAGGAAACCCGCGATTTCGCACGCCACCGCACGGCCTACGCGAAGCAGCAGGCGACCGGACCGCAGACCATCGGCTACTCGCTCGTCGACTCACCGGTCGGGCTCCTTGCCTGGATCCTCGACAAGTTCGCCGAGTGGTCCGACACCGAGGACAGCCCGTTCGAGACGATCTCCAAAGACCGCGTACTCGACGACGTCACCCTGTACTGGCTGACCCGGACCGGCGCATCGGCGGCCCGCATCTACTACGAAAGCCACAACTCGCTCGACCCGGATCTCCGAGTCGACGTCCCGACAGCAATCACCATGTATCCCCGCAACATCGAGAAGTGCCCGCGCCCCTGGGCCCAGGCGCGCTACCGGCAGATCGTCCGATGGAGGTCCCCCGAAGCCGGCGGACACTTCCCGTCGCTGGAGGTTCCCGAGTATTTCGTCAAAGACCTGCGAGAGGGCCTCGCGGCAGTACTGGCCGCTCGTCGGTGAAAGCCGGCTGGGCACCGGCACTCGAACACCGCCTGATCCGGCTCAAGGCGTCGCCCGACGGCCTTTCAGGCCGAGCTCATCGAGATGGCGGAACGTCGCCGGACAGAGTGCGGCGAAGACGGCATGGGGACGTTTGACGGATGAGCAGTGCAGGGAACGTCCGTTCTGGTGGATCTCAAAGCCCACTCGGCCATCACCTTCGGCTACGAGGAGCCGGCAAAGCAGCCGACCGTGGCCTCGAGCAGCGTGCGGCAGTCGCCGACACGGATGCTCCCACGCCGTTCGGGTCACTCGCACCGGACTCCGGTGCGAGTGGCCGACCGTTTCGGCAAGCCCAGGAGGCCGGGGCGAATCCGGTGTGACTGAGCGCGGTACGTGGCTCCGGACAGCCAACTCCGATGCCCAGAAGCGGCCCGACGGTGACACCGAGCGCAAGCCGGGCCGCCTGCTCGTGCCGAGCAGTGGGACCCGCGGGTCCCACCCCGGGGTGAGGGGATCGGGGCAGGGTCATCGGGCAGGGCGAGCAGGCCGACGTCCGTCTGCTCGACGGATGCTTCGGTGAGCTCTCCGTGGGCGAGCCGGTCCCGCTCCTCGCCGTGGCCGCCGTAGAAGGCGACCCGGCCGCCCTGGAGGCCGAGGTCGACCGGTACGCAGCCGATCCCGCCGCGGAGAAGGACGAGAACGATCGCCGCCTGGTGGTCCGCAGCGGCCACCACCAGCCCCGCACCGCGGCCACCGCCGCCGACCCATCGAGGCCGCCGCCCCGTGCGTGAACGACCGCCGCGTCGACGAGGCCACCGGCGCGCGCAAGCGGTACACCTCCAAGATCCCGCCCCCGTGCTGCCGCAGGTCCCCGAGGATCGCCGAGGTGCTGCCCGCCCTGTACCTGCACGGCCTGTCGAGCGGGGGCTTCGTGCCCGCGGCGGAGCCGTTCCTCGGCTCCGCCGCCGGTCTGTCGCCGGCCACCGTCACGAGTATGAGCACCGAGCGAGTCCATGCCTGCGAGCCCGTCTTCCCGTATGCCCCTCATGTCCGCAACGTCTGGGGACTCCTCCGGTCCGGTCCCGCTGGTTCACACGTCGAGCGCGGGCCATGCACGCGCTGAGCCACGTGGGGGCGGCCCCAGGGGCCGTGCCTTCCTCACCCGGGATCTCCTCTGCCGCCACCGTTCAGGCTCGCACGAGTCCGGCGGGCTCGCGGCGGAAGGCGGGCGCGGGCGCAGTCCGTCGAGGACGGTCTCGGCGACGGCGTCGGCGAACCCGGAGGTGAGCGGGCCCTCGCGGTGCAACCGCCGTAAGAAAAAAGGCGAGACGAACCGTCTTGTGAAGCGGCGGTGATCGGGCTACGGTGGCGTCTCGATGGAGCGAGACGATCCGTCTCGTCACGTCCAGGTTCCCGCTCGTCCGCCAGGAGGCACCCCATGACCGCCGCGCCTGCCGCTCCCACCGCGGCCCGGACCGACGGCCGGGTCTGGTTCATCACCGGGGCCGGCCGGGGACTGGGCCGGGCGTTCACCGAAGCCGCCCTCGCCGCCGGTGACCGCGTCGTAGCCGCCGCCCGCACTCCCGCCGCGCTGCAGCCGCTCGCCGACGAGCACGACGACCGCCTGCTCGTCCTCCCCCTGGACGTCACCGATCGCGCGGCGGTGCACACCGCCGTCGACACCGCCGTCCGGCACTTCGGCCGCCTGGACATCGTCGTGAACAACGCGGGCTTCCTCGCCATGGGAATGATCGAGGAATTCGACGAGGTCCTGGCCCGTGCCCAGATGGACACCAACTTCTTCGGCGCACTGTGGGTCAGCCAGGCCGTGCTGCCCCACCTGCGCGCCCAGGGGTCCGGACACATCGTGCAGATCTCCAGCATCGGCGCACTCGGCGGATTCGCCCTCACCGGCATGTACAGCGCCAGCAAGTTCGCTCTGGAAGGCATGAGCGAGGCCCTGGCCGCCGAGGCCGCCGCCTTCGGCGTCAAGCTCACCATCGTCGAACCCGGCGGCTACTGGACCGATCTCTACACCACCGGCCTGAGGACCACCCGGCCCCTGGACGCCTATGCCCCGCTGCGCGCCGAGCTGGAGAAGCAGTTCGCCGAGGCGTCCGTGGACAGCCTGCCCCACCTGGCCGCGGAAGCCCTCATGAAGCTCGTCGACAGCGAGGACCCACCGCTGCGGCTGCTGCTCGGCGGCCTCGCGTACGACACGGCCTTCGACATCTCGCGGAAGCGGATGGACACCTGGGCCGCGTGGGAGGACGTCAGCCGCGCCGCCGAACAGGCGGCCGAGGCCCCCGAAGGGTACGGATCCTGAGGGCGACGCACCTGGCCATGCGGGCCCCGGCCGCTCCGGTGCCCGGCCGGCCCGTCAGCCGGCACGGGCGGTCGGACCGCTCCGGCGGCCGGCGGCCCAGGGGCCGGGACTCCGGCTCCCGCATCGCACCCGCGCTCACCACGAGAGGGGCCGGGAGCGGTCCCGGTCCTCCAGCCGATGCGGGAACATCCACACAGCACGCTGTGTTGTGACAGGCGTGGTCGTGGGAGGGGACAGTGTCCCCGGGCCTCACCTATTGCTTGCAGGGACGATCGTTCGGCTGAAGCCCTGCAATGCCTTTCGCCGCGTAGGCGACCGCCCCTCCTGCGATCACGGCCGCAGCCCCGGCCGGAACCCCCCTCCGGCCGGGGCTGCACGCATGATCACCCTGTTGGGCGAGCCTGCGGCCGCGAAGGCGGGGGAGCCGGTAGTGGCACGGAATGCTCTCGTGCGCGTGTGGTGGTGTGGGGCTGCGGCCGGTTTCCTGAGGGCCGGCCGCAGCCCTGCCGGACGTCACCAGGGGCGTCGTTCCTCCAGTTGCGAGCGCTCGGCGCCAGCCGCATCCGCTTGTGCCGCAGAAGGCACAGCCATGCGCTTGTGCCGTGCACAGGGTCCAGGGAGCGTCCTTGTGGGCGGGGCGCCGGCGGAGACGGTCCGCCGCCGACCGTTGCGGAGGCGAGCGTGACCGGCGTGCACGGCGCAGAAGACGCCGGACGGTTCTCCGCGGTCCGCACCCTCGCCGGCACCGTCACCGCGCTCAGTCCGCAGGGCGGGCTGACCGTCCGGACGGTCGCCGTGCTGCGCCGGGCCGTCATCGCCGACCCGACCGGCCTCCTCGCCCGCGTGGTGGCGCTGCCGTCGCCGTCCACGTGCAACCGGTTGCGGAGAGGTCCGCCCGGGCGCCGACCGGACCGGACCGCCTGGTCCAGGGCGGGTACGGCGGAGGGCGCGGATGGCGGGACAGCAGCTTCCCGCCAGGTTGCGGACCAGCCTTCGCCCCGCGCGGGACCCCGCTGTGAACAGGTGCTTGGCGAAGCCTCGGCCCTCGATGGGCCGCTGACGATTTTCCGTTGAACGATGACACTTTTGCCGCTGGGAGGCACGGCGGAGCCCGCATAGCGTCGAGCACGTCCGCAGCCCGACACCGGACCGGCTGCGACGTCACCCGCGAGGAAGTGTCATGCACGTTCAGATCGTTCTGTTCGACGGTTTCGACCCGCTCGACGTCATCGCCCCCTACGAGGTGCTGTACGCGGGCGGCGTCGCCTCCGGCGGCGCGGTGAGCGTGGAGCTCGTCTCGGCCGAGGGCGCCCGTGAGGTGGTCAGTGGTACGGGAGGGCTGGCGCTGCGCGCCACGGCCGCCCTGGACGCCGAACGCCCGGGCTGTGTCCTGGTACCCGGCGCCTCGGGCCGCATCGGCGAACCGGGCGAGGTCCCCGAGGAGGACGAGGGGTCCGGCGAGGCGGAGCGGGACGAGTTCATTCCCGTGCTGCTCGGCCGCACCCTGACCACCGAACTGCCCGCGCTGCTGAAGACGGCGATGGCCCGTCCGGACGTCACGGTCGCCACGGTGTGCGGCGGCTCGCTGGTTCTCGCCATGGCCGGGCTGCTGGAGGGGCGCCATGCCACCTCTCACCACCTGGGCCTGGACCTGCTGGACGCCACCGGCGTCCATGTGGTGAACGCCCGCGTCGTGGACGACGGCGACCTCGTCACCGGCAGCAGCGTCACCTCCGGGCTCGACCTCGGCCTGTACCTCCTGGAGCGTGAGGTGGGTCCCCGCGTCGCGCACGCCGTCGAGGAGCTGTTCGCCCACGAGCGGCGCGGTGTCGTCTGGCGCGCGCGGGGACCGGTGCCCGCCCCGTTCTGACTCCGCCTCGGGCCGGCTCGCCTCCTGCCCCGCCCCGCACCCGTTTCGTCCCGCACCACACCGTGAGGAAGCAACGCATCATGCAGTCCGCCGAAGGCACCTGGGATCTGACCATGTCCACCCCGATCGGCCGGGTGGAGGCCGTGCTCGACATCGGCCGCCGCGACGGCGTCCTGACCGGGTCCGCCCACGGGACCGGCGAGGAGGTTCCCCTGACCGAGGTCGTCCTCGACGGCGACCGGCTGACGTGGAAGCAGGCCATCACCAAGCCCCTGCGGCTGAACCTGGCCTTCGACGTGACGCTCGACGGCGACACCCTCACCGGCACGTCCAGGGCCGGACGCCTCCCCTCCTCCAAGGTCACCGGCCGGCGGCGCGGCATCCCTTCCGAGCCCGCCACCGGGACGTGAGCACGGGGCGCTCGCGGCCACCGCGCATCGCGGCACACGTCGAACCCGTCACCCTGATCGTTCCGTCGACCGCCCTCGCCACGGCCCTGGCATGCGGCACGGCGGTGCCTGCGTGACCCTCCGAGCGCGCCCGCGTCCGGTCTTTCGCACGCGCCGCCCGTCCGGAGCGTTCAGCTGCCGGCGCGCGTGTAGGTGAGGAACACCGCGCCGCTGTCGAGGACGGTGTGATCTGCGAGGGTCCAGGTGCGCGGGTCGAAGGCGGCCTTGCGGGAGAACAGCGGGATCCCGTCGCCGATGGTCAGCGGGGCGACTTTGAGGATGAGCGTGTCGATCTCGGCGTACAGGGAGCCCGCGAGCTCGGCGCCGCCCAGCAGCCAGATGTCCTTGCCGTCCTGCTGCTTGAGTGCGCGCACGGTGGCCACCGGGTCGTCGGCGACCAGTTCGACGGCCGGGTCCGGGCTCTGGGTCAGGGTCCGGGAGAACACCAGGTGCCGCAGGTGGGGATAGGCGTCGGTGAGGCCGGCCGCAAGACCGATCTCGTAACTGCGCCGCCCCTCCAGCACGGTGTCGAAGTGCGTCCCCCGCGCCGTGACGGACAGGGCCTGCCGGGCCTGGACGGGCAGCGTCTCCGGGTACTCGGCCACGAGGTGCTGGATGTAGTCCTCCGGTATGGGCCAGAAACCGTCGGGGCCGCTGGGATCGCCGCCGTCCGGGCCCGCGATGAAGCCGTCGAGAGTGGTGGCGATGTAGTGGACGAGTCTGCGCATGCCGGTCCCTTCCGTCGATCACGCCGTCGCGTTACGGCCCGGCACTGCCGGGTGGCGTGCCGAGGTGCGAGGCCACTGAGCGATCATGGCATCCGGCCCATCGACACGAGCACCGTACGGTCGAACCTCGGAGGTCGGTCCAGGGGTGCGGATCGGCTTCGGCCACGATGATCGCCTCGCCGACGCGACCGAGGCCGGCGAGGGGCCCAGAACCGAAAGGGGAGCTCGATGCCGTGAAACGGTCGTTCGGGCATGCGAGGGGCGCGCTCGCAACGCATAGGATCCACCGCGGAGCGAGAAGCGCGGCGTGACGGGGAGCACTTCATGGACGAAGCGTTGTACGTGCGGTTTCAGGGCACCGAACGGCACCCGCGAGGGCATTTCCCCGGCGTCTTCATCCTTGCCAATGAACTCGCGGCACAAGGCAAGCTGACCGAGGAGCAGTACCGGTTCTGGAGATCCAACAACGACTGGTACGACGCCAATTACCCCAACCCGACCCATGTCGATCCGCAGGTGTACGCCCCTGAGGTGCATCCCGGTGCCGTCGCCTGGTTCAAGGCGTCTGCGGTGGACCTCATCAGGCGCGTGGACGGGTACCTGGAGCTTCTCGCCGCGCACGCAGTGGAGTGCCGCCGTCTGGAGGCCGCGAATCCCGGCCGGATCGTCTACGAGGACGAGTACCAGGTCGTGGTCGTGCCGGAGGGGGAGCCGAGCGCCGGTTGATCCGAAGGGCGGCGGTCGCCGTCCGGATGCAGTCCGGCATCGGCCGCGGCGCGCTGGTGCAGCCGCAGGGCGCGGTCGCCGGCCGGGATCCTCTCCTGATGCGCAGCAGGTTCTTCCGAGGCCCGCTGAGGGGGGACATGACCGCGGACACCCTTCTGAGCATCACGATGCCGACGGACGGGTCGTTGACGTAGGCCACTGCGCGCCGAGCGTCCACGGCGCGCTGCCACACCGGCGGCACGCAGCGGCCGGCGTCAGGGGTGAGCGAGACAGGCGGCTCGGTGCCGAACACCCGCAGGCGGATGTAGGTGTACTCGCCCTCGCGCAGCCGCGGGGCACGCGACAGGGTAGGCAGGCACTCCGCCGTCAGCGGGATGCGGCCCGACTCCACCCGAGGGCAACAGCCACCCCGGCGGCCGGTCAGCGTCTCCACCTCGTCCTGGGGCAGACTCTTGGCACGGGACCACGCCGTGCCGGCGAACGGGCCGGCAGCCCGACGTCCTTACCGAGCCGGTCTGTGACAGCGGGTCGCCCCCCGGACGGCCGAGGAGGAGATGTCCGCCGGGTGCCAGGGTGCGGTGGAACTCCGCGAACACGACCGGCAGCAGTTCCGGAGGGGTGTGGTGGGTGGAGTAGCAGACCAGGATGCCGCCGAGCGTGTCGTCCCCGATCTCCAGCGCGGTCATGGAGCCCACGGAGAAGCTCAGGTCCGGATAGGTGCTGCGGGCCAGTTCGATCATCTTCGGGGACACGTCGACGCCGAATGCGGAAACCCCGAGTCCGGCCAGGTGCGCCGTCACTCTTCCGGGTCCGCAGCCCAGGTCCGCGACCGGTCCTCGGCCGGATGCCTGCACCAGCTCGGCGAAGGCGGTCAGCATCGAGCGGGACAGGGGGTCCAGCTCGGACGGGTTCTTGACGAGGCTGACGTAGTCGTCGGCCACGGTGTCGTACGACTCCCGGACCGCGGCAAGGTGGGAAGGCTCGGTCACACGATGAATCTAGACGGGTGCACTGACAGCGCCTGTGACCTACGGCCGGCCCACGCATGGGGCGGCCGGCGGACTGCCGGGGGTGCGGACAGCCCCGATGAGCGCGGCTGCGGGGCAAAAATAGCGTGCTCCGGGGGACGGCCCGTCCTCTAGCATGTCGTGGCATGACGTATACGCCTCGTCGTTCCGACGTGCCCGAGAAGCCCTCCCTCGACGGGCTGGAGGAGAAGTGGTCGCGGCGTTGGGACGAGACCGGCGTATACGCCTTCGACCGGAGCCGGACGCGGCAGGACGTCTTCTCCATCGATACTCCGCCGCCTACGGTCAGTGGTTCGCTGCACGTCGGCCACGTCTTCTCGTACACCCACACCGACGCCGTCGCCCGCTACCAGCGGATGCGTGGCAAGGCCGTCTTCTACCCCATGGGATGGGACGACAACGGCCTGCCCACCGAGCGGCGGGTGCAGAACCACTTCGGCGTGCGCTGCGACCCTTCTCTGCCCTACGACCCGCAATTCACCCCGCCCGAGCGCCCCGGCAAGCAGCAGATCGCGATCTCCCGCCGCAACTTCATCGAGCTCTGCGAGCGGCTGACGGCGCAGGACGAGCAGGTCTTCGAAGAGCTGTGGCGCAGGCTCGGCCTTTCGGTGGACTGGTCGATGACCTACCAGACCATCGACGAGGCGGCCCGCGCCACCGCTCAGCGGGCTTTCCTGCGCAACCTCGCCCGGGGCGAGGCATACCTCGCCGAGGCCCCCACCCTGTGGGACGTCTCCTTCCGCACCGCTGTCGCCCAGGCCGAGCTGGAGGACCGGGAGCGTCCCGGCGCGTACCACCATCTGGTCTTCCACGGCCCCGACGGGCGGGCACTGGAGATCGCCACCACTCGTCCGGAGTTGCTGCCGGCCTGTGTGGCGCTGGTCGCTCATCCGGACGACGCCCGCTACCAGGACCTCTTCGGGCAGACCGCCGCCACGCCTGTCTTCGGCGTCCAGGTGCCGGTGGTGGCGCACCGTCTGGCCGACCCGGACAAGGGCACGGGCCTGGCCATGGTGTGCACCTTCGGTGACACCACCGACGTGGTGTGGTGGCGCGAACTGCAATTAGCCACGCGGCCGGTGATCGGCTGGGACGGCCGGTTCCTCCCCGATGCGCCGCCCGGCCTGGACGGCGACGCTGCCCGCTCCGCCTACGCTCTGCTGGCGGGGGCCACCCCGCACACGGCCCGGGAGCGGGTCGTCTCGCTGCTGCGGGAACGCGGTGAGCTGCTGGGCGAGCCCAGGCCGATCGTCCACGCCGTGAAGTTCTACGAGAAGGGCGACAAGCCCCTGGAGATCGTCACCACCCGCCAGTGGTATCTGCGCAACGGCGGCCGGGACCAGCGGCTGCGTGACCGACTTCTGGAGCGCGGTGCGGAGCTGCTCTGGCACCCCTCGCACATGAAGACGAGGTACGACAGCTGGGTGAGGGGGCTCAACGGCGACTGGCTGGTGAGCCGGCAGCGGTACTTCGGCGTGCCCATCCCGGTCTGGTACGCGCTGGACGACACCGGCAACCCGCGCTGGGACCGGCCACTGGTGCCCGCCGAGGACCGGCTGCCGGTCGACCCCGGCACCGACACCCCCGATGGCTACGCTCCTGAACAGCGCGGGGTGCCGGGCGGTTTCACCGGCGACACGGACGTGCTGGACACCTGGGCCACCTCCTCGCTCACACCGCAGATCGCCGGAGGCTGGGGACGGGACGACGACCTGTTCCAGCGGGTCTTCCCCATGGATCTGCGGCCCCAGGCACACGAGATCATCCGCACCTGGCTGTTCTCCACCGTGGTGCGCGCGGACAGTGAGCACGGCGTGCTGCCATGGCGCCATGCGGCGATCTCCGGCTGGATCCTGGACCCGGACCGCAAGAAGATGTCCAAGTCCAAGGGCAACGTGGTCACCCCGGCCGACCTGCTCGTGCAGCACGGCTCCGACGCGGTCCGCTACTGGGCGGCCAGTGCCCGGCCGGGCACTGACACGGCCTTCGACACCGGGCAGATGCGCATCGGCCGCCGACTGGCCATCAAACTGCTCAACGCCAGTAAGTTCGTGCTGGGTATCGGCGATCCCGGCTCGGACGGGAGGTCGGTTGCCGAGCCGCTCGACCGGGCGATGCTGGCCCAGCTCGCCGACACCGTCCAGGACGCCACCGAGGCGTTCGAGGACCTCGACTACGCGCGGGCGCTGGCGCGGACCGAGGAGTTCTTCTGGCGCTTCTGCGACGACTACCTGGAGCTGGTCAAGGTCCGCGCCTACGGCGAGCACTCCTCGGAAGGCGCGGACTCGGCCCGGGTGGCGCTGCGCACGGCGCTCTCGGTGCTGGTGCGGCTCTTCGCGCCGTTCCTGCCCTTCGCCACCGAAGAGGTGTGGTCCTGGTGGCAGGACGGCTCGGTGCACCGCGCGCCCTGGCCCGACGCGGCCCAGCTGCGCGAGCAGGCTGGGGCGGCGGACCGGTCGGTGCTCGAGGTGGCCTCCGAGGTGATCGCCGCGGTGCGCAAGGCGAAGTCCGAAGCGCAGGTCTCCATGCGTACCGAGGTGGCTTCGGCCAGGATCATCGCTTCTCCGTCCGTCTGGGAGCGGGTGGCGCTGGCCGCGGGTGATCTGCGCGCGGCCGGCCGGATCGCCGAGGTGGAGCCTGCCGTCGCTGAAGGCAGCGAACTGGCCGTGACGGTCAGGCTGTGACTGCGCCGCAACGCAGGGCGGGGGACTGCCGCTCGCACTCCTGACCGCATCCGACGCCGGCAGCCCGTCGTCCGCTCCGATCACCGGGGCGGACGACGGGCAGCGCTTTGCTCGAACCTGCGGCGTATCCCCTTGCCGGAGACGTCCGTGGATACGGGCAACGCGTGATCATCAGGAGGGCGGCCGCCCTGCTGGACTCCGGTGGACCGGGAGGCGCTGCGGCCGTACCTGCTGACCCGGCTGTCCCTGCTGCGGGCTGCACGGAAGCACTCCTCCCGGCGCCGGCCCTGCCCGCATGACTCGCCGCCCTGCGGCACCACTGGCCCCGGACGGCCGTCCTGACCGCCCCGGCGACTGACCTGGCTCACCTCGCCGGGCCGGCGGGGCGACAGTCCCATGCTCCTGCCGGTGCCGGAGTCGCTGCGCATCCGCCGCCGCGGATCCGGCCGCCCACGCCGCCGCCCGGGCCGGGTGCGCGGCGAAAGGCGTACTCCAGCCGCGACAACCGCGCCTACCCGCGCCGTCGGGGCAGCAAAGCGACACGGTTGTCAGCACGGTGATCGATGCGGGATTGCCGAGGCCAGGGCATTCCCAGTTTCGTGTCTCAGTGGGGTCGTTGCCCGCCTGACCCAGTCGCCCGCCGGCCTCACTGCTGACCTGGTCCGGCCGGTGGAGGGTCAGTGACCGGCGCCGGCCTTGACCGCTTTCGTGGCGAAGTAGCCAGGGAGCCAGCCGGCGGTGGCCTCCGAGTGGTGCGGCGCCTCGGCGAAGCCGACGATGGCGAAGCCCGCCGCGATCTGCCCGCCGAGCTGCTCGGTGAGCGTGTGGCTGTACTCCACCGGCGCGTCGAGGCCCCACAGCCGTTCCCGCTCGGCGGGCTCCAGGTGGGTGAGGTCGCTGTAGGGCAGGCGGTGGCGCACCACCAGCTCGCCGCGCGCCCTCAAGGACTCGGCGTCGAAGAGGTAGACGTCCGGGTTGAGGAAGCCGGACAGCAGCGTCCCGCCGGGGCGCAGCACGCGGTGGCACTCGTGCCAGACCGGCGCCAGCTCCGGGATGAACAGGTTGGAGACCGGATGGACGACAAGGTCGAACGAGGCGTCCGGGAACGGGCTCAGATCGCGCGCGTCGCCGAGCACGGTGCGTAGGTCGAGCCCCTCCCGCGCCGCGACCATCTCGTCCTGCGCCAGCTGGCGGGGCGAGTTGTCGAAGACGGTCACCCGCGCGCCTGCCGCGGCCAGCACCGGACCCTGCTGCCCGCCGCCGGAGGCGAGGCAGAGCACGTCGCGACCGGCGATCTCCGGCGGGAACCAGGCCGGGTCGACCGGCTCGTACCCGATCAGGACGATGGACCACTGGCCGGCCCGCGCCTTCGCGATCACCTCGGGGCCGACCGGGCGTGACCACTCGTTGCCCTCCTCCACCTCGCGGTCCCAGGCGAGGCGGTTGTGCGCGACGGGGTCGAAGGGAGTCTGGCTCATACGCCGTACCGTAGTTGCTGCACCGCACAAGTTCCGCCGATCGCTCTCGGGCGGTGAGGTGCTTGTATGGCGTCGAGGTGGTGGACCCAGTCGTCGCCGAAGTCATGGGTGTAGCCGATCGTGTCGCCGGCGGTGTGAGCGACCGCATGCAGCGGGGCCTTCCGCTCGTCGCGGTGACCGGGTTCGCTGTCGCACAGCCCGTAGTCGCCGGCCGGCGTGGTGAAGAGGTGCACGTGGTAGTTCTCCCAGCCCATCGCGGTCTGGACCGCCAGGTGCGGACGGGCGAGTTCGAGGTCGGCCGGGACCTGCAGCCGCCGCCGGATCGGCGGGTGAATGCCGGCCAGGGTGACCTTGATCTGCAGGACGGAGTCAGCGGGCAGGGCACTCTTCCTGCGCGGCGTTGAGCTCGTCCCCGGTCCGGCGAGGCTGACCGTCGTAGTTCCAACGGAACGGACAAACCGTCTCGTCGTGGACGATGGCGAAGTCGCTGACCTTCTCGAGCAGGTCGGTGCGAGAGGAGAAGTCGCCGTGCCGCAGGACGGCGCGGGCCGGCAGAGAGAAGAAGACCTCCACCTGGTTCAGCCAGGAGGCGTGCTTGGGGGTGTAGTGCGGCACGATCCACGGATGCCGCTCCAGCCAGGCCCGGGTGACCTCGGAAGTGCACGAGGAGCCGTTGCCCAGGATCAGATGGATCGTCAGCCCGGTTGGAATGCACCGCTGGAGCCGGGCCAGGAACCGGATGAAGTGCGCAGGGCCGGTGCGCTCCAGCTCCTCCATGACCACCTGACCGGTGTGCACGTCCAGCGCGACGGTGACCGAGACGGTGCCGTGACGGATGTACTCGACCTCCCGCCGCCGCACCCGCCACGGGCCCGGCGGACGGCCGGGCTGCTCGCGCGAGCGGGCGGCCATCGCGGTCTTCTCGCTCACTGACAGCACCGTTGAGCCCGGCGGACAGTCGCGGTGGACGGCGCGTACCTCGGCCGCCCTGGCGAAGAACTGCGGGTCGACGGGCCGGGTCAGCCGGCCCCGGACCCGGTACGGCTTGAGCTGCAGCTCGGCCAGGATGCGTCCGACCCGGGAGGCGGAGATGCCCGTGTCCGGCAGATGACCGGCGATCAGCCGATGCGGCCAGCCGTCATAGGGGTGCGGCGGCGTGCGGGTGGCCGCCGCCACGACCCGCAGCCTCACCTGCGGTCCGTGGACCGGCGGCCGGCCCGATCGGAGCCGGTCCTTCAGTCCGGCCATCGCCTCCCGGACGAACCGGTCACGCCATCGCACCACCGTCGAGACATCCCCCCGGACGATCTCCGCTATCCGCCAAGCCGGGCAGCCACCGGCCGCGAGCAGGACCATGTGAGCGCGGCGGGCATCGCGCTGCGGTGTGGTACCAGCCCGTACCCGCGCCTCCAGCACACGCCGATCACCAGCGTCAAGCACCATGCCCGGTCGACGAGCCGATGGCGGTCGGCGGGACTTCCGCCTAGGTGCTGCGGGACACGACGCCGGCGGCACAGGCCGGTGTCAGTGAAACCAGGATGCTTCGACGGGCACCGGTCGGGTAGCGTGCGGGCCATGTCGAGTCCTGAGTCAGACAGGGTGGGGGCTTTCGGTCACGCCGTCGGCCCCCTGAACCGCTGAGCTCGTAGCCCAGTCGTCGCGCCGCGTTCTGCGGCCGGGCGAGTGTGCCCTCGGGGGCCGGCCGCGGTGACGAGATGACCTTCTCGTGCCTCTCCTCACCTCGGAGCCACTCGATGCCTCTTCCGCTGTACCTGCTTGCCCTGGCGGTCTTCGCCATGGGCACCTCGGAATTCATGCTCGCCGGCCTCCTGCCGGACATCGCCTCGGACCTCCACGTCACCGTCGGGACAGCCGGCACGCTCACCTCGGCCTTCGCGGTCGGCATGATCGGCGGTGCCCCCCTGGTGGCCGCGCTCGCCCGCACCTGGCCCAGGCGCTCCAGCCTGCTCGGGTTCGTCCTCGTGTTCGCGGCGGCTCATGCCGTGGGCGCCCTCACCACCGGCTTCCCCGTCCTGTTCGCCACCCGGGTCG
Source organism: Streptomyces minutiscleroticus (assembly GCF_014650875.1). Taxonomy (GTDB): domain Bacteria; phylum Actinomycetota; class Actinomycetes; order Streptomycetales; family Streptomycetaceae; genus Streptomyces; species Streptomyces minutiscleroticus. The sequence continues at coordinate 23,797 of NZ_BMVU01000008.1, forward strand.
TCGCCGCGCTCGCGAACGCCGGGTTCCTCGCCGTCGCTCTGACGGCTGCGGCCACGCTGGTTGGACCCGACAGGAAGGGGCGTGCGCTGGCCGTGCTGCTGTCCGGCACGACGGTGGCCACGATCGCCGGTGTCCCCGGCGGCTCGGTGCTCGGCACGGTGCTCGGCTGGCGGGCCACCTTCTGGGCTGTCGCCGCTCTCTGCCTGCCTGCCGCTCTCGGCATCCTGAAGGCAGTCCCAAAAGGACGTGATGAGGATGAGGCGACCGGCAGGCCGGCGTTGCGAGCGGAGCTCGCCCAGCTCGCCCGGCCGCGGTTGCTCCTGGTGATGCTGCTCGGCGCGCTGGTGAACGCGGCGACCTTCGCAAGCCTCACCTTCCTCGCCCCTGTGGTGACCGACACCGCCGGGCTGGGCGAGTTGTGGATCTCCGTCGCTCTGGTGCTCTTCGGTGCCGGTTCCTTCGTGGGCGTCACCGTCGCCGGCCGGCTGTCCGACCGGCGCCCCGGTCCGGTCATCGCGGTCGGCGGTCCGCTGCTGCTCCTCGGCTGGCCCGCCCTGGCGATGCTGGCCTACGAGCCGGTCGCCCTGTTCATCCTCGTGTTCGTGCAGGGCGCACTGTCGTTCGCGCTGGGCGGCACGCTGATCACGCGGGTCCTCTACGAGGCCGACCGAGCCCCCACCATGGCCGGCTCGTATGCGACCGCGGCGCTCAACGTGGGCGCCGCCGTCGGCCCCGTCGTCGCCGCGGCCGCCCTCGGCACCCGAGCCGGAACCCTCGGGCCGCTCTGGGCCGGCGGACTCCTCGTCGCGGTCGCGCTGCTCATCGCGTTCCCCCTGCTCACCGCCATCACGGCCGGCCGGAGCGCCGAGGTGCCCCGGTGACCCCCGCGAACGCCCCCTTGCGCATCGCCGGACGCCGACGACTCGTGGAGCGCCGCCGCACCCGTTCGATCGCGCACGTCGCCGCCGGGACCGGTGCCTTCTGCGCCTGCCTGTCCAAGGGGGAACCGGTACGACACGCGCGGCGGACTCGGGCCGCGGGACCGCCCGAGCGTCCCGCGATCCTCACCGACCCAGATCCCACCCGATGTCGTCGAACGGATCGAGCGGCTGCGCAGGCCCGGCGGACGGGGGCGCGGACCATGCGGTCCGGCTCGCTGCGGAGGGCATGGCGCCTGACCGTATGCAGCGGCACGCCGAGACGGCGGGCGCAGGCGAGCGGGCCGACGCCCTGGTCGAGGAGGTCGTGGACCTGCCGCCACCGCTCACGGGTGGTGGCGACGCGTCTGCCCTCGGGCAGAGGCGGGCCGGGCTTCGTCCGGCATGAGGCATGGGCTTCGGCTTCCTTGTCGGACAGACCTGCCGTGCGCCACTGTCAGGGGCCGTTGTCAGTGGTGTCTTGTAGCTTCCTCGGCATGGGAGCGGTGACGTTCGTCGACGAGACGACATCAGGGGACAGGGGCGCGGCCTTCGGACTCGAGATCGCCGAGGAGCGGCTCACGGTACGGGAGCTGATCCGGCGGCGGGTCTTCCAGGAGGTTGCGGAGTTCAACGCGCGCACGGAGCCGCACATCTTCCAGGGCCTTGTCCAGCCGCAGGATGCGGAGCGCGTGCTGAACGGGTACGCGCTGCGCACCCCGCGCCGCATCGATCCTGAGGTCCAGGCGGAGCGCGCGCTGGCCGCGTTCGAGGGGAACGGGTTCCTGGTGCTTGTCGGGGACCGGCAGGTCACGGACCTCGACGAGGAGACAGAGCTGCCGCTCGGCGTCGAGGTCACCTTCCTGAAGCTTGTGCCGCTGGTGGGTGGCTGACAGTGGACATGCTGAGCAAGCTGGGCAAGATGCAGGGCCATGCGGCCGCGCGCGAGGCCGGTCCGCTCGCCCACGAGGCGCTGTGCGTGGTGACGGCCCGGACGGTCCTCAGGGGGGATGTGTGGGTCCAGATGGTCGAGGTGCTGGAGAGCCTCGACCCCGCGATGCGGGCGGTCGTCGCGGGGGAGTTGAGGCGGCTGTACGCCGAGTTCAGCTCCGCTGAGCGCCCGCAGGTGAAGGTGTTGCGGCTGCTGCAGGTCGTGGGTGCGGACCTGCCCGGTGATCCGCTCGCGGCCGAGCGGGCCGCCGAGCTGGAGAAGCTCGGCACGGAGGTTTCCATCTGGTGGGACGGTGACGTGCAGTTGGTCGCTGAGCACGAACTGGCCGCCGGCCGACCGCTGTCGGCACCCGTCGTGGCGTTCCTGCGCCGGTGTGCCCTGGAGGCGTACCGCCGGCCGGAGATGGCGGCCTTGGCCAAGAAGCTGACGGAACCCGTGCTGAACGTGGGAGAGGCGTGGGCCGAGCAGGCCCTGAAGGAGGCCGCCGAGGAGCCTTGGCGGGCCCTGCTCGTCCACGCCACGACCGCGACGTCGGCCAAGCCCACCGCCAAGTGGGACAAGGCCGCGCTCGCCCTCATCGAACCCCTCGGCACCGACGCCGTGCGCGCGGCGGTGCTCGGCTGGCTCCCGCTCGTCGGTCGCCCCCGCACCTTCGCGTTCACCACCGTGGGGCCCGGTCCCGACGTGAACCTCGCCTTCGACCCGTACAACGCCAACGCCCTGCGCGGCCTCACCTGGATCCTCGCCCTGCTGCCCGCCCACCCGGACACGGCCCGCGCTCTCGGCACGCTCGTCGAGACCTCACTGAAGAAGGTCCCCGGCCTGGGGCCCGTGAATCCCAAGGTCGCCAACGCCGCAGTCACGGCCCTCGCCCGCATCGACAGCCAGGCGGCACTCGCCGAGCTGGCCCGGCTCGCCACCCGCGTCACCTACAAGGGCACTCTCAAGCTGCTCGACACCGCCCTGGACACCCGCGCGGAAGCCCTCGGCCTCGGCCGGGAGGAGATCGAGGAACTGGCCGTTCCCGCCTACGGGCTGACCGAGGTCGGCCGCTGCGCGACACAGCTCGGCGACTTCACCGCCCTGCTGGAGATCCAGGGCGCCAAAGCAGTCCTGCGCTGGCGCTCCGCCACCGGCAAAGAGGTCAGGTCCGTCCCCGCCGCGGTCCGGCGCGACCACCCCGAGGAGCTGAAGGAGCTCAAGGCCGCCGTCAAGGACATCGACAAGATGCTCGGCGCCCAGGCCGAGCGTCTGGACCGGCAGTTCCTCGCCCGCCGCACGTGGTCCTACACAGCCTGGCGCGAGCGCTACCTCGACCACCCCCTCGTCGGCAGCCTCGCCCGCCGTCTGCTGTGGACGGTCGACGGCACCCCGGTCGGCTTTGCCGACGGCGCCCTGCGCACCCTCACCGACGACCCGGTCGAGCACGGCACGGAGGTCGCCCTCTGGCACCCCGTCGGCCGCGAGCCCGCCGAGGTGGTCGCCTGGAGGGACTGGCTGGAGCGGCACGCGGTCACCCAGCCTTTCAAGCAGGCCCACCGCGAGGTGTACCTGCTCACCGACGCCGAGCGGGCGACGGGCACGTACTCGAACCGGTTCGCGGCGCACATCGTCCGCCAGCACCAGTTCCACTCCCTCGCCGCGGTCCGCGGCTGGCGCAACAAGCTGCGGCTCTGCGTCGACGACGAGGCACCACCCGCCACCCGTGAACTCCCGCAGTGGGGCCTGCGCGCCGAGTACTGGATCGAGGGCGAGGGCGAGGAGTACGGCGTCGACACCACCGAGTCGGGCAGCTACCTGCGGCTCCGTACCGACCAGGTGCGCTTCTACCCGATCGGCGCACCGCGGAACTCGGCGCACTGCTACGGCGGCGGGTACCGCATGCCGCTGCGCGACGGCGCGGAGCCGGTCGAGCCGCTCCCGCTCACCGAGATCCCGCCGCTCGTCCTCTCCGAAGTCCTGCGGGACGTGGACCTGTTCGTCGGCGTGGCCAGCATCGGCAACGATCCGACGTGGCAGGACGGCGGGCCCGGCGGCCGGTTCCGCGAGTACTGGACGTCGTACGGCTTCGGCGAGCTGAACCAGAGCGCCGAGACCCGCCGCGCCCTCCTCGCACGCCTGGTGCCGCGGCTCGCGATCGCCGGGCGGTGCACGATCGAGGGCCGGTTCCTGCACGTCGAGGGCGAACTACGGACGTACAAGATCCATCTCGGTTCGGGCAACATCTTGATGACGCCGAACGACGAATACCTCTGCATCGTCCCCAAGTCGTCCGCGGAGACCGCCGCGCAGACCGGCTATCTGCCCTTCGAGGGCGACCGCACCCTGGCCCTCGTGCTCAGCAAGGCGTTGATGCTCGCCAAGGACACCGAGATCACCGATCCGACGATCGTCAGCCAGATACGCCGGACACGCCGCTGAACGGCCGCGGGCCCCGCTCCACCCGGGAGCGTGGCCCGCAACAGAGCCAGAAACAAAGGTCGGTGGCGGCGCGTGAGCAGCGCCCGCTGTACCTCCTGGATCGCCTCGGTGACCTCGATGTCACGGACGGCGTCCTGCTCGAACAGCCTCTGCCGCCGACAGCAAGAAGCCCGGCCATGACGCGGGGATGCCGCCACCGCGGCATCCCCGCCACCGGCGCCAGCCGCTGCGAGGACTGTCGCCTGCGGCGCCGCCCCTCGGACCGGGCGGGCCTACCGGCGCGAGGTGGCCGACGTCTGCTTCCCGCCCGCCGCCCGCGCCGCCCTGCCGGGCCGCATCGTCGGCGGCGAGCACATCAGCGACGTCCGCACCGACCTCGGCGTCACCGTCCACCGCGCCCGCGGCTACGGCCGCCACGCACCCGCCTGGGCCCGCGCCCCGGACCTGGCCCTGAGAGCCGGCCGCGACCCCGACCTGAGGCACGGGAGTCGTGGGAGCTGTTCCAGCGGGTGGTCCCACCTGCTCCATCGTGGCCACAGGCCGGCGATCGACGCCGGTGCGGGGAGCGCGAGGTGCTGACCGCGATCATTCCCGTGGCCACGACGGGCTGCACCTGGCGGCGGCTGCCGCCGGCCTTCGGTCCCTCGGGGCCGACCGCGCACCGGCGTTCCACCGAGTGGACCGCCGCCCGGATCCGGGCGGAGCCGGTGCCCGTCAGCCTTGGACGGAGTCCTGGGACGCCGCCCGGGCGAGGGTGTCCGCCACCGTTGTGCATGCGAGCCGGGCCACGGACCGCAGTTCGGCGTCCGAAGCGCCGGCACGGCTCAGTACGGCCAGTGACTGGTTGACGGCGACGACATACGTGGCGAGTTCGTCGAGTGTCCGGGTGTCGGCCGAGGAGTCCGCCAGTGCCGCGCGTACCCGTTGCCGCTGCACGTCGAGCAGGCCACGCACCCGCAGGCCGTTCTCCTGCTTCAGTGTCGGGGACTGCGCGGCGGACTGGGCGATGAGGCACCCCGCGGGGACCGACGGGTCGGCGATACGGCCCAGGACGACGTCGAAGAACGCCTCGACCGCGCGCACCGGGTCACCGGGGTGCGCCGCGAGGGCTTGCTCGTACTGTGCGCCGTAGAGCGACGCGTAGCGGTCGAGGCACTGGAGGAACAGCGCGTCCTTGCCGCCGAAGGCACCGTAGAGGGAGCCGCGGCCGAGACCGGTGGCGGAACACAGGGCCTCGAGGGAGGCGTCCGCGTACCCGCGCTGCCAGAACACTCGCATGGCCCGGTCCAGGGCGGCACCGACATCGAACTGCTTCCTGCCGGGCATGGCGTGCACCTCCTGCTTTCACGTTCCAGCCGTGAGCCTACCCGCATCTTGGATCGATCGGTCGAATCATCTTTGACCGATCGATCCAAGATGGTTAGCGTGACGGCGGTGGTTCCAGCACGCGAAAGGCCGCACGATGATCGACAACGCCGCGTCAGACGTCCGCGCACCGGCTGTCACGCCCGTGGGCGGGCGCCGGGCACGCGTCGGGTTCTGGCTCACCGCCGCGGTGTACACCCTGGTCATGCTGGGCGGTACGCTGCCGATTCCGCTGTATGCGTTCTGGGCGCCGCAGATGGGCTTCGGGCCCTTCACCACGACATTGGTCTTCGCCGTCTACGCCCTGGGGACCGTGCTCGCGCTGATGGTGTTCGCCTCGCTCTCCGACCGCGCGGGCCGCCGCCCTCTCCTGAGCGCCGCTCTCCTGGCCGCGGCGACGAGCACAGCGCTGTTCCTCGTCGCCCACGATGTCGAAACCCTGCTGGCGGCACGGTTCCTGTGCGGCCTGAGCACAGGCGTCTTCACCGCCACGGCGACCGCCGCGCTGGGTGAGCTCGCCGGAGCAGAGCACACCCGGCGGGCGTCGACCGTCTCCGCGGTGGCGAACACGGGCGGACCGGGGCTGGGCACCCTTGCCGCCGGCCTGTTCGCACAGTACGGGGCGGACCCCACGCACCTGGTGTTCTGGTGCTACCTCGCCGGCCTGGTCCCGGCGTTCCTGGCCGTCCTCGTCACCCCGGAGACCGTCGTACCCCGACAGCGCCCTGCGCTGTCCGTGCGCCGCCCGGTCCTTCCCGGCCGACGGACGGCGCGGACCGAGTTCCTGCGGGCCGCCACAGCTGTCCTCGCCGCGTTCGCGGTCAGCGGACTGTTCTCCTCACTGGTGCCTGCCTTCCTTCGCGAACAGCTGCACGTCCACACCGTCGCGGCCGTCGGCGCACAGGTCGGGCTGCTGTTCCTCGTCGCCCTGGTCGCACAGGTGGCCGCCCCGGAACGGTGGGTCTCCGGGCGCCGGCCGGCACCGGCGTTCCTCGCCGCGGGCGTCGCGGTGTTCGAGACCGGCCTGTGGACGCGGTCACTGCCTCTGTTCGCCGCCGGAACGCTTCTGGCGGGTGCCGGCATCGGCCTGGCCTTCCGCCGCGGCATCGGGGTCACCCAACGGCTCGCCGATCCGCAGCGCAGAGCGGACCTGCTCTCCACCTACTTCCTGTTCGCCTACACCGGCACGATCGTGCCCACGCTGGCCCTCGGACTCCTCGACCAGACCGTCAACCAGGACGTCGCAACCCTGATCCTCGCCGTCACCGTCGTGGCGACGACCCTCGCCGGCGCACTGAGCCGCCCCACCGGCGCCACTGCCTGAGCCGCCACCACCGTGTGACTCCGCCCCTTTCCCGCCCACCCCGTGAAACCGCATCAGCCCCGCACCAAAGGAATGATCATGAGTCTGTCGCCGACCGACCTCCCCGCGCCCGAGGGCCCCGGTTCCGTCTCCCGGGCGCCGAACCTGCCGGCCCGGTTCACCGACACCTTCACCAGCCGGTACGTCACCACCGGCGACCTGCGCCTGCACGCCGTCACAGGCGGCGAAGGCCCCGCACTGCTGCTGCTGGCAGGCTGGCCCCAGACGTGGTACGCCTGGCGCCTCCTGATGCCCGCGCTGGCCCGGGACTTCCACGTCGTCGCGGCCGATCCGCGTGGTGTCGGGCTCTCCGACAAACCCCTGGACGGGTACGACACCGGCACGCTCGCACGCGACATGGTGGCGCTGATGGACTCGCTCGGGCACCGGCGATTCGCCATGGTCGGGCACGACATCGGGATGTGGACCGGCTACGCCCTGGCCGCGGACCACCCTGACCGGCTCGACCGCCTGGCCGTCGCCGAGGCCACGATCCCGGGGCTTTCCCCCACACCACCCCTTCTCGGCAGCCGGGAAGCCAACGACCGCCTCTGGCACTTCGCCTTCAACCGCCTCACCGACGTCAACGAGCAGTTGGTCCGCGGACGGGAACATCTCTACTTCGGCCACCAGTTCGCCACGAAGTCCGCGAAGGCACTGCCCGACTACGCCGTCCAGCACTACGTCGACACCCTCGCCGCCGATCCGGAGGCCCTGCGCTCCAGCTTCGCGTTCTACCGCGCACTCGACACGACCATCGCGCAGAACCAGCGGCGCAGGAGCCGACGGCTGTCCCTCCCCGTCCTGGCCATCGGGGGAGCGGAGAACCTGGGCGCATCGGTCGGCGCGACGATGAAGCCGGCCGCGGACCATGTGGAGAGCCTTGTCCTCCCCGGGTGCGGCCACTACCCCGCCGAGGAGGCCCCGGAGGCGATGCTGTCGGCGCTGACCGCCTTCCTGGCCCCGTACCGGGACAAGCAGGCCGCACCGCACGCCCCCACGACACGGGGTTCCGAAGCCCAGTAGCGATCATGGACCGTGATTACGCCTTGACGCTCGACACCCCTGACGAGACGGTGATCAGGATCGCGCGCAGTTGACGCGCGTCCGGCGCACCCCCGCCGCCGATCGGCGCGGCCGCCATGTGAGGAGGCTGGTTCGTACTCATGGTTTCCTTCCGAAGAGGGCATGCAGGATCAGCGCCGGGGCACGGCCGGTCGCCAAGGTGGTGAGGCGGGGACGTGCTCACCGCGCGGACCGCCGGACGGTCGGCGCGCGGTGCTTGGGCAGCGGGGCTTACGTGTCAGCCGGTGGTCCTCTGTGCCGCGGCGAGCGCGGCGTCGGTGTCCGCGGCGGCCGGCACGGCGTTGACGTGCGCGCCGGTCAGGGCTCCGGCCGCCGTGGAGGCACCGGTCCGGGTCGGGAGGGCGGTGGCGTTGCCGGCCGCCCGCACGCCCCGGATCTCGGGGGTTGTGGCCATCGCGGAGGCGAGGCGGCGGCCCATGTCGTCGGGCAGGTCCTCCGTCGGCGGCTTCAGCCCGTCCAGGACGATGAGGCCGTGCACGGCGGTGGGGGCGTTGCGCGGGGTGCCACTGTCGATCACGACGGCCGAGCGGCGCGAGCGGGCCGGTATCAGCGCGCCGTTCAGGTCCGCGGCGCCGCCGCCGATCACCACGGCATCGACGGTCCCGGTGGACAGTGCGTCGCTCTCGTAGGGGGAGGTCTGCGCAGCCATGTCGCGCCCTTGCGTCGTACGCGGCTCCCCGTGCTGGACCGGCTGGCTGCGACGTCGAGTCCGTGTTGCATCAGGGGCATACCATGTTGCCCATGACGCAAGAAGATGGGCAGCTGGACAGCCTCGTACGCAAACGGATCCGCGCTCTGCGCGTCGCGCAGGGGTGGTCGCTGGAGGAGTTGGCCACCCGGGCCAACCTCAGCCAGTCCTCACTGAGCCGTATCGAGAACGGTCGGCGCCGCCTCGCTCTGGATCAGCTGGTCACCCTCGCCCGCGCCCTGGACACCACCTTGGACCAGCTCGTGGAGAACGCCGCCGACGACATCGTGATCAGCCCGATGATCGATGGTGCGCACGGCCTGATGCGCTGGCCCGTGAAGGGCGACCCCGGTATGAGCGTGATGCGTCAGCGGATGACCGCCCCGCCGCCCGACAACCCGGCCCGCATGCGTGCCCACCCCGGCCGCGAATGGCTCGTCGTGCTGTCCGGCACCGCCGTCCTCATGCTCGGTCACCGGCGCTATCGCATCGAGACCAATCAAGCCGCGGAGTTCCCCACCATGATGCCGCACGCCATCGGCGCCGAGGGCGGGCCGTGCGAGATCATGGGCATCTTCGACCGTGACGCCCGCCGCGGCCACCAGAAGGACGCCGGTGGCAACGGTTCCGAAGCCGACCGCGGGGGCGCCCAGGAGCCCTGCGAGTAAGGGGCCGCCGCCCTGCCGGAGCCCCTCGGCGCGGGACGGTATTGCGTGGTGGGCAACACGCCGAGCCACCTTCTTGCGTATTCCGCAAGCAGCCGTGCGGCAGGCGCATGGCGCGTTTACGGTGATGCCATGACCCCGACGAATCAGCACACCTCCCACCACGGCGAAGGCGGGCACCACTCCGGCCACGCCCATGGCGGCCACCACGAACACGTCGATCGTGGTCAGGCGGAGATCCTCGATCTGGACGCCGAGGTGCTCGGCGAGCACATGGCGTCCATCATCGCCTGGCTGCCGCTGGAGAGCGAGCCGCGCCAGATCGTGGACCTGGGCTGCGGCACCGGTGCGGGAACCTTCGCGCTCCTCGAGCGTTTCCCCGACGCGCACGTCACCGCCGTCGACACCTCGGCCGGGTACCTCCAGCTCCTGCGCGAGAAGGCGTGCGCCCGCGGTGTCGAGAGGCGCGTCCGGACCGTGCAGGCCGACCTCGACACCGACGACTGGCCCGACCTCGGCACGCCGGACCTGGTGTGGGCCTCGGCCTCGATGCACCACATGGCCGACCCCGACCGCGCCCTGACGAGCGTTCGCGAACTGCTCGCGCCCGGGGGCCTGTTCGCCGTCGTCGAGCTCGCGGGCTTCCCCCGCTTCCTGCCCGCCGACGCTCCCGAGAGCCGGCCCGGCCTCGAGGAGCGCGCCCATGCCGCGGCCGACGGCTTCCACGCCGAGCACGTTCCGCACCGCGGCGCCGACTGGGGCCCGATGCTGACAGCCGCCGGCTTCACCGTCGAGGACGAGCGCACCATCACCGTCCGCATCGAGGGCGCGCGCAGCGAAACGGTCGGCCGCTACGCCTACGGCGGTCTGCGGCGCATCCGCGGCGTGGCCGCACCTGCACTCGGCCCCGAGGACCTCGCCGCACTCGACGAACTCCTGGACACCGACAGCCCGAACAGCCTTCTGCGCCGCGACGACCTCACCGTACGCACCGAGCGCACCGTCTGGGCCGCCCGCCGCGCCTGACCCCGGCCGCCCGGAGCGCCTGCCGGGCGGCCCCAGCACCGAAGCACCCGCCTCATACGCGACCGCAGCCTGCGCAGCGCCATGCGCTTCGCCGGACTGGGCAGCCATGCCCGCGCACCGCTGCCGTTGCGACCCCGCAGAGCGGCGGAGTGGCAGGGGAGCATCCACGACTGCACCGCGGATCCCCACCGACTGCGAAGCCTGGCGCCAGGGCCGGTGGGAAGAGATCACCGCAGCGCACGGCGAGGCCAAGGCCGCCGCCGGTGCCAGGATCACGGACCCGGGCCCTCACACGCCTGCGGGCGTCCCCCGTGAACGGCGCACCACCGAAGCAGGGGACCTGACCGTGACGGGCCGAGGCCGCCGACGGCGTACAGGTAGCCGGCAGCCTGGTCGACGGACAGCCGAAGGCCAGGTCCACCGCGGGACGCAGGTGCGTTTCCGTGCAATCGCCGTGACCGGCCGGGTCGCACTCCGGCCGGGGGCGCAGCGCCCTGGGCACCGGGGACGGTGCAAGCCGCGCGGACCTGCCGGAATCCGAGGCGCGGGGGCCCGGTCACACAGGCCACCGCGACAGGTGGGAGTCTTCCGGCGACCTGTATGACAGGGGCCGGACAGGGATGTCCCTGTCCGGCCCCGTTGTCCATGGGCGTGGCCGTGTTCCCGGCGCGGGTGGCGGACCGTCCGTGTGCCGGGGACGGGGTCAGCCGCAGAAGCCCGAGAAGCTCGTGTACGTGTCGGCGATCTGGCCGCGGACGGTGACGCACTCGCCGCGGGCCGGGATGTGGACCGGGCCCGCGTAGGTGGTGTAGGCGCCGGAGTCCGAGGAGCTGACCTGGGTGTGGTTGGTCTGGTACACCTTCGCCTGCATGTACACGGCCGCGCCCTTCCGGGCCCGTACGGTCACGGCGCAGTTCTCGCCGATCCGCTCGTTCCAGGTGAGGTAGACGGTGCCGAGGTCGCCGATGTCGCGGCCGTGGACGACGCTGTAGCCGGAACCGCAGGCTCCGTTGTACTCGGCGGCGTACGCGCCCTGCGCAGCGGCGGAGGCGGGTGCCGCGAAGGCGGCGCCACCGGCCACCGCGGCGGCGGCCAGGGCGGTGACGGCGGCGGCCTGACGGATGCGCTTCATGGTGTTTTCCCCCTGGGAAGGACCCCTCGGTCCTTCGATCGCATGGTTGTCGGTCGAGTGGGCGGTAGGTTCCCCGCGCACCCGATGAGTTGGACCCATGTCCCCCTGCGACGGTTGGTGCCCGGACTGTCACCGTCGTGTCACGGCGGCGTCCGGACAGGAAGGCGGAGCAAGGGGCGCTCCGCACCGTTCGCGCCTGTCGGCCGCTCCTGAGCGATGACCGGACCAGCCGCTCCGCCTTCGTGCTGGCAGGGACCGACCTGGTGTTCGTACCCTCCCTGTTCTTCGGCAACGACCCCATACGCTTCTACGCGGCGAACGGCTGGGGCACCACCGCCCTCATGGGTGCGGTCCTCGACTACTGGCCGCTCGCCCTGGGCATCTCCGCCTACCGCAGCGCCACACGACGTGCGCCCGCCTTCTCACCGGCTCCGCGGCACTGGCAGGCAGCGGCCCGCGCCGCCGTCGCCCTGGCGCCGGCGGGGTGTGGAGAACCGTCTCCCGCGGTCCGGCCCGCTGCACTCGCCCACCGGGGGTGCCGGAGAATCCGTCGTGCCAGACGGCTTCCGCTCCGGAACCGCCGATCCGGTGGGCCTGTACGCGGCAACCGACGGCCACGACCGGCGTGACCGCGACGGCCAGGCCCCGGCAGGCGGCGGTCGCCCCGGTCCTGGCCGGAATACCGGTTGCCGGCATGGACCGGCTCGGGGCCGTTCGACCCGTGCGGGCGCGGCCGGTCGGCGGTGCCGTTTGCGCGGAGGCGGCCGAAGGACGGGCCCGGTCCTGTGGGACCGGGTGCGTCGGGCGGCTGCTCACCGGGTGAGGATCAGCCGGGACGTCTCCCCCGGCTGGATGCAGACGGTGCGGTCCCGCAGCCGGACGTCGACGGGGCACCGGTCGGACGACGGCACGATGATCTCCAACGCTCCCCGTTCCAGTCGCAGCCTGACGCCCCAGTGGCCTCGGTAGCGCAGGGCGAACGTGTAGGAGGACAGTTCCGGCAGCGGAACGGGGTCGAGCCAGAGTGCTTCGCCGCGGGTCTCGAGTCCGGGCAGTCCGCGCTGGACGAGGTCGAGCGTGCCGGCCATGGCACCGAGGTGGATGCCCTCTTCGGTGGTGCCGCCCTGTACGTCGGCGATGTCGCCGCGCAGCGCCTCCTGGCAGAACGTCCATGCCTCGCCGCGTCGGGCGCGGGCCAGGACCCAGCCGTGGACCAGGCCGCTGAGGGTGGATCCGTGGGAGGTGCGGCAGAGATAGTGGTCGACGGTGCGCCGCCATGCCTTCTCGCTGAGGTCGTAGCCCAGGCGGACGAAGAGGGAGCGGAGTTCGCGGGGGGAGAAGAGGTACCCCAGCATCAGCACGTCGGCTTGTTTCGAGGCCTGGTAGCGGTTGACGGTGTCGCCCTCGGCCTCCAGGATGCGGTCGAGACGCCGGATGTCGCCGTACTGCTCGCGGTAGCCGTCCCAGTCGAGTTCGGCGAGATCGCCGTACCCGTCGAACTGGCTGATCAGGCCGTCGTGGAAGGGGACGTGGAGGGTGCGGGAGACGTCCTCCCACTGCCGGAGTTCCTCGTCGTGCAGCTCGGTGCGTTCCAGGAGTTCGCGTCGGCGGGGTTCGGGCAGGGCACGCAGTACGGTCAGGGCGCGGGCGAGCACCCATGCGGCGGTGACGTTGGTGTAGGCGTTGTCGTCGATGCCGGGCCGCCGCGCGCCGGGGTAGGCGTCGTGGTATTCGTCGGGGCCGACCACGCCGCGGATGCGGTAGCGCCGCAGACGGCCGTCGTAGGCCGCCGAGTCCGCCCAGAAGCGGGCGATCTGCAGCATCATCTCGGCGCCCTTGGTGTGCAGGAACTCGGTGTCCCCGCTGGCCTGGCAGTACTGCCACACGTTGTACGCGATCGCCGAGCCGACGTGGTGCTGGAGCCGGGAGTGATCGGGCAGCCAGCGTCCGGAGCGGGGGTTGAGGTGCAGTTCCTGGGTCTCCTCGCGTCCGTCGCTGCCGCTCTGCCACGGATACAGCGCCCCTCGGCGGCCGAGCGCGCGGGCCGATGCGCAGGCGCGCTCCAGGCGCCGGTGGCGGTAGCAGAGCAGGGCGCGGGAGACCTCGGGGAAGTGCAGGTCGAGGTAGGGCAGGACGAACAGTTCGTCCCAGAAGACGTGCCCGCGGTAGGCCTCTCCGTGCAGTCCCCGGGCGGGCACCCCCACGTCCAGGTCGGCGGTGTGGGGCGAGAGCGTCTGCAGGACGTGGAAGAGGTGCAGTCGCAGGATGCGGCCGGCGTCCCCGGGAACCTCCAGTTCGGCCCGGCGCCAGAGCTGCTCCCAGGCGGTGCGGTGGCTGCGCAGCAGCTCGTCGAAGCCGGGGGCGTCTCCCACCCGGTCGACCGCCGCACGCAGCGGGTCGCTGATCGCGGGGTCGCGAGAGGAGTGCAGCGCGACCGTCTTGTCGACGGTGACGGTGCGGCCGGGCGGCAGGCGCAGCCGGACACGCTGGACCGCGCGAGGAAAGACGTGGCGGGCGGCGACGGGTGCGCCGGCCGTCAGCCGGGCCGCCAGGGCGATGCGGATGTCCGAGGTGCGCGTGCGGCAGCGCAGCCATACCAGGTTTCGGGCGGCGGAACCGGTGTGCACGTGGGTCAGATGGCGGCCGTCCAGGTCGCGGTAGCGCGGTACACCGTCATTGGTGACGCCCCCGTCGAGTGCCGCTTGGACCTCCAGTCCGCCGGTGAACCCCTCGGCCGTGAACTCGGTACGCAGGGCGGCCAGGTGCGGGTCGGCCATGTGCACCAGGCGCCGCTGGCGCACGCACAGCGTGCGCCCCTGGCCGATGCCGTACAGCGTCCGGCGTTCCAGCAGACCCGACGAGAGGTGGAGGGTCTGCCGGTGGTCGAGCACCGTTCCCGTGTCCGGCGTGAGCCAGGGTCGCCCGGTGAGGCGGTAGCGCAGCGGCAGCCAGTTCGGAAGGTTGACGAGGTCCTCGTTCTCGACCCGGCGCCCCGCCACCGCCGAGGTGAGCCGGTCGTAGCAGCCGGCCGCATAGGTACCCGGGTAGTGGACGTCGTCCGCGGTGCATTCGGGCAGGGCTCCCCGGGTGGCGAAGCAGCCGTTCCCCAGCGTGCACAGCGCTTCCCTCACACGCTCCTGCTCGGGGAGGTAGCTCTCGTACTCCCAGGTCCAGCCCGTCACCGTGGTGCTTCCTTCCTCGAACCGCTCCCGTGGGCGTGTACGCCGCCCGGGCCGGGGCTCGCAGACGATGCGCGTGGGGGCCGTGAGGCCGATCAGTGGGACGGTGGCGACGGTCGCGGAGCCTCTCCCCGCACGCATACGGGTGCACTGCGGCCACAGCCGGTCGGACGAGCCGTCCGGAGCCGGCGGCTCGCCGGGATCAGTCCCGCTGCGGCACGACCGCGACCGGGCAGTCCGCATGGTGCAGCAGCGTGTGCGCCACCCGGCCGAGCTGCAGGCCCAGGTGACCCCGCCTGCGGCGCGCGCCGATGACCGCGAGGTCCGCGGCGGCCGTGCGCCTCAGCAGCACGATGCGCGCCGGCCCTTCGGCCGTGGCACGGCGTACCCGGACACCGGGGCGCTCGACCGTCGCTTCGCGCAGCAGGTCGTCGAGCAGGGCGGAGGCCCGCTGCTCGTGCTCCCGGTCCACTCCCGCGGTCAGCAGCGGGTGATCGGCGCTCTCGTGCGCGGGGCAGCGCCAGGCGCGGACCACGTCGAGCGTGCAGGTACGCGCCTGGGCTTCGCGGAAGGCGAAACGGACCGCCTCACCACTGGTGTCAGGGGCGCCGGCCCCCAGCAGGATTCGTTCGTGGGAGCCGGTCAGCGCGGCCTTGTCGCCGCGGACCACGACGACCGGACAGTACGCCCGGGCGGCCACGGCCAGACCGACCGAGCCCAGCAGCAGGCCCTTCAGCTCGCCGCGTCCCCTCGATCCGGTCACCAGCGCGAAGGCATTGTCGCCTTCGCGCAGCAGAGCGGAGACCGCGTCGTCGGCCCGTACCTCACCGGTCACTCCCACATCCGCGACGCGTCGTCGGGCACGCTCGGTGGCGACACCGATGATGTTGTCCGCCAGCACTTTCTCGGACGGCCGGTCGGAGCCGTGGGAGGGGACGACCCCTTCGTAGCGTTCCCACAGGGAGGCGTACACCAGCCGGAGCGGCACACCGTGCCGGGCGGCCTCGTCCACCGCCCAGTCGACCGCGGTCAGGCTGGAGTCCGATCCGTCGACACCCACGACCAGGGGCAGACCGGTCACGGTTCAACCACCTTCCGCCGGGCTGCACCGCTGTGCAGCAAAAGGGGCTGTCCTGCTCCACCGTCGCACCCTCCGGCCGGAGGCAGGAGGGGCGATCCGGTCCCCGTAAGGGACGTTCGGCCCGTGTCCGCGCGCATCGGCACGTGTCGATGATGACGGGCGTTGCGGACCGGGGAGACGGGGGAGGCGGAGATGGCCCGCGCCCAGCGGATCGTGGTCATCGGTGTGGGAAACGAGTTCCGGCACGACGACGGTGTGGGGTGGGCCGTCGTCGCACGTCTGGAGGAACGGATGGCCGGCCGCTCCCTGCCGTGGGAGACGGTGCCGGCGATGTGCGACGGCGACCCGGTCCGTCTGATGGAACTGTGGAAGGGCGCCGATCTCGCTGTCGTCGTCGACGCGGCCCGCACCCGACCGCCCAGCCCCGGACGCGTCCACCGGCTCGCCCTGGACGACGTGCTGCCGCAGTGGCCGGCGGCCACGAGCTCCCACGGTCTGGAGCTCGGTGATGCCGTGGAGCTGTCCGGCGTCCTCGGGCGGCTGCCGCACCGGCTCGTGGTGTACGCGGTCGAAGGCGCCGACAGCACGGTGGGCCGGGGGCTGTCGGACGCGGTCGCGGCGCGGGTCGAGAGCCTCGTCCGGGAAGTGGAGGCGGACATCGCACACTGTGTGGCCGACATCGGCCGTGCTCACCGGAAGGACGTGCCGTGAGCGGGCGCATCGCGCGGCGTATACGGGTGTTCGGACGGGTCCAGGGGGTCGGCTTCCGCCCCTACGTGCACCGGACGGCGACCGCACTCGGCCTCGACGGCTGGGTGTCGAACGTCGACGGACACGTGGAGGTGAGCGTCTGCGGCCCTGCGGAGACGGTGCGTGCGCTGGTGGCGGGGATCCGTGCGCCGGTGCCGCCGCTCGCCGTCGTCCGCCACGTGGTGGTGGGGGACGAGCACGGCGACAGAACACCGGTGGGGCGCGGGTTCACGGTACGCCCGAGCCGGGCCCGTCCGTGCGACGGTCCCCGCGAGGTCCCGCCGGACGCGGCCGTCTGCGACGCCTGCCTGCGGGAGCTGTTCGACCCCGCGGACCGCCGCTACCGCTACCCGTTCGTCAACTGTGCCGACTGCGGTCCGCGGGCCACCTTGATCGAGGACCTGCCCTACGACCGCGTGAGGACCACCATGCGGCGCTTCCCGCTGTGCCCGGCGTGTGCGGCCGAGTACGCCGACCCCGCCGACCGGCGCTTCCACGCCGAACCGCTGGCGTGTCCGGCCTGCGGCCCGCATCTCACCTGGTCCGACCTGACCGGGGAGAAGGCACTGCGGGCAGCGGTCGCAGCCGTCGCGGCGGGCGGCGTCATCGCGGTGAAGGGACTCGGCGGTTTTCAACTGGTGTGCGACGCCACCAGCGCGGAGGCGGTGAGCGAGCTGCGCAGGCGCAAGCACAGGCCCGACAAACCGTTCGCCGTCATGGTGCGCGATCTCGCGACCGCGCGACGGCTGGCGTACATCGGCCGCACCGAGCGTGACGTCCTGACCTCGCCGGCGCACCCCGTGGTGCTGCTGCGGGCACGAGGCGTCCACGAGCCGGCCGGGGACCGGCGGCGCACCCGCGCCCGGGCGGTGCGGCTCGCTCCCCAGGTACAGCCGGGAACCCGCCGTGCGGGCCTCTTCCTCCCCACCACCGCACTGCACCACCTGCTCCTGCGCGGGCTGGACCGCCCCTTGATCGTCACCAGCGGCAACCTCGCCGGCGAGCCCATCGCCGTCGACGACGACGAGGCCCGGCGGGCACTCGGCGCGGTCGCCGACGGATTCCTGACCCACGACCGGCCCATCCACGCCCGCTACGACGACTCCGTCGTCCACGTCCTCGGCCGCAGGAGCCTCACGCTCCGCCGGGCCCGCGGCTACGCACCAGCCCCTCTCGCACTTCCCGTTCCCGCACCCCTTTCCCTGGCGGGGGCCGGGGCCCAGCTCAAGCACACCTTCACCCTGGCCGAGCACGATCGGGCCCACATCGGGACGCACACAGGCGACCTGGCGAGCGCGGCCACCCACGAGGCGTTCCGGGCCTCGTTCGCGGACCTCTCGCGCCTGACCGGAATCCGTCCCCGCGCGGTGGCGCACGATCTCCACCCCGGTTACCTGTCCACCCAGTGGGCCCGGGGCCTGCCCGTCGAACGCCGGATCGCCGTCCAGCACCACCACGCGCACGTCGCGGCCGTGGCGGCCGAACACGCACTGGCCGAACCGTTCGTGGGCGTCGCCTACGACGGCCTGGGGGCCGGCGACGACGGCACACTCTGGGGAGGCGAAGTCCTCGTCGCGGACCTGGCCGGCTACCGGCGCGTGGGACGGTTCGCACGGGCGCCCCTGCCCGGCGGCGAGGCCGCCGTCCGCCGTCCGACCCGGATGGCGCTCGGTTATCTCCACGGACTGGAGGCGCTGGGCGCACCGCGTCCCGCCGCCTGGCAGGCCCGGCCGTTCACCGACCGTCTGGACGCGCGGGAGACGGAGACGGTCTGCCGCATGGTGGAACGCGGCGTCAACTGCCCCCGGGCCTCCAGTGCGGGACGGTTGTTCGACGCCGTGGCCGGCCTGCTCGGCCTGGGGGACACGGTGTCCTACGAAGGGCAGGCGGCCGTCGCCCTGGAGAGCGCGGCCGGCGGCCTGCGCACCGGTGCGCTGCCCTGGCGGCTGACCCGGACGGACGGTCTGTGGGTGTACGACCCCGCCCCCACGCTCACCGCACTCCTCGAAGGGGTCGCCGACGACGTCGCGGTCGGCCGGCTCGCCGCCGCGTTCCACTCCACCGTCGCCGAGGTCACCGCCGCACTGGTGGAACGTGCGGTCGCCGCCGGCGCCCCGCGCACGGTGTGCCTGGGCGGCGGCTGCTTCCAGAACCGCCGTCTGCTGACCGACGTCGAACGCCTGCTGCGCGCCCAGGACCTGCGCGTTCTGACAGGCCACGCGGTTCCGGTGAACGACGCGGGCATCAGCTACGGGCAGGTGGCGGTGGCGTCCGCCCTGCTCGCGAGGGAGAAGGAGCGCTGAGCGCGATGTGCCTGGGGATTCCCGGCCGGATCGTCGACGTCGCCGACAGCGACGGCGTGCGGACGGGCACGGTGGACTTCGGTGGCGTACGGCGCGAGGTGTGTCTGGCGTACACGCCCGCGGCGGAGGCCGGCACCTACGTCATCGTCCACGTGGGCTTCGCCATCACCGAGGTCGACGAGGCGGAGGCCGAACGCACGCTGGAGGTGCTGCGCGCGATGGGCGAGGCGGTGCGCAGTGAACTGGGGGAGCCGCTGCCGACCCGCACGCGCGGACCGGACGGCTCGGCGGACGGGCGCTGAAGCCCGTTTCGTCGAGGTCGCACGCGTAACGGACCGAAGTCGCTCCCAGGGATGGGGCCGAAGGGCCCGGGGTCGAGTCCGTGCGGCCCGTGGTGCCCTACAAGGGCGTCGCGCATGCTGGAGACAGAGACCCCACAGTGTTTCCGGCCCCACAGTGTTTCCGCACAAGCCCCGCGGCACTTTCCGGAGGGGAACGATGAGCAGCAGCCCCGCGACCGCGGTCCTGGACAGGAACGGACTCGACGCCCTGGTGGAGGCGTTGCGCGCCGAGGGGCGCACCGTCGTCGGTCCGACGGTGCGCGACGGCGCCGTGGTCCTGGACGAGCTCACGGCGGCGGGGCAACTGCCCTTCGGCTGGGGCTCCGAGGTGGAGGCGGGCCGCTACCGCCTCGTGCCGCGCGCGGACGGTGCCGCCTTCGCGCACACCGCGGGGCCGCAGTCCTGGAAGGCGTTCCTGCATCCGCAGCGCGAGAAGCTGTGGAGCGCGGACCGCGCGGCCGACGGGCGGGTGTCGTTCGCCGCCGAGCGTCCTGTGCGGCCGTCGTACGCCTTCTTGGGCGTGCGTCCTTGTGACCTGCGCGCTATCGCCGTCCAGGACAATGTGCTGACCGGCGGTTATTACCGGGACGACGGTTACCGCCGGCGGCGGGAGGGGGCGTTCCTGATCGCTGCGGAGTGCACCGAACCCGGTGCCACCTGCTTCTGTGTCTCCATGGGCAGCGGTCCGGCCGCCGAGGCGGGCTTCGACCTGGCGCTGACCGAGATCGTGGACGACGCGGGCCATCGCTTCCTCGTCCGCGTGGGCAGCGCGGCCGGAGAGGCGGTCCTGTCCCGCGTGCCCCGCCGGGTGGCCGACGAGGAGACCGCTTCGACCGCCCGGAACGCGGTGGACGCCGCCCGGGAGCGCATGGGGCGGTCCATGCCGCCCGTCGACCTGCGCACCCTCCTGGGCGGCACGCTGGAGGCCGACCGCTGGGACGATGTCGCCGCCCGCTGTCTGACCTGCGGCAACTGCACCATGGTCTGCCCCACCTGCTTCTGCACCACCACCGAGGACGTCTCCGACCTCACCGGTGACCACGCCGAGCGCTGGCAGCGCTGGGACTCCTGTTTCGACCTGGACTTCTCGTATCTGCACGGCGGCCCGGTGCGCGCCTCGGCGCGCAGCCGCTACCGGCAGTGGCTCACCCACAAGCTGTCCACCTGGTACGACCAGTTCGGCAGCTCCGGCTGCGTGGGGTGCGGACGCTGCATCACCTGGTGTCCGGTCGGCATCGACATCACCGAGGAGGCCGCTGCCCTGCACGACGAACTCGCCGACCGCCTGCGGCGACAGGACGCAGAGGAGACGCAGCGATGACCTCCACCCTCACGATGTCCACCGCTCTTGCGGCCGAGCACCGCGCGCGGTTGATGCGGCTCGCCCGCGAGGTCTCCTTCGAGGCGGGCACCCGGCTGTTCGAGGAGGGGCGGCGCGCCGACCGGTTCTGGATCGTGCGGACCGGGACCGTCGCCCTGGACCTGCACGTACCCGGCCGCAGGGCCGCCGTCGTCGAGACCTTGGGACGCGGTGAACTGGTCGGCTGGTCCTGGCACTTCGCGCCTTATCAGTGGCAGCTGGGCGCCGAGGCCATGAGCCCGGTGCGGGCGTACGAGTTCGACGCGGGGGCCGTGCGTGCCCTGTGCGAGGAGCATCCCGAGTTCGGCCGCGCGATCGCCCTGTGGGTGGGGCACGTGCTGGCCCACCGGCTGCACGCGGCCCGCACCCGGCTGCTCGACCTGTACGCCCCCTACGGCAGCGGCGGGCAGCCATGACCGGCGTCCCCGTGCCGTACCGGGTGACCCGGGTGCGCGAGGAGACGGCCGACACGGTCAGCCTCACCCTCGCCCCGGCCGGCCCGGCGGGCCTCGCGCGCTTTTGGCCGGGGCAGTTCGCCATGGTGTACGCCTTCGGGGTCGGGGAGATCCCCGTCTCGGTGTCCCGTATCCACCGCCACCAGCTCGTCCACACCGTCCGCTCGGTCGGAGCCGTCTCGGCCGCGCTGTGCGCGCTGCGGCCGGGCGACCGCGTCGGGTTGCGCGGACCGTTCGGCACGGGATGGGAACTCGTCCGCGCCGCCGGGCAGGGCCTGGCCGCCGGACAGGACCTGCTGGTCGTCGCGGGTGGCATCGGTCTGGCCCCGCTGCGTCCTGTGGTGCTCGCCGCGCTGGCCGAACCGCGCCGCTACGGGCGGCTGAACCTCCTCGTCGGCGCCCGCACCGCCGACGACCTCGTCTACGCGGACCAGATCCGTGCCTGGAGCACGGTCCACGGACCTCTGCACTGCGCGGTCACCGTCGACCGCCCCACTCCCGCCTGGCGCGGCCACGTCGGCGTCGTGACCACCCTGCTGAACAGCGCGGCATTCGATCCCCGCCACACCACGGCCTGTGTCTGCGGACCCGAGGTGATGATCCGCGCCACCGCCCGCGACCTGCTCCACCGCGGCCTCCCCGCCCACCGCATCCGGGTGTCGCTGGAACGCAACGTGCGCTGCGCCACCGGCCACTGCGGCCACTGCCAGCTGGGCGGGGTCCTGCTCTGCAGGGACGGACCGGTCGTCGGCTGGGACCGGGCCTGCTCGCTGACGTCCGTGAGGGAGCTGTGACATGAGCGCGCCGAAGCTCGCGGTGTTCAAACTGGCGTCCTGCGACGGCTGCCAGCTCACGCTTCTGGACTGCGAGGACGAGCTCCTCACCCTCGCCGGGCAGGTGGAGATCGCTCACTTCCTGGAGGCTTCCAGCGCGGTCGAGCCGGGCCCTTACGACCTCTCCCTCGTCGAAGGTTCCATCACCACGCCCGCCGACGCCGCGCGGATCCGGGAGATCCGCGCGCAGTCCCGCCGTCTGGTGACCATCGGCGCGTGCGCCACCGCCGGCGGCATCCAGGCGCTGCGCGACTTCGCCGACGTCGAGGAGTTCCGCCGCACCGTCTACGCCCGGCCCGAGTACGTCGACACCCTGGCCACGTCGACCCCGGTGTCGGCCCACGTCGACGTCGACTTCGAACTGCGCGGCTGCCCGATCGACCGCGGCCGGCTTCTCGAGGTGATCACCGCGCATCTGGCGGGACGCAAACCGGACGTGCCCGATCACAGCGTGTGCTTCGAGTGCAAGCGCCGCGGCACGGTCTGCGTCACCGTCGCCCACGGCACCCCCTGCCTCGGGCCGGTCACCCACGCCGGGTGCGGGGCGATCTGCCCGGCCTACGGGCGCGGCTGCTACGGCTGCTTCGGACCGTCCGGGTCGGTGAACCTGCCCGCGCTGATCCCGCTGCTGCGCCGGGACGGCATGGACGAGCGCGACACCGAGCGCTTCCTGCGCACCTTCAACGCCACCGCCTTCGCCGCGGAGCAGAGCAAGCACACGGGGAACGGCGAGCACACGGAGAGCAGGGAGCACCGGTCGTGAGCCACCGCGGAAGCCGTGTCCTCAAGGTCGCCTCGCTCGCCCGGGTGGAGGGCGAGGGAGCGCTGCACCTGCGCGTCGACGGCGACGTGGTGCGGGAGGCCCGGCTGAGCATCTACGAGCCGCCGCGCTTCTTCGAGGCGTTCCTGCGCGGCCGCGCGTACAC
Source organism: Streptomyces minutiscleroticus (assembly GCF_014650875.1). Classification (GTDB taxonomy): domain Bacteria; phylum Actinomycetota; class Actinomycetes; order Streptomycetales; family Streptomycetaceae; genus Streptomyces; species Streptomyces minutiscleroticus. The sequence goes on from NZ_BMVU01000008.1 coordinate 46,640, forward strand.
CGAGCCGCCCGACATCACGGCCCGGGTGTGCGGCATCTGCCCGGTGGCCTACCAGATGAGTGCCTGCGCGGCGATCGAGGACGCCTGCGGCGTCACCGTCGACCGGCCGTTGCGCGAACTGCGCAGGCTGCTGTACTGCGGCGAGTGGATCGAGAGCCACGCCCTGCACATCCACCTGCTGCACGCTCCCGACTTCTTCGGCTGCGCCGGCGCCGTCGACCTCGCCCGCACCCAGCGCGCCGCGGTGGAGCGGGGGCTCAGGCTCAAGCAGGCGGGCAACGCGGTCCTCGACCTTCTCGGCGGACGCGCCGTCCACCCCGTCAACGTGCGCATCGGCGGCTTCTACCGCACCCCCGCCCCGTTCGAACTGCGCCCGCTGGCGGAGCGGTTGCGCCGCGCGGCCGACGATGCCCGGGAGACCGTGCGCTGGGCGGCCGGCTTCGACTTCCCGGACGCCTCCGTGGACGCCGACTTCCTGGCCCTGGCCGCGCCCGGGACGTACGCCGTCGAGGAGGGCACGCCGACCGCGCTGCGCCCGGACGGCGCGCGGACCGCGTTCCCCGTGCGGGCCTTCCTGGACCACGTGCGCGAGGAACAGGTGCCGCACTCCACCGCCCTGCACGCACGGCTCGACGGGCGGCGCCACCTCACCGGGCCGCTCGCCCGGTTCGCGATCAGCGGGCACGCGCTGTCGCCCACGGCGCTGGAGGCGGCCCGGGAGGCCGGACTCGCCACCCCGGGACAGGACAGCGTGTGCCGCAACCCCTACCGCTCGGTCCTCGTACGGGCCGTCGAGGTGGTGTACGCGGTCGAGGAGGCACTGCGCATCATCGACGCCTACGAGCCCCCGCCCCGCCCGTACGTCCCCGTCCCGCCCGCCGAGGGCACCGGCCACGGCGCGACGGAGGCACCGCGCGGTCTGCTGTACCACCGCTACCGGCTGGACGGCGAGGGCACCGTCACCGACGTGCGGCTCGTACCCCCCACCGCGCAGAACCAGGGCGCCATCGAGGACGACCTGCGCCGGGCCGCCCAGTCGGCCCTCGCCGGGCAGGCGCTGAGCGACGACGGGCTGACGCACCTGTGCGAACGGGTCATCCGCAACCACGACCCGTGCATCTCGTGCTCCGCCCACTTCCTCGACCTCACCATCGACCGCACCCGACACCAGGGGAGGGGACCGTGCCCGACAGCCCGCACATCGTGAGCGACGTGATGACGCACACCGCCGTCGCCGTCGGCCGTGACGCGTCCTTCAAGGACATCGTCCAGCTCATGGAGGAGTGGAAGGTCAGCTCCCTGCCCGTACTGGAGGGCGAGGGCCGGGTGATCGGCGTCGTCTCCGAGGCCGATCTGCTGCCCAAGGAGGGGTTCCGTGACAGCGATACGGACTACGCGCAGCTCGACCGGCTCCCCGACCTGGCCAAGGCGTCGGCTGTGACCGCCGAAGGACTGATGAGCTCGCCGGCCGTCACGGTCCACGCCCGCAGCACCCTGCCCCAGGCCGCCCGCATCATGGCCCGGCGCAAGATCAAGCGGCTTCCGGTCGTCAACGACGAGGGCCTGCTCGAAGGCGTCGTCAGCCGCTCGGACCTGCTGAAGGTGTTCCTGCGGCCGGACGCCGACATCGCCGACGAGATCACGCGCGACATCATCTTCCCCGCCCCCGTCGAACCCGTCGCCGTCACCGTCACCGACGGCGTCGTCACCCTCACCGGGAGGATCCGGGACGCCACCTTGATTCCCCTGCTCGTCCGTCTGGTGCGAGGCGTGGAGGGCGTGGTCGACGTCGACTGCCGCCTTTCGGGCGCCGGGGCGGAGGAGCGGTGAGGTACCTGGACGAGTACCGCGACCCGGCGCTGGCGCGGCGGCTCCTGGAGGAGCTGCGCCGCACCGCGACGCGCCCCTGGCGGATCATGGAGGTCTGCGGCGGGCAGACCCACACCCTGGTCCGGCAGGGCATCGACGCGCTGCTGCCCGCGGGCATGCGCATGATCCACGGCCCGGGCTGCCCGGTGTGCGTCACTCCGCTGCAGACCCTGGACCGGGCGATGGACATCGCGGCCCGGCCGGATGTGATCTTCACCAGCTTCGGTGACATGCTGCGCGTGCCCGGTTCCGGCACCGACCTGCTCTCCCTGCGGGCGCGCGGCGCGGACGTACGGGTCGTCTACACGCCGATGGACGCCGTCCGGCTCGCCCGGCGGCACCCGCAGCGCGACGTGGTCTTCCTCGCCGTCGGCTTCGAGACCACCGCCCCCGCCAACGCGATGGCCGTCCTGCACGCCGCGCGGCTGGGGCTGACGAACTTCTTCCTGCTGGTCAGTCACGTCCTGGTGCCGCCGGCGATGACCGCGCTGCTGGACGACCCCGACTGCGAGGTGCAGGCCTTCCTCGCGGCCGGGCACGTGTGCGCGGTCATGGGCTGGCGCGAGTACGAGCCGATCGCCGCCCGCTACCGGGTGCCGGTCGTCGTCACCGGATTCGAACCGCTCGACCTGCTGGACGGCATCCTCATGGCCGTACGGCAACTGGAGTCGGGCCGTCACGAGGTCGAGAACCAGTACGTGCGCGCGGTGCACCGCAGCGGCAACACCGCCGCCCAGGACGCCGTGAACGAGGTCTTCCGGACCACCGACCGGGCCTGGCGCGGCATCGGCCGGCTGCCCGGCAGCGGCTTGGAACTGGCCGGCCCCTACGCCCGGTTCGACGCCGTGCGCCGGTTCGGCACCGGCACGCCGCACACGGCCGAGGACCCCGAGTGCATCGCCGGAGCCGTCCTCACCGGTGCCCGCCTGCCCACCGACTGCACGGCGTACGGCACCCGGTGCACCCCCCGCCACCCGCTCGGCGCGCCGATGGTCTCCGCCGAGGGCACCTGCGCGGCGTTCCACGCCGCCGGCCGCACGAAGCAGGCGCGGGAGGTGCCGGCACGATGACGTCGCAGTGTCCCGCTCCCCGCCGCGAGGAAGAACTCGTCCTGCTCGGGCACGGTTCCGGAGGCCGGCTGAGCGCCGAGCTCCTGGACACGCTCGTGCTCCCGGCCCTCGACGGCCACGGCGGCCCGCTGGAGGACGCGGCACTGCTGCCCGGCCATCCGGAACTGGTGATGAGCACCGACAGCTTCGTCGTCAGCCCGCTGTTCTTCCCCGGCGGCGACATCGGCTCCCTCGCGGTGCACGGCACCGTCAACGACCTGGCCATGCGCGGGGCCTGGCCCGTGGCCCTGTCCGTCGCCCTGGTCCTGGAGGAAGGGCTGCCGCTGTCCGACCTGCGGGCCGTGGTGCAGTCGCTGGGCAAGGCCGCCCGCGCCGCGGAGGTGCCCGTCGTCACGGGCGACACCAAGGTCGTCGGGCGCGGGGCCGTGGACAAGGTGTTCGTCACCACCACCGGTGTCGGGCAGCGTCCGGGCGCGCTGCGGCCGTCCGCCGCGCTGGCCCGGCCCGGTGACGCGGTGCTGCTCTCCGGTCCCGTGGGCCTGCACGGCACCACGGTGCTCTCCACCCGCGAGGGGCTCGGCTTCGAGAGCGACATCGCCTCCGACACCCGCCCCCTGCACCGGCTGGTACGCGCCCTGGAGCCGCTCGGCCGGCACCTGCACACCTTGCGCGACCCCACCCGCGGCGGGCTCGCCGCGGCCCTGAACGAGATCGCCCGCGACGCGTCCGTGGCCGTCGAGATCGAGGAGAGCGCCGTACCGGTGCCGCAGCAGGTCGCCGCCGCCTGCGACCTGCTCGGTCTTGACCCCTTGGTCGTCGCCAACGAGGGCTGTCTGGTCGCCTTCGTCGCCCCCGGGGCGGCGGACGCGGCGCTCGACGCCATGCGGTCGACCCCCGAGGGGCGCCAGGCGGTCCGCATCGGTGAAGTGCTCGCCCACGGTCCCCGCGGCCGGGTGACGCTGCGCACGCTGGTCGGTGCGCGGCGCATCGTGGACATGCCGCTCGGCGAGCAGCTGCCGCGCATCTGCTGACCGCGCCCGCGAAAAGCGCTGCCCGCGCAAGGGCAGGGGGCCGAAGGGCCGTGTCAGCCGGTCGTCCTGCGCCAGCGGGGACCGACCTGCTCCCACTCCCGGTCCCACCGCGCCATGCGCTGCCGGTCCAGACGTATGCGCACCACACGTCCGCCCACCAGCACACCGCCCGCGGTCCCCGACCCGGCCAGCGCGCCGAAGAGCGCTGCCTCCCACCGGGCCTGGGACGCGGTGAGAGGCCGGGACACCAGCTTGTCCGCACGGTCGGCCCATACGGTGACCTGTGCGCCCGTCTTCGTGCCGGGCTCGACCTTCGCCGGGCCCGTGTGCGGGGAACCGTCGGCGGCCGTCCAGCGTACCGTGGCCCACGCCACGCTCTCGGTGTACCCGGGAGCCGTCTGCGGGGTCGTCACCGCGTTCTCGGTCAGGACCGCCCGCACGGCCGACACCCGGGCTCGGCGTTCGGTCAGATCGTGCCCCACCGCTCCCGCCGTCGTCTGTCCCGCGAACACGCCGGCCAGAGGCGCGAACAGCCATGCGCACAAGATGACCCAGGCCTCCGCCCGGTCGCTGCGGCGCCGAAGGGGATTGTTCCTCCACCGCCACAGCCACACCCGCCTCTGCACGGTACGGGAGGTTGTGGCCATCGCTTGTCACCTTCTTGCGCGAAGCGGGGGTGAGAGATGTCCGGTCCGCAGGGACCCCGGCGCACCGTGCGCTCGGCACGAACGCGCCCCCATGTGCCGTGTCACGTCAGACGGTGTTCTTCGCTCCCCCGGACCGCGTGGTCGGCTCCTCGGCGAAACCGGGGTCGAGTTCTTGATGACGAGGCGGTCCCGTCAGGGCGCAGTCCACGTCGACGACTCCCCAGACGCCGTATGCCAGCCATGCGGCGACGGGCACGAGGGCGGTGTTGCGGACGCGTCCGGTGAGGTGCACGACCCCGTCGCGCACCTGTACCCGGATCGGCTCCAGCGGCGCGGGGAACAGATGGGCGACGACCTTGTGGCGGATCTCCTGCGCGATGTCCTCGTCGTTCCGTTCGAACACCCGGAGCAGGTCGGAGCGGCTGACGATGCCCAGCAGCGTGCGGTTGTCACCGACGACGGGCAGTCGTTTGATCCGGGCATGGGCCATGATCCGGGCGGCCTGGGCCACGGGTGTGTTCTCGGGGACGGTGACGGCCGGAGTGGTCATCAGTTCCTCCGCGGTCACTGCGCCGATCTTGGCAAGGTCGGACAGCCGGTCCGGTTGCGGGACGGGCGCCTCGTCCGCCGAGCGGGCCCGGGGGAGGGAACGAAGCGGGTCTCCTCCGCGAAACTGCTCCTTGAGCAGCAGATCGGCCTCGGAGACGATACCCACGACCTTGTTTCCGTCCTCCAGCACGGGAAGGGCGCTGACCTTCCACTGCCGCATGGCCCTGACGATGTCCTTGAAGGCCGCGTCGGGGGTGAGCGCGACGACCTTGCGTGTCATGACGTCGCCGACGAGAGGCGGATTGCCGTACATGGCGTCCTCCGTGGGGCCGGAACGGTTGTCGCACCGCGGTGGGCGTTTTCCCGTGCCGTGGTACCGACACCTACAGTCTGCTCTTCACGGCGGCCGGAGGGATGGGCCGGGCGGCCCCTGCCACTGGTTCCGACCGGCTCTCGTGCGTTGACCTGTTCCGCACCGGACGGAGCGAGCCGGACCGCCGACAGGTCCGGAAACCGGCCTGCGGGCACCGGTTCGGACGATGTGGACAGCAGCGACCGGCATTCCTGGACGCCCCGTTCGGTGAAGTGTGGATGCCGCCCGGTCCGCCTCAGGCCGGGCGGCAGGTCCGCGGCGTCTGCGCTCGGCTCCCGCGGGGTGATGCGAAGCGCGTCGGCCAGTCTGAGCTTCGGAGTCGAGCCAAGACGTCCCGGGATCTCCGGACACCTCGGACTTCATCGGACCCGGGCAGACCACTGCCGCCAGGGCAGCGGAATCAAGCCCGCTGATCCCCCGCCGGGAGCAGGGCCTGCGGCCCGGCCGGTGTCCTGCCGGGCCACCGCAGAACCAGTCGGGAAGCGGGCTTGTCGAGCACGTCGCCGGGCGGCAGCCGGTCGTCGGGAGTGCCGGCCGGGTGGACGGTCATAGGCGGGTAACCGCTCTCGCGTACGTGCTGGTCCCAGTCCCGCACGCATGCGGTGAACCGCTCGGCCAATTCCGGGCCGGCAGGCCCGTAGGCGTGGATACGGAACTCGTAGCGGCGGTCGGCAGGCTTGGGCGCATCGTGAATCTTGATGTGGGTCAGGTAGGCCAGGGAGCCGTCGACGGCAATCGCGGCGGCGTCCTGCTCCACCACCGACTCGGACCCTTTCGGCGCGGACAGGCGACAGAACTCCTGCAGGGTGGTCGCGGCGTAGATCTGCAGGGTTTCGAAGCTGTACTGGCCGGGGAGGACGACGCCGGTGGCGCGCTCGTGCCGCGGTCCGCGCAGGGCCTCCGCCAGCCCGCGGGCGTCACCGGGCACCCCCTCCTCCCACCGCACCGTGACAGCGCCGTCGGCCAGAGGGACGGCCGCGGCGGTACGGGCGGCGGCGCCGCGGTCCCGTACGAAACCGCAGTACGTCCAGTGCACGGCGCGCAGGACGTCGCCGCGGTGCTCCAGCGTGACGGAGCGTGTGTAGCCGCCCATCCCCAGCGGTACGACCAGCCGCCCGCCCTGGGCGAGCTGCTCCCGCCAGGCCGGGGCGATGTCCGCCGCGTTGTGGGTGATCACCACGCCGTCGAACCCGTCCGAGGGGACATGGCCGGGCGCACCGAGACGGCCGTCGCCCAGGACGGCCGTGACCCGGCCGCTGCCGGCCTCCGCGCACAGCCGCCTGGTGCGCTGCACCACATACGGGTCGAGGTCCACGGTGACCACCCGGCCGCGGTCGGCGAGGACGTGCGCGAGCAACTCCGCGTTGTAGCCGCCGGAGCCGACCTCCAGCACGGTCATGCCCGGCTCCAGGCGCAGCTGTTCGATCATGTCGGCCTGCAGCCAGGCCGCCGAGACGGAGCTGACCGCGCTCCGCGCGGCGTCCCGCACCGTCACCACGGCGAGGTTGTCGTCATAGGCGGTCTCCAGCGGTGCCTCGGGGACGAAACGGTGCCGGGGCACCGCGCGCAGCGCGGCCTGAACCCGCTCGGAGGGCGCCCAGCCCTCGGCGATCACCGTGTCCGCCATGCGTGCGCGCAGACGCGCGGCCTCGGCCGGCTCGCCCGGCACCGGCGAGAAAGCGGCGACGCACGGGTAGGAGCGGACGGGATCCAGCCCGGGGAGCACTCCGGGCCACACGGCGTTCAGGGCCTGCGCAGAGGGCGCGCAGATGTTTCCCAGGGATGCCAGCGTGTGCAGATCGTGCCACTCCCAGCGGGGGAAGCGATGTGGCTCGGGCAAGGTGAGTCCGCCGTCGAAGCCGGCGATACGGACCACGGCGCGGACGCGGGGCACGTCCGAGCGGTCGTCGTGCAGCAGGGCCGGCACATGCGCGTCATCCTCGTCGGCCGTGAGCCCGGTCTGCCCGGTCAGCTCCCGGACGGCGGCGGCCTGCGCGGACTCACCCGCCTGGATCCGGCCGCCGGGCACCTCCCACCTGCCCTGGACGGAGCGGCCCAGCAGAACCCGCCCCGACGGATCGGTGACAACCACCGCGGCACCGAAGGCCGCCTGCGGCTCGAGCCGCGCCTCCTCCACGACCGTGAACGAGCCGCCCGGATCACGCAGCACCAGCACCGCCAGACCTGCCGCGTCGAACCGCTCGACCGACTCGAACCCCTCGCCGAGCAGAGTGAGCTCGTCCTCGTCCAGGGCGATGTCGCGCCGCTTTTCCGGCGTGTTCGCCACGGTGGGGGTGATGACGACCAGCGCCCCGCCCGCGCGCAGACGCGCGGCCAGACGGCGCAGGACACGCGAGCGGTCGCGGACGAACGCGACGGACAACCGCATGGTGATCAGGTCGTAGCCGCCCTCGGTCAGTACGCCGAGATCATCGTGCTCAATGTCCAGACACAGCCAGCGCACCCCGTCCACGCCGGGGTGCTCCGCGCGGGCGCGTGCGAGGGCACCCTCGGCGAAGTCCACCGCGTCGACGGAGTACCCCCGGTCGTTCAGGAAGACGGCGAGCTCCCCGGTGCCACAGCACACCTCCAGGGCCCTGCCCTCCTCGGGGGCCGGGACGTGCCGGGTGAGCAGGATCTTCTCTTCCTCGCCGAGCGTCCGAAATCCGTGGCCGTCGGTGTAGTGCTGAGACCAGCCGGTCCGGGTGTACCCCACAGAGCGCTCCTTGTGCACGAAGGATGGTCGATGATTCAGCCGCTGCCGCCTGGCGGCGCGGACGCCTGTACTCGGGCGGATGGCGACAGCTCGACGAGTCTGTCGAGTGCTGCAGGCTGTGCCGTAGGGCCGGTAGCGGGCCGGTGTTCCTTTCAGCGAAGCAGCCGATCAAGCCCGCCCCTGGCGGGGAGGTGTCGAGGACGTCGTGTCTTGCGTGGGTGGTCACACGGATGCGGTCGGATCCGTGCCCGTGCCGACGCTCAGTACCTGCCGACCGGAGGGTGGGACTGATCTGCGGGCAGAGACCGTTGCTCTGGAGACGAGACAGCTGCGCACCATTGAGGGCACGACTACCGAAGGAGCGTGCGGCCTGAGCGCCATCCTGGCGGTTTCAGGGGGACGCGGCACCAGGCCCGGGCGCCGTCCTCGCTGAACCCCCACGCACCGCCCATCTGCTCGATCAGAACGTCCACGAGAAGCAGGCCGCGCCCGTTCTCGCACTCGGAGCCCGCGTGCCGAGGGACAGGGATCGGCGAGGGCGAGTGGTCGTTGACTTCGAGACACACCTCGTCCTGCGCGGACATCCACCCCCTGAGCTCATAGGAGTCGTGCCGACCGTGCACGACCGCGTTGGTGCACAGCTCGGACAGGACCAGGACGAGCACATCCGCCTGATCCTCCGGCATCGCACACCACCGCAGCACCCACGCCCTGGCCGCGCGCCGTGCGGCCTTGACGTACGGAGCCTGGGACCGGAGCGCTATGCAGAAGGCCGGCAGAGCGGAGTCCGGCCTCCCTACGGACGGGGGAGGGGGCATCTCCATCAAGGTGCTGGTACCGGCGTCTTTGGAGGGCATGCAGGAACTCCCTGGTTCACGACTGCACTTGGTCATGCACTCTCGGCGAAGGCTGGTACGAGCGTTGCAACCACGTGCGGTCGGATCCACCCCCAAACCGCCCTCTGCTTGTGCAACCAAATTGGCGGTTCCCCTCTCTTTCTCCTCGGACAGACCTCAAAGCGGTCAGTACCGTCCATAAAAGACCCCATGAGGGGGAGCGCACCCTACCGTCGAAGCAGTGACGTGCCGGCGGACGGAGTGGGAGACGACCGTGTTGTTCTTCCGACACACCCTCGAACAGCGCGGGGTACGGACCCCCGACGACTTCCTCCCGCAGTACAGGGCAGCAGCCGCACGGCTCGGTCTGACGAATACCGAACCGGCTCCGAAGACCGTCGAAGGGTGGCTCTACAGCGGCCGGAAACCGCAAAGGCCCTTCCGGCCGGTCATCGTCGAAATGCTCGGCTACAGCATCGACGACCTGTGGACCGACGTCCCCGAGGGCACCACACCGGCCTTCGCACCGCTGACCGGAACGTCACCGACTGCACCCCACGCCGACGCCGACGTGGATCTGAACGAGATGAAAAGGACGGGCACGATGGCTGTGCGACGCGCGAAGGAGTTCCTCCTGGGCAAGGACCGCGAGACAGTGGGCGACGACACGCTCGGCCTGCTCGACGACGAGGTGACACGCCTGGTCACCGCATATCCACGACAGCCCCTGTCAACGCTCTGGGACGACCTGCTGGACACCCAGGAGCAGGTCTTCCGCCTCCTGGAGGGCGGCCGGGTCCGGCCGTCACAACTGCGCGACCTCAACATCAAGGCCGCCGTGCTGTCCTTCCTCGTGGCCAAGGGCTTCAACGACATGGAGACCCCGCACCAGGCCATGACCATGACCCGGGTCGCCGCCTCCTGCGCAAGGGATGCCGAACACCCCGGACTCATCGCCCTCAGCGACGGCCTCAAATCGCTCATCGCCTACTGGGCCGACAAACCCGAAGACGCCTACCACTACGCCGGCCAAGGCGCCGCCACCGCCGCCGACCTGCGGGGAACCGTAGGACTGTGGCTTCTTGGCCTGCAGGCCCGCGCCGCCGCGGTGCTGGGGGACGCGGAGACCGTACACGCCGCCAACCAGCAGGCCGCCGACCGACGCGAACGCGTCGTTCCCGACGATCTGGACCGTCTCGGCGGCCTGTTCACCTACGCCCCGGAGAAACAGCTCTACTACACCGTGGAATCCGAAGCGCTCCTCGGACACGGCAACCCGCAACTCGCCGCGCAGGCGGAACAAGCCGTACAGGACTTCAGCGACCCCAGCGCCCCCAACTGGGCCTTCGGCGACCTCGCGGGATCGCAGTGCGACCTGGCCCTCATCCGCCTCTTCAGCGGAGACGTGGACGGTGCGGCAGAAGCAATCCGCCCGGTCCTGGACCTGCCCACCTCCCATCGCAACAACGGCATCGTCGTCTCCGCGCTGCGCGTCCGGCACGCCCTGATGAGCAGCCCCGCCCACACCGCCGCCGCGGCCCGGGACCTTCGCGCAGAGATCGAGGCGTTCCCCGTCAGCCGACCTGCGCTGCCCCGTGGGTAGAGTCCGGGCATGTATCCGGTCAAACGGTCCACCGCACGCCTCGGTCTTCGCGAACTCACCACCGACGACGTAGAAGCGGTATTCGCCATCTACGGCAGCGCCAAGGCGACAGAACACCTGTCCTTCGAGCCACGCACCCGCGAACAAGTCGGCCAGATCGTGGCCCGCTCCATCGAATCAGCCACCGCGACACCGCGCACCGAGTACGCCCTGGCCGTCGTCGAGCGGGACACCGACGAACTGATCGGGTTCGGCCGCCTGGCCACCGACCCCCACCAGCAACGCGCGGCCACGATGGGCTTCGCACTGCACCCACACGTCTGGGGAGCCGGCTACGGCACCGAAACGGTGCGACTTCTGCTGGGCGTCGGATTCGAAGACCTGAAGCTCCACCGCATCTGGGGCGCCCGGTCACCCCTCAACGAAGCCTCCGCCAAGACCATGGCCGCCGCCGGCATGGTCGAAGAGGGCGTGATCCGCGAACACGTCCTGAAGGCCGGCCAGTGGCGCGACTCCGTCGTGCACGCCATCCTCGACCGGGAATGGCGGCCACCGACACCGCTGTAGAGGGAAAACGCGCCGCGTTCAGCAGACGCACAGAATCCTCCCGGGGCTCGGTCCGAGGTGGGCGGTGCAGTACGGGGCCGGACAACGGATGAGGCCACGGACGCGGGCGTCGCCGCTGGACATGGGCGCGGTGGTGAGGCCGAACCGTGCGGGTGTGGCTCACGAGTCCGTTCGTGGCTGCCGAGCGGCACCGGGCAGCTGTTTCCGTACTCGTGGTCGCCGGCGTGCCCGCACCGCGTTCCGGACGTACCGGGGGAGGGCGGGCGGGGACAGGATCCGCGTGTTCAGGACAGGTGACGGTCGTACCGCTCGCGTTCGCGTGCTGCCCGGTATCGCCGAGGTGAACTGCGTCCGGCCGCGCCGCGCGATCGAGCGGATTACGGCGCCCGCGACACGCTCACCCCCGAGCGGTCCCGGGCACCTGCGAACGCGGCGACGGGGCAGGGGTGAGCGGCGGCCCCGAGTACTGCCGCCTTTTCGCCACGTCGACCGCAGTGCCCAGTATGCTCCCGTGTCTCGGGGCACACTCGGACACTGGGCCACGACACAGCAAGAGGCGCACTCCACGGCCCTGGACAGGTGGGAGTGCGCCTCTCCCCTTTGCCCCGCCCACCGGACGAGAACGGAGAGTCCATCATGCCTGTCACCACCGGCTTACGACCCTACCCGCGCACGCTCGTCTTCACGGCGGCCGCCGTGCCGCTGGCTCTGGCCCTGCTCGCCGACGACATGCGCGTGCGCCGTCGGCTGGACGCCGCCCGCAAGGATCCGCTCACCGGACTGCTGCGGCGCGAGGCCTACACCGCCCGGGCCCGGCGGCTCCTGGCCCGCCACGGCGACGACGCCACCGTGGTCATGGTGGACGCCGATCACTTCAAACAGATCAACGACCAGCTCGGGCACGCGGCCGGAGACACCGTCCTCGCCGCCTTCGGCGCCAGGCTCACGGCGTGGGCAGGACCGCGCGCCGCCGTCGGCAGACTGGGCGGTGACGAGTTCGCCGTGGTTCTGGAGCTGCCCGCCGACCGCCGCGCGCACCGTCTGCGGCAGCTTGTCCGCATGCTGCACACCCCGGTCGTCCTGGACGACGGTCGCACCGTCGACGTCGCCGCCTCGGCCGGCGCCGCGGCCCCGGACACGGTGGCCGCCTACGACCTGGCCACGTTGCAACGAGCTGCCGACGCCGCCCTGTACGACGGCAAGCACACCGGCCGCGCGGTCCTCGCGACGGCACAGCACACCATCGTGCCGTCCATCAACAACCGCCGTGCGGGCAGGCCAGGCGCGACTGCGTGGCAGCGAGCCGCATGAGCATCGCGCCGCATGAGCATCGCGCGGCCTCCGTCGAAGGACACATGCTCAAGGGGATCAGGACTGCACAGGCCTCGACCGTCCCCGTCCCCACCCCGGAGTGGGATCGGCCGCGGCGAACGCGGTGCCGGGGCCGGTCGCCGCGCTCGCGGACCGAACCAGGGACACCGTGCGCAGGACCGTGGGGCGCGACTGGCGCTGTTCGGCAGTGGGTGCGTCTGCTCTTCGGCAGCAGAACATCACTGTGCTGCCGCGTCCGCCGTGGCCGTGCACGGCCACGGCGGACGCGGGTGGCCGCCGGACACGCTGTTCGGCGGCCACCCGGACACCACCGCTTCGACGGAAGGCGGGGCCGGTGCTCGCTCAGGAGTTCAGGAGCTCAGGAGCCCTTGGCTCGGTTCCGGGCCTCCTCGGCGGTGTGCTCGCCGGTGCGGCGCAGTTCCTGGGCCCCCTCCTGACCGGACTGGCGCGCCTGCCGGGTGGTGGACCGCGCGGCCTCCTGCGCGGTGTCCTTCACGGAGGAGGCGGCCTGCCGGGCGGGCTCGCGCAGTTCCTCCGTGATCTCCTGCGCGCTCTCGCGCAGCGTCTCCTTCGCGGGCTCGACAAGCTCCCCTGAGCGCTCCCGGACACGCTGTCCCATGCGCTCCTCGGCGGGGGTCGCCGGGAACAGCGATCCGACGAGCAGGCCGGTCCCGAACGCGATCAGCCCCGCGGCGAGGGGATTGCCCTCGGCCTGCCGGCGCAGCTGCTCGGGAGCCTGGCGCGCCTGCTGCCCGAGCTGCTCGGCGGTGTCGTGCACGGTGTCACCGAGCTGGGAAGGGGAGGGGGCGGCGGACTGGACGGTGCCCATCACCCGCTCCTTGATCGAGCCGAGGCGATGCCGTGCGGCGTGTGCCTGACGGCGTACCACCCGGGGCGGGCTGACCCGCTCGGCGAGCTGGTCCGCGGTCTGCGCCAGGTGCGCGCGGGTGGTGTCGGTGTCCTGCCTCAGCCGGTCGGGTGTCGTGCCCATTTGGCGTCCTCCTTCAACGAGTCCAGGGACCGTTCGGGCGTCAGCTGCACCGCGCGCATCCGCCGGCGGCCGGCGGCGTACAGTGCCGAGCCGATGACGGCCCACACCGCGGTGACGATCAAAGCCGCCCAGGCCAGGTCGATGAGGTGCCGCAGACCGTACACGGCCGCGAGACTGCCCAGCAGCAGTGCCAGCCCGGCGGCATAGCCCGCGCCGCCGTACAGCCCCGCGGCCTTGCCGGCTTTCCCGGCCTCCTCCTTCACCTCCGTCTTGGCCAGCTCCAGCTCGTTGCGCACGAGCCGCGACAGGTCACTGGTGATGTCACCGATCAGATCCCCGACGGACGCCTCCGCACGCTGCTCCGGCAGGGGTGCGGGTGCGTTCTCGGGCCGGTCCTGGGAAGGCTGGGACCGCTGGGCGGGCCGGGGTGCCACGGTCGTCACCTCCTCTCGGGCCGTTGGGGCACGGGCGGATGGGTCGGGTGCGTCGGGGGCGGTTCATGGGGCCGTGCGGACTGCTCGGCTTCCGGACCGTCCTGCGCTTCGGGCTGCGGCCCGGCCTCGGGCAGGGACTGCCGCGCGGCCCCGGCCCGCTCCTCGGCGCCGGACTCGTCGGGTGCGCCGTTGGCCGCGGTGACGCCCCGCCCCAGACGGGATACGGCGAAACCGGCCAGCGCCGCACCGGCGAGGAACAGCCCCGGACGCCGCCGTGCGAAGTCCCGCACGTCCTCGAGCAGTTCACCGGGCCCTTGCCGGTCGAGCCGGTCGGCGAGCACGTGCCCGCGCTCGGCCATCTGCTGCACCAACGAGGCGACGGGCGACTCCGGTTTGGCGCTCTCGCTCATGTGCTGCAGGTCCTCGACCAGGTGGCGGACGGTGGAGGACAACCGCCGCACCTGCGCGCCGGACTCCTCCGAGGCCTGCTCCACGAACCGCTTGTAGAGGTCCCGGCCCTGGTCGGTGGTCTCCTGGAGCACCTGCCCGGCGCCTTCCCGGACCGTGCCCGCGACGTCCTGTCCCTTCTCCCGGACGACGCTTGCGCCGTGCTGCACATCCTCTCGGGCGGTCCGGCCGACCGCGCTCTCCTTGCTCTCCTGGTGCGGCCGCTCGGGCCCCACGGTGCGGTCCATCGCTCTCCTCCTCCGCGTACTCCGCTCTCCGGTGAGGTCGGGTCTCCGGTGAGGTCGGGTTCGCGCGCCGCGTACCCACGCGCCTGATCGAAACACTGTTCGGTGAACCCGTTCGGCAGGCTCGTAACAACGACCGGAAAGCGCCGTTTCGACAGGGCGCCGAGCGCGCCGCTTCGAAGCGATTCGCGCCCGCAGGGCGCTCACCAGCCAATACGGGGCGATGCTCGGGCGGCCGGACCAGCGGCCTGCATCGTCTGAACGGACCGCGGCGCCACCCTCGATCAGGACGTCGACCGGCTCCGCCCGCCGACTGATGCAGGCCATGTACGGCATCGGTCCGCGCCGAGCCCCCCGGCTGATGCAGTCCCTGTACGGCATGCGTCCATACCGGGCTCGCCGACTGCGGAAGTACGACACCCATACCTTCGGCTGCCGCCACGGTTCCACTGCCGACCACGGGGCCGACGCTCACCACGGCTGCCTCCAAGCCCAGCACCGTGTGGAGTAGGGGAGGCTCAGATGGCCCTGGACGATCGTGAACAGACCGGGTTGCCCGTTCGCCTTCGCCGTAGGCATCGACGAGGGCCACGGCCCCCTGCACCTCGTCCGGTCGTCAACGCCCCACTGACCGCGGCAGGGCGATGACGGCACCCGGACGCCGACTCGGGGACGGCTGTCCCGGTATTTCGCACGCGAAGAGCGTCAGTGTCACAGCGGTACCGGGCTCGGCATCGGAGCAGTACCGCGCTCGGCGCGCCCCGCGGTGCTGTTGTCGCCGAGCGGTGCCACGTCCCCGCCACGGCCACTGTGAACGACAAGCTTCCTACGTGCCGCATGTGGCGGATCCGGCGGTTCGGAGCGTCGAGTGGAAGCTCAGGGGTTGGGCACGCCGATCGCGTCGAAGCGGCGCATCAGCGCGGGCTTCCCCCGATGGGCGATGCGCAGCTCGTCGGCCCGGCGCTCGAACTCGGAAAGGGTGCCGCGGCGGGCGTGGATCTCGCGCAGGTCGCGCAGCAGGGTGACGGCGGTGTCGTAGGAGGTGGGCTTCTTCCGGGCGATCAGGTCTTCGACGTCGCGCCAGGCTTTCTCCAGGTCGCGGGCGAGGCGGTCCAGGTGTTGCCGGTGGGCCTGCGCTGCGGCGCGGGCGCGTTCCGCTTCGGCCTCGCGGTGAGCCTCCTGCTCGCGCCGGGTGCGTTCGGTGCGGTGATGGTAGGCCGCGTCCAGGAGCTCGGCGGCGCTGCGGAGCGAGACGGACGGGGCGGTGGTGAGGGAAGCCCGGTACCGGGCCAGCAGTTCCGGTCCCGGCTGAGGAGCGGTGCCCAGTGCGGCGGCCAGGAGCATGGCGTCCTTGTCCTTGGCGGGCAGGCTCGCGACGAACGCCGCGAGGGCGCGCCGGTCCGCAGCCGGCGCGGGGTCGGGCCCGCTCGCCTGAGCGGCGGCGGTCAGCAGATCGGGGTCGACCTTGAGGAAGTCGGCCAGGGCTCGCTGCGGGCCAGTGAGCGCGGACAGTCCGGCGGGGACCGGCGGCTCCGTCTCGCGGGTGTATTCCTCCTCGTCGTCCTCGGCCAGTTCCCAGACGGTGAGAGCGGCCAGCCAGGCGAGGTAGAGGGGGCGCAGGTCGCCGGCGGCGAGTTCGGCGCGCAGGCCGATGAGGGAGGACAGCTCATAGGAGGTCTCGAAGTCCCATTCCCCGCCGTCCTCGCAGTCCAGGGAGAAGTCGAGCAGGGTGTACCCGGAGCGGGTCCACACGCTGAGGGACTCCTCCAGGGCGTATGCGGAGGCCTTCTTCGCCGGGAGCACGGTGGCGGGCAGACGCAGGACGAGGCGACGGCTGCCCCAGTTCGCGTAGTACAGGTGAGCGTCGTAGAACTGCTCGACCAGTGCGGTGGTGTCCCCGCGGAAGTCGCCCCAGTGGTATTCGTTGACGAAGCGGGTCGGTGAGATCGAGGCCCGGGTGGACAGGGCCCTCACCTGCTCCAACTGTTCGGAGTTCAAAGGCCGGTCGACGGCCAGGAACTCGTAGTACTGGTACTCGCTCACGGCTCGCCATCCTATCCGCGGCCGGGCGTGTGCCGGGGTGAGGAGCATGAGCAAGGAGACGGACCTGGGCGTGCTGGTGGACGGGCTGCGACGGGATCGCCGGCGCGGCCCGCACGCCGGGCATCGCGCGTATGCGGACACCGCCTGGAGTGTCCATGGGGCGGCCGAGGAGATGGTGGAGCGGGGTGAGGCGGGGGAGGCGGTCCGGCAGTTGCGCAAGGCGGTGGACCGCGGTACGCGGGCGCTGATGTAGTGGGCGCCGATGTATCTGGACGACTCCTCCGGCAGCGTCGGGGACGCGCTGCGGGCGCTGACCGCTCTGTACGCCCGCTGTCCGCCACCTCAAGACCCTGCGCGATGTGCGCCGTGACCTCGGTACCGAACCGGAGTTCACCGACTACCTGCACGCTCTGCGCGCCGAGCACCGGCGCAGGACCAGCTTCCTTGCCCGCCTGGACAAGGCCGCACCGGGCTGACAGCGATCGGCTTCCCGCGGCGAGGCCGTATCGGCGAATCGTCCGTTGTCAAGTCGATACGATGGGTGGCGAAAGCGAGGGCATGCCGTCGGCGTCCGTGACGAGCGCCGGGCGGCGGGGAGCCTGGGAACGGGGAGGGGGCGTGGGGCATGGGGCAGGCCGCGAGGGAACGACTGGCGCGAGTACTGGGGGCAGTCAAGCCGGCGGGGGCCTTCAGCGCGCAGTTGTCGGCGCCCGCCCACCTGCTGGAGCTGGAGGTGCACGGCGTCGGCGCGATCCGGCTGCCGCTGCGCGCACCTCAGGCGAAGCAGCTGATCCAGGTGGCGCGGCCGGCCCGGTTCGGCCGGGGCGAACAGACTCTGTCCGACCCGGCCGTCCGCGACACCTGGGAACTGACCCCGGAGCAGTTCGCCATGCGTGGCACCGGCTGGGAGGGGCTGCTGGACGGCGCCCTCGACCACTTCCGCGAGGAGCTCGGGCTGCCGCCCGGCACGCGGCTGCGGGCCGAACCGCACTCCTTCCTCGTCTACGGCAAGGGCCAGTTCTTCCTGCCGCACCAGGACTCGGAGAAGGACGACTCGATGGTGGGCACCCTGGTGGTGTCGTTGCCGTCTCCGCACACGGGCGGTGAACTGATCGTCGAGCACGCGGGTGAACGCGTCACCTACCGCGCCTCGAAGCAGGACCTCACCCTCGTCGCCTTCTACGCCGACTGCCGCCACCAGGTGACCCCGGTCCGCTCCGGGCACCGGCACACCCTCACCTTCAACCTCCTGGCCGAGACAACCGCACAGGAGGCGGGACAGGACGCGGCCCGTGGTCCCGTCACCGAAGCCGCCCGCCACCTCACCGAGCACTTCACCCGCCCGGCCGCCTCCCGTTACGGCGATGGCCTGCTCGATCCGCCGAACCGGCTGGTCTTCCTCCTCGACCACGAGTACACCCAACGCGGCCTGAGCTGGAGCCGCCTCAAGGGCGCCGACGCCACCTACGCCGCGACGCTGCGCGCCGCCGCACGGCAGGCAGGGTGTGAGGCGGTACTGGCCCTGGCCGAGGTGAAAGAGACCTGGGACGCCTATCCTGCCGACGAGGACCCCTGGGGTGACGACCACGACTACTACGACGAGGAGGAGAGCGAAGCCGAGGACGCGGAGGAGACTTCGGGCGACCTCGGCGACTACCAGCTCAACGAGCTGGTCGACGACGAGATCACGCTGAGCTGGTGGACCACCCCGGACGCGACCGCAGGCGAACCGGTCACCCTCCCCGTCTCCTGGCACGAAACCTGCTCCGCCACCCCGAACTCCCGCCTGACACCCCATCACTGGGAGTACGAGGGCTACATGGGCAATTACGGCAACACCCTCGACCGCTGGTACCACCGTGCCGCCATCGTCCTCTGGCCGCGCGAGCGCGCCTTCCCCGCCCGCGCCGAGGCCGACCCGTCGGCCGCGCTCACCGAGGTGCGCACCCGCGCCGAGAACGGCGATGTGCAGGGCGCCCGCGCGCTGGCCGCCTCGCTCGCACCGTTCTGGCCGACCGTGACCCACGACACCGACCTGTTCACCGCGGCTCTCGACACGGCAGCCGTCCTCGACGCCCCCGACACCGCGACGATGCTCCTGAGTCCGTTCGGCGTCGCCCAGCTCAGCGCCGCGCACGGCACGCCGATGGCCGCCGCGGCCAGGCGCTACGGCGAGCGGTGGACGAAAGGCATCGTCACCACATGGTTCGCCGCAGAACACCACAACTTTGACCGGATCGGGTGGACGCAAGGGACCCTGCGGCCGCTGTGCGAAACGCTGCACACCGCCCAAAGCCCCGGCACGGCACGGCTCCTCGCCGCCGGAATCTGGAAAGCCGTAGCGGACGAGCTGCACAGGTGGACCGCTGCGGGAGCGGCACGGCGCGAGTTCCGCCGCCCCGCCCTCGAGGCACTGGCCGCGCCGCTGGCCGACCTCGTCGCCGTCGCCGACGAGGCGCTGCACCAGACGATCACCGGCAGCCTGCGGTCGTACCCCGACACCGTCCTGGAGTGCCTCCTCCCGGCGCTGCGCTCGGCGCAAGCCTCCGGCACCACGGCCGGCTGGGACGCCATCGCCCAGGACTGTGCGCGGCGCCTGTCCCATATCGCTGCCCAGCCACCGCGTGACCCGGCGGACTGGTCCCTCCCGGCCGCCGGTGCCGGCTGCGGCTGCGACCTGTGCGACCTGCTCGACGAATTCCTCATCTCCCGTACACGGCGAAGCCTGGAATGGCCGCTCGCCCAGGCCGGACGCCGGCACATCCACTTCCGCATCGACGCCGCAGACCTGCCCGTGAACCATGAGACCCGCCGGCAGGGCCGCCCGTACACCCTGGTGCTGACCAAGACCGAGGAACTCTTCACCCGGGCCGCCCAGGCCCGCAGACAAGTGAGCACGGACTTGGCATGGCTCACGAAGGCGTACGGCCTGGCGTGACAACCGGAGTCTTCGGCAGGCGCGGGAGGGGGGCATGTGCGCGGTTCAGCCGCCCGTGGCGTGAACATGAACGCATGCTGTTCACGTGTCCGATGCCATGATCCGTGTGCCGGCAAGGGACGGAACCGTCTTGCGGTCCTCGCAGAGTCGCGGGGGACCGCGATCCGTTCCCTGGCACAGGAATGCGCGGAGACCACTTCGACCCAGGAGGAGCGCCGGGAGCGGGCCGAGTGGACCCGCACCTACGTGGCGGAACACTTCGGCGTCGAGGTGACGGACGAGGAGAGTGCCGGGGTGAGGACGCAGGCCGGGGGATGCGTTCGCCCGGCGGACAGGCGGGCGCTGCGTGATCCAGCAGCCTCTGGTGGTGGACGCTCCCACGCTGCTGACTCCCTGGGCGACCGGCGGGTGTCGGCGCTGATCCAGCGTGCCCACTTCGAGCCCGAGACGCGCCTGTGGGCGCCGGTGCTGTCGGTCCTGGAGGCGGACGCCGACCATCCGGGGCTCGCCGAGCACGTGGGTCGGCTCAAACGTCATTCACACCGTCGACCGGAGACTGTCCGGTGGTACCGGCTGTAGCGTCGGCCACAGAACATGCGGCACTTCGAAGGCACCGGTGCGCCCTGGCGCCTGCAGATCCGAGGCGTGTTCAAGTCGATGTCAGCGAAACAAAGACGACGATCAGCGAGGTGGGAGGGCGAGCAGAGCAAGATCCCACTCGTCAGCCGCGTGAAGCAGCGCAGCCTTGTCCATCCCTACCCTCACGACGTACTGGTGGATGTCAGCCCGCTCGTCGCCCTGCTGCCACGGGGGTGCTGCCTCCAAGGACAGATGAACGTGCATGACTGCCGTCCCGTCCTCACTCCGATCGGCGAGGCTGAAGGCCACGAGCGGCTCGATGAACGACAAGTCCGGGGACAGCTCACCTTCGGCATCGGACTCGGTCACGGCCACCGCCCCCGCGGCCACCGCGCGCAGCCACGCGGCGACCTGGCGAGCCTCGTCGGTGAGCAGACACGGATCGGTGAAGGACCAGCTGCCCTCGGGCGTCCTCACCGTGCCATCGATGACCAGCCAGTTGTCGTCGTACGGGTCGCCTTGGGCCGTGGCGAACTGATAGCGCACTGGACGGAGGTCGACACTGCCGGCGAGATCGTGCAAGAGCATCGCGCCAGGATGCCACCTGCACGCCCTCGGGCGGGCCGAGGACCGCGATCGTGGAGATCCTCGCCGCAGGAACGCCGAGCGCGAGCGCCGCTTCGGCTGCTTCCGTGCCGAACAGGTCGGCCGCCGCACCGGGGACCGTATTGAGTTCTGATCAAAGGGTGACTCGGGTGAGGTCCCTGAGTCAGATCATCGGGGCGCGTAGGTGGAGGGCGGCGAGGTGGCTGTCCGGGGCCTGCCCGGCGGCCGGGAGCGGTACCAGCGGGCGGCACTTGCGGCCGTCGGCGAGGTGGATCTCGCTGGTCTGCCTGCCCCTGAAGCGGCCCAGCAGGGCGGACTTCAGCCGCAGTGGACGCCGGCGCCGGATGCGGCGCCGCTCTGCCCGTCCGCGGTCGGTGTCGGTGCCCCGGCCGGTTCGTCCGTCGACGTCGCTCCCTTCGACCGGGACTTCTTCTCGGCCGCGGCCTTCAGGGTCCCTTGCCCGGTGGCGGGCACCGCCGTCGGATCACACGGACGACGCGTGCCTGCCCAAGGATGGCAACGGCCGCGACAAGAACGGCGGCGGTGCTGGGGGTCGGCGACGGCGAAGCCGGACTGCGAAAAGCGGTCCGTCTTCTGTCAGGTGGGGAAAGCGACCGCACGGTCATGCCCAGGTCCGGTCTCCCGCGTCTGGGAGGAGACCGCCCCTTATAGCGTGAGCAAAGGCGGTGGGCTCTGCGACCTGGGGAGGTGCGCAGGACCCACCGTCCCTCCCTGCCCCTCACGCCCACCCCTCACCCGGCTCGGTGAGCGCGGCACGCTGCGGGCCGCTGCCGGTCCGCCTTCTGGTCATCCACGACCATGGCGCGCGATGCGCCCGTACGCGGCACATTCCCGCTGCTGTACTGGGCGACGGACCGGAGGGGGAACGGGGACAATCCCTGGTCTCGTCCCGGCCGGCACCGGCCCACAGCCCCGGGTGGGCTGATTGACCTGTTCAGCGCGGTCGGGGCGTACTTCTCGGTGCGGCCGCTGTCCCGGCTGCACCATCCGTCGCGGCCCAGACCCCGCTGCGCCCCCACAGGGCCCCGACCACCGGCAAGTTTCCGGCAGGCGGGTCCAGCCCGTAGTGAGCAGTCATTTCGGGCCGGGCGTCAGTGGGTGCACCGCAGCGGGGACGGGATGCCGATACCCCGTCCCCGCCCGGGCGCCTTCGCGTTCAGCGTACGGTCAGTTTCAGTGTGCAGTTCGCCGAGTCCGCGGTCACCCGGATCGTCACCTGTCCCGCGGAGTCACCTGCGACGAGTGGAACGTCTGTCGTCGCGGTGCCGTCGATGGTGCTGGTGACCCGCACCGGAGAGCCGCCGTGGAAGTCCGTTCCGGTGCCCTGCGAGTCGTCGACGAAGTAACTGACCACCGCGCCGCCCACCGGGTTGCCGTCCTCCTCGGAGACGAGACGTACGACGAGGGGAGCGAACCGCTCACCCCTTTCGACCCCCTGACCGTTTCCGGACAGCGCCTCCATGGTGTAGGTCATGTCGCGCCTCCCCTTTCCGATCCTCCGGGACATCCAGGTATCCGTTCCTGGCCCGGCTGTCGGGTGTCATCGACGACGGCTCCCAAACTCCGCGGTCCTGTCCCTACGTGACTTCAGGTCAGTTCTGCCGGGGACCTCGGAGTCGTCGGGGTCGTTCGTCGGTGGCGCCTTGGAGCCCGGCCGAAGGGTGGGCCGACGGGTGGGATGCGGGGTGCGACAGGGGACTCCCGCTTGTCGGCGGATCGATCGAGCGTTTCCTCGGGGTCGCGGAGCAGCCGGGCGATTCCGAGGCGTGCGTGCCACAGGCCGGACGTCGCGGTCCGGTGTGCCGGAACGCTCCGGCACCGTGTCGTTCCCCGGCGCCGGACCGGCAGGCGTCCGCCCTGCGCGCCGGTGCACGAGAAGGCGAGTACCGGAGCGTGTCAGCCGCGCTCCGTGGGTTTTCCTCCTGCCCGCAGTCCGAACGCGGCGACCTTGCGGACGGTGAGGACCGCGGCGGCTCCGAGGATGCTGTGCCAGGAGACGTCCGCCGCCAGCCGGATCAGCCCGGCCGCGGTCAGGAAGTCCAGCAGTACGGGCAGCGCGTGGTCGAGCCGGCGTGTGGCCGCGCCGACCGCCAGGGCGATGAGGACGCCCGCCGCCGTGACCATGAGGGCGGCCGCGGTGAGGACCGGGGTCACGCGGTGCCCTCGGTCCCGTCCGTCCCCGCCTTGTGACGGGAGCGGTCCGCGGCAAGTTCCGCGCGTTCCTGGGCGATCTCCCTGCCCAGGAAGAAGTTCAGCGCCGTACGGATGGCGGCGATGGCGGCCAGCTGGCCGATCTCGGTGAAACTCGGGGCGACCGCGGTGCGCAGCACGTCACCGGCGAGCTGGAACTCAAGGCCCAGAGCGAGGAAGCGGCCCAGGGTCAGCCGGATCCGGTTGAAGCCGTCGGTCTTCCCCCGGCCGCGGACCAGCGCTGTCGCGAAGCGGGCGAAGGCCCAGAGCGCGCCGACGAAGATGACCAGTGCGCCCGCCGTCTCCACCAGCCGCACCAGTACGCCGATCGCGTCACTCAGCTCGGACTCGGGCAGCAGTTCCATGGAAACGGTCATGCGGGGCGATTACCCGGGGGCTGTTCCCCTACCCGGTAGGGCGGCCGAACGGCCCTCCAACAGCTCAATCGGTCCATGTCCATAGGGAGCGGCGCCCGGTTTCGGCGGTGGGCAAGGGTGAGACTCCTATGCGGAACCACCTCGCGCGCTGCGTGGCGCCCTTTCCGCCACCGTGCGCATCACGGACAAGGAGACGAGGGAGCATGACGACATTCGTCAAGGAGATGCTGGACGCCTACCCAGCCGATCTGGGTGGTGTTGACAGCGAGGCACTGGCGAAGTGCGTCGAGGAGTGCGTCGCCTGTGCCCAGGCGTGCACCGCGTGCGCGGACGCCTGTCTGTCCGAGGACATGGTCGGCCGGCTCACCAAGTGCATCCGCACCGATCTGGACTGCGCCGACGTCTGCACCGCCACCGCCGCGGTGCTCTCCCGCCACACCGGCTACGACGCCAATGTCACCCGGGCGGTCCTGACCGCCTGCGCCACCGCCTGCAAGGCCTGTGCGGACGAGTGCGACCGCCACGCCGGCATGCACGAGCACTGCCGCGTCTGCGCGCAGGCCTGCCGCGACTGTGAGCAGGCATGCAACGAACTCCTGGCCGAGCTCGGCTGAGGTCCGTCGGTACGTCGTGCCGTGGCCCGTGGCCCGTGGCCCAGCAGTGCGGTGCCGTCCCGGTGACCGCCCCGGGCACTGCATGCGTACGGGCCCTACCGGCCCGTCTCTGCGGACGGGCGTCACCGCGCCGGCCGTGAAGCCGGCCGGCGGTGCGGCAGCGGCGTCCGGCCGTTAGGTGGGACATGCCGTGACCGGCGGGCGGCCGCGGTCCGGCTTCTGCGGATGCGAAGTCGCAGAGGGCAGGGCGGTAGCCGGAGGGCGGGTCCCCCGCCGCCCTGCTGTTGTTTCGATCTCCGGGTCCGTGCAACCCGGTCGTAGCGGCGGACGCCGGACCCGTACGGGCTTCGGCGGTGATGAGGTGTGCCGTCGAAGAGACTTTCGAGGAGGGCGGTATGGATCACTCTCGTGTTCCTGTGCTGGAAGCGCTGCAGGAGTTCCGGCGCCGTGGTGACGTGGTCTACGGGCCTCCCGGTCACAAGCAGGGACGGGGAGCCGATCCCAGGGTGGTCGACATCGTCGGGGAGGGCGTGTTCGCCTCGGACGTGCTCTCCCTGAACGGACTCGACGACCGTCGTGAGTCGCAGGGGGTCCTGTCGCAGGCGCAGGAGCTGATGGCCGACGCGGTCGGTGCGGACCAGGCGTTCTTCTCCACCTGTGGCAGTTCGCTGTCGGTGAAGACGGCGATGCTGGCGGTGGCCGGGCCGGGTGAGAAGCTCCTCATCTCGCGCAACGCCCACAAGTCCGTGATCGCCGCGCTGATCGTCAACGGCGTGGAGCCGGTGTGGGTGCATCCGAAGTTCGACACCGAGCGTCATCTGGCGCATCCGCCGGAGCCCGACGACGTACGGCGCGCGCTCGGGCAGCATCCGGAGGCCAAGGGCATGCTGCTGATCACGCCGACGGACTGGGGCTCGTGCGCCGACATCCGCGGTGTCGCCCGGGTCTGCCACGACCACGACGTTCCGCTGATCGTCGACGAGGCATGGGGAGCCCACCTGCCCTTCCATCCCGGTCTGCCGTCCTGGGGCATGGACGCCGACGCGGATCTCGTCGTCACCAGCGTCCACAAGATGGGCGGCGCGATCGAGCAGAGCTCCGTCTTCCATCTGCAGGGCGACCGGATCTCACCCGAGGTGCTCAAGCAGCGTGAGGACCTGCTCGGTACCACCAGTTCCTCCTCCCTGGTGTACGCCACCCTCGACGGATGGCGCCGCCAGATGGTCGAGCAGGGGCACGACCTGCTGGACGCGGCACTGCACCGCGCGGCACGCATCCGGGAGGCCGTCACCGGCATGCCCGGCCTGCGCCTGATGGGCCCGGAAGTCGTCGACGCGGGTCTGACGGCGGAACTGGACCCATTGAAGATCACCATCGATGTGCGGGCGCTCGGCATCAGCGGTATGCAGGCGGCCGAGTGGCTGAGGGCACACTGTCACGTCGACATCGGGTCCTCCGACACCTGCCGGATCAGCGGACAGATCACCCACGCCGACGACGACCGGACCGAGAACCTGCTCATCGACTCCCTGCGCGCTCTCACCGAGCACGCCGACGCCATCGAGAAGCAGCCCGCGGTCCGGCTTCCCGAACCGCCCGCACTGCAGCTCGAACAGGCCATGCTCCCCCGCGAGGCCTTCTTCGCGCCCGCCGAGCACGTGCCGGCCCGCAAGGCCGTCGGACGCGTCGCCGCCGAAATGATCAGCCCCTACCCGCCGGGCGTACCCGTGGTGGCCCCCGGGGAGGTCATCACGGCGGCCGTCGTGGACTACCTCCGAAGCGGCGTGGCCGCCGGCATGCTGCTTCCCGACGCCGCCGACCCCACCGCCGAGACCCTGCGGGTGACGGCTCAGTAGAGGCGGCGCTGCCGCCGGCGCCGACCGTGCCGGCTGCTGACGGCACGGGAGAGGACGGCACGGGAGAGGAGGACAGCCGCGAGCGTGCGGAACGGCAAGGAGCGCGGGGTGCAGGAAGTCTTCCGGGTTCCTCGTGTCCGCCGGTGAGCCGGCGAAGAGAACCACAGCCGGACAAGCGGTCCGAGCGCAGATGTGACGGGCTTCTTACGTGCGTGCTCAAAAGCTCGTACGGGTGGCCGGGACTCCTAGAGTCACCGGTCATGATGCACAGTGACGAGCTTTCCCGGGCCGAGATAGGCGTCATCGGCGGTTCGGGGTTCTACTCCTTCCTCGACGACATGACGGAAGTCGAGGTCGACACTCCTTACGGCCGGCCGAGCGACTCGCTCCTCCTGGGCGAGGCAGCCGGACGGAAGGTGGCGTTCCTGCCCCGGCACGGCCGTGACCACCATCTGCCGCCGCACCGGATCAACTACCGTGCCAACCTCTGGGCGCTGGCCTCGGTCGGAGTCCGCCAGATCGTGGGACCATGCGCGGTCGGCGGTCTGCGGGCCGAGTTCGGGCCGGGCACTCTGCTGGTTCCGGACCAGTTGATGGACCGCACGAGGTCCCGGGCGCAGTCCTATTACGACGGGGAGGAGCGGGCGGACGGCCAGAGATCGAACGTCGTGCATGTGACGTTCGCCGACCCCTACTGTCCGGTCGGGCGCCGTACGGCGGTGCGGGCCGCCCGTGCGGCCGGCTGGGCCGCGGTGGACGGCGGGACGATGGTGGTGGTCGAGGGACCCCGGTTCTCGACCCGGGCGGAGTCCTTGTGGCATGCCGCCCAGGGCTGGTCGGTGGTGGGTATGACCGGGCACCCAGAAGCCGTCCTCGCCCGTGAACTGGGATTGTGCTACACGTCGTTGGCCCTGGTCACGGATCTGGATGCCGGAACGGACACCGGGGCGGGCGTGGCCCACAGCGAGGTGCTGGAGGTGTTCGCCGCCAACATCGGCAGAATGCGCGACGTGGTCCTCGACATGGTCCGCGCACTTCCCCTCGGCACGTACCGGGACTGCCTGTGCACACGGGCGCTGGGCGGCCAGGACCCGGGCATCGCGCCGCCGGGGACGACGCTCTGACCGGCGTGGTTCGCCTCGCTTCCTGGAGGGCGCGGCCGGCACGGGGGTCCCGTTCCCGGGCTCGGGCGGAAACCGATGGTCCGGTGCCTCACCCCGGGCAGGCTGAGACGGACCTGTCAGCGCGGTGCCTCCTGGGACTTCGGGAGGGGACCGCCGCTGTCACGGACCTTCGGTGCGATGGGGGGCCGTGCCCGGGAAGGAGGGCGGCGATGAGGGCCTGAGGCTGCGGTCGTGGGGCGCCCGGCAGGACCCCTGCCGGGGCGCCCCACGACCGGGCCGTACCCGTCCGGTGCACACGTGTGTCCCGGTGGCCGTGAAACGGTGGCGGTACCGTCCCTCACCAGCCGGTCAGCAGGAAGTGGTTGAGGGCGAGGGCGAGGGCGGCCTGGGCGCAGAGCCAGACACGGGGGCGGGGGAGCAGGGCGCACGCCGGGAGCAGCCACATGATGAACGGCAGCCAGATGCGCTCGGTCTCCGCTTTGCTCATCCCGGACAGGTCGGCGACGAGAAGGGCGAGAAGGGCTGCCAGCGTGAGAAGCCCGAGGCGTCGTTCCGGGGCCGTGAACCAGGAAGAGGGGCGGGGCGCGGAGGCGGACAGGACTGTGACCGTGCGGCGCAGGCCGGCCGCCGTCGCCGGGCCCGCCACCAAGGCGGTGCACGCCAGGTTGGCCCACACCCAGTACCCGTACGGCCTGATCCCCCCGGCCCCTTGGTAGTAGCGTTCGACGAGGAGGTGGTATGCCTCCCACCAGCTGAACCCTGCCAGGGTGAAGACGAGCGGGGCGACGGCGCAGCCGGCCAGGAGCCAGGGCAGGACCGGCAGGCGCCGGGAGCCGAGGAGCACCACGGCGGTCGCGATCAGGGCGATCAGTGTGAGCCCGTACGAGAGATAGGCGGTGAGTCCGCACAGCAGCCCGGAGGCGAGGGCGGTGACGCGTGGCCGGTGACCGGTCACGGCCAGGGCGAGGAACGCCAGCGCCCAGGCCGCCACTGCCGCGTAGTAGCCGTCCGCGGAGACGCCGGCCCACACCGCGGTCGGTGCCAGGACCAGGAAGGGTGCCGCCCGGCGGGCGAGCGTCTCGTCGGCCAGTGTCCGAAGGGCGATGAGGACGGCCACTGCCGCGGTCGTTCCGGCGACGAGGACCAGGGCGCCCGCCCAGGCGCCGCCGCCGAGTCCCGCCCGGTCCAGCAGGACGAAGGTGAGGGTCGCGGCCGGGGGATGTCCGGCGACGTGCGCGGGCCAGTGGTCCGGTGAGCCGATCAGGATGTGGTGGGTGAAGTCCCGCAGGGCGGCGGGGATGTCGTGGAAGCGGTCGACGGCGCGGAGGTACTCGTACTTGGTCGTCAGCCGGCCGGCGACACCGTGTTCCCAGCCGTCGACCAGGGCGAGGGAGACCGTCCAGGCCAGCGCGGCCGCCCACACGGTGGCGAGCAGGCCGCGCCAGGGTAGCCGGGCGGCGAGCGGGGGACCGTAGGCCATGATCAGGACCGCCACGACGACGGCGGCCGGGGTGCCCGCGCCGATGTGGGGTTCCCAGGTGGCGTACAGGGGAGGCCAGCCGACGTGCAGGGTGCCGTCCCGGTGCTCGACGGCGGTGCCGACGACCGCGGCCACCAGGACGAGCAGTGCGGCGGCGACGACCGGGATCAGGTCGTGCGGCAGAACACGGTTCACCGCGTGGGCGCCGTGTCGCACCGGGCGGGTGCCGGTCCGTGCGGGCGTGCCCGGCTGAGTCCGGTCATGGTCTGCGCCTCGTGCCCGTCCGCCCGGCGGCGGCGAGGGTGTGTGCTGCCGCCGGTCGGTGGGGTGCTCTTCGCGCCGGCCTGCGATGTGCCCGGCGTCCGGCTCCGTCATGTCCTCTCCGTTCTGCGTGCAAGCGGACTGTCACCGGACGGCCGCTGAGGAACCACCGGGGGACGGTCGCGCGGACCTGCGACCGCCGGTCCCGGGATGTCGGCCGGCGGTGGTATGCGGTCGGCGCCGCGGCGGCTGCGCAGCGCCACGAAACACCGTCCGCCGGATGCCCACTGTCCGGCCGGATGCCAGCCTCCCGTGCGGGCGGCGTACCGCAGCAGCGCCTGCGCGCCGAGCCGGGCCCAGCGGAACGGAGCGCCTGGGGCGTCGAGGTCCGCCGTGTCCCCGCTCGCGTCGGCGCTCCGTACGATGCGTACGCGCAGGCGCTCGTCCGTGTCGGGGACGGGAGCCGTCTCCGCGATCAGCAGACCGCCGGGGCGCAGGAGTCCGCTCATGCGCGCGAGAAGGGCGAGCGGGTCACCGCCTATACCGACGTTGCCGTCGATCAGGAGCGCTGTGCCCCAACGGCCTTCATCGGGCAGCGGTGTGAACACCGAGCGGTGCAGCGCGCGACCGCCGAGCCGCCGGGTGCGGTCGACGGCCGCCTCGCTGACGTCGACGCCGAGCGCCGGCCGGCCCTGGGCGGACAGTTCGGTCACCAGCCGCCCCGGTCCGCAGCCCACGTCGAGCACCGGGCCCTCGCAGCGCCGCAGCACCTCGTGGTCGGCCGCGTCGGCCGCCGCACACCAGCGTTCCACGTCCAGTGGCAGCATTCGGCCGCCGGCGCAGCGCAGGAAGAGGGGACCACGGCCGGTACGCAGGGCGTCCGCGTAGGGGTCGGCGCTCCACGACGACGGCGTCGTGCCGGCGGGTGCGAGCGGCGAGGGGAGGGGAGGGGACGAGGAGCGGACCCGGCCGGCCGCCGTCACCCGGGCTTCCTCCCGACCGGCGGCGTCCGGTGGTCTCCTCGTCGAGGACGTCGTCCTGCGTCCGCCGGCCGTCGTGGCGCCCGCCGTCGGTGTGTCCTCCCGAGGGGGTCCTGTCGGGGTTCCCCTCTCGTACGTGGTGCTCGTGGCCGGTCCCACCGATGGGCCCTCCTTGCATGTGGTGCTCACCGGTGACGCCTTTCTCCGCATCGTGGTCGGTGGTCGTGTCGCCTCGCGTGCGGTGGTCATCGGGCACCGACTTCCCCCAAGGCGCGGAACCTGGCACCGAAGCGGCCCCGGGGCGTCGCCGTGGCGACGGCTGCCGCGTCGGCCGCCGTGTCCACGTCCCGCAGTCGGGGAAGCCCGCGCACGCGCAGGCCCGCGGCCAGCAGCCGTTCGTGCTGCAGGGCGCCGGTGCGCGCCGTCGACATCGGTACACCGCGCAGCAGCGCGGGGTCGGGGTCGGCGAGTCCCAGCGCCCAGAATCCGCCGTCCTCGGCCGGGCCGAGATACGCGTCGCAGTCCTCGAAGTCCACGGTCAGGAGTGACGGGGTGATCTGCGGGGTGTCCATCCCGACGAGCAGCGCCGGTTCCCCACAGGCCGCGAAGGCGGCGGCGAGCCGTTCGTCCAGGCCGCCCCCGCACTGCGGGACGACGTCGAAACCGGGGGGCAGCCAGGGGCCCGGCCGTCCGTCGAGGACCAGCACGCGCCGGGTCGCGGGGGCCGCCGCCACGGCGTCCAGGGTGTCCGCGAGCGCGGCCTCGGCCAGTGCGGCCGCCTCCTGAGGGGTGTAGGGCGGTGTCAGCCGTGTCTTCACCCGTCCCGGCCGTGGCTCCTTGGCGACGACGAGCAGTGTGGTCATCGGCGGGCTCCTTCTCGCGCGGCGCGGCCACCGGGTCCGTGTGCGGATGTCGCGGTCGGTGTGGTGGACGCGGGTGGTTCGAGGAGCACGCGGCGCATGTCGCGGACGGTCTGCCAGGTACCGCGCCAGGTGCCGGTGACCTTGGAGGTGCCGGTGCGCGGCAGATACGGCACGTCGTGTTCGGTGACGCGCCAGCCGGCGTCCGCGGCGCGGACCACCATCTGCAGGGGATAGCCGTTGCGCCGGTCGGTGAGGGCGAGTTCGAGCAGCTTCCCGCGGCGTGCGGCGCGCAGCGGTCCGAGGTCGTTCAGGCGCAGGCCGGTGCGTCGGCGCAGCATCCGGGACAGCGCCAGGTTGCCGAGGCGGGCGTGCGCGGGCCAGGCACGCCGATGGTGCGGCCGGCGCCGTCCGAGCACCAGGTCGGCCCGGTCCTCCTGGATCTCGCGGACGAAGGGGACGAGCAGGGCGGGGTCCAGTGAGGCGTCGCAGTCGCAGAAGCAGACGACGTCGGCGACGGCCGCGGCCAGCCCGGTGTGGCAGGCGGCGCCGAATCCGCGGCGCGGCTCGTGCACGACGGTGGCGCCGAGGGCGCGGGCGATGTCCCCGGAGCCGTCCGTGGAGTCGTTGTCCACGACGACGGCGCGCCAGCCGGGCGGGATGCGTTCGAGGACCCAGGGGAGGGCAGCCGCCTCGTTCAGACAGGGCAGCACCACATCGGCCGTCGGGGCGGGGAGTCGTGATGCGGGAGAGTGCGGGGAAGGGATCGTCACGGGTTTCACCCTACGAATCCGAATAGGGCATTTCGGGCGTTCGCTCCTTACGAAACACGGACGTCGGGGCATGTGCTCCACACGGTCCGGGCGGGGATGGGAGGCTGCCGGCATGGAACAGCCGAACGAGTCCGAGAGCTCGACAGCAGGGTCACCGGGCGTCGCCGGTGCCCGTGTCCTGGTCGTGGACGACGACCCCACCGTCGCCGAGGTCGTCTGCGGATATTTGGACCGGGCGGGATACGTCGTCGACCGCGCCGGTGACGGTGCGGCCGCGCTCGCCCGCGCCGCCGACAACTGGCCGGATCTGGTGATCCTGGATGTGATGCTGCCCGGCACGAACGGCCTGGAGGTGTGCCGCCGCATGCGGGACCACGCACCCGTGCCGGTGATCATGCTGACCGCGCGCGGCGACGAGGACGACCGTATCCTCGGCCTCGAGGTCGGTGCGGACGACTACGTGACCAAGCCGTTCAGCCCGCGTGAGCTGGTCCTGCGCGTGCAGTCGGTCCTGCGCCGGGCCTGGCCCGGTGTGGGGACGCGGCCGCTGCGGGCGGCGGGCCTGGCCGTCGACCCGGCCGCCCGCCGTGCGACCAAGCACAGCACCGAACTGGCGCTCACGCTTCGGGAGTTCGACCTTCTTGCGTTTCTCCTCGCGCACCCGGGGCGGGTCTACAGCCGTGAGGAGCTGATGCGCGAGGTGTGGGGCTGGGACTTCGGCGACCTGTCGACGGTCACCGTCCACATACGGCGTCTGCGCAGCAAGGTCGAGGACGACCCGGCCCGGCCCCGGCTGATCCAGACGGTGTGGGGGGTGGGCTACCGCTTCGAGCCGGCGGGGACGGAACCGGACGGGGCGGACGCCGGCGCCGGTCCGGCGGACCGGGACCCCCGTGCTGTCGCGCCGGGCCCGAGGAACATCCCCGGGCCAGTGGCACCGGACAGCGAAGGGGCCTGAGGTGCGGGACACGCTTCTCATCGCCCTGTTCGCCTTCCTCGGCGCCGCCGCGGCCGGACTGCTCGGCGCGGGCGCGCTGTGGCTGCTGCGCCGCCGCTCCCTGACCGCCTCCTTGACGGTGGTCGCCGCCGTCGCCGTCACGGCGATGCTCGCGGGCACTCTGGCCGTCGCGCAGGCGATGTTCCTGTCCCGGCACGACTTGAGCGTGGTCACCACGGTCGTCGCCATGGCGGCCGTCGTCTCCCTGATCACCGCGCTCCTGCTGGGCCGCTGGGTGGTGGCACGCAGCCGGGACCTCGCCCTGGCCACGCGCTCCTTCGGGGAGCGCGGCGACTTCGCCGCGCCTGCCCTGCCGGCCACCGCCGAACTCGCCGCACTGGGCCGGGAGCTGGCGGCGACCAGCGCCAGACTCGCCCGGTCGAGGGAGAGGGAGCGCGCCCTGGAGTCCTCGCGACGCGAGCTGGTCGCCTGGATCTCGCACGACCTGCGTACCCCGCTCGCCGGACTGCGCGCCATGGCCGAGGCGCTGGAGGACGGCGTGGCCGCCGATCCCGACCGCTATCTGCGCCAGATCCGTACCGAGGTCGAGCGCCTGAACGACATGGTCGGCGACCTCTTCGAGCTCTCCCGCATCCATGCCGGAGCGCTGGCCCTGTCCCCGTCGCGGATGTCGGTGTACGACCTGATCGGTGACGCCCTCGCCGGGGCGGATCCGCTCGCACGCGAGCACGGGGTACGGCTGGTGGGCGACCGGATCGAGGCGGTGCCGGTGGAGGTGGACGGCAAGGAGATGAGCCGGGTGCTGGGCAACCTGCTCGTCAACGCGATCCGGCAGACGCCCTCGGACGGGACGGTCGCCGTCACCGTGCAACGCGAGACGGACAGGGTGGTGCTGTCCGTCACCGACGAATGCGGGGGCATTCCCGAAGAGGATCTGCCGCGGGTCTTCGACACGGCCTGGCGAGGGTCGCACGCGCGGACGCCGCCGGGTGGCGCGGGACTGGGGCTGGCGATCGTCCAGGGCATCGTGGAGGCGCACCGGGGACGGGCAGCGGTGCGCAATGTTCCCGGAGGATGCCGGTTCGAGGTGTCCTTGCCCGTGGCCGGCGCGTAGAGGAAGCGGCCGTCCGCTCTCCCTCCACCCGCGGTGTCCCGTCCTCCCCGGCCCCCTGAGGGCCCCTTCACCGGGTCCTCGGAAGCCGGCGCAGAGGCGAGGGCGAAGGCGAAGCGGGGCGCAGGTGGTGCGAGCGCCTTTCGCCGGTGCACGCCTTTCCACCGCTGTTCCGTACCCGGAGGACGGGAGGGCTCATGGGCGCGTGTCGTGCATCTCGGCCCGGGCGAACTCCCGCATTCCCTCGTCGAACCCGGTCTCCGGCTTCCAGCCCAGCTCACCGCGCAGGCGGGAGGAGTCCGCGGTCACGTGGCGGACGTCGCCGAGGCGGTACTCCCCGGTGACGACCGGCTCGGGGCCGCCGCACGCGTCGGCCAGCGCCCGCGCCATCTCGCCGACCGTGCGCGGGTCGCCGCTGCCCGTGTTGTACACGGTCAGCTTGCCCGCGGCGGCTTCCGCTTCCAGCGCCACCGCATTGGCCCTCGCCACGTCCCCGACGTGCACGAAGTCCCGACGCTGCCGGCCGTCCTCGAACACGGCCGGGGCTTCGCCGCGTGCCAGGGCCGAGCGGAAGAACGAGGCGACGCCCGCGTACGGGGTGTCACGGGGCATCCGGGGGCCGTACACGTTGTGGTAGCGCAGCGATACCGCCGAGCCGCCGGTCGCGCGTGCCCAGGCCGCCGCCAGATGCTCCTGGGCCAGTTTGGTCGTGGCGTACACGTTCCGGGGATCGGCCGGCGCGTCCTCGGTGACCAGCCCAGGTGCGAGTGGCTGTCCGCACTGGGGGCAGGGCGGTTCGAAGCGGCCCGCGTCGAGGTCGGCGACGGCCCGTGGACCGGGGCGTACCGTCCCGTGTCGCGCGCACGTGTACGCTCCTTCGCCGTACACCACCATCGACCCGGCCAGTACCAGATGCCGCACCCCGGCCTCCGCCATACCGGCCAGCAGTACGGCGGTGCCGAGATCGTTACGGGAGACGTACTCCACCGCGTCCGTGAGACCGGTGCCGAGCCCGACCATCGCCGCCTGGTGGCACACCGCGTCCGCGCCGCGCAGCCGGGACGAGACCGCCTCGGCGTCTCGCACGTCGGCGCCCTCGCGCAGATCCAGAGTGACGGTCTCGTGCCCGCGAGCGGTGAGGGCGTCGACGACATGGGACCCGATGAACCCGGCCGAGCCGGTGACCAGTACGCGCATGGCCCCACGCTAGGACCGGTGGCGAGCCGGACGCCCGGTTCCGACCGGCACGTCAGCACTTGGTAAGACCTCGGCGGACCCCGGCCGCCGACGGGCCCGCCACGTGCGCAGCGCCAAGAGCAGACCCGACACCGTGAAGAGGACGGCAGTGATCAGCAGCCACCGCCCGAGGAACACGTCCGGAGCGAGCAGCGTCGCCGCCCGGTAACGCCGCCCGGCGGCCTGGGAGATCAGCGGCCAGTGGACCAGCAGCAGCAACAGGGAGACGAACGCCGGGACGCGAACGTGAAGGACGAGAGCGGTCCGCGCCCGCGACCGGGGCCGACGTCCGCACACCACCCTGTGGAACAGCCAGTCCGCCCCCGCGTACAGCGGAACCAGCACCAAGTCGTGGACGAGCGCCGCGCCGACGAGCCACTGCAGCACCGCCCACCAGTCGCCGGCCAGCAACCGCGCAAGGGCGTAGCCGCACAGGACGAAGGAGGTCAGCAGGACCGTCAGGTGCAGGGGCGGTTCTCCGTACAGGGTGCGGAGCAGGCGTTTCACGTGCGCTCCCCGACATCCGTGGACCCGAAGGTGAGCCGGCGCACCCATTTGGTGTTCATCACGCCGGGCGCGTTGGGCACGATGACGCGCGCGGGCCGGCCGTGGTCGAGGGAGAGGTCGGCCCCTCCCACGCGCAGGGCGAGCAGGGATCGCGGGTCGCCGACCTGGTTGGCGCGCAGCGCCACCGCGCGGAAGGAGCCGGCCGGTTGGACCGACTCCACGAACACATCCGGTGCATCGGCGTGATGGCCGACCAGTGCCGCGAGGTCGCGCAGCCGCACTCCCTCCCAGTACTGGTCGCCGGTGGACCAGCCCTCCACACAGGCGATGGGCAGTGACGATCCGTGCTGGGGGAGTCGGCGCAGCTCGTCCAGCGTCAGCCGGACGGTGTGTCCGTTGCCCCGGACGGTGAGCCGCCAGCCTGCACCGGTGTCCCGGAGCCCCACACGGGCGGCCGCTGCCGTCTTGTTCACCGGAAAGCCGTTCGGCCCGGAACCGGGGGCACGTCCGTGCGGTGCCAGCAGGGCGGTGCGGCGCAGCGGTCCGCCGACGCTCTGGCCCGCCGTGACCAGGAACAGCGCCGCGGAGCCGAGCCCGACCATGCCCAGCGCGCCGCGCCGTGACATGGTCGGCTCCGCCGGACGGCCGGGCACCAGTCCGCCGGCGTCGGCGGGTTCGGGCCGGGTGCGTACGGTCGGCGTGCGCAGTTCGGCGCGCAGATCGAGGGTGCGGATCGCACGCAGGGCGGCGGGCAGCCGCAGTGCGACATGGGCGAGGACGGCACCGAGGAACACCCACGCGCCGTAGAAGTGCAGCGGATAGAACGAGCCCGGGAAGACGTAGTCCAACTGGACGTTCAGCAGGCCGGTGGTGAACTCGAACAGGCCCCCGCCGACCAGCAGCAGCAGGGAGAGCCGTTCCAGTGCATGGCCCACCGAGCGGAGGGGCGGCAGCGCGAAGAGCTTGGGGACCACCGACCACAGCTTGGCCAGCAGCACCGGCACCAGCATGATGCCGAAGGTGACGTGTATGCCCTGGGTGAGTCGGTAGAGCCAGTACGGGTGGGTCGGCCACGAGAAGAGGTAGAGACCCAGTAAGCCTTTGTCCGGGGTTTTGTCGTTGACGGGGGACAGGTCCGGGTTGTACGCGGCGTACGACAGCAGACCGGTGACGAACAGCACGGGGATGCCGACCAGCAGCACCATCCCCAGGACCGAGGTCAGCCACGGACCGCGCAGCGGACTGCGCCAGGGACCGGCGGACGAAGGGGGGAGAACTCTCATGGGCGACGACCCTAGGCGCGCCGGGCATCATTCCGTCCGGTCTGTCCATGACGAAAGTCTGACGTCCCGACTCGCACGAACAGAGAACGCACCCGGCTGTACCTGCAACGACGCACCGCACAGGGCAGGACCAAGTGCGAAGTCGTACGGTGCCTCAAGCGCTACGTGGCCCGCGAGACCTATCGGGCCGGCACCAGTCGTGGTCGTCACCCCGTCACTTGCCGCTCGCTCCCCGTCCGTCGGATCCAGGAGTGGCCTTCGGAGACGGGTCGTGGTCCCGGACATAGACGGTGACTCGCGCTCCATTGACATGGGTTGTTCCGTGCTCACGGAAGTGGCGCCGCAAGCTGCTTGTTTTCGCTTGCTCCCGCGGGTCGGCCGGCGAGTGGGCACCCGCCGCGCGGACCGCGACGATCCGGTCGAACTCCAGCATGCGTGTCGCGATGTCCTGGGCGGGAAGCTCGATACCCGCAAGCGTGTTCGATGAAACGGGGTCCTGTGCCAGGGCCAGATCCGTCAGAAAACGGGTGTCCTCGGGATCGGCCGCGGTCAAGATCCGTTGCTGACCGGAGAGATAGAGCAGCCCGTCGCCGGGACGGCCTTCCTTGCGTACGGTGGGGCCGATGGCGGTGACGTCATTGCTCCGGCTCTGGGGCGTCCTCAGCGCAAGGCTCGGCGGGACGAGCGCGGCCAGTACGGCGACGGCCGCGATCCACGCGTTGCGGCGAGACTGCCGCAGCCGGTGGAAGTAATCCATCCAGGCGCCCAGCAGCAACGCACCTCCGATACTGCCGTAGAGCACGTACCGGTCGACGAAAATGGGCTTGACCAGTGAGGTGACCAGCAGCAGAAGAGTCGGAAGCACAAGAATCGGCACGGCCGGCACGGAGAGCCGCACGGGTCCCCTCGCGCCCAGGGGCGCCACGACCAGGACACCAGGAAGCCGCACCGGTCCGCCGATCCAGGACACCTGTTCCGACTGCCCCGCACTGCAGATCGCCAGCGGCAGCAGTCCGGCCACAACGCCCGAGGCAGCCGCACTCCACATCCTCAGCACCGCTCGTGGAACACGGGAGACGGCCAGTGTGACGCCGTGCGCGACCAGGGCGAGGACCGCGAACTCATGGAGCAGACGGGCCAGCAGCATGAGGGAGCCGTAGACCGCCCACCGCCATCGGGTGCGATGCGGGACGCTGACCACGAGCGCGTAGGTGGCCCAGGTGACCAGGGCGCAGACCATGGCATACGAGCGGCCTTCCTGCGTGTACTTCTGTACCTGGGGAAGGAGCGGGAACACCAGCCCGGCCAGCAGCCCGGCACGGGGTCCCGCCAGGCGTAGCCCCAGAAGCCCGACTCCGCCCGCCGCGACGGACATGGCCAGCACGGACGGCAGCCGCAACGTCAGCAGTCCTGCGCGGAAGAGGCCGAAGACCTCATGTATTACGGCGTAATAGGGGGCATGGACCAGATCGACGTTCTGGGCGGTGAGCCATATCTGCGAAAGATCGCGGTGTGCGAGCTGACAGGTGACGGACTCGTCCCCCCACATGGTGTTCTTCCTGCGGACACCCCAGAGTCCCAGAGCGATGGTCAGCGACAAGGGCGCGATGACGGCAACGGCTTCGGCCGGGCTCGGTGATCGTCGACGGGTGGGCGCGGGAGGGGGAACCGACCCGGCCACGGCGGGGGTACGTTCATCGAGGGACATCGGAGGCAGGGCCTTTCAGCAGCGGCGAGGACACTCCGCCAAGGTGCCCGAACCCCGTTGACCGGTTGCTGACCCCACCTGACCGGCCGATCAGGAAGGCGGGCCGGCACTGTGCGAGGCTGCACCACATGCGCATACTGGTGGTCGAAGACGAGGTGGACCTTGCCCACACCCTGCACACCGGTCTGACCGCCGAGGGCTACAGCGTCGACCTCGCCCATGACGGCCAGCAGGGACAGTGGATGACCCGGACCGGCGACTACGCCCTCGTCGTACTGGACTTGACGCTGCCCGGACTCAACGGCTACAAGGTCTGCGCCCAACTGCGCCGGGAGGGCAACGCAACCCCCATCCTGGTACTCACCGCCAAGGACGGGGAGTGGGACCAGGCGGAGGCCCTGGACACGGGCGCCGACGACTAGCTGGCCAAACCCTTCTCCTACCTGGTGCTCGTCGCACGGCTGCGGGCCCTGGCCAGACGAGCCGCCGCGGTCGCCCCGCCCGTCCTCGCCGGGAGCGACCTCTCGTTGGACGTCGCCGGCCGGGTCTGCCGCCGGGCCGGGGCCCGGGTGGAACTCACACCCCGGGAGTTCGCCGTGCTGGAGCTGCTGGCCCGCCGGGCGGGACAGGCGGTCTCCAAAACGGATCTGCTCTATCACGCGTGGCCCGACGAAGCGGTCGATCCCAACCTGGTGGAGGCGCACGTCAGCGCCCTGCGCAAGAAGGTGGACGCAGCGTTCCACCGGAAGTCCCTGCAGACCGTACGAGGTATCGGCTACCGGCTGGTGGACGACCGTGAACGCGACTGAGCCGCGACGCCGCTGGCGGCCGCGTTCGGTACGAGCCCGCGCGGCCCTGGCCGCCGCCTCGGCCACCGCCGTCGTCCTGGTCGGCACCGGCTGGTGGGTGCACCGCGACGTCTACCGCGAGAGCACGCGGATCGCCGAAGAACAAGCGGAGACGCAGCTCTGGACCCTTGCCGACCAGCTGAACGAGGGTGTGGTTCCCGTCCACAGAAGCGCCGTGCCGTACGAGGTCGTCGCGACCGGACGACGCACCGCTGTCGCCCACGGCGGAGGCATGCACGACTTCGGTCCCGGAACCCGTCACGTGCTGCCCGCCCCGACGGAGGCCAAGGAGTCCGGGTACTTGACGATCCGCCCCGTCCGCATACCTGGGCGCCGCGACGGCAATCCCGGGGACGGATTCGATCCGGCCAACGGGACCTACATGGTCATGTCCACCGATATCAGCGCCGATGAACTCGGCGGTGACAAGGCTGCCGCTCTGGGCGTCGCCGCCGACGCCAGGCTGCGGGTCTACGTGGTGGTGCTCCCGGACACGGCCGAGACGATCACCAAGACCACCGACCGCCTGCTGCTGCCCGCCGGGCTCGTCACCCTCGTACTGATCGCCGCCGTCGCCTACTCCGCCGTCCGGATCGCGCTGCGGCCGGTCGAAGCCATCCGCGTCCTCACCGCCTCGGTCACCGCGAGCGACCCCCGCGAACGCGTCACCGTCCCCGCCACAGGACACGAGATCACCGCCCTGGCCACCACCATCAACACCACCCTCCAACGCCTCGACAACGCCGCCGCCCGGCAACGCCGCTTCGTCGCGGACGCCGCCCACGAACTGCGCAGCCCCCTCACCACACCGCTGGCCAGCCTGGAAGTCGCGCTCGCCTACCCGGAACGCACCGACTGGCCCGCCGCGGCCACCACCGCCGCACGGCAGACCCGCCGCCTCCAGGCCCTCGCCGAAGACCTGCTGCTCCTCGCCCGCCTCGACACCCGCACCCCCGCGGCCGGCCCCGAAACCGTCGACCTGGCAGCCCTCGCCTCCCGGCTGGCCGAGCAGTACCCCCTCACCGAACGGCCGTTGACCCTCACCTGCGACGGCACCGCCCCCGCACACGTACACGGAAACCCCGACGAATTCGAACGGCTGCTGCGCAACCTCATCGACAACGCCGTCCGCCACGCCGCACACCGCATTCAGATCACCGTCCGGAACCAGGACGCCTGGGTGGTCCTCACGGTGCACGACGACGGACCGGGCGTGCCCACCGAGGACGCCGAGCACGTCTTCGAACGCTTCGTCCGGCTCGACGACGCCCGCTCCCGCGACCACGGCGGCACCGGCCTGGGCCTCGCCATCGCCCGTGACCTGGCCCACCGCCACCGAGGCACCCTCACCCTCGCTCCCCGGACCCTCGGAGCGTGCTTCCAGCTACGCCTCCCCCGAGTCCCCGCCCCGGCCGAGAAATGACGCGCTCGACCGCGGCGGCCCTTCGGGACCGGAACACCACCGGATGACCACGCCCACCGCCACTGCCGC
Organism: Streptomyces minutiscleroticus; assembly: GCF_014650875.1. Classification (GTDB taxonomy): domain Bacteria; phylum Actinomycetota; class Actinomycetes; order Streptomycetales; family Streptomycetaceae; genus Streptomyces; species Streptomyces minutiscleroticus. Next base: position 87,195 of record NZ_BMVU01000008.1, read on the forward strand.
AGGAACGGCCGCGTCACCCTCCGCGCCCGCCGCGTGGCAGGCGCCGTCGCCATCGAGGTGAAGGACACGGGCAGCGGCATCAGCCACGAGGACCTGCCCCGGGTGTTCGACCGCTTCTGGCGGGCCGAACAGTCCCGCAGCAGGCGGACGGGAGGCAGCGGACCGGGCCTGTCCATCGTCGGACAGCTGGTGCAGGCACACGGCGGAGACGTCTGCGTGACGAGCCGACCGCATGTGGAGACGGTGTTCCTGGTGCGGTTGCCGTGCTGATCTCAGTGCTGGATCAGGCCGCCGACCGGGACAGGAGCGACATGGCCGGTTGCTGGCAGGGTTTGTGCCAGGGCGAGGCCGATGTCGACCAGCGATGACCGACGCAGGCCGGCCACGTGGGCGAACGGAGTCCAGGCCGACTCGGCGACGTCGCCGTTCGGCTCAGGCCGGGGCCGACCGCCGGTGATACGGACCCGGTAGAAGACGCCGACATTCTGGTGCTCGACCCCCGCACGCGCGACGGCCGCGGGGATCACCCGTGAGTCCACTCCCAGCAGGCGATCCACCACCGCAGCGCATCCGGTCTCCTCGGCGACCTCCCGGATCACCGCGTCGAACGGATCCTCCCCGTGCTCGACTCTGCCGCCCGGAAGCGTCCAGTTGCTCTCGCCCTCCGTCGGCACGTGACGAGCGAGCAGCACCCGCCCGTCCTCGATGCACACGGCGTACGCCGCCAATCGGAAACTCATCCCGCACCTCCCACCGGAGATCAGCCAACCTCCAAGATCCGCGCATCGTTACGCGGAGTGGAGCCGGATCGACTTCTCACGCCTGGAGCCACGGGGGGATGCGCAGGTTCCCTACCGTACCGGCCGCCTCACTCCCCGTGCGCACGGGGAGTGCCCGCGCCAAGGGAGCGTGTCCTGCCCGCCTGCGATGAGGAGCAGACCCTTCGAGGCCCGACCCCTCGCCCTCCACCGCCCGGCGCTGCCGCCCCTGCGGCATCCCCGGGGGCCGACCTGAGCGGGCAGGACCCGCTGGGTCGTCGAGCGCACCTCTGCCTGGCCCCACCAGTCCGAGCGCCTGCGCATCCGCTGTGAGATACGCGCCGACCTCCACCAGGCCCTGCTCCGACTCGCCTGTGGCGTCGTCTGCTTCAGGCGCCTCCGCGCCTCATTCCGAAGCGATCAGTGAACAGCAGTGCTGCGCTGACCACTTGAGCTCGCCATCGTCTGACGACAGGCAGCCGCGGTCTGAGGGCCGGGTCAGGAGGTGGGCTGGGCGGCCTTCCATGCCCGGTAGTGGAGCTCGGGGTTGTCGGTGAAGGCGGTGTGGCGCGGGTGCCAGCCGAGCAGGCGGTGGGCCTTGGCGCTGGTGACGAGTTCGTCCTGGTCGGCGGCCATCTGCATCATGCCGCCCGCCTCCGCGCTCTCCAGTGTGATCTCGCCGGTGAAACCGGCCGCCCGCACGGCCGCGCGCTGCATGTCCAGGGCGCTGAGGCGTTGGTCGTCGGCGATGACGAACGTCTCCTTGTCGACCGCCGCCGGGTTGTCGAGGATGCGGACGTAGGCGTCGGCGAGGTCGTCGACGTGGACCCAGCTCCACCGCTTGGCGGTGTCGCCGTAGAAGACGGGGGTGCCTGCCTCGGCCGCGGCGAACCACTGCCCGGTCATCGAGGTGCCGGCCGGGCCGCCGTACATGAAGCCGGGCCGCACGACGGTGTGGGCGAGTCCGGAGGCGGCCAGGTCCTTCTCCAGGGCGAAGCGGAAGCCGATGGGACTGTCGGGGTTGCCGGGGGTGTTCTCGTCCATCAGCGCAAGGCCGGTGCGTCCGTAGGAGGAGATACCGGTGGTGAACACCAGGTGGCGGCGGCGTCCGTCGCGTTCCTGGGCGGCGAGGAGTTCGGCGAACAGGCGCCGGTCGCTGCCGACGGGGTCGCTCATGTCCATGAGGAGGTGGACGACGGCGTCGGTTCCTTCCAGGTGACCTCGCCACGTCTCGGGCCGTGAGAAGTCGCCCGGGACCGGGGTGACTTCGTCAGCGACGAGCGCACGGGCGGCGGGGGAGGCGGTGTCGCGCGCGAGTCCGAGGACGGTGTGTCCGGCGCGGGCCAGGGCGGTGGAGACGCGGCGGCCGGCGTAGCCGGTGGCTCCGATGACGAGGATCTGCACGGTGTGCTCCATTTTCGGTGTGGTACGGAGGGCCGAGTGTCAGACGGCGGGGGTGGTGGTGAAGAAGCGGGCGAGCCGGTCGGCCGTCCACGTGGGGTTGTCGGCGGCGAAGGTGTGGGCCGCGTCCGGGACGATGTCGGCGCGCACGTCGGCCGCGGCGTCGCGGACGCCGTCCAGCAGGACGTTCTGGGGCAGCCCGTACTCGCCGTTCAGGACCAGGACGGGCATGGTCAGGCGGGGCCCGGTCCGGGCCTGCCGCCCGTCCTGGACGAGGGTGGCGTAGTGCTCGAAGCCGCCGCGCATCGCGTCGGGGCGGGTGTAGACGCGCAGCAGGTCCGCGCGGTCGGCGTCGGTGATGCCGCCGCGGTTCATCACCGACCAGAACCCGGAGAGGTACTGCTCCTCCCTGCCGGCCGTGAGCAGGGCCGCCAGCTCGCTCTGTGCGTGGAATCCGAAGTGCCACGAGCCGCCGGTGGCGGGGTTCATGTGCTCCTCGAGGCCGAAGCCGGGCAGGAACGCCTCGCTGAGCACGAGCCGTTCCACGTCCGTGGGGTGGTGCTGGGCCCAGGCGTGCACGGTCATCGTGCCGACGTCGGTGCCGACCACGAAGGCGCGGTCGTGGCCGAGGTGCGTCAGCAGCCGGTGGAGGTCCTCGGCCTCCTCACGTTTGGTCCAGTGTCCGGCCGGGATCTGCGAGTCGCCCGAGCCGCGCAGGTCGGGGGCGATGACGGTGAAGCCGCGCCCGGCCAGCAGTGGCATGGCCGCACGCCATTCGATCCAGCTGAACGGCCAGCCGTGCACCAGGACCACGGCGGGGCCCGTTCCGCCCTTCACGTAGTGGATGCGGATGCCGTCGAGGTCGGCCCGCGCGTGCTCGAACCCTGCCGGGGCCGGTGCCGGGGCAGTCATGGCCCACCTCCTTAGTTGCTTGCTTCAGCAATAATCACTCTACTTGCTTGCTTCGTCAAATAGAGTAGGAGGCATGGACGACACCGCACCCGCGACCGATCACCTCACCGGCGACGAACTTCTGCTGTGGCAGAGCCTGGGCCGCCTGGTGCACTCCCTGCCGCGCCTACTGGAGGAGGACATGTCCCGCACCGGCGTGACCATGACCGAATTCGCCGTCCTCCTGCTGCTGAGCGAAGCACCCGACCGCCGCATGCGCATGTCCGCGCTCGCCGCGGCCTCCGGTCTGACGCCCTCGCGCATCACACGCATCATCGACGGCCTCTCCCGCCACGACATGGTGCACAAGGAACGCCACGGCCAGGACGCCCGCGGCAGCGAAGCCGTCCTCACCGATTCCGGTCTCCGCGCCATGCGGGCCGCCCGGCCCGCTCACGTCGCCAGCGCCCGGCGCCGCGTCCTCGACCACATCCCGGCCGACGTCCTGCCGGGTATGGCCGCAGCACTCGCCGGGCTCGCCGAGATCCAGCAACGCTCCCGGTAGTCCGCGTCTCGACGGGACCATCACCGCCGTCGGGTCCGTCTGCTCAGCCGCATCCACGACGGCGTCCCACACGGGTCCGGCCTGCCGGAGACGGGGACGGCCCGGCACCTTCCTGGCCGCCCCGATCGGTCCTGCCGGTTCCCGTCGCCGTCCTCGTCCGGCTCCGGCGCGTCGCGATCACGCAGCGGGCGCAGGGCGCCGGCGGCCGGAACGCCGGCGGTGAAGCTGTGGCGGCCGAGCGGGTTCAGGTCACGGTGCTTGAGCGGGGAGAGCCGGGCGGCGTCCCTGTCACGGCTCGCGGCCGCCGAGCGATCTGCGTCGGTCCGCACACCCTTCGGTGATCACGCGGTGGTCGTTCGTCCCGCAGGCGGCTTCGGCACGAGGAGCGCGAAGCCGCACCCGGATTTCTAGGTCAGGACCAGCCAGCGGCGGCCGTCGATCAGCTCTCGGGCCGCGTCGAGATGGCCGGCGTGGCACGCGGTTTCGGCGATGACATGCAGCAGGACGTCGCGCACGGTGTGCAGGTGCGGTTCACCGAACAGGTCGCGGGGCCACCAGGCCAATGCGGCGTCGGCGGGGGTGGCGGTGATGACGGCGTCGGCGAGTTCTGTCTCCTGCCGGTATCGGTCGAGCACGTCGGTGGCCGGCACTTCCGGGGCCACCTTCCACGCTTCGTCGCCGCTCGTCAGGCCGCGGACGACCGCTTCGTCCCCGGCTACGACCGCGCGGAACCAGAACCGCTCCACATCCAGCGCGAGGTGCTGGACCAGTCCCAAGAAGTGCCATCCGGAAGGCAGCACGGGCCGTCGCAGATCCTTCGCGTCGAGTCCGTCGAGGATGCCGAGAACGTGACGCCGCTGTCCGTCCAGAACCCGCAGGAGCGCCCTGACCTCACTGCTTGGAGTCGTTTCGCTCAAATTCTCGGTCATGGCCACCATGATCCCCGAATCTCCGTGGCCGCACAGGGAGTTGCCCGATATACGCAGCCGGTTGAAGGCAGTGGAACCGTGAGGGGGCGACAGGTGCCCGGTCTTGACGATCTGTCCGTACGCTGCGCACGCCGCGCCCAGCGGAGTCGTCGCCCCTCGTGTTCGAACATGCATAGCAGTTCGTAGGCCCGGCCCTGGTCGGTGACCAGGGAACCGGCGACCTTCGGCATGTCCGGCCAGTGCGTGATCACCTTGTTCAGGTTCACGCGGGTGGGGGCCGGGTCCTCCACCGCGCCGTATGGACCCGTCTCGGCCCCGGGCGTCGTGGCCCACCAGAACCGCTGGTCGTCCGGGCCGCGGAACCTCGGGCCGAGGTTGTGGCCGAGGGTCTTGAACGGGCCGGACACCATGTCGGAGTAGGAGGCGTTGTCGGTGGTCGCCGTCTCCGGCTCGACCCCGCCGTCGAGGTTCGGCAGCGCGTCCAGGATGTGCAGGGAGTCGTGCGGGGCTTTGGGTACGACCACCTGCCCGATACCCGCGACCTGCCTGGAGTGCGTCTCGACAATGATCACCTCTCGGCGGTGGAGGCCCGTGTCTCGAACTTGCCGCATAGCCCTACGAGGCGTCACAGAAGTCAGCATGGAGTCGGCATCGGTCTGACCAGAGCTGCCGACAGCCGGGCGAAACCGGCGATGTGAGGGCGCCGCGAGCACGGCTGAGCACGGCAAGGCCGCCGTCATGGAGGCCCTGAACATGTGCGGACCGGTACTCGAGGGACGGTCGCAGGAATCGAAGAGCCGTGCCCAAGACCTGTGGACCGAACTCGGGAAGCACGCAAAGGGCGTACTTTCCCGAGTGATCGACTGATGGTCATCGATAGGCCGGTGTTCGCAGCACCGGCCGGGAAGGGACGCCCGTGCTCCGCGTAGTCAACGACGACGGCACCACCGCCAACGGCTTCCTGATCGACGAGATCGTCCGCGAGGGAGCGAGGAGTATGCTCGCCGCCGCCCCGGAGGCCGAAGTCAACGCGTGTATGGCCGAGTTGGCCGATCAGCGGGACGAGACCGGCCGTCGGCTCGTGGTCCGCAACGGCTGTCACCAGCCCCGGCAGGTCACCACCGCGGCCCTGGCCATGGTCTTCAAACTGGTCGAGTCCGCCCGGGCCCGGTGGCGGGCCGTGAACGCGCCCCACCTCGTCGCTCTCGTCCGCGCCGGAGCCCGCTTCGAACGCGGCCGGCTCGTCGAACGCCTCGAACAACTCGCAGCCTGACGGGCCCGCTGGCCAGGGCCTCCTGTTCGCAGACCGTCGATCCGGTTTCAGGCGTAGCGCGCGAAGAGGGCCTGGAGGTATCCCTCCAGCCGCCTGGTCAGCCGGGTGGGAGTCAGATCGGCACGGCCCACCTCGCGCTACGGGACGGCGACCTTCTCGGCGTCCGGAGCGAAGGCCAAGGCATCCAGCAGACGCCAGTAGAGATGGGCGGCGCGATCTTCGGCCAGCGTCCCTCCCGCCGCAACGTAGCGGTCGGCGAAGTCCATGCCCGCGGAAACGCCGTGCAGCAGAGCCAGGGCCGTCGAGCAGTGGGCCACGTCCAGGTCGGCCGGCCCCCAGGAGGTCTCCACCCAGTCGACGACGCCGCTGACCCGCAGACCGTCGCCGTCGCCCGTGAAGAGGACGTTGCCGGCAGAATTCCGGTGTCCGACGCTGCGGAGCTGGCGCTCTCGGTGGTCTACGAGTCCGGCCTCCAGAACTTCGCGGGCTCGCTCGACGAGTACCGCAAGCGCCCGGAGCTGGAGAAGTTCCTCGAGGACGTGCCCACGGCCTGGGACGAGACTCGGCTCGTGGCCGGCGAACCCGGCAAGAGGACCACCATGGCCCGCCGCGACGGCGACCGATGGTTCCTGGGCAACGTGACCGCCGGCAAGGCCCACACCGAGAAGGTGCCCCTCCGTTTCCTGGGGCACGGTACGTACACCGTCGACGTCGTCAGGGACGGCCCGGACGGACTCGTACGGGAGAGCCACGAGGTGAGGGCCCATGACACCTTGAGAGTGCATGTCCCGGCCGACGGCGGGTTCGCCGCTGTGGCCCACAGGTCCTGACGCCTGACGTGACGCGTCACGTGCGGCCGGCCGTCGTCGGTAGGGTGCCGCACGTGGCCTTCGCACGTGGAGACCGTGACCGGAAGGACAGTGGGGGTCATCGCGTCCAAGAACCGCCTCTGCGACGCGGAGTTCCGCGAGGGGGCGGTACGGATCGTGACGGAGACCGGGAAGCCGCGATCCCGGAGGTGGCTGCGGATCTGGGCAGCCCTTCCGGGACACCGCACAGCTGGGTGTCTCGGGCCCGGCGCAACGGGTCACCGTCGTCGGACCGGCCGGCAGCCGAGCCGTCGGGTGACCGACCGCGGGGGAGCGAGCGAGCGAGCGGGCGGAACTCGAGCGGCTGCGGGCCGGGGCCAGGGAGAAGGACCAGCGCATCTGCGAGCTGGAGACGGAGCGTGACGTGGGCAGGCGGTTCGTGGCCTTGTGGAGGGAATGGCTGACGCGGACCCGGCCGTCGCGGTCGGGGTGATCAGCAGCTGCAACGCCAGGCGGCTGCACAGCGTATGCGGATTCACGGGCCCGATCTACTGCGAACGTGACTACCGAGCCACCCTCGCCGAGGGACCGGCCGCATAGATCGTCTCCACGCTGCGAGGGGATCGACATCCGTCGGATCACCACGCCCCACAGGGACTGGTCATTCACGACCGAGATCCACTTTCGCGACAGGTCTCGGGTCCGCCGGCATGGCCACCGGCCGGTCCGCGCACAGCAGCGCCTCGGTCGGCTCGAACAACGTGCCCCCGTGCGTGAGCAGGCAGGGGAAGGAGTCGTCCCGGAAGGCCGTGTTCACGTCCTCGGAGGCTTCGTACGAGCGCTCACGTTCGGAGCATCGTCGGAGGTCGGACCACACACAAGCTGGGAGTATCCCGGGAATCGGCCCCGGCGGACGAGAGGCCGCTTCCCGGCTGCCCGGTGCTCCGGCGGCCGGGCCCCGCACGGACAGCGGAACTCTCAGGAAGCTCCCAGAAACTCACCGGGAACGGTCAGCGGCGGCTGCCACGCTCGCGGTTCCGATCGCGTACCGACCTTAGTTGGAGCTGCCGCTGTGGCCACATTCCTCTTCACCATCGGCCGGTTCTCCTTCCGCCGTCGCTGGTTCGTTGCGGTGTTCTGGGTCGGCCTGCTGGTCCTGGCGGGCCTGCTCGCCGCCCAGGCACCTGCCGCGCCACCCAATGACGACTCCATGCCCGGCACCGAGGCGCAGCAGGCGTACGACCTGCTCGACGAACGCTTCCCCGGCAGCGCCGCCGACGGCGCCACCGCCCGCGTCGTCTTCCACACCGAGCACGGCAAGGTGACCGACGCCGCGGTCAAGGAGACCGTCACCCGCACCGTCGGGGAACTGGGCACCGGCTCCCAGGTGGCGCGGGTCACCGACCCGTACGCCACCGGCACGGTCAGCGCCGACGGCACCACCGCCTACACCCAGGTCACCTACGAGGTCCCCGCCAACGAGGTGAAGGACTCCGCCCGCTCGGCCCTGCTGGACACCGTGGACGACGCCCGCTCCGACGGACTCACGGTCGAGGCGGGCGGCAACGCGGTCAGCGAGTCGATGCAGGCCGGCCACAGCTCCGAGGCGATCGGCCTGGCCGTCGCGGCCCTCGTGCTCGTCGTCACCTTCGGCTCACTGGTGACGGCCGGGCTGCCGCTGCTCACCGCGCTGCTGGGCGTCGCCATCGGCGTCTGCGCCATCCGGGTGCTGTCCGAGCCGCTCGGCCTGGGCTCGACGACCTCGGTGCTCGCATCGATGCTCGGCCTGGCGGTCGGCATCGACTACGCGCTGTTCGTCGTCTCCCGATACCGCTCCGAGCTCGCCCGGGGCCGCGAACGCGCCGACGCCGCCGGACACGCGGTCGGCACGGCAGGCTCTGCGGTGGTCTTCGCCGGTCTGACGGTGATGATCGCGCTGGCCGGGCTGAGCGTCGTCGGCATTCCGATGCTGACGCAGATGGGCCTGGCCGCGGCCGGCACGGTGCTGCTGGCCGTCCTGGTCGCCGTCACCCTGGTGCCCGCGCTCCTCGCCGTCGCCGGGCGCCGGATCGAGCCGGCCGCCGACCGCGCCTCCCGCCGTACGAACCGTGGAACCACGGATCGCGGGGAGGAGAGCCGCGAACGCGAACCGGCCGGTGTGCGCTGGGCCGGCTTCGTGATGCGGCGCCCGCGTCGGGTCCTGCTGGCCGGGGTCGTCGTGCTGGGGGTGCTGGCCATCCCCGTCGGCTCCCTGGAGCTGGCTCTCGGAGGCGACGAGAGCAAGCCCGCCTCGACCACCCAGCGCCGCGCCTACGACCTGGTCGCCGAGGGGTTCGGGCCCGGCTGCAACGGCCCGCTGACGGTGGTGCTGGACGCCGGGCGGAACGGCGATGCGAAGGTCTCGGCCGAAACGGCCGGCGGCCGTATCCGCGGCATGGACGGTGTCGCCTCCGTCGGACAGCCCCGCTTCGACGAGGCCGGCACCACCGCCGTGCTGACCGTCGTCCCCGACAGCACCCCTTCCGGAACGGAGACCACCGCGTTGGTCGACGCCCTGCGCGAGTCCGCGCTGGAGCAGGCGACCGATGCGAAGGTGCTGGTCACCGGGGTGACCGCGATGAACGCCGATGTCTCCCAGAAGCTCTCCGACGCCCTGGTCCCCTACCTCGTGCTCGTCGTCGGCCTGGCCTTCCTGCTGCTGATCGCCGTCTTCCGGTCGGTGCTCGTACCGCTCAAGGCCGCACTGGGCTTCCTCCTGACGATCCTGGCCGGGCTGGGCGTGGTGGTCGCGGTCTTCCAGTGGGGCCGGCTCGCCCCGCTGGCCGGGGTCGAGGTGCCGGGGCCGGTCGTCTCGATGATGCCGATCTTCATGGTGGGCGTGGTGTTCGGCCTGGCCATGGACTACGAGGTGTTCCTCGTGACGCGGATGCGCGAGTCGTACGTCCACGGCCGTTCGCCGCGCGAGGCGATCGCGGACGGCTTCCGGCACAACGCGCGCGTCGTCACCGCCGCCGCCGTCATCATGATCTCGGTGTTCGCGGCCTTCACCGGCTCGGACGAACAGATGGTGAAGACCATCGGCCTCGGCCTCGCGGTCGCCGTGCTCCTGGACGCTTTCGTGGTCCGCATGACATTGGTGCCGGCCGTCCTGGCGCTGCTCGGTGACCGTGCCTGGCGGCTGCCCCGCTGGCTGGACCGGCTGGTGCCCGACGTCGACGTGGAGGGCGAGAAGCTCGTCGCGCGCGACCGCCGGGAGCCGGTAGCGGCGGCCGCGTCTTCGGCCGTCGAGCCGGCCCGCACCGACCGGGCGGGCTCGTGATCCGCCGCCAGGAGCCCGTGCGCTGCGCCGGTGCCCTACGCAACGCCGCCGAAGGCGCGCTGGCCGTGCTGGCCGCACTCGCCGTGATGGCCGTCGCCGCGCTCGCCGGTCTGCTCGCCCTGGATGCCGGCGACCGTGCCTTTCCGCCCCGGCTGCTGCCGGCCGTGCTGAGCATGGCCGTCGGCGGACCTGTCGGCCTCGTGTCGGACGCCGCGGGCGGCGGGTGGCCGGGCGGACGCCTGGGCATCGGCCTGGAGGGACGGGTGGCGGCTGTGCCGCTGACACTGACGTTTCTCGGCGCGGTGGTGCTCGGCACCGGGTTCTTCCGCCCGCTGCGCCGCCGCGGCCGGCCCGGCGGCGAACTGCTGCTGGCCCGCGCCGCGGGGGCGCTGACCGCCGTCCTGCTGTCGGTCCCGGCGCTGGCCGCGCTCGGCCACGGCACCGCCGAACTCCCCGTGGGCGTGACCGGCCGGCTGCGGGGCGGGGACACCGGCACCGCGCTCGGCCGGCCGGGCGGCGGGGGCGCGCTGTCCTCGATCGGCTTCCGTACCGAGGTGCTGCCGACGACCTGCACCGCCCTGCTCGGCGTCGTCGTACTGCTGCTGCTCGGCTGTGTCGTGGCCCGGCGCACCTCCTTGCCGAAGCCGCTCGCCCTCGGCCGGGGGCGCCTGCAGTGGCTCCCTGCCGCCTCCGCCCTGATCGGGGTCCTGACCGCCGTCGGCTGCTTGTCGCTGGTGTTCGGCGTGCTCGCCGCGGCGATCGCGCTGACCGGCCAGGAGGAGCCGGCCCGGGTCGCGGGGGTACTGCTGCTGGCAGGCCCGAACCTGATCGTCGTACTGCTCAGCTCCGGGCTCGGCGCGTCCTGGACGGCCGGGACGCAGCGCGAGCAAGCGGACGGCGGCGGGCTGATCGGCGCGCTCCTCGGAGCCCGGGGAAGCGGCGGGACGACCGACCGCGTCCTCCCGCTGGACGACCGTACGGTGGCCGGCGCTCCGCTGTGGCTGCTCGGCCTGCTGGTCCTGCTGGGTGTGCTGCTGCTCACCGGCTACCTGACCGCCGCGCGCACCCCGGCCCGTACCGCCCGCGAGGCAACCGACGCCCTGCTCGGCCGGCACCTCGCGTGCGCCCTGCGCACCGGCGCGGTCTTCGCGGCCGCGCTGCTGCCGCTGGTGTGGCTGGCCGAAGCGGACGCGTGGCTCACCGTCAGCGCCATGGGCAGCGACCTGGCCCGCGTCACGGCCGAGCTGGACGGCACGGCGGGGATCTGTGCGCTCACCGGCTTCCTGCTGGCCCTGGGCGCGGGCTACTGCGGCAGCCGGCTGCACGGACTGCGGGCGACCCGGCGCAGCGGGGCGTCCATATGGTCTGCTGAACCGCGGCAGGTCTCCAGGACGCGACCTGGCCGCTGATCCACGACCGGCTCCCGCGCACCCGGGCGGCCTCTTGAGAGGGCGACGACACACCATGGCGACAGCACCGCAGGACCACCTCCTCGTCGTCGACGACGAGCCCACCGTCCGCGAACTGCTGCGTGCCGCGCTGCGGTACGCAGGCTTCGAGGTCGACGCCGCCGCGACCGGGAGGGAGGCACTCGAACTGGCCGCCCACCGCATGCCGGACCTGGTACTGCTCGACGTGATGCTGCCCGACCTCGACGGCTTGGAGGTGATCCGGCGGCTGCGCGCCCGGCCCCGCTCGGCCCGGCGCGGCGCGGGCGGCGACGTCCCGGTGCTGTTCGTCACCGCCCGCGACGGCCGGCAGGACCGGCTCAGCGGGCTCCGGCTCGGCGGCGACGACTACGTCACCAAGCCCTTCGACCTGGAGGAGCTGATCGCCCGCATCCGCGCCGTGCTGCGCCGCACCCGCGGCGACGACCCGGACCGGCTCGCCGTCGCCGACCTGGAACTGGACCCCGGCGGGCACCACGTCACCCGGGCCGGGGAGACCGTGCGGCTGTCCCCGACGGAGTTCCGGCTGCTGCACTTCCTGATGACCAACGCCGGCCGCACCATGTCCAAGAACCAGATCCTCGACAGCGTCTGGGACTACGACTTCGGCGGCGACACCGGCATCGTCGACACCTACATCAGTTATCTGCGGCGCAAAATCGACCGGCGCGAACCCAAGCTCGTCCACACCGTGCGGGGCGTGGGCTACGTGGTGCGGGGGCCGCGGCCGTGAAGCGGTACGCACACGCCCCGCGGCGGCTGCTCGCCCGGATGTCGCTGCGGGGGCGGCTGCTGTGCCTGTCCATAGCGCTGGTGCTGGTCGGGCTGGTCTCCTCGGGCGTGGTGATGAGCATGTCGCTGCACGGCTACCTGGAGGACCGCACCGACGAACGGCTGCTGCTGACCGGGCAGGTGGCGGCGCGTCTGTCACCGCCGTCCGTCGCCTCCGACGCCTCCCGGTCGCTGCGCGCGATCGGCCTCGGCGGCGACACGGTGGTGACCTACGTCGACGACACCGGCGCGGTCCGCCGGACGTTCGACGCCAGCACGGCGCCGCCCGGAGGCGGCCCTGACCTGCCCGCACTGGACCGGGACGCGGTCGTGGCCCGGCAGGGACGGCCGTTCACCGTGCCCGCCCACGACAGCGGCCACCAGTGGCGGATCGTCGCCCTGGTCCAACCGGACCAGCGGCTGATGCCCGCCTCCGACGCCGAGGAACCCGGCAGCGTCATCGTGGCGACCTCCCTGGACGACGTGGCCGGCATCATGCGCAAGACCCGGAACGTCTCCACCGCGGCGGGCCTGGTGCTGCTCGGCGTGCTCACCGTGGCGGGCTGGTTCGCGGTACGCTCCGGGCTGCGCCCGCTGACCCGGATCGAGGAGACGACCTCGGCGATCACCGAGGGCAGCTTCTCCCACCGGGTCCCCGAACTCGCGGGCCCGCGGACCGAGGTGGGACGGCTGACCGCCTGTCTGAACGAGATGCTGGCCCAGATCGACACCGCGTTCACCGCGCGGGCCGAGGCGGAGGCACGGATGCGGCGCTTCTTCGCCGACGCCAGTCACGAACTGCGCACACCCCTGGCCGGTATCAAGGGCTACACCGACCTGTACCGGATGGGCGCGCTGCCCGAACGCCGGGACGTCGATCACACCATGACCCGGATCGCCGCGGAGTCCGAGCGGCTGACCCGGCTGGTGGAGAGCATGCTGCTGCTGGCCCGCCTCGACGAGGACGCGCACCGTCCCGCGGACTCGGACGCCGACCTCGCCTTTCCGCTCGACGCCGCCCCGATGGACCTGCGCACCCTGGCCGCCGACGCCCTGCGCGACGTCCGGGCGCTGGACGCCGGCCGTCCGGTCACCCTCACCGGGCCCGGCGGCGGCCGGCCGGCGGGGGCGCCGGCGCTGGCCGACGAGGCGCGGCTGCGGCAGGTCGTCACCAACCTGGTCGGCAACGCCGTTACGCACACCCCGCCCGGCACCCCTGTCCGCATCGGCGTCGGCGTCATCGACGGCCATGCGGTCCTGGAGGTCGCGGATCACGGTTCCGGACTGCCGCCCGAGGAGCACGCCCTAGTCTTCGACCGCTTCCACCGCGCAGACGCCGCCCGTACCCACCACCCCGACTCCGGCTCCGGCCTGGGCCTGTCCATCGCCCGCTCGCTGACCGAAGCCCAGGGCGGCCGACTCGCTCTGATTCCGACTCCGGGCGGAGGCTGCACGTTCCGCGTGCTGCTACCGGTGCACCACACCTGACGGAGTCCGGGGATGTCCCGTGATCGATCCACGGTATGCCCGGTGATCTGGCCTTCTTCGCCACCCAGTGAGGGTCGGGCCGCTACCCGTCGCCGCCGGGACGCGGACGGATCGACACCCTGCGCGAACGCGACCTGGATGTGCGGGTGACAGCCGCCCGGCTCGGCCGGTCACCCCCGACCGTCAGCCGTGGACTGCGCCGCAACAGCCTCCCGCACGACAACGGCGTCTACGACACCGACCTCCCCCACCACCGCTTACTCGAACGCAACGGACGGCCGCGCCGCGTCGAACTCTCCGCGGACCCCGAGCCGGGAGCGGAGGTCCAGGCCGAGCTCGCCCTGGAGCGGAGCCCGGAACAGGTCGCCGCCCACCTGCGTACTCCGTGACCCGACCGCCCCGAGCGGCACCTGTGCCACGAGACGATCCACCGAGCCCTCCACCAGAACGCCAGAGGCGGCCTGAGCAGGACGGCGACGGGAAACTGCGCACACCGCCGTGTGCGCCGAACGCCGGGCGGCTGCGGTCGGCGTCCGAGCGGGCAGGGCCCACCCTTTGATTTCGCGGCTCCCTTCGGCGGCCTTGGCGGCCGGGTCAGCACGGTCGTGCCGCGAGGGGAGGGGTGCACATGCCACCGCCCGGGGCGGGCGGAGTGGGGCGTACGGGTGAGGTGGAAGCGAAATGAGGGGCATACGCGAGCACGATCGGAGTGGCGTGGAGCGGCGTGGGGTGCCGTCGGGAACTGTTGCGTCGAACCTGCCCGTGTTCCGCCCGTACCACAAGGAGCCCTGATGACCGGTCGGGCACCGTCTGCTGCTCTGCGCGCTCTGCGTGCGCTGTTCGCCGCCACCGTGCTGGCCGGCGCCTCCCTCACCACCGGCATGGCCCACGCCGCTCCGTCGGCGGCCCGAAGCGGAGGATGGAACGACTACGCCTGCAAGCCCTCCGCGGCCCATCCGCGACCGGTCGTGCTGATCCACGGCACGGGGGCGAACTCGGTCGTCAACTGGCCCGTGCTCGGTCCGGATCTGGTGCGGCGCGGTTACTGCGTCTTCGCTCTCGACTACGGCCATGTGGGCCTGCCCCTGAACCACGGTCTGGGGCCGATCGAGAGATCCGCCCGGCAACTCGACGCTTTCGTCGACCGAGTGCGCGCGGCGACCGGGGCCCGCGAGGTGGACCTGGTCGGCCACTCACAGGGTGGTCTGATGCCTCGTTACTACCTCACTTACCTCGACGGCGCGGACGAGGTGCACCATCTCATCGCCATCGCCCCACCCAACCACGGCACCACTGTGCAGGGACTGGCCCATGTGGTGCGCGCGGCCGGGCTCGAGCCGGCGCTCATGCGCACGTTTCCGGCCATCCCCCAGCAGCTCGCCGGCTCGGCCTTCCTGACCGGCCTCAATGCCGACGGCGACACCGTTCCCGGCGTCCGCTACACCGTGATCGCCACCCGCCACGACCGCCTGGTCACCCCCTACACCTCCGCCTTCCTGCGCGGCCCCAACGTGCGCAACATTCTCGTCCAGGATCTGTGCCCGGCCGACCTCGCCACCCACGCGTCCCTCGGCGTCAGCGACCGCATCGCCCATCATGAGATCCGCAACATCCTCGACCCCGCTCACGCCACCCCCACCACCTGCGCCTCCGCCCTCTCCTGAGTACCGCGGACCCGCTCGGCCCGCACCCGGCGGGGGCGGCTGCGTCTCCGTGGCGTGGCCGCGCTCCGGGCGGCTGCCATAACCGTGACCGTGCCGAGGACCGGTCAGCCGGCCGCCCCGGCCCGGGCCGGCGGTGTCGGCGGCTGCCTCTCCCCGGCGTTGGGCACCAGTTGCCTCATCCCCTCATACACCCACGTGGCCGGGGCACTGCCTCCGGGGCCGGAGCGGAACTCCTCACCGCGTGGTGGCCTGCTGCCCGCAGGGCGGAGGACGGGCCGGCCGTCGCAAGCGGCCACCGACCAGGACCGCATCCGGCACCTGACCGTTGCCCTGCCGCAGTACGCCGCCCGTCTCTTCGGCGCCCAGCAGAGGCCGGCGCCGGTGACCAGCAGATCGAGGAGATCACCGCCGAGGCGCTCAAGGACGTGTACTTCCAGGACGGCGGCCGCCGCGCGGACCGGTTGGAGGAGATCCGCTTCACCGACGTCGAGCACCTGGAGATCGAGCTGCAGGAACCGAAGAGGTGCGGCGCCGGGGCTCTGAGAGGGGACCGCGTCATCGACCAATGCTGTGACCTGACGCTCGGCTGTCGGCTGTCGGCTGTCGGCTGTCGGCTGTCGGTGGTCGTCAGCGTGGGCGTCGAGCGCCCCGTACGGCCCAGGGACGGCCCAGCGGTAGCGAGAGGCACTGCACGGGTCTGTTGTGTGGATCACGCATGAGGTGACCGGCCGTATGAGCTGCTTCATGTACGACGTCATGGGAGGAACGGTTGACGATCCCGCCCCGGAGACCATGCGCCGGGTCCTGGACGTCCTGGCGGACGCCGATGGCGAGCATCCCGACGCATGGCAAAAGGGAGCCGATATCAGTCATCGGACGCTGGCGAAGCTCGTGCGACAGGGTCCGAATCATGATGGAGCCCCATGCGGCCGCTTTCCTGCAGCACTGGAGCTTGTACGCTACAGCTGCACAGAACCCGTCGAACGCGCTGGGTGTGAAGATCATGGTGCAAACGGAAAGAGTGTGGGCCAAGCCCAACGGTGTACTTGGAGCGCCTCCAAAGCCGTACGGGAAGGCTGGTGAGTGGAAAGATTTCAGACCGGGAGGAGATTGGTGACAGTAAAGCTCAAGCCGGTCGGATTCTATAGCGACACCGAGGTCGGAGAACGCGGTCAGCCGACGCTCGAGAGCTCGCGGGGGAAATTTACCGGCCCTGTCGATAAGCTTGTCCCGTACCTTCGGAGTGCCCATTTCGTCGCGGTTTCCGGGAGCGGGGTGCATGATGACCTGGCACCGGACAAACCCCTGATCGGCGCACTGAGCATCCATACGGACGGCGTCTGGGTCTGGCCGAGTTCCTACCCGTACTACGTGGAGACGTATCAGGCGGACGTTCCTGTAGAGCTTTTGGAGCTTGCAAGCTCGTATAGGTGGGTCCCTCCCAAGATCCCGGACGATGCTGACTTCGACGAACGGATGCCTTTCTAGGACTGGTCCCTCAACTCTCGAAAAGATCCACTTGGCCCCGCCCTGCAAGCAGGGCGGGGCCAAGTGGATCTACTGAAAGGCCATTTCACGTACAAGGGCATCGCCGCTGACCTGGGCATCAACCGGACCACCCTGCGCGAGGCAGGTGTGGCACATAGTCGATGCCCGCGCCAGGAACTCGCGCAATCTCCGGTTGCGTCCGTATGCCTCGTCTCCGGTTGTCCATAGCGGTCTGATCCCGGCGGCCGGCGCTCGTTCCGCCTGCGCGCGGGCGAGTGCCGGCGTGGTGGCGCATGCGTGGTTCTCACGTCGGCGCCGAGTCGCCGGATCAGACACGTGCGCGTCACCTCTTACGTGACATCCTGCTCCCGGTCGGCGCGTTCGAGCAGGTGATGCAGGTGATGCAGGTGATGCAGGTGATGCAGGCGATACGGCCGGTCCGGGCCGACTGTCTCCGTGATCGACCGGCAGTCGCCCGCAACGCCCGGTATCAGCAGCCCGCGCAGGTACAACACGCCGTCGGCCCGCGGGTCGCGGCGGCGGCAGACCGGCACGAGGTCTGCGGTGAGTTCGGCGAACACCGTTTCATCCGCTCAGAGTCTGCACTGCGCCGCAGTGCCAATTCCGAGCCGTGGTCACCGTGCCGGGGCTTGTCACCTCCGATACCGCTGCGCCACTGCCTCGAAGGCGGCCTTGGGTTCCCATTCCATGTCGGGGTAGGTCTGCCCCCGGCGCCCTTCGAGGAGTTTGACGATGCCCAGGCCGGCCCGGTCCAGGTCGTCCCTGGGGTCGCCGTCCGGGCGGTGCGGATAGCCGGGCAGGGCGAACAGGAACACGAACGCGCTGTCCACGCCCTCGGTCTCGAAGACCTCCAATAGTTCGCTCAGATAGGCGGCCTGGCCGGCCTGGCCGGCCTCGTCGCGCTCGTATACGCCGTTCAGCCGCACCGGGGTCTTGGTCTTCGGGTCGTGTTCGACCACGTCCAGCACCCGCCCACCGCGGTCTCCCGCGCCGCGGTAGGCCGCGGTGCCGAACCCGGTGACGGCGAGCGGTTTCGTGTCCTGGGCCAGGATGCGCACCGCTTCCCGGAACCAGTCGGCGATCTCGGCGGAGCGGATCAGTTCGAACGTCACGATGTCGAAGGGGGCCCAGTCGACCTGCTCGAACTGGATGGATGCGTAGGTGAGCCTGCCGTGGAAGCGCTCGCGGACCGTGGCCGCGGCCTCGCCGAGGAATGCGTTGATGCGCACGCCGAGCCCGCGCATCGCCTCGGCCCGCCGCTCGGGGTGGCTCACCAGCTGCTCGACCCGCTCCTCGGGACTCTCTCCGGGCAGGAACCCGCGGTTCATCACGCTCAGCTCGACCCCTGCGACGAACACGACGGTGGCTCCCTGCCGTCGGAGCCGCTCCGCTCGCGTGGCGCAGTCGCGGAAGAGCGTGAGGATCTGCTCCGGATCCAGCTCCAGCGGATAGGGCGAGAACCAGACCTCCAGGCCGAGCTCGGCGGCGGCCCCGGCGGCCAGCTCCAGTCGATGCGGGTCGCCGCCGATGATCTGAACCGCGTTGCAGTGCAGGTCGTCGCGGATGACGGCGAGCTCACGCCGGACCACCGCGGGGTCGAAGTGCTCGCGGGATGTCTGGCCGTGCACGACGAATCCGGTGTCGTAGGTCATTCCTCGTGCTCGCACGATGGCGTCCTCTCCGCCGGTCTCGGGTGGGTCGAGACTGACAGGAAACTTTCGTGCACGCGCAGCTCTGTGTGGAACGCTGGCACCGTGACGACACCACCCCCAGGGCTGCGGCAGCGGAAGAAGCAGGCCACGCGCGAGGCGCTACGCGAGGCGGCCCTGCGCCTGGCCGTGGAGCACGGACCCGACCAGGTGCGGGTCGAGGACATCGCCGAGGCGGCCGGAGTCTCACCGCGCACCTACAACAACTACTTCGCCAGCCGCGAGCAGGCGATCGTCTCCGCCGTGACCGCGGACCGGGAGGCACGCGTCGCGGCGGCGGTCGCAACCCGGCCCGCAGCAGTGCGCCTGGCCGACGCCGTCACCCAAGCAGTGGTCGAGCAGTACACGAACACCGGCGAGCACGGCCCCGAGGCGCTGCTGCTGATCACCACCCGGACCCCGCTGCGCGACGCGTTCCTCGATACCACCGCCGGCATCGAACCTGCTCTCACGGCGGTGATCGCCGAACGCCTGGGTGACACCGAGGCGCACACCGCCCGCGTCCTTGCGGCAAGCGTCGCCGCGGCGGTGCGCATCGCGCTGGAAGGCTGGCTCCGGCCGGCCGGAAGCGCAGAGGCCGCCGGGACTTCCGGCGCCGAAGGACTGGTCGTGCCCTCCGACCCACTGGCCGACCACCTCCGCGCGGCGCTGGCCCCGCTCGCGCCCGCGTTCGACGCCGCCGAGCGGCGCACCCAGCCATGAAACCAACCCGACCAGTAGTGCTTCGTCAGGTCCGGACACGAGGTGCCGAGGACGGCGGTCGAGCCGTCCTCGGCGTTCGCCCGGACATCAGCGGTGAGTCGGGATCCTCATCTCGCTCCTGGTCACCTTGCGGATGTGGTCGCCGGCGAGCAGATCGTGCGGGTAGCCGAGGCTGATCGCGCCGGCCTCGTCGAGGCGGGCCACCTGCGAGGCGTCGAAGTCCACGTCCAGTGCGCCCAGGTTGTCCTCCAACTGCGCGGGCGTGCGGGCGCCGATGACGGGCGCTGTCACGCCGGGGTTCCGCAGAGTCCAGGCCGGTGCGACCTGGGCGGGGGTACGGCCCAGCCCCCAGGCGACCTCCCCGACGGCGACGTTCCGTACGGTGACCGTGCCGAGGGCGACGTTGACGGAGTAAGGGAGCATGGGCCTGGACCGTGGGCGATGACCGCCGTCAGACCTATGTGGAGAAGGGGCTATGAGCGTGCTGTGGTGGGCAGCGACGTCGCCGCAATCGGGACTGTTCGACCCGGTTGAGAGACGTTCAGAGGTGAAGGATCTGTCAGACCGCTTCAACGACCTGCGTTCCTGTGGTCAGGGATACATCGAGGTTCGATCGCCGAACAGGGAGTTTCCGGTACTGATTCTGGCTTTCCGGGACGAGCACGCGGTCCTTCATCTGATGAGCGACACCGAGCGGATGTCTCTGCTCGTAGGAGATGGCACCGTGCCCTTGGACACCGGGGTAGAAGTCCCGATCGTGGACGACCTCGCCGCCTTCATGGGCGACTTCGTCCTGAATGTCGAGCGGGCGTGGGACTTGGTGCACGACTTCACCCGGACGGGGGCAGTCGGCCCTCCGGGTGAGTGGTGTGCGTTGTAGCTCAAGCTCGTGACGCGATCATGATCAGTTCCTCTTCGGCCGCCTCCAGCAGATGAGGCCGCAGTCCGATGAGACGAAGGCGTCATGGGGTTCGGTGCGGTGTTCCCAGCGAACTGCGAGACGTTTGAAGTGGTGGAGCAGGGCGGAGGTCCGCCCCACCACGTACATGTTCGGCGCTGTTACTTCAGTGGTTCGGCATTTTGTTTTCGGTGAGCATTTTCCAACTGCCGGGCGAACTCGGCAGGTGCGGCGTCTGAGCCCTGGCCTGCAGGCCCTGCTCACCTCCCACCTCCGCAACGGCCACCCGTATGGCCAGCTCGCTACCGGGTCCGGAATCGGAGCCACGACCGCCTGCCGGTACATCGCCGGGGCCGTCGAACTCCTGGCCGTCCTCGCCCCGACCCTT
Source organism: Streptomyces minutiscleroticus (assembly GCF_014650875.1). GTDB lineage: Bacteria > Actinomycetota > Actinomycetes > Streptomycetales > Streptomycetaceae > Streptomyces > Streptomyces minutiscleroticus. Next base: position 107,717 of record NZ_BMVU01000008.1, read on the forward strand.
GCGGAGGCCGTCCGGACGGCATCGACGAAGGCACGCGTGCTGCTGGACGCCGCCCTGCTCCCCATCGACCGCATCGCCGCGGACCGGCCCTATCGCTCCGGTGCGCACAAGAAACACGGGGTGAATGTGCAGGTCCTGGCTGATCCGTCCGACCGGTTGCTGTGGGCCTCGCCGACTCTGCCCGGCGCCGTCCACGACACCCGGGCCGCCCGTGAGCACGGCATCATCAGCACTCTCGCGGACGCCGACATCAGGTGCTGGGCCGACGAGGGACATCGCGGTGTCAAGGGTACGGTCCGCGTCCCATGCCGGGGCCGCCGGTAGACGCTCTCCGCAGGGCAGAAGACCGTCAACCGATCTCATGCAAAGATCCGATCCCTGGCCGAGCGGGCCGTCGCCGCCCTCAAGTCCGGCGGCTCCTCCGCAGACTGCGGTGCCCGATCACCTGTATCACGAGCCTCGTCCCGGTCGTTCTCCGCTTACATCTGGCCGGCTCGGAGTGAGGTGGAAAGAGCGCCAGTGCCCGGGGGACGGATGAGGTGCTCAAGCTGCTGCCTGAGGCGCAGTCCGTGGTGTCGGTGGAAGATGTCGGAGCCGGCACAGGACGACGTCACGCTGACCGGCTGAGAAAAGATGTACATCATGCCCGTGCACCGGCGCGCGGGCAGGCGCCTACGGCCACGCCCGAGCCCTGCGCTCGGGACTGGTTCGACACCAGAGTGCTCCCCGGTGCTCAGGTCCGGTGCAGGGGGCGTGGGCGATGCGCAGGCCGGGCCGGGCCAGCTGTACAGGCGCGAGCCCACCGAGTTGTCGCCTTTCGCATCTACCCGTACGTCTCCGACTCGGGTCCTTCAGGAAGGAGGTACAGCCCCAAGTGCTGGCGGAGAAAGCCCTCCAACCGTTGAAGGTCGATCGCATCGGCTGGGAGATCACTGGAACGGGGACGGTGGAGCTCAATCAGCTGGGCCATCAGCTCTTCGTCAAGCAACGGTGCCTGATAGCGCTCGATCGTCCCTAGGTAGAAGAGCCAGCTGTGCAGCCGGTTGGCAGGGCAGCGGCCTTGGCTCGCATGCAGATTCTCCGGCTCGTGCTCATCCCGCCAGGAACCGACGTAGAGATAGGAGGCATGACACAACCCCGCGTCCAGAACCGGGGTCGGATCGGCCTTGCAGTTCCAATAGATCCGAGCCTCGTCCTCAGGTATGGGGCTCGGCACGGCCGCCAACCACAGTCGGTAGATCTCCTCCATGGCCGCAGTCTGGCATGCCGAGCCAAGGCGAAGCCTGACAGGGGGCAGTCCTGGGACCGCCCCGAGGCCACTGAAGGGCACCTACCGACGACCAACGCTCACGACCGCCGTCGGCCAAGACATCGTCTCATTTGGGTTGCTCGGTGGTCCGGTGCTATGGGGATCGTCGAGCGCTTGGTTCCGGATGAGCTGTGGGAGTTGTTCCAGCGGGTGGTGGCGCCGGCTCCGACTCGGCGGCAGGGTGGCGGTCGGCGCCGGTACGGGGACCGGGAGGTCCTGGCGGCGATTGTGTTCGTGGCGGCCTCGGGCTGCACGTGGCGGCAGCTTCCGCCGTCGTTCGGCTCTTCCGGGCCGACGGCCCACCGGCGGTTCACCGAGTGGACCGAGGCCCTGGTGTGGGCCGGGCTGCACCGCCTGGTGCTGGACGAGCTCGGCGCGCGCGGCGAGCTGAACTGGTCGCGGTGTGCGATCGACTCGGTGACCATGCGGGCCCTGAAAGGGGGAAGCTGACAGGTCCGAATCCGCTGGGAGATACGCGACGACATCCACGAAGCCTTCCTCGCCCTGGGATGCGCACTCATCTGCTGGCGACGTCTGGCAGCAGTTCAGCGCCGCCACTCATAGACGTCCGGCGAAGACTCAAAGACCTCGCTCGGCCACTGCTTCAGCACTCGCCCAAGCAGCCTCCGCTGCTCGTCGATCCAACCCTCTTCAAGGTTCATGGGAAGAAACACGGAGACGCACGAACTGCTCGGATCCTCGACGTGGACGGCGGGAGTCTCATGCTCTTCGTTGTGCGGCTGGATCCTGATCGCAGGGCTGTGGACTTCGTCCCTCCACCAGATGTCCTGTCCTGCGGCAAGTAGATCCAGAGCCCGGGACCATGTCTCCAGGTCGGAAGGGGACAGAGACATGGTCAGACGACCACTGACGAAGCTGCTTGTGATCAGGACCTCTGCGTCGAGCCAGTCGTGAAGACGCAGCAAGCCCGGCGACCGACGCCCCAACACGCGCACCTGGAAGGCGTTGTCACCATCCGAGAGACTGATCAGTTCCACCGTGTATCACCCTGTTCTGCCGCCATCACCCGTCAAGGCTCATGGTGATGAGGCTCGTTGAATTTCCCCACCTGGTGCTCACGCGTTCCCCAGACCTGCTCAGCTTGTTTCCCCACCCGGGCGCGCTGGTGCGGGCGGGTGGTCTGGTCGGCGAATACCGAGAGCAGGTGTCGCTCAGCGGCGAGAGCGTCCGGTGACCCCCTGAGGATCGATGTCGCCGAGTCTCGAGAGCACTCCGGCGCTTGTATCGGGGGCGCAGTGGTGTCTGCCGTTGAACGCGGGCGAGATGCCGGCTGACCGGTCACGCCCGCTCTACCGCGGCTGGCCTGTCGCGCTGCAGCCACGCGATGGCTTGGGCGCGACGATCGCGTGGCACGTCTGCCCCGGTTGCCTCCCAGTCGATCAGGCGGCGTACGGGCTCAGTGTCGCCCGGGTTGGGCACGGCCAGGGAGCCGATACCGTCCTGCCAGGTTGTTCCGACCACGGCGACAGTGCTGTCGAGCGAGAGCATCGCGAATTCCGGACGTCCGGATCGCGAACCGAGCAGACAGTCGTCGTATCCGAGTACGGATCTTCCCCTGCGAATCGCGCACGCCGCGCCCATGACGTCCCAGGCGTCGAGCAGACGTACCCGGCGCCATATACGAGGCTGGTACAGGTCTACCCGCGGGTTGTAGCGATGGGCAGGGAGGGCGAGCAGGAACTCGCGGCTGGCGTCGAACAGGCCGAAGGAGGTCGCCAATGCGTACCAGCCTCGGTTGGCCTGCTCGATGAGTTGCTGGTCGTCGAAGCCGACGAAAGCATCCTGTCGGCCCGTCTCCTCGTGGGTGCAACTGGCCATCGCGCTCATTACGGACACTGGCAAGGCAGTGCATGGCACGCCGCCTTCGAGCACCTCCAGGCCCGCCCGCTTCAGCGGGGCATGCACTTTCCGGTGCATCTCCTGCCTGCCCATGTCCTCCCCCGTTGCCGCGCGTCCGTTCAGCGCCTACGAGACGATACGAGCTTACCGATCGGCAACGACCAGGGGCCGGGCAGTCCAGCGAGCGGAGAGCGCACACGTGCTCTCGGATTCCAAGGAGAACCGCTGTCAGCGCCTAAACAGCCAGACGGGCGCCACTCGGGAGGGGCCGCCCGATAACCAGCCAGGTCCAGGGCCGGGGCGGACTGTCCAGGGTGGCCGCAGGCCAGCGCGGAGCGCCGCCGTAGGCGCCCTTGACCGGCCGGGCACGGCCCGCACACTGCACGGTCGGGCGGCCCGGCCCGTTGCCGACAGCACCGAGTGGGGAACGAAGAGCAGCACTGGCTGATTTCACAGAGCCTCATCAATGGTGTGGAACCAGAGCCTCAACCACAACCGGATTCCCTCCGCCTCATTCCGTGAGGAGTTCTCAGCGCCCGGGCCACTCCCCACTGCACCGGACGACCACTGCAACCCGTGTCGCGCAGCGCGAAGCCGTAGCGCGCTGTGCCGGGCTGTCCCCGTGTGCCTTCGTTGATGTCCGCCCGTGGATGTCAGGCACGTTGCGGCACGATGTTCACCGCGCGGTAGACGTAGCCGTCCTGTTTGAAGCCCGGTGTTTCCCACGTGAGGTCGACCCGTTGGCCGGGTGCCAGCGTTCGGAACCCGGCCATCTGGATGGCGGAGTAGTGGCCCCAGCAGCCGCCTGGAGTCTCCGGGGAGTCGAGCACGCCCCAGCCTTCCTCGTCGTGCCACTCGCGGACAGTCGCAGTCACCATGGACCGAAACCCTACGACGCCTGTCTGCGTCGGGGTAGCCGGTTCCTCGGCTCGGAAGGCCGCGGGTCACGCCCTGGCCTTTGATCGGGTACATCTGGCCAGGTCAGCAGCGGTGAAGCAGTTTTGACGCGCTACGGGTCGAGTCACCCCGGTCCTTGCGCCTCCATCGCTGGCCTGGTGTCGAAGACGGTTGTGCAGGAGTGTCGTATCGTCGTGGCCGACTCGGTGGGAGGGCGCGCGAGGGGATGGGTTGTTTCCGTGGGCAGCTTGTCCGGGGTGCTGGGCAGTGAGGAATTCTGTGTGACGGCGGTCTGCGGGCTGACGCGGGAGGATGTGCTGAGTCGGCTCGGCGTCGTCCATCAGGAGAGCTTGCCCGCGTACCGGATGGACAACGCGGTCGAGCATCTGGGGTTGGATGCCTGGGCGGTGCGCCTCTACGCCCCTTCCGGGGCCGAGTGGGTGTATCTGTTCGACGTGAACGGGCAGACAGGTGTGTCTCATAAGCGGCCGGTGCTCAAGTGGCTGTCCGAGGGAACCGAGGCGATCAGTGTGTGGTCGCTCATCGGCTCGACCACCCATGTGACCCAAGCCCGTGACGGAGAAGTTGTCGCGACCTGCAGCACGTGGATGTTCGAGCCGGCGAGCGGCTCGGACCCCGACCGTCTCAACGGAGCCCTGGAGCGGGCCGGGTTCTTCCGGGAGGGCGGGACCGAAGACGATTGCGACGACGCGCTTGCAGCCCTGGCCGCGGTGGAGCACGAGTTCGGCCTGGAAGTGGAACCAGGGGCGGTCGCCGGGCCGCTGCCGACCGTGATCGTGCCGGTTCAGCTGCTGTGACGGCGGGCAGCGGCCTTTACCTGCGTGTCAGGACGTGACCTTCAGTCAGAAGCCGTCGTTGTCGGCCGGCCGCGCCGCTACGACGAAGACGCCGCGGGCACTGCCCACGTCGGAGTCGAGCGGTCCGGGGGTGTGGCCTCGTGCACATTTTTCGGTGCCGGTCATGGTGCCGATGGGTGTGATGGTCTGCCGGCCGAAGGGCAGATCGCCGGCGTTGTTCTTGTGGACGGACGTCACCTGTGCGCATTCGTTGCCATGCGTGACGCCATTGAGTGCCCCGCTTCCGTAGGTCCCGGCGGCCCTGGTGGATCTCCCGTGCGCTGGTCGCGTTGGACGCGACTCGGAGAGTGCGTGGTCCGCGCTGGAGCCGGTCGCGCCCATGGACCGGGTGACGCCTGCCTCGCGGCAGGCTTCGACGAATGTCCGACTGCGACAACGGGTCCCGTAAACGCTCTCCTGAATGTCGAGGTTCCCGGACCGATCGGTTCGGAGTGCTGTCCAACTTGATCGGACAGTGGGCTTCGTAGGCCGCGTACCGCTTGGGACAACGCATGATCTCCGTCTTCGTTTCGTCTTCGCCGGTCCGGCGTTCGAGGTACTTCTGCGGGGCTTCGTCGTGGCGGAGGCGGCAGATCATGGCCATGTGGAGAGCGGAGTCGGCCTGGCGGTCGGCACCGCGGTTCCGCCGGTGACGCCGGACCTTTCCGGAGGAGGCGGGGAGCGGGGCGGCACCGCAGAGTTCGGCGAAGCGGGCCTCTCTGGTGACGCGTCCGGGGTTGCCGCCGCAGGTGACCAGGGACTGGGCGGTGTTCTCGATGCCGAGGCCGGTCCGCTCCAGCAGTGAGGGGGCCAGTTCGCGGACCAAGGGCTCGATCGTCGTGTCGCGGTCGGCGACCTCGTCGTTGGGCCCGAGGTGGCGGCGGACCGGGGACTTGATTGCGACGCGGGTGGCCAGAGAGGGGGCGTCGGTGCCGATCACGGCGGCGACGTGCGGGTCTTCGCGGGTGTCCACGTCGCCGATGACGACGTGGGAGACGGGTGGGATGCCGGCCGTGTCGGCCTCCTCGCGGACGAGAGGGGCCTCGGGCGCATCTCGCGGGGCAGCGTCCATCACGGTTATCGGGCCTCTGCCTCGGCTCCGTCCCGGACCTGGTCGTCGTCCGTCGGGCCGGGGCCGCGAGTCCGCATCGCCGAACGCCTCACGCCCGAACGCCTCACGCCCGAAGGCTTCACGCCCGAAGGGTGGAGCGTCCGTCCGACTGTGGCGATCGCGCACCCTTCGGCAGGCGTCCGGCGCACACGTCGCGCGGCATCTTCTTCGGTCGAACCCCTTGACCGCGTGCGTCCGTTCCCTCAGATTACTCGTTAATGCGCATTACCTAATACGCATTAACGAGCCGGAAGGAGGAGCGGTGACCAAGGAAGCCGCAGGGCGGGCCAGGCCGGGACGGACTCCTGTGCCGGCCGGTCGGCGGGCCCGTCCGAGGCAGGCGGAGGTGGCCCGGCTCGCCGGTGTCTCCCAGGCGACGGTGTCCCTCGTGCTCTCAGGACGCGCCACGGCGACGGGGCGGCCGATCTCCGAGGAGACCCGCAAGAAGGTCCTGGACGCCGCTCACAGCCTCGGTTACGTCCCCGACCCCGCCGCCAGCCGGCTCGCCGCCGCCCGCAACAACCTGCTCGGCGTCTACAGCTTCACCGCCACCTTCCCGACGGACGTGCGGCACTCGTACTACCCGTTCCTCGTCGGCGTGGAGCAGGAGGCCGCCGCTCAGGGCTACGACATCGTGCTGTTCACCGGGTCGAGCAGCGGGGGAGCGGGCGCGGCCGGGGCCGGCGCCCTCAACCGGGTGCGGCTGGCGGACGGCTGCCTCTTCCTGGGGCGCCACGTCCCCGTGGACGAACTGCACCGGCTGGTGGCCGACGGGTTCCCGGTCGTCCACGTCGGCCGGCGCGACGAGGTGGAGGGCCTGGCCTGGGTCGGCGCCGACTACGTCAGCGCCGGCCGCGAGGTGGTGACCGCACTGACCGGGCTCGGGCACCGGCGGATCCTGCTCGTGCGCGAGGACGACGACGCCCCCGCCTCCACCGACCGTGAACGGGGATTCCTGGACGGGCTGACGGCGAGCGGTCTGCCCGCCGGCCCCAACGCGGTGGTCCGGTGCGGTGACCCGCGCCGCGAGGTCACCGCCGACCGCGTCCGCGCCTGGTTCGCCGACGGGGTCACCGCCTTCGTCGCCGAGGAGACCGACACCGGTGCCGCCTGGCGGGCCCTGCGCTCCGCGGTCGCCGAGGCGGGTCTGAGCTGCCCGGGGCAGGTGTCGCTTGCCCTGCTCGGCAGCCCGCCCCCCGACCTGGCGGACGGACCGGTGCCGATGGGCTTCGACATCCCGCGCCCGGCGCTGGGCGCCGAGGCCGTACGGCTGCTCGCCTCCCGCATCGGCGGCGGAGCGGTCGGGAGCACCCTCGTGGCGTGCACCTTCAGACCGGGCGCGACCGCCGGGGCACCGGCCACCCCCTGACCCCATCCCACCCCCGACTCGTCCCCCTCACCGAAACCTCACCGAAGCTCATCGAAGAAGGAGCAGAGTGATACCCGAACCCGACATCCTCGTCGTCGGCGGCGGCCTCGGCGGCGTCGCCGCGGCGCTCGCCGCCTGCCGAGCCGGCCGCAGCGTCGTGCTGACGGAGGAGACGGACTGGATCGGCGGCCAGCTCACCAGTCAGGCCGTACCCCCCGACGAGCACCCCTGGGTGGAGCAGTTCGGCACCACCGCCACCTACCGGCAGTTGCGCGAGGGCATACGGAGCTACTACCGGCAGTGGTACCCGCTGCGCGCCGAGGCTCGGGCGCTGACCGACCTCAACCCGGGAGCCGGCCGGGTGAGCAAGCTCTGCCACGAGCCGAGGGTCGCCCTCGCCGTCCTGGAGGGCATGCTCGCCCCGCACCGGGCGGCCGGACGCCTCACCGTCCTCACCGAGCACCGTCCGGTGGCCGCCGAGTCCGACAACGATGTCGTACGTTCCGTCACCCTCCAGGACCTGCGCGACGGCACGCGCCGCACCCTGGCCGCCCGCTACGTCCTGGACGCCACCGAGACCGGCGAGCTGCTCCACCTCGCCGGCGTCGAGCACGCCACCGGGGCCGAGTCCCGGGCCGAGTTCGACGAACCGCACGCGCCCGAGCAGGCCCGGCCGGACAATCAGCAGGGCATCACCGTGTGCTTCGCCGTCTCCCATCACGAGGGCGAGGACCACACCATCGACCGGCCCGCCGACTACGACTTCTGGCGGTCCTACCGGCCCGACTTCTGGCCCGGCCCCCTGCTCGGCTTCCAGGCCCCCGACCCGCGCACCCTGGAGCCGGTCCCGCGGACCTTCGTGCCCAACCCCGACCTGGACCCGCTCGCCGTCAACGCCGACCAGAGCGCCGACGCGGGCGACAAGGAACTGTGGGGCTTCCGCCGCATCCTGGCCCGCAAGCTGCACACGGACGGTGCCTTCGACTCCGACATCACCCTCGCCAACTGGCCGCTGAACGACTACTGGCTCGCGCCGTACATCGGGCGGGAGGCCGAAGCGCTGGCCGGAGCGCGGCAGTTGTCCCTGTCGGTGCTGTACTGGCTGCAGACCGAGGCGCCGCGCGCGGACGGCGGCACCGGCTTCCCCGGACTGCGCCCCCGCCCGGACGTGACCGGTACCGCCGACGGTCTCGCGAAGGCGGCCTACGTCCGCGAGTCCCGCCGGATCAAGGCGGTCACCACCGTCACCGAGCACGACGTGGCCATCGACCTGGTCGGCCCCTACGGCGGCACCCGGTACCGCGACTCGGTGGGGGTCGGCAACTACCGCATCGACCTGCACCCGTCCACGGGCGGAGACAACTACATCGACATCGGCTCGGTGCCCTTCGAGATCCCGCTCGGCGCCCTCGTGCCGCGCCGGGTGCGCAACCTGCTGCCCGCCGGCAAGGACATCGGCACCACGCACATCACCAACGGCTGCTACCGCCTGCACCCGGTGGAGTGGAACGTCGGCGAGGTCGCCGGCGCCCTCGCCGCCCACTGCCTCGCCGAGGACGTCGAGCCGCAGCAGGTGCAGGCCGAGGACAAGCGGTACGAGGAGTTCGCCAGGGTGCTCGACCGCGCCGGCGTACAGCGGCACTGGCCCGACGTCAGGGGCTACTGAACGACCCCCGCGAGGCGGGAGTCCGGGCGGGGCAGCTCCACCTGCCCCGCCCGGCGGCCGCCCGCGTGGGACCGACCCAGCACAAGGAGGTGCCCGGACATGACCACCCACCGCATCCGCGTCGGCATCGACGTGGGCGGAACCTTCACCGACGCCGTGGCGGTCGACGCCACGACGCTCCGTCTCGTGGGACAGGTGAAAGTCCCCACGAGCCACCATCACCAGGACGGTGTCGCGCACGGCATCGTCGAGGCGCTCGACCGGCTGCTGCAGCAGACCGGACACCGGCCCGCCGACGTCGCCTTCCTGGCGCACGGCACGACCCAGGCTACCAACGCCCTGCTGGAGGGCGACGTCGCCACCGTCGGCCTGCTCGGCATCGGCACCGGCGCCGGCGCCGTGCTCACACGCCGACTGGCCTCGCTCGCCAAGCTCGAACTCACCCCGGGCAAGCGGCTTCCGCTGCACTACGCGCACGTACCCGACCCCGAGGACACCGGCGCGGTACGGGCCGCCGTCGAGAGGCTTCTCGCCGCCGGCGCCGAGGCCCTCGTCACCAGCGAGCCGTTCGGGGTCGACCGGCCCGAGGGCGAGGACGCGGTCGCCGAGGCCGCCCGCGCCACCGGCCGGCCGACGACGGCCGCCCACGAGATCACCTCCCTGTACGGGCTGCGCAAACGCACCCGCACCGCCGTCGTCAACGCCGCGATCCTGCCCCGCATGCTGGCCACCGCCGACCTCGTCGACGCCGCCATCACCAAGGCGGGCGTGACCGCGCCGCTGATGGTGATGCGCTGCGACGGGGGCGTGATGGCCCTGGACGAGATGCGCCGCAGACCCCTGCTCACCGTCCTGTCCGGACCGGCGGCCGGCGTCGCCGGAGCACTGATGCAGGAACGCGTCAGCGAGGGCGTGTTCCTGGAGACCGGCGGCACGTCCACCGACATCAGCGTCGTCAAGCGCGGCAAGGTCGCCGTCCGCCACGCCACGATCCTCGGCCGCACCTCCTACCTCAACGCCCTCGACGTGCGCACCGTCGGCGTCGGCGGCGGCTCCATGGTCCGCGTCGCGGACGGCCGGGTCACCGGTACCGGGCCGCGCAGCGCGCACATCGCGGGCCTGCCCTACGCCTGCTTCGCCGACCCGGCCGACCTGCGCGACGCGAAGCTGACCACCCTCAGCCCGCTGCCGGGCGACCCCGCGGACTACGCGGTGCTCGACGCGGCCGGCGGCCGGTTCGCGCTCACCATGACCTGCGCCGCCAACGCCCTCGGCCGCGTCCCGGAGGGCGACTTCGCCCACGCCGACCCGGCGACCGCCCGCACCGCCCTGGCCCCGCTCGCCGCCGCCCTCGGCACCGACGTGGCCACCGCCGCCGCCCGCCTCCTGGACGCCGGAACCGATCAGGTGAAGACCGTGGTGGACGCCCTCGTACGGGAGTACCGCCTCGACACCGACCATGCCGTCCTGGTCGGCGGGGGCGGCGGCGCGGCCTCCGTCACCCCGCATCTCGCCGCCCGCACCGGCATGAGCGGCCGGATCGCCCGCCACAACGAGGTCATCAGCCCCATCGGCGTCGCCCTCGCGCTCGTCCGCGAGCAGGTCGAGCGCATCGTGCCCGGCGCGACCCAGGAGCAGATCCTCGCAGTGCGCGCCGAAGCCGAACGCGCCGTGGTCCAGCAGGGCGCCGCCGCCGACGGCGTCGAGGTCGAGGTCACCGTCGACCCGCAGACCAACGCGGTACGCGCCGTCGCCACCGGCGCCACCGAACTGCGCACCCAGGACCGCGCCCACCGCGCCGACGACGCCGAACGCCTGCGTCTGGCCGCCGCCAGCCTCAAGACAGACCCGTCCCGCGTCCACGTCCTCGCCGGCACCCCCGCCCACACCGTCTACGGCACCGAGGTCCGCCGCCGCTTCCGGCCCGCACGGCACCCCGTACGCGTGGTGGACGCCGACGGCGTCGTACGCCACCACGCCCCCGACGCCCGGGTCGAGGCCACCACCGTCGCCGCCGCACCCGACAAACTGGCCGAACTGGTCGCCGAGACCACCTCCTACGGCGACGGCGGCGTCCGCGCTCCCGCCGTACGCCTGCTGCTCGGCTCCCGCATCGCCGACCTCTCCGGCGTCCTGGACCCCCGACCGCTGCTCGCCCTCGCCCGCAGCGAACTGCGCGCCCGCGCCGCCGACGAACCGGTCGTCGCCGTACTGGAGGTGCGGGAATGACCGCCGCGCACACCAACGCGCCGGCGGACCCGGCCGCCGTCGACGACATCGAGTGGGCGGTGCGACTGCTGGCCGCCACCCCCACCCATGAGCACCGCGACCCGGAGCTGCTGCGCCGCTGGGCCCGCGCCGCGGACGCCTTCGGCGCCGCGCTGCCGCCCGTGGAGTGCACCGCGAGGATCGTGGAGCGCGACGGCGGTCTGGAGCGGGGACTGCTGGCCCGCTACACCTCGCGGCCGCCCACGGTCGAGCTGTACGCCGACACCGTCGCCCTGGCCGAAGAGGTCGTCGACGCCCGCGGCTGGCGCGCCTGGTTCCCGCCGGGCTCGGTACGGGCCGCCGCCCTCGCCCACGAGGCCGTGCACGCCCACCTCCACCACGGTCGCGCACGCGCCGCGCTGAAGCACGCGCTCGGGCACAGCGCCCTGCGCCTGGGCCGGCTGCGCGTACCCGGCCATGTCGCCGGTGCCGAAGAGGTCGCCGCGCACGCCTACGCCCGTACCGTCTGCGGACTGGGCCGCAGCCCCCTACTGCTGACCGCCGCCCTGGCCGCCGAGGCCGACGCCCGGTCCCACAGGCCGGCACCATCCCCCGCACGCGACGCAAGAAGAGAGAACTGACCCATGGGTGTCGTCATCCTCCTCGTCATGGCGGCCGGCGTCGCCGCGATGCTCACCCGGAAACTGCCCACCGCCTTCGCCCTCGTCCTGCTCGCCCTGGCCATCGCCCTCGTCTCCGGGGCACCACTGACCGGCGAGAACAGCGTCCTGGACACCGTGCTCCAGGAGGGCGCAGGAGCCCTCGCCGCCACCATGGTCGCCATCGTCCTGGGTTCCTGGCTGGGCAGGCTGCTCGACGAGACCGGCATCGCCGGCACCCTCGTCCGCAAGATCGTGGAGTTCGGCGGCGACCGGCCCACCGTCGTCGCCCTGGGCGTCCTCGCCGTCTCCGCGCTCGTCGGCACGGTCACCGGCTCGGCGCCCGCCGCGATGCTGGCCGGCATCATCGGCATCCCCGCCATGGTCGCCGTGGGCGTGCCGAAGGTGACGGCCGCGGGCACCGTACTGATGGGCATCGCGGTCGGCGTCCCCTTCGAACTGCCCGTCTGGCAGTTCTTCTCCACCGCCCTCGACCTGCCCGTCGGCACCGTCCGCGGCTTCATGGTCAAGCTGTTCCCGTTCGCGCTGGTCGCCGCCGTCGCCTACGTCGTCATCGAGAACCGGCGGCGCGGCACCGAGCACGCCTGGTCCCTGAAGCCGGTCACCGCCCGCCCGGCCTCGCGCCGCGAACGCCTCGGCGACACACCCTGGTACGCCCTGCTCGCCCCGGTCGTCCCCCTCGTCCTGGCCCTCGGCCTGGAGGTGGCGATCATCCCCTCCCTCCTGGCCGGCGTCCTCTACGCCCTGGTCACCACCACCCGGCCCGGCGAGATGAATAAGCGGCTGCTGCGCACCCTGTACGGCGGCTTCGAGGTGGCGGCCCCGCCGCTGGCCCTGTTCATCGCGATCGGCATCCTGCTGGCGGCCGTCAAACTCCCCGGGGCCGTCGAGGCACTCGAGCCGCTGATGAAGGCCGTCAGCCCGCACCACCCGGTGCTGTTCGTCGCCGTGTTCACCCTGCTGGTGCCGCTGTGCCTGTACCGCGGCCCGCTCAACGTCTTCGGACTGGGCGCGGGCATCGCGGGCGTCCTCATCGCCACCGGTATCTACCCGGCCGTCGCCGTCCTCGGCATGGCCACCTCGTACAACCAGGTCTTCGGTGTCGCCGACCCCACCAGCACCCAGACCGTGTGGAGCGCCCAGTACGCGGGCGTCGGTCCGCAGCAGGTCATGGTCCGCACCCTGCCCTATGTGTGGGCCGTCGCCTGCGGCGGCCTGTGCGTCACCGCAGCCCTGTACCTCTGACATCCCCTTTCCACAGGAGCCGACATGTACGAGCCGCACGTCGACCGCCGCCTCTTCCTCAAGGGCACCGCCGCCACCGGCGCCGCCCTCGCCCTGGGCGTCACCACCGCGCCCACCGCGTCAGCCGCTCCCGGCGGCTTCCCCGACTACACCTACGTCCGCACCCTGCTCACCCCGTCCCGGCTCGCCTACAACCCCACCGGCGAGATCATCTTCCCCACCGTCCGGGGCGTCTACGACAAGCTGTCCTCCCCGCTCGGCCGCTACTACCTCTACTACGCCCCGCACGACGCCCCCGGAGGTGTCTGCCTGGCCTACGGCGACTCCCTGGAGGGCCCGTTCACCGAGTACGCGGGCAACCCGATCGTGAAGAACACATGGTCACCGCACTACTCCGTCAGCCACGTCTCCTCCCCGCACGTGATGTGGAACGCCGGCGCCAAGGAGCTGTGGCTGTACTTCCACGGCGAGAACACCACCACCAGGCTCGCCCGCTCCAAGGACGGGATCTCCTTCACCTACGACAAGGTGGTACTGACCACCTCCATGCTGCCCGCCGGCACGACGGAGACCTCCTACGCGCGGGTCTTCCCGCACGAACTGCCCTCCCGCGGCGCCCACTACGTCATGGTCTTCATGATGAACGGCACCGCCAACCACCGCGACATCGGCTGGGGCTGGTCGGCGGACGGCCGCACCTGGACCTTCGCCCAGGAGCCGCTGGTGCGGCACGGTGACGTCGGTGCGGTCAACGTGGGCGGCCCGCACCTGCTGTACCGCAACAACAGCACCTACGTCGTCTACAACAAGGACAAGGAGAGCGGCGGCGACATCTTGATCACCGAGGTCGGCAACGACTTCTCCCGGCGCAACCACCTCGGCGTCCTGTACAACTCCCGCAGCGCCGCGCCGGAGAACGGCCGCGCCGCCTCGCCCTCCTTCGGCACCGACGGCGGCGTCCCCTACATGATCTACGAGGCGGGCGAACGGCTGTCCGGGGCGATCGCGGTGGCCCGCGGCTGAGTGAGCGCCGGCCCACCGCCCGGACGGCGGGCCGGCGCACCCCGGCATCCGATGACGGCGGGGGGCTCGATCAAACGGGTCCGGCTCATCCCCGGTGGCGACCGAGCGCGATGAGCGACACGGCTGATCACGCCGCTCGCGAACCCTTCTGTGAGCATGATGTGCTCAAGGTTGTCTGCGCTGGTCATCGAGTCGGTCAAGGCAGAGCGCAGCGGCATCGTGGTGCGGGCCCGTACGCCTGACCGCCCGGCGGACCGGGATCGGCTGCCTGATCGGGCCGAGGCCGGCACCGACCCCCGCGCCCTCGTCCCCCTCGCCCTCACGTGATCACAACGGACGAGGCCGGACCATGCCGAAGCCCTGGGGCGGACACTCCGATTCCGGCCCTGTCAGAGGCCGGGCGTCTACGGGCGGCGGGTGAAAGAGTGCAAGCGGTCGACCTCGGTGAAGCCGGCCCGGTCGTACATGCCGTTGGCGGCGGTGCGATCGCGCTCGGGGTCATCAGCCGGGGCGTCGTCGACGTAGAGGATCGCGTCGCGGGCGCCGAGCCCGGTGAGCAGGTCCAGGGCGGAGCCCAGGAGCGCTGTGCCAAGGCCCCGCCCGCGGGCGGCGGGGACCACGCTGATCCACCACAGCACGCCGGTTCCTGCGACGGGGCGGCCGATGGTGGCCTCAGCGACCGGTTCCTCCTCTTCACGGAGTTCCAGGCGCTTGCCCGGCGGATCCACGCACTTGTCGACGGTGAGGTGGGCGGAGTGCGGCAGCTCCGCGACGGGCAGGGGGACCCGCATGCAGCGCCACAGGTCGCGGCCGGTGAAACCCGCTCCTTCGAGTGCCCGGCGGGTCACCGGGCGGTGACGGACCGGACAACAGGCCGTCGCCACCCTCAAGTCCCGGCGGATCCTCCGCAGACTGCGGTGCTCGACCACCCGCATCACGAGCTTCGGCCAAGCCGTTCTCCGCTTGTATCCGGCCAGCTCGGAGTGAGGTGGTGAAGAGCTCACCGATCCCTGCCCAGAGCCATCGACAAACGCTGTCCGCCCACATGAGCGAAGCCACGGCCGTTCGGCGGCTTCATCAGGCGGCAGCGCCTGGTGGAGGACGACGACCACTGGCTCGACGCGGACGGACTCACGGCGCTCTCGACGTCAGCGCGTGATGAGAAGGCCCCCGGTACAACGGGGGCACTTCGGTTTCAGGACCAGACGAGTCGTCCTTCGACGACCGAGCAGGTCGGATGGCTTCCATCGGCGATTTTCGTCAGCATGTCCGCCACGGAGTCGAAATAGTGAGTCAGTGACGCGTACTCGCCCGTGGTCGTGATCTCACCCACGAACCACCTGCCGACACGGCCGTCCCGCACGTCGATGAACTTCCCTGTCCAGCCGTCCTGGTCCGACAGGAACGGGATCCACTCATTGCGCCAGAACGGATCGTCCGGTCGATCCGGAGGGTTGACCCCACCAGGCGTGGAGTGGTTCGCGTAGAGCTTCTCCATCGCCCGGATGCCCAGGAAGAAACTTCCCTCATCCGGAAAGCCTGCGAAACCGCAACACGCCACATCGTCGTCCACGTCTTCCTCGGGAAGATCCAGGTTGTTCTGCAACAGCCATACCCGCAGTTCCCGGGGGAGCGGGATGCCCATCCGCTCCTCGGCGGCCGCAAGCATCCGTTCCGTGGCCGACCCGGGCAGATCCGCATGATCGGCCGGGGCGTGCTCCCGAAGAAGACCCATCACGCGGGACCAGCTCTCCACCACACTCATCCCCCACCGCTCTCTGCGTGGACGCCCTGTACGGCTGCGTCGCCACACGTTCCTGTTCGAAGCATCGACGCCGGGCGCCGCAAGCCCGAAGCAGCGCGCAGGAAGGCCACCTCGCGGAGCGCCGACCGGAAAACCTCGCAGGAATGGTACTGGGGGTACGCCGACTGCCCCTGCTCGGCGCCTCCTGGCCCCAAGTGCAGGACCACCCGCTCGGCGAGGTCACCGCCCGGCAGCGCCTCATGGACGCGGCCGGTGTGACCCTGCGGGCCCAGCGGCGAAACCCCGGAATCACGCGGGATCCTTCCCGCGGTCGAGGGCGGTAGAGCCGGTCAGGGTACGCCAACGGAGACCGCCCTCGATCGTGCGACACCGCCGCGGACAGTGACACACGGCCGAGCGCAGGCTCGGCCAAGGCGATGTCGCGTTCGTGGCCGATCCCGGCGGTGTGGCTACGGATGACGGAGAGCCGACTGGGACCCGCCGTGCCGTGAGGTTCGATCACAGCTGCCTCGGCAACGGTCGGTGGCAGGTCTTGCTCGCGCTTCTTGTGGAGGCGTGGCTTTTTGACCGTAGGGGCACCGTGAGCGCCTGGTCCACGGTCACCGCGTCGGCCGTCACGTCGCAGGCCGCGCACCTCGGCTGCGCCACCGCAAGACTCAACGACCGCTCCACCCCGGGCTCCCCTCGTCACGGCCCCCTCAAGACAGATCTGCTCCGTAGACCGACCTGCGGGGATCTCGACACCGAGCATCACCCGCCGGTCGCAGGGAAGGCCAGGACCAGGACGATGCAGAGCACCAGTCGGGCCGCCCCGATGTATCGGTGTCCGAGCCGTAGCAGTACGAGGCCCGTCACGCCGACGGCCAGGGCCAATGCGCCGTGGCACAGCACTGGCGCCCAGTCCGCGGGCGGCGTGCCGGCCACCGCCTGTCCGAAGTCGGCGTTCGCTCGGTCCAGTCCTCGTACTGCGAGCAGGATGAGAACCAGCATTCCGGCCGCCACGTCCGCCACCAGTACGAGCAGCAGGAGACAGCCTGCGGTGAGGGCCTTCTCTCGGGTGGAGGGCTGTTCGTCGGCATGTTCAGGCATGTCCGTGCGGTCGCACGAAACGCAGCCTTCCGGACGGGCTGCCGCCGAACTGCGCTCAGTCGTCCGGGCGGGACTGCGTACGGCAGCGACACCGACAGCCGCCAGGGCAGTGGACTGCCGATGACGAAGACGCTGAAGCTGGACGGCGACGCCATGCACCACCACATGTCCGCTCAGCTGATGGGCGACGGCGACATCAACTGCTCGATCGCGGTCGACGGCAGGACGAAGAAGGGGCACGCCTCGGGTGGATACAACATCTGCAACGCCCAGTTGCACAGCGGCCTGTTCGGCGGCTGGAGCTGACCAGCACCGCGGCCACGCACAGCCCCAGCAGTGCGCCGAACCGGTAGCGGCGTCCTCGTACCCGGCGTGGATCGGGGAGGCGGTCCACCACCTCGGCCGGCGCGGCCGGTTCAGAGGGGGCCGTGAGTGGATGCGGCGCGGCTGCATCCACGAAGTGGCGCATGGGGACGCTGATCCAGGTAATGCGCACGCGGACGCGGCTCCTGGCCGATCTTCGGTCTCAACGACCCTGATCATCTGGCGTCGCGCCCGTCGTTTCCCATCGGCCATGCCACCCAGCCACGGACCAGCGGGCCTGTGTTGCCGTCACCCCGTGGATCGGTCCCGCGGATGCGTGTGTCCGCGCCGGACGTGCGGGAGAGGTCAGCTCTGGGCGGTGGGCCGGACGACGATGTCGTTCACGTCGACCACGGCAGGCTGTTCGATCGCGAAGGCGATGGCCCGGGCGATCGCGTCGGGCGGAATCGCGATGTCGTCCCGCATCTTCGTGATCTCTGCTCTGACCTGGCTGTTGGTCGAGGCCTCGGCGAAGTCGGTCATCGTTGGACCGGGCGAGACGGTCGTCACCCGCAGGGAGTCGCCGGCTTCCTGGCGCAGTCCTTCGCAGATGGCCCGGACCGCGAACTTGGTGCCGGCGTAGACGGCCATGGTCGGCACGATGCGGAACGCAGCCGTGGAGGCGACGGTGATGAAGTGACCGGTTCCCTGCGCCCGGAAGACCGGCAGGGCGGCGCCGATCCCGTGCAGCACGCCCTTCACGTTGACGTCGACCATGTGGTCCCACTCGTCGACGCGCAGATCGTCAAGAGGCGAGATGGTGCCGACTCCGGCATTGCTGACGAGTACGTCGAGTCGGCCGAAGCACTCACCGGCCAGCGCGACCAGGGCCTGCAGATCGTCTCGCCGGGTCACGTCGGTGCGGATCTGGACGGCCTCGCCACCTGCCTTCCCGATCCGGGCCACCAGTTCCCCCAGGCGTTCGGATCGGCGTGCGCCAAGGACGAGTCGCGCGCCGCGTTCGGCGAGCAGCAGCGCGGTCGCCTCGCCGATGCCACTGCTAGCTCCTGTGATCGCCACCACTTTGCCCTTGATTCCGGACATGAGCTGACCTCTCCTTCTTCGGCACAGCGGCCGGGGTGTCGCGTGCTGGCAGGCCCGGGAGGAGCCTCCAGAAGCCGTTGCGCACTGCCAGGCCGGGGTGCCGATGTTGACCGTGTGAGGCCGTCGGTCGTTCCGCGGCCCTCGCTCGCACACCAGTGTCTTGGGGATTTAGCCTGGTATCCAGAATGCAGTTGTCCTGGAACCAGAGGTGCCATCCGTCATGTCCACGCAGTCGGCCCAGCGCCGTCAACTAAGCGAATTCCTGCGCAGCCGGAGAGAGCGCCTGACCCCTGAGGAGGTGGGCCTGCCTCCGACCGGCCGCCGTCGGACTCCGGGACTTCGCCGGGAGGAACTGGCGCTGCTGGCCGGGATCAGCGCCACCTGGTACACGTACCTGGAGCAGGGTCGAGAGATCCGCGTCTCCGAACAGGTGCTCAACGCCCTCGCCGCGGCGCTGCGGCTCGACCGGCACGAGCGCGATCACCTTCTCCGGCTCGCCGGTCACGCGCCTGCTGCCGAAGCCGAGGAACGCGAGCCGCTTCCGGCCGAGGCGGGTGCCGTCCCCCTGTTGCTCCAGCCGAACCCGGCGTACATCATCGGCGGCAACTATGACGTCCTCAGTCACAACCAGGCAGCCGACGAGCTGTTCCCGAGGCTCATCACCGAGGCGGACCGGCCCGCCAACTTCGTCCGCTGGGTGTTCCTCGAACCGGTGGCCCGGGACGTTCTGGTCGACTGGGAATCCGAAGCACGCGGCCTGCTCGGCCGACTTCGGACGCTGGCGGCACACCACGCCGGCGATCCGCGGTACACCCGCCTGATCGAGGACCTGAACGAGGGCAGTCCGGAGGTGCGGGACTGGTGGCCGCAGTACGAGGTGCAGGCCCGGCACAGCGGTCGCAAGCGGCTACGACACCCGCAACGGGGAGCGACCGAGTATGCGTACACCGCTTTTCACCTGGCCGAACAGCCGGAACGGACGCTGGTCGTCTATGTCGACAGCAGCCAACCGTCCGACGGGAGCGCAGCCGTGACCGGTGACTGAAGGAAGGGGGCGACGGCAATACCAGCGCTTACGATGCGGCGGTGGAGGACCAACGGCTGCGCGCCGGGCAACTGCTGGAGAAAGGGTCGGAGGACCGGCCGACGCGGGGCGGCCGGGGTGAGGGCGTCGAGCATCGGCTTTCGGACGGGGCAGGCGGAGGAGGGCTCGAAACTCCACCGCATCTGGGGTGTACCTTCACCCCTGCTGCCGGGCAGGATCTGCCGTCGACGTGATGCGGTGTTCAGCATGTGGCCTGTGACGGGGTGCCGGTGAGCAGACCACGGACCGACCGCGACGGACCATGGGACAGACCACGGGCCGGGCAGCAGGGGGCAACCTCGGGGTTCGGAGCGCGCAGGGCTACTTGTGGCGCGTCGGCGAAGTCTCCGTGCGCGGGGTGGGGAGGGGCGGCAGCTGCGGGGCCGCCGCCGGGCGTTCAGAGAGCCGACAGACGGCTTTTTGAACCTGCGCAGGATCTCAGGGCCAGTCCTTGCGCCAGCACGGCATAGGACCTTGATCTCAGCCGTGACAGCCCGAGTCCGGTTCTGTCCCGGTCGGGGCGGTACCCGTCTCCCTGTCCATGGCTGGCCACGGACAGGACGCCTTTCCCGTAGCAGCCCTGCACTGCGCCCTGCAGGGCACCCTGCAGGGCACCCTGCTCTCCCCCTTCCCGACTTTCGGTCATATGTGCAGGTCAACTGGCGTTTTTGGTGTGGTCTGCGGGGCTGACATCCCCTTGGCCGGCTCCTGTTGCCCGTACGTGGTGGTGGGGTGGGGGACGGATCGGGCGGGCAGGAGCGGCGCCCGGGGGATCGGGCGCCCTGGGGTGTCTTTGCGTATCGGCGACGCGGCTGCGCGAAGGGGCCGGCCGCCAGCGGACGTCCGCGTCCGGGAGCACTGGAACCCGGCGCGGCGCCGGGTGGGCATGTGATGATCGCAGCAGGTGGTCCGTGGCGGTAAGGACGGAGACGGTACGGACCACTCTCAGAAACTCGATTTCTGATCCACTTGCTGTTCCCTGAACTGGATCAAAAGAGTTCTTCCGGCTCGGGAAGGGCTTGCTCGACAGGGGCGATCCGGTATGCATCGGTGCTGGGCAGGGGCGGGCCGGGGAGCCGGTCGCCGGGCCGACGCGGTCGTATCACCGCACGTCAGGCGATGAGGGCGAGAAGGACGGCCCCCACGCCCATGCTCGCCGGTATCCACTCATAGCCGCGGCGCCACAGCGGCGCCTCGGTCACCTGCAAGGGTTCCGCACGCTCCGGGGACACGGGGTCGTAGCACACGAGCACCTCACTGCCCGCCCGGATTCCCGGTGGTACTTCCTTCTCCCCCGCGTCGATCACACGCTCGCGGCCGTCCTGCGCGGTGTATCCGAGTACGTAGGTCGGACCGCCCTGCCCCTGCCACCGCCTGTCGATGCAGCGTGCCGCCACTGTGACGCCCCGGCGCCTGAGCAGACGGCCCCTGTCGTAGAAGAGTCCGGAACCCGTGAAAAGGAGCAGTGCCGGCAGAAATTTGAGCAAACTCCAGTCCAATGTTCTTCCCCGCGACTCGGAAAGGGCGGCGAGGTACCCAATCACAGCGTCAACGAACGATCAAGGCCGGTGAACCGATGACGACTCTGAACGACTGGCAGGAGGCGTCGACGCTCTGAAGTGCGGTCTCTCGGTTGATGGGCAGCGGAACCTTGTCAGCTGCGACGGCAAGGATGTCAGTGGACGTCTACGTTGCTCAAGGAGATGACACACTGACAATTTTGCAGTTTTCGCCGTGAAGTGATTGCGCCGCGTGCTGGCAAGATTTATCGCTCGCTCCTTTTCGGGGCGGCTGAGTATTCTTGCTGTCCCCTAGCGGGGTTTTTGTACGTGGGTGGTGTCGGCGTCGAGGGGGGTGCCGTCGGTACCGGCCGGCACGAGGGCGGGGACCGGGGCGCCGTGCTGGTCGACCAGGGTGGAGTGGGGCTCGCCGGGGGTGAAGGCGTGGCGTTCCCCCCATTGCCGCAGGGTGAGGATGACGGGGAAGAGGTCGCGGCCGGCGTCGGTGAGCGCGTATTCCTGGCGGCGGCCCGATGGTGCGGTGCGCTGGACCAGGAGCCCGTGAGCGGTGAGCTTGCGCAGGCGGTCGGTGAGGATGTTGCGGGCGATGCCGGTGCGCCGTTGGAACTCGGTGAACGACCGGGCTCCGTCCATCGCGTCGCGGATGACGAGCAGGCTCCACCGGTCGCCGACGAGGTCGAGGGTGCGGGCGACCGGGCAGTCGGGGTCGGTCCAGTCGGGGCCTGAGGAGCGCGTGGTGATGCGCGGCATGGCACCTCCCAATGAGTTGCGGATTGAAACCATCATGCCGTACCGTCAAAATGGTTTCACTTTACTACTCATTGGGAGTGGGGTGCGATGGACACCTGGCGGCGTTTGCTGCTCGCGATGGTGTGCGGTGTCGCTGTGGCGAGCATCTATGCGGCGCAGCCGGTTCTGGAGCCGATGGGACGCGATCTGGGGGTGCCGGCCCACCTCGCCGGGTGGATCGTCGCGACCGGCCAGTTCGGCTATCTGGCAGGACTGGTGCTGCTGGTGCCGCTCGGTGATGTGGCCGACAGGCGCCGGCTCATCGCCGTGCACCTGGCTGTCACCGCGGGCGGCCTGGCCCTGACGGCCTCGGCGTCGGCCGCCTGGGCTGCGTTCACGGGGCTGGCGGTGACGGGGCTGTTCGCGGTCGTGGTACAGACATCCGTGGCCTACGCCGCGTCGGTCTCCACGCCCGCCGAACGCGGACGCACCATCGGCGTCGTGACCGCGGGCGTCGTGGTCGGCATCCTGGGCGCACGGGTGATCACCGGCGCGCTCGCCCAGATGTGGAGCTGGCGGAGCGTCTACGCCGTGCTCGCAGCGCTGTCCCTCGCACTCGCCGCCCTCGTCCTGACCGCACTGCCACCGGAGAAACACCCGGACCTGAGCACAGGCTATGTACGGGCCGTCGCCTCCCTCGGCGACCTGCTCAAGCAGCGCCTCTTTCTGACCCGCGGACTCATCGCGTTCTTCCTGTTCGCCTCCTTCGGAACCCTGTGGAGCGGACTGGCCCTGCCGCTGGCGGACACCCCCTGGCAGCTGTCCGAGAGCCAGATCGGGCTGTTCGGCCTCGCCGGCCTCACCGGCGCACTCGGCGCGGCACGCGCGGGACGGTGGGCAGACGCGGGACGGGCAGCCCCGGTCACCGGTCTCGCGCTCGCCCTGCTCGCCCTTGCGTGGGCGGCGATCGGGCAACTGCCCTGGTCCCTGTGGCTCCCCATCATCGGGATCGTGCTTCTCGACTTCGCCGTTCAGGCCGTGCACGTGAGTAACCAGCATCTGCTCACCACCGCACACCCGGACCGCATCAGCAGTGTCATCGGCAGCTACATGGTCTTCTACTCCCTCGGCTCCGCCCTCGGCGCAGCCGCCACCACCGCCACCTTCACCGCCCACGGCTGGGCCGCATCCAGTCTCCTCGGAGCCGGATTCGCGGCCTGCGCTCTGGCCGTCTGGGCGGCCGACAGGCGGCTGCCGGTCGACAACGCGGACCAGCGGTACCGGCACCTGCCCAGCACAAGTGAACTGCCCCGGGTCCGATAGGGGCCCCGGACATGTCCGGGGCCCCTATCGGACCCGGGGCAGTTCGCATCGCTAATTCCACCTGAGTACCCGCTGCTGCACAACGGAAAGCAGTCAGGTCTCTCGGCCCGGCGACCGACCGATCACGGCAGTACCGGCGTCCCGCCTACTTCGTTCACGATGTGGGCGGTGGTCCTCGGATGGCGGCCGTGCGGCCTGGACCCGGACGGTGCACCGGCCCCTCGGTGGCAACCGTCGGTGTCCGCCCTGATCAGCTGGCGACTGCCGCGTGGCGCCCGGTAGGGGAGAGGGGCGTCCGCGGTCGGTGGCGCGGTTCATGCGGACGCCGTGCTCGGCAGCGTCCGGTGACCCGGCAGCACAGCGGACCGGCCGGGTCGCCTCGTTCGGACGCGGGCAGGCGGGTGCTCGTGGCCCATGGCAGGTGAGGCGGCCGGAGGCCGGGCGGCGGGCCCGGGCGATGCGGGAGGCGCCGCCGCCCTGCGGCGCAGGCTTTTTGTGTGCGGGGACTGTGGCCTCATGCCGCGCCCATAAGAAACGTTGCGTATCTTAAGAGCGCCCGCTACTGTGACCTTAGATACGGCTGGTTTCTTAGGAGTCAGCGGGTGACCAAGGGGAGGAAGATGGTGTCGACGATCTCGACGACGTCCGCGTCGGGTACGGCCCGTGAGGTCATGAGCAGTTCGTGCCGGAAGAGATCCTCCGGAAGCCGGATGACGC
Source organism: Streptomyces minutiscleroticus (assembly GCF_014650875.1). Taxonomy (GTDB): domain Bacteria; phylum Actinomycetota; class Actinomycetes; order Streptomycetales; family Streptomycetaceae; genus Streptomyces; species Streptomyces minutiscleroticus. The sequence goes on from NZ_BMVU01000008.1 coordinate 131,576, forward strand.
GCGGGGTGAGTCTCGCCGGATCGACCTCGCCGCGCTCGACCGCTCGCTCGACGATCTCCTCCATTGCGGACCGTTGGCCCGCCGTCAGGGCCACACGTAGGTCACCGATGCTCGTGCCCGTCGCCCGGTAGAGGTCGGCGAGCTGGGCGACCAGGGCGGAGGCGAGCCCGACGCGACGCTCGTTGACCTGCCGCAGCAGCGAGATGACGTCGTCACGCAGTGTGCCGGTGTCGGGCACGGCGATCGGGTCCCGCTGGACGACGTGCAGCAGCGCCGCCCGCACCAGATCGGCCTTGCTCGGCCAGCGACGGTAGAGGACGGGCTTGCTGGTACATGCCCGCTCGGCGACGCTCTCCAGGCTGAGCGACTCGTAGCCGCGTTCGGTCAGCTCGTCCCAGGCCGCGTCGAGCAGCGCACCTTCGAGCGCGGCCCCACGTCGACGCTTCGCCGTCGTGGTCCCCATGACAAACCCTCCGCCTCATGCTGCCTCACAGACACCATACTTTTCGTTTCCTATGGAGTAGGACATGCGCATTCTCGTCTCCGGAGCCGGAATAGCCGGCCTCGCCGCCGGCATCAACCTCGGCGCCACCGGCAACGACGTCACCATCGTCGAACGCGCCGACCACCTGCGGGTCAACGGCTCACCCATCGACGTGCGCGGCGACGCCCTCGAGGTCGCCCGCTCGATGAACGTCCTCGACCAGATCCACGCCCGCCGGGTCACCATGACCGAGCGGTCCCGGTTCATCGACGCCGACGGCACCGTGCTCGCCGAACTTCCCGTCAGCGAGATAGGCGACTCCGAGGACGACATCGAAATCCCCCGCGAAGACCTCGCGCACGTCCTGCACGAGGCGTTGCCCCCCACGGCCTCGCTGGTCTTCGGGGAATCCATCGCCCGCCTCCACGACGACGGTGCCGGCGTCGATGTCGCATTCGCCTCCGGCCGGCAGGACCGCTTCGACCTGGTCGTCGGGGCCGACGGAATGCACTCGCTGACCCGCCGGCTCACCTTCGGGCCCGAGAGCGACTACCTCGAACACCTCGGCTTCTACGTCGCCCTCACCGACCTGCCCGCGCAGCGGGGCGGCGACCGGGAGAGCTCGTTCCTCAACTGGCCCGGTCACATGATCGGCATCGCCCGCTACCATGACACCGCACTCGGCGTGCTGAGCTTCCGCTCCGACTGGATCGACTACGACCACCACGACCTCGACGCCCAACGGCGGATCCTGCTCGACGCGTTCGCCGGCCACGACGAATGGCAAGTTCCCGAGATCCTCGACGCCGTACGCAATGATCCGGAACTGTATTTCGACTCCGTCAGCCAGATCCACATGCCGACCTGGCACAAGGGTCGCATCGTGCTGGTCGGCGACGCCGCGCACTGCGCCTCCAACCTGTCCGGCCGCGGCACGTCCCTGGCCCTCACCGGCACCTGGCTACTGGCCCGGGCACTGCACAAGCATCAAGGAGACCTCGAAACGGCCTTCGACGAGTACGAAACCAACCAGCGTCCGTACGCCACGCGCGCCCAGGACAGCGCCGGACCCGGCGGCGACCTCATCATGCCCGCCACCCAGCAGGCGCTGGACGCCCGTAATGCACGACTGCGCGCGATGACCAGAGGCTGAGCCTGCCCGCCCGTCCGCCGCTCGCCGGGCAGGGAAGCGAGATCATCTGCGTGGGACCGGCGTTCCCCGCAGCGGGGAAGGGTCTCCGCGATCCGCCGACCCGTCCCGCAAGCCCCGGCCCCCGTTATCGCCAAGGCGCTCGGCTGTCACGACGGGACCGCCACTCGCCTGGTCGCCGAGGCCGGCGGTATCTGGAGCCGGTACGCCTCCGGCGATCACGAACGGCGCCGATGACGGACAATGCCGGGACGACCCGACCCAGAGTCCGCGTCGCCGCATACGTGATCCGGCATCGCGCCGTCCCCGAGCTGCTGGTCTTCGACCATGTCGGTGTGCCGGAGGCCGGCACCCAGGTCCCGGCGGGAGGGGTCAAACCAGGCGAAGGACTGGAAGAAGCGGTTCTTCGAGAGGTCGCCGAGGAAACCGGTCTGCTCACAGCCACAGTGGTCCGGCCGATCGCCGTGGAGGACAAGCCTCACCCCGACACGGGACAGCCGCGACGAACCGGCTTCTTCCACCTCCAGGCACCTGCGGACACCTCCGATGAGTGGGAGCACCACGTCCACGGCGACGGGGAGGACGGCGGCCTCACCTTCGCCTGCCGGTTCCTCCCACTTCCCCTGAGACAACCACTGGCCGACGATCAAGACGCCTGGCTGGGCCGCATCGACCCGAACTGGACCACCGCTACCGGCAACACTCAATAGTCAAGCCGTCAGCCGTGTGCCGGATACGCGGCACCTCAACACGCGAGCCCACCAGTCCCGGGGCCGTAACCCCAACTGCCCCGATCGCACCATTCGTTTGACACTGCCGCGCCGTGACGGCCCGCCACGCCCAGCGTATGTCCGGCTGATGCGGCCCTGTCGCTGCCCGAGCACCGGCATTCGTACTCGCTGGCGAAGCCGGCCGTGCTGGAATCGGTGCGGTCCTCCTTCGACGCCGCCACCGCGGTGGCGGTCATCGGCGAACGCCGGGTCGAAGACGCCGTCGTGGCCGCCGCGTGCCGGTCGTCTTGGGGTGGTGCGGTCAGGTGTCGTGGGTGGGGTGACCAGGGAGGGACGGATGGAGGCGTCCGCGGTTCAGGCCCGTGCGCCACCGTCGACCCGTAGGACTGTGCCGGTCACGTAGGAGGAGCGGTCGCTTCAGGAGCCAGGCGGCGACCTGGGCGATCTCCTGTGGGTCGGCCGCGCGGCGCAGCGGGGTGTGCGCCGTGAGTCGTTCCCGGAGGCCGGGCGAGTCGGTCTCCCAGGTGCGGATCATCTCGGTCAGTGTGTTGCCGGGGGCGATGGCGTTGATGCGGATGTCTTCCGGGCCGTGGGTGACGGCGGCCGGCGGATGAGTTGTTGACGATGGCGCCCGTCTTGGCGGTGGTCCGGATGGCGGCGATCTCGGCGCCCATGGCCAGCCAGACGCCCTTGAGGTTCACGTCACGGCGGGCCGGCACCTGGTGGCCGAAGCCGTGCCGGCGCAGCATCTGCCTGATCGCCGACACGGTCATACCCAGGTGAAAACGGCGCCCGGTCAAAGTCCTGATCCGTGACGGCGTCCACCTCCGGTCCGGCCATCCGCGCGCCACCGGCCCCTGGCCAACTCCTGCTCCAGCACCCTGAACAGGGCCTCGCTCAGCCTGGGCCCCGACATCGGTCCCTTCGACGCCAGGGCCCGCTCCCCGCCGTGCTCCCAGGCCCGGCGCCGGCGCTGCACCGACCGCACGCTCACACGCAACCGCCCAGCGACAGCGGCATTGCCCTCTCCGAGGACGAACAGCTCCGCCGCCTGCAACCGGACGTGCTCACGGAACGCCTGCCGCTCCGCGCTCAGCCCGCCTCCTTGCGGATACCTCGTGCAACCGGCCCGCCGCGGCAACCACCACCGTCAGCCACGACATCACACCGACAAAGTCAGTAGCGGCTGTCCGGGGCTCCCGGGAGCCCCGGAGCCCTGGGAGACGGGTGGCCGTCATGGACGCGGGACGTCGATGCCGGCCGCGCGCAGATTCGCCTCGACCAGCGCGTTCAACCGGGCGATGGACGGTGTCTCGTCCGCCCGGTGGCCGTTGACCACCGCATACCGGGAGGCGGCGTCGGACCGCTTCCGGAACCCGGCCGGCATCGACGGCAGCCCGCGGTCGGCCAGCACCTTGTCGGCCAGCGCGGCCGCCAGTTCCTCGATGCGCGGGTCGTCCGGGTCCCAGGTCCTCGCCTCCCAGCCGCGCCGGGTCAGCTCGACGTGCTCGGGGTCGTCCAGGAGAAGTTCCAGCCGGGTCAGGAAACTGTCGAGGATCTCCGGCATCAGCGCCCGGACCAGCACCAGAGCCTCCCGTTGGACGGCCACGTAGTCCGGGCCGAAGCCGGCACCGGCGAGCCGGTCCAGCACCGCGCAGGCCCGGTCGGGCAGCAGGGCCCGGTCGCCGTGGGCGAGCCGGTGCAGCGTGTCGCGGCGCGCGGTCAGGTCCTCGATCTGTTCGGTGAGCCGGCGACGGACGTCGTCCAGGGCGGCGGCGAACCGCTCGGGACCGGCGTCCAGCAGGTCGGCGATCCCGGCCAGCGGCACGCCGGCCCCGGCCAGGGTCCGGACCTGGATCAGCCGGTGCAGGTCGGCCGACCCGTAGCGCCGGTAGCCGGAACTGTCCCGGTCCGGCTCGGCGACCAGGCCGAGCCGGTGATAGTGCCGCACGGTCTTGACCGTGACGCCCACGAACGCCGCCGCCTGGCCGATCGTGAGCCCGTTCGCCGGGTTGCGGGTGATCACAGCGGTGAGGGTAGCGCGCCTTTGCGCCAGTGCGGCACCCCCTCGGGGACGCCGGCAGCGCAAGGTCACGGCGGAGGTTGACCTTGACCTTGGGTCAGGGTGAACGCTCGTCTCATCGCCGCCTCGAAGGGGCCGGTGGCCACCTTCGGGAACCACCGTCGCGCGGCCCGAGCGGTGCCGCGTACCTGCTGACCCGAGACAAGGAATGACCATGAGTGAATCCCTGGACACCGCCGAGAACTCCGTCGCAGGGCCGGACCGCCCAAAGCTGCGCAAGGCCCTCCAGGAGATCGTCGATTCCGGTATCACCGGAGTGCACCTGCGCGTGCACGACGAGCGGGGCGGGTGGGCCGGCAGCGCCGGGGTGGCCGAGCTGGGCGCGAGTGCCGCGCCGCCGACCGACGGACACGTGCGGATCGGCAGCAACACCAAGACCTTCACCGCGACCCTGGTGCTGCAACTGGTGGCCGAGGGGAAGGTCGAACTGGACGTCCCGGCAGCCGTTTACCTGCCCGGGTGCGGACTGGACGAGCGCATCACGGTACGGATGCTGTTGCAGCACACCAGCGGGGTGTTCAACTTCACCGGCGAGTACTACGAGGACGGGACGGTGGCGTCGGGGATCCCCTCCACCGTCTCGGGCAAGGAGTGGGTGGACAACCGGTTTCACACCTACCGGCCCGAGGAACTGGCACGGCTGGCGCTGTCCCGGCCCGCGCGGTTCGAGCCGGGGACGGACTGGAGCTACTCCAATACGAACTACGTACTGGCCAGACTGCTGGTAGAGAAGGTCACCGGTCGCTCGTGCGCCGAGGTGACACGGGAGCGGATCGTGCGGCCGCTCGGTCTGTCGGGCACCGTCGTGCCGGGCACCTCGCCGGAGATCCCCAGGCCGTACGCCCACGCGTACTACCGGTACGAGGACTCCGGCCGCCAGGAGACGGTCGACGTCACCCGCCACAATCCTTCCTGGATCTCCGCCGGCGGCGACATGATCTCCACCACCCAGGACCTCCACACGTTCATCTCCGCACTGGCAGGCGGCCGGCTCCTGCCCGCCCCGCTGCTGGCCGAGATGGCAAAGCCGCACCCCAAGAGCGGTTTCGGCCTGGGGCTGCGCGTGCAGGAAGCGGGCCCCGGCGGCGACACGCTGCTCTTCCACAATGGCGGCGCCGGCGGCCATGCGGCGCTGATGTACAGCACGTCCGACGGCAGCAAGACCCTGACCGCCGCGCTGAATTATGTGGACGACGCCGCATTGTCTCTGTCCGGAGCGTTCCTGAAGGCGCAGGACAGGCTCGTGCGGGAAGTGTTCTGCGGCGGGCGGACCGGACCGGCCGGCGAGGCGGCCGAGCCTGCTCAGCCGGCGGGCTGAGGTCGGCCGCCTTCCCGCCTGCTCGGCGCGAGCCGCGCAGCACCTCGCCGTCGACCGCGATGGCCGGCCGGCGTCCCGCCTCCTCAAGCGGGGCGCTTCTGGCCTGCGGAAATGCGCAGATCACGGCGTCGAAGGCGTCGCCGTCGAGACGGTTGAGCAGCCGCATCACCGTAGTGGGGCGAGGCACTGCGACCGTCCTGTTGAACGGGTCGACGGTGAAGCCGAGAGATACAGGGGTTCAGCGGGGTGCGTCCGCGATCCACTCGGTGATCGCGGTCAGGTATCTGGCGCCGGCCCATACGCTCGCCGTGGCCGCCGACACGATCGCCTCGGCCGGAGTCTTCCCGAAGCCCGGTGCGCCGTCGCCGGTTGCGAGGACCGGGGCGAACATGCCCCGGCGGATGCAGTCCCGCACCGGGTCGGCCCACGACTCGCCCGACTCGCGGTGGCCGTCCTCGAGGGCGACCGGTTCCTCGGAGCCCTCGGCGCGGACCCCGATGAGCAGCAGGACGCACGCCTTGGCCTCCTCCAGGCGGACGGAGAGGCGGATGCCGTCGGCCCGCACGTACACGTAGTCGGCCTCCGGGAGGTCACGGTCCATGAGGGCGGTGTGGTCGGCCCGCCACTGCGTCGTCAGCCGCGTGAGCGTGGCCGGGGAGAGCCCGGTCGGGCTTCGGAGGCCGTTGGAGCTTCGCGGTGGGGCGATCGAGTCCCTGTCGATCTATGCAGTGAGGCCGGTGCCCTGTGGACGTCGCGTGACGAAGACGGACCCAAGACCCCCGTCGACAAGGGTCCCCGGCAACACTGTGCGGGGTACGTTCCGCGGCCGCTGGGCGCCCCTTTCCGCTGGTCGAGGTGCGGCCAGTGTCTCGTCTGTCCGTGCGCGCCTGTAGAGCAGGCCATGGCCACGCTCAGGACCTGGTGTTCGCCCGCAGGCCGCAGTGCGGCACACGCCGCCACCGTCGTCGTCCGGGCCGTCCTCGCCCTGCACCCGACCTGCCCGGACTGATGTCGGAGCAGGGCTCATCGGCTGTTCGATGTGGATGAGGGTGTCCAGGAGCGGGTCCGGGGTGGGTGGACGAGTGCGGTGACGGCGGCGGCGATCGCGTCCCGGCGACGGGGTGCGAAGGAGGCGGGGCCGGTCTGCGTCTGCAGGGCCTTCAGCGACCAGGAGGCGGTCTCCCAGCTCATCACCAGCGCGACTGTCATGGCCATCAGCTCCGTGGCCGGGATGTCGGTGCGGACCCGGCCCGCCGCCTGGGCCGCCTCGATCGCGGCGATGTTGCGCCGGTACTCCGCCACCTCGGCGTCGACGGGCTGTTGCCGCTCCAGGCCCGCCCACAGGTACAGCCGTCGTACGTGCGGCCGCTGTTCCAGTTGGTCGAACAGCTCGCCGGCGTACTCGGCCAGGTCGCTCGCGTCGATCGAGACCGCCTGTGCCAGCTCGACCATGCTGTCCGCGACGACCATGTCGAACAGCTCTTCCTTGGTCCCGAAGTGCATGTAGATCGACCGCTTGTTGGCCGCGGCGTTCTCGGCGATGCGGTCGACCCGGGCGCCGGCCAGGCCGTGCCTGGCGAACTCCTCGACCGCCGCCTTCTTCAGTCGCCGCTTGGTCTCCGTGGCATCAGGTGGCATGCCTCCATGGTACATAACCACCCGGTTATTTACATGGGCGCCGTCATGGGTTATGAATATATCCAGTTAGTTACAGACCGAGGAGCATCCATGACTCGCACCTGGTTCATCACCGGCACGTCCTCCGGCTTCGGCCGTCACCTCACCGAGCAGCTGCTCGCCCGGGGGGACAGGGTCGCCGCCACCGCGCGGCGCCCGGAGGCCCTGGACGACCTGGCGGCCCGGCACGGCGACCGGCTCTGGCGCGCCCGCCTGGACGTCACCGACACCAGCGCGCTGCGCGAGGTCGTGGACCGCGCGTTCGCGGGCCTCGGCCGGATCGACGTCGTCGTCTCCAACGCCGGCTACGGGCTCTTCGGGGCCGCCGAGGAACTGACCGACGAGCAGATCGACGCGCAGATCGCGACCAACCTCACGGCCTCGATCCAGCTCGTCCGCGCCACCGTCCCGCACCTGCGCGGCCAGGGCGGCGGACGCTACATCCAGATCGCCAGCATCGGCGGCCAGGTCGCCTTTCCCGCCATGAGTCTCTACCACGCCACCAAGTGGGGCATCGAGGGCTTCTGGGAGTCGGCCGCCGCCGAACTCGCGCCGTTCGGCATCGGCGTCACGGTCGTCGAGCCCGGCGTCTCCCGCACCAATTTCGGCGGCACCGGCGCGGTCCTGGGCGCCCCGCTGCCCGAGTACGCCGACGGCCCCTCGGGGCAGCTGCGCGCCGTCCTGTCCGGCGAACTGCCCCCGCTGCCCGCACCCGGCGACCCCGCGAAGATCGCGGACGCCATCATCGCCTCCGCCGACCAGATCGAGGCGCCGTTCCGCCTGACGCTGGGCTCGGACGCCTACGCCATGGCGACCGCCGCCCTGCGCGACCGCCTCCAGGCCCTGGAGGCCGGACGTGCCCTGGCCCACTCCACCGACGCCGACGACACCGTCCCCGCCACCGGCCTCGCCGGCCACTGAAAGGACGTCTCCCATGTTCGACTTCACCGGCAGGACCGTTCTGGTGACCGGAGCCACCGGCGCGCTCGGCACCGCGCTGTCCACCCGCCTCGCCCGGGCCGGCGCCAACACCGTCGTCGCCGCCCGGACCGGCGCCGACCAGCTGGCCGCCGACCTCGGCGGCCCCTCCCTCGGCGTCCGGCTCGACGTCACGGACGAATCCGACTGGACCGAAGCGATCGCCCGGACCGAGGCCCGCTTCGGACCACTGGACATCCTGGTCAACAACGCCGCCTACCTGCGCGTCGGCACCACGGAGAGCATCCCGCTGGAGGAGTTCCGGCGCGTGCTCGACACCAACCTCACCGGCGCCCTGCTCGGCATCCGCGCCGCGGCCCCGTCGATGCGCAGAGCCGGCGGCGGCGCGATCGTCAACGTCAACTCCATCGCCGGGCTCGCGGCCGCCCCCGGCCTCGTCGCCTACAGCAGCAGCAAGTGGGCGCTGCGCGGCCTCATGCGCGCGGCCGCCAAGGAGCTGGCCCGTGACAACATCCGCGTCAACGCCGTCCACCCCGGCATCATCGAGACCCCCCTCGCCTACGGCCCCGACGGCACCGAACTCGTCCCCGTCGACGACCTGGCCGTACCCCGCCGGGCCGCCCCGGAGGAGATCGCCGACTTCATCCTGTTCGCCGCCTCCGACCGGGCACGTTTCGCGACCGGCTCCGAGATCGTGGCCGACGGCGGCTTCACCCTCGGCCCCGTCGCCTGACGGACACCGGGCACGACGACCCGCATCCGCACCGGCGGCTGCACGAACTCCGCCGAAGGGAGTCAGTCCGTCAAGACCGCGCAGCACCGGGTCCTGCGACACACCGGACAGCGCTGCCGTTCCCGGCTTCAGCAGGGCCGATCGACAAGGCTTCCCGCAGCACAGGCACGCCTGCCATCCACCGTCCCAGCCCTCTGAAGAACCCCGAGAGGGATTGTCACGTCGGCTGACCGGGTGGGATGACCTCCGGATCGATCACGTGGAGGAGGCGTTTGTGGGGGACGCGTCGCCGTCGTACGAGGGGCAGCGGTACCCGGTCGAGGTCATCTCCCACTGCGTATGGCTGTACTTCCGCTTCCCGTTGTCGTTTGGTGAGGTCGAGGAGCTGACACTTCGGCGCGGTGTGATCGTCTCGCACGGGACGGTCCGGCGGTGGTGCGGGAAGTTCGGACAGCAGTACGTCAACACGCTGCGCCGCCGACAGCCCCGTCCCGGGGACACATGGCACCTGGACGAGGTCTTCATCAAGGCCGACGGGGAACGGAAGCACCCGTGGCGGGCCGTCGACCAGGACGGGACGGTGCTGGACACACTCGTTCGGTCCCGCCGGGACAAGGTCGCGGCCAGGCGTCTTCGCACAGGCTGATGAAGAGGACGCGTGCGGTGCCGTGAGTGGTCGCCACCGACGAGTTCCGCTCCTACGGCGCGGCTCGCCGCGAGGTGATGCCGTCCGTCGGGCACCGCTCCCACAAGGGTCTGAACGCCCGGGCGGAGAACAGCCACCAGCCGACAAGACAGCGTGAGCGCGCCAAGACAGCGTGAGCGCGCGATGAAGGGCTTCCGCCCGGTGGGCGGGGCGCAGCGGTTCCTGTCCGCGTTCAGCGGCATCTCACCGCTTGTCTGGCCCCGCCGCCACCTGAGGACCGCCACCTGAGGACCGCCACCGACCACCGAGCCGAGACGACCCTCCGCTTCACCGCCTGGGACCACATCACCGGAGTCGGCGGCGCGGCTGCGACGGCCTGACCCCGGGCCGGCCACCCCAGCCGATCACGTCCTGGCGTGCCATCAGGCCCTCGCACACCCAACAACGTGACAACACCGCCCGCAGGGTTTGCTGTTCACGGGCGCGGCCGACCAGGGAGACCTGCAGAAGCCGCTCGGGGCAGTCATGCTCAGCCAGCCGGTGCAGGGGTTTTCCCCCGCACCGGCTGACTCAGGTCGTAGGCCGGGCCGGCGGCGCTCCGGTACCGGCGGCCGGAGTCCTTCTCCAGCAGTCGGGCCACCACATCGGAGAAGTCCCTGCCGACCGCCGGAACCAGGTCGATCAGCGGGACCGGCACGGTGGTGCGGACATCCCGCAGCGCTCACCGCCGGGAACCGACGGGCCGCCACTCGCCAGGGCGTACAGGGTGGCGCCCAGGACGTGGAGGCCGGCGTGCTGGTCGATCGCCGTGGCGGTGCGGCTGGTCCGCTCGGGGGCCGAGAGCGGCCGGCCGGCATCCACGACGTTCCCATCTCTGTCCCGGGCGTCAGCAGGCCGTGCCCGAGCCGAGGCCGCGTTCGACCGCGTCATCAGGTCAGCTGATCGACATGCATGGCCAGGGAGTGGTTATCCCTGGAAAAGCCTGGCCTTCCTGCGTCCGGTGCCGCCGGGTGTACTTGAACGCATCGCACCGAAAACCCTGATCAGGAGCATCTGTGAACATCAGCGGCAACACGATTTTCATCCCCGGCGCCACGTCCGGCATCGGGCTCGGCCTGGCCTTGCGCCTGCAGGCCAAGGGCAACACCGTGATCGTCGGCGGTCGGCGCGCCGAACTGCTGGACGACATTCGCTCCCAGCACGCCGGTATCGACACTGTCGTGATCGACACCACGAGTCCCGCCTCGATCGCCGAGGCGTACGAGACCGTTCTGGCCCGTCACCCGGGGCTGGACACGCTGATCACGATGGCGGGCGTCATGCTGCCCGAGGACCTCGCCACCGAGGGCTCCCTGCAGGTCGCCGAGCAGACCGTCGAGACCAACCTGCTGGGCCCGATCCGGCTGATCTACCAGTTCCTGCCGGCGCTGCGGAAGCGCCCGAAGGCCACCATCGTCACGGTTTCCTCCGGTCTGGCCTACGTGCCGCTGCCGGCCACGCCCACCTACAACGCCACGAAGGCGGCGATCCACTCCTTCACCGAGGGGATCCGGGTGCAGTTGGAGAAGAGCAACGTCCAGGTCATCGAGCTGGTCCCGCCGGCGGTCCGGACCACGCTGATGAACCAGGAGGAGTCGCCCGTGGCGATGCCGCTCCAGGAGTTCCTGGAGGAGGTCATGACCCTGCTGGAGAAGGACGGCGACGCCGACCAGATCCTGGTGGAGCGGGCCAAGTGGCAGCGCAACGCGGTGGCCGAGGGCCGCTACCAGGACGTGCTCAACGTTCTGGCCGGACGCTACCGCTCCTGACCCCTCAGGGCGACGGCGGGCCGAGCGGACGGCTCCGGGTGCACCACCTCACTAGGCCCGCCGGAATCATTCTCTGCTGGACAGATCCGGACAAGTTCTTGCACCAGGAGAAAGCGTCCGGGCGTGATGCCCCGGGCCGGGGGCGGGCTGATGGGTGTCGCCGTCTCGCCGTCCTTCGAGCGGGACCGCAACGTCTACGGGTTCGCCTCGGCCGATCCCGCCAGCCGGCCGCTACGGCTGCGCCCGGCCGAGGACCTGCGCTCGTTCACCGTGGAAGACGTGGCCCTGGACGGCATCCAGAGTGCCGAGCGGCATCATGGCGGACGTATCGGGTTCGGCCCGCACGGGAACCTCTGGATCGGCACCGGTGACGCGTTCGAGCCGGAGAACGCCGCCGATGACGACTCCCTCGACGGCAAGGTCCTGCGGATCCGGCCCGACGGAAGCGTTCCGGAGGACACCCCGGACCCGGACACCCCCCTCCACTCCTCCGGCCACCGCAACGTGCAGGGCCTCGCCCTCGGCCCCGACGGCACGGTCCGCGCCTCCGAACCGGGCCACCGCATGTGGGACGGGGTCAACGTCCTCAAGCCCGGGCTGACGGCCGGCTGCGCTCGGTCGGCGTCTCCGACCTCCACCAGGCGCATCTGGGGCGCATCCTGCGCGACGGTGGCATCCGCCCCGCCGTGAACCGGATCGAGGTACACCCGCACCTGCCCGGCAATGCCCTGCTCCGGTACTGAGCCGAACTCGGCATCGCCATCCAGGCGTGGTCGCCCCTGGACGCCGAGGCCCTGCTGCGTGACCGGGTGATCGCAGCGGTGGCCAGGGAACTCGGGCGTTCACCCGCCCAGGTGATCCCGCGCCGGCATCTGCGGCGGGGCGACATGGCCCCGCCCAACGCCGGTGTGGAGTCCCGCGTCCGGGAGGACCTGGCGTGGGACGACTTCGCGCTGAGCCCGGGCGACATGGCCCGTATCGACCGGCCCGACCGCGCGGAACGGCGCCGTACCGGCCCGCGCCCCGCCAGTGCTTGAAATCGATTTGACCGGATTGTCCGGGGGAGTGCACATCCCTGGACAACCCTGCCCTTCCTGGTGCCGACAGCAGGGGTTGTACTTGTTCCTCTCGGACTTCCCTTCGGGCCCACCGGTCCGCCGGTCCGGGACTTCTCACCGAATCGAGGTAGCTGGTGTCGGAAAGCGATTCGCTGGGCGGATTCCTGCGCCATCGGCGTGAGCGCCTGTCGCCCCAGGACGCAGGTCTGCCCTCGGGCGGGCGCCGGCGCACTCCCGGACTGCGCCGGGAGGAGGTGGCCTCGTTGGCCGCGATCTCTCCCGACTACTACGGCCGACTGGAGCGGGGACAGCTGACCAACGCCTCACCGGCCACCCTGGCCAGTCTGGCCCGGGCCCTGCGGCTGTCCCTGGACGAGCGGGACTACCTGTTCCGCCTGGCCGGTCAGGAGCCGCCGTCACGCCACTCGGCCCACGCCCACATCGACCCGGCGATGCTGTTCCTGCTCGACGCCCTGCCCGAGACCCCGGCCCAGATCACCGACGACCTGCTGACCGTGGTGGCGCAGAACCAGGCGGCCACGGCACTGCTGGGCACCTGGACCGGGCTGCCGGGCTTCGCCTCCAACGTCACCTGGCGCTGGTTCGCCGACCCGTCCTCACGCGCCCTGAACGTCCCGGAGGAACACGCGGCCATCGGCCGCGCCTACGCCGCGGACCTGCGCTCAGGACTGGCCCGCCGGCCGGCACGGGACAGATTCGGCAACGAACTGGTCAAGGACCTGCTGCAACAGAGCCAGGAGTTCCGCGACCTCTGGGCAGAACTCGAGGTCCAGCCGCTGACCTCCTCGGCCAAACGCATCCGGCACCCGAAGGCCGGCGAGCTCGACCTGCAGTGCGACGTCGTCCTGAGCCCGGCCACCGGCCACCGTCTCGTCGTCTTCCGCCCGCGACCGGGATCCGGCGCCGGTGCGCAACTGTCATTTCTGTCGGTGCTCGGCGAGCAGATCTGGGACTGAGGGCGATGGCGGCGTAGGCGTCAACGTCTTCGGTGTCCACCCGGTCTCCGAGAACCGTAGCCCAGGCAAGAAGATCCGGAAGCGAGCAGGAACGGCTCGAACCGCTGGGGCCGGGTGATCACCGAGCTGTCGCCCGGCCCGAACCGCTCACCGCCACCACCGGGCCCGGTGCTGACGACAGGTGCACGCCTTCTTCCGCACCCGCTCCCCCAGCCAGTCGCCGGCCACCGCAGCTCCTTGGACCAGCCTGTGGTTTTCGGACAGTCACCGACGGACGCCGGACAGGCCGCGGGCGACCAGCGAGCGCAGAAAGACCGGCCAGCCGGCACCGTCCTCGCTCGAGACCATGTCCGGGCCGGGGATCTCGCGGTGCCCGTCGGCGTTGACACTGACCGCGACCAGCGCGTGGACGCCTGTCTTGCGGCCGCCCTCGCGGACCTTCCGGGGCCGGGCGTCGACCCGGACGAAGGTGTAGGGCCGGCGTCCAGGGGGCGGTTGCGGAAGGCCGTGACCTGCTCGGTCCAGCTGCTTGGCCACCGCACTGACCTGCGACTTCGACAACTGGGTGACGCCAAGGCTCTTGGCGAGTTTCTCGACGAACGGGGGTGCCCCCGCTTGCGGGGGAGGGCGGAGACGCCCAGCAGGTAGGCGGTGGCGACCACCGGGAGCAGGGCCTGTCCGGCCCGGCGGTGGCGCTCCAGCAGCCAGGTGGGGAAGCAGCTGCCGGAGCGCAGCTGGGGAATGGCGAGTTCGATCGTGCCGGCCCGGGTGTCCCACTCGCGCGGGCGGCAGCCGTTGCGCTGATTGACGCGGTCGTCGCTGACCTGTCCGTCTGCGGCATTGCAGAGGGTGTCGGCCTCGGCGGACATGAGTGCGTCGGCGAACGTCTTGACCATCGTGCGCAGCGGATCGGGACTCTCCCCCGCAAGCGGGGGCACTCCAGGCGGGATTCTCCTCGGTCAGGGCGTGCAGGGGCAGTGCCGTTCCCCCTCCAGCGTGGCCACGAGCCGGGCGACTGTCAGGAAACTGCCGAACTCGTCGTTGGAACAGGGCGTTTCATATGCGTCGCGCAAAGGACCGCATCATGGGCAAACAGCCTGGTCGCATGGGTACGGGCAGAGGCGCTCCGGTCAAGGGTGTGCCCAGGCGCCGACACGGTATCTGCGGCCGGTTGCCGCTTCTGCGGCTGTGTCTCCCGGGCGCCACCTGCGTGCCCAGGCCGGGCTCAGCGTTGTCGATGCCGGTGGCCGGGTGTCGCTGGGCGGCGCCGAAACTGCTCAGCAGAAAGACCGTTTTCCCATGACCGGGTGCGCGAGCCGATGGCGGCTGCCGCAACGGCCAGACGCAGGGCCTTTGCCTGGTGCAGGAAGCACAGTGTGATGGTGAAGTGCTCACGGGCCTGGGGCCGTCGACGGCCCGGTGTTCTTCTTGCAGGCCGATCCGAGTCCGCTCGGGGTCGGAGGGGGTGCGGGGGATGAAGAGGACGTTCAGCGTCGTGCTGCTTCCGTGAAGCGGCTCCGTTCGGGCGTGGTCGGTGTCTGGTGGTGGATTCGCGCGCGGGGCCCGGAGTCAGTGCAGGTTCTTCTCCAGTGCGGTCAGGTAGCTGCGCATGAAGTGGTCGCGGATGCCGTCACTGGAGGGGGCCAGCGGATCGGCGGTGAGTCCTGCTGCATGGTCGAGCAACCCGCCGGCCATGGGCATCGCTTCGCGGACCCTGCTGTGCGAGTCGATGTAGCGCAGCGCGTCGACGTGGGTGTAGGCGGGTGCGGGCGGCATCTGCGGGACGATGTCGTTGTTGTTCACGAACCGGTACATGCGGTCCTTGAAGCCCTTGTTGTAGGCCTCGGCCAGGACGTGGTCGCAGGTGCGGGGCTGGCCATAGGTGTAGACGCCGTCGGCGGCCAGGCGCGGGTCCTCCAGGTACATCCGCGCACCGGCGAGCATGGCCAGTGCCCCGCCCAGGCTGTGCCCGGTGAACCACACTCTCTGGTTGTCGCCGCGCAGTTCGGCGTGGGTGTCTCGCACAGCGGGCCAGATCGACTCCAGTGCCTCGGCGAAGCCGTAGTGGACGTATCCGGTGCCGCCCGGCCCCGGCCTGGGCGGAGTGGTGGCATCCGACAGCCAGTCCTTGATCTGCTTCGGTTCGGTGCCGCGGAACGCGGTGACGATCGTGTCGTTGCCGGCCATGGTGTAGGCCTGCGTGTCCTGCAGCGGGAACGGCGGGGTGAAGCGCGTCTCGTGATGCCGTACGGTGCCGAAGCCCCACTGCCGGGCCTGGGCGTCGATGGCGGCCTCGTCCTTGTACGCCAGGTCCGAGGCCAGTGCCAGCCAGTAGGCGCGCTCGACGCTGTAGCCGGCCGAGCGGTGATCGATCGTCACAGGTGCAACCACGGTAATCTCCTCTGCCTTGGGGGGAACTGCTGTGCCGGGTGGTGCCGGGAGCGTGGGCGGCACTTCGGCCGTCCGCGGGTCTGCGGTGCCGACCCACTACAGGGCACACCAGTGGGCTTCCCCAGGGAGCGCCGGCTTGCCCTGCGCAATCGGGTGGTTAGTGAATGGCTCACCCACCTATTGGAGGGCGCAGGACGACGGACAGGGCCGAGGCGGGCCCGTCCGCCGGACGGATCGGCCCGACGGACAGGCTGGGCCCTCACCCCTGATCCCGGGCACTTGGGACAGCGGGTCCCGGGGCCCGAGAGACGGGCGGATCGTGGTCGTGAAGCACTGCTGTGCCGGGTTTGAGACGGAGGCGGTCGCACTGTACGCGTCGGCGGTCGAGCAGATTGCTGCGGAACCGGAGGTCGGCGCGGAGACGCTGCGGAACTGGATCCGGGCGGCGGGCTCCGGTCGCCTGCGAGGCCGCCGTCCGGTTGCCCGGTCTTCCGCCTCGGTGGTGCCGTCGGCGCTGGAGGTCGGGGTCGCCGCCTTCGACGGGGTAGCGCCGGTTGAAGGCGGGACATGGGATTCCGTGGAAGGCGGGCCGCCGTTCCGCCGGCTGCACTGCCGCAACACTGTCCGGCGCCGCTCCAGCCTCGGACACCGCAGCCCGACCGCCCACGAGCGAGCACTCCGGACGACACCGGCTACGCCGGCCCCTGGAACGACCTCCTCGCCGACGTGCAACCGACGGGCGTGGATCCGTGTGTCCGCAGCGCTGCGGCAGGAGGCCGGCAGCGTGTCGGGGGCGACGCGTGGAGGTGTTGTGGCGCGCACTGCGGTCTCAGTGGGTGTGATCATGGCGAAGCCACCTTTCTGGCAGGTCGAGCAGGACACGTCGGGCGGCGAGACGGTCGATGCCGGGGCGGGAGCCGGCAGTGCCCGAGCGAGCCGCAGCGATCTCCTCCTCCGTCGGACGAGCGAGTTCGCGCAGGTAGGGCCGGCCTTCGGCGAACCCTGCCGCGAACTTCTCGTTCGGCCACCGTGGTCCGTCGTCCTGGATGAGTGGGTTGACGCGCAGCGGTGCTCCGGGCAGGGGTGTGGTGAACCACCCGGAGGGCCCGCTCGGGGCCGCCGCTCCGTCGGGCGCGTGGACGAAGGCCAGGGCCGCGGCCCGGCGCAGCGCCGGAGGCCGCTCCGGGACGGCTGCGGTACGGTGCAGGGCCGCGTAGGTCAGCGCGGTGTCGTCGTAGCACGGGTGTGGTGCGACCGCGGCGACATAACTGTCCACGGTCAACGGCAGACCGGGGGAGAAGTTGTCGCGTTCGGCGTTGTGGACATGTCCGAGCAGCATCCGTCCGCCCCGGGCGATGCGGTGCATCTCCCGCACGGCATGTGGTTTGTCGGGGAGGTAGCGGAAGCTGTCGTACGCGCAGCAGACGTCCGAGGCTCCGCCGGCCAGCGGGAACGGGCCTCGCGCGTCGAAGCACACGAGCCGGGCACGCGGCGCGGTGAACATCCGGGCCGGCCACAGGTGGGAGAAGACCAGGTCCGATCCGATGGCCGGGCCCGAGCGTTGTTCCCAGTCGCGCAGGAAATGGCCTGCCCCGCAGCCGATCTCGAACAGGGTTCCCCCGCGCGGGGCGTTCGCCCCCGGCAGGGCCAGGCCGCTCAGACAGGTCGGCTGGCACCAGCGGCGCAGGAAGTAGGGAGCGAGACCACCGTAGCCGAGGCCCTCCATCGAAGTGGCTGTGCAGTGTGAGCATGGTGACGACGTCGAAGGGCCCGGTGGGCAGTGTCTGTGCCAGGTTCGCGTCCGCCGCCCGGAAGTTCGCCGCGGGTACGTGCATGGCCGCACAGCGCACCAGCTCCGGTAGGGTGTCCACTCCGGTGCAGGCCAGTTCGGGGTGACGGCCTAGCAGGAAGTGCAGGAACGCACCGTTCGCGCAGCCTATGTCCAGTACGGACGCTTGGGGTCGTGACAACGGTTCGCGGGCGTGCCGCTCGACGAAGGGGAAGTACGGCCTGGGGTGCGAGGCCGGGGGCCGGCCGAGATACCGCCGGTCCAGGCCGCGGGTGCCCAGGACACTGTGCGGGGTGGTGTCGGCTGTGGGCGCGGGGCCGCTCATGCGCGCAGGTCTTCCGCTCTGACGTCGAGCGGACCGGCGGGCGGGTCGGTCAGACGCGCATCGGGGTGCGGGGCGGCGCCGTCGGCGGCGCGCAGGGCGAGCAGCAGGTACGTGTGCACGGTGGCGTCGTTCAGCTCGCAGTCGAGCAGGGAGGCGATGGCGCGCAGCCGGGCGCGCTTCGGGAGACGGCACAGCCGTGGACCGGGTCCTGGCCCATGGCGTCGTTGACGGGGCCGACGTGGATCAGCGCGGGCGGCCGGCTGCGGCCTCGCGGTTCCGCTGGCAGGGGTGCACAGGGCCTGGCCTGAGATTCGTCGCGGTCGGCCCGGGGCGTCGCAGAGCACGGGGTCGGCGCGGATCCGGCCGGGTTCGTGATCGGCCAAGGACAGGGGTGTTCCATGGCAATGGGTGGTGCAGCACACTGGAGGGATGAGCAGCAAGCCGGTACCAGTGTCTGAGCCGCCCGGTTGGGCCGGTGCCGGTCGGTTCGGCCCGGGCGCCGCTGGATTCCTGCGCTCGGTGGTTCGGCCGGTTGACATCTGGCAGGGCGGAGCTGATCGGCGCGAGACCCTGGCGGATGCCCGTGAAGCCGAGGCGGACCGGCGGGAGACACTCGCGGATGAGCGGGAGGCCGAGGCCGACCGGCGCGAGAGCCGTCTCGATGCGCGAGAGCCGAGGGCGGATCGATACGACCGCGCTGCGGGCCGCGGTGCGCCCGGCCAGCACCAGCGCTCATATGAGGCGATCGGCCGCAAGCGGGCCGCCCTCGCAGCCGGCCAGGCCCGGCTGGAACGCAGCCAAAGGGCGCTGGACCGCACGCGGGCGCGGGATGAACGCGAGCAACTGGCCATCGAGTACGAAAAAGCCGTCACGGAACACTGCGCCCTCACCACCGCGCCCCGCCGTGCTTCCAGCGTCCCGGCCCATGACGGCTCAGCACCCGGCAGGAGTGGGCAGGCCGGGCACGGACCGGACCGTTACCGTCCGGCCGGTACGGCACAGGCCGCAGCCGAACGCCGCGACCGTGCCGCGGCTGAGCGTGACACCGCCGTCGGCCGGCGTGAGCGCGCGGCCGACCAGCGCGAGCAGCTCGCCGACCGGCGCGAAAGCGCCTTGAACGTACACCGGTCCCGGCAGCCGGACCAGCTCGCAAAAAGCACTATCGCCTGTCTGAACCACAGCGTGGAGGCGATCAACCGCGCGGAAAAGCTGCTCGCCGCCAGCCAGGCCCGGCTGAAGCGCAACGAGGAGAGACTGCGCGACGCGCAAGCAGCACTGCGCCGCGCCGATAGGGGTGGTGCGCCGACGCACGGGTAGACCTGTGTCCTCCTGTACCCCCGCGGCATCAGTGCAGTGTGCCGCTGGCCGTTGCTGCCGCCAGCGGGTCGTCGACGACGGCCGCGAAGCCCTTGTCGGGGTCGTCCCGGTGCGCCGGGAGGAGGCGCGAGGGCAGTGCGTGGCGCAGGATGCGTCCCCACATCGATGTGTACTGGCGCCACAGCGGTCCGGTGACGTAGGGGAGTCCGTACCGGGTGCACAGCTGCCGTACCCGGGGCGCGAGTTCGGCGTAGCGGTTGCTGGGCAGGTCGGGGAAGAGGTGGTGTTCGATCTGGTGGCTGAGGTTGCCGGTGAGGACGTGGAAGAGGAAGCCGCCCTCGATGTTCGCCGAGCCCTGGATCTGCCGCAGGTACCACTGGCCGCGGCTCTCGCCTTGTAGTTGCTCCTCGGTGAAGGTCTGTACGTCGCCGGGGAAGTGGCCGCAGAAGATGACGGTGTGCGCCCAGATGTTGCGCAGACTGTTGGCGGCGAGGTTGCCCAGCAGGCAGGGCAGGGCGGAGGGGCCCGCCAGGAGCGGGAAGAGGACGTAGTCCTTGGCGGTCTGGCGTGCCGCTTTCCGGGCCAGGCCGGCGATGTCGCGCAGGAGGGTCCGCACGCTCTTGCGGCCGGCCGTCACCGCGTCGGCCTCCAGGTCGTACAGGGCGATGCCCCACTCGAAGACGGGGGCGAGCAGGGCGGCGTACAGCGGCTGGAGCAGGTGCACCGGGTGCCAGGGCTGTTCGGGGCTCATCCGCAGGATGGTGTAGCCGAGATCACGGTCGCGCCCGACGACGTTGGTGTAGGCGTGGTGCAGGTGGTTGTGGGTGTGCTTCCAGGCGTCGGCGGGGGTGAGGAAGTCCCAGTCCCAGGTGGTGGAGTGGATCGCCGCGTCGCCCATCCAGTCCCACTGGCCGTGCAGGACGTTGTGGCCGAGCTCCATGTTCTCCAGGATCTTGGCGGTCGTGAGCATCGCGGTGCCCGCGCACCAGGCGGGCGGGAACAGCGAGACGGCCAGGGCGAGCCGCCCGCCGGTCTCCAGGCCGCGCTGGACAGCGATCACCGTACGGATGTAGCGGGCGTCGTCCGCCCCTCGGGCGGCGACGATCTCGGCGCGGAGCCGGTCGAGTTCCGCGCCCAGTTCCGCGGCGCGGTCATCGGGTGCCGCCGGTGCGGCGGTCGGGGCGGTTGCGGTCATGGAGTCCTCCCGGGAGGGCCTAGACGTCGAGGACGAGCCGGCCTGCGGCCGCGTTGACGCAGGTCTGGATCAGTTCGCCCGGTTCACCGTGCACTTTTCCGGTCCGCAGATCGCGGACCCGCCCGTCGACGAGCGGGACGAGGCAGCCGTGGCAGACGCCGATGCGGCATCCGTAGGGCAACGCCACGCCCGCCTTCTCGCCGGCCACCAGCAGTGGATCGGACGGGGACGCGTCGGCCTCGATGCCGCTGCGGTCGAACCGCACCCGGCCGCCCATGGCACCGGCGCGCGGCGGCAGCACGGGCATCAGGCGGAAGCGTTCGATACGCAGCCGCTCCCGCAGACCGGCGGCGCCCCACTGCCGTTGCGCCGCGTCCAGCAGTCCTGCCGGACCGCACACCCAGGCTTCCCGCCGTCGCCAGTCGGGACAGAGCGCGACGATGCGCTCCGGGGTGAGCCGGCCGTCTGTGCGCGTGTGGATCAGGTGGAGTCGCAGCCATGGGGACCTGGAGGCCAGGCCGGTCAGTTCGGTGCGCAAGAGGCACTGGTCCGGCTCGGGCGCGCTGTGCAGGAGCACGACGTCGAGACCGCCGGTGCGACCGCGGGCCAGGGTACGCAGGATGCCCAGGACCGGGGTGATGCCGCTGCCTGCCGTCACGAACAGCATCCGGGCGGGCAGGGGCCTCGTTAGTACGAACTTCCCCTGGGCCGGGCCGAGGCGCAGCACCGTGCCGGGCGGTGTGCGGTGCACGAGATGGGGGGAGACCAGTCCGCGCGGGTCCGCCTTCACCGTGAGGGTGACCGGGCCGCCCGGCAGGCCGGGCGGTGAGGTGATGGAGTACGTCCGCCAGTGCCGTACGCCGTCGATCTCGACGCCCACCGGCAGGTACTGCCCGGCCCGGTGCCCCCTCCAGCCTCGTCCCGGCCGGATGGTGAGGGTGGCCGCGGCGGGTCCCTCCGCCCGCACGGCGGTAATGCGGCCGGCGGGATGCCGGGCGGACAGCAGCGGGTCGACCAGGCCGAGGTAGTCGTCGAGAGTCGACGGGCTCGTCAGCGGTCCGGTCAGCCAGGAGGCGGCCGCCAGGACGTGGCGGCCGGCCCGTCCGAGTCCCCACCCGGCCAGCCGTCCGCCGAGGGGCGGCGAGAACGGCAACGGCGGCACGGGCATGCCTGTGTCCCTTCCTGCGTCCCTCGGAACCCCTGTGGCGCGGCGGTCCCGTCCGGTCACCTTGTATGTGCGGCCCCGTGCTCCATGTCACCGGACCGCTTCGAAGGAAGCGAAGCACACCGCGCGGCTCGGCGCAGGAATGCGCGTGGGCTTTGCGCCATGGGCGGCGTCGGCTTCTGCCGGTGAAGGCGGAGCAGCCGTCCGGTGCGGGCAGGGTGACCTGCTGGGAGCGGCGCCACGGATTGGGCCGACCGCGTTGCGGGACGACCGGATATGGGGTGTTTTGTCCGGTAAGCGGACGGCGGACAGCGGACAGCGGTGATCGTCGGCGGCGGCCGGCTTCAGCAACCGCCTGCTCCGTCGCAGTGGGTGCAGGGCGCTGGTGGCGGTCGAGGTGAGACGATCGGAGCCGCCGTGTCGGCAGCCTACTCGTCGACCAGGGCACGCCCGTAGAGGCCGCCTGCCGCATCATCATCCTCGAAGACCAACTCGAAGAAGCCCAGCGCCTCAACGCCGAGTACCGCCGCACCGCCGACGTGCCGAACCCGCCTGCCGCGGATTGAGACGGGGAGCCGGATCGATCTCCCCCAGGAGCTTCGCGACTGTCGCCCGCGCATGCGGTCCGCAACGCACGGCGTTCCGGGCAGCCCTGTCCTCCCAGGTCCTTGAACCGGGAGCGGCCTGTGGTCACGGACGTCAGACACCGTCGTTCTCGTAGAGGCTCATCTGCGAGAGCCCTGGGGGATCGCGGTCCGCGGGTCGCCGTTTGCGAAAGTCCTTCCGCAACCTGCACGTGGTGCGAGGTATTTCTGGAGGGCAGTGGGTCCGTTTTCGGTGGATGCCTCGTCCGGGTCGGGCGAGGGGCCTTGGCGGAAGTGGTGTCCGAGGCAGCTGCGAGTGATGTGTGCAGCCGGGGCGACGGCCGGCGTGCCGAGGCGTTCGTGTGATGCGCGAACGCTCGCGAAGGAGAAAGGTCCGCCCGCTCGTCTGCGCTTTCATCTCGTCCGGATGCTGCGGGGCATGGTCGGGATCTTTGGGACGGGCGGAATGTACCGCGGCGCGATCGCCGACGGCAGCGCCTGGATCACGGGCGACTTCAACTGTTGTGAGCACTGGGCGACCGCTGCGATGGGCACCTGTTGCCCGTAGTAGGGGACCGACCGGCGCGTTCCGGTCGGTCCCCTACTGCTGTCCAGATGTCTGCGTGTGCCTGTTGCCCCCGTCAGACAGGCGTGGGGGTGCCGAGTATCGCGGAGGCCTGCTGGAGCGGGCTGAGGCGGCGTACGGGTGCGGTCTCGGAGAGGGCGTGGCAGGTGAGGCCGAGCTGCGTCGTCACCGGCCAGGACCGCCGGCGGTGAGGTCACGGCGGTCCTGGCGGGTGATGACCTGGCCGACCTGCTTGGCGGGACAGCGGCGGCGGCCGATGGTCACAAACGCCCTGGTGCCCGGTTCGGGTTCGATGCCCCCACCGATTCCAGCACGCCGCTCTTGGTGAGCTCGAAGGGGAGGCGGGCGATGACGCAACGCACGTGACCTCGCAGGAAGAAGGGAGGAACAGTCGGGCCGGAGGGAAGGCGGTTCAGCGGGGGAGGGCGAGGACGCCCAGTGCTTTGCCTTGTTCGTCGGCCACCGGCGGGGCACCGAGCCGGTGGGTGCGCATCGCGTGCTCGGCTTGCGCCCTCGTGGTCACGGGTGAGGGGAGCGGCGCGTGGTCGCCGAGGATGTCGCGCAGGCGGACGCGGTCCGTGTAGGCGGAACCGGCGCGGACGGCGGCGAGTTCGGGCCGGGTGACCAGGCCGGTGCGCTGGTCGTCCTGGTCGCAGACGACCAGTCGGTCGGTGTGGGCGGCGGCCATGACGGACAGTGCCACCTCGACGCTCATGTCGTCACAGACCTGCGGTCCGGCCGGGTCCATGGCCTCGGGCGCCTTCTTGTGCGTCGGGTCGGCGATCGCGGGGCGGGGCTGTGTGCGAACCAGCTTCAAAAGGTGTCTCCTGCAGAGATGGGACGGCTTCCTGAGCACGAAGGTTCTAGGCCGCCGCGTCGACGACGGAGTTGCGTACGGGGGTGCGCCGGGTCGCCGATGCGGGGCGGCGTCGGCCTCGGCCTCGGGAGGAGGCGCTGCGCTTGGGCCGTTCGGCCACCGGTGCGGTGATGACGACCGGGATGCCGGACGGGGCCTGGGCGCCGGTGATCCGGCTCAGGGCCTCGTCGCCCGAGCGGACCTGGGTGGTCTGCGGCCGGATGCCCGCGTCCGACATGAGGCGGACCATGGCGCGGCGTTGGTTGGGTGTGACGAGGGTGACGACACGGCCGGACTCGCCGGCGCGGGCGGTCCGGCCGCCGCGGTGGAGGTAGTCCTTGTGGTCGGTCGGCGGGTCGACGTTGACGACGAGGTCGAGGTTGTCGACGTGGATGCCGCGCGCCGCGACATTGGTCGCCACCAGCACGCTGACGTGCCCGGTCTTGAACTGCGCCAGCGTGCGGGTGCGCTGCGGCTGCGACTTGCCGCCGTGCAGCGCGGCGGCCCGTACCCCGCTGTCGAGCAGGTCCTGGGTGAGCCGGTCGACGGCGTGCTTGGTGTCCAGGAACATGATCACGCGGCCGTCGCGGGCGGCGATCCGCGTGGTGGTGGCGTGCTTGTCGGCGCCGTGGACGTGCAGGACGTGGTGCTCCATCGTCGTGACCGCACCGGCCGACGGGTCGACCGAGTGCACGACCGGATCGGTCAGGTAGCGGCGCACCAGCAGGTCGACGTTGCGGTCCAGGGTGGCGGAGAATAGCATGCGCTGGCCTTCGGGGCGCACCTGGTCCAGCAGCGCGGTGACCTGCGGCATGAATCCCATGTCAGCCATCTGGTCGGCTTCGTCCAGCACCGTGATACCCACCTGGTTCAGTCGGCACTCGCCACGGTCGATGAGGTCCTTGAGGCGGCCCGGGGTCGCGACGACGACCTCGGCCCCGCCCCGCAATACGCCGGCCTGCTTGCCGATCGACATCCCGCCCACCACCGTGGCCAGCCGCAGCTTGACGGAGCGGGCGTACGGAGTGAGCGCATCCGTCACCTGCTGCGCCAGCTCGCGCGTGGGTACGAGGACCAGCCCCAGCGGCCGGCGGGGCTCGGCACGCTGTCCAGCGGTGCGGGCGAGCAGAGCGAGGCCGAAGGCGAGGGTCTTGCCGGAACCGGTGCGCCCGCGGCCCAGGACGTCACGGCCCGCCAGGGAGTTCGGCAGCGTCGCGCCCTGGATGGGGAACGGTACGCTCACGCCCTGCCTGCCGAGTTCGGCCAGTAGGTGCTCGGACATGTCGAGATCGGCGAAGCTCTCGACGGCGGGCAGCGCGGCGGTGATGGTCCTGGGGAGGGCGAACTCGCCCTGCGCTGCGGCGGGCCGGCTGCCGTGAACGCCGAAACGGGTCGGCCTGCCGGAACGGCGCGGTGCCGGCGGGCCGAAGCGGTTGCCGCCCTTTCCGGCGGCAGAGCTGCTGCTACGGGTGCGGGCGGAGCGGTCGTTCGTGCGGGTGCGGTTCATGCGGAACCTTCCTCGATGCGGTGCATATCAAGGAATCCCCGCAGCGATGAGCGGCATGGAGAATCGCAGGTATGGACCGATGGCAAGAGAAAGCACATCCGGCCGGCGGAAAACCATGCGGGCGGAGGTGCTGGAACAGGTGGTGCGACGCGGGATGCAAAATCCGGGCACCGATTGCTGTATGTGATCCTTCAGGAGACGTCTGCATCCCTGAACGGAGACCTGTGTGTAGCGGGACTACGGCTTCTCCGCGTTGCCCGTCGGTGAAACCGCTGCGGGAAACGCGTGTAGCTGGGGCCCGCACCCCGTAGGATGCGGGCCCCAGCTACAGATTGCGCGTCAGCGTCAGGCCGGAACGATGTTCTCGGCCGTCGGACCCTTCTGGCCCTGCGCGATGTCGAAGTTCACCTTCTGGCCTTCGAGCAGCTCACGAAAACCCTGGGCGGCGATGTTCGAGTAGTGGGCGAACACGTCGGGGCCGCCACCGTCCTGCTCGATGAAGCCGAAACCCTTTTCCGCGTTGAACCACTTCACGGTACCAGTAGCCATGTCATATCTCCTCTGGGGCAGTACGTCGGAGTCCGCACTGCACGGACGCCGAGTCGCCGCGATGATTACCCCGCCCGGAAAATGACCGGAAATACAAAGAAGCTCCCGCCGGCAGAAGCCGAGCAGGGGCACTTGAAGTGGGAACCACAACTGCAACTGAGATCGACAGTAGCATGCCGCAACGGCCCTCGTCGGGTGAGTAATTCCGATCCGCTCACCGCGGCAGGAATCCTCACCGCACAGCCCGCCAAACTCTTGTCCCGCGAGCACAGATATTGAACGCCCCGGAGCGCAACATCCAGAAAGAGCGGAGTTGCCGGCGACCGCACCACCATGCTCCGGCGCTGCGAAAAGGCTGGACGGCTCACTACCCGGGCTGTCGTCGCCGAGCGAGAAGAGGGCGCGGCTGCCGACATGGCAAGCAAGCCGCCCATGAGCGCTGGGCGGGGATGGGCACCGCCTGAAATCCCCGGATATGGGTACAGGGGCTTTGCACGCATGCGGTCCGTCCAGGTTCGTCAGGTGAGGCCGAGGGCTGACAGCGGGCGGTGGTAGCCGCGGGCGATGTGGCGGAGGGCTGCGGCGATGTTGGTGCGGCCGTTTTGACGGTGGACGCTGATGGCGAGGTTGCGCAGGCCGGCCATGGTCCGGGGCGACCGCCTGGTGCGGATCTTGGAGTCGTCCTCGCGGAAGGTGCGGTCACGCACGTGGTGCGGGAGGTTCTCGATGTGCCAGTGGCCTCGGATCCAGGCGGCGAGCCGTGCGCCGTCGGCCGCGTCCGGCGGCAGGCCGGTGATCAGGTGAACGCGTTCGATGGTGGCCTGCCGGTGCCCAGGACGCGGCGCCGGCGCACGACGTGGAGGGCCTGACGGGCGCCTGGGTGGTCGAGGCGGGCGAACGCCAACGACCCCGGCGATCCCTCGGATCGGGCACACGGTCGAGAAAGGCGCGCGGGCAGACGGCATCGGCGGCCGGGGCTGTCGCCCCGACACGGGCCGGTTGCTCCAGCGCGGCAGGGACAGGGGATGATGTGAGAGCGGGCACGGACTCGCCCGGCGTTCACGGGACCCGGACACTCACTGGCGCAGGCACAGGGTGCCCCAGTGGAACCCGGCTCCGATCGCGCACATGACGTAGGTGTCTCCTGGCCGGAGTCCGTCCTGGGAGACGGTCTGGTGCAAAGCGGTGAAGATTCCTGCGGCGCCGGTGTTGCCGAGTCGGTCGAGGGTGATGGGGACGCGGTCGGCGGGAATGCCCAGCTGACTGCGGGCCGCATCCAGGATGTTGATGTTGGCCTGGTGGAGGAAGTAGTGGTCGATGTCCTCGACTACGAGGCCGGCATGGCGGACGGCCCGGGTGATGCTTTCGGGCAGACGGGTGGTCGCGGTGTCCCACACGGCGCGCCCGTCCATGCTCACGTAGTGCGCTCCGGCGGCGAGGCTTTCGGGACTGGTGGGCCGACGGGATCCGCCTGCCGGGATCTGCACCGCGTAGGAGAGCTGGGAGCCGATGTCGTAGGAGAGCAGTCCCGCGCCTTCTGTACCGGTGCGGGTGAGGACGGCGGCTGCCGCGGCGTCGCCGAAGAAGACCCCGGCGGTGCGGTCGCCCGGACGGGTGACGCGGGAAGCACAGTCGGCGCCGATGACGAGGACCGTGCCGAGGGAGGGGTTCTGCAGGAGGTGAGCGGCCAGGAGCACGGCGTGGACGCCGGAGGCGCAGGCGGCGTGGGCCACGTCCAGGGCGAGCGCGCTACAGGCGCCGAGGGCGTCTTTGACGATCAGCGCGGTCGAGGGCAGGGGCTGGTCGTGGGTGTAGCTGGCCACGATGATGGCGTCCAGGCCGTCCGGGGTGATCCGGGCTGCTTCCATGGCGGGGCGGGCGGCGGCCACGCACATGTCCGAGGTGGCCAGGTCGGGTGCGAGGCGGCGGCGTTCGTGAATACCGGTGCGCGTGGTGATCCAGTCGCCGCTTCTGCGGGTGGAGCGGGTGAGGTCGTCGTTGGTCACGACCTGCGAGGGGACGTGAAGTCCGGTGCCGGTGACGGCGAAGGGCACGGACAGGCCGTTTCCGGTGTGGGAAGCGGCGGGCTCGTGGGCGAGGGTGGTCATGCCAGGGTGCTCTTCTCGGCGCGCGTGAGGGTTTCGAGGTCGGTGTAGAACCGGCCCGAGGGGCGGGGCAGCCCCAGGAGGATGCGGCGGGCGGCCTCTGCGGTGAGAGCGCCGCCCAGGGCGACACCGGAGGCGAGTTGCGGCCAGCTGCTGAGGGTGGTGCCCAGGCGGGGGATGGAGGCGGCCATGTCGCGGCTGATGGTGTCGCGGCCGACCATGGCGAGGATGGTGTCCACCGTCTGCGCGGGCGTGAGGTCGGCGAGGTCACGGGAGGTGGTCTCGCCGAGGATTCCGTGCAGGAGCGGCCGGTGAGGTTCGAGGTCGAACCGCTCGACGTCCAGCAGACCGCGGTCGTTGGCGTCCATGACGACCGGGATGCGCAGGGCACGGGCACGCTCCCGGGCCGCGAGCTTCACGTACGGGGTGTCGCATTCCTCGACGAGGAGGTCGATGGGCCCGTTGCCTGCGCTGAAGAACTCCTCCATCACCTCCTCGGTCAGGCCGCCGGGGTAGATCTCGATGTCCAGCCAGGGGTCGATCTCCGCCATGTGCCGGGCGGCGATCACGCACTTGTTCAGCCCGAGGTGGTGGACGCCGGCGCGCAGCCTGTTCAGGTTGGAGAGGCTGAGGTGATCGAAGTCGGCCAGCTTGAACGCGCCCGCGATCCCTTCCATGGCGAAGGTGACAGCCGCGCTGCTGCCGACCGACAGGCCGATGATGCCGACACGGCGCCGCAGCAGCTCGCGCTGCTGCGGGCGCTCGATCTTCCCGCGGTTGCGGTCGGTGCGTACCAGGCGGAACTCCTCCTTGGGCAGCAGATGCACCACGCGGCCCGACCACGGGTACCAGACCCACGTCCCGTACTCCCGCAGACCGCGGCCCGCCAACTGCTCGCGCACGGCCTGCTCCACCGCCGCCGGCGAACGCCGCAGTTCGGGGTCGCGGCTGGTGACCAGTTCCCTGAGCTGGTCCTCGATCGTGTCGTGTACCTCACGCACCTGCCCTGAGCCGAGCAGAGCTTCGAAGTCCAGCGCGTCTTGCGTACGGCCGAGGTCGAACAGCGCAGGCTGCCAGCGATCGACGCCATGGGCGGGTGAAGTGGTGGCCGTGGCCGGGACGGCAGGAGCCGCCGCCTCGTGCCCGTCGTCTGCCATGCGGTCCTCGTCGAACCCGATTCGTTCTGCGGGCGTGACGAAGGCCGGGAACTGATCTTCCAAGCCCTCCACCAGAGCGTTGTACTCCCCGGCCGGTCCCGCCGCCCGGTACAGCAGGACGACGACGTCTTCGGTGTACCGCTCGACGTGCCGACGGGTTTCCGGTACCGGACGGAAGCCGAAACGCTCATGGAACAGGTTCTGGCCGTCGGCCGTGCCGGAGGTCCCGATCATCGCCTTGGCACCCAGGTGGCGGGCGGCGGCGATGGCGACGGCGTTCAGATAGATGCCGAGCCCCAGCTTGCGTGCATGGTGTTCGACCACCAGCCGGCTGTGCTCGAACGTTTCCGTAGCGCCCACGCCGTACGCGCGCAGCACCTCTTCGTAGCGGTCCGCACCCAGGTACGCCCTGGTCTGAAACAGCCGGCCCGTCTCCGGCGTGGCGAGCCGCACATACCCCACAGGGCGTCCGTGCGGCTCTCGCCGTGCGATGAAATGCCAGGCGCCGAAGTCCAGGTCCTGCTCGTCCGCGTACACGCCGTCCGCCGTGCGGAAACCGGGCCGACGCCCGCGGTCGTACAGGATTCGCGCTCTCAGCCGACGGGTCCGCTCCAGCAGCGTCCCACCGGCCGCGGTGCCCTGCTCGATACGGAACGCGGAGACATCCCATGCGGGCACGCATTCGGATCGCACAGGCCTCTCACTCCTTCCCTCTGCTCCGGCACGCGCCGTCCGGCCGTGCCCGGGAAGCGTCCACAGGCACGCATCCGTCATCGCAACGAGGGCCTGACGTGCATGGTTGCGCGGACGGGAACCGCGTCACCCCCCGGACGTCTGTCCTCTGACACCGGCCGGCCCACCTCGGGGGACCTGCTGCACGACTGCCTCTGTGCCCACCGGCGGCGGCCTTCGGGCACGAGGGGAGGGCGGATCACAAAGGGGTGTTCACTAGATCAGGTGTCATATGCACTGTTCGATATGCCTGACGAATGCTTTGCCCCATGCTGAAGGAGATGCAAGGCAACATTCCGGAAGGACTCGGCGCATGACCACGACCACGCAGGATGTCATCACCCTCAAGCTCGAACGCACTTTCGACACCATGGACGCCAACCGCGACGGCTACGTGGACTGGACGGACTACCAGCAGCTCGCCGACCGCTACATCCAGGGCTACCGCCTCGACAGGGCCGACCGCCGAGCCAGGGCGCTCCACACGTTCTGCCAGATCTACTGGCTGGAGCTGCTGCGCCACGCGGACGTGAACAGCGACCGGCTCACGAAAGACCAGTTCGTCACGGCCAACCGCCTCGCCGTCATCGACACCAGCCGCCTCAACGTGACCGAGGGCGGTGGCCACGCCATGTTCGACGTCATCGACGTCGACGGCGACAACGAAATCAGCAAGGACGAGTTCTCCCGCTTCCTGAGGGATGTGTGGAGGATCGACGCGCCCGACGCGATGGACAGCTTCGCCCGGCTGGACACCGACGGAGACGGCGTGATCTCGCGCCATGAATTCATCCGCGCGATCCGCGAACACTTCCTGTCCAACGACCCGGACGCCCCGGGCAGCCTGTTCTTCGGGCACGTCTGACCCAGCCGCCCCAGACAATGATCGACTAGACCAAGGGCTCGCGACGGCCGCCCGCTGCAGAGCGCTCCAGTGAGCGACCCGTCTTCATGCGCACGCCCCTTCCGCCGCGAGCGAGTGGTCTTGCGTGACCTTGCCCGCCTCCTGTTCGTAGGCGACCCGATGAACACCGCGCGGCCGTTCCTCTCCGACCTGCTGAGCGACCTGCTCGACCAGGCCGCACCCCCATGCGCACGGTTCGTCATCGCTCTGGTCGCCGTCTGTACCGTCCCTGCCGCCGAGATGCGCACCGCGCGTGCCGTCGCCCCGAGCCTTGCCTGCAAAACCCTTGTACTGCCCCTGCTCGTAGGCGGGGCCGTGTTCCCGGCGCGGGTGGCGGGCCGTCCGCGCGCGGGGAACAAGGTCAGCCGCAGAAGCCCGAGAAGCTCGTGTACGTGTCGGCGATCTGGCCGCGGACGGTGGCGCACTCGCCGCGGGCCGGGATGTGGACCGGGCCCGCGTAGGTGGTGTAGGCGCCGGAGTCCGAGGAGCTGACCTGGGTGTGGTTGGTCTGGTAGACCTTCGCCTGCATGTACACGGCCGCGCCCTTCCGGGCCCGTACGGTCACGGCGCAGTTCTCGCCGATCCGCTCGTTCCAGGTGAGGTAGACGGTGCCGAGGTCGCCGATGTGGCGGCCGTGGACGACGCTGTAGCCGGAACCGCAGGCTCCGTTGTACTCGGCGGCGTACGCGCCCTGCGCAGCGGCGGAGGCGGGTGCCGTGAAGGCGGCGCCACCGGCCACCGCGGCGGCCAGGGCGGTGACGGCGGCGGCGTCGACGTCCTTGTAGGTCGCGGCTTCCTGGACGGCCACCGTGCTTCCCATGGAGTGGCCGACCAGTGCGACCGGCAGCCCCTTGTGGGCGGTCTTCAGCGTGGTGATCAGTTGGTGGATGGTGGCGGCATGCGTCGTGCCGTTCAGCTTGTCCGCGGCCGGGCTGCTGGAGTTGCCGGTTCCCAGGCGGTCCACGGCGACGGTGATCCAGCCGTCTTCGGCCGCCTCGCGTGCCTGTGAGATCCAGCCGCGGTCTGTCTTGAGATCGAAGCACCTGTGGTCGTAGGTGACGCCCGGGATCATCACCTGGGGGCCCTTCACGCGGGCGTGGGTCGGCCGGTATTCCACGGCGCTCACCGTCTGGTCGGCTGGTCCGCTGCCGGTGAGCGAGACCTTCTGGGTGATCGTGTGGCGCGTGAAGCCTGATACGCGTTCGGAGGCGGCGGACGCATTTCGGGGTGTGGCCGCGACGGCGGTGACGAGCAACGCGGCAAACGCCGCGCCCGCGGTGAAGTGGGCCGCGCGGTGTCGGGGCTTGGTCCAGGACATGGGAGATCCTTGCTGTCTTGGCCGAGGCGCGGCCTCGGATGAAGCCTGAGCAGGCGTCGCGACGGATGGCGAAGGGGCGTTGATCGAGCCGTGACTGCCGGTAGGCGGGTCGGCTCGCCATCGGATCGGCTGTGGGAGCAGCCTGAAAGAGGTGGTGCATGCTCGGAGGCGCCGGTGTCCTCAACCGTGCCGGAGAAGACGGTTGAGGACGGCCGAGGCACGCGCGAGAAGGGCCGGGCGGTGGCGGGCGCCGAACCCGCCGGCCCGACTCGCGCAACAGGGTTCACTGCCGTCCCGGTCGGCAGGGAGTTCTGCGGCCTCATGCTTTGGATCCGCAGCCTGGCCCCACCGGGTGCTCTCGCCCCGAACGGGCTCTAACGGCCGATCTTGTCCAGCTCGGCGAGTTCCTCGTCGGAGAGCGCAAGGCCCGCGCCGGCGACGTTCTCGCGCAGGTGCGCCACCGACGACGTGCCGGGAATGAGCAGGATGTTCGGGGATCGCCGCAGCAGCCAGGCCAGGGCGACCGACATGGGCGTCGCGTCCAGCCGGGCGGCCACGGCGGAGAGTGCCGAGGACTGCAGCGGGGTGAAGCCGCCGAGCGGGAAGAAGGGCACGTAGGCGATGCCCTGCTCGGCGAGTTCGTCGATCAGCCCGTCGTCCTGGCGGTGGGCGAGGTTGTACATGTTCTGCACGCACACGATCGGTGCGATCGAGCGTGCCTCGGCGACCTGCTCCGCCGTCGCGTTGCTTACTCCGAGGTGCCGGATCAGGCCCTGCCGCTGGAGTTCGACGAGCGCCTCGAAGGGCTCGGCCAGCGAGCCGGGCCGGGGGCCCTGGGCGTCGCCGAGCCGGAGATTGACCACGTCGAGCGCGTCGAGGCCGAGGTCGTCCAGGTTCTCGTGCACGGCGCGGCGCAGTTCCTCCGGCCGCCGGGCCGGGGGCCAGCCGCCCTGCCGGTCGCGGACCGCGCCGACCTTGGTCACAATGCGCAGCGATGCGGGGTAGGGGTGCAGCGCTTCGCGGATCAGCCGGTTGGTGACGCGTGGTCCGTAGGCACCAGCGGTGTCGATGTGGGTGATGCCGAGGTCGACGGCCTCGCGCAGGACGGCGAGCGCGCCGTCGTGGTCGGCGGGCGGGCCCATGACCCCGGGGCCGGCGAGCTGCATGGCGCCGTAGCCGAAGCGGTCGACGGTCAGGTCGCCCAGGGTCCAGGTGCCGCCGGGCAGTGACGAAGAGGGTGTGTTCGTGGTGTCGCTCATGCCGTCGATGGTCACTCGCGGACAAGCGGCGCAGCCAATACCGACACAATGCCCTGTGATACCCGGCAGGTATCACCGAGGTATGGTGGGATCATGGACACCCCGGACACCCCGGACGCCCTGGAGACCCGCGAGCTGAGGTACTTCCTGGCCGTGGCCGAGGAACTGCACTTCGGTCGTGCCGCCGAGCGCCTGGGCATGGCGCAGCCACCGCTGTCCCGGGCGATCCAGCGGCTCGAGCGGCGCCTCGGCGTCTCGCTGCTGCAGCGCAACCGCCGCGGCGTCGCCCTGACCGACGCCGGAGAGATGCTGCTGCACGAGGGCCGCGCGGCTCTCGACGCGACCACCGCCGCTGCCCGCCGCACCCGCCGCGCCGGCGGCGCCGACCGCCCGGGCGGCTCCCGCAACCGCCTGGTGCTGGCGGTGAAGGCCGGCGCGTTTCACGAGCTGCTGCACAAGCTCCTCGACGCCTACGCGGCCGAGCCCGACGCCGCCGAGATCGAGGTACTGCCGAGCGGCACGTGTGAGCAGGAAGAAATGCTGCGCGACGGCCGCGCTGACGCGGCGCTCATGCACAAACCGTTCAACTCCCTCGCCGGATTCGACAGCGAGGAACTGATGACCGAAGGGCAGATCGCCGTCCTGCCCGCCGGGCACCCCCTCGCCGCGCACAGAACCCTGTCGCTTGCCGACGTCAGCAACATCCCCGGTCTTCCGCTCGCCCGCTGGGCCCGCAACGGCATCTACCCACCCGGCCCGGGCCCCGAGATCCACGACCAGACGCAACTGGCCCAACTGATCGCCCTCGGACGCACCGTGGCCGTCTTCCCCGACTCCGCCCGCACCTGGCTGTGGGCCGAGCACACCGCCGTCCCCCTGACCGACGCGCCCCCCGTCGTCACCCACATCGCCTGGCCGGCCCACAGCCGCTCCCTCGCCCTCGCAAGGCTGGTCCGCACAGCCACACGGCTATGACCGACCTCCGGTACGGGAGTGTCATCCCGGAAAGGGCGGGGCCGGTCAAGCGTCGTGTCCGACCGGGTTTCTCCTCTTGGGCAGTCGATCGAGACGTGCTGAGGTGAGGGAACGGGGCGGTCCCGTCTCCGGCTGATGCGCTGTGGTCCCGCCTGGGACGGAACGTTGTGGTGGTGCGCTCTTCACCGGGCGTGATGCTGAAGTGGCGGTGCGCCGGCCGTCGGTCATCCCTCCGCCGTGCCCGGGGCGTGCGCATGCCGGTGCGGCACGGTGCGGGTCGGCACACGGCCGACGGGCTCCATCGTGAATCCGGGCGCGCCGCGGTGTGGGCCGTACACTCCGCCGATCTCGCGTCGGTCGTGGGTCCGGAGGCTGCTCACGCCGCACCCCGGCGGGACAGGCCGCGGACTTCGCCCTCGCGCAGCCCGTAGGAGACCAGGGTGAGCGGTTTGCGAGACGCGGCAGCCTTGGCGACATTGCGAGCCTCGGTCGCCCTTTGGTCCACGTCGGCGAGAACGTGAGCCACTTCGGCCAGACGTCTCTGTTCAGGGCGTGGCTGCACGTGTGGGACGCACTCGGCTACACGCCCGTTCTCGCCTCGGTCAACGCAGCCCACCTCAAGCTCGACGGCGTCCCCCGAGGCCGCAGGCGAGGAAGATGAGGGCGCTGTGGAGTTCGGTGCGGCGTTCCCAGTGGACGGCGAGGCGATTGAACTGGTGGAGGAGGGCGAAGGTCTGCTCGACGACGTAGCGGAGTTTGCCCAGGCCCTGGATGTCCGGGACCCCTGCGGGAGATGACCGGGAGGATCCGGCGCTTTCGCAGTTCGCGGAGGTTGGGTTCGGAGTCGTAGCCCTTGTCGCCGAAGCCCCGACACGGCCCGCACGACCTCGAAACGATCAGCCGGGAATCAAGCCGGTGGATCCGAGGTGAGTCAGCGCACCAGGCAAGGGGGCTCTCACAGTACCTGTATCACCAGGGTCTCCCAGACGTTCAAAACGCCTGTCAACCTGGTTGAGTCGAAAGCGCCGACAACACTTCATGGAAACGCACTGCAGCTTTATCCCCATCGATTCAGCTGCCCGAATGCGCGACCGTGTCGGCGCATTCTTCCACGAAAGAAGGGACGGAGACCCATGGCGGACAACCAGTTCACCCCTCACGCAGACCTTTTCGATCTGAGTGGGAAGTGCGCACTTGTCACCGGCGGCACCAGGGGCATTGGGATGATGATAGCGCGCGGCCTTCTGCAGGCGGGCGCCCGCGTCATCATCAGTTCACGCAAGGCAGACGCGTGCGCGGAGGCACAGCACCTGCTGTCCGAATTCGGCGACGTTCGAGCAATCCCCGCCGACCTGTCCAGGCACGACGAGTGTCAGCGCCTCGCTGATCTTGTCAAGGCCGACTCGGAACGCCTGGACATCCTCGTCAACAACGCGGGAGCGATGTGGCACGAGCCGCTGGAGACGTTCCCGGACGAGGCCTGGGACGCAGTGATCGACCTCAACCTCAAGTCGCCGTTCTGGCTGGTGCAGGCGCTGCTCCCCGCACTTCGCAGGGCGGGCACCGCCGATGATCCCGCGCGGATCGTCAACATCGGCAGTATCGCCGCCATCCACGTCGCCGCGTCGCCCAACTACTCATACGCCAGCAGCAAAGCGGCACTCCATCAACTCACCAGGGTGCTTGCCAGAGAGCTGGGCCCACAGCACATCACGGTGAACGCGGTAGCACCGGGAGTGTTCCCGTCGCAGATGATGGCGTCCGTGCTCGACGCCATCGGCGACACGATCGCGGCGGCGGCCCCTCTGCGCCGGCTCGGCCGCGACGACGACATGGCGGGTATCGCCGTGTTTCTCGCCAGCCGGGCCGGAGCCTACCTCACGGGCACCGTCATCCCGGTGGACGGCGGCACCGCGACGACCGCATCGGGCACCCCATAGACTGTGGGACGGGCTTACGGTGAGGGGATGGCCACGATGGATCTACGCACCGAGATCCGGGAGTTTCTCGGCTCGCGTCGCGCCCGCATCGCACCCGAGCAGGCGGGCCTGCCCGCTTACGGCGGTAACCGTCGGGTCAAAGGTCTTCGCCGCGAGGAGGTAGCCCTACTGGCGGGGGTATCGGTCGACTACTACGTGCGCATGGAGCGCGGCAGCCTCGCCGGTGCCTCCGATGGCGTGCTCGACGCATTGGCCTCTGCCCTGCAACTCGACGAGGCCGAGCGAGATCACCTGTTCCACCTCGCGCGCCGATCCAGGGCGCCCAGCGGCCCACGCCGGCGCAGGCCTGCCGTGACGGTGCGCTCGACGCTGCAGCAGGTGCTCGACGCGATCTCCGATGCGCCGGCCTGGATCGGTAACGGCCGTTATGACGTGCTCGCCATGAACCAACTCGCTCGCGCGCTGTATTCACCGGTGCTGGCCGACCCGCGACGGCCCGCGAACACGGCGCGGTTCGTCTACCTGAACCCTGAGGCGGCCAGGGATTTCTTCGTCGATTACGACCAGGTTGCCGGTGACGCGGCCGCGAAGCTGCGCATGGAGGCCGGCCGCAATCCGCACGACGAGGAGCTGATCGCCCTGGTCGGCGAACTGTCAACGTGCAGTGAGCTATTTCGGCAGCGGTGGGCATCTCAGGACGTGCGGCTGCACCGGTCCGGCCGCAAGCGGGTGCGCCATCCGGTCGTGGGCCAGCTCGACTTGGACGTCGAGTCCCTGGGACTGCCCGCCGAACCCGGCCTGCACCTCAACGTCTACACCGCACCCGCGGGCACACCGGCCGCTGACAATCTGGCGCTCCTGGCGTCGTGGGCGGCCACCCAACAGACGCTGGCGACCGAGTTCGAAGCACACGACGGATAGCCCAAACCCTTCAGCCGTAGTAGTCAGCGGACCATGACGTGGGGCAACACTCTGCCGGAAGGCAAACACGGAAGTGAGACAAGAATCAGTGCGGACACGCGCGTGACAAGAGTCAGTGTGGACATGCGCGTGCACCGTTGAAGACGGTGCTGTGGTGGCGTGATGGCGCCCGACGCCGTGTCGGTGAGGGGCTGATCCGTCACGGCGATGCCGGGCCAATACAGCTCGAATGCAATTGCGGAGACTGCTGCGCTGGACGGAATTGCATCATCGATCAGACGCGCCGTGGGACGGAACGACCCAGCGGCCTCGTCCGCACCGGAAGCCGTGCGGCTGATCGCCGGGCGGGACCGCCGAGGACGTCGCCGGGCCGGTGGTGGTACGTGGCCTGGACGGCGGCGGTCACGGCGAACCACAGGGAGCCGACGATGAGGAGGTGGGGGCGCACGCGGGGGGAGGCGACGAGGAGGGCGCCGAGGACCAGTGCGGCGGGGACGGCCGCGTGTCCGCTGGGGAAACTCGGTTCGATGAGGACTTCCTCCGCGCCGATCAGGTCGGGGCGGGGCAGGACGCGGCTGGCGAGTTCCTTGGTGACGATCGCGGCCGCGACGGCGCCGACCGCCACGCACCCCTGCCGCCGGCGCCTGCGCACCGCGGCGACGGCCGCGATGACCACGAGACTCGCGATCAGGGTGGGTACGGCGGTGCGTTCGAGGGGCGGCAGGGCCGAGGAGCCGTAGGCCGCTCCCCACAGGTCGTAGATCCAGGACGGGGTGGCGCCGTCGTCGCCGGTGAGCAGGGCGTTCTCCGCGCGCTGTCCGAACGGGGTGCAGACCGCGAGGAGGTAGACCGCCAGGAACGCCAGGAGGTACAGCGGGAACGGGAGCCACGACCGGGCCGCCTGCCCGGTGTGTGCGGTTCGCTCCCGGGGGCCCGTCGGCGCCGGGGGAGTGGACAGGGCCAAGGGGTCGTGCTGGGGCATCGTTCTCTCTGTCCGCGGGAGGGGTGATGAGGAGGACGAGGACGAGCAGGCCGGGCAGGGACTGCATGAGGCCGTCTGGCTGGACGACGATCGCCTGGACGCGGACGAACGCGAACGCCGCGACGGGGATCAGCCAGCGGTGGTCGCCGGTGGCGGCCGTCGCGACCCACGCGATGAGCAGACCGGTGATCTCGAGGACGAACATGCCGCGCTGGAAGAGGGATCTGATGGCGATGATGTGCAGCCCGCCGGTGACGAAGAGGGCGAACGCGAGGGGGATCAGCCGGCGGTACGAGGGGCGGCGCAGCCGGCCGGGGCGGCAGACCGCCAGGACGAGGCAGGCGGCACAGAGTGTCGCGGACAGGAGCAGGTCGCGGGCGGT
Organism: Streptomyces minutiscleroticus; assembly: GCF_014650875.1. GTDB lineage: Bacteria > Actinomycetota > Actinomycetes > Streptomycetales > Streptomycetaceae > Streptomyces > Streptomyces minutiscleroticus. The sequence goes on from NZ_BMVU01000008.1 coordinate 170,119, forward strand.
GATCGGAGCGCCGAGCCCGTAGTAGCCCAGTCCCGCCCTGCCCTCGGTGTCGAAGAGCGCGCCACCGGGAAAGACGGAGCCGGCGTAGATCATCGTCGCCGCGGCGGACAGGGCGATCCACGCCTTGCCGCGCACCAGGGCGATCAGGGAGGTCAGCGGGAGCAGTCCGTAGGGCAGCAGCCGAACCTGCGTGCCCTCGCCCTCCGCCCACGGGTCCCGATGCAGGCGTAGTGCCTTCTCGAAGCCGAGGCGGCGCGAGGGCGGCGGCTCACGGAGGAAGGCGACGCCGGATGGACGATCGCGGCGGAAGCGGACACCGAAAGGGGTGAACTGTCGTATCGGCGCGCTCTGCCCCCTGGGCTGCCGAGGAGCCGGCTGGGTGGCCTGATGGTGCGAACGTGTTCGTTACGATCGGGGCGTGACTGCGAGAAAAGAGCCGGCGAGCCGTCGGGAGCGTCCTGCCAAGCCTGCCCTGTCCCGGCAGTGGATCGTGGACACTGCCGTACGGATCATGCGTGCCGAGGGGCTGGAGAAGGTCACCATGCGCCGGCTTGCGCAGGAGCTGGACACCGGCCCGGCCTCGCTCTACGTCTACGTCGCCCATACCGCCGAACTGCATGCGGCCGTGCTGGACGCGCTGCTGGGCGAGGTCGACCTGGCCCGCGAGGGGGGCGAGGACAGCTGGCGCGAGCAACTGGTGGCCGTGTTGACCTCCTACACCCTGGTGCTGTTCCAGCACCCGCAGCTCGCCCGGTCGGCCCTGGTGGCACGTCCCAGTGGCGGGAACTACCTCCGGCTGGTGGAGCGCATTCTGGATCTGCTCTCGCGCAGCGGAGCAGCGGTCGAGCAGGTGGCCTGGGGCGTCGACCAGCTGCTCCAGTCGGCTACCGCCACTGCTGCCGAGCAGTCCACCAGGGCGCAGGATCCCGCAGCCCAGGACGACTGGGACGCGCTCACCCAGGCCCTGCACACCGCGGACGACAGCACTCATCCGGCGATCAAGGCGCATATGCCCGCTCTCATCAGTGGTGCCGGGGCGCGGCTGACCTGGGGGTTCGAGGTTCTGATCAACGGCATCACGAGCACGCCCGTGCCCGGCGCCGACGGCTGATCGCCCCGCCCCGCGCGGTTCGGACGCTGTGCGCGCATCGGCCGTGCGGTGGTGCGCCGCGTCGAGGGGCTGGCGGACTCCGGGTTGCCCTGTGTCGAGCCGTGGCGCATCGCACCCGTGAACGAACTTGTTCGTCACGAACATGTTCGTTACGGTGGAGGGGCCGGTCGGAGCACATGACACCGAACGTGGCCACGCCGGCAACCACGGCCGAGCAGACCCTCCCCGCGTCAGCCCGGAGCGACCCGTCGCACACGCACCCTTCAGGAGGCCCTGATGAGCACCCATGTCCCCGTAGCGATCATCGGCGCAGGTCTGGGCGGTCTCACCACCGCCCGTGTCCTGCACACCGCCGGCATCCGGGCGGCCGTCTTCGACCTGGAGGCGTCGGCGCAGGCCCGCACCCAGGGCGGCATGCTCGACATCCACGAGGACAGCGGCCAAAAGGCACTGCACGCCGCCGGCCTCCAAGAGGACTTCCGCAAAATCATCCACGAGGGCGGTGAGGCGATGCGCTTGCTCGGCCCGGACGGCACCGTCTATCTGGACAACAGCGGCGACGACAGCCAGGGCCGCCCAGAGGTGGACCGCGGAGACCTGCGCGCACTGCTGCTGAATTCCCTGCCCGACGACACGGTCCGCTGGGGCAAGAGGGCCGGCAGAGTCCGTCCGCTGGGCGGCGGACGCCACGAGGTGACCTTCGCCGACGGCTCGGTGATCACCACCGACCTCCTCATCGGCGCCGACGGCGCCTGGTCACGTGTCCGCCCGCTGGTCTCGGACGCCACGCCCACCTACACCGGCATCTCCTTCGTCGAGATCGACCTGCTGCAGGCCGACATCCGCCACCCGCGCAGCGCCGCAGTCATCGGCGGAGGATCCTTCTTCTGCCTCGGGGAGCGGCGCGGCTTCCTCGCACACCGTGAGACCGACGGCAGCCTGCACATCTATACCGCGCTGCGGGCCGACGAAGGCTGGCTCGACACCATCGACTTCGGTGACGCCGCCGCCGCCAAGACCGCTGTCCTCGCCCACTTCGAGGGCTGGGACGCAGATCTGCGCTCTCTCGTCGCCGATGCCGACGGCGCGCTGGTGCCGCGCCGTATCCATGCCCTACCGGTCGGGCACCGCTGGCACCGCGTCCCGGGCGTGACGCTGCTCGGCGACGCCGCCCACCTGATGTCCCCCTTCGCCGGGGAAGGCGCCAACCTGGCCATGCTCGACGGAGCCGAACTGGGCCAGGCGATCGCCGCCCACCCCGGCGACATCGAGACCGCACTGACCGCATACGAGGAGGCCCTCTTCCCGCGCAGCGAGGCGTCCGCCGCCGACTCCGCCACCAGCCTGGAGACCATGTTCGGCGAACGCGGCCTGGAGCGCATGATCGAGTTCTTCACCAGCGGAACCGGCGCCGCCCGGGCCGCGTCAGACGACGTTTGCCCTGTTCCGACAGAGCCGTCGCCCCTCAACAGCTGAACTGGATGACGCCTGCTGCAGCCGCCCGGCCGCTCGGCTTCGTTCCAGGAGCGACTGTGTCGAGCGCCGGGGGCGCTCTGCCCTCCGTCTGACCGCACTGATCGCCGTCGGCAGCCTCATCACGGCAGCTCTCGCCGTGATCCCAGGCGCCCCTGCTCGAATCACCGGTGATCGCGACCGAGCAGTGGGTTCCGGATGGAAACGCGGCCCTGTACCGCTTCAAGCGCTCCTTCGAACCGTGCGTAGGCTGCTCGGCCCGGGTAGTGACCCTGCCCCTCCGCCGTGGCACGGTCCGGGTCGCTCCACCGTTCCGTCGCCTGCGGGTCTCGCGGGGCGGCCCTTTCTGGCCAACTCTGCGAAAGCCCAGGTGGCCATCGGGCCGTCGGGTCAGAGTGAAACGAAAAAATCAGCAGAGGGCGGCATTCAGGACGGGACACGGTGAGAACGCAGTTCGTAGTGCTCGGTGAGATCGAGGCGTGCGTGGACGGCAGTCCGGTGGACATCGGGCACCTGCGGCAGCGATCTGTGCTGGCGGCACTGCTGGTGGACGTCAACCGTACCGTCACCGTGGACCGGCTGGGCGATCGCATCTGGGGCGACCGGCCACCTCAGCGATGGCGCCCCACGCTCTACAGCTATGTCTCCCGACTGCGGCACGCTCTGGAGACGGCCTGTGACGATGAGGTCTGTATCCGCCGGCAACTCGGTGGATACCAACTCGTGGGCGATAGTGCGACGGTGGACCTGCACCGGTTCCGCGAGCTGGTCGCACGAGCGCGTCGTGCCGAGGAGGACGACCAAGCGGCCGCCCTGTTCGACCAGGCCCTGGGGCTATGGCGCGGGTCCGCGTTCGGCGCTCTGGAGACGCCCTGGTTCACCGAGCTGCGTGAGACACTCCACCGCGAGCAGCTCACCGCGGAACTGGACCGGAACGACATCGCCCTGCGTCGCGGCCGCCACACCGACGTGCTCGCCAGACTCTTCGAGCAGGTCGCCGTCCACCCGCTGGACGAGCGTCTGGCCGGCCAGTTGATGCTCGCCCTCCATCGCTCCGGACGCTCGGCGGACGCGCTGGAGCACTACCAGCGTATGCGCCGGAGACTGGCGGAGGAGCTGGGCATCGATCCGAGTCCGCCCCTGCGCCGGCTGCACCAGCAGGTTCTCGCCGCTGATGCGTCCCTCGCCGTCCCGGTCCGCCCGTCCGCTGCCGTGCTCTCGGCTCCTGTGCCGCGCCAGATGCCGGCTCCACCCGCCCTGTTCACCGGTCGCGACGAGGAGTTGGAGCAGCTCAGCAAGTCTCTCGGGAACGGGCCGGACGGCACCATGGCGACCACGGTGATCTGCGGGCCGGGAGGCGTGGGCAAGAGCTGGCTGGCTGCCCAGTGGGCGAACCGGAACATACAGCGGTTCCCCGACGGGCAGCTGTACGTCAATCTTCACGGCTTCGACCCGCGTACCTCCCCGCTGTCAGCGCAGGTGGCATTGCGTGGGTTCCTGGAAGCTCTGGGCGTCGCCCATGACCGCGTCCCCACGGACTGCGAGGCTCAGTCCGCTCTGTACCGGAGCCTCCTGGCGGAGCGGCGCATGCTGGTCTTCCTGGACGACGCCCGCGACGCCGACCAGGTCCGCCCGCTGCTGCCGGGTAGCCCTCTGTGTACAGTCCTCGTCACCAGCCGCAGCCGCCTGACCGCTCTGATGACCGCGCACGGTGCCCGCCTCCTGCCATTGGACATCCTCGGCCCGGAGGAGGCGCATGCGCTGCTGGCGGGTCGCCTGGGCGCGGAGCGCACCTCTGCCGAGCCCGAAGCCGTCGCCGCCCTGGTGGAGCACTGCGCAGGGCTGCCGCTGGCTCTCGGTGTAGTGGCCGCCCGTGCCGCCACGCATCCCGACTTCCGGCTCGCGGTCCTCGCCGAGGAACTCGTCCGGGCCGCCGACCGTCTCACCGCACTCGATCCGGGCGATCTGACACTGAACGTGCGCGCCGTCTTCGCCGCATCACATCAAGCCCTCTCCTCTTCGGCCGGCCGTCTGTTCTCCCTCCTGGGTCTGGCAGAAGGACCGGATATCGGCCTCGCAGCCGCCGCGAGCCTGGCAGAACTCCCTTCGGCCCAGGTCCGAGCGCTGTTGACGGAGCTGGAGACCGCACACCTGGTGAAGCAGTACCGTCCGGGGCGGTACCGTATGCACGACCTGATCCGCCTGTACGCAGCCGAGCTCGCCGACGGCCTCCCCGAGCGAGAGGCCCGATCCGCTCAGTCCCGGTTGCTGGATCACTATCTTCACACCGCTTTTGCTGCCAACCGGCTGTTGGACGGCCCGTACACACCTTTCCGGCCCGAGCCGGACCCTCCTGCCAGCGGCAGCCGTCCCGTCCGCCTGAGCGACACCGCGGCCGCGCTCCAGTGGTTCCACGACGAGCACGAGTGCCTGCTCGCAGCCCAGTCGCAGGCCGCGGTCCTCGGCCGCCACCGAGTCGTGTGGCAGCTGGCCTGGACGCTCATCTCCTACCAGCTGGGCGGACACCGTCTGCAGGAGTACGCCACCGTGTGGCACGCCGCCCTCGCCGCAGCCGAACACGACGGCGACGATTTCACGGCCAAGACCTTGGCGCACTGGCGTCTGGGATTCGCCAGCGCCCGCGCCGGTGACCACGCGCAGGCGCTCGACCACCTGCGTATCGCTCTCACCCTCGCCGAGAACACGGGGGACACCGCGGGCCAAGCCCACATCCACCGCACCCTGGGACGCGCCTGGGAAGAGCGGGGAGACAACGATCGCGCGCTCGGTCATGCGGTGCGCGCGCTGCGTTTGTATCAGAAGGTGGACCATCCTCTGTGGCAGGCGAATCAGCTCAACGCGGTCGGCTGGATGCACGCGCAGCTCGGGCAGTACACGGAAGCCCAAGCTCACTGCGAGCAGGCCCTCGCCCTGTTCCGCGCGGAGGGCCTGCCGGCCCATGGAGCGTCGACCCTGGACAGTTTGGGGTACATCGCCCATCACACCGGCCGGTATCAAGACGCGCTGAACCACTACGAGCAGGCTTTGGCTCTGTTCCGGGAGGCCGGCGACACGGCGCACGAGGCCGACACCCTCGTGAACGCCGGCGAAACCCATCGGTCCCTGCACCATGACGTGGACGCACGCGATGCCTGGCAGCGGGCTCTGGAGCTGTACCGGTCCCAGAACCGCACCGCCGAAGCCGACCGCCTGTGCGACCGGCTAAGAACGCTCGGAGCACCGTAGCCCGATGCGCGCACGGGCAACGGGGTGCCGGGCGGGCCTGCTGCCCCCGTCCAGCCCGGCACCCCTGCCCCCGGACCTGCTACCCGCAGCAGGTCAGTACCAGGAACCGCACCCGCTGTTGCAGACCCGGACATGGAACGCGGCGACGTCGCTGAATCCCCCCTTGGTGCCGTTGCCGCGCGAGGTGACGGTCTCCACGTTGCCGTCGTAGTAGACCTGCGCGTACACGCTGGACGCGGCCCGGCTCACCGAGAAGTCGCCGTAATACAGCCCGCCGCCCTGCGAGTAGTAGTTCTTGCACACATAGGCGGAGCCGCCTCCGGGCGCGCTCATGGTCTTGCAGCCGCCGGCCGCGTCGGCCGTCCCCGGCACGGCCATGAGACCGGCGGTCGCGGCGCCGGCGACCAGCAGTACGGAAAGCGTTCGCTTCACAGGAATTCCCTTCTCGATGCTGTTGCACGAGGCAGCCGAAGACCGAGTGCCTTCGCCGGGCACCACGCCGGCGGCCAAGCCGTGGGAGAACCTTGTCTCGACCTTGAACCGGCTGGTCAGTGGCTGTTCCGTCCGGCTGGCAGGGTACGAGGACCGACTCGCCTGTCCGACTCCCCGATCGCCCCGCCGCCCGTGCGTCACCTCGGACGCGGTCAGCCAGTGGTTCGCTGTGCGCTACAACGCGGGACTGCCCAGCCACGCCCACAGCGGCAGGTAGATGCAGTACGCCGGTACCCCACCGGGCGACCAGTTCCACGAATGCGCACGTCAGCTCTCCGGCCCCTGGCCCGCCCGGAGAGGTCCGGCGGACGCCGGACCTCTCCGGATACCGCGGTGCAGGCCGGACGGCTGTGAGTGCCGCAGCCGCGACCGGCGGCTCCGCGACACTGTGCTTTGCCGTGAGTCACCGCCAGCTGTCGCACCTGCGATTCGTGTTCGCAGCGCTGCTGCACGCCTTCATCCAGACGTCACTGGTGTCAAAAGTGAAGCTCGTCCAGTCGATGTGACCCTTGCCTGCACCGCCGGTAACTTCGTCGAGCTTCCGGTCACCGCCCGAAGGGGTGTGGATCCACGCCTCGGCGCGTCGTCCGTCGCCGAGCGTGTCCTTCAGCGTGTATTCGATGCTGGTACCGGACGAGTCCCAGCACATCTGGAAGGAGAGGGACACGCCGCTGATCGTGCTGGCATTGGACCGGCACTGCGACTTCGGCTCTGCCTGCGACTCCGCCTGCGCCGGTGACACCCCGGCCAGTGCGACCGAGGCGAGTGCGCCCGCCAGCACGACACCCAGACCCCGGGGACTTCGCGTATCGCGTCGCTGCATCGATGTCGTCCTTTCTCGCCTGTAGTTCCGTCAGCCCTGGTAGAAGGTGGACCAGCTGCCGCAGGCATAGTCGACGCCAGCCTCGGTGAGGCATTCCTTGACCTGGAACCTGGTGGCGTTCGCGGCGTAGTTCCAGGTCGTGCTCCGCACGGCGTTCAGGCCTGAGGCACTCAGGTTCTCCTCCCTGACACCACCGTCGGAGTACGTCGTGCGGATCCGCACGCGGGCGCCGTGGCTGTCTGCCGCGGTGTCCTTGACATTGACGTTGAGGATGTACCGCTCGCCGTCATCGATCGTGCCCCAGGCGTGGACACCCACCATGTCCGCGGACGTGTACTGCGCCGTCCAGCCGGTGGCGGCGTTGGCCGTACCACCCGTGACGCCCACCATCAGCGCAGTGCCTGCGGCGACGGCGCCGGCGATCCGTGCCGTGTTCCTGCAGCTGTTGCTCACTCGCTTGAACATCTGGCTCCTTCATTCGGGTTCCGGTCCTGAGCGGCTCCGGCGTGACCTCGTACTGGCACGGCATCCCCGGAGCGGCGAGAGCCACTTTGCTCGGCTGTAGTGCAGGGAATCCTGGGGAAACCTTGAAACGCCTGCTCAGCACGGGTAGTGACGCGAGACGGACAGAGGAGAACAACGTGGCACGTCGGGCGGGAACCAGTCGCTGCTGGTGCCAAGCGGCTGTCGCGACATTGACTCCGCCCTGCGGGTAGGGGCTTGGACAGAGACACATCTGATCCGTTTGGCACGTGTGGCTGGGCTCCGCTGGACCGGATGGCCGACTTGGAAAGCCTGCTGACGCTGCCGGTGGGTATGCCCGTTTCGCTGGAGATGCTCGATCCGCCTGCTCGGCGCGCTGTGCGGGCCTTGCCGGTCGGCGCCGTCGAGCGGGACGAGAACAGCGTCATCCGGCGTGCAGTGCGGTCCTTGCAGGTCGATCTGGCCGTGGTGCGCGCTCCCGGCTGGCGCACGGGGCTTGAGCAGGCGGCGCGGTTCTCTCCGTTTTGTCGTCGGACCGTGCTGCTGGACCGTCGTCCACCTCGGCCGGAGCAGGTGTTGGCGGAGGTCGGCTTCTACGGCGTCGGGGCAGTCGTCCCCGTGGACGACAATGTCGAGCTGGTGTTGGAGCCGGAGAGGTACAGGCCGCTGCGGCACACCGCGGCGGCTGGTGGTTCGTGGAGGATCTGTACCAGCGGCTGCAGTCAGTCTCGGCCGTCTGAGCGCGGGACGACGGTGGCTGCGGGCGCGGCTTGGGCCACCTCTTGAGCTGTTCCGGCGGGGCGGAGGCACGCGGTTGCCTGAGCAAGGTATTGGTCAGGCACCTGCTACTCAGCCCTACTAGGCGACTGGTTCTCTCTACGACAAAAGGTCGGACGGTTCCTCCGCCGTCGTGGACTGGGAGATCCGCGACGGCCAAAACCGCGTCGTCCGCTATGGTGCCGTTTTCAACGCGGACGGCGTCGGCGCCGTCCGCTACAAGAACAAGAACTTCCCCGACGGCGTCAACGACAGAATCCGCTTCCGAGCCTGCCTCGGTCATTGGTCAACCAAGACGATCACGGCGAGCACGTGCTCCGCATGGATGGCCAGGCAAACCTGACCGGCATCTGGCGGCTTCGGTACCCGCAAGGCAGCATGAGCCTCGGCCTGGCTTACTCCGTGCAGGACGTCACGCGGTTCCTGCGGGAGGCCGGACTGCTGGACCCTAAGTGGACGGCGGGCCATCCCCGCCTGATCAGTGACGTTTTCTCAGCGAAATGGCCGGCGTGGGCTGCCGTGAGTCACCCGCTGGCCAAGCGGGCGGGGGACGTCGAGCCCGCTCGTGGACAGACGTGA
>NZ_BMVU01000009.1 GCF_014650875.1 Streptomyces minutiscleroticus
GGTTGATAGGCCAGATATGGAAGCACGGCAACGTGTGGAGTTGACTGGTACTAATAGGCCGAGGGCTTGTCCTCAGTTGCTCGCGTCCACTGTGTTGGTTCTGAAACCACGAACAACCCCGTCATGTCATGTGACGGTGCGGTTGAGAGTTTCATAGTGTTTCGGTGGTCATAGCGTGAGGGAAACGCCCGGTTACATTCCGAACCCGGAAGCTAAGCCTCACAGCGCCGATGGTACTGCAGGGGGGACCCTGTGGGAGAGTAGGACGCCGCCGAACAATTCTTCAAAGAGCTGGTCCGTGAACATCGTTTCACGGACCAGCTCTTTTTTTGTGTGTCACTTGGGGTTTGTCCCGCGTCACGTGGCGTTCACATTGCGCCAGGACCATCCGAGCCATGGGCACTGTAGGAATGCTGAGGGCCGCGGGCATCGGACCCGCCGACGAGGTCGTCGTGCCGGCGTTCGGGAATCCCGAGGTCGCCGAGGCCGTGATACAGACCGGCGCGACACCCGTGTACGCCGACATAGACCCGGCCACGTACTGCCTGAACCCCGACTTCGTCGACGCGGTCGTCGGTCCCCGTACCGCCGCCGTCGTCGTCGTGCACCGCTTCGGCCGGCCGGCCGACGTCGCGCGGCTGCACCGGCTCGGACAGCGCCGTGGCCTCCTGGTCATCGAGCAGAGCGAATCCGACGCGCCGTACGCCGAGGCCGAGCGGCGTCGGGCGAACGCGGCCTATCTGACCGCGCGGCTGAGCGGGGTGCGCACGCCCGAGGACGGCGACGCGCACACCTACCAGCAGTACGTCGTGCGGGTGCCGGGCAACGGAAGGCCCGACCGCGACGCCTTCGCCCGGGCCGTGCGGGCCAGGGGCGTCGAGTGCCGGGTGCCGGTGAAGACGCCCGTGCACCGCGTGCCGCTGTTCCGGCGGGACGTGTGCCTGCCGGAGACCGAGCGGGCCGCCGACGAGACGCTCTCGCTCCCCGTGGACGCCTCGCTGACCAGGCGCGAGCTGCAGCGCGTGGTGTCCGCGTGCAACGCGCTCGGAGGGCTGCTCCAGCCGGCTTTCTGAACCGGTCGGACGTGGTTGGGAGCACGTCTGTGTTCGGGGTATGATCTATTTCGTCGAAGCGGGGGGAACCCCGAAAGCGACAGGCCCCTATAGCTCAGTCGGCAGAGCGTCTCCATGGTAAGGAGAAGGTCAACGGTTCGATTCCGTTTGGGGGCTCAAAGAAAAAGGCCTCCGCCCTTTCGGGCGGGGGCCTTCGTCGTATTCCGGCCCGTCTCGCACGGGCCGGTTCCCTTCGGTCAGTCCTTCTGCAGTCCGGGCACGCGCATCGCCAGAATGGCCATGTCGTCGGACGGGGCGTCGGAGGCGAAGCGCTCCACCGCGCGCATGATGCGGGCGGCGACCGCGCCCGCCGTCAGACCGGTGCAGGTCGTCAGCACGTCCGCGAGACCGTCGTCGCCGAGCATGCGCGTGCCCTCGCGGCGCTCCGTCACGCCGTCCGTGACGCACAGCAGGACGTCGCCCGGGTCGAGCGTCACCGTCTCCTCGTACAGCTCCAGGTCGTCCATGACGCCGAGGAGCGGCTGCGGCTCGGCCGCCGACTCGACCGTGCCGTCCTGCCGCAGGCGCAGCGGCAGCGGGTGACCGGCGCAGACCACCTTCAGGACGGCGCTGCCGTCCTCCTGGGGCCACAGCTCGCCGTACAGGAGGGTCAGGAAGCGGCTGCGTTCGCCCTCGTCGAGGATCGCGGAGTTCAGGCGCTCCAGGACCGCGGGGCCGCCGAAGCCCTCGCGCGCCAGCAGGCGCAGGGCGTGCCGGGCGAGGCCGGTGACCGCGGCCGCCTCCGGGCCCGTGCCGCAGACGTCGCCGATGGCGAAGCCGTACGCGCCGTCGCGGATCGGGAAGATGTCGTAGAAGTCGCCGCCGACCTCGTTGCCCTCGCCGGCCGCCCGGTAGATGACGTCGACCTCGACGCCGGGGACGTCCGGGAGACCGGGCGGCAGCAGGCTGCGCTGCAGGGACTGGCTGATGGCCGTGCGCTCGGAGTACAGGCGCGCGTTGTCCAGGGCGAGCGCGGCCCGGCGGCTGAGGTCCTCGGCGAGCTCCAGGATCTCCTGGCGGAAGTGCTCGTCGGTGGGCTTGCCGAGCGTCAGCATGCCGATGACGCGGTTGCGGGCCACCAGCGGCAGGACGACCGTCTCGCCGCCGACCGCGGCGGCCGTCGCCAGCGTCGTGCCGATACCGGAGCTGACCGTCGCGGGTTCGTTCAGGCCCAGGCTGCGCATGGAGGTGCGCAGTGCGGCGTCGTGGGCGGCCGTGGCGGGCGCGGACCAGACGCGGGCGCCCGGGGTGGGCACCGGCGGCGGCGGGTCGATCTTCGCCAGCAGGGCCTTGAGGCCGTCGATGCGCTCCTCGTCCTCGTGCAGGACGTACGAGAGCTCCGGCTCCGAGGCCTGGTCGGCGATCGTGTAGACGGCGCACCAGGTGGCGAGGGTCGGAACGGTCATCTGCGCCATCAGGGCGAGGGTCTGGTCGCGGTCCAGCGTGCCCGCGAGCAGGTCGGAGGCCTCGACCAGGAACGACAGCGAACCGCGGCGCAGCCGCTCCAGCTCGCCCAGGCGCGCGGACTCCACGGCCAGCGCGATCCGGTCGGCCGCGAACTGCAGGCGCAGGGCCTCCTCGTTCGAGTACCGGGAGGGCGCCTCGGCCGCGACGCCCAGGGAGCCGGTGAGGCGGCCCTCGACCTTCAGCGGGACCGTGACGACGGAGCGCATCCCCGTGCCGTTCAGCAGCGGGACGGCGCCCGGGACGGCGGTGAGGTCGTCGTGGACGGAGGGCATGCGGGCCGAGCCGTAGCGGCCGGGGCCGGCCTCCACGGGGACGCGGGCGAAGCGCTGGCGGGCCGAGGGGAGCCCGGTCGAGGCGCGGACCTCGAGCTCGGTCTCGTCGTCGGTGGCCAGGAGCAGGAAGGCGGAGTCGCCGTCGAGCATGTCCCGGGCGCGCTCCACGGTGCGCTGGAGGAGGCCGTCCAGGTCGTCCGGGGCGGGGGAGCCGATGAAGACCTCGAACGGATCGGCGCCCTGGCCGCTCTCGGGAAGTGTCGTGGACTCCGAGGCGGGTAGGCGCAGCGGAGTCTGGAGGACGGCGCGCTCGTGATCCCGTACCAGCAGGCACACGGTCGACGGCTCGCCTCCCGTGTCGCGCACCCGCAGGTGGGAGGCGTATACAGGGATCACCCGGCCGTGGGCGCCGCGGATGCCGTAGCTGCCCTCCCAGCGGGAGAGTCGGAGGGCTTCGGCGATGCCGGTGCTGGTGCCGGGGGTGTGCGGCCATGCGGCGAGGTCGGTGAGCGGCTTGCCCGTGACCTGCTCGGCCGTGTACCCGAAGAGCTCCTCGGCGTCCTCGTTCCAGGCCGTGATGGTGCCGGGGCGGTCGATCTGGACGACGGCGACCCGGACCCGGCCGTCGGCGAGGGGCAGGAGGTCGGCGGGGAGCGAGGGGCCCGCGGCGCGGGTGCCGACCGGGCGCGCGGGCAGATCGAGCCGGAACCAGACCGTCTTGTGCGTGGGCGTGTACTCCACGCCCCAGCGGCCGGCGAGGGCCGCGCAGAGCTGCAGGCCGCGGCCGCCCTCGTGGTCGGGGCTGCTCATGCTGACCGCGGTGGACTGCAGGGGGACCTCGCGGTCCGGGTACCGGTCCGCGACCTCGATGCGCACGCCCTCGTCGCTGCGCAGGCACAGGACGTCCGCGGCGGTGCCGGCGTGCACGACGGCGTTGGTCACCAGCTCGCTGGTGAGGACCACGGCGTCGTCCACGATGTCGCCGAAGCCCCAGCCCTGGAGGGTGTCGCGGACGAAGGAGCGGGCGGTCGCGACGGACCGCCCCACAGGGGCGAAGCTGGCAGCCGCGCGCGCGGTGATCACAGAACTCCTTGTCCGGTTCTCTACGTACAGGCCCTCCCCATCGGCCTGCTCCTGCCGGGGCAGGGTCTCATGTCCCGTCGGCCGGGACTCCCGGGGCTGGTTCCCGGGATGCAGTCCGGTGGTCATGGTGCGGCCGCCCCTCCGATGCCTGCCCGCTCGTTCTCGTGCCACCGCCCAGGCCGGACGGACCGGCGCGGCTGGACAGCCGCATGCAAGGTTACTTACCTTCGCCGTCCGTGCGGATGCCGGTCACCAGTGTTTTGGTCCGGTGGGCGTGTGCGGACGATGTGCGAAGCTGCCGAACTGTTATGGCCTGGTTCAGCCATGGTGAAACACTGGGCAGGCTTCAGGAGAAGGTCCGAGGACGCGGAGCGGTACCCGAGCACGCCGAGCAGGAATGGTCGACCCTTGCGGGAGGGACACAGTGGAGTCTGGCGCAGCGACGCGGGGCGGCAAGACGCGCGCGAAAGGCGGACAGTCCCTGAGTAATGCGCGTAAACCACGCAATGGCACCACGACGGTCGACACGGCGGCTCTGAACCGCCTGCTGTCCGCCCTGGAGTCGATGCGCGACGGGAACTTCCGCAAGCGCCTGACGGTGTCCGGCGACGGCGTGATGGCCGAGATCGCGGCGGTCTTCAACGAGGTGGCCGACCGCAATCTGCACCTCACCGGCGAGCTGTCGCGGGTGAGGCGCATGGTGGGGCGTGAGGGGAAACTCACGGAGCGCCTGGAGACGGGAGTCTGCGAGGGCTCGTGGGCGGCCGCCATCGATCACTCCAATGCGCTGGTGGAAGACCTCGTGCGCCCCGTGTCCGAGGTGGGCCGGGTGCTGTCCGCGGTGGCGGACGGCGACCTGTCGCCGCGCATGGAGCTGCGGACGCCGACGGCCGACGGGAACGGGCAGCCGCTGCGCGGCGAGTTCCTCAAGGTCGGGCGGACGGTCAACAACCTCGTCGACCAGCTGTCGTCGTTCACCGACGAGGTCACGCGCGTGGCCAGCGAGGTCGGCACGGAGGGCAAGCTGGGCGGGCAGGCCCGGGTGCGCGGCATGTCCGGCTCCTGGAAGGACCTCACCGACTCCGTCAACACCATGGCGTACCGGCTGACGGCGCAGGTGCGCGACATCGCCCTCGTCACCACGGCCGTCGCCAAGGGCGATCTGTCCCGCAAGGTCACGGTGCACGTGGCCGGCGAGATGCTGGAGCTGAAGAACACCGTCAACACGATGGTCGACCAGCTCTCGTCGTTCTCGTCCGAGGTGACCCGCGTCGCCCGCGAGGTCGGCACGGAGGGCGAGCTCGGCGGCCAGGCGCAGGTGCCCGGGGTGGCCGGCGTCTGGAAGGACCTCACCGACTCGGTGAACCTGATGGCCGGCAACCTCACGGCTCAGGTGCGCGGGATCGCCCAGGTCACGACGGCGGTGGCCAACGGCGACCTGTCGCGGAAGGTCACGGTGAGCGCGCGCGGCGAGGTCGCGCAGCTCGCCGAGACGATCAACCAGATGACGGAGACGCTGCGCACGTTCGCCGACGAGGTGACGCGTGTGGCCAACGAGGTCGGCGGCGAGGGACGGCTCGGCGGCCAGGCGAACGTGCCGGGTGCGGCGGGCACCTGGAAGGACCTCACGGACTCCGTCAACACGGTCTTCCGCAACCTCACCACGCAGGTGAGGGACATCGCGGCCGTGACGACGGCGGTGGCCAACGGCGACCTGTCGCAGAAGGTCACGGTCGACGTGGCCGGCGAGATGCTGGAGCTGAAGAACACCGTCAACACGATGGTCGACCAGCTCTCCTCCTTCGGCGACGAGGTCACCCGCGTCGCCCGGGAGGTCGGCGTCGAGGGCGAGCTGGGCGGCCAGGCGAACGTGCCGGGCGCTGCGGGCACCTGGAAGGACCTCACGGACTCCGTCAACACGGCGTTCCGCAACCTCACCGGCCAGGTCCGCAACATCGCCCAGGTGACGACGGCGGTCGCGAACGGCGACCTGTCGCAGAAGGTCACGGTCGACGTCTCCGGCGAGATGCTCCAGCTGAAGAACACCGTGAACACGATGGTGGACCAGCTGTCCTCCTTCGCCGACCAGGTCACGCGCATGGCCCGGGACGTGGGCACGGAGGGCCGCCTCGGCGGTCAGGCGCGCGTCGACGGCGTGTCGGGCACCTGGAAGGAGCTGACCGACTCCGTCAACTTCATGGCGGGCAATCTGACGTCCCAGGTGCGGCAGATCGCCCAGGTGACGACGGCGGTGGCGCGGGGCGACCTGTCGCAGAAGATCGACGTGGACGCGCGCGGCGAGATCCTGGAGCTGAAGAACACCATCAACACGATGGTCGACCAGCTCAGCGCCTTCGCCGAGCAGGTCACCCGGGTGGCCCGCGAGGTGGGTACGGACGGCCGCCTCGGCGGTCAGGCGCAGGTGCCCGGCGTGGCCGGCGTCTGGCGCGACCTGACCGACTCCGTGAACGGCATGGCGGGCAACCTCACCGCCCAGGTGCGCAACATCGCCCAGGTGGCCACGGCGGTGGCGCGGGGCGACCTGTCGCAGAAGATCGACGTGGACGCGCGCGGCGAGATCCTGGAGCTGAAGAACACCCTCAACACGATGGTGGACCAGCTCTCGAACTTCGCCGAGCAGGTGACGCGGGTGGCCCGTGAGGTGGGCACCGAGGGCATCCTCGGCGGCCAGGCGGAGGTCCAGGGGGTCTCCGGCACCTGGAAGGACCTCACCCAGTCCGTGAACTTCATGGCGAACAACCTGACCATCCAGGTGCGCAACATCGCCGAGGTCACGACCGCGGTCGCCAAGGGCGACCTGTCCAAGAAGATCACGGTCGACGCCAAGGGCGAGATCCTGGAGCTGGTCACGACCGTCAACACGATGGTCGACCAGCTCTCCAGCTTCGCCGAGCAGGTGACGCGGGTGGCGCGCGAGGTGGGTACCGAGGGCATCCTCGGCGGCCAGGCGCACGTCCCGGGCGTCACCGGCATCTGGAAGGACCTCAGCGACAACGTCAACCTGATGGCCAACAACCTGACCATGCAGGTGCGCAACATCTCGCAGGTCGCGGCGGCCGTCGCCAACGGCGACCTGACCCGGACGGTGACGATCGAGGCGCGCGGCGAGGTCGCGCAGCTCGCCGACACCTTCAACACCATGGTCAAGACGCTGAGTTCGTTCGCGGACCAGGTCACCAAGGTCGCCCGCGAGGTGGGCACGGACGGCATCCTGGGCGGCCAGGCCCGCGTACCGGGCGTCTCCGGTACGTGGAAGGACCTGACCGAGTCCGTGAACGGGATGGCGTCCAACCTGACCGGACAGGTGCGCAACATCGCGATGGTCACCACGGCCATCGCCAAGGGCGACCTGACCAAGAAGATCGACATCGACGCGCGCGGCGAGATCCTGGAGCTGAAGACGACCATCAACACGATGGTCGACCAGCTGTCGTCGTTCGCCGAGGAGGTCACCCGGGTGGCCCGCGAGGTGGGCACCGAGGGGCAGCTGGGCGGCCAGGCGCGGGTCCGCGACGTCGACGGCACCTGGCGCGACCTGACCGAGTCCGTGAACGAGATGGCCGGGAACCTCACCCGGCAGGTGCGCGCGATCGCGCGCGTGGCCACCGCGGTGACCCGCGGCGACCTCAACCTGAAGATCGACGTGGATGCCTCCGGGGAGATCCAGGAGCTCCAGGACTACATCAACAAGATGATCGCGAACCTGCGCGACACCACCATCGCCAACAAGGAGCAGGACTGGCTCAAGGGCAACCTCGCCCGCATCTCCGGTCTGATGCAGGGCCGCCGCGACCTCGACGACGTCGCCTCGCTGATCATGAGCGAGCTGACCCCGGTGGTCTCGGCGCAGCACGGCGCGTTCTTCCTGGCGATGCCGCTGGACGACCACCGGGAGGTGGGCGCCGGGCACGACGACGCCTACGAACTGCGCATGCTCGGCTCGTACGGCTATTCGATGGGATCGATGCCGACTTCCTTCCGGCCCGGTGAGACGCTGATCGGGACGGCGGCCAAGGAGCGGCGCACGATCCTCGTCGAAAACGTGCCGCCGGGGTACCTGAAGATCGCCTCCGGGCTCGGCGAGGCGCCGCCCGCGCATGTCATCGTGTTGCCGGTGCTCTTCGAGGGACAGGTCCTCGGCGTGATCGAGCTGGCCTCCTTCCAGCCGTTCACGCAGATCCAGAAGGACTTCCTCAGCCAGATCGCCGAGATGATCGCGACCAGCGTCAACACCATCGCGGTGAACACCAAGACCGAGGTGCTGCTCAAGCAGTCGCAGGAGCTGACCGAGCAGCTGCGCGAGCGCTCCGCCGAGCTGGAGAACCGGCAGAAGGCCCTCCAGGCGTCCAACGCAGAGCTGGAGGAGAAGGCCGAGCTGCTGGCCCAGCAGAACCGCGACATCGAGGTGAAGAACACCGAGATCGAGGAGGCTCGCCAGGTGCTGGAGGAGCGCGCCGAGCAGCTCGCCGTCTCCATGCGCTACAAGAGCGAGTTCCTGGCGAACATGTCGCACGAGCTGCGCACACCGCTCAACTCCCTGCTGATCCTGGCCAAGCTGCTCGCCGACAACGCCGACAGCAACCTGACGCCCAAGCAGGTGGAGTTCGCCGAGACGATCCACGGGGCCGGCTCCGACCTGCTCCAGCTGATCAACGACATCCTGGACCTGTCGAAGGTCGAGGCGGGCAAGATGGACGTCTCTCCGACCCGGATCGCGCTCGTCCAGCTCGTCGACTACGTGGAGGCCACCTTCCGGCCGCTGACCGCGGAGAAGGGCCTGGACTTCTCCGTACGGGTGTCGCCGGAGCTGCCCGCCACGCTGCACACGGACGAGCAGCGCCTGCTGCAGGTGCTGCGCAACCTGCTGTCCAACGCGGTGAAGTTCACCGACACCGGTGCGGTCGAGCTGGTCATCCGGCCCGCGGGCACCGACGTGCCGGTCGCCATCCGGGAGCAGCTGCTGGAGGCCGGCTCGCTGCAGGACCCGGACGCGGACCTGATCGCGTTCTCCGTGACCGACACCGGCATCGGCATCGCGGCCAGCAAGATGCGCGTCATCTTCGAGGCGTTCAAGCAGGCGGACGGCACGACCAGCCGCAAGTACGGCGGTACGGGCCTGGGGCTGTCCATCTCGCGGGAGATCGCGCGGCTGCTGGGCGGCGAGATCCACGCGCAGAGCGAGACGGGCCGCGGCTCCACCTTCACGCTGTACCTGCCGCTGCACCCGAGCGAGCTGCCGCCGCAGGGCTACGGGCACCAGACGGAGACGGTGCCGGACCCGGACGCCGAGCTGGAGGGGCCGGCCGGCGACGTCCGGGCACCGCGCGTGGAGACGCCCGCCGAGGTGAAGTCCTACCAGGAGACGCAGAACGGCGCCGCCGCGCTCTTCCGGCGCCGCCGCAGGGCGCTGCCGGAGGCCGAGCAGCGGCCCGCCCTTCCGGGGCGGCCGGCGCAGCCGCAGGAGCAGCAGTGGTCCGGCAGCGGCCAGGAGGCGAACGGGGCGTCCCGGGGCGCCTTCCGCTTCGAGGGCGAGAAGGTGCTGATCGTCGACGACGACATCCGCAACGTCTTCGCGCTGACCAGCGTCCTGGAGCAGCACGGCCTGTCGGTGCTGTACGCCGAGAACGGCCGCGAGGGCATCGAGGTCCTGGAGCAGCACGACGACGTGACGGTCGTGCTGATGGACATCATGATGCCCGAGATGGACGGGTACGCGACGACGACGGCGATCCGCCGGATGCCCCAGTTCGCGGGCCTGCCGATCATCGCCTTGACCGCGAAGGCGATGAAGGGCGACCGTGAGAAGGCGATCGAGTCGGGCGCCTCGGACTACGTGACCAAGCCGGTCGATCCGGATCACCTGCTCGCGGTGATGGAGCAGTGGATGCGGGAACGGTGAAAGGAACAGGACGGTGCCCGCGCCGGGCACCGTCGGGCAGGTGATGACTGACCGTGCCCGGGGCAGTGTAAAAAGCCGGGAAAGCGGGAACCTTCTGGTCTCCCACCGCGTTTCTGCTACGTGCACGGTGACATCGCGGTGACAGGGTGTGGTGACGAACGGGGTGCGGCTACCATGACCGGCACAAGGACGGGCGGCTCAAGGGAGCCGTCCCTCGGGGCGGCCCCGGGCGCCGCCCCCAGTCCTGCGGACAGGGGAGGCCCCATGCCGGGGCGAGGAGGGCGGGCCATGGTGCAGAAGGCCAAGATCCTCCTGGTCGATGACCGGCCGGAGAATCTGCTGGCGCTGGAGGCCATCCTCTCTGCGCTCGATCAGACGCTCGTCCGGGCATCGTCCGGGGAGGAAGCGCTCAAAGCACTGCTCACGGACGATTTCGCGGTCATCCTGCTGGATGTCCAGATGCCGGGCATGGACGGGTTCGAGACCGCCGCGCACATCAAGCGGCGCGAGCGGACCCGGGACATCCCGATCATCTTCCTGACCGCGATCAACCACGGGCCGCACCACACCTTCCGCGGGTACGCGGCGGGCGCGGTGGACTACATCTCCAAGCCGTTCGACCCGTGGGTGCTGCGGGCGAAGGTCTCCGTGTTCGTCGAGCTGTACATGAAGAACTGCCAGCTGCGCGAGCAGGCGGCGCTGCTGCGGCTCCAGCTGGAGGGCAGCGGCAGGACGGCGGTCGGCGACGGAAAGGAGTCGGCCGGGCTGCTGGCCGAGCTGTCCGCGCGGCTCGCCGCGGTCGAGGAGCAGGCCGAGGCGCTGTCCAAGCAGCTCGACGACGACGCGGCGGACGCCGCGGCGGTGGCGACCGCGGCCCATCTGGAGCGCAAGCTCACGGGCCTGCGCAGGGCCCTGGACGCACTGGAGCCCGGCACGGGGAGCGGCGCGCCCTCGGTGCCTTCGCAGAGCTGACGGCAGGGCCGCGGGCCGAGACGGATCTGCAGGCCGGGACGGGTTCGGAGGTCGGGGACGCCCGGTTCTCGGGGGTCCGTCCGTTCCACACGCCCGGCTCTCGGGAAAACCGTCCGTCCCGCATGTCCGGGCTTGTCTCAGCGACACCCGTACGGCTCGTCCGTACGCCTGCCTGCGCCCGACCTCCCCACGCGACACTCGTACGGGGCCGGGGCCGGGGCCGTGCACGGCCCTCCGCGACGCTCGTACGGTCCCCGTGTCCGCAGCCCCGCCGGCCCGTTCCCGTTGCGCCGAACGGCCTCCTCGGCCGGGCGCCGCACCCGGACTCCGCGTACGGTCGTCCCGCCTCTCCCCCCGGCTTCCGCACGGCGGCGGGGTACGGCCCATGAGGCACCGTCAGTTCCCGGCCACCGGGAGGACGACACGAACGGGTGAAGCAGTGGGCACACGTGTCCGCAGGGGACTCCACCGGTAACCTCACACCCATGGCCCCACGTCAGCCCGCAGCCAGGAAGCCGCCCGCGAAGAAGGCGGCCGCACCGACGAAGGCAGTGGCGAGGAAGGCCCCCGCGAAGAAGGCACCGGCGAAGAAGGCGCCCGCCAAGAAGGCCGCGGCGAGGAAGCCCGCGCCCAGGCCGGCGCCCAGCCCCACCGGGGGCGTCTTCCGCCTGCTGCGCGCGGTGTGGCTCGGCGTCGCGCACGCCGTCGGCGCCATGTTCCGCGGCATCGGACAGGGAGCGCGGGGCCTGGACCCCGCGCACCGCAAGGACGGCGTGGCCCTGCTGCTGCTCGCCCTCATGCTGATCGTCGCGGCCGGCACCTGGTCCAGCATCCAGGGACCGGTGGGCGACCTCGTCGAGATGCTGGTGACCGGCGCGTTCGGCCGGCTGGACCTGCTGGTGCCGGTCCTGCTCGGGGTCGTCGCCGCGCGCCTGATCCGGCACCCCGAGAAGCCCGAGGCCAACGGCCGCATCGTCATCGGCCTGTCCGCGCTCGTCATCGGCGTGCTCGGCCAGATCCACATCGCGTGCGGCTCGCCCGCGCGCGCCGAGGGCATGCAGGCGATAAAGGACGCGGGCGGCCTCATCGGCTGGGGCGCGGCCACCCCGCTGACGTACACGATGGGCGACGTCCTGGCCGTACCGCTCCTCGTCCTGCTGACCGTCTTCGGGCTCCTGGTCGTCACCGCGACGCCCGTCAACGCCATTCCGCAGCGGTTGCGGCAGCTCGGCGTCCGGCTCGGCGTCGTCCAGCCGCGGCCGGAGGACGAGCCGTACACCGAGGACGACGAGCGCTACGACGAGCAGTGGCGCGAGGCGCTGCCCGCGCGTCCCCGCTCCCGCGGCCGGGGTCCCGCGCCTCAGGCGTACGACCCCGACGTCGCCGAGCAGGAGGCGCTCACCAAGCGCCGCGGCCGGCCCCGGCGGTCCGCCGTGCAGCAGCCCGACATGAACCGGCCGTTGGACGCCGTGGACGTGGCCGCGGCCGCCGCCGCGGCGCTCGACGGCGCCGTCCTGCACGGTATGCCGCCCTCGCCGGTGGTGGCGGACCTGACCAAGGACGTGGCCGTCGAGCGCGGCGAGCGCACGGAGACCACGCCGGTGCCCGCCGCGCGCGGGAAGAAGGCCCGGCCCGAGCCGCAGCGGCAGCCGCAGGAGGCGGCCGCCGACTCCGGGGTGCCCGACCTCACCAAAGCCGCCCCGGAGGTGCCGCGCGACCTGCCGCCGCGCGCCGAGCAGCTCCAGCTCTCCGGTGACATCACCTACGCGCTGCCCTCGCTCGACCTGCTGGAGCGCGGCGGCCCCGGCAAGGCGCGCAGCGCCGCCAACGACGCGGTCGTCGCCTCGCTCACCACGGTCTTCACCGAGTTCAAGGTCGACGCCCGGGTCACCGGCTTCACCCGCGGCCCGACGGTCACCCGCTACGAGGTCGCGCTGGGCCCGGCCGTGAAGGTCGAGCGCATCACGGCGCTCACCAAGAACATCGCGTACGCCGTCGCCAGCCCCGACGTGCGGATCATCAGCCCGATCCCCGGCAAGTCCGCGGTCGGCATCGAGATCCCGAACACCGACCGGGAGATGGTCAACCTGGGCGACGTGCTGCGCCTCGCGGACTCCGCCGAGGACGACGACCCGATGCTGGTCGCCTTCGGCAAGGACGTCGAGGGCGGGTACGTCATGCACTCGCTGGCGAAGATGCCGCACATGCTGGTCGCCGGTGCCACCGGCTCCGGCAAGTCGTCCTGCATCAACTGCCTGATCACGTCGATCATGGTGCGGGCCACCCCCGAGGACGTCCGCATGGTGCTCGTCGACCCCAAGCGCGTCGAGCTGACCGCCTACGAGGGCATCCCGCACCTGATCACGCCGATCATCACCAACCCCAAGCGAGCCGCCGAGGCGCTCCAGTGGGTCGTGCGCGAGATGGACCTGCGCTACGACGACCTCGCCGCCTACGGCTACCGGCACATCGACGACTTCAACCGCGCGGTGCGCGAGGGCAAGGTCAAGCCGCCCGAGGGCAGCGAGCGCGAACTCCAGCCCTATCCGTACCTGCTGGTGATCGTCGACGAGCTGGCCGACCTGATGATGGTCGCGCCCCGCGACGTCGAGGACGCCATCGTGCGCATCACGCAGCTCGCGCGCGCCGCCGGCATCCACCTGGTGCTCGCCACCCAGCGGCCGTCCGTGGACGTCGTCACCGGTCTGATCAAGGCGAACGTGCCCTCCCGGCTCGCGTTCGCCACGTCCTCGCTCGCCGACTCGCGGGTCATCCTCGACCAGCCCGGAGCCGAGAAGCTGATCGGCAAGGGCGACGGCCTCTTCCTGCCGATGGGCGCCAACAAGCCCGTCCGCATGCAGGGCGCGTTCGTGACCGAGGAGGAGGTCGCGGCCGTCGTCCAGCACTGCAAGGACCAGATGGCGCCGGTCTTCCGGGACGACGTCGTGGTCGGCGGCAAGCAGAAGAAGGAGATCGACGAGGACATCGGCGACGACCTCGACCTGCTGTGCCAGGCCGCCGAGCTGGTCGTCTCCACCCAGTTCGGCTCGACCTCCATGCTGCAGCGCAAGCTGCGCGTGGGCTTCGCCAAGGCCGGCCGCCTGATGGACCTCATGGAGTCCCGCAACATCGTGGGGCCGAGCGAGGGTTCCAAGGCGCGTGACGTTCTTGTGAAGGCCGACGAGCTGGACGGCGTGCTCGCGCTGATCCGGGGGGAAACTCAACCGTAGGAAACAAGTCGGCCCGGACACCGGCCGGATGAGGGGAAGACGGCCGGGTATCCGATCCGTGACCCACCCGTGAGGAAACAGGGAGCAACCGTTTCCCCTCGGTGCACGTCAAGTTGAGCGAGGGGGCAGATCATGGCCCCCGCTGTCGGAATGTCCGGCCATTCCGATGGCGTACAAAGTCGTACCGCCCGGTTGCCTCACCCTTTCGTACCCCCCCTAGACTGAACCTCCAGCAGGTGGCTACACGCTCGAAAGGCGCCCCCGTGTCCATCGGCAACTCCCCTGACGGCAACTCCTTCGAGGACGAGCGCCCCGTCCGAGACGAGTTCTTCGTCGACGACGAGCACCCCGTCGAGAACGACCGGCCGTCGATCGGCCGGGCCCTGCAGCAGGCGCGCCTGGACGCCGGGATGACGGTCGACGAGATCAGTACCGCCACCCGGGTCCGCGTCGCCATCGTCCATGCCATCGAACAGGACGACTTCGCCCCCTGCGGCGGTGACGTCTACGCCCGCGGCCACATCAGGACGCTGGCGCGCGCCGTGCACATCGACCCGGCCCCGCTCCTGGAGCAGTACGCCGCCGAGCACGGCGGGCGGGCCGCGCCCACGCCCGCGGCACCGCTGTTCGAGGCGGAGCGCATCCGTCCGGAACGGCAGCGGCCGAACTGGACCGCGGCCATGGTCGCGGCGATCGTCGTCGTGATCGGCTTCGTCGGCTTCACCCTCGTCAACAGCGGCGACGACAAGAGCGGGGACACGGCGAAGGTCGCCGAGGGCGCCACGGCCGTCACCAGCCGGCCCGCCACGCCGAAGCCCAGCGCGAGCAGGCCCGCCGACCCCAAGCCCGACCCCTCGGACAGCGCCATCGCCGCCGCGCCCCAGGACAAGGTGACCGTCCAGGTCAGCGCCGCCGACGGCCGCAGCTGGATCTCGGCCAAGGACCACAACGGCCGGCTGCTGTTCGACGGCACCCTGGAGCAGGGCGACAAGAAGACGTTCCAGGACAAGCAGAAGATCGACCTCGTCCTGGGCGACGCCGGCGCCGTCCAGCTGTTCGTGAACGGCAAGGAGATCGAGGACGAGTTCCAGCCGGGCCAGGTGGAGCGGCTGACGTACACGAAGGGCGACCCCGAGGTCGGCTGACGGCCGCACGGGACGCACGGGCGCAGGAGCGCGGAACGACGGGGTTGGCCGGACTCGGCCAACCCCGTCGACATGGGCCCTCCGCGGGACGAAGTAGTCTTGAGCCCATGCCTGAACGCCGTACCGTCGCACTCGTCACCCTTGGCTGCGCCCGTAACGAGGTGGACTCGGAGGAGCTCGCAGGCCGCTTGGAGGCGGACGGCTGGCACCTCGTGGAGAACGCCGAGGACGCGGACGTCGCCGTCGTCAACACGTGCGGCTTCGTCGACGCCGCCAAGAAGGACTCCGTCGACGCGCTGCTGGAAGCGAACGATCTCAAGGGGCACGGCAGAACCCAGGCGGTCGTCGCCGTCGGCTGCATGGCCGAGCGGTACGGCAAGGAGCTGGCGGAGGCGCTGCCCGAGGCCGACGGCGTGCTCGGCTTCGACGACTACGCGGACATCTCCGACCGCCTGCAGACGATCCTGTCCGGCGGCATCCACGCCGCGCACACGCCGCGCGACCGCCGCAAGCTGCTGCCGATCAGCCCCGCCGAGCGGCAGGGCGCGGGCGCGGACGTCGCCCTTCCGGGCCACGCCCCGGCCGACCTGCCCGAGGGGATCGCCCCCGCCTCCGGGCCGCGGGCCCCGCTGCGCCGGCGCCTGGGCGGCTCCCCGGTCGCCTCGGTGAAGCTGGCCTCCGGCTGCGACCGGCGCTGCTCCTTCTGCGCCATCCCGTCCTTCCGCGGCTCCTTCATCTCGCGCCGCCCCAGCGACGTGCTGAACGAGACGCGCTGGCTCGCCGAGCAGGGCGTCAAGGAGATCATGCTGGTCTCCGAGAACAACACCTCGTACGGCAAGGACCTCGGCGACATCCGGCTCCTGGAGTCCCTGCTGCCGGAGCTGGCCGAGGTGGACGGCATCGAGCGGGTGCGGGTCAGCTACCTCCAGCCCGCCGAGATGCGCCCCGGTCTGATCGACGTGCTCACGTCGACGCCTAAGGTCGCGCCCTACTTCGACCTGTCCTTCCAGCACTCCGCGCCGAACGTGCTGCGCGCGATGCGCCGCTTCGGCGACACCGACCGGTTCCTGGAGCTGCTGGACACGATCCGCTCCAAGGCCCCGCAGGCGGGCGTGCGGTCCAACTTCATCGTCGGCTTCCCCGGCGAGAGCGAGGCCGACCTGGCGGAGCTGGAGCGCTTCCTGAACGGCGCGCGCCTGGACGCCATCGGTGTCTTCGGCTACTCCGACGAGGAGGGCACGGAGGCCGCCACGTACGACGGCAAGCTGGACGAGGACGTCGTCGCCGAGCGCCTGGCGCACGTGTCGCGGCTCGCCGAGGAACTGGTCTCGCAGCGCGCCGAGGAGCGCGTCGGGGAGACCGTGCACGTGCTGGTCGAGTCCGTCGACCCCGAGGAGGGCGCGGTCGGCCGCGGCGTCCACCAGGCGCCCGAGACGGACGGCCAGGTCCTGCTCACGAGCGGCGAGGGACTGACGGTCGGCCGTATGGTCGAGGCGAAGGTGGTCGGTACGGAGGGTGTCGACCTGGTGGCCGAGCCCCTGCCGGGCTCGTCCGCGGGGACCGAGGAGGCGGGGAGATGACCGGAGTTCCGGCGTCCGCGGCGCACGGAGCCGGCGCGTCCGGCGTCCCGGGCACGACGGGCGCGCCGGGCGTCGGGGCCGTCGTGCCCGGCACCGGAGGCGTCGCCGCCCGGCTCGTCGGCGGCGACGGCGGACGCGAGGAGGCGAAGCCGATGCGGGGAGGACCCGAGAGAGCGGAGCCGCCGCGCGGTGCCACGGGGAGCGCCGAGTCCGTGCGCGCCGCGGCCGCGGCCGAGGAGGCCGTCCCCGCGCCCGGCGAGGCCGAGGGGACCAGGCCCGCGCGCGGCGGGAAGATCGCGGCCGCCGCCGTGAACCAGGCCAGCCTCTGGAACATCGCCAACATACTGACCATGGTCCGGCTCGTGCTCGTGCCGGGCTTCGTGGCGCTGATGCTCGCCGACGGCGGGTACGACCCGGCCATGCGCGCCTGGGCCTGGGCGGCGTTCGCGGTCGCCATGATCACCGACGTGTTCGACGGCCACCTCGCGCGCACCTACGACCTCGTCACCGACTTCGGGAAGATCGCCGACCCCATCGCCGACAAGGCGATCATGGGGGCGGCGCTGATCTGTCTCTCCTCCCTCGGCGATCTGCCGTGGTGGGTGACCGGGGTGATCCTGGGGCGCGAGCTCGGGATCACCCTGCTGCGTTTCGTCGTCATCCGGTACGGCGTCATCCCCGCCAGCCGCGGCGGGAAGCTGAAGACGCTGACGCAGGGGGTGGCCGTGGGGATGTACATCCTGGCGTTGACGGGGCCGCTGGCGACCCTGAGGTTCTGGGTGATGGCCGTGGCGGTCGCGCTGACCGTGGCGACCGGTCTCGACTATGTGAGACAGGCCATTGTGCTCCGGCGGCGCGGTCTGGCAGCGCGCAGGGCGGCGGCACAGGAGGCGGGCGCATGACCAACGCCGCCGCCGACGTGCTGCGACTACTGACGGTGAGGGGCGAGACCCTGGCCGTCGCCGAGTCGCTGACCGGCGGCCTGGTGGCGGCCGAGCTGGCGGCGGTGCCCGGGGCGTCCAAGGCCTTCCGGGGCTCGGTGACCGCGTACGCCACCGACCTCAAACGGAACGTCCTGGGCGTGGACGGTGCGCTGCTGGAGGCGCGCGGGGCCGTGGACCCGCAGGTCGCGGCCCAGATGGCGACCGGGGTGCGCAAGGTGCTCGGCGCCGACTGGGGGATCTCCACGACCGGCGTCGCGGGCCCCGAACCGCAGGACGGACAGCCCGTCGGCACGGTCTACGTCGCCGTCGCGGGACCCGCGGGAGCCCTCTCCGGCACGACTTCCGGCGAGAAAGTGACGCCATTGAGGTTGAACGGCAGCCGGACGGAAATCCGTAGAGAGAGTGTACGGAGCGTGCTCGCCCTGCTGCTGGAGCAGCTGGCGGGCGGACAGACCGGAAACGAGCGGGCACAGGATACGGAACAAAACGGGGGGACTTGATGTTTACAGCCCTGAGTGAACACGACATCGCTCCCCGCACGGCCGCAGCGCTAGGCGGTACGGTGGGGCGTGAAGGATGCGGCTACGCGGTCCGAGGAGGGAGCCACCGATGATTCTGCTCCGTCGCCTGCTGGGTGACGTGCTGCGTCGGCAGCGCCAGCGCCAGGGCCGTACTCTGCGCGAAGTCTCCTCGTCCGCCCGAGTCTCACTCGGCTATCTCTCCGAGGTGGAGCGGGGGCAGAAGGAGGCTTCCTCCGAACTGCTCTCCGCGATCTGCGACGCGCTGGACGTACGGATGTCCGAGCTCATGCGGGAAGTGAGCGACGAACTCGCACTCGCCGAGCTGGCCCAGTCTGCTGCGGCCACCGAGCCCGTGCCGAACCCGGTTCGGCCCATGCTGAACTCCGTGTCGGTGACCGGTGTGCCACCGGAGCGGGTGACGATCAAGGCGCCCGCCGAGGCGGTGGACGTGGTCGCGGCCTGACGTGCGTCGGCGCCCCTGACGACAGCACGGCACCGAGATACGTGGGAGGACCCCGTCCGGGGCTTCTCCGGGGACACCCGGAGGGGCGCGGACGGGGTCCTCGTGCGTGCGGGGCCGCGTGGTCTTCAGGGTCAGGGCTTCTAATGCGTCGTCCGAGTGGGGGAAATCCGTGATCGTCTGGGTGAACGGCGCGTTCGGCAGTGGCAAGACGACCCTCGTCGAGGAGTTGCGCCGCCGCCGGCCCGAGGCGCTGGTCTTTGACCCGGAGCAGATCGGCTACGTGCTCCGCGAGGTGGTCGACGTCCCCACGGGGAACTTCCAGGACCTGCCGCTGTGGCGGCGGCAGGTGGGCTCCATGGCCGCCGGACTCGTCGAGGAGTACGGGCGGACGGTGTTCACCCCCATGACGCTCGTCCGCCCGGACTACGCGGACGAGATCTTCGGGATGCTCCGGGCGGCCGGGATCACGGTCCATCACTTCTATCTCGACGTCCCCGCAAAGACCCTGACCCGGCGGATCGACGCGCGGGACCTCGTCCCGGGCGATCCGGCGCGCAACGAGGCGGTGAAGGCCTGGTGCAAGGCGCGTGTCGCCGAGTGCGCGGTGGCGGCGAAGGCGCTGCCCGAGGACACGGTGCGGCTGGACGGGGAGCGGCCCGTGGCCGAGCTGGCCACGGAGGTGCTGCGGCGGCTGGAAGCGTAGCCGTCCTTCTCTGGATGCGCGCGCCGGGAGAACGGGTGAGACTGGCGGTAACGGTCGTGCGCCGACGGACCGCGAACCCGTCGCTGTCCGTGTGCCCTCCCGCCGGGGGCGCCGGCACCTGGCGTCGGGCTGGAGGTGGCGGCCATGGCAGGGCGGATAGGGCGGTGGGGGCTGGCCGTGGGATTCGGCGGCCTGTGGTGGTGGGCGGTGCTCCGGCTGGTCCTGGCGCCCGGCGCCGGCGTGGTCGAGGGGACCGTCGCGGCCGGCGGGTGGGGGCTGAGCCTGCTGCCCGTGCACTGCGCGCCGAAGAAGGCGCGGGGGGCTTGGGCGGTGGGAGACGCCGACGCGGCCGGGACGGGTGCGACGGGGGAGGACGAAGGGATCGAGGGGGACGGGCCGTCTCCGGGGGATAGGGAGGACGGGGCGGTCCTGAGCGGGGCGGACGGACCGCCGCCTGCTACGGACGCGGAGGAGGCGTTCCCGAGGGGCGGCGGCGAACTGTTCCCCGGAGGCGGGGACGAGCCTCTTCCCGGGGGCGGGAGCGGGGGCGAACTGTTCTTCAGAGGTGGGGACGAGCCTTCTCCCCGAGGTGGGGACGAGCCGTTTCCCAGGGGCGGGGGCGGGCCTGGGGCGTCGGGTGCGGTCGGCGGCTGAGGGGCCTCGGCGCGCCGTCCCGTCCGGCCCCGCCCGGCAGCGTCCGCGGAGCCCCCGGCGTCCGCAGAGTCCTCAGCGTCCGCTGAGGGTGCGCCGGGACGTCGTCCGGCGGGCGGGGGACGGGCCCGACTGGCAGGTCGGGCACCAGTACGTGGGGCGGTCGCCGGTGCCGTCGCTCTGGTCCGCCTTGCGGACGGACGTACGGCAGCGCAGGCAGGGCCGCGGCGCGCGCCCGTACACGAAGAAGTCGATGTCGCGCAGGCCGGTGGTGTTGCGCCTGGGGCGTTCGCGGTTGGCCCCGAGGAGCTTGTGGGAGAGGACGGGAACCCGCGCGAGGAGCCCGGCGGGCAGCTCTCCCACGGGGAGCCAGGGGGTGACCCTGAGCAGGAAGCACAGCTCGCACTTGAAGACGTTGCCGATCCCGGCGAGGTTGCGCTGGTCCAGCAGGGCCTCGCCGAGGGGGCGGGCGGGGTCGCGCAGCAGGTTCTCCAGGGCCTTGCCGGGGTCCCAGTCCGGGCCGAGGAGATCGGGGCCGAGATGCCCGACCGCCCGCTCCTCGTCGGCGGTGCGGAGCAGCTCCACGACCGGCAGCCGGTAGCCCACCGCCGTGTGCTCGGCGTTGCCGAGGACCGCCCGGATCTGGTAACCGGGACCGCCGCTCCAGCGCTCGCCGGGCGCGTAGATCCGCCAGGCGCCGTCCATGCGCAGATGCGTGTGCAGCGTGAGGCCGCCCTCGACGCGGGCGAGGAGGTGCTTGCCGCGCGGCGTGACGTCGAGGACCGTGCGCCCGGTCAGGTCGGCCGTGGCGAACCTCGGCACCCGCAGGTCCGAGTGCGTCAGCACCCGGCCCGCGAGCGCGGTGTGCAGGTGGCGGGCCGCCTGCCAGACGGTGTCTCCTTCGGGCATGGCTCCAGGGTGGCACGGGGGACGCACGGACGGCTGAGCACTGCTCGGCGCTCGGCGTCCGGTTTCCGATGGCTGAGGGGGGACGGACGGGCAGGGCGGGGTGCGCGGGGCGATCGGGACAGCCTGGGTGTGGCCTTGCCCCCGTCCCCGTCCCTGCCCCCGCTCACGCGCGCAGGCGCAGGCCCCGCGGGGTCGCGTGGAAACCGGCTCCTTCCAGCAGCGTGCCGAACGGTGAGGTCAGGGCCGCCTCGCCGTTGACCTTCTCCACCGTGACCGTGCCGAGCGAACCCGCCCGGGCGGCCTCGGCCAGGGCCTCGGCGGCGGCGCGCAGGCGCGGGTCGTCCGCGGCGGTGCCGTCCGCGGACGAGGGCCAGACCAGCAGCGTCTTGCCGCCGCGCTCCATGTAGAGCGCCGGCTCGCCCTCGACGAGGACGACGAGGGAGCCCGCCTTGCGCCCCGGCTTGTGGTTCGCCCCCGCGGGCGGCTCGGGCCAGGGCAGGGCCGCGCCGTACGCGTTCGCCGGGTCGGCGGCGGCCAGCACGGTGCCGCGCGGACCGCCGCCGCGCCGGTCGCCGGGACGGTGGCGGGATGCCGGGCCGCCGGGGAAGCCGTAGGACGGCGTCTGCCGGCCGGGGCCGCCCGCGGGGGCGTACGCGTCGTAGGGGGAGGCACCGCCGTACGGAGAGGCGGCACCGGCCGGGGAGGCGGCACCGGCCGGGGCCGCCACGGTGTCCCAGGAGGCACGGCTGCCGGACGCGCCCTCCGGGACCGGGCCCGCCGGGGTGTCCCAGGTCCCGCCGTCGCCGGGTGGGGCGCCGACGGTGTCCCAGGAGGTGCCGGCGTCGGTGAACGCGTCCGGGGAACCGTGGGACCGGCCGTCGGGCCACCCCGGTGCGCCCGGTGCGACGGGTGCTGCGGGCACGGGGGGAAGGGCCTCGCCCGGTGCCCCGGCGAAGGCCGGCTCGGGCAGGGACTCACCGCGCTCACGGGCGTTCGCCACCGCGCGCAGCCGGTCCACGGCGCCGTCCATCGCGAACTGCGCGGCGCCGAGCCCCTCCACCACGTAGCCGCGGCGGGCCTGGCCGCTCTCCTCGAAGGCGGACAGGACGCGGTAGACCGCGGAGAAGCCGCCCTCCACCCCTTCCGCGGCGACCGCGCCCCGGGTCACCACGCCGTGCCGGTCCAGCAGGGTGCGGGCCAGCGCGTGCGCGCGCACGGTGGCGTCCGGTTCGGGACCGGGCAGCAGCGACCAGCGGCCGGCGACGGTCGGCGGACCCGAGCGCGAGGCGGAGCGCGCGGCCGCGGCGAGGCCGCCGTACCGCCCGCGCGGCACGGTGCGCTTCGCCCGGTGGGCGGTGGACCCGGCGGTGCGTCCCGAACCGAGGAGGGCCCGCATCGGGCCCAGGGTGTCGTTGGTGAGCCGGCCGGACCAGGCCAGGTCCCAGATCGCGTCGGCGAGCTGCGGGTCGGTGGCCTCGGGATGCGTCGTGGCGCGGACCTGGTCGGCGATCTGGCGGAAGAACAGGCCGTAGCCCCCTGCGAGCGCGGCCAGGACCGACTCGTGGAGCGCCGTCGGCTCCAGGGGGTGCGGCGCGTGCAGCAGGAGGGGCGCCGCGTCCGCGAGGTACAGCGAGACCCAGCCGTCCTTGCCGGGCAGGGCGCCGGCACCGGCCCAGACGACCTCGCCGGAGGCGGTCAGCTCGTCCAGCATCGCCGGCGTGTAGTTCGACACCCGGGACGGCAGGACGAGTCTTTCGAGGGCGGACGCGGGCACGGAGGCGCCCTGCAACTGCTCCACGGCGCGCACGAGTCCGTCGACGCCGCGCAGCCGGTGCCCGCCGCCCACGTGCTGCCACTGCGGCAGGAACTGGGCGAACGCGGCGGGCGGCACCGGCTCCATCTCGTGCCGCAGCGCCGCGAGCGAGCGGCGCCGCAGCCGCCGCAGCACCGCCGCGTCGCACCACTCCTGGCCGACGCCCGCCGGATGGAACTCGCCCTGGACGACCCGGCCGGCCGCCCCGAGCCGCTGCAGCGCGCCCTCCGTGACCGCCGTGCCGAGGCCGAAGCGGGCGGCCGCCGCGGCCGACGTGAACGGGCCGTGCGTGCGGGCGTAGCGCGCGAGGAGGTCGCCCAGCGGGTCCTTGACCGGTTCCGTGAACGCCTCGGGGACGCCGACGGGCAGGGCGGTGCCGAGAGCGTCGCGCAGCCGGCCCGCGTCCTCGATCGCCGCCCAGTGCTCGGTCCCGGCGACGCGCACGCGGATGGCGCGGCGGGCGGCGGCGAGCTCGGCGGCCCACCCCGCGTCCGCTCCGCGCTCGGCCAGTTCGGCGTCGGTGAGCGGGCCCAGCACCCGCAGCGCGTCGGCCACGCCCTCGACGTCCTTGATCCGCCGGTCCTCGGCGAGCCACTGCAGCTCGCGCTCCAGCTCCGTGAGCACGTCGGCGTCGAGCAGCTCGCGCAGCTCGGCCTGGCCGAGCAGCTCGGCCAGGAGCCGGGAGTCCAGCGACAGCGCGGCCGCGCGCCGCTCGGCGAGCGGGGAGTCGCCCTCGTACAGGAACTGCGCCACGTAGCCGAACAGCAGCGACCGGGCGAAGGGCGAGGGCTCGGGGGTGGTGACCTCGACGAGCCGCACCTTGCGGGACTCGATGTCGCCCATCAGCTCGGTCAGGCCCGGGACGTCGAAGACGTCCTGGAGGCACTCGCGGACGGCCTCCAGGACGATCGGGAACGAGCCGAACTCGCTCGCCACCTCCAGCAGTTGCGCGGCGCGCTGGCGCTGCTGCCACAGCGGGGTCCGCTTGCCCGGATTGCGCTTGGGCAGCAGCAGCGCGCGGGCGGCGCACTCGCGGAACCGGGACGCGAACAGGGCCGAGCCGCCGACCTGGTCGGTGACGATCCGGTCCACCTCGCCCTTGTCGAACGCGACGTCGGCCGCGCCCACGGGGGCCTGGTCCGCGTCGTACTCCCGGCCCGTGCGGACGGGCTCCTGGTCGAGCAGGTCCAGGCCCATCAGGTCGGCGTCGGGCAGGCGCAGCACGATGCCGTCGTCGGCGTGCATGACCTGGGCGTCCATGCCGTACCGCTCGGAGAGGCGGGCACCGAGCGCCAGCGCCCACGGTGCGTGCACCTGGGCGCCGAAGGGGGAGTGCACGACGACCCGCCAGTCGCCCAGCTCGTCGCGAAAGCGCTCCACCACGACGGTCCGGTCGTCCGGGACGTGGCCGCAGGCCTCCCGCTGCTCGGCGAGGTAGGACAGGACGTTGTCGGCGGCCCAGACGTCGAGTCCGGCGTCCCCCAGCCGCCGCCGGGCCTTCTCCTCGGGCAGGGAGCCGATCTCACGCAGGAACGCGCCCAGGGCGCGGCCCAGTTCGAGCGGGCGGCCCAGCTGGTCGCCCTTCCAGAACGGCAGCCGTCCCGGCACGCCCGGCGCGGGCGAGACCAGGACGCGGTCGCGGGTGATGTCCTCGATCCGCCAGGAGCTGGTGCCGAGGGTGAAGACGTCGCCCACGCGCGACTCGTAGACCATCTCCTCGTCGAGCTCGCCGACCCGGCCGCCGCCCTTCTTGGGGTCGGCGCCCGCGAGGAAGACCCCGAAGAGGCCGCGGTCGGGGATGGTGCCCCCGGAGGTGACGGCGAGGCGCTGCGCCCCGGGACGGCCGGTGACCGTGCCGGCCACGCGGTCCCACACCACGCGCGGGCGCAGCTCCGCGAAGGCGTCGGAGGGGTAGCGGCCCGCCAGCATGTCGAGCACGGCCGTGAACGCCGACTCCGGGAGCGAGGCGAACGGGGCGGCCCGGCGGACCGTGGCGAGCAGGTCGTCGACCTGCCAGGTGTCGAGCGCCACCATGGCCACGAGCTGCTGGGCGAGGACGTCCAGCGGGTTGGCGGGCACCCTGAGGGACTCGATGCCGCCGCTGCGCATGCGCTCGGTGACCACCGCCGCCTGCACCAGGTCGCCCCGGTACTTGGGGAAGACGACGCCCGTGGAGACCGCGCCGACCTGGTGGCCCGCGCGGCCGACGCGCTGGAGGCCGGAGGCCACCGACGGCGGCGACTCGACCTGCACGACGAGGTCCACCGCGCCCATGTCGATGCCCAGCTCCAGGCTGGAGGTGGCGACCACGGCGGGCAGCCGGCCCGCCTTCAGGTCCTCCTCGACCTGGGCCCGCTGCTCCTTGGAGACCGAGCCGTGGTGGGCGCGCGCGATGACGGGAGGGGCGCCCTGGGCCGCGCCCGAGCCGCCCATCAGCTCCGCCGGGGCGTGGTGTTCCTCCAGGGACTCGCCGGTCGCCCGCTCGTACGCGATCTCGTTGAGCCGGTTGCACAGGCGCTCCGCGAGGCGCCGGGAGTTGGCGAAGACGATCGTCGAGCGGTGCGCCTGCACGAGGTCGGCGATGCGCTCCTCGACGTGCGGCCAGATCGACGGGCGCTCGGCGCCCCCGTCCGCGTCGGCCGCCGGGGAGCCGCCCAGCTCGCCGAGGTCCTCGACCGGCACGACCACGGAGAGGTCGAACTCCTTGGCCGACGGGGGCTGGACGATCTCCACCTTCCGCCGGGGCGAGAGGAACCGCGCCACCTCGTCCACCGGGCGGACCGTCGCGGACAGGCCGATGCGGCGGGCGGGTGCGGGCAGCAGCTCGTCCAGGCGCTCCAGGGACAGCGCGAGGTGGGCGCCGCGCTTGGTGCCCGCGACCGCGTGCACCTCGTCCAGGATGACCGTCTCCACGCCCGTCAGCGCGTCGCGCGTGGCCGACGTCAGCATCAGGAACAGCGACTCCGGCGTGGTGATCAGGATGTCCGGCGGGCGCGTGGCCAGGGCGCGGCGCTCGGCCGCGGGGGTGTCCCCGGAGCGGATGCCGACCCGCACCTCGGGCTCGGGCAGGCCCAGGCGCACGGCTTCCTGCCGGATGCCGGTCAGCGGGCTGCGCAGGTTCCGCTCCACGTCGACCGCGAGGGCCTTGAGCGGGGACACGTACAGCACGCGGCAGCGCTTCTTCGGGTCGGCCGGGGGCGGGGACGAGGCGAGCTGGTCGAGCGCGGCGAGGAACGCGGCCAGGGTCTTGCCGGAGCCGGTGGGCGCGACCACCAGGACGTCCGAGCCCTCGCCGATGGCCCGCCACGCGCCGGTCTGGGCCTCGGTGGGCGCGGAGAAGGCACCCGTGAACCAGCCGCGGGTCGCGGGCGAGAAGGCATCGAGCGCAGACCTGACCATGCACCCATCCTGCACCCGCGCACTGACAATAGGCCTGATCTGCACAAATGTGTTCGCTCCGATATGTCCCGGCCAGGGCGGCCCGAGAGCGGCGGGGCGGATCCGGCGAGCCGGCGGCGGGCCCCGGCCAGGCGGACGCCGTAAAGGCCGCCCCGGCGGACGCCGTGCGGGCCGGTCCGTGCCCGGCGCCCGATGCCGTACGGGCCGGTCCGGCGGACGCCGCGCCGGCCGGTCCTGTGCTCGGAGCCGAAGGCCGTGCGGGCCGGTCCTGCGCCTGGCGCAGAATGGGGGCATGGCGGGTTCCGGGGAGCGGGCGCGGCACTGGCAGTACGCGGAACTGCCCGGTGTCGACCTGCTGCGCGCCCGCTACATCCGCAAGACCTTCGTGCGCCACACCCACGAGCACTTCGTCATCGCGGCGATCACCGACGGGGTCGAGGTCTTCCACTGCGACGGCGCGGACCGGTACGCGGGACCGGGCTCGCTGGCCCTGGTCAACCCCGACACCACGCACACCGGCCGGGCGGGCGTTCCCGAGGGCTGGCGCTACGGCGCGGTCTACCCCCCGCCCGAGCTGGTCGCCGAGATCGCCGCGGAGACCACCACGGTCCGCGGCACGCCCGGCTTCACCGCCCCGGTGCTCGACGACCCGTACGCGGCCGGACTCGTCCACGAGGTGCTGCGGGCCGCGGACGAGGGCAACGCCCTCGCCGCCGACACCCTGCTCAGGGTCGCCGTGACCCGGCTGCTGCGGCTGAACGGCGGACCGCTGCCGCAACGGGTGGTCCGTACCGCGGGCGCCAGGACCGCGGCACGCGCGCGGGCCGTGCTGGAGGAGCGCATGGCCGATCCGCCGCCCCTGGAGCGGCTCGCCGCCGACCTCGGCACCAGCCCCTTCGCACTGCTGCGCGCCTTCCGGGACGCCTACGGCATGCCGCCGCACGCCTGGCTCACCGACGCCCGGGTGCGCCGGGCGCGCCGCCTCCTGGACGCCGGCGCCTCGCCCGCCGAGGCCGCCCTGAGCGTGGGCTTCACCGACCAGCCGCACCTCAACCGGCACTTCACCCGGATCGTGGGCGTGCCGCCGGGGGCGTACCAGCGCGAGCGCAAGAACGTACAAGACCCGTACGCGCCCCCTGCCCTACCGTCCCGGGTGTGGCAGAACAGACAGCTCTCGCAGACATAAGCCAGGAAGACGCAGGAAAACCCGACTCCGCCGTCCTCAGGGACGCGCTCGGGGTCGGGGTGGCCGTCGGACTGTCCGGGTTCGCCTTCGGGGTGACGTCGGCCGGCAGCGGGCTCTCCCTGCTGCAGACCTGCGCGCTCAGCCTGCTGGTGTTCACCGGGGCCTCGCAGTTCGCCCTGGTCGGCGCGCTCGCGGCCGGAGGAAACCCGTTCACCGCGGCCGCGGGGGCGTTCTTCCTGGGCGTGCGCAACGCGTTCTACGGGCTGCGGCTGTCGCAGTTGCTGGCCCTCCCGCGCGCAGTGCGGCCGTTCGCCGCCCAGTGGGTCATCGACGAGACGACGGCCGTCGCGCTCGCCCAGTCCACCCGGCGCGGCGCCCGCATCGGCTTCACCGTCACCGGCCTCACCCTCTACCTGCTGTGGAACCTCACCACGCTGCTCGGCGCGCTGGGCGCCGACGCCCTCGGCGACACCGACGCCTGGGGCCTGGACGCCGCCGGTCCCGCCGTCTTCCTGGCGCTGCTCGCGCCCATGCTGAAGACCTTCACGGAGCGGGCCGTCGCGGCCCTCGCCGTCGTCCTGGGCCTCGGCCTGCTGCCGGTCCTGCCCGCGGGCGTCCCCGTCCTGGTGGCCGCGCTCGCGGCGCCGGCCGTCCTCTGGGCGGAGGGCCGCCGCGCCCGCAGCCGCCGCGGGACGGACGGGAGCGAACCGGCGGGGGACCACGAGGACCACGAGGACGCGGACGCGCACGGTACCGCGCACCGCAACGACCACGACGCACACGAGGAGGACCGTTGACCGTCTGGATCGCCGTCGCGCTCACCGCCGTCGGCTGCTACGCCGTCAAGCTCATCGGCCTCCTGGTGCCCGCCGGCGTGCTGGAGCGGCCGCTCGTCAAACGCCTGGCCGCCCTGCTGCCCGTGGCCCTGCTGGCCGCGCTCACGGCCCAGCAGACCTTCGCCGACAGCCGCGTACTGGTGCTGGACGCGAAGGCCGCGGGGCTCGCGGCGGCCGCGGTCGCCCTGCTGCTGCGCGCGCCCTTCCTGCTCGTCGTGGCCGCCGCCGTCCTCGTGACGGCCGGGGTGCGGGCGATGACGGGCTGACGCGCCACGGGACCGACGCACGACGGATGACGCACGACGGCTGGCACACGACGCACGACGCACGACGCATGCGCGCGTGCGTCGTGCGTCATCCGGGACCGGTCAGTCACCGGGGGCCGGTCGGCCGAGGGGCCGCCCGTACGCCCGCAGGGTCCGCAGCGCCTCGACCGTGACGATCGGACGCACCTCCAGGACGACGCCCGGGGACCACTGTCCCCGGGAGCGATCCTCACGCGCCGGGGAGCGAGGGGGGAACGGCCAGCCGCCGTCTTCCTGCTGCCCGCCTTCCAGGAAGTCCAGCGCGCGGGAGACCTCCTCGTCGGTGAACCACGCGCGCGCGAGCGACCGCGGAGTGCGCGCGTAGTGGTACGGCAGGCGGAGCCCGTCCTGTGCCGTGCCGTACGCCCCGAGGGGGTGTTGCGGCCCCTCCGGCACCCGCGCCACGAGCCGCTGCGCGCGCACCAGGCGGCCGAGCCGGCCTGCG
Source organism: Streptomyces minutiscleroticus (assembly GCF_014650875.1). Classification (GTDB taxonomy): domain Bacteria; phylum Actinomycetota; class Actinomycetes; order Streptomycetales; family Streptomycetaceae; genus Streptomyces; species Streptomyces minutiscleroticus. The sequence continues at coordinate 28,957 of NZ_BMVU01000009.1, forward strand.
GCCGCCTCCGCGCGCCGGCGGTCGGGCACGGCGTCCAGGAAGGCGACGGCCGCCTCGGCCTCGTCCGGACGGGGCCTCTCCAGGGACTCGACCGCCTGCCAGCAGAAGTCGGTGGCACGGAACAGCCAGGCGTGCCACACCTCGTTGCGGTGGAGAAGGCCCACCGCGGGCTCGGTGGCGAGCAGCCCGCCGGACTGCTCGCCGACGGCGGGCGCGGCCCTCCCCGCGCCGTGCGGCCGGTCGCCCGGACCGGCCGCCGGCAGGGCGCCGTCGGACGTCGAGACGGACGCCAGGTACCGGCACAGGCGCTCCGCCCGCTGCCCGCCGCACAGGCCGATCGAGTCGAGGACGCGCAGCGCGTGCCCGGCGTGGGGCGGTCTGCTGGCCGGGCCGCGCAGACCGGGGTCGAGCCCGTGCCCGTACCCGCCGCCCTCGTTGCGGTAGGCGGCGAGCGCGGTGTCGACGGTCTCGGCGCCGCCACCGAGGAAGTGGTGCGCGAAGCGGCGCTGCTCCAGCACGCGGGCGGTGAGCCGGACGAACCGCTCGGCACGGCTCAGCGCGGAGCCGGCCCGGGGCTGCGGGGGGAGCGGGGAGCCTCCTGTTTCGGCCATGCGTCAGACCGTAGGGCGGGAGACGCCCCGGCAGGCGGCCCGGCGGATCTCCACCCTCGGGAGCGGGATACTGGAGGCATGCGGTTGACGGTCTTCTGGCAGCGGATGGCGGATCACTTCGGTCCGGGGTACGCCGACACCTTCGCGCGCGACCACGTGATGTCGGGACTCGGCGGACGTACGGTCCTCCAGGCGCTCGACGCGGGCTGGGACGCGAAGGACGTCTGGCGCGTGGTGTGCACGACCATGGACGTCCCCCAGGAGAAACGCTGACGACGGCCCGGAACAGGGGTGTGGTGACCGGACACCCTTGAAGTGGGCCAGACTTGGACCGTGGCATCGACAGACGAGACCGCGCAGGTCGGGCAGCACGCGTCCCCCTTCGGCAGCGCACCGCCGCCGCAGCCGCCCCCGGCCGGTGACGCGGCGCGCGGCGCGCGCATGCCGCGCTGGCTGCCGCGGGCCATGGTGCTCGCGCTCACCCTCATCGCCTGCTTCCAGCTGGGCAGTTGGGCCTTCCACCAGCTGACCGGGCTGCTGATCAACATTCTGATCGCGTTCTTCCTGGCGCTCGCCGTCGAGCCCGCGGTGAGCTGGATGGCCGCCCACGGGGTGCGCCGCGGCGTGGCCACCGCCCTGGTCTTCCTCGCCGTGGTGATCGCGAGCACGGGATTCGTCGTCCTGATGAGCTCGATGCTCGCGGGACAGATCGTCAACATGGTCGAGGAGTTCCCGGAGTACCTCGACTCGGTGATCAACTGGATCAACGCGACGTTCCGCACGGAGCTCAGCCGCGTCGACATCCAGGACAGCCTGATCCACTCCGACTGGCTGCAGAAGTACGTGCAGAACAGCGCGAGCGGTGTGCTGGACGTGTCCGCGCAGGTGCTCGGCGGCCTCTTCCGGCTGCTCACGATCCTGCTGTTCTCGTTCTACTTCGCCGCCGACGGGCCCCGGCTGCGGCGCGCGCTGTGCTCGGTGCTGCCGCCCGCCCGCCAGGCGGAGGTGCTGCGCGCGTGGGAGATCGCCGTCGACAAGACCGGCGGCTACCTGTACTCGCGCGGTCTGATGGCGCTGATCTCGGGCATCGCCCACTACGTCCTGCTGCAGGCACTCGAGGTGCCCTACGCGCCCGTGCTGGCCGTGTGGGTGGGACTGGTCTCCCAGTTCATCCCCACCATCGGCACGTACCTCGCCGGCGCCCTGCCGATGCTGATCGGCTTCACGGTCGACCCCTGGTACGCGCTGTGGGTGCTGATCTTCGTCGTGATCTACCAGCAGTTCGAGAACTACATGCTGCAGCCCAAGCTGACCGCCAAGAGCGTGGACATCCATCCGGCGGTCGCCTTCGGGTCGGTCATCGCGGGCACCGCCCTGCTCGGCGCGGTCGGCGCGCTGATCGCCATCCCCGCGGTCGCCACCCTGCAGGCGTTCCTGGGGGCGTACGTGAAGCGGTACGACGTCACGGACGACCCCCGGGTGCACGGACGCCGGCAGCGCGGTTCGGGCGCGGCGCTCAAGCGCGTCCGGCAGGCCCTGAACGGGCCGCGGGGCAGGGTGACGCAGCCGGACGAGGAGGCGCAGGGCCCCGCCGCCCGGTAGGGCTCGCCGGGGCGAAGGGGACCCGCCGGGCCGACGGCCTGCCGGGCGGACCGCACCCGGCCGGTTCGGCCGCGGCTCGGCCGCCATCTGCCGACCGCCATCCGGCCGTCACCTGTCGATCACCGCGGACCGCGGCTCGGCCGCCACCGGTAGATCACGCCGACCACGGCTCGGCCGGCTCCCGCCGGCCGCTGCCGCCCGGCTCGATCACCTCCCGCCGACCGCTGCCGGACGGCTCCCGCCGACACCGCTCGCGGTGGCTCCCGGTCCGTCACGGCTCTCCATGGTCAAGGCCGGGCCGGGGGCCGGCGAACCCCCGCCGGAGACCGCGTGGCGCGCTTGACACAAAAATCGAACATCTATTCTTATAAAGGCTCCGGCGGGACGTTGCCCGAGTGATTCATGGGATTTTGTCCTGTTTCAGAGAGGGCGATGTCCGAGTTATCCACAGGCCGGACGGGCGTCGGGGCGCATTGTCAGTGGCAGGCGTTAGCGTCTTTGACGTGAAGCGATCGACTCAAGCAAACCGGGTGGAACCCATGGCAGGAACCGACCGCGAGAAGGCGCTCGACGCCGCGCTCGCACAGATTGAACGGCAGTTCGGCAAGGGCGCGGTGATGCGCCTGGGCGAGCGGCCGAACGAGCCCATCGAGGTCATCCCCACCGGATCGACCGCGCTGGACGTCGCCCTCGGCGTCGGCGGTCTGCCGCGCGGCCGCGTGGTGGAGGTGTACGGCCCGGAGTCCTCCGGTAAGACGACCCTGACCCTGCACGCCGTGGCCAACGCGCAGAAGGCCGGCGGCCAGGTGGCCTTCGTGGACGCCGAGCACGCCCTCGACCCCGAGTACGCGAAGAAGCTGGGCGTCGACATCGACAACCTGATCCTCTCCCAGCCGGACAACGGCGAGCAGGCGCTGGAGATCACGGACATGCTGGTCCGCTCCGGTGCGCTCGACCTGATCGTCATCGACTCCGTGGCCGCCCTGGTGCCGCGCGCGGAGATCGAGGGCGAGATGGGCGACTCGCACGTGGGTCTCCAGGCCCGCCTGATGAGCCAGGCGCTCCGGAAGATCACCAGCGCGCTCAACCAGTCGAAGACCACCGCGATCTTCATCAACCAGCTGCGCGAGAAGATCGGTGTGATGTTCGGCTCCCCGGAGACCACGACCGGTGGCCGGGCGCTGAAGTTCTACGCCTCGGTGCGTATCGACATCCGCCGCATCGAGACCCTCAAGGACGGCACGGAGGCGGTCGGCAACCGCACCCGCTGCAAGGTCGTGAAGAACAAGGTCGCGCCGCCCTTCAAGCAGGCCGAGTTCGACATCCTCTACGGCCAGGGCATCAGCCGCGAGGGCGGTCTGATCGACATGGGCGTGGAGCACGGCTTCGTCCGCAAGGCCGGCGCCTGGTACACGTACGAGGGCGACCAGCTCGGCCAGGGCAAGGAGAACGCCCGCAACTTCCTGAAGGACAACCCCGACCTCGCCAACGAGATCGAGAAGAAGATCAAGGAGAAGCTGGGCGTCGGCGTGAAGCCGGAGGAGCCGGCCGGCGAGCCGGGCGAGGACGCGGCGGTGCCCGCTGCCCCGGCCGAGCCCGCGAAGGCGGTGCCCGCTCCGGCCGCGAAGGCGGCCAAGGCCAAGGCCACGGCGGCCAAGAGCTAGTCCGTGACACGGCGGACCGACTGGGCCGAGTACGACCACCCCGCCGCCCCATGGGGGCAGGGGCGCGGGGGAGACGGCGCTCGGACCGTAGACGGTGAGAGACCGTACGGCGAAGATCCGTACGGCGACGGACCGTACGGGGGCGGATCGTACGGTGACGATGACGGAACACACGGCGGTGAGCCGTACGACGACGGGACGTACGGCGACGGAGCCGCCGACGGCGGCGGTCTGTCGGACGACAGACCGCCCCGGGGCGACGGGCTCCGCCGGAGCGGCGGGCGGTCCGGCGCCGGGCGGCGCGGCAGCGGTGGCCGGGGGGACGGCGCACGCGGCCGGGGCCGCCGCCGGAGCGGACCCGGTTCCGGCGAGTCCTCCGGCGCGCCGGAGGACGGGGACCTCCCCTCCTCGCCGAGGGGCGCGAAGGAGGAGCCTTCGACGGACCCGGCCGAGCGCGCGCGGGCGATCTGTCTGCGCCTGCTCACCGGGACCCCGCGCACCCGCAAGCAGTTGGCGGACGCGTTGCGCAAGCGCGAGATCCCGGACGACGTGGCGGACGAGGTGCTGTCCCGTTTCGAAGAGGTCGGGCTGATCAACGATGGCGCGTTCGCGGACGCCTGGGTGGAGTCCCGGCACCACGGACGGGGCCTGGCCCGGCGGGCGCTCGCGCGGGAGCTGCGGACGAAGGGCGTGGACTCGGCGCTGATCGACGAGGCCGTCGGACAGCTCGACTCCGAGCAGGAGGAGGAGACCGCGCGCGAGCTCGTCGCCCGCAAGCTGCGCTCCACCCGCGGTCTCGACCGCGACAAGCGGATACGGCGCCTCGCCGGCATGCTCGCCCGCAAGGGCTACTCCGAGGGCATGGCCCTCCGGGTGGTCCGGCAGGCACTGGAGGAAGAGGGCGAGGACACCGACTTCCTGCCGGGGGAGGACTACTGACCGGGTAAGGACTACGGGGAGTCGTCGGCGGACGGTGACGTGACGGCGCGGCGACGCGCTCGCCACCACGGAGACGCGCCGCGATGCCGCGGCGGTGTACGACACGACGGCCTGCCGTGACAGCGGGGCGACGCGCCTTCGGCACGGCGGCGGGGCGATGCGCCACCACCGCCACGGCGGCGTGGTGACGCGCGGCCGCGGCGGCACCGCATCCACCCGGTCACGTCGTTCGGTCACCCGGCCGGTGAGGCGCCACCTCGGCACCCCACCGTCACCGTCCCAGCGCAGCGCGGCGTACGCCGGACGCCCGCGCACACCGCACGGCTCAGCGCGTCACCGGCAGTCCCGCCGCGCGCCACGCCTGGAAGCCGCCGACGAGATCGGTGGCCCGGCGCAGTCCCAGCTGGTGCAGGGAGGCCGCGGCGAGGCTGGAGGCGTACCCCTCGTTGCAGATCACGACGACGCGCAGGTCGTGGCCGGTGGCCTCGGGCACGCGGTGGCTGCCCTGCGGGTCGAGGCGCCACTCCAGTTCGTTGCGCTCGACGACGAGGGCGCCGGGGATCAGGCCGTCCCGCTCGCGCAGCGCCGCGTACCGGATGTCGACCAGGAGCGCCTCGCCGGCCTGCGCGGAGGCATGGGCGTCCGCCGCCTCGATGCGCGCGTAACCCGAGCGCACGCGCTCCAGCAGCTCGTCGATCCCCACGGGCGCCTCGGACCCCGCATGAGCTTCGATCCCCGCGGGTGCCTCGGATCCGATGGGAGCTTCGATCCCCGGGGACGCTCCGGGCCCCGCGGAGGCCGCGGTCCCTGCGGATGCTTCGGACGCCACAGGCGCTCCGGACTCCCCAAACGCTTCGGGACTCACTGCCAGTCCTCCGGTCCCTCGACCTGCTCCAGGCGCAGGACCTGGCCCGTACGGCTGTAGCGGCGGATCCGCGGCAGGGGCGGGTAGTAGGCGTGCACGGAGACCGCGTGCTCCGTGGTGGACTCGTTGAGGACCTCGTGCACGTGATGGCGGCCGAAGGCGCGGCCCCTGCCGGCGGGCAGGCTCCGCTCCCGGTCCACGTCCTCGGTCAGTTCGAGGGTCCGCCAGCCGTCCGTGGGCAGCCGGGCGGCGAGGGAGTTCTCCTTCAGCTCACCCGAGGCGGTGAGGAAGGCGCCGACCGAGTCGGCGTGGTCGTGCCAGCCGGTTCCGGTGCCGGGCGGCCAGCCGATGAGCCAGGCCTCGCTGCCGCCGGGACCCTCCAGCCGCACCCAGGTACGGCCCTCGGGGTCGAGCGGGAGGGAGGCGATCAGATCGGCGTCGGCGGCGGTCCGCCGGACGAAGTCGAGCAGGTCGGCCTGCGTGGGCGCCTGGGCGGGAACGGCCGCGGCGGCCGGGGAGGCCGCGGCCGGGGGCCCGGCGGGAGCGGAGGGCGCGGGAACAGCGGGGGAGACAGACATGGGTACCGTCCTGAGGGTTCGCGTGGGCGCGCGGCAGCACGGAGCGGCGCGCGGAGGGGGATGCGAATTCAGCAGGACGGACGACACACGCAGCCCGCATAACGGACGAGGTCCATGTGGACCCTCCGCCACAGGCGCGCATAGGTGTCGGTCACGTTCCGGAGTACACCATGGAGGTCCGGGCGGGTCAACTCGCCATGACCGTTCCGGACGGCGTGCCCCTGCGAGCCCCGAGGCACCTGCCACGACCGGGGCGGACGGGAGCCGCGACAGGTGCGGCGCGGGGCGCGGGGGACGCCCGCCGGTCCTCGCGCGGCCCGCTCCCGGCCCCCGTCCTCAGCCGGTCCGCCCCTGGCCCCCGGCGACATGTCACCGGACTCCTGCGCACTCCTCGACGTCCTATTCACCGCCTCCCGAAGACGTCCTCGAAGACGTCTTCGAGGCCGGGCCCGAGGCCGGGCCCGGGGGTGAGCCCGAAGCCGCCCGCGCGGCTCTTCGCGGTCCGCCCACGGCGGCCTCGGCGGCCGCGTACAGGTCGTCCGGGTGGACCCCGCTCAGCGCGGTGACCAGATGGCCGTCCGGTCTGACCAGCAGGACGGTGTGGGCGGCGGCGCCCGGATAGCTCTCGGCGACCAGCAGCTCGGCGGCGTGCGGCAGCGCGGCCACGGCGGCCGCGAGCCGCGGCATGATCCCGGCCGACACCCAGTGCTCGCGCGCCCACACCCCGGTGCCCGGCGCGATCAGGACCACGAGCAGGGCCCCGCGGCCCATCCGGTCCCTCAGCTGCACGAACGAACCGTCCTCGGCGGTCACCCGCACGTCCTCGACCGGGGCCCCCGGCAGTGTGGCGACCTCCGTCTCCGACGCGGTGACAGGCGCCGCGAGCGGCGAGTCGGCGTACGTCCCGGGCGCGCCGAGCGGCCCGGTCCCGAGGTGCCCGTCGGTCAGCAGCGTGTCGTGGCCGCGCGCGGAGCCGGGGACGTACGAGCGCAGGGCCGAGCCGCCGCGCAGTATCGGCAGCGCCTGGTCGGCGGCGCGCAGCCGGGCGGCGACGACGGCGCGCCGCTCCTCCTGGTAGCTGTCGAGCAGTGCCTCGTGCGGGCCGTGGTGCCAGGCGAGCGCGAGCTTCCAGGCGAGGTTGTCGGCGTCGCGCAGCCCCTCGTCGACCCCCTGCGTGCCGAGCGCGCCGAGCAGGTGTGCGGCGTCCCCGGCGAGGAACACCCGGCCGGCCCGCCAGCGTCTGGCGAGGCGGTGGTGGACGGTGTGGACGCCGGTGTCCAGCAGCTCGTACGGCGGTGTCGAGCCGCCGCACCAGCCGGCGAGGGTCTCCCGGACGCGCGCCACCAGCAGCTCGGGCGTGACCAGGTCCTTGCCCGGGGGCAGCAGCCAGTCCAGGCGCCACACCCCGTCGGGCAGGGGCCGTCCGGTGATCTCCCCGGCGGACGGCCCGGACATCCGCCACGGCGGCATCCGGTGCAGCAACGCGTCGGCTCCCCAGGGGAGTTCCGTGCGCAGTGCCGCCACGGCGTGGCGTTCGACGGCCGTGCGCCCGGGGAAGCGGATGTCCTGGAGCTTGCGCACCGTGGAGCGCGGCCCGTCGCAGCCGACGAGGTAACTCCCTCTCCACCAGGTGCCCTTGGGCCCGCGGGTGTGCGCGGTGACCCCCGACGCCTCCTGCTCGACGGCGTCGACGCGGCTGTCGACGACGACGCGCACCAGCCGCTCCCCGGCGAGGGTCTCGCGCAGCGCGCCGGTCAGCACGTGCTGGGCGAGGTGCAGCGGGGCCGGCTCGCCGTCGTCGAACGTGATCTCGCGCATCACCTGCTTGCGCCGCAGGGACCGCCATCCGGCCCAGCGGCAGCCGGCCTCGCCGATCGGGAACCCGGTCAGCCGCTCCAGCAGCGCGGCGGTGTCCTCGCGCAGGACGACGCTGCGCGCGAGCCGCTGCTCGTCCTTGCCGGGGCCCTCGTCCAGGACGACGGAGGGGACCTCCTGGCGGGCCAGTGCCAGGGCCAGCGTGAGCCCGACGGGCCCCGCCCCGACGATGATCACCGGGTCCACGGCGCGGCGCCCCCTGCCCGGAACGGTGTCCAGAGTGTCTTGCCGTAACTGACGGGTGGGGCGGGGTGCGCGATCACAGAACGTATGCAACCTATTGCCGGTGCTTGCGTCAAGTGACGGAGGGCAGTGGCGATCATGCCACTGCCCTCCGTCGTTCACATTCCGTCAGCTTCCCGGCCGACGTGCGCTTTTACGCGTCAGGGGGTTTTGCGCACTCCCCCCGTACCTCCGCCGCCGCCGGCCTCGGGGCCCCGGTCGGTGCCGTGCGCGCCGACCAGCTCGCCCGCCACGTTGGTGTCCTCGACGTCGTCGACGTGGAGCACCGCGCCGGTGCTCTTCTTGCTGCGCCGGAGCCTGCCCTCCAGCCAGGAGGCGAAGCTGGTGAGGAGGAAGTTCAGCACGATGAAGACGACCGCCACCACGATGAAGCTGGGGACGACGTTCGCGAAGTTCGCCGCCAGCGTCTTGCGGGCGTTGAGCAGTTCGGTGAAGTTCAGCACGGCGCCACCGAGCGCCGTGTCCTTCACGATGACCACGAGCTGGCTGACGATCGCCGGCAGCATCGCGGTCACGGCCTGCGGCAGCAGGATGCTCGTCATGACCTGCGTCTTGCGCAGACCGATCGCCTGCGCGGCCTCGTTCTGCCCCTTGGGCAGCGACAGGATGCCCGCGCGGACGATCTCGGCGAGCACCGAGGCGTTGTAGAGGACCAGGCCCGTGACCACCGCGTACAGCGGCCGGGACTCGCTGTCGACGCCGCTGTAGTCCGAGTAGAACTGGTTGGCGAAGATCATCAGCATCAGCACCGGGATGGCGCGGAAGAACTCGACGATCACGGCGGCCGGCACCCGTACCCACCGGTGGTCCGACATCCGGGCGATGCCGAGGGCCGCGCCGAGCGGCAGGGCGATGACCATCGCCAGGGCCGCCGCCTTGAGCGTGTTGCCGAGGCCGGGCAGCAGGTACGTCGTCCAGGCCGGGCCCTCGACGAAGGGCCGCCACTTGTCCCCGTCCAGCTGCCCCTTGTCGGACATGGTCTGCCACACCCACCACAGCAGGAGCGCCAGCAGGACGGCGAAGACCACCGAGAGGATCAGGTTGCGCCGCTTGGCCCGGGGGCCGGGTGTGTCGTACAGGACGGAACTCATCGCTTCACCGCCAGTCGCTTGCCGAGCCATCCGAGAAGCAGGCCGGTCGGCAGCGTCAGCACCACGAAGCCCAGGGCGAAGATCGTGGAGATGAGGAGGAGCTGCGCCTCGTTCTCGATCATTTCCTTCATCAGCAGCGCGGCCTCTGCCACGCCGATGGCCGCCGCCACCGTGGTGTTCTTGGTCAGGGCGATCAGTACGTTGGCCAGCGGGCCGATCACCGTGCGGAACGCCTGCGGAAGCACGATGAGCGTGAGCACCTGGGAGAAGCTCAGACCCAGGGCGCGGGCCGCCTCCGCCTGGCCGACGGGCACCGTGTTGATGCCGGAGCGCAGCGCCTCGCACACGAACGTCGAGGTGTAGGCGATCAGGCCCAGCACGGCGAGCCGGAAGAACTTCGCCTCGAAGTCGTCGGCCGCGCCGAGGGCGACGCCGAAGATGTTGGAGAGGCCGAGCGAGGTGAACACGATGATGACGGTGAGCGGAATGTTCCGCACGATGTTCACGTAGGCCGTGCCGAAGCCACGCATCAGCGGCACGGGACTGACCCGCATCCCGGCCAGGACCGTGCCCCAGATCAGGGAGCCGACGGCCGAGAGCAGCGTCAGCTGCACTGTGGTCCAGAACGCCCCTAGGACGTCGTAGCCTTCAAGAAAGTCGAACACGATCTCCCGCGCTTCCGCGTGTGCCGAGGGCGGGGGCGGGCCGCCGTACCGAGCGGCCCGCCACCCCTTCCTGCCTTACTTGACGATGTCGCCGATCTTCGGGGCGGGCTCGTTCTTGTAGTCGGCCGGGCCGAAGTTGTCCTCGACGGCCTTGTCCCAGGCCTTGTCGGCGACCATCTTCTCCAGCGCGGTGTTGATCTTGTCGACCATCTCGGTGTCGCCCTTCTTGACACCGATGCCGTAGTTCTCGTTGCTCAGCTTCAGGCCGGCCAGCTTGACCTTGCCCTTGTACTGCTCCTGCGACGCGTAGCCGGCGAGGATCGAGTCGTCGGTGGTCAGGGCGTCGACCGCACCGCTCACCAGTCCGTCCATGCACTCGGAGTACGTGCCGGTCTGCTGCAGCTGGGCCTTGGGCGCGAAGTCGTTCTTGACGTTCTGCGCGGAGGTGGAGCCGGTGACCGAACACAGCTTCTTGCCGTTGAGGTCCTCGCCCTCGGTGACCTTCTCGTCCGAGCGGACCAGCAGGTCCTGGTGGGCGAGCAGGTACGGGCCGGCGAAGTCGACCTTCTTCTTGCGCTCGTCGTTGATCGAGTAGGTCGCCACGATGAAGTCGACGTCGCCGCGCTCCAGGGCGGTCTCGCGGTCGGCGCTCGGCGTCTCCTTCCACTCGATGTCCGACTCCTTGTAGCCCAGTTCCTTGGCCACGTAGGTCGCGACGTCGACGTCGAAGCCCGAGTAGCTGCCGTCGGGCTCCTTCAGGCCCAGGCCCGGCTGGTCGAACTTGATGCCGATGGTGATCTTGTCCCCGCCCCCGGAGGAGCCGCTGTCCTTGTCGCCGGAGCCGCACGCGGTGGCGGTGGCGGTGAGGGCGAGCACGACGGCCGAGGCGGCGGTGACCTTGCGGAGCTTCATGGTGAATGTCCTTTGCGTGGTGAAGAGAAGACAGGCCGTCAGTGGTGCAGGATCTTCGACAGGAAGTCCTTGGCCCGGTCGCTGCGCGGGTTGCTGAAGAACTGGTCGGGCGCGGCCTCCTCGACGATGCGCCCGTCGGCCATGAAGACCACCCGGTTCGCCGCCGATCGCGCGAAGCCCATCTCGTGGGTGACGACGACCATGGTCATGCCGTCGCGGGCCAGCTGCTGCATGACCTCGAGGACCTCGTTGATCATCTCGGGGTCGAGGGCCGAGGTCGGCTCGTCGAAGAGCATCACCTTCGGATCCATCGCCAGCGCGCGGGCGATCGCGACACGCTGCTGCTGGCCGCCGGACAGCTGCGCCGGGTACTTGTCCGCCTGCGTGCCCACGCCCACGCGGTCCAGCAGGGCCCGTGCCTTCTCCTCGGCCGCCCGCTTGTCCGCCTTGCGGACCTTCAGCTGGCCCAGCATCACGTTCTCGAGCACCGTCTTGTGCGCGAAGAGATTGAACGACTGGAACACCATGCCGACGTCGGCGCGCAGCCGGGCGAGCTCCTTGCCCTCCTGGGGCAGCGGCTTGCCGTCGATGGTGATGTCCCCGGAGTCGATGGTCTCCAGGCGGTTGATCGTGCGGCACAGGGTGGACTTGCCCGACCCGGACGGACCGATGACCACGACGACCTCGCCACGGGCGATGGTCAGGTCGATGTCCTGGAGCACGTGCAACGCACCGAAGTGCTTGTTCACGTTCTTCAGCACGACCAGGTCTTCGGCCGTGGATACGGCGTCCTTGGTCACCGATACTTCGGTCATCGGCCTCTTGCTCCGTCCTCCTCGGTTGCGGAGGACAGTAGTAACCCCGTGAGAGCAGCGTCATTACATCTGAGGGGAATCTGAGCATAACGATCGGGTAGCAACCGGCCACCGACCGTGATGACCTGCGAAGAGCCGCGTACCGGCTGGGTAACGGAAGCCCCTCGAGCGTGGCGGGGCCTTGACGCCGTCCGCCCTCATCGGCGTGACTGCCGTGGTGCACGCGCGCGCGTGCGCCGTGCCCGCACACGGACCGTACGACCGCGAACTGAACAAGAGGGGGCCGGAATGAGACTGCTGCTCGTCGAGGACGACAACCATGTGGCCGCCGCCCTGTCAGCGGTCCTGGCCCGGCACGGGTTCGACGTCACGCACGCCCGCAACGGGGAGGAGGCGCTGCGCGCGCTCGTTCCCGAGAGCGACGGCTTCGGTGTCGTCCTGCTCGACCTGGGACTGCCCGACCAGGACGGCTACGAGGTGTGCGGGAAGATCCGCAAACGCACCACCACCCCGGTGATCATGGTGACCGCGCGCGCGGACGTGCGCTCCCGCATCCACGGGCTCAACCTGGGCGCCGACGACTACGTGGTGAAGCCCTACGACACCGGGGAGCTGCTCGCCCGCATCCACGCCGTCAGCCGGCGCACCGCCTCCGAGGAGACGGCCTCGTCCCCCGAGACGGCGGTCCGGCTCGGCCCGGTCCTCATCGAACTGCCCACCCGCCAGGTCAGCGTGGGGGGCGCGGTGGTCCAGCTGACCCGCAAGGAGTTCGACCTGCTGGCCCTGCTCGCCCAGCGCCCCGGCGTGGTGTTCCGCCGGGAGCAGATCATCAGCGAGGTGTGGCGCACCAGCTGGGAGGGGACGGGACGCACCCTGGAGGTGCACGTCGCGTCGCTGCGCTCCAAGCTGCGCATGCCCGCGCTCATCGAGACCGTACGCGGCGTCGGCTACCGGCTCGTCGCCCCGGCGGCCTAGCGGGGACAGGTGCGCACCAGACTCCTCCCCCTGCTCATCGTCCTGATGGCGGCCGTGCTGCTCGCCCTCGGCGTCCCGCTCGCGGTGAGCGTGGCCGCCGCCGAGCAGCAGCGGGTCGTCGTCGACCGGATCGACGACACCGCGCGCTTCGCCGCCCTCGCCCAGTTCGTCACCGACCGGCGCGGCGGCTCCCGTCTGACCAGCAGCGACGAGCGCACCGAGACCCTGGGCAAGGAACTGCAGACCTACTACGACCTGTACGGCATCCGGGCCGGCGTCTTCTACCGCGAGTCCGACGAGGTGATGGCGAACGCGCCGGTGAACTGGTACGTGCCCAAGGAGGGCGAGGGGCGGGACGCCTTCGAGGAGGCGCGTCTGGGCCGCCGCAGCCACGATCCCGAGCAGGTGTGGCCCTGGCAGCGCGACCGGCTCGTCGTGGCCTCCCCGGTGATCAGGGACGGCGACGTCGTCGCGGTCGTGGTCACCGACTCGCCCACCGACCAGATGCGCACCAGGATCCTGCGCGGCTGGCTGGTCATCGCCGCGGGCGAGACCGCCGCCATGCTCCTCGCCGTCGGCGCCGCCCTGCGCCTGACCGGCTGGGTGCTGCGGCCCGTGCGCGTCCTGGACGCCACCACCCACGACATCGCCACCGGCCGGCTGAAGTCCCGCGTCGCGGCCGCCGGCGGCCCGCCGGAACTCCAGCGCCTGGCCCACTCGTTCAACGAGATGGCGGACCACGTCGAGGACGTCCTGGAGCAGCAGCGCGCCTTCGTCGCCGACGCCTCCCACCAGCTGCGCAACCCCCTGGCCGCCCTGCTGCTGCGCATCGAGCTGCTCGCCCTCGAACTGCCCGAGGGCAACGAGGAGATCGCCTCGGTCCGCGCCGAGGGCAAGCGGCTCGCCCGGGTCCTCGACGACCTGCTCGACCTCGCCCTCGCCGAGCACGCCGAGGCGGACCTGATGCTCACCGACATCGGCGACCTGACCGCCGAGCGCGTCGCGTCCTGGACGCCGCTCGCCGACGACAAGGGCGTACGCCTGGTCGGGACCTGCCCGCCCACGACCGCCTGGGCCGACCCGGTGGCCCTGTCCAGCGCCCTGGACGCGGTGATCGACAACGCGCTGAAGTTCACGCCGCCCGGCGAGAGCGTCGAGGTCGAGGTCGCGGCCGACGGCGAGACGTCCACCGTCGTGGTCACCGACCACGGCCCCGGCCTCGCCGACGACGAACTCGCCCGCGTCGGCGACCGCTTCTGGCGCAGCGGCCGCCACCAGAACATCAAGGGCTCGGGCCTCGGCCTGTCCATCTCCCGGGCCCTGCTCGCGGCCGGCGGCGGCACCATCGCCTACGCGCGCCACGAGCCGCACGGGCTCAGGGTGACGGTCACGGTGCCGCGCTCGGCGCCGCCCCCGGCGGCTACGGTTTGACCGAGCGGTAGTAGCGCCGCGCGCCCTCGTGCAGGTCGAGCGGGTCGGTGTAGACGGCCGTGCGCAGGTCCACCAGTTGCGCGGCGTGCACCTCGCGGCCGATCGTCCCGCGGCTGTCGATCACCGTGCGGGTCACGTCCTCGGTCAGTCCGGCGTCGGTGTCCTCCCGCGTGATGAGGAGGTTGGCCACCGCCAGCGTCGGCACGGACTGGCCCTTCTGCGCCTCCCGGTAGGCGTCGGCGGGCATCACGGAGGCCCGGTAGTAGCCGGACGCGCCGCCCTGCTCGTGCATCTCCTCCACCAGGGACTCCTCGATGGGCACCAGCCGGATGCCGAACTCCTGCGACAGGCTCGTCACCGCGCGCGTGGGCAGCCCGCCCGACCAGAAGAAGGCGTCGATCCTGCCCTCCTCCAGCAGCCGCGGCATGGCGCCGATGCCCTCGGACGACTGCTCGATGTCCGTGCGCGGGTCGAGGCCGGCCGCCTTCAGCACGTGCTCGGCGATCAGCCGTACGCCGGAGCCGCCCGGGCCTATCGCCACCCGCAGACCCTTCAGGTCCCGGACCGACTTCACCTGCGAGGTGTCCGCCACGACCACGTGCACGTAGTCGTCGTAGAGCCGCGCGCAGGCGCGCAGCAGGTCCGCGCCCGGCCGGTCGTCCGCGACGTACTGCTGCACGGCGTCCGCGGCGGCGATGGCGAAGTCGGCCTCGCCGGTGGCGACGCGGGCGATGTTCTCCTGGGACCCCTCGCTGTCCCTCAGCTCGATGTCCAGCCGCGGCAGCCGGTCCGCGAGCTCGTCGTCCAGCAGCTCCCCGTAGCGCTGGTAGACGCCGTTCCGGGTGCCCGTGCTGAAGGTCACCCTGCCGCTCGGCGAGCTCTCGCCCAGCGGCAGCAGCCACCAGGCCAGCAGCCCGAGGACGACGAGCCCGGCGGCCGAACCCCACAGGGCCCGGCGCCGGCCGACAGGGAGGAGCGCCTTGGACATGCGCGCGATCCTGCCAGGCGGGCGCCGGGCTGACCAGGGCCGGACGCCGGGGCCGGGCGGGACGGGGCACCCGGGACCGGGCGGTGGGGCGGGCGGTCCGCGGGGCCCTTCGTCCACGGGCGGGACGGGAGCACGTCCGGCACCGCCTACCCTTGTTGCATGAGCAGCAGCGACCGGAGCCTGGAAGTGGGCGTGAAGACTTACGAGGTGCGCACGTACGGGTGCCAGATGAACGTCCACGACTCCGAGAGGCTCTCCGGGCTGCTGGAGGACGCCGGGTACGTCCGGGCGCCCGAGGGCTCGGACGGCGACGCGGACGTCGTGGTCTTCAACACCTGCGCGGTGCGCGAGAACGCCGACAACCGCCTCTACGGCAACCTCGGCCGGCTCGCCCCGAAGAAGGCCGCGCGGCCCGGCATGCAGATCGCCGTCGGCGGCTGCCTTGCCCAGAAGGACCGCGACACCATCGTGAAGAAGGCGCCCTGGGTCGACGTCGTCTTCGGCACGCACAACATCGGCAAGCTGCCCGTCCTGCTGGAGCGCGCCCGCGTGCAGGAGGAGGCGCAGGTCGAGATCGCCGAGTCGCTGGAGGCATTCCCCTCCACGCTGCCGACCCGCCGCGAGAGCGCGTACGCCGCGTGGGTCTCCATCTCCGTCGGATGCAACAACACCTGCACGTTCTGCATCGTCCCCGCCCTGCGCGGCAAGGAGAAGGACCGCCGCACCGGCGACATCCTGGCCGAGATCGAGGCCCTGGTCGGCGAGGGCGTCTCCGAGATCACCCTGCTCGGCCAGAACGTCAACGCCTACGGCAGCGACATCGGCGACCGCGAGGCCTTCAGCAAGCTGCTGCGGGCCTGCGGACAGATCGACGGCCTGGAGCGGGTCCGCTTCACCTCGCCGCACCCGCGCGACTTCACCGACGACGTGATCGCCGCCATGGCCGAGACGCCGAACGTGATGCCGCAGCTGCACATGCCGCTGCAGTCCGGCTCCGACCCGGTCCTGAAGGCCATGCGCCGCTCCTACCGCCAGGAGCGCTACCTGAACATCATCCGCAAGGTGCGCGAGGCCATCCCGCACGCGGCGATCACCACCGACATCATCGTGGGCTTCCCCGGCGAGACCGAGGAGGACTTCGAGCAGACGCTGCACGTGGTCCGCGAGGCCCGCTTCGCCCAGGCGTTCACCTTCCAGTACTCCAAGCGCCCCGGCACCCCGGCGGCCACCATGGAGAACCAGATCCCCAAGGAGGTCGTCCAGGCGCGCTACGAGCGCCTCGTCGCCCTCCAGGAGGAGATCTCCTGGGAGGAGAACAAGAAGCAGGTCGGCCGCACCCTGGAGCTGATGGTCGCCGAGGGCGAGGGCCGCAAGGACGGTGCCACGCAGCGCCTGTCCGGCCGTGCCCCCGACAACCGCCTGGTGCACTTCACCAAGCCGGAGCAGGAGGTGCGCCCCGGCGACGTGGTGACCGTCGAGGTCACGTACGCCGCCCCGCACCACCTCCTCGCCGAGGGCCCCGTCCTGGACGTGCGCCGCACGCGCGCGGGCGACGCCTGGGAGAAGCGCAACGCGGCCGAGGCCGCGAAGCCCCAGGGCGTGATGCTGGGCCTGCCGAGGATCGGCGTCCCCGAGCCGCTGCCGGTCGCGGCGGGCAGCGCCTGCGGCTGCGACTGACCACGGCCCCGCCCTCGGCCCGCCTCCGTCCGGCCTCTTTGAGGGTTCCGGCCGCCCCGGCCGGCCTTTGACCGGCCCGGGCCCGGCCCGCCCCCGGACGGCCGGGCCGGTCCCGGCCGGATTTGTCCGGCCGGCCTCCGACCGGTCCGTTCCGGTCGGCCCGGCCTGATCACGGCCTGTCCCGACCCGTCCGGCCTCATCCCGGTCCAATCACGGCCTGCCCGTGACCGGGCCGGTCACAGGCAGGCCGCGCGGGGTTCCCGGCCCCGGGCTTGAGGTCGTTCCGGTGGCTTCGGCCCGGTTCCCGGCGGTGTCCGCCGCCGGGGCGCGTACGCTGCCGATCATGCTTGTCGCCGCAGCCGTCTGCCCCTGCCCGCCGCTGCTCGTGCCCGAGGTCGCCTCGGGCGCGGCACCCGAGCTGGACGCCGCCCGCGCCGCGTGCACGGACGCCCTCGGCGTGCTCTCCGCCGCGCGCCCCGACCTGCTGGTCGTCGTGGGGCCCGCCGAGCAGAGCGGCCGCGGCGTCCACGCGGAGGGCGCGCGCGGGTCGTTCCGCGCCTTCGGCGTGGACCTCGGCGTACGGCTGGGCCGCGCGGGGCGGGGCCGGGGACCGGAGGTCGCCGACCGCGAGCTGCCGCCCTCCCTCGCCGTGGCCGCCTGGCTGCTGGAGCACGCCGGCGGCATCGACGCGCCCGTCGAGGGGCTGGGCGTCGGCGACCCGCTGGACCCCGTGCTGTGCCTCGACGCGGGGCGGGAGGTCGCCGGACGGGCCGGACGGGTGGCCCTGCTGGTGATGGGCGACGGCAGCGCGTGCCGGACGGTCAAGGCGCCCGGGTACCTGGACGAGCGGGCGGAGCCCTTCGACGCGGAGGTCGCGCGGGCGCTGGGCACGGCGGACGTGGCGGCGCTGAAGGCGCTGGACACCGGCCTGGCGCACGAGCTGAAGGCCGCGGGCCGCGCCCCCTGGCAGGTGCTCGCGGGAGCGGCCGAGGGCGCGTCCCTGACCGGCGAGCTCCTGTACGAGGACGCGCCCTACGGCGTGGGATACGTGGTGGCCGCCTGGACGTAGGCGGTACAGGCGCCCGCCGCGTACCGGACCGCCGGACCGCGGCGGAGGGGAGGCGAGGGGCACTGGGCCCCCGCCTCCCCCTCCTCCTCGCCGCCGGGACCGGCCGCGGACGTACGGCGACGGCCCTCCGTCCGCGGAACGGTCAGCTGCGGGCGGCCTCGCCCGCGGGCTCGTTGTCGACGGCCCGCTCGGCCGACTGCTGCCGCGGGATCTCGACCTCGCCCGACGCCTCGTCCGGCGCCCCGCCCGACACCCTGTCCGGGGCCTCGTCGGCCGCCTCCCCGGGCGCGGCCTGTGCCGCCGACCCGGTCCGCGCCTCGTCACCGGCGGTCTCACCGGCCGTCTCCCCGGCCGTACCCGGCGCCTCCTGCGCCGTCCCCTCTTCCCGCTCTCCCCGGGGCGCCTCGGCCCCGGTCCCGGTTCCGGCCGCCGCCCCGGCCCCGGTCTCCGGCCCGGTCGCCGGTGCGCTCTTCGTGCCCTCGCCGTCGGCCACCACGGTGGCCGCCGTCTCGGCGGCCGGTGCCTCTGCGGTGGCCTTCGACCTGCGCAGGAGTCGCGCGAAAATACCCATATCCGCTCCATGTAGTGCTCGTGCGGGCGATATCCCGCGCATCCCGGTGTGCCTCGTTGCCTCGCCCGGGGCGCCGGTCCTCGAACCGGCGGTTGAAACCTCGCAACAGGCAACGAACCCGGAGCCGTGGCGTCACGTCGCTCGTTCGAGAAGGGGCGTGCGGGTTTGCGAGACTGTGGCGGTGAGTAGTGCAGCCCCCGCTCCGCGGGTCATCGCCGTCGTCGGTCCCACCGCCGCGGGAAAGTCCGATCTGGGTGTCCACCTGGCGCAGCGTCTCGGCGGCGAGGTCATCAACGCCGACTCGATGCAGCTCTACCGGGGCATGGACATCGGTACCGCCAAACTGACGCCCGAGGAGCGCGGCGGGGTCCCGCACCACCTCCTCGACGTCTGGGACGTCACCGTGACGGCGAGCGTCGCCGAGTACCAGAGGCTCGCCCGCGAGCGGATCGACGCACTGCTCGCCGAGGGGCGCTGGCCGATCCTGGTCGGCGGCTCCGGCCTGTACGTCCGCGGCGCCGTGGACCACCTGGAGTTCCCGGGCACCGACCCCGAGGTGCGGGCCCGCCTGGAGGAGGAGCTCGCGCTGCGCGGCTCCGGCACGCTGCACGCCCGGCTGGCCGCCGCCGACCCCGAGGCCGCGCGGGCCATCCTGCCCGGCAACGGCCGCCGCATCGTGCGGGCCCTGGAGGTCATCGAGATCACCGGCAGGCCGTTCACCGCGAACCTGCCCGGCCACGACTCGGTGTACGACACCGTGCAGATCGGCGTCGACGTGCCCCGTCCCGAGCTCGACGAGCGCATCGCCCGGCGCGTCGACCGCATGTGGGAGGCCGGCCTCGTCGACGAGGTGCGCGCGCTGGAGGCCCAGGGGCTGCGGGAGGGGCGTACGGCATCGCGCGCGCTCGGCTATCAGCAGGTGCTCGCGGCGCTCGCAGGGGAGTGCGGTGAGGACGAGGCGCGCGCCGAGACCGTGCGCGCCACCAAGCGGTTCGCCCGGCGCCAGGACTCCTGGTTCCGGCGTGACCCCAGGGTGCACTGGCTGAGCGGGGCCGCGACGGACGCCGGGGAACTTCCGGGGCTGGCTCTCACGTTGGTCGAACGACCGGTTACAGCCTGATCACGTCATGGCATCGGGACGCCCCGCCCGCCGTTGGGGCCTCCGGCGCCGTGCCATCATCGAGCTTCGATCGACCAAGTGGAGTCCGAGTTGGGAGGGCGCGTGGCGATGGAGGCCGGCCCTCGCGACACCGCACCAGGCGGCAAGAACGTCACCGCCGAGGGCGGTGCGCACGTCACCGTGCCGGAGCCGGTCGACGACCGGCTGGACCCGGACGGCGACCGACTGGCGCCGGACGGTGACCGGCTGACCCCGGACGGGCCGGACGATCCCCCCGGCGTGACCGACGACGGGCCCGGGCCCGACGAGATGTTCGCGGAGCCCGAGGTCGAGGTCGAGCTGCGCCCGCAGCGCAGGCTGCGCATCTGGCAGCTCGCGCCCATCGTGGGGCTCTCCGCGCTCGGCTCCCTGATGTTCGCGTTCCCGCTCGCCTTCGACTTCGGCGAGAGCGGCGCCATGATCGCCATGCTCGGCCTGCTGATCTGCTCGTGCGCGGCGGGCTGGGGCATGATGGCCGCCCGCCGCGTCGGCCACACCTGGCCCGGGCTGGCCCAGCGCGGCTCCGACCGCCGCCGGGACTGGCGGGTCGTGCTCCTGTACGCCGTGGTGGTCACCGCCGTCGTGGTGCTCGCGGTGTGGCGGGTGGCCCGCCTGCGCTGACCGGCACCGCCCCGCCGGACGCGTCCTGCGTCCCGGCGGGCCCGAGCCCGTCACCGCCTCTCCGGGAACCGTCTCCGGAGAAGCCTCCCCGAGAAGCCGTCTCGGAAGCGGCCTCTCCGAGGCACCGTCCCGGGGGCCGCCGCACCGCCTCCGCGAGCCGTCGCGCCGGCACCGTCCGGAGCGTGGCGCCGGCCGGCGTGCGACGTCGCGCCGGCCCGGCGCGAGGCGGCCCGCGGACCCCGTACGATCGAGGAATGAGCACGCGGATCGCCTTCCTCAAGGGGCACGGCACCGAGAACGACTTCGTGATCGTCCCGGACCCCGACAACACCGTCGACCTGCCCCCGGCCACCGTGGCCGCCCTGTGCGACCGCCGCGCGGGCGTCGGCGGCGACGGCGTGCTGCACGCCGTGCGCTCGGCGGCGCACCCCGAGGCCCGGGAGATGGCGGCCGAGGCGGAGTGGTTCATGGACTACCGCAACGGCGACGGCTCGGTCGCCGAGATGTGCGGCAACGGCGTACGGGTCTTCGCGCGCTACCTCCAGCACGCCGGGCACGTCACCGAGGGGGACCTCGCGATCGCCACGCGCGGCGGCGTGAAGAGGGTCCACCTCGCCAAGGACGGCGACGTCACCGTCGACATGGGCCGGGCGCTCCTGCCCGAGGGCGAGGTCTCCGTGCGCGTCGGCGGGCGCAGCTGGCCCGCCCGCAACGTGAACATGGGCAACCCGCACGCGGTCGCCTTCGTCGACGACCTCGACCACGCCGGCGACCTGCTGAGCCCGCCGCCCGTCAGCCCGGCGGCCGCCTACCCGGACGGCGTGAACGTGGAGTTCGTCGTCGACCGCGGACCCCGGCACGTCGCGCTGCGCGTGCACGAGCGCGGCTCCGGCGAGACCCGTTCGTGCGGCACGGGCGCGTGCGCCGTGGCCGTCGCCGCCGCGCGCCGGGACGGCGTCGACCCGGCCGCGACCGGGACGCCCGCCACGTACACCGTCGACGTGCCCGGCGGACGGCTGGTGATCACCGAGCGCCCCGACGGCGGGATCGAGATGACGGGGCCCGCGGTGATCGTCGCCGAGGGCGAGATCGACACGGAGTGGCTCGAAACGGTCCGGCGGTGAACCACTTCGAGATCCAAAACCGGCCAGGTCTGAACCTTCGCTCGAATGGGTGATCCGTTTCACGCTCGGCGAGAGGCGGTCGGCCGGGCGTGGTGGGCTCGGTAGCATCAAGGACCGGCCCGGACGGGGGAACGACACGGTCCCCTTCGGCGCGTACGCCGTGGGGCACCCCGTCCGCCGGTCCACGCAGCCGGAGGTGCCCATGAGTGCGGAGGCGACGAATCCCGCGACGCCAGGTCCAGTACCGGGAGCGCGGCGCAGGCGCGGCCGCCCGCGCATCGACCTGCGCCGCATCGGCCGGGCGGCGCTCCTGGGACCCGCGGCCCGCGACCGGCTGCCCGACGCGATCGGGCACGTCGTCGAGGCCCACCGCGCGCACCACCCCGAGGCCGACCTGGACCCCCTGCGCCGGGCGTACGTCCTGGCCGAGTCCTCGCACCGCGGCCAGATGCGCAAGAGCGGCGAGCCCTACATCACGCACCCGCTCGCGGTGACCCTGATCCTGGCCGAACTGGGCGCCGAGACCACGACGCTGACCGCCTCCCTGCTCCACGACACCGTCGAGGACACGGAAGTGACGCTCGACCAGGTGCGGGACCAGTTCGGCGAGGAGGTCCGCTACCTGGTCGACGGCGTCACCAAGCTGGAGAAGGTCGACTACGGGGCGGCGGCCGAGCCCGAGACGTTCCGCAAGATGCTCGTGGCCACCGGCAACGACGTCCGCGTGATGTCGATCAAACTGGCCGACCGGCTGCACAACATGCGCACCCTGGGCGTCATGCGGCCCGAGAAACAGGCCCGCATCGCCAAGGTGACCCGCGACGTCCTGATCCCCCTCGCCGAGCGGCTCGGCGTCCAGATGCTCAAGACGGAGCTGGAGGACCTCGTCTTCGCGATCCTGCACCCCGAGGAGTACGCGCGCACCCGGGAGCTCATCGCCGCCAACGCCGCCCGGGACGGCGACCCCCTCGCCGAGGTCGCGGAGGAGGTGCGCGGCGTCCTGCGCGAGGCCGGGCTCCAGGCCGACGTGCAGATCAGGCCCCGCCACTTCGTCTCCGTGCACCGCATCTCGCGCAAGCGCGGCGACCTGCGCGGCACCGACTTCGGCCGCATCCTGGTGCTCGTGAACGAGGACGCCGACTGCTACGGCGTCCTCGGCGAGCTGCACACCTGCCTCACGCCGGTGGTGTCGGAGTTCAAGGACTTCATCGCCGTCCCCAAGTTCAACCTGTACCAGTCGCTGCACACGGCCGTGGCCCGCCCCAGCGGCGAGATCGCCGAGGTGCTCATCCGCACCCACCAGATGCACAAGGTCGCCGAGGCCGGCGTGATCGCGCTCGGCAACCCCTACGCCGGGCCGCCGGAGGACCAGGCCGACAGCGACGGCGAACGCGCCGACCCGACCCGCCCCGGCTGGCTCTCCCGCCTCCTCACCTGGCAGGAGGCGGCCCCGGACCCCGACACGTTCTGGTCCACCCTGCGCGCCGACCTCGCCCAGGACCGGGAGATCACCGTCTTCCGCGCCGACGGCGGCTCGCTGGGGCTGCCCGAGGGCGCCAGCTGCGTCGACGCCGCCTACGCCCAGTACGGGGAGGACGCGCACGCCTGCATCGGCGCCCGCGTCAACGGCCGCCTCGCGACCCTGAGCACGGTCCTGCGCGACGGTGACACCGTGCAGCTCCTCATGGGGCAGGACCCCGCCTCCGAGCCCTCCAGGGAGTGGCTGGAGCACGCGCACACGCCCACCGCCCGCATCGCCATCCAGCGCTGGCTCGCCACCCACCCCGCGGCCGCCGAGACGGCCGCCGACACGCCCCGGAGCGGCGGTTCCCCCGACCGGCGCCCGCCCGCCGACGGCCCCGCCCCGCGCCCCGCCGCCGCGGACGTCGTCGTCGACCGGCCCGGCGCCTCCGTGCGCCTCGCCGGCTGCTGCACGCCCGTACCGCCCGACGGCATCACCGGCTTCGCCGTGCGCGGGGGAGTGGTGACCGTGCACCGCCTGGAGTGCGCGGGGGTCCGGCGCATGAAGGTCACGGGGCGCACCGAGGTCGCGGTGCGCTGGGGGGACACCACGGAGTGCCGCGTCACCCTGGTCGCCGAGTCCTTCGGGCGGGCCCACCTGCTCGCCGACCTCACCGAGGCCATCGCCGTGGAGGGCGTCGCCATCGTCTCCGCGACCGTCGAGCCCCCCAGCCAGCAGCGCGTACGGCACACCTACTCGCTCCAGCTGCCGGACGCCGCCCGGCTGCCCGCCCTGATGAGGGCGATGCGCAACGTGCCGGGCGTGTACGACGTGCGGCGCGCGCAGTACGCGGCGGCGGCCGCGCGGTAGCACCCGTTCGGGTGGGTGGGACGCGCGTCGCCGCCGTGGGGCGTGCGGCCGCTGATAGCCGTGGTGCATGCTGCGCACCCTCCGGACCAGGACCAGGATCCCGCGACGGCCGGCGGCGGCCCTGCTCGCCTCCGCCGCCTCCCTCTGCCTCCTCGCCGCGAGCGCCCCGCCGGCCCCGCTGGGCGTGGGCGACCGGCTCTACCCGCACCTGGGCAACCCCGGCTACGACGTCACCGCCTACGACCTGGCCTTCACCTACCCCGGCGGCAACAGCGAGCCGCTCCCGGCCGTCACCGTGATCACCGCCCGGGCGACCGCCTGGCTGGAGCGGATCAATCTCGACCACTCCCACGGGAAGGTGCGCTCCGTCGAGGTCGACGGTGCGCCGGCGGTGTTCCGGTCCGTGGGCGAGGACCTCGTGGTCACGCCCCGCGTCCCGCTGCCGCCGGGCCTCCCCTTCCGCGTCACCGTGCGGCACGACAGCGACCCGGCCCCCGGCAAGGGCGTCGAGAGCGGCTGGGTGCGCACCGCCGACGGGCTGGCCATGGCCAACCAGGCCGACGCCGCGCACCGCGTCTTCCCCGGCAACGACCACCCCTCCGACAAGGCGTTCTTCACTTTCCGGATCACCACCCCCAAGGGGTACACGGCCGTCGCCAACGGTCTGCCGACGGGCACGCGCCGGGCCGCCGGCTCCGCCACGACCTGGACGTACCGCACCCGCCACCCCATGGCCACCGAACTCGCCCAGGTCTCCGTCGGCCGCTCCGCCGTCGTGCGCCGCGAGGGACCGGACGGGCTGCCCGTCCGCGACGTGGTCCCCGCGAAGGACCGCCGGAGGCTGGAGCCGTGGCTCGCGAAGACCCCCGGCCAGATCCGCTGGATGGAGCGGAAGGTCGGCGGCTACCCCTTCGAGAACTACGGGCTGCTGGTCGCCGAGGCGCAGACCGGGTTCGAACTGGAGACGCAGACGCTCTCGCTCTTCGAGAAGCACCTGTTCACCGAGCCCGCCTACCCGAAGTGGTACGTCGAGTCGATCATGGTGCACGAGCTGGCGCACCAGTGGTTCGGCGACAGCGTCACCCCGCGCACCTGGTCCGACCTGTGGCTCAGCGAGGGGCACGCCACCTGGTACGAGGCCCTGTACGCAGAGGAGACCGCGGACCGGCCTTTGAAGGACCGGATGCGGGCCGCCTACCGGGCCTCCGACGCCTGGCGCGCCTCCGGCGGCCCGCCCGCGCGGCCCGAGGCCCCGAAGGCCGGAAGCGGCAAGATCGGCATCTTCCGGCCCAACGTGTACGACGGCAGCGCCCTGGTGCTGTACGCGCTGCGCCAGGAGATCGGCCGCCCGGCCTTCGAGCGGCTGGAGCGGGCCTGGGTGGGCACGCACCGGGACGGCACGGCGACGGCGGCGGACTTCGTGCGGCTCGCGTCGGAGATCGCAGGGCGTGACCTGGACGGCTTCTTCGAGGGCTGGCTGTACGGCGAGAAGACCCCGCCGATGCCTGGGCACCCGGACTGGCGCAGCCGGGCGCCGGAGGCGAAGGCCGGGGCCGGGGAGCAGGGGCGGTGAGCGCGGGCCGGCGGGCGCGGGCCGGGCGGCGGGAGCGCCGCCCGGCAGGACACGGGCGATAACCGGGTGACGAGACGGGCCGTACCGTGCGACCATCGTCAGGTCGACGGCGCGGCCCGCGACCGGGGCCGGGCGGAGGGAATCTCCGGGCCCTCCCGGGCGTTGTCCACTGTGACGGACGCGGTCCGTCGCACCACGTATCCCACAGACGTAAGGATCCAATGACCTCCTCTTCTTCCTTTTCCCAGGACGCGCAGAGCAGGTTCGCTCACAGTTCTCCCGAAGCGCTTCGGGCCGACGCCCTGATGGAAGAGGACGTCGCCTGGAGCCACGAGATCGACGGAGAGCGGGACGGCGACCAGTTCGACCGCTCCGAGCGCGCGGCCCTGCGGCGCGTCGCGGGCCTCTCCACCGAGCTCGAGGACGTCACCGAGGTCGAGTACCGCCAGCTCCGCCTGGAGCGCGTCGTGCTCGTCGGCGTGTGGACCTCCGGGACCGTGACCGACGCGGAGAACTCCCTGGCCGAGCTGGCCGCTCTCGCGGAGACCGCGGGCGCGCTGGTGCTCGACGGCGTCGTCCAGCGCCGTGACAAGCCGGACGCGGCCACGTACATCGGTTCCGGCAAGGCCAACGAGCTGCGGGACATCGTCCTGGAGTCCGGCGCGGACACCGTCATCTGCGACGGTGAGCTCAGCCCGGGCCAGCTCATCCACCTCGAGGACGTCGTCAAGGTCAAGGTGATCGACCGGACCGCCCTGATCCTCGACATCTTCGCCCAGCACGCCAAGTCCCGCGAGGGCAAGGCGCAGGTCGCGCTCGCGCAGATGCAGTACATGCTGCCGCGGCTGCGCGGCTGGGGCCAGTCGCTGTCCCGGCAGATGGGCGGCGGCAAGGGCGGCGGTCTCGCCACCCGCGGTCCCGGTGAGACCAAGATCGAGACGGACCGGCGGCGGATCCGCGAGAAGATGGCGAAGATGCGCCGGGAGATCGCGGAGATGAAGACCGGCCGCGAGATCAAGCGCCAGGAGCGCCGGCGCAACAAGGTGCCGTCGGTGGCCATCGCCGGCTACACCAACGCCGGCAAGTCCTCGCTGCTCAACCGCCTCACGGGCGCGGGCGTCCTGGTCGAGAACGCACTGTTCGCGACCCTCGACCCGACCGTCCGCCGCGCCGAGACCCCGAGCGGGCGGCTGTACACGCTGGCGGACACCGTCGGCTTCGTGCGCCACCTGCCGCACCACCTCGTCGAGGCGTTCCGCTCCACCATGGAGGAGGTCGGCGACTCCGACCTGATCCTGCACGTGGTGGACGGCTCGCACCCGGACCCGGAGGAGCAGCTGGCCGCCGTGCGCGAGGTGATCCGGGACGTCGGCGCCACCGACGTGCCCGAGATCGTCGTGATCAACAAGGCGGACGCGGCCGACCCGCTGGTGCTCCAGCGCCTGCTGCGGATCGAGAAGCGCTCCATCGCCGTCTCGGCCCGCACCGGCGCCGGCATCGACGAACTGCTGGCCCTCGTCGACAACGAGCTGCCGCGGCCCTCGGTCGAGATCGAGGTGCTCGTGCCGTACACCCACGGCAAGCTCGTCGCCCGCGCCCACACCGAGGGCGAGGTGATCTCCGAGGAGCACACCCCGGAGGGCACGCTGCTCAAGGCCCGGGTGCACGAGGAGCTGGCCGCGGACCTCGCCCCGTACGTGCCGGTCCCGGCGGTCTGACCTCCGAATTCCGGCCAGCGCGGACCAAGTGGACCACGACGGGAGCCCCGTCGCGGACGACGGCGGAGGCCCGGCCCCTTTCCAGGGGCCGGGCCTCCGCCGTGTCCTGTCCGGACGCTCACACCGTCACTGACCGGCGAACTTCTCGCTCACCGAGTCGTACACGCCCTTGGCCTCCTGGCCCAGGTGCGGACCCGCCAGCCAGCCGGCGCTGGACGGGCCGATCGAGGTGTTGGACACCAGCGCCGGCTTGCCGTCCGAGCCCGTGGCGACCCAGCCGCCGCCGGACGAACCGCCGGTCATGGTGCAGCCGATGCGGTACATCGTCGGGTCGCTCTCGTTGATCGACAGCCGTCCGGGCGCGTCGGCGCACTGGTACAGCGTCTGCCCGTCGTACGGGGCCGCCGCCGGGTAGCCCGTCGCCGTCAGGCTCTTCACCTCGGCCACCGCCGGGGCGTCGAAGTCCACCGGGAGCGCCGAGCCGACCGTCTCCTCCAGGGACTTGCCGTCACCGCCCTGCTCCGGGGTCACGTGGATCACCGCGAAGTCGTACGGGGCGCCCTGGCCGCCCGTGGCGCTGCCCTGCTCGATCCACTGGTCGGAGGTCTGCGCCCAGTCGCCCCACCAGACGCCGTAGGGAGCGACCTCCTCCTGGCCCGCGGTCTCCAGCTCGGTGGCCGACAGACCGCCGTCGTTGTACGAGGGCACGAAGGCGATGTTGCGGTACCAGCCGCCCTCCTTGCCGGCGTGCACGCAGTGGCCCGCCGTCCACACCAGGTTGGACCTGCCGGGGTTGGCCGGGTCCTCGATCACGGTCGCCGAGCAGACCATCGTGCCGTCGGGGGCGTCGAAGAACACCTTGCCCGCCTCGGGGGCGTTGGCGTGGTACGGCGCCGACACCGCCCGCGCGTCCACCGGCGCGGGCTCGGGGTCGGTGACGCCCTGGTCGACGGAGATGTCGTTCTCGTCGACGGACCGGCTCGGGTCCTCGGCCTCCCGCATCCGGTCCGGGTCCCACAGGTCCTTGATGATCGGG
This sequence comes from Streptomyces minutiscleroticus, assembly GCF_014650875.1. GTDB lineage: Bacteria > Actinomycetota > Actinomycetes > Streptomycetales > Streptomycetaceae > Streptomyces > Streptomyces minutiscleroticus. The sequence goes on from NZ_BMVU01000009.1 coordinate 57,091, forward strand.
TTGAAGTACTCCTCGGCCTCGCGCAGCCAGTCGTCCTTGTCCCAGTTCTTCCAGGCGCCGTCCTTCCACTTGTCCAGGTCGAAGCCGTGCTCCTTGAGCCGCTCCTTGATGTCGTCCGGAATCTTGATCTTGCCGTCGCCGTTGCCCGCGGCGGTGGCGCCGGCCGCTGCGTCCGCGCCGGTGTCCTCCCCCGAGCAGGCGGTGGCGGTGAGGGCCAGGACGGTGGCGAGGCCGGCGGCCGCCAGGGCGTGGGGAGCTCTGCGCCGCGTACTCCTGCCCCGGCGGTCGGCGAAGAGCGGGCGTATGGATCGCATGGTGTGTACTCCCCCTGGAGGTCGGAGACTTCCGGCCGCACCGGCGGTCCGGCACGGATCGGCCGAACCGTGTCCTCCCGCGGTGCCCGTACCTCTCCGGTATGGACGAAAGGTGCTGATCAGCGCGTCTGTCGAGACACGCCGAACGGCATCACACCCTATGCCGTCGCCGTGCGGGAGTTCCGACGGAACGGCAACTATTGCGTCACGGCGGGATCTTGGTCGCGCCGTTGCCCCGCGCCGCCGCCGTCGTTGGTGTGTACGGGGGCGGCGCGTCCGCGTGTCTCCCCTCCCGGCCGCACCGCAGGGGCGGCCGGGCGACTCTCCTCCGGACAGCGGGAGGCTCCACGACATGGCGGCGACCGAGGCCGTGCCCGGGACGGGGACGCGCGGGGAGCGCCGGGTGCGCGAGGGCGCCCCGGGACCGGACCCCGTGGCGCGCGAGTGCACCGCCCGCACCTACGCGCGCGCCCTGCCCGTCGTCCCCGTACGGGCCCGCGGCATGACGATCGAGGGCGCGGACGGGCGCCGGTACCTGGACTGCCTCTCCGGGGCCGGCACGCTCGCGCTCGGGCACAACCACCCGGTGGTGCTCGACGCCCTCCGCGGGGTCCTCGACGCGGGCGCCCCGCTCCACGGCCTCGGCGGACCGACGCCCGTCGAGGACGCCTTCGTCGCCGAGCTGCTGCGGACGCTGCCGGCCGGGCTGGCGGACCGGGCGCGGGTGCGGTTCTGCGGACCCGGCGGGGCGGAGGCGGCCGGGGCGGCGGCGCGGCTGGTGCGCGCGGCGACCGGCCGCACGGAGGTGCTGGAGGTGCCGGGCGCGCCGGAGGCGGGGCCGCCGGACGACGGCGCCGCGTTCCCGCCCGGCGCCGCCGGGTCCGGCGCGCCGCCCGCCGGAGCGGTCGTGGAACCGGTCCGCCTGCGGGACGGGGACGGGGCGTCCGCGGCGGACGCCCGGCTGCGCCGCCTGCGGCACGCCACCGCGGCGCGGTCCGTGCCGCTGATCGCCGACGAGACGCGTACGGGCGTGGGGCGCACCGGCGCGTTCTGGGGCGTGCAGCACAGCGGAATCACCCCGGACGTGATGATGCTTTCCCGCGCCATCGGCGGCAGCCTCCCGCTGGCCGTCCTGGTCCACCGCGACGACCTCGGTCCCGGCCGGTCCGACGGCCGTACGGACGTGTCCGCGGGCAACCAGCTCGCCATGGCCGCGGGCACCGCGACCCTGGCGTACGTCCGCGAGCACCGCCTCGCCGAGCGCGCCGCGGCCCTCGGGGCCCGGATGGCCGCGCGGCTCGGGGAACTGGCGGCGGAGCATGCGTGCGTGGGCGGCGTACGAGGGCGGGGGCTCATGCTCGGCGTCGCGTTCGTCCGGCCGGACGGCGTCGCCGGGCCCGGGGAGCCGGGCGGTGCCGCAGAACCGGGCGGTCCGGGCGGTGCCGTCGATCCGGCCGGTCCGGGCGGTGCGGCCGACCGTCCGGCGGCCGGGGCGCGTCCGCCGGCGCCCGGCCTGGCCGGGGCCGTGCAGCGGGAGTGCCTGCGGCGCGGGCTCATCGTCGACCTCGCCGGACCGCGGTCCGGCGTCGTCCGGCTGCTGCCGCCGCTGACGATCAGCGACGAACAGGCGGACGCCGTGCTGGAGCGCCTCGCCGACGCGGTACGGGCGGTGGCCGCCGGAGCCGACACCGGCACCGGCCCCGGTCGGCGGCACGGGCCGCCCGGCGCCCGGACGCCGTCGTACCGCGACTGACCCCGGACGGACGTCCGTCCCGTCCCCGTGCGGGGCGCCCCGCACGGGCGTCCCCGACAGAACAGGAGCGCCGCCGTGGCTTCCACCGACACGAGCACCGGCGCGGGCACCGCCGCCCCGCACGCCCGTACGGCCGCCCCGGGCGCCGAAGGCCCGGACGCGGGCGCCGAGGACACCCTGGACCTGCGGCTGCCCGACGGCTTCCCCGGCCGGGTCCCGCCGACGCTCCCCGTCCCGGCCCCGTCCCCGGCTCGCTCCGGGCTCCGGTCCGGGGCGGAGCCCGGCCCCGGGCGGGACGGACCGCGGCGGCCTCCCGCCGCCCCGGCCTGCGGCGGCCTCCTCGACCCCCTCCTCGGCCGCGTGGAGGAGTGGGGGCCGGTGACGACCGCCGTGGGCGTCCTCCGGCTCGTGCCCGTCCACGGGGAGCGCGACGTCCCGTTGGTCAGCCGCTGGATGAACGACCCCGCCGTCGCCCCCTTCTGGGGCCTGGCGGGACCGGAGGCGGTGACGGCGCGGCACGTGCGCGCCCGGCTCGACGGCGACGGGCGCGCCGTGCCCTGCCTCGGCCTGCTGGACGGCACCCCGATGAGCTACTGGGAGATCCACCGCGCCGACCTCGACGTCCTGGCCCGGCACTGTCCGCTGCGCCCGCACGACACGGGGGTGCGCCTCCTCGTCGGCGGTGTCGGCGGCCGGGGGCGGGGCGTCGGGAGCACGCTGCTCAGGGCCGTCGCGGACCTCGTGCTCGACCGGCGGCCGTCGTGCGCGCGCGTCCTCGGGGACCCCGACCTGCGCAACGCGCCGTACGTGTCCGCCTTCCTCGGCGCGGGCTTCCGCTTCTCCGCCGAGGTGGACCTCCCGGACCGGCGGGCCGCCCTCATGATCCGCGACCGGGCCCTGCGCGATGTGCTCTGAGGCCTCGCGCCGGGGCTGCCCGGGGCGCGGAGCGCGCGTCCTGATCCCGTCCCCGGTTCCCGCCTTGATCGCCCGCTTGTCGGTGCCGCCCCGTAGGGTGGTCGCGCTATGACGAAGCCCTCTCTCCCCGAACTCCTCCACGCCGCCGTCGCCGCCGTCGGCGGTACGGAGCGCCCCGGCCAGGTGACCATGGCCGAAGCCGTCGCCCAGGCCATCGACGACGGCTCCCATCTGCTCGTCCAGGCGGGCACCGGCACCGGTAAGTCGCTGGGCTACCTGGTGCCCGCGCTCGCGCACGGGGAGCGGGTCGTCGTGGCGACGGCCACCCTGGCGCTCCAGCGGCAGCTCGTCCAGCGGGACCTGCCCCGCACGGTCGAGGCGCTGCACCCGCTGCTGCGCCGGCGCCCGGAGTTCGCGATGCTCAAGGGCCGGTCGAACTACCTGTGCCTGCACCGGCTGCACGAGGGCGTGCCGCAGGACGAGGAGGACGGCCTCTTCGACCAGTTCGAGGCGGCGGCCCCCACCAGCAAGATCGGGCAGGACCTGCTGCGGCTGCGCGACTGGTCGGACGAGACCGAGACCGGGGACCGCGACGACCTCACCCCCGGCGTCTCCGACCGCGCCTGGTCGCAGGTCTCCGTCTCGTCGCGGGAGTGCCTGGGCGCCTCCAAGTGCGCGTACGGCGCCGAGTGCTTCGCCGAGATGGCCCGCGAGCGCGCCAAGCTCTCCGACGTCGTCGTCACCAACCACGCGCTGCTCGCCATCGACGCCATCGAGGGCGCGCCGGTGCTGCCGCAGCACGAGGTGCTCATCGTCGACGAGGCCCACGAGCTGGTCTCCCGGGTCACCGGCGTGGCCACCGGCGAGCTCACGCCCGGCCAGGTCAACCGCGCGGTGCGGCGCGCCGCCAAGCTCGTCAACGAGAAGGCGGCCGACCAGCTGCAGACCGCCGCCGAGGGCTTCGAGAAGCTGATGGAGCTGGCGCTGCCCGGCCGCCTGGAGGAGGTCCCGGAGGACCTCGGGTACGCGCTGATGGCCCTGCGGGACGCGGCCCGTACGGTGATCTCGGCGATCGGCAGCACCCGCGACAAGTCCGTGCAGGACGAGGACGTGGTGCGCAAGCAGGCGCTGGCCTCCGTGGAGAGCGTGCACGACGTGGCGGAGCGGATCACCAACGGCTCCGAGTGGGACGTCGTCTGGTACGAGCGGCACGACCGGTTCGGGGCCTCCCTGCGGGTCGCGCCCATGTCCGTGTCGGGGCTGCTGCGCGAGAAGCTCTTCACGGACCGCTCCGTGGTGCTGGCCTCCGCGACGCTGAAGCTCGGCGGCGACTTCAACGGGGTGGGGGCCTCGCTCGGCCTCTCGCCCGAGGGCACGGAGGGCGACGACGTCCCGCAGTGGAAGGGCGTCGACGTCGGCTCGCCGTTCGACTACCCCAAGCAGGGCATCCTCTACGTCGCCAAGCACCTGGCGCGCCCCGCGCGGGACGGCGACCGCGCCGACATGCTCGACGAGCTCACCGAGCTGATCCAGGCGGCGGGCGGGCGCACGCTCGGCCTGTTCTCCTCCATGCGCGGCGCCCAGCTCGCCGCCGAGGAGATGCGCTCCCGCATCCCCGAGTTCCCGGTCCTCCTCCAGGGCGAGGAGACGCTGGGCGAGCTGATCAAGAACTTCGCGGAGGACCCGAGGACCTGCCTGTTCGGCACGTTGTCGCTGTGGCAGGGCGTGGACGTTCCCGGTCCCAGCTGCCAGCTGGTCGTCATGGACAAGATCCCGTTCCCGCGTCCCGACGACCCGCTGATGAGCGCGCGCCAGAAGGCGGTCGAGGAGGCGGGCGGCAACGGCTTCATGGCCGTGGCGGCCACCCACGCCGCCCTGCTCATGGCCCAGGGCGCCGGCCGTCTGGTGCGCGCGACGGGCGACCGCGGTGTGGTCGCCGTCCTGGACCCCCGCCTGGCCACGGCCCGCTACGGCAGCTATCTGAAGGCGTCGCTGCCGAACTTCTGGTACACGACGGACCGCAACCAGGTGCGCCGCTCCCTGGCCGCCATCGACAAGGCGGCGGCGACGGAGGGCAAGTAGGCGGACGGCGGGAGGCGGACGCCCGCACCGCGCAGGGAACGGTTCCCGCACCGCGTAACGGTCCCCGTGTCGCGGAGGAGCGGTTCCCGCGCAGCGGAGGGACGACCCCGCACAGCATTGGGCCCCGGAACCGGCGCAGTTGGTTCCGGGGCCCGGTCGGGGGGACGGGTGGTCAGACCCGGCGGAGGACCGCCACCACCTTGCCGAGGATCGTCGCCTCGTCGCCGGGGATCGGCTGGTACGCGGAGTTGTGCGGCAGCAGCCACACATGGCCGTCCTCGCGCTTGAAGCGCTTGACCGTGGCCTCGCCGTCGAGCATCGCGGCGACGATGTCGCCGTTCTCCGCGACGGGCTGGCGGCGGACCGTGACCCAGTCGCCGTCGCAGATCGCGGCCTCGATCATCGAGTCGCCGACGACCTTGAGGACGAACAGCTCGCCGTCGCCGACCAGCTGCCGGGGGAGGGGGAAGACGTCCTCGACCGACTCCTCGGCGAGGATGGGGCCGCCGGCGGCGATACGGCCGACGAGCGGGACGTACGACGCGGCCGGCTTGCCCGCGGTGTCCGTGGGCTGGACGGAGGAGGACTGGTCGGAGCCCCGGACCTCGTACGCGCGGGGGCGGTGCGGGTCGCGCCGCAGGAAGCCCTTGCGCTCCAGCGCCATCAGCTGGTGGGCGACCGAGGAGGTGCTGGACAGGCCGACCGCCTGGCCGATCTCGCGCATCGACGGCGGGTACCCCCGCCGCTGCACCGAGTCACGGATCACCTCGATCACGCGGCGCTGCCGGTCCGTGAGCCCCGAACTGTCGGCCCGGATGCCGGGAGGTCGGCCCGGCAGCGAGCGCGCAGGCTTGGATCCCTCCGCGTTCATGTCGTTCACGGCGTGCACCGGCTCGAGTCGGCCCTGGGAGCGGTCCTGGGCGGTGATGGCGGCGCTGTCTGCGGTGGTGGTCACGTCGGCCCCTCTCGATGGTCTCCCTGCTGCACAACGGTAGATGCTTTCGAAAGGTTGCGCCAAACACACGTTCGAGTGAAAAATCGCGGTCTGCCTGACGCGATCACTTCCCCGGGTGTATAGCTGCGCATCGTCACCCGACGTGACCGCCGGCGCCCTCGCGGTGTCCCCGGCCGGTGAGGGGGTACGCGTGCCCGTGCGGGCGCCGCGCACGCGTGGGCCCAGTCTGCCATCCGCCCCCGCGCCGCCCGGGAACCGGCACCCCCTCCGTGCGGCGTCCGCCGTGTCCCCGTGCATCCCCTACGGGAACTGGCGTACGGGACGTCCGATCCGGGCACGACACGCGCGTTGGGGCCGAATGGCGGGGCAATCACCACATGTAGTGGTTGCATGTTCACCGCAGCCCAGAAGTTGTGGTGACCCGGGTCTTCGAGCCCGGGATCATCGCCTATGCTTGGGGCTGCTTCGAGGGGCTCCTGAGCCCCGCGAGGCCATTGTGTCGTGCACTGAAAGGGGATGGGGAGTTCCATGCACTGCCCCTTCTGCAGGCACCCCGACAGTCGCGTCGTCGACAGTCGTACGACCGACGACGGCACGTCGATCCGCAGGCGCCGCCAGTGCCCCGACTGCTCCCGCCGCTTCACGACGGTGGAGACGTGCTCACTCATGGTGATCAAGCGGTCCGGGGTCACCGAGCCCTTCAGCCGCACCAAGGTCATCAACGGCGTGCGCAAGGCGTGCCAGGGGCGGCCGGTCACCGAGGACGCGCTCGCCCAGCTCGGCCAGCGGGTCGAGGAGGCCGTGCGGGCCACCGGGAGCGCGGAGCTGACCACCCACGACGTGGGGCTGGCCATACTCGGCCCGCTGCAGGAACTCGACCTCGTGGCCTATCTGCGGTTCGCGTCCGTGTACCGGGCGTTCGACTCGCTCGAGGACTTCGAGGCCGCCATCGCGGAACTCCGTGAGGAGACGCACCGCCCCGCCGCGGCCGACGACGACGCGGGACCGGGGTGCCCGGGGTGCGCGGGAGCCGACCGGGGCTCCGGAGGGGCCGTCGGGGTCCCCGCGCCCACCACCGCCGCCGATTAGACGGGCGGGCCGGCCAGGGGCCGGCCGTTCGGCGGCGACCACAGACCTGCTGCGGCGGCCGCGCACACGGGCGCGCGCAGCACTGGACAGACACCATGCCACGGGAAGATCGTGGTATTTAGGGGCGTTTTAGCCCTGTATAGGGAGGCGGCATGACAGAGACGGCGAGCGGCCCGGCACGAGGCTCACGGGCCAAGGGTGCGAAGGCGAGCAAGGGGCTGCGTGTCGAGCGCATCCACACCACCCCCGGCGTGCACCCGTACGACGAGGTCCAGTGGGAGCGCCGTGACGTCGTCATGACCAACTGGCGCGACGGCTCGGTCAACTTCGAGCAGCGTGGCGTCGAGTTCCCCGACTTCTGGTCGGTGAACGCGGTCAACATCGTCACCAGCAAGTACTTCCGGGGCGCCGTGGGCACCCCGCAGCGCGAGACCAGCCTGCGGCAGCTGATCGACCGCATCGTGAAGACGTACCGGAAGGCCGGTGAGGACTACAAGTACTTCGCCTCGCCCGCCGACGCCGAGATCTTCGAGCACGAGCTGGCGTACGCCCTCCTGCACCAGATCTTCAGCTTCAACAGCCCCGTCTGGTTCAACGTGGGCACCCCGCAGCCCCAGCAGGTCTCCGCCTGCTTCATCCTGTCCGTCGACGACTCCATGGAGTCGATCCTCGACTGGTACAAGGAAGAGGGCATGATCTTCAAGGGCGGCTCCGGGGCCGGCCTGAACCTCTCCCGCATCCGCTCCTCCAAGGAGCTGCTGTCCTCCGGCGGCAACGCCTCCGGTCCCGTCTCCTTCATGCGCGGCGCCGACGCCTCCGCGGGCACCATCAAGTCGGGCGGCGCCACCCGCCGCGCCGCCAAGATGGTCATCCTCGACGTCGACCACCCCGACATCGAGGACTTCATCGAGACCAAGGTGAAGGAGGAGGAGAAGATCCGCGCCCTGCGCGACGCGGGCTTCGACATGGACCTGGGCGGCGACGACATCACGTCCGTCCAGTACCAGAACGCCAACAACTCGGTCCGCGTGAACGACGAGTTCATGAAGGCGGTCGAGCAGGGCGGCAAGTTCGGCCTGCGCGCCCGTATGACCGGCGAGGTCATCGAGGAGGTCGACGCCAAGGCGCTCTTCCGCAAGATGGCCGAGGCCGCCTGGGCCTGCGCCGACCCCGGCATCCAGTACGACGACACCATCAACCACTGGCACACGTGCCCGGAGTCCGGCCGCATCAACGGCTCGAACCCGTGCAGCGAGTACATGCACCTGGACAACACGTCCTGCAACCTCGCCTCGCTGAACCTGATGAAGTTCCTGAAGGACGACGGCAAGGGCCACCAGTCCTTCGAGGTCGAGCGCTTCCAGAAGGTCGTCGAGCTGGTCATCACCGCGATGGACATCTCGATCTGCTTCGCGGACTTCCCGACCCAGAAGATCGGCGAGAACACCCGCGCCTTCCGCCAGCTCGGCATCGGCTACGCCAACCTCGGCGCCCTCCTCATGGCGACCGGCCACGCGTACGACTCCGACGGCGGCCGCGCCCTGGCCGGCGCCATCACCTCCCTGATGACCGGCACCTCGTACAAGCGCTCCGCCGAGCTCGCCGCGGTCGTCGGCGCCTACGACGGCTACGCCCGCAACGCCGAGCCGCACCAGCGCGTCATGCGCCAGCACGCCGACGCCAACACCAAGGCCGTCCGCATGGACGACCTGGACACCCCGATCTGGGCCGCCGCCACGGAGGCCTGGCAGGACGTGCTCCGCCTCGGCGAGAAGAACGGCTTCCGCAACGCCCAGGCGTCCGTCATCGCCCCGACCGGCACCATCGGTCTCGCGATGTCCTGCGACACCACCGGCCTGGAGCCCGACCTCGCGCTGGTCAAGTTCAAGAAGCTGGTCGGCGGCGGCTCGATGCAGATCGTCAACGGCACCGTCCCGCAGGCCCTGCGCCGCCTGGGCTACCAGGAGGAGCAGATCGAGGCGATCGTCGCCCACATCGCCGAGCACGGCAACGTGATCGACGCCCCGGGCCTCAAGCCGCAGCACTACGAGGTCTTCGACTGCGCCATGGGCGAGCGCGCCATCTCCCCGATGGGCCACGTCCGCATGATGGCCGCGATCCAGCCCTGGATCTCCGGCGCCCTGTCCAAGACGGTCAACATGCCGGAGACGGCGACCGTCGAGGAGGTCGAGGAGATCTACTTCGAGGCCTGGAAGATGGGCGTCAAGGCGCTCGCGATCTACCGCGACAACTGCAAGGTCGGCCAGCCGCTCTCCGCCAAGAAGAAGGAGGACGAGAAGGCCGAGGTGACCGCGAAGATCGAGGCGACGATCCGCGAGGCCGTCGAGAAGGTCGTCGAGTACCGCCCGGTCCGCAAGCGCCTCCCGAAGGGACGTCCCGGCATCACCACGTCGTTCACCGTCGGCGGCGCCGAGGGCTACATGACCGCCAACTCCTACCCGGACGACGGCCTCGGCGAGGTCTTCCTGAAGATGTCGAAGCAGGGTTCCACGCTCGCGGGCATGATGGACGCCTTCTCCATCGCCGTCTCGGTCGGCCTGCAGTACGGCGTGCCGCTGGAGACGTACGTCTCGAAGTTCACCAACATGCGCTTCGAGCCGGCCGGCATGACGGACGACCCGGACGTGCGGATGGCGCAGTCGATCGTCGACTACATCTTCCGCCGCCTGGCGCTGGACTTCCTGCCCTTCGAGACCCGCTCGGCGCTCGGCATCCACTCCGCCGAGGAGCGCCAGCGCCACCTGGAGACGGGTTCGTACGAGCCCGCCGAGGACGAGGTCGACGTCGAGGGCCTGGCCCAGTCCGCGCCGCGCGCCCAGGAGCTGAAGGCCGTGGTGACGCCGCAGGCCGAGACCGAGGCGGCCAAGCCCGCCCCGCGGCAGGCCCACACCAGCGCCGAGCTGGTGGAGATGCAGCTGGGCATCCAGGCGGACGCCCCGCTGTGCTTCTCCTGCGGCACCAAGATGCAGCGGGCCGGCTCCTGCTACATCTGCGAGGGCTGCGGCTCGACCAGCGGCTGCAGCTGATCCGGCGTCCCGGGAGGTCCTGCGGCCTCCGGAGGGACACCATGACTGAGGGGCGCACGGCTTCGGCCGTGCGCCCCTCGGCGCTGTCGGGGACGGCGGGTGTGCCGCGCACGCCCGCCGGAACCCGGACCGGCGAAGCGCGCCCGCCCGTCGGTGCGGGAACGACACGGTGCGCCCCTGGGCCGGGACCTACGGGCGCACCCGCCGGCCAGGACCGGCGGGACGCGCCCATCGGTCAGGCCTGGCGGGACGCGCCCATCAGGCGGGGGAACTCCTCCAGGTCCGCGTCGAAGCCCCGGACGCCGGAGCGGAAGTCCCACTCCCCGGAGTCGTCGCGCACGAACTCCGCGACCGTCGCCGCCGTCGCGTCCCGCACGCCGCCGAAGTCGTCCCCGGCCAGCTCCGTGTAGCCCTCACGGATCCGCAGGCCCGGACGGACGACGTCGGCGAAGGTCCTGCGGCCGCCGCGCTGCTGGATGGCGACGCCGACCACCACGCGCCCGTACCGGCCGGCGAGCCGTTCGAGCTCCAGGATCATGACCTCGTCCCAGCCGAGGCCCAGGCCGTCGCGGCTGTCCCGGTTCAGGTAGATGGTGCCGTCCGGGGAACGGCTGTCGAAGTGCACGACGTAGTCGGGCGCGCCGTGCGGATCGTCCGCCAGGTAGGTCGCCGCCACGAGGTCGAGATCCGTGGCCTGCTCCGTGCGGGGACTCGGGTCCCACTTCACCGAGATCTCGACCTTCTCCACGCCTTTGCTGAGCCCGCTCACCGGTGGGTCCCTCCCCGTCGACGGCTTGTCCGGCACTCCAACTGCCGGTCGGCGGGAGTGCGTTGTCCATCGTGCCATGCGCATCAGGGCGCTCGCCCCGGTGCGCCCTCCCCGCGCGTGACCGGCGCCACGCGCGGGGCCGTACCATGGCGCGGTGCTGGTCAAGTGGATTCGCTGCGTCGTGGTGGACCGCCGGGGGTTCGAGCGGGGGCAGCGGAAATGGGCGGGACTGCCCGGGGAACCGGGGTTCCGGGGGCAGGGCGGCGGCTGGAGCCGGATACGTCCGGGCGTGGCCCATGTCTTCTCCTTCTGGGAGAGCCGTGCCTTCTACGACTCCTTCATGGCCCGCTCCCACGACCGCCTGGCCGCCGCGCAGTCCGGCACCTTCAAGGACGGGCAGGTCAAGCTGTTCGACCACCGGTTCGACGTGAAGACGGGCTTCGAGCCCCGGTTCACGGACGCCGACCTCGTCCGCGTGGCCCACTGCCGCGTCCACGAGGAGCGGGCCGAGCACTTCGCGCTGATGCAGGAAAAGGTGTGGAACCCCGCGATGGCCGGGTCGCCCGGCATGGTGCGCGGCCTCTTCGGCGAGGCCCCGGGCCACGAGTTCCTCGTCCTGTCGATGTGGCAGGCGGCCGCGGAGCACGGCAAGTACCGGCAGGAACGGGTGGAGAGACTCGCCCTGAGAGCCCAGATAGAGGCCGACGTGGCGGCCCTCACCGGCGACATCGTGGAACTGGAGCCGTCCTGGACGGTCTGACGCGGACGATCCCCGACGCCGCCCGCCCCGCCGGTCCGGCCGGTTCCGCCGCTTCGTCCGACCCCGCCGGTTCCGCCGCTTCGTCCGACCCCGCCGGTTCCGCCGCTTCGGCCGGCCTCGCCTCTCCTGCCGGTTCCGCTGCTTCGGCCGGCCTCGCCTCTCCTGCTGGTTCCGCCTCTTGGGGCGGCCTCGCCTCTTCGGCCGGTTCCGTCTTTTCGGCCGGCCTCGTCTCCTCGGCCGGCCGGACCGGGCGCACGGTCCGGCGTGACCGGTGCGACCTCCACCGTACGGACCGGGCCGACTCCGCGATCCGCTCCCGATCGATCTAGGGTTCTGGCATGGCTCGACCACGTCGCATCGTCCTTGTCCGGCACGGCGAGTCGGCGGGCAACGTCGATGACACCGTCTACGAGCGCGAACCCGACCACGCGCTCCCGCTGACCGAGACGGGGCGGCGGCAGGCCGAGGAGACGGGTGAGCGGCTGCGCGAGATCTTCGGTGAGGAGCGCGTGAGCGTGTACGTCTCCCCCTACCGGCGCACCCACGAAACCCTCGCCGCCTTCCGGCTCGACCCCGGCCGGGTGCGCGTGCGCGAGGAGCCCCGGCTGCGCGAGCAGGACTGGGGCAACTGGCAGGACCGCGACGACGTACGCATGCAGAAGGCCTACCGCGACGCCTACGGGCACTTCTTCTACCGTTTCGCCCAGGGCGAGTCCGGCGCCGACGTGTACGACCGGGTCGGCGGCTTCCTGGAGAGCCTCTTCCGCAGCTTCGAGGCCCCCGACCACCCGCCGAACGTGCTCCTGGTGACCCACGGCCTCGCCATGCGGCTGTTCTGCATGCGCTGGTTCCACTGGACGGTCGCGGAGTTCGAGTCCCTGTCCAACCCCGGGAACGCGGAGATGCGGATGCTCCTCCTCGGGGAGGACGGCAAGTACCGGCTCGACCGGCCTTTCGAGCGCTGGCGGGATCCCGAGCCCTACTGGATGGCCCCGATAAGCTCTCAGGGCGATGACCGCTGACACCTCCTCCGCCTCTTCCGTCCCTTCTCCCTCCTCCGACGAGCGCCTGAGCCGCGCCCTGGCCAGCCTGCGCGGGCTCTCCGTCGGGGACGCCCTCGGCTCCCAGTTCTTCGTGCCGGAGAACTACCCGCTGCTCAAGAACCGGGCACTGCCGCCGGGCCCCTGGCAGTGGACGGACGACACCGAGATGGCCTGCTCGGTGGTGGCCGTGCTGGCCGGGCACCGCCGTGTCGACCAGGACGCGCTGGCCCGCTCCTTCGCCGAGCACCACGACTTCGACCGCGGCTACGGCCCGGCCGTCAACCGGCTGCTCCGGCTGGTCCGCGAGGGCGGCGACTGGCGGGAACTGGCCAGCGCCCTGTTCCAGGGCCAGGGCTCCTGGGGCAACGGCGCGGCCATGCGCATCGCGCCCCTGGGCGCCTGGTACGCGGACGACCCGGAGCAGGCGACGCACCAGGCGGAGATCTCCGCCTACCCCACCCACCAGCACCGGGAGGCCGTGGTCGGCGCCATGGCCGTGGCCGCGGCGGCCGCCCTGGCGGGCGCGCCGGACGGCCCCCCGAGCGCCGGGGACCTTCTCGACGGCGTCATCGCGCTCGTACCGCGCAGCGCGGTGACCGCGGGTCTGCGGCGCGCCCGGGACATGCTCGACTACGACGACGCCGGGACGGTCGCGGCCGTCCTGGGCTGCGGCCGCCGGACGACCGCCCACGACACCGTGCCGTTCGCCCTCTGGGCGGCCGCGCGGTCCCTGGGGGACTACGAGCGGGCCTTCTGGACGACCGCCCAGGTGGGCGGCGACGTGGACACGACCTGCGCCATCGTCGGCGGGGTGCTCGCCGCCGGAAGGACGGGCGCACCGCCGGCCGTGTGGGCGGAGCGGACCGAGGAACTGCCGGGGTGGGCGCCCGGAGCGTCCGGATCGCCCGGGGCACCCGGTTCCTCGCCCGAGGGGGCGTGACCTCGTGCCAGGAGGCGCGTGACCTCTCGCCCCGGGGCGCGTGGCCTCTCCTCCTCGGTGCGTGACGCATGTCCTTCCGTCTGTCCTCTCGGCCGGGTGCACGAGTCCCGCACGTTCCGTACGGGAGCGCGAGGACGCCGCCGGCCGTTCGGGCCGCATTGCCCTGGTTTCCCCTGGCGTGAACTCCCGCGACTGTCACAGGCCTGCCACAGAGGCTCCCGTCTCCGTTCGGCTCTCCGTACCGGGACTAGCCTGACCGCCACGCACGCTTGTTGATCATGAGGCGTGTGCCGACGAGACACCGGTACCGCCGGATCCGCGCGGCTCCGACGCGCGACGCACCGTACGCGGGCCGGTCGGGAGGGGGTCCCGTGTCCGACAGACCGTCCGAGGGGGAGCAGGAGAGGCAGGCGGAGCAGGGGGAGCGGGACCGGCCGGAGGGGCCGAGGGAGCCGGACAGGGCCGGGAAGCCGCAGGGGGCCGACGCCGGCGTCGGCCCTGAAGCCGATCCCGAGCCCGGTTCCGACCCCGGCACCAGGGCCGACCCAGGTCCTGGTCCTGATCCCGGCACCGAGACCGATCCAGGTCCTGGTCCTGATCCCGACACTGAGACCGACCCAGATCCTGGTCCTGATCCCGGCCCTGGGACCGGGACCGACGCCGGTCCCGTCGGCTGGTTCGCCGACCTGCGGATGAGGTCCCCCGGGCCCGTCCCCACCGCCACCCTGTGGGCCGCGCTGGCCACGGGCGTCCTGAGCATGGTCATGTTCGGCGACGGCCTGGCGGTGAACCTGCTGCTCGTAGCCCTGCCCGCCACCCTGGCGGCGTACTGGGCGGCCCGTCCGTCCGGCCGCCGGCCGCGCCGCTGGACGCTGATCTGGGGTGTGGGCGGCCTCGCGCTGCTGGCGGTGCCCGCGCTGCGCGACGCGGACTGGCCGTCGTTCCTCGCGGTCGTGACCGCCGTGGCGGCGGGATCGCTCGCCCTGCACGGCGGCCGCACCTGGCCCGCCGTCCTGTTCGGCCCGATCGGCCTGTGCAACGCGATCGTCACCGGCCCGGTCTGGGGCTGGCACGGGCTGCGCGAGCGGTCCGGCGGCGCCCGGGCCGCCCTGGGGCCGCTGCTGCGCGCCCTCGTGGTGGCCGCCGCCCTGCTGCTGGTCTTCGGCGCGCTGTTCGCCTGGGCGGACGCCGCCTTCGCGGATCTCCTCGGCGGCTTCGTGCCGGACGCGTCCGTCTCGGGCACGCCCTGGCGGGTCCTGCTGTTCGCGTGCGGCGTCGTCGGCGCGCTGGCGGCGGCCCACACGGCCGCCGCGCCCGCCCCGTGGGACCGGGTGCGGGTACCGCGGGGGCGGGCGCGCGGCCGCGTCGAGTGGGCGCTGCCCCTGGTCGTGCTCGCGGTGCTCTTCGCCGCCTTCAACGCCGTCCAGCTCGTCGTCCTGTTCGGCGGCTACGACGCGGTCCTGGACAGGACCGGGCTGTCGTACGCCGAGTACGCGCGCCAGGGGTTCTGGCAGCTGCTCCTGGTCACCCTCCTCACGCTGCTGGTCATCGTGCTCGCCCTGCGCTGGGCCCCGCGCGCGGGGGCGCGCGACCGGGTCCTCGTGCGCTCCGTGCTGGGAACCCTCTGTGTTCTCGCGCTCGTTGTCGTGGCATCGGCGGTGCGCCGCATGGACATGTACGTGGAGGCCTATGGACTGACGCGGCTGAGGATCTCGGTGGTGGCCGTGGAGCTGTGGCTCGGCCTGGTCATCGTGCTCATCATGGCGGCCGGGGTGTGGGGCGCCCGCCTGCTGCCGCGCGCTGTCGCGGCGAGCGTGGTGGCGGGGGTGCTCGCGTTCGGGCTGGCGTCCCCGGACGCGCTGATCGCCGAGCGCACCGTGCAGCGGTACGAGGAGACCGGCACCGTCGACCTCGACTACGCGCGCGACCTGTCCGCCGACGCCGTACCGGCGCTCGACCGGCTGGACGAACCGGCACGCTCCTGCGCCCTGCGGTCGATCGCCGCCGACCTGGCCGAGGACGACACGCCCTGGTACGCGACCAGCTGGGGCGAGGCCCGCGCCCGTGACATCCTCGCGGACCGGCCCCTGTCACCGAAGGCCGACTACACCACCTGCGCGCGCGTGGAGAGCGAGCTCCTGTACGAGCGGTGAGGCGCGTACGGGCACGCACGCCGTTCCGCGGAGACCGGCCGGTCCTTGCCCGATGCCGCCCCCGGCGAGGACCCCGGGCGAGGACCGAACCGTCCGGGCCTGCCTCGGACGAGGACGACGACCGGACCTGTGCTCGCCGTCCTCGGCGTCCTCGGCGTCCTCGCCGTGCTCGGCACGAGGAGGAAGACCCCTGTGTGCCGCCCCTCACCGTGAGGGCAGGGGTGCCGGTCCCCGCGAACCGGTCACGCCCCGGCGGCGGGTCCGGCCGTGCCGGCCAGCGCGTCGAGGTCGCTTCTGCGGACGCGGATCACCAGCGCGGCGGTGGCCAGCGCCAGTACGGCCATGGCGACCGCCGGGACGAACGCGGTCGAGATGCCCTCGGCCAGGATTTCATGACCCCAGGGAGCGGGCAGTTGCTGCGTCCGGGCGAGCTCGGCCTTCTGCTCGGCCGTGCCGTCGGCGAGGAAGGACGGCAGCTGCCGTTCGGCCTCGTCCCGGCTCGCCGTGCCGAAGACCGTGGTCAGGATGGACAGTCCGAGCGAACCGCCCACCTGCTGCGTGGCGTTCAGCAGACCGGAGGCCGCGCCCGCCTCGTGCGCGGCGACGCCGGAGACCGCGGTCAGGGTCAGCGTGACGAAGTTCAGCCCCATGCCGAAGCCGAACAGCACCATCGGTCCGAGCACCCCGCCGAGGTAGGAGCTGTCGGGACTCATGAACGTCAGCCAGGTCAGTCCCACCACCACGATCGCCGAGCCGGTGACCAGGAAGGGCTTCGGGCCGAGGACCGGCAGGAACCGCTGCGACAGGCCCGCGCCGGTCACGATCGCCAGTGTCACCGGGAGGAAGGCGAGGCCGGCCTCGATCGGCGTGTATCCGAGCACGTTCTGAACGAAGAGGACGATGAAGAAGAACATGCCGAACATCGCCGCGGCCAGACTGAGCATGATCACATACGTGCCGGAGCGGTTGCGGTCGGTGAACATCCGCAGCGGAGTGATCGGTTCCTTCGCCCGCATCTCGATGAGGACGAAGGCCAGCAGCAGGATCACCGCGGCGCCGAACGACGCGAGCGTGAGGTCGTCGCGCCAGCCCTCCTCCGAGGCCCGGATGAAGCCGTACACCAGCGAGGTCATGCCCAGCGTGGAGGTGAGCGCGCCTGCGATGTCGAAGCGTCCCGGGTGCCGCTCGGACTCCTGGATGTAGAGCGGGGCGAGCACGGCGATCAGTACGCCGATGGGCACGTTGACGAAGAGCACCCACCGCCAGTCGAGCCACTCGGTGAGCATGCCGCCCGCGAGGAGGCCGATGGCGCCGCCGCCGGCCGAGACCGCGGCGAAGACCCCGAACGCCCGGTTGCGCTGCGGCCCCTCAGGGAACGTGGTCGTGATGAGTGCCAGCGAGGTGGGCGACGCGATCGCGCCGCCCACGCCCTGCAGGGCACGTGCGGCCAGCAGCTGCCAGGGCTCCTGGGCCAGGCCGCCGAGCAGGGAGGCGAGGGTGAACAGCAGGATGCCGGTCATGAAGACCCGGCGCCGGCCGAGGATGTCCCCGGCCCGGCCGCCGAGCAGCAGCAGGCCGCCGAAGGTGAGCGTGTACGCGCTGACGACCCAGGTGAGATCGGTGGTGCTGAAGGAGAGAGCGTCTTGAATGTGCGGAAGCGCGATGTTCACAATCGTCGCATCGAGTACCACCATGAGTTGGCAGGCGGCGATGACGGTGAGCGCGATGCCGGGACGCCCCTCCCGGCGGGCCGCTTTCGGCTTCGGATCCTGGACCAACGGAGAGGTTGCCATACGAGTCCCCCACGCATGTCTTAGTGAACGCTTGCGTTCACTGTTTCGCGGAACGGTAGTGAGTCCCCACTAGTGAACGCAAGCGTTCACTTGAGTTGTTGCCGCCCGCGCGTCGCCCGACCGCACGGGGATGCCCCGATCCCCGACCCCCGCGGCACCCGCGTGTGCCGCCCGCCGCTCAACGGAGAGACACAGATGGGTACTTCGAGCCGGACGGCCGCCTCCGCTCGGCAGGCCGCCGCCCCTTCCCGGCAGGCCGCCGCCTCCGCTCGGCCGGCCGCCCCGCGCCGGCGCGGAGCCGTCCTCGAACGCGCGATCCTCGACGCCGCGCTGGACCAGCTCGGCACCGTCGGCTGGAACGGCCTCACGATGGAGGGCGTCGCCGCCGGGGCCCAGACCGGCAAGGCCGCGGTCTACCGCCGGTGGCCGTCCAAGGAGGAGCTCGTCGCGGACGCGCTGAGGTCCGGGCTGTCGACGGTGGAGGAGCCCCCCGACCTCGGCAGCGTGCGCGAGGACCTGCTGGAGCTGTGCCGCCGGGTGCGGGAGGCGATGTACTCGCGCCCCGGGTTCGCCCTGCGGGCCGTCCTTCACGAATGCGACTCCGAGTCGGCCGAGCACTTCCAGAACGTCATCCTGGAAGGTGTCGTGCAGCCGACCGTACGCCTGCTCATGGAGGTCATCCGCCGTGGAATGGAGCGGGGAGAGGTGCGGTCCGACGCCGCCAACGCCTACGTGTGCGACGTCGTCCCGGCAATGCTGATGTACCGCTCCAAAGTGTGCGCGAGTGAATGGACCGACCAGGACCTGGAGGAAATGATCGACTGCGTGATGGTGCCGCTCCTGCGGGCCGACGGCACCTGACGCGCGGCCGTCCGGCCGGCGTCCCGGTCCTCGGGGAACGCGTGATCCGTTCCCCGAGGGGCACGGGGGAACCTGGTTGTCGAGTGGTGTGCCGGACGGCGTAGTCTGGTGACGCCATGCCGTACGAAGCACCCACCCACACCGTCGAGCGCTCCCTGCGAGCCACCACCGGAGCGAAGATCATCGCCGGTGTCGACGAAGTGGGGCGCGGCGCGTGGGCCGGTCCGGTCACCGTCTGCGCGGCGGTCACGGGGCTGCGCCGTCCGCCCGAAGGCCTCACCGACTCGAAGCTCCTGACCGTCAAGCGGCGCACCGCCCTTGCCGTGGAGCTGGAGAAGTGGGTGACCTCGTACGCTCTGGGCCACGCCTCCCCCGAGGAGATCGACGATCTGGGGATGACGGCCGCGCTGCGGCTGGCCGCCGTGCGTGCCCTGGAGGCCCTGCCGGTCCGTCCCGACGCGGTCATCCTCGACGGGAAGCACGACTACCTGGGGACGCCCTGGCGGGTGCGTACGGTGATCAAGGGCGACCGGTCCTGCGTCGCCGTGGCGGCGGCCTCGGTGATCGCCAAGGTTCGGCGCGACAAAATGATGGCCGAACTGGGTATCGACCATGCAGACTTCGGTTTCGCGGCCAACGCCGGGTATCCGTCACCGGTGCACCGGGCCGCGCTGGAGGAACGGGGCCCCACCCCGCACCACCGGCTGTCGTGGGCGTATCTTGATGCGCTGCCCCAGTGGCGGCACCTCAAGAAGGTCCGCAGCTGGGCGGACGAAAGCGTTCCAGAGATCGAGGGGCAGCTCGGCTTCGATTTCTGACGGTTTCGTGCGCACATATGTGCCACCCGCCTGCGCGACTCGCACCGGCGTTTGATAAACAACAGCTCATGCCTCTCATTCCCGAGGAGCCTCAGATTCACGAGAGTGCCCAGGGTCCCCGCGCCACTCCGGCCAGCGGCCGCAGCGCGCCGACCCCTCGCCCCGTACCCGGCCCCCGTCCCGCGGCTCCGCCGCGTCCCGGTCGTCCGGGTGCCGCCCGGCCCATGCCGCCGGCGCAACGCGCGTCACGCGACCAGGCCGCGGCCAAGCCGGGGCCGTCCGCCCCGGCCGCCCAGCGGGCCGCGTCCCCTGCCACGCCGCAGATCCAGCTGATCCCGGCCTCGGCCGAGGGCGCGCTGGACGCCGCCGAGGAAGCGGTCGACCTGCTGCTGGAATCGGGCCGCGCTCCCGGTGAGGTGCTGGTGATCACCACCGGCGAACCGCACCCGTGGGCCGCCCACGAACTGTCCTTCGGCGAGGCCGCGTACTGGGCCCAGCACGACGCGGGCGACGACGTCTTCTACGTCGACGCCTCCGCCGCGCAGCGCGCCGGGTCCCGGCCCGTGGTCGTGGTCGCCGCCAACGGCGGCACCGCCGCCGCGGTCGCCGCCGCCCTGCCGCTGGCTCTCGGCCGTGCCGGCACCCTGCTGATCGTCTGCGGTGACCCGCAGCAGATCAACTCGGTACTGGGCACGGCTGCCTGAGCCGGTCCCGGCGCGGACGCGGAGACCGCTTCCCGTCCACCGGCCGGCCGTCCACCGGTCGTCCGCCGACCGTCCGGTCGTCGGCTGACCGGCCCGTGGGCTCGACCGGCTCGTCCGTTCATCCACCAGCCCGTCCGTGCTCCCTCCGACGGGGGAGGGTGCTCGGATCCCGGGTTGCGGCTTCGGCGCCGAAAGGCCGGGCGTCGGGGCGGACGCAGGAGTGCCGAGTGCTTCGGGGACCCGGCGACGGCTCTCGTGATGACGCGGGCGCAGACGTGGCGGACGCGGCCCTTGGTGGCGCGCACGCGAGCGCGGGCCCGTGGTGAGGCAGGCGCGGACGCGGGCCCGTGGTGACGCGTGCACACGCACGAACCGGGGTGGAGCGACGCGGGTGCGGACGGTCCGGAGCACCACGAAGGTGTGCTTCCCCGGCTGTTCGTCGGCGGCTTCGACGCCGACGGGCCACTGCCGTGACCTGTCGACGCGACGTACCGAAGGGCTCCGGCGGCGGAGGCCGTCGGCTCAGCGGGCCGCCGCGCGGCGCAGTACCTCCGAGGCGACGCCGCCCGTGCGGGGCTGGACGACGTCCACCCCCGCGACCGAGTCGAGCGGCTCCGGCCGGGAGTCCGCGCTGGGGCGCCGGCCGCCGCGGCCCTCGCCCAGCACCTGCCAGCCGTCACGCGTGAGCGTGATGTACGCCCCGCAGCGCAGCCCGTGCAATGTGCAGGCGTCCCGCAGCCCCCACATCCACGCACCGTCCTCCTCCGTCCAGCGCGTGTCGCCCTCGCGGCAGTAGAGCAGGACGGCGGTACGGACCGGTGTTCGGCGCCGCAGGTCGTGCGGGATCACCCGGCGCAACTGGGCCAGCAGTGCGTTGCGGAAGACCCAGCCGTCCGCCGGGGCGGGGCGCCGCGTGAACGAGGCGCTCGCGCGCAGTCGTTCGTCCGGGTCGAGAACGGCCACCACCGCGGTCGCCGGACGCGGCCGGTGCCGGGAGTGCAGCCCGCTGACGACCTCTCGGGGATTGCGCAGCAAGGGGATCCCCGCGGCCGCCCATTCGGCGGGTTCGAGTATGCGCGTCTGTGGATTGGCGGTGACGGCGGACGTCGACATCGACGCCGCCGAGGACGGAGCGAATCCGAAGGTCACGGTCCTCCCTTCGGCTACGCGCCCACACTGCGGGCGGGGTCGGACTGGGGAGCGCACCGCGGTATGGCCCAACCGGGCCATGAATGAGCCGTGCGGGGAACACGTCCAATTCTTCCTGCCGTACCGGCTTGCGGCAACGAGCAATTGGAGCGCCCGCCCGGATTCTGGCGATGCATCCCCTATATCCATGCCCGGCCCGTCCGGTGGTGATGCGCGAGGCCGTCGGTTGTGCGGCGGGATGCCGTTGACCGCGGGACGGAATGCCGCCGGAGGTGCGGTGAAGCACCGCGGGGACGTGGTCGAAGACTGTCTGCGCCGCGGGCCGAGACGCCGGGTGATGGCGTGAACACGCGCCATTGGTCATGCGCGTGACCGCCCCGGCGGCCATGGTCTCCCGCCCGGGAGCACGGTCTCCGACTCCCCGGTCAGCCCTGGACGGCGAGGACCAACGGCAGCACCCCCTCGGCGCCGGCCTGCCGGAGCAGACGCGCGGCCACGGCGAGCGTCCAGCCGGTCTCCGTCGCGTCGTCGACGAGCAGGACGGGTCCCCGGGTCTCCGCGAGAGCGGCGGCCAGGCCGGGCGGCACGGCCAGCGCTCCGTGGAGTGCCTTCAGCCGCTGCGCGCTGTTGCTGCGCGAAGCCGGTACGGTCTCGGCCGTGTACGCGAGGGAACCCAGCAGGGGAAGGCGGCCCACCTCGGCGATCCGCGCTCCCAGCGACTGGATCAACCGCGGTCTGCCGTGCGAGGCCATGGTGACCACACCGACCGGGCGCGGCTGCGCGTCCGGCTGCCCGGAGGCCCAGCCGCCGGGGCCCTTCGCCCAGTCGGCCAGCACGCCCACCACAGCCTGCGCGACATCGTCCGGCACGGGTCCGTCCGGTGCCTGGGGCGCGAGGAGCGGCCGCAGTCTGTTGCCCCAGCCGATGTCCGAGAGGCGACCCAGCGCCCGGCCCGGTGCCGCCTGGTCACCGGCCGGGATGCGCCCCTTGAGGTCGACGCCGATCGCCGGAAGTCCCGTGGGCCACATCTTGCGCGGCTCGACCTCCACCCCCGCGCGGTTCAGCTCGCCGCGCGCGGCGTCCAGGGCGGCCGGGCTCACGGAGTCGGCGAACCGCGCTCCCGCGCAGTTGTCGCAGCGGCCGCAGGGAGCCGCCTCCTCGTCGTCCAGCTGCCGCCGCAGGAACTCCATGCGGCAGCCCGTCGTCGTCACGTAGTCCCGCATGGCCTGCTGCTCGGTCTCGCGCTGCTTGGCCACCCAGGCATAACGCTCGGTGTCGTACGTCCACGGGACGCCGGTGGAGATCCAGCCGCCCTTGACGCGCCGTACCGCCCCGTCCACGTCGAGCACCTTGAGCATGATCTCCAGTCGGGACCTGCGCAGCTCCACCAGCGGCTCGAGCGCGGGCAGGGAGAGCGGCCGGCCCGCCTGCGCGAGCGCGTCCAGGGTGTGCCGCACCTGCTCCTCCGGAGGGAACGCGATCGAGGCGAAGTACTGCCAGATCGCCTCGTCCTCCTTGCCCGGAAGGAGCAGCACCTCGGCGTGCTCCACTCCGCGGCCCGCACGTCCCACCTGCTGGTAGTAGGCGATGGGCGAGGAGGGCGACCCCAGGTGCACCACGAAGCCGAGATCCGGCTTGTCGAACCCCATGCCCAGCGCCGAGGTCGCGACGAGGGCCTTGACCCGGTTGGCGAGCAGGTCCTCCTCCGCCTGCTGGCGCTCGGCGTTCTCCGTCTTGCCGGTGTACGACGCCACGGTGTGCCCGCACTGGCGCAGGAACGCGGTGACCTCCTCGGCGGCGGCCACGGTGAGTGTGTAGACGATCCCGGAGCCGGGCAGGTCGCCGAGGTGCTCGCCGAGCCAGGCCATCCGGTGGGCGGCGTCCGGCAGCCGCAGCACGCCGAGGCTGAGACTCTCCCGGTCCAGCGGACCGCGCAGGACGAGGGCGTCCGTGCCGCCTCCCGTGCCCAGCTGTTCCGCCACGTCGGCCGTCACGCGCGCGTTGGCCGTCGCGGTCGTGGCCAGCACGGGGACGCCGCCCGGCAGCTCGGCCAGCATGGTACGCAGCCGGCGGTAGTCCGGCCGGAAGTCGTGCCCCCAGTCCGAGATGCAGTGCGCCTCGTCGACCACGAGCAGGCCGGTCGCGGCGGCCAGCCTCGGAAGCACCTGATCGCGGAAGTCGGGGTTGTTCAGCCGCTCCGGGCTCACCAGGAGCACGTCCACGGTGCCCGCGGCCACCTCCTCCTGGACGGTGTCCCACTCCTCCGTGTTGGACGAATTGATCGTGCGCGCGTGGATTCCGGCCCGCGCCGCCGCCTCCACCTGGTTGCGCATCAGCGCGAGCAGCGGGGAGACGATGACGGTGGGTCCGGCGCCCCGCGCCCGCAGCAGAGCGGTCGCGACGAAGTACACGGCGGACTTGCCCCAGCCGGTCCGCTGGACGACCAGGGCCCGGCGCTTCTCCGCGACCAGCGCTTCGATGGCGCGCCACTGGTCCTCGCGCAGCCGGGCCCGGTCCGCCGGGGCGCCGACGAGACGGGCGAGTACGGCATCGGCCTCGGTTCGCAGCTCTGCGTTGCTCATGGCTCCATGCAACCCGATGGCTCCGACATCGCGCGAACGGCCCCGCTGAGCTGTGGACAACTCCTGACGTGAGCATGGTCCAGGTTGTCCACAGGGTAAAGCGGAATCTTGAGATCCGCGGGATGGTCGCCGCATGACGAATCACAGCGAACCGTCCGGCGTTCCCGTCGGCGGCGACATCACCACATGCGGCGAGCCCGCCCGCGAGCAGACGGCGCGGGAGCCCGGCCGCCACCGCCGTCACCGTGATCCCGTCGAGGGAGCCGACAGGGCGGACAGGGCGGACACGAAGGACAGGACGGAGAAGCGGAGGGCGGGGCAAGGGGCGGAGGAGGGGGTGGGGAAGGAGGCGACGGAGCGCGTGAAGAAGAAGGGGGAAGCGAGTCGCGGCAAGGGCCCGGACGGTGGGGCCGGTCGGCTCGACGGGACCGGTGGGTCCGGTGGGTCCGGCGGCCGGGACGTGCCGAGCGCTCCCGTCGTTCCCGGTGCTCCGCGTGCCGAGCACCAGGTCACGCTCCGCACGCCCGCCGAACTGGCCGACGCCCTGCCGTACCTGCTCGGGCACCGTCCCGACGACAGCATCGTGCTCGTCGCCGTGCACGACAGCGACGGGAACGGCCGTTTCGGCGGACGGGCCCGGCTGGGCATCCCCGACAACGCGCACGACTGGGCGGCCGCGGCGGAACAACTGGCTCGCGGACTCGTGCGGGGCAGCGAGCGCAGGACCGGCCGGCCGGACGGCATCGTCGCCTTCCTGTGCCGGGACTCCGAGACGGGCGAGACGGCACAGGACGTCATGGAACGACTGCGTCCGCTCGCGCAGCGACTGCGTACGGCATGCGGTCGGCTCGACGTGCCCGTGGTCGAGGCCCTGTGCATCACGGACGGCCGCTTCTGGTCCTACTGCTGCCCCGACCGGAACTGCTGCCCGCCGGACGGTACGGCCATGGGCCTGCCCGGCACCTCGGTGCTCGCGGCCGCGGCCGCCTACGCCGGGATCCAGGTCCGCGGCGGCCTGCGGGAGCTGCGGGCCCGGCTGACTCCGTGGGAGACGGCCGCGGCGCTGGAGCAGGAGGCCGCGCTCGACGCGGTCAGCATGTCCCTGATCCCCCGCATCCTGGACGACGGGAGCCGCGCCGAAGTGGCGGCGCAGACCCTCGGGCTGGCCCGGCGGACCGTGCGCCGCCTCGCCGGCGCTCCGCCCGTGACCGGCGCGCTCCCGTCGGACCTCCGTGACGACGGACTGATCCCGCACGACGAGGCGGCCGTACTGCTCCTCGGCCTGCAGGACCGCACGACGCGCGACCGCGCCGCGGAGTGGATGGAGGGCGACGAGGCGGAGCCCGCGCTGCGTCTCTGGCGCGCCCTCGCCCGCCGCTGCGTCGGCCCGTACGCCGAGTACGCGGCGGCGCCGCTCACCCTCGCCGGCTGGGTGGCGTGGTCCTGCGGGGACGAGCTCGAAGCCAGGGAGGCGCTGGCCATGGCGCTCGCCGCCGACCCCGAGTACCTCTTCGCGCGCCTCCTCCACCAGGCGTGCAACGAAGGCCTGGACCCCGAGGCGGTGCGCCGTTGCCTGCGCGGAGAACGCGACGGCCGCGCGGACGCGGCGGACAGGCAGACGGACAGCGGCGGTGACCGCGGCGAGGACAGCGCCGGCCTGCGGGCCGGTGACCGGGAGGACGGAGCCGAGAAGGGCGCGGACGAAGGGAGCGCAACGGATCCCGGACGGCGGCGCGTGCCCGGCGCCGAAACGACCACGGACCGGCCGAGTGCCGAAGCATCCACGGACCGGTCGAGCACAGGAGCGTTCGCGGGCCGGTCGAGCACCGAAACCTCCGTGGATCGGCCCCTCACCGGCACCGGCGCTGATACCGGCATCGCCGGGGGCGGCGAACAGCGGCCCGCACGTGTGCTCCGTCGCCGTCGTAGGCCGCGCCCAGCGACGGCTCCCTCGGACCGGACGAACAAGGTGAACCAGACGTCGCGTCAGCGTCCGCTGCCACCGGCGGGCGTGCGTCGCTCCCGTCCGGAGCCGGTCGCCCCCTCCGGGCCGGAGGGCCCGCGCCCGACAGCCGGTGTCGCGGACGACGGCGCACGTTCCGCGCACACGTCCGACCGCCACGACACGACTCCCCGTCGTCGTGGAACGGAGAACCGCGCATGACGTCCCCGCTCCGGTCCGGGCTCCGGTGCCGGCGCCAAGCGCCCTCCCTCTCCCGTCACCCCCATACGGTTGGTATTCGCCGATGTCGGCGTGACCTGCGACGGCTCCTGTGCGTTCACCTGAGTGGAGCAGTCCGCAGCCGGGCTGTGCCGTCGCACCGCCTCGCACCTCCGGAGCCACCCACCCGACGCCGAGCGCGCACGCAGCGCATGGAGCGCAGAGGAACTCGTCCCATGTCCCCGCCCACCCGACCCCCCGCCTTCGAAGCGGGCCCGGACCGGCCGCCCCGGCACGGCCCCGGCGCCCACCCGGCGGGTCCCGCCGACCCTGTCGCCCGGCACCCGCAGAGCACGGGTGCGACGTACGCACCGGTACGTCGCCCCCCTTCCGCGCCGCACCCGGCCGCGCAGCTGCCGTCCGCCCACACCGCGCTGATCTGTGTCGCGCTGCCGGCGCTGGCCGTCTCGACCGAGCAGGGGCAACTGACCGGCCAGGGCCTGGAGGGCGTCTACCTCGACGGTCGGCGGGTGCTCTCCCGGTGCCGACTGCGCGTGGCGGGCAGGGAACCTCTCGCGGTACAGGCCCGCATGGTCACGGCGGACCGGGCACACTTCGTGGCGACCTGGCGTTCGTCCGCCGACCAGGGGCCCGACCCCGATGTCGTCGTCGAACGGACACGGCATGCGGACGGCACCGAGCGGATCACCCTGCGCAGCGCCGCCCGCCGCCCGCTCCGGCTACCCGTCGAGATCGCGCTCGGCACGGACCTGGCCGACATGGGCGCGGTCGCCTCCGGCACGGCCGGACCGGAACTGCCGGCCAGCGTCCACGACTCCGGGATGCGGTGGTCCGACGGGACGGCGACGTCCGTCCTCACGGCCGACCCGCCGCCCACGGACGCGCTCGCCTCCGCCGGACTGCTGCGCTGGGAGATCGAGCTTCCGCCCGGCGCCACCAGAAGCGTGGAACTGCGCGTGCGGCCGGACGGCGCGGGCCCGGTCAGGACGGCGGCGCGCGGCACGACCGGCCCGTTCGCCCCCGCACGGGCCGTGAGCGACGACCCGAGGGTCGCGCCCCTCCTGCGGACGAGCCTGGCGGACCTGCAGGCGCTGCTGCTGCGCGATCCCACCCACCCCGGTGATGTGTACGTCGCGGCCGGCGCCCCGTGGCGGTGCGGCATGGCACCGGCC
This sequence comes from Streptomyces minutiscleroticus, assembly GCF_014650875.1. Classification (GTDB taxonomy): domain Bacteria; phylum Actinomycetota; class Actinomycetes; order Streptomycetales; family Streptomycetaceae; genus Streptomyces; species Streptomyces minutiscleroticus. The sequence continues at coordinate 84,172 of NZ_BMVU01000009.1, forward strand.
GAGGCGCTCGCGACGGCACGGATGGCGCTGCCGCTCGGCACCCGGCTCGCCGCGGGCACGATGCGCGCCCTCGCCCGCACCCAGCTCACCGGTTCGGGCACCCTGTCCGGACTGATCCCGGGCCCCAGACGGCACACGGGTGTGCTGCTGCCGCCGAGCTGTACGGGTGTCGAGGCGACCCTGCTGTTCCCGGTGCTGCTCGCGGAGGCGCGGCGCTGGGGACTCCCGGAGCAGGAGACCGAGGAACTGCTGCCCGCGGCCGAGAACTGCCTGCGCTGGCTGCGGACCGCGACGGGCAGCGGTGCATACGTGGCCGACCCCTTCCCCGACGGGCCCCTGCGCTGCGAAACGCAGGCACATGCGCACCGGGCGGCGCTGCTGGGGGCGGACCTCCTCGACGCGTACGACCGGCCGGGCGGGGCCGGGCTGCGCCAGTGGGCTCAGGAGTTGCGGACGGTGTTCCGCGACGACTTCTGGATCGATGACCGGGCCGGTGGCAGACCGGCGGCCGCCCGCACCGCGGACGGCCGTCCCCTGCCCCATCTGGGCGCGGGCAGCGTGCACCTGCTCGATCTCGGACTGCTCGGTTCCGGCGGGTTCGCCGAGGGACTGCTCGACAAGGTGCGGACCGAGCAGCTCGCACGTCTTCTCGGCGGACCCGCCATGGACTCCGGCTGGGGCCTGCGCAGCCTCGGCGCCAAGGAGGCGGTCTACAACCCGTTCGGGCACCACGCGGGTGCCGTGCGGGTCCACGAGACGGCGGTCGCCGTCGCCGGTCTGGCTGCGGCCGGCTACGACAAGGAGGCCGCTTCGCTGCTGAGAGGCCTGCTGTCGGCGAGCGACGCCTTCGGTGGCCGGCTGCCGGAGATGTACGCGGGGGAGGAGCGCACGGCGGGCGGTCTCCCCGTACCCCATCCGGCGGCCTGCCGCCCCGCGGCCACGGCCGCCGCGGCCGGGGTGCTGCTCCTCAACACCCTCGCCGGCGTCCGGCCCGACGTGCCCGCGGGGACGGTCGCCCTGCGTCCGATCCGCAGCGCGCCGCTGGGGGAGATCGGCCTCACGGGGCTGCGGGTCGCGGGAGCCCCTTTCTCCGTACGCATCGGCAGACTCGGCCTCGCCATGGTCGAGGAGGCGGCCGAGGAGCTGCAGCTGGGGATCTGACCTGCGGCGGGACCAGACGGAGAGGGGACGGCGGGAGCCGTGGCACACATGCCCGGACGCAGCGGACCGGCCATCGACGGGGCCGACGAAGGAGGTGTTTATCGTCAGGAAGACGACTATGATCGCGGCATGCCCTACGACCCGTCAGCCTATCCACCCTTCGCCGTCACCGTGGACCTGGTCGTACTGACCGTGCGCCGCCATTCCCTGTGCGCGCTGGCGGTGCGGCGGGGGGAGTCGCCCTTCCAGGGACGGTGGGCGCTTCCGGGCGGTTTCGTACGGCCCGACGAGGACCTGACGCAGGCCGCTGCGCGCGAACTGAGCGAGGAGACGGGGCTGCGCGTGCACGACCCGGACGTCGTTCCCGCCCAGGACAACGGCGCGCACCTGGAACAGCTCGCGACCTACGGCGACCCCAAGCGCGATCCGCGGATGCGGGTGGTCAGCGTCGCGCACCTCGCACTCGCGCCGGACCTGCCCGCCCCCAAGGCGGGCGGCGACGCCAACAGTGCGCGCTGGGCGCCCGTGGAGGAGCTGCTGCGGCAGGACGGTTACGGCCGCGACGGCGAGCAGGCCGCTCCGCTCGCCTTCGACCACGCGCAGATCCTGGCGGACGGCGTGGAGCGCGCCCGTTCCAAGATCGAGTACTCCTCGCTGGCCACCGCGTTCTGTCCGACCGAGTTCACGGTGGGCGAGCTGCGCCGCGTCTACGAGGCGGTGTGGGGCGTCGCGCTGGACCCGCGCAACTTCCACCGAAAGGTCACGGGCACCCCCGGGTTCCTCGTGCCCACCGGCGGCACGACCACGCGGCAGGGCGGCCGCCCCGCCCAGCTGTTCCGCGCGGGTGGCGCCACGCTGCTGAACCCGCCGATGCTGCGCCCCGAGGTCTGACGCCTCAGCGGCGGCCCGGCCGAAGGGAAGCCCGACAGCGGTCCGGCCGATGGGAAGCTCCGCGGAAGCGCGCCTGCGGGATGCCCGAAAAGCCGTACATGTCGCGCTATCTTGCTTCGGGTGATCGAGGCCACCGGACTGACCAGCAATCCCCGCAAGGAGCTGCCGCCCGCCGTCGACGACGTGTCGTTCGAGGCGCACGCCGGCCACGTCACGGCACTCCTCGGCGCGCCCGGCGCGGGCAAGACGACGGTGCTGAGGCTGATGCTCGAACTCCAGCGAGGCCGTGGAATCACCCGCTTCAGGGGGCGGCCGCTGCACCGCATCGCCCACCCGTCGCGCGAGGTGGGCGTGCTGCTCGGAGACGTGCCCGGCCATCCCGGGCGCACGGTGCGCGGTCATCTGCGCATGCTGTGCGCGGCGGCGGGCGTGCGCAGCGCCCGGGCCGACGAGGTTCTCGAGGCGATGGACCTCGTGGACCTGCGCGACGAGCGCCTGGGCACCCTCTCGCGGGGCATGGACCGACGGCTGGGGGTGGCGTGCGCCCTGTTGCCCGACCCGCACACCCTGGTGCTCGACGAGCCGACCCGCGGGCTGTCGGCCGAGGAGGGCCGCAGCCTGCACGACGTCCTGCGCGCCCACGCCGACCGGAAGGGCACCGTGCTCTTCACCACGGCCGACCCCAGGGAGGCCGCGCGCGCCGCCGACCGCGTCGTCACCCTGGAGGCGGGCAGGGTCGTCGCGGACCAGGCCGCCCCCGACTTCGCCCGTACCAGGCTGCGGCCCCGCGTGGCCGTCCGCAGCCCGCACGCCGCACGCCTCGGCGTCCTGATCGCCAAGGAGGCCCGTGCCGCGCGCCGTTCGGTGGAGGTCGTCCACGAGAGCGGCACCCGCCTCTCGGTGTACGGCAGCACCTGCGCCGACGTGGGGGAGACCGCGTACCGCCACCACATCCTCGTGCACCAACTCGCCGACGAGACCGGGGACATGGGCCCCGAGGTCGTCACGCCGGCCGGTGGTGAACGCGAGGCCGCTTCCTGGCGCCGGACCATCCCGCTCCCGGCACCGCAGAGCACGTACGGCGCTGCTCCGGCTCAGCCGCCCGCAGCGGGAGCGACGGACCCGGACGCTCTCCAGCTCGCACGGCTGACGACCGCAGAGCTCGACGCTCCGCAGCCCGCGCGGCCGGCGATCGCGGGATCCGGCGCAGCCGCGCCTCCGTGGTCGGCGACCGCACCGTCCGGCACAGCCGCGCCTTCGCAGCCGGCGGCCGCGATGCCCGACGCGACCGCGCTCTCGCGACCGGTGACCGCGATGCCCGGCGGCCCTGCGTCCCCGCAGTCGCAGCCGGCGGCCGCACCGCTCGACGCCGCCGCGCCCGCGCGATCGGTGATCACACTTCCCGACCCCCCGTCCCCGTCCCCCCTCCCGCTCCCCATCACCGTCCGCCCCGGAACCGGTCCCGCCCGTCCGCTGCGGTACGAGCTGCGCCGGGCCGCCGGGATCGGGACCGGCTACCTCACCGGCGCCGCCGTACTCGTCGCGTCGGCCCTCGTCTCGGTGGTCGCGGCACGGATGGGGCACACTCCGCAGCCGCGTCTGCTCGCCGCGTGGCCGCGGGAACTGCCCCTGCCGCCCGCGGCGCTCGGCGCGGGGCTGCTGGGCGCGCTCGCCTCCGGCGACGAGTTCCGCCATCCCGCGCTGGCCGCGGACCGTGGCACCGTCCCCCGCCGCCTCGGGCTGCTCGCCGCCAAGCTCCTCGTCGCGGCCGCCACCGCACTCCTCCTGGCCGTCCTCACGGTGGGCGTGGACACCGGACTGCTCTGTCTCGTCCACGGACGGGAGCTCGCCGAAGTTCCCGCCGACTGGCTTGCGCTGAGCGCCGGTTGGCTCGGGCTGGTCGTGGGCTGCGCCTGGGCGGGCGTGCTGGCCGCCGGCCTCTTCCGGTCGACCACCGCCGGACTCGCGGCGGTGGTCGCCGTACCGGTGGTCCTCGCGCCCCTGGTGCGGAAAGGGCTGCACGGCCCCTCCGCGCGCTCGGCGGAGGGACTGCCGGCGCGGCTGCGCGAGCTCTTCCTCGTGCAGTGGCCGTTCGGCGGCGAGCGCTATCTGGCCGCCGGAGTGCGAGTGATCGCCCAACCCGTGGCTACTGCGCTGACGTTGTCGATCACGGCCCTGCTCTGTGCGTATCTGTTCATGATCGTGCGCAGTAGGACTCGATGACGACCGGTAGGGCTCATTTCTGCCTCACGAGGCTCACAACTCCCCACAAAACGCCCATTTCTCTCCGATAAGGCGTCAAGTAGGGCAGGGTGAGCGATCACCCTTTCGTGTGCTTTTCACCAAAGCCCTCAAGGCAGTTGGAGGCACGGCCGACAAAGGATGCGTGACTACCCTTGCGCACTCCATGATGACCGCCGCCCGCTCCGCAGACTCCGGCCTGGCGAACCCGGGCGAACTCGACCGCTACCCCTACGCGGAGGCTTCCGGGGCCGACCGCGTCGGTGCCCCGGCATGGGACGGCGCGGAGCCCGAACTGGGCCGCGTCGGCCGGCGCGCCGCAGGCACCCGTGGACGCGGTCTGCACGGCCAACTCGTGCAGCAGCTCGGCCAGATGATCGTCTCCGGCGACCTGGGCGCCGACCGCCCGCTGGTGCCCGAGGAGATCGGCCAGCGGTTCGAGGTCTCCCGGACCGTCGTCCGCGAGTCGCTCCGCGTCCTGGAGGCGAAGGGCCTGGTGAGCGCCCGTCCCAACGTCGGTACGCGGGTCCGCCCCGTCAGCGACTGGAACCTGCTCGACCCGGACATCATCGAGTGGCGGGCCTTCGGACCGCAGCGCGACGACCAGCGGCAGGAGCTGAGCGAGCTGCGCTGGACGATCGAGCCGCTGGCCGCCCGCCTCGCCGCCGGGCACGGGCGCGAGGAGGTGCAGCAGCGCCTCGCCGACATGGTCGAGATCATGGCCCATGCTCTGGGGCAGGGCGACGCGATGACGTTCTCGCGCGCCGACGCCGAGTTCCACTCGCTGCTGATCCAGATCGCCGGCAACCGCATGCTGGAGCACCTCTCCGGCATCGTCTCGGCCGCCCTCCAGGTCTCGGGCGGCCCCGTCACCGGCTGCGACCGGCCGAACGAGACGTCCGTCGCCCACCACGGCCGGATCGCCGACGCCCTCGCCGCGGGCGACGGCGCGGCCGCCGAGGCGGCCATGCGCCAATTGCTCACGGCCCACCCCGAGGTGGAGCGCGTGGTCCCGGCGCCGCGCGAGCACTGACGTTCCGCGTCGGCGTCCGCACCGCGAACGGCGTGCCCAGGAGGATGCCCCGCGTGGCGGCGCGGGGCATGCGGACCGGACGGATCGCCTTCCGGCGGACTGCCTCCCGGCGGCCCCGCCGAGCGGCCGACTCCGCCGAGCGGGCCGGCCCCACCGAGAGATCCGGGCCCGTCGAGCGATCCGGCCCCATCGGATGAGCCGGGCCACCGGACCAGCCGGACCGGTCGAACCTGCCGGGCAGGCCGGATCAGTCGAACCTGCCAGGTCGGCCGGACCCCCGAACCGACCACCTGCCGGTCCTACCGGACCGGTCGGATCGGCCGGACCCACCGGACCGGCCGCCCCCGACCCGCCAGGGCGACCGGACCGGCCAAGTTCCCAGGAGCGAGCCGAACCCGCCGGGCCAGCCCCCCGCCGGACCAGGGAATCCCGCCAGGTCTACCGGACCCACAAGACCGGCCGGCCCCTGCCGGACCGGCGGACCCCGCCAGCCCCGCCGGACCCGCCGGACCCGCCAGACCAGTCACCCCGGTCGCCTCGGTCGGACGGGTCGTCCCGGCCGGACCGGTCGGACCGACCGGTCCGGCAAGCCCCCTCCGGGGCGAGCCGAACCCGCCGAGCCCGCCGAACGCGGTCATCGCGCCGGCCCCCTCCCCGTGCGGTCCGGCGGGCGGATGGGTGGGCTGATCGCTTCCGACGTCGTTTGGCCGCCTGTGGCAGGTTCTGCCCACTTACGGGGTGTGACTCGGGCCACGCAAATTCGGCGTAACGCTCCTCGGAACAACGCGATGACCTAAGAGGTGACAGCCGAGGAAGGAATACGGACGCCGTCGGAGGCGCTGTGCATCTTCCCGGTCCCCGCCCGCGCCGTCGGCTCATCCCTCAGTCGGCGGTCGTCGGCTCCGGTCCACAGTGGACGGGGCCGGAAGCCGTTTTCCAACGTTCCGAGAGGTTGTTCGTGTCGGCCAGCACATCCCGTACGCTCCCGCCGGAGATCGCCGAGTCCGTCTCTGTCATGGCGCTCATCGAGCGGGGAAAGGCTGAGGGGCAGATCGCCGGCGATGACGTGCGTCGGGCCTTCGAAGCCGACCAGATTCCGGCCACTCAGTGGAAGAACGTACTGCGCAGCCTCAATCAGATCCTCGAGGAAGAGGGTGTGACGCTGATGGTCAGTGCCGCGGAACCCAAGCGCACCCGGAAGAGCGTCGCGGCGAAGAGCCCGGCCAAGCGCACCGCCACCAAGACCGTCGCGGCGAAGACGGTCACCGCCCGGAAGGCCACCGCCACCGCCGCCCCGGCCGCGCCGGCCACCGACGCCTCCGCCGACGACGCCGCACCCGCCAAGAAGGCCACGGCCAAGAAGACGACCGCGAAGAAGGCCGTCGCCAAGAAGACCGTGGCCAAGAAGGCGACGGCCAAGAAGACCGCCGCCAAGAAGGACGACGTCGAGCTGCTCGACGACGAGGTCATCGAGGAGACCCCCGGCGCGGGCAAGCCCGGCGCCGAGGAGCCCACGGAGGACGGCGCCCAGGGCTTCGTCCTGTCCGACGAGGACGAGGACGACGCGCCCGCGCAGCAGGTCGCCGCGGCCGGCGCCACCGCCGACCCGGTCAAGGACTACCTCAAGCAGATCGGCAAGGTCCCGCTGCTCAACGCCGAGCAGGAGGTCGAGCTCGCCAAGCGCATCGAGGCCGGTCTGTTCGCCGAGGACAAGCTGGCCAACGCCGACAAGCTGGCCCCCAAGCTCAAGCGCGAGCTGGAGATCATCGCCGAGGACGGCCGCCGCGCCAAGAACCACCTGCTGGAGGCCAACCTCCGCCTCGTGGTCTCCCTGGCCAAGCGCTACACCGGCCGCGGCATGCTCTTCCTGGACCTCATCCAGGAGGGCAACCTCGGTCTGATCCGCGCGGTGGAGAAGTTCGACTACACCAAGGGCTACAAGTTCTCCACGTACGCCACCTGGTGGATCCGTCAGGCGATCACCCGCGCCATGGCCGACCAGGCCCGCACCATCCGTATCCCGGTGCACATGGTCGAGGTCATCAACAAGCTGGCCCGCGTCCAGCGCCAGATGCTCCAGGACCTGGGCCGCGAGCCCACCCCGGAGGAGCTGGCCAAGGAGCTCGACATGACCCCGGAGAAGGTCATCGAGGTCCAGAAGTACGGCCGCGAGCCCATCTCGCTGCACACCCCGCTCGGCGAGGACGGCGACAGCGAGTTCGGTGACCTCATCGAGGACTCCGAGGCCGTCGTCCCGGCCGACGCGGTCAGCTTCACGCTCCTCCAGGAGCAGCTGCACTCCGTGCTCGACACCCTGTCCGAGCGCGAGGCCGGCGTGGTCTCGATGCGCTTCGGTCTCACCGACGGCCAGCCGAAGACCCTCGACGAGATCGGCAAGGTGTACGGCGTGACGCGTGAGCGCATCCGTCAGATCGAGTCGAAGACGATGTCCAAGCTGCGTCACCCGTCCCGCTCCCAGGTGCTGCGCGACTACCTCGACTGAGCCCCGGCACACGTCGCAGAGGGCCCGGCCTCCTCCAGGAGGCCGGGCCCTCTGTCCTGCGCGGTCCCGTTCCGGCCGGGACGCCGGGCATTTTGTCCGATGCGCGGGATGCGGACGACCGTCCGCTGCACCACTCTGGGTTACTCAAGGCAACCCGAGAGTGAGGATGGCGTATGCGTCGCACCTTCGCCCGAGCCCTGGCCCTCGTGGCCGCCGCGGCGGGGATATCCATGGCGTCTCCGGGCCCCGCGGCGGCCGGGAGCGTGGTCGTCGGCGGTTATCCCGTCGAGATCTCCGCCGCCCCCTGGACGGTGGCCCTGTCCAGCCGTGAGCGGTTCGAGGGCGTACGGGCCGGCCAGTTCTGCGGCGGGGTGGTGATCGCCCGGGCGGCCGTGCTCACGGCCGCGCACTGCCTGAGCGAGGAGGTGCTGGGCGCGGCGCGGCAGGACGTTCGGGACCTGAAGGTGATCACGGGGCGGGGTGATCTGACGGCCGAGACCGGCAAAGAGATAGCCGTGCGCTCGACCTGGGTCAATCCGGCGTACGACTCTTCCACCAATGCGGGTGATTTCGCCGTACTGACCCTTGCGGAGTCGCTGCCGACGGACTCGGTCATCGGCATGGCGGGGCCGGACGACGCCGCGTACCAGCCGGGCACGAGCGCGGCGGTCTACGGGTGGGGCGACACGACGGGGGGCGGGGCGTACGCCCAGGAGCTGCGCGCCACACGGGTGCAGGTGCTCCCCGACGCGGACTGCCTGGAGGCCTACCCCGGCAGCGCGGACGGCACGTACACGGCGGACTCCATGCTGTGCGCGGGCCAGCCGGACGGAGGCCGGGACGCCTGCCAGGGGGACAGCGGGGGTCCGCTGGTGGCCCGGGGGAGGTTGATCGGTCTGGTGTCGTGGGGGAGTGGGTGCGGACGGGCCGACAGCCCCGGCGTCTACACGCGGGTCTCCGGCGTCGTCCGTGCGCTCGGACCGGACCGCGGGGCGGACCGGTGAGCGGTGCGCTGAGCAGGACCCGAGCACTCACACGGGGCCTTTCCGAGTGACGAGCGAGGGCGGCCGTCCCTGAATGGCGGGGGCGGCCGCCCTGTCACCGGCCTGTGCCGGAGATGGCTCGTCGTGGATGCCGAAGTGTCAGCGCTCTTCGTCGTCGGCGCTTGCCGGAACGGACGTCAGCCGCTCCGTCTCGTCCTGTATCTCAGCGGCGATCTTCTTGAGTTCCGGCTCGAACTTGCGACCGTGATGGGCGCAGAAGAGCAGTTCACCGCCGCTGAGAAGGACGACGCGCAGATATGCCTGGGCGCCGCAACGGTCGCAGCGGTCAGCGGCCGTCAGCGGGCTCGCGGGGGTCAGAACAGTAGTCACGTCGCCTCTTCTCTAGCTCGACGAGCTGTCGTACCAGGGTCAACATCCAACCAGGCCGAAAACGTTCCCGCTCGTGCCTCTTCCTCGAAAAAATTTCTCCCGAGGCGGCTGTCTGCTGCCGGTTGGCGGCGAATGAGCCGTAGTGCGTGTCTGTGCGTCGTACGGGTTCGCGCTTCTGTCAGGTTCTCGTCCTCCCGGCTGGGTTGCCGGTTGTTCATGAGGACGTGCCCGGAGCCTAAATGGTTCATGCCTCGAAGGGAACGTGATGTGCACTTCACTCCTTGGAAGGATCGAACATCCATACGACTGTGGATTACCCTGAAGACCGAACGAGGGTGGTGTTACAACGGCTCTACCTGGCCTCGGTACCCTCGGACCGGCGACCGAAGCCGGGGCCTTACCCCAATGGGCCCCACCTGAAATTCAGCGAGGAGCGAACCGCGTGACCGCCGAGACGTCCGTGCCGTCCACTGCGCTGCTGACCGGAGCAGATCGGGACGGTTCCAACTACACCGCGCGGCACCTGCTCGTCCTCGAGGGGCTCGAGGCCGTGCGCAAGCGCCCCGGTATGTACATCGGCTCCACCGACAGCCGCGGCCTGATGCACTGCCTGTGGGAGATCATCGACAACTCCGTCGACGAGGCCCTGGGCGGCTTCTGCGACCACATCGAGGTGATCCTGCACGACGACGCCTCCGTGGAGGTGCGGGACAACGGCCGCGGCATCCCCGTGGACGTGGAGCCCAAGACCGGCCTGTCCGGTGTCGAGGTCGTGATGACCAAGCTGCACGCCGGCGGCAAGTTCGGCGGCGGCTCCTACGCCGCCTCCGGCGGCCTGCACGGCGTGGGCGCCTCCGTGGTGAACGCCCTGTCGGCCCGCCTCGACGTCGAGGTCGACCGCGGCGGCCACACCCACGCGGTCAGCTTCCGGCGGGGCACCCCCGGCATGTTCAAGGCGAACGGCCCGGAGGCGGCCTTCGACCCGTCGGGCGGCCTGCGCAAGCTGAAGAAGATCCCGAAGTCGCGTACCGGCACGCGCGTGCGCTACTGGGCCGACCGCCAGATCTTCCTCAAGGACGCCAAGCTCTCCCTGGAGAACCTCCACCAGCGGGCCCGTCAGACGGCGTTCCTGGTGCCCGGCCTGACGATCGTCGTCCGGGACGAGTTCGGGCTCGGTGAGGGCGGCAGCAAGGGCGAGGAGTCCTTCCGCTTCGACGGCGGCATCAGCGAGTTCTGCGAGTACCTGGCCGCCGACCGGCCCATCTGCGACGTCCTGCGCTTCTCGGGGCAGGGCACCTTCAGGGAGACCGTCCCCGTCCTGGACGAGCACGGGCAGATGACCCCCACCCAGGTCACCCGTGAGCTGGGTGTCGACATCGCGCTGCGCTGGGGCACCGGCTACGACACGACCCTGAAGTCGTTCGTGAACATCATCGCCACCCCAAAGGGCGGTACCCACGTCGCGGGCTTCGAGCAGGCCGTGGCCACCACCGTGAACGAGGTGCTGCGCGCCAAGAAGCTGCTGCGCGTCGCCGAGGACGACATCACCAAGGACGACGCCCTGGAGGGGCTCACGGCGGTCGTCACGGTGCGTCTGGCCGAGCCGCAGTTCGAGGGCCAGACCAAGGAGGTCCTCGGTACCTCGGCGGCCCGCCGCATCGTGGCGAACGTGGTCTCCAAGGAGCTCAAGGCGTTCCTGACCTCCACCAAGCGGGACGCGGCGGCCCAGGCGCGTGCCGTCCTCGACAAGGCCGTGGCCGCCGCCCGGACGCGTATCGCGGCCCGCCAGCACAAGGAGGCGCAGCGCAGGAAGACGGCTCTGGAGTCCTCCTCGCTGCCCGCCAAGCTGGCCGACTGCCGCAGCGACGACGTCGAGCGCAGTGAGCTGTTCATCGTCGAGGGGGACTCGGCGCTGGGCACCGCCAAGCTGGCGCGCAACTCCGAGTTCCAGGCGCTGCTGCCGATCCGGGGCAAGATCCTCAATGTGCAGAAGGCGTCCGTCGCGGACATGCTCAAGAACGCCGAGTGCGGCGCGATCATCCAGGTCATAGGAGCCGGTTCCGGGCGGACCTTCGACATCGACGCGGCCCGCTACGGCAAGATCATCATGATGACCGACGCCGACGTGGACGGCTCCCACATCCGCACCCTGCTGCTGACCCTCTTCCAGCGCTACATGCGGCCCATGGTCGAGGCCGGCCGGGTCTTCGCCGCGGTGCCCCCGCTGCACCGGATCGAGCTGACGCAGCCCAAGAAGGGCCAGGACAAGTACGTCTACACGTACTCGGACCGGGAGCTGCGCGACAAGCTGATGGAGTTCCAGAGCAAGGGCATCCGCTACAAGGACACCATCCAGCGCTACAAGGGCCTGGGCGAGATGGACGCCGACCAGCTGGCCGAGACCACGATGGACCCGCGCCACCGCACCCTGCGCCGGATCAACATCTCCGACCTGGAGGGCGCCGAGCAGGTCTTCGACCTGCTGATGGGCAACGACGTGGCGCCCCGCAAGGAGTTCATCTCCAGCTCCGCCGCCACGCTCGACCGCTCGCGCATCGACGCCTAGAGCAGCCGGCCGGGCGCGGTGGCCCCGGAACCGGTGCCACCGCGCGACGGCCGACCGGGGCGCTCCGTGCCCGGCCGTCCCTCCGGCCGGGCACGGAGCGCTCTGCTCTGCCGTCGGCGGTCCTGTTCCCGCCGGCGGGCGGCCGGGCGCGGAGCGCCTCGCCCGGCTGATCGGTGGCCCCGTCGTCCCGCCGGTGGGCGGGCGGCGCGTGCCGGAACCGGGCGGCGCCCCGGTGCTCCGGCCGGCGGGCCGCTTCGGCGCACGCCGCTCCCTCGCCGAACGCTTCGCAGCGCCCGCCGGAACGACACCGTCACACCACGTGATCATTCGGTCACCTGATGGGGTGAAGAGGCGGAGAGCGGGGCCTGGGCCCCGCTCCTTCTGCCCATCCTTGGCACGCGGCCGCACGGGCCGCGGACAAGGAGACAGCGGTGGAGAAGCACGACGGTCCCGGCGCGGGGAGGACGGGACCCGGCGACCCGTGGTACGAGCCCGTTCCGGGCTGGGGCGCGGTGGACGACGCGGAGGCCCGGGCCGGCGCCGTGCCCGCCGCGCGCCGCGCGCCGGGGACCGGGGGCGGCCACGCGGCCGGCATCTACCTGGAGGTGCAGCGGAGCGCGGCGTTCCAGGAGGTGCGCGGCCGGTACCGCCGGTTCGCGCTGCCCGGCGCCGCCGTCTTCCTCGCCTGGTACGTGACGTACGTGGTCGCCGCGACGACGGTCCCGGAGGTCATGGCGCGGCCCGTCGCCGGCGCGGTGAACGTGGCGATGCTCGCGGGCCTCGGCCAGTTCCTGAGCACGTTCCTGTTCACGTGGGCGTACGCGCGCCACGCGAGGCTGCACAGGGACCGGGCCGCGCTGGAACTGCGCTGGGAGACTCAGGAGATGACGCGCGGCGTCCCGGGCGGTGAGCGATGACGAGCCATCACCAGACGCTGGCACTGGTGCTGTTCAGCGCTTTCGTCGCGGTCACGCTGGGGATCACGGTCTGGGCGGGACGCAGACGGCACGGGTCGGCGGAGGAGTTCTACGTCGGCGGACGTCTGTTCACCCCGATGGAGAATGGTTTCGCCCTCGCCGGCGACTATCTGTCGGCGGCCTCCTTCCTGGGCATCTCCGGGCTCATCGCGCTCTTCGGCTACGACGGGCTGCTGTACTCGGTGGGGTTCCTCGTCGGCTGGCTCGTGGTGCTGTACCTCGTGGCCGAGCTGGTGCGCAACTGCGGCCGGTTCACCCTCGCCGACGTCGTGGCGGCGCGGATGAGGCAGCGCCCGGTGCGCATCGCGGCGGGGACCTCCTCGGTGACCGTGTCCGTCCTGTACCTGGTGGCGCAGATGGTGGGGGCGGGCAGCCTGGTCGCGCTGCTGCTGGGCGGCACGGACGGCGCGGCGCGGACGTGGACGATCGTCGGCGTCGGCGCGCTCATGGTCGTCTACGTGTCGCTGGGCGGGATGCGGGCCACCACCTGGATCCAGATCGTGAAGACGGTCCTGCTGACGGGCGGCGCCGTCACGCTGACCGCGCTGGTGCTGACGCGCTTCCACGGCGACTTCGACCTGCTGCTGCGCACGGCGGCGCAGCGCAGCGGGCACGGGGAGGCGTTCCTGGCGCCCGGCCTGAACTACGGCGGCGACTGGACCGCGCGCCTGGACTTCATCAGCCTCGGCCTCGCCCTGGTGCTGGGCACGGCCGGGCTGCCGCACATCCTGTCCCGCTTCTACACCGTGCCCACCGCGCGGGCCGCGCGCCGCTCCGTCGTCTGGGCGGTCGGCCTGATCGGCGGCTTCTACCTGATGACGATCGTGCTGGGCCTCGGCGCCGCCGCGCTCGTCGGCCCCGAGGCCGTGCGCGCGTCCAACGCCGCTGGCAACACGGCGGTCCCGCTGCTGGCCCTGGACCTGGGCGGAGGGGCGTCCTCCACCGGTGGAACGGTTCTCTTCGCGGTCGTGGCCGCGGTCGCCTTCGCCACCATCCTCGCCGTGGTCGCCGGGATCACCCTCGCCTCCTCGGCGTCCGTGGCGCACGACCTGTACGCCTCGCTGCGGCGCCGGCGCGGCGGGCCGGGCGGCGAGGTCGCCGTGGCCCGGATCGCCTCCGTCGGCATCGGCGCGGTCGCCATCGCCCTCGGACTGCTGGCCCGGGACCTCAACGTGGCGTTCCTGGTCGGGCTCGCGTTCGCCGTGGCCGCGTCGGCCAACCTGCCCGTCCTGCTGTACTCGCTGTTCTGGCGCGGCTTCACGACGCGGGGCGCGGTGTGGTCGGTGTACGGGGGACTGGTGCCCGCCCTGGTGCTCGTCGTGCTGTCGCCGGTCGTGTCGGGCAGCCCCGGTTCGCTGTTCCCCTCCGTGGACCTGCAGTACTTCCCACTGGAGAACCCCGGGCTCGTCTCCGTCCCGCTGGGCTTCGCGGCGGGCTGGCTCGGCACGGTGACCTCGCGCGAGGAGCCGGACGAGGCCCGTCACGCGGAGACGGAGGTGCGGTCGCTCACGGGAGCGGGGGCGGCCTGAGGGGGTTCCGACGCGCGTCGCTCACGGGAGCGGGGGCGGCCCGAGGGCGTCCCCGGCGCGCGCCGCTCACGGTGCCGCCCAGGCGTACCGGTGCTCCGGCCGCCCCGTGTCGCCGTACTTCAGGGAGAGCCGCAGCCGTCCGGCCTCCTCCAGGTGGCGCAGACAGCGCTGGGCGGTGGACCGCCCCAGACCCGTCTCGGCCGCGCCCTCGTGCGCCGACAGCGGCCGCCGACCCGGCGCAGCGCCGCGCGGATCAGCTCCGCGGGTCCCACTCGTACCGGTGCTCCGGGCGGCCCGCGTCGCCGTACCTCAGGGACAGCCTGGCCCGCCCCGTGCGCTCCAGGAGCTTGAGGTAGCGCTGGGCGGTCTGCCGGCTCAGCCCCGTCCGCTCGGCGATCTCCTGGGCGGACAGCGGCCCCTCGGCGTGCACGAGCGCCCGGCGCACGGTGTCGGCGGTGGCGAGGGAGTGGCCCTTGGGCAGGTCGGCGGGGCGCGAACCGGCCGACAGGGCGCCGAAGATCCGGTCCACCTCGGCCTGCTCGGCCTCCCCGCCGCCGTCGAGGGTGCGGCGCAGCGCCGCGTACGCCTCCAGCTTGGCGCGCAGCCCCGCGAAGGCGAACGGCTTGACCAGGTACTGGAGCGCGCCGTGCCGCATCGCCGCCTGCACGGTGGCCACGTCCCGTGCCGCCGTCACCATGATCACGTCGGCCTGGTGGCCGCGCCGCCGCATCTCCCGTACGACCGTGAGCCCGGTGTCGTCCGGCAGATAGTGGTCCAGGAGCACCAGGTCCGGCCGGGGGGAGGCGTCCAGCAGGGCCAGCGCCTCGGCCGCGGAGTGCGCCCGGCCCGCCACGTGGAAGCCGGGCACCTTGGCCACGTAGGCGGCGTTGACCCGCGCGACCCTGGTGTCGTCGTCCACGACCAGTACCTCGATCACCGCGGTTCCTCCTCGCCGGCCGTCGCGGCCCGCGCTCCCTGTCCCTGCTCCCGGCCGGACCCGTGTCCGGCCTCCTCGGCCTCCTGCCCGGGTTCCCGCGCGGCCAGCGCCTCGGGCAGCACGACCGTGAACCGCGCACCGCCGCCCTCCGCCTCGGCGACCCGGGCACTGCCGCCCTGCCGCTCGGCGAGCCGGCGCACCAGGGACAGCCCGATGCCGCGCCGGCCGTGCGCGGGCGGCTCCTTGGTCGACCACCCGTCCGCGAAGACCAGTTCCCGCTGCTCGGCGGGGACGCCCGGACCCGTGTCGGTGACGTGCAGGACGGCCGTGCGTCCCTCGGCGCGCAGTTCGACCTCCACGCGCGCGTGCGGCGCGCCCGCGACGGCGTCGAGCGCGTTGTCGACCAGGTTCCCGACGATCGTGACCAGCCCGCGGGGGTCGACCAGCCGGTCGGGCAGGCGGGTGGCGCCGGAGAGCCCCAGGGCCACCCCGCGCTCCGCCGCGACGGTGGCCTTGCCGACCAGCAGGGCGGCGAGCAGCGGGTCGTGGACCTTCTCGGCGACCTGCTCCGCGGTGGCCCGGTGGTCGCCCACCACCTCGCCGACGAACTCCACGGCCTCCTCGTACATCCCCAGTTCCAGCAGGCCGAGGAGGGTGTGCATGCGGTTGGCGTGCTCGTGGTCCTGGGCGCGCAGGGCGTCGATCAGCCCGCGCGTGGAGTCGAGTTCGCGGCCGAGCTGCTCCAGCTCCGTACGGTCGCGCAGGGTGGCCACGGCGCCGCCGTCGTCCGTGGGCATCCGGTTGGCGACCAGCACGCGCTGCCCGCACACGGTCAGCAGGTCGGTCCCGGTGACCCGCCCGGCCAGCACGTCGGTCGTACGCCCCGCGCCGAGCGCCTCGTCCAGGGGCCGCCCGACCGCCTCCTCGCCGATGCCCAGCAGGCGCGCGGCCTCGTCGTTGACGAGCCGGACGCGGCCGCCGCGGTCCAGGGCGACGACGCCCTCCCGGATGCCGTGCAGCATCGCCTCGCGTTCGGCGAGGAGGGCCGCGATGTCCGAGAAGGCCAGGTCGCGGGTCTGGCGCTGGACCCGCCTGGCGATCAGCCAGGCCGCGAGGGTGCCGACCGCCAGCGCCCCGCCCGCGTACGCGAACAGCCCGGGGACGGTGTGGAGCAGGCGGGCGCGCACGCTGTCGTACTCGATGCCGACGGAGACCGCGCCGACGATCCCGCCGTCCGCGTCGCGCAGGGGCACCTTGCCGCGCGCCGAGCGCCCCAGGGTGCCGTTGTCGATCTGCATGACCTCCCGGCCGGCCAGCGCCTCGCTCGGGTCGGTCGAGACGACCCTGCCGATCTCGCCGGGGTCGGTGTGCGACCAGCGCACCCCGCGCGTGTCCATCACCACGACGTACTCGGCCCCGCTGGCCTCGCGGATGCGCTCGGCCTCGGTCTGCACGGGGCCGTCGGCCGAGGGACGTGTCGACCGCAGGTCCTCGGCGATCCGCGACTGCGCGGCCGTGGTCTGCGCGATCGCGAGGGCGCGCCGCATCGCCTGGTCGTCGAGCTGGTCGCCGAGCGGCGCGAGGAACAGCCCGGTCGCCAGCACGGCGACCCCGGCGGCGATCGCCACCTGCATCAGCAGCACCTGCGAGAACATCCGCCGGGGCAGCCCGAGGCGCAGCCGCCCGGGCGGGCGGCGGGCGAGGGGAGTGCGGCTCATGCCCATGACGGTACGGGCCCGGTCGCCGCGGACCGCGCGGAGGGGCACGGATGCCGTACGGCAGGGGCGCGCGAGCCGCGGTCGGCGGCGCGCGGCGATGTGCGGGGGGGCGCCGCTCAGCGGTGCGCGACGGCCCCGGCGTCCGCGCCGGTCAGCTCCCGCACGGCCAGGACCTCCATGCGCCCCGGGGTGCCGAGGACGGAGCCGCAGCTCTCGGGGCGGGGCGGCAGCGAGGCGCCCTGGGCGACCGCGACGCGCCAGGCGCGGCCGTCGGCGTGGGCTACGGTCACCTCCCAGCCGGGGGCCCGGCCGTCGGTGTGGACGACGGTCAGCGCGCCGGCGGCCTCCTCGCCGGTGGCCGCGCGCACCGCCAGCTCCGCGGCCTGGGCGGGCCGCTCCCAGGCGGAGTTGCCGCGGCACCCCTCGACGACGACCCGTCCGTGCCGTACGGCTTCGAGGACCTCCTTGACGGTGTGGGCCTCGGCACGGCCGTACGCGTAGCCGAAGGGCAGCACCAGCAGCGTGGGCGAGAAGCGGTGGCCGCCGAGGTGGGTGACCTCCCAGGCGCCCGCCACGTCGCTGGCCGCCAGTTCGGCGGCGAGGGGGCGGCCGAGCAGCGCGCAGCAGCGGTCGCGCCTGCCGTTGGTGCAGACGAGCGCGAGGGGGTCGCCGGTGTGGGGCCGCCCGTCGAGGCAGGCGTCGAAGGCGCCGCTGTCGCCCCGGCCGAGCGCGGCGAGGTCGAGGTCGAGCAGCCGTGCCGGATCGCGGGTCGTGGCGGTGTGCAGCCAGGTGCGGCCCGGAGTCGTGTGGGCCGCGTACACCCGGCGCTCGGCCGCCGTGCGGCGGTCGGCGTGGCGGCCGGGGCGGCGGATCAGCGCGACGCGGACGCCGGTGCCCTTCGCCGCGGCCTCCAGCGCGCGGCCCACCGCCGGGTCGAGGTGGCTGGAGGTGAGGGCCTTGGCACCCCACGGGCCGGGCTGCTCCAGCAGCAGCCAGGTCCTCGCCGTGGCCGCCGTTCCGGCCAGGGGCTCGTCCAGGTCCCGGGAGACCGTCGCGCACGCACTCACATAGGTGAGCCTAACCTGACTCTCGTCGAACGGCCGACGGATCCGGCGTGGCGTCGCGCGGGAGACGGAGAGGGGCCCGGACCCGCCGTCGCGCGAGCGTCCGTGACGGGGTCCCGGCCCGGTCTCGGGAGGAGGTGTCCCGGGGGCACGGGGACCGTGCGTCTTCAGGGCTCGTCTCCCGGGGTGGCGGCGAGCCCCGAAGGCCCCAGCAGGGGCGGACGCGGCGTACTTCTCAGGCGTCGGGGATATCCGCTTTGGCGCGTACCAGGGTTTCGCGTGTGATGACCACGATGCGTTCGTAATCGGCGCGGGCGGCGTCGGGAGGCAGTTCGCCTTCGAGTTTTTCCGTGGCTTCCGTGCCGATGACGGCGAAATTGCCGTCGCTCAATTCGAAGATGTCCGGGCACGTCTGCCCCGAGCCGCTGCCGCGTTCCCGGGGGGAGGCGCCTACTCGACGCACGATCTTCAAGTCCGTTCCTAGCCTGAGTGGAGGGACGGGCCGACGGATGCGCCGGACGCTGCGCTGGCTGATGACCTCTCGTTGCGTCCGGTGAAGCTCATGAGGTGGGCCCACGGATGCTCATGAGTGGGCCATGCGTCCTTGTGAGGACAACAGCCCTACGCAGTGAATGCCTTGCCCCGTCCCACACTTGATGTTTGGCGGGATGGGCCGAGGGGTAGCAGAGTACTCCCCCTGCGAGGCTCGCGCCGCCCCCGGCGGGTGATGTCGGCGCCAATCGGTCACAAGGTCACTCGCCCGGGGGCTCTCCGACCACCCACCACTCGTCGTCGCCGTCGTCGTCCTGGCCCAGGCTGCTCATGTCCTGGACCAGGGCGTCCATCATCCTGCCCAGTTCCGCCTCTTCGGAGGAGTCCGGAAGGCTTTCACGGTGGTGCCTGGTGGCCGCCCAGTATTCGCGGAATATCTTGTTCCGGCAGATGACCCTGAGATGGCCGTACAGCTCCGTGAGGCTGAATGCGCCTATTCTGTGGAAATACAGCGCGTTGACGTAGAGGATGTTCGCAAAAAGATATTGACGTTGCCTCTCGGGCGCGATGTCGGACTCGTACGTGTCGAGGACGGCGGCCAGGGCCGGGTCGTCCATCGCCTTGCAGAGGAGATCGAAGTGCAGGCGGTGCTGTTCCGTGAGCGCGGCGCGCCTGCGGTGGCGCGAGGTGCGCTCCGTGACGGCGCCGGCGGTGGACGCAAGACGGGACTTCGCGGCCGAAAGCCCCCGTGTCCACAGTTTCTGTGTGGCCATGTCAACCCCCGAGTCAGGCGACCGTCGCCGGTCGTCGGTGCGGGTCGACAGGGAGCGGACCGGCGAGCGGTGGGCGGCGCGCTTGCCGTCTCCCAGAGTGCCGAGCGGCTCTGATCGGCGGGGAGGCGTTGAGGCGGGCGCACGGAGGGATGCGCGGGTCACGCGTCCCGGCGCCATGCCGGATGTGTGCCCCACGGGCGCCGCCAACAACCGTTCGCTCCGAGGTGTTTCGAACGGCTCGTATCCTGGCCGACGTCCAGTCCTCGCAGGCGAGCCGGTACGCGAGCCGGACGCGTGCGGGGGGCCGGTCCGCGAACCGGCGCACGCATCGGTGTGAAAGAGGTCGCGCGTTGAGTCAGGCGAGCCCCCAGCAGATCCCGGTCATCGTCCTCGCCGGTTTCCTCGGCTCCGGCAAGACGACCCTGCTGAACCACCTCCTCCACAGCAGCGGCGGCAGCCGCCTCGGAGCGATCGTCAACGACTTCGGGGCCATCGAGATCGACGCCATGGCGGTGGCCGGGGCGCTCGGCGACTCCACGGTCTCGCTCGGCAACGGCTGCCTGTGCTGCGCCGTCGACGTCAGCGAACTGGACGGCTACCTCGACCGCCTCACCCGCCCCTCCGCCCGCATCGACGTCGTCGTCATCGAGGCCAGCGGTCTGGCCGAGCCGCAGGAGCTCGTGCGGATGGTGCTCGCCAGCGAGAACCCGCGCGTCGTCTACGGCGGCCTGGTCGAGGTCGTGGACGCCGCCGAGTTCGACGCCACCCGCGCCAGGCACCCCGAGATCGACCGGCACCTGGCCCTCGCCGACCTCGTCGTCCTGAACAAGACCGACCGCGTCGCGGACGGCGGGCGCGTCCACGGGACCGTCGCCGGCCTCGCCGGGCGCGCCGCCGTGGTCCCGGCCTCCTACGGGCGCGTCGACCCGGAGTTCCTCTTCGACTGCCGGCCCACGCAGGAGCGGATCGGGCAGCTGTCCTTCTTCGACGACCTCCACGCGCACGGCGAGAACCCCGGCGGGCACGCCGGGCACCTCCACAGCGCGTACGAGTCCGTCGACTTCACCTCCGACGTGCCCCTCGCGCCGCGTCCGCTGATGGACTTCCTCGACAGTCGGCCCGAGGGCCTGTACCGCATCAAGGGCCACGTCGACTTCGGCGTCGCGGACCCGTGCAACGCGTACGGCGTGCACGCGGTGGGACGGTTCCTGCGCTTCTACCCGCGGCCCTGGGAGCCCGGCGAGGACCGCCGCACCCAGCTCGTCCTGATCGGGTCGGGCGTCGACGCCGCCGCCCTCCGCGCGGGGCTCGAGGGGTGCCGGGACGCCGCCCTGGCCGCCGACCCGCGGTCCGGTGCCGACGCCGCGCACGCCGACGCCCCGCCGGCCGGTGAGCACGGCATGTGGGGCGTCCTGCGGTACGTCCGGGACCGGGAGCCCGAGCGGGGCGGCCCGGACGTCTCCGGCGAAGGCCCCGGTGCGGAACCGGACCCCGACGAGGAGCCCGCAGCGGACCGCGGGCTCCACGAGGAGGCGGAGCCCGCGGTCCGCCACGGCGCGTCCTAGGACGGGCCTACGCCGGGCCCGCCACCGCCGCGACCTTCTTCGGGAGCGGCACGCCCGAGCCGTCGCGGCGCGGGTCCGGCTCCGGCAGCTCGGCCGGCGCGCCGTTCTTCTGCGCGGCACGGGCCGGGGCCGGGCCCGCCCAGGCCAGCGACAGGCAGTCCTCGCCCTTCAGGAACCGCTGGACGCGGACGCCGCCCGTCGCGCGGCCCTTGCGCGGGTACTGGTCGAACGGGGTGAGCTTGGCCGTCGTCTGGACCGAGTCGTCGAGCGTGCCGCGCGAGCCCGCCACCGTGAACACCACCGCGTCCGCCGCCGGGTCGACCGCCGTGAAGGAGATCACCTTGGCGCCGTCGGCCAGCTTGATGCCCGCCATGCCGCCCGCGGCCCGGCCCTGCGGGCGCACCTGGGAGGCCTGGTAGCGCAGCAGCTGGGCGTCGTCCGTGATGAAGACCAGGTCCTCCTCGCCCGTGCGCAGCTCGGCCGCGCCGACGATCCGGTCGCCCTCCTTGAGGGTGATGACCTCCAGCTCCTCCTTGTTGGCCGGGTAGTCCGGCACCACGCGCTTGACGACGCCCTGCTCCGTACCGATCGCCAGGCCCGGGGAGGACTCGTCGAGCGTCGTCAGGCAGACGATGCGCTCGCCGTCCTCCAGGGTGAAGAACTCGGCGATCGGGGCGCCGCCCGAGAGGTTGGGCGCGGCGGCCGTCTCGGGCAGCTGCGGGAGGTCGATGACGTTGAGCCGGAGCAGCCGGCCGGACGACGTGACCGCGCCGATCTCGCCCTGGGCGGTCGCGGGGACGGCGGACACGATCAGGTCGTGCTTGACGCGCTTGCCGTCGCCCTGCGCGAAGGGCTCGCCGTTGGCCGTACGGGCGAGCAGGCCAGTGGAGGAGAGCAGCACCCGGCACGGGTCGTCGGCCACCTGCAGCGGCACCGTGACCGCCGGGGCGCCGGAGGACTCCTGGAGCACCGTGCGCCGCGGCGTGCCGAACTTCTTGGCGACCGCGGCCAGCTCGGCCGAGACCAGCTTGCGCAGCTCGGCGTCCGACTCCAGGATGCGGGTCAGCTCGTCGATCTCGCTGTTGAGCCGGTCGCGCTCGGACTCCAGCTCGATCCGGTCGAACCTGGTCAGCCGGCGCAGCGGCGTGTCCAGGATGTACTGCGTCTGGACCTCCGACAGGGAGAAGTGCTCCATCAGGCGCTCCTTGGCCTGCGCGGAGTTGTCGCTGGAGCGGATCAGGCGGATGACCTCGTCGATGTCCAGCAGGGCCACCAGCAGGCCCTCGACCAGGTGCAGCCGGTCGCGCTTCTTGCCGCGGCGGAACTCGCTGCGCCGCCGCACGACCTCGAAGCGGTGGTCGAGGTAGACCTCGAGCAGCTCCTTGAGGCCCAGGGTGAGGGGCTGGCCGTCGACCAGGGCGACGTTGTTGATGCCGAAGGACTCCTCCATCGGCGTCAGCTTGTAGAGCTGCTCCAGGACCGCCTCCGGCACGAAGCCGTTCTTGATCTCGATGACCAGGCGCAGGCCGTGCTCGCGGTCGGTGAGGTCCTTGACGTCGGCGATGCCCTGCAGCTTCTTCGAGCCGACCAGGTCCTTGATCTTGCTGACGACCTTCTCCGGGCCGACCGCGAAGGGCAGCTCCGTGACGACCAGGCCCTTGCGGCGCGCCGTCACGTTCTCCACGGACACCGTGGCGCGGATCTTGAAGGTGCCGCGGCCCTTCTCGTACGCGTCCCGGATGCCGGACAGGCCGACGATCTGCCCGCCCGTCGGCAGGTCGGGACCCGGGACGTGCTTCATCAGCGTCTCCAGGTCCGCGCCCGGGTACCGGATGAGGTGGCGGGCGGCGGCGATCACCTCGCCGAGGTTGTGCGGCGGCATGTTCGTGGCCATGCCGACGGCGATGCCCGACGCGCCGTTGACCAGCAGGTTCGGGAAGGCGGCCGGCAGGGTCACCGGCTCCTGCTCCTGGCCGTCGTAGTTCGGGGCGAAGTCGACGGTGTCCTCGTCGATGGACTCGGTCATCAGCGACGTGGCGTCGGCCATGCGGGCCTCGGTGTACCGCATGGCGGCCGGCGGGTCGTCGTTGCCCAGCGAGCCGAAGTTCCCGTGGCCGTCGACCAGGGGCACGCGCATCGAGAAGGGCTGCGCGAGGCGGACCAGGGCGTCGTAGATCGAGGCGTCGCCGTGGGGGTGGAGCTTGCCCATGACCTCGCCGACGACGCGGGCGCACTTGACGTAGCCGCGCTCGGGGCGCAGGCCCATCTCGTTCATCTGGTAGACGATGCGGCGGTGCACCGGCTTGAGGCCGTCGCGGGCGTCGGGCAGGGCGCGGGAGTAGATGACGGAGTAGGCGTACTCCAGGAAGGAGCCCTGCATCTCGTCGACGACGTCGATGTCGAGGATCTTCTCCTCGTACGCGTCGTCGGGCGGCGGGGTCTTCGTGCTGCGGCGGGCCATCGCTGCGCGGCTCCTTCACCAACATGAACGGGAACTGTCGCGGACCATTGTGGACCGCTCCACTGACATCACGGACCGCGACCCGTGTCCACCACCCGGCGTCGCGGCCCTCCTGCGCACCGTGACCGGATCCGGCCGCCGCCGCGCGCCGTGGGTGATTCTCGCTCTCGGCGTATGCGGTGCGGGAACTTCGCCAGGCGTCCGCGCGCTTGCATACAGTGGCAGAACCGGCGGGAATGCAGCAGTTCTCCGCGAAGTATCCGCGATCGAAGGGACGTACATGCCCATGGGTCACACGGCCACAGCCGAGGCAGGCTCCGGCGGCCTGACAGCGACCGAGCACCGCCTGGCCAACGGCCTGCGCGTGGTGCTCTCCGAGGACCACCTGACCCCGGTCGCGGCGGTGTGCCTCTGGTACGACGTCGGCTCCCGTCACGAGGTCGAGGGGCGCACGGGCCTGGCCCACCTCTTCGAGCACCTGATGTTCCAGGGGTCGAAGCAGGTGCACGGCAACGGCCACTTCGAGCTGGTGCAGGGGGCCGGCGGCTCCCTGAACGGCACGACCAGCTTCGAGCGCACCAACTACTTCGAGACCATGCCCGCCCACCAGCTGGAGCTCGCCCTCTGGCTGGAGGCCGACCGCATGGGCTCCCTCCTCACCGCGCTCGACGAGGAGTCCATGGAGAACCAGCGGGACGTCGTCAAGAACGAGCGCCGCCAGCGCTACGACAACGTCCCCTACGGGACGGCCTTCGAGCGGCTGACCGCGATGGCCTACCCGGAGGGCCACCCGTACCACCACACCCCGATCGGTTCCATGGCGGACCTGGACGCGGCCACCCTGGAGGACGCGCGGAACTTCTTCCGCACCTACTACGCGCCCAACAACGCCGTGCTCTCGGTCGTCGGCGACATCGACCCCGGGCAGACGCTCGCCTGGATCGAGAAGTACTTCGGCTCCATCCCCGGGCACGACGGCAAGCCCGCGCCGCGCGACGGCTCCCTGCCGGAGACCATCGGCGGGCAGCTGCGCGAGGTCGTCGAGGAGGAGGTCCCGGCGCGCGCCCTGATGGCCGCCTACCGGCTCCCCGAGGACGGCACCCGCGCGGCCGACGCCGCCGACCTGGCGCTGACGATCCTGGGCGGCGGCGAGTCCTCCCGCCTGTACAACCGCCTCGTGCGCCGGGACCGCACCGCCGTCGCGGCCGGCTTCGGCCTGCTGCGGCTGGCCGGGGCGCCCTCTCTGGGCTGGCTGGACGTGAAGACCTCCGGCGACGTCGAGGTGCCCGTGATCGAGGCGGCCGTGGACGAGGAGCTCGCCCGGTTCGCCGCGGAGGGCCCCACGGCCGAGGAGATGGAGCGCGCCCAGGCCCAGCTGGAGCGCGAGTGGCTGGACCGGCTCGGCACGGTCGCGGGCCGCGCCGACGAACTGTGCCGGTACGCCGTCCTGTTCGGCGACCCGCAGCTCGCCCTGACCGCCGTGCAGCGCGTGCTGGACGTCACGGCGGAGGAGGTCCAGGAGGTCGCCGCGGCCCGCCTGCGCCCCGACAACCGCGCGGTGCTCGTGTACGAACCCCTGGCAGGCACAGCGGGCACGGCGGGCGAGGCCGCCGAAGACACCGAAGCCGTTGCGGACACCGACGAGGAGGCGGCGAAGTGACCGAGCTCGCCCCGATGGACTTCCACCCGCGGCCCCGGGCGGGCGAGGCGCGCCCCTGGGCGTTCCCGGCCCCCGAGCGCGGCACGCTCGGCAACGGCCTGACGGTGCTGCGCTGCCACCGCCCCGGCCAGCAGGTCGTCGCCGTCGAGGTGGTGCTCGACGCGCCGCTGGACGCCGAGCCCGCCGGCCTCGACGGCGTCGCCACGATCATGGCCCGCGCCTTCTCGGAGGGCACCGACAAGCACTCCGCCGAGGAGTTCGCCGCCGAGCTGGAGCGCTCCGGCGCCACGCTCGACGCGCACGCCGACCACCCGGGCGTGCGGCTCTCCCTGGAGGTGCCCGCCTCCCGGCTGCAGAAGGGCCTCGGGCTGCTCGCCGACGCGCTGCGGGCGCCGGCCTTCGCGGACGGCGAGATCGAGCGCCTGGTGCGCAACCGCCTCGACGAGATCCCGCACGAGACCGCCAACCCCGCACGCCGCGCCGCCAAGGAGCTCTCCCGGCAGCTGTTCCCGGCGGACTCGCGCATGTCCCGGCCGCGCCAGGGCACCGAGGAGACCGTCGCCGGCATCGACTCGGCGGCCGTGCGGGCCTTCTACGAGAAGCACGTGCGGCCCGCCACGGCCACCGCCGTGGTCGTCGGCGACCTCACCGGGATCGACCTCGACGCGCTCCTCGCGGACACGCTGGGCGCCTGGACCGGCTCGGCCGCCGAGCCGCGCCCCGTGCCGCCGGTGACCGCGGACGACACCGGCCGCGTGGTGATCGTCGACCGCCCCGGGGCCGTCCAGACGCAGCTGCTCATCGGCCGCGTGGGCCCGGACCGGCACGACCGGGTGTGGCCCGCCCAGGTGCTCGGCACGTACAGCCTCGGCGGCACCCTCACCTCCCGCCTGGACCGCGTCCTGCGCGAGGAGAAGGGCTACACCTACGGCGTGCGGGCCTTCGCCCAGGTGCTGCGCTCCGCCCCGGACGGCACGGGCGCCGCGATGCTCGCCATCAGCGGCTCCGTGGACACCCCGAACACCGGCCCCGCGCTGCAGGACCTGTGGACGGTGCTGCGCACCCTCGCGGAGGGCGGCCTGACCGACGCCGAGCGCGACGTCGCCGTGCAGAACCTGGTCGGCGTGGCCCCGCTCAAGTACGAGACGGCGGCCGCCGTGGCGAGCACGCTCGCCGACCAGGTCGAGCAGCACCTGCCCGACGACTACCAGGCCACGCTGTACCGGCAGCTCGCCGCGACGGGCACGGTGGAGGCCACCGCCGCCGTCGTGAACGCCTTCCCGGTGGACCGCCTGGTGACCGTCCTGGTGGGCGACGCCGCGCAGATCGCGGAGCCCGTCCGGGCCCTCGGGATCGGCGAGGTGAGCGTGGTGGCCGCCGAGTAGGGCGGTCCGGAACGAGCGGGCCCCGGTGGCCGAAAACCCACCGGGGCCCGCTTTCGTCCGTATTGAGGGCAAGAGTGGCTGTCTGCCCTGTGGCGTACGCTACAAATCCGATGATCCGTTTGTTGATCTTATGAAGCCCCGTTTAGCGTCGGTCCGGCTGTTCGTCAGGCAGTGCGCCGCGCCCGCGGCACCGGACAGTCATCGCCGAGTCCCCGTACGGCGCGAGCCAGGGGAGCCGGGGACCCACAGTCCCTTGGGGTGAATCGGCCGCCTTCACGCCGTGGAGGAGGCCGTAGGAGACCTTCCTGCTCCGAACCCGTCAGCTAACCCGGTAGGCGAGAGGGAAGGAAAGGACCAGCCCTTTCATGGCGTTCACCCGTGCCACCGGGAAGCATCGTCGTCCGAGCAGGATCAGCCGCGCGACCACCAGGACCGCGGGCGTGGCGGCGCTCACCACCACCGGTGTCATCGGAACCCTGGCCGCCCCGGCGCTCGCCGCGGAGACGGCCGTCGAGCAGAGTGGCCTGACCAAGGCCGTCACCATCGGCGACGCGGTCGCCGAGCAGGTCGACGCGCAGGCCGCCGCCCAGGCGCAGGCCGCGGCGGAGGCCGCCGCGGAGAAGGCGGCCGCCGAGCGTGCCGCCCGCGAGCGCGCCGAGGAGAAGGCCAAGGAGGAGCGCGAGGCCAAGGAGCGCGCCGCCCGCGAGGCCGAGCGCAAGCGCCTGATGTCCTACGTCGCCCCGATCTCCGGCTCGTACGTCTCCACGGGCTACCGGACCGGCGGCTCCGTGTGGTCCTCCGGCACCCACACCGGCGTCGACTTCCACGCCGCCTCCGGGACCTCCGTCCACGCCGTCGGCTCCGGCACCGTCGTCGAGGCCGGCTGGGGCGGCGCCTACGGCAACAACATCGTCATCAAGATGAACGACGGCACGTACACCCAGTACGGCCACCTGTCGTCCATCGGCGTCTCCGTCGGCCAGCAGGTCACCCCGGGCCAGCGGATCGGGCTCTCCGGGTCCACCGGCAACTCCACCGGGCCGCACCTCCACTTCGAGGCCCGCACCTCCGCGGAGTACGGCTCGGACATCGACCCGGTCGCCTACCTCCGCTCGCACGGCGTCAAGATCTGACGACCGACCCCCGCACCGCCCACGAGGGCCCCGGCTGACCGAGCCGGGGCCCTCGTGCTGTCGCCGCCGCCGGGGGAGCGGTCCCGCCGGAGCGCACGCCGCCCACCGGTCCCGGCCGTTCCCTGTTCCGCTGTCCAAAAAATATCCATGGATTCCGGTGTGCCATCGGAAATTCCGGCCGTCTGCAATAGAGTCGCTGAACAAGCGTCAATCGACCGCGTTTCGCGGGTATTAAGCGGAGGTCCGGCCATGCGCATTCCGGCACACTCGGTATGCACGGCGATCCGTGACGACATCGTCGCGGGTGTCTACGAGCGCGGCAGCCGGCTCACCGAGGAACTGCTCGCCCGCCGCTACGGCGTCTCGCGCGTCCCGGTGCGCGAGGCGCTGCGCACGCTGGAGGCCGAGGGCTTCGTGGTCACCCGGCGGCACGCGGGCGCGTGCGTCGCGGAGCCCACCGAGCAGGAGGCCGCCGACCTGCTGGAGATGCGGATGCTGCTGGAGCCCCTGGGTGCGGCGCGCGCCGCCCAGCGCCGCACCGAGGCCCATCTGAAGGTCCTGCGCGGCCTGGTCAGACTCGGCCAGGAGCGCGCCAGGCGCGGCAACAGCGAGGATCTGCGCTCGCTGGGCTCCTGGTTCCACGAGACGCTCGCCCAGGCCTCCGGCAGCCCGGCCCTGACCTCGACGCTCGCCCAGCTGCGGCACAAGATCGCCTGGATGTACGCGGTGGAGGCGCCCGCCGACCCGGTGGAGTCCTGGGCCGAGCACGGCGGCATCGTCGACGCGGTCGCCCGCGGGGACGGCGAGCGGGCCCGGGCGGTCACCGCGCTGCACACCGAGCGCTGCACCGCCGCGCACCGGCTGCGCTTCCCGGACCGCGCGGAGCGCGTGAGGACTTCGCAACACGCCGTAAACACGGCGGGCCCGCGTCATTAACAAAAGGGCCGTATACAAAGAGGTAATTCGGCGGGGCGTATTTATGCTGCCCTCTTTTTCATGCGTTCTCCGGGGTCCGGAAT
The DNA here is from genome assembly GCF_014650875.1 of Streptomyces minutiscleroticus. Classification (GTDB taxonomy): domain Bacteria; phylum Actinomycetota; class Actinomycetes; order Streptomycetales; family Streptomycetaceae; genus Streptomyces; species Streptomyces minutiscleroticus. The sequence continues at coordinate 112,653 of NZ_BMVU01000009.1, forward strand.
TTTGTCGGTCCGCCATTTCCGGCCGAGCCGGGAACGCGGGGCGGGCGGCCCGCGAATTGACGCGCGAACGTGCCGCGAAAACATGCGCGAACACCCCTGCCGGACGGCATCGGCGCCCGCTGCACGGGCGGCGGACGCCCGCAAGGCGCCCCCCGATGCCCGCCCCCGCCCGTGCGTGCGGGCGCGGCCCATACGGCGGAAACGGCGGAGCCGCGTCGCCCCGCCGGGGGTGACGCGGCTCCGCCGCACGGTGTCCGAGGGGTCAGACCGTCTCGGGCAGCTCCTCCAGGCCCTCGGAGACCAGCTTGGCCAGGCGGTCGAGCGCGGCGTCGGCGCCCTCGGCGTCGGAGGCCAGGACGACCTCCTCGCCGCCCTGGGCGCCCAGGCCGAGCACGGCGAGCATGGAGGCGGCGTTGACGGGCTTGCCGTCCGCCTTGGCGATCGTCACGGGGACGCCCGCGGCCGTGGCGGCACGGACGAAGAGGGAGGCGGGGCGGGCGTGGAGGCCCTCGGCCCAGCCGACGTTGACGCGGCGCTCAGCCATGTGATGCTGCCCTTCAGGTGTTCCGGGTTGTCTAGACCAGTCTTCCACATCGCGGCGCGGGCGCGGGAGGACGTACGGGCCCGGCGCGGGCCCGCGCACCGCCGCCGGTTCCCCGGCCTGCCCCGTACCCCGCCCGGACGCGAGCCGTACTCTTGGCCCCATGCAGATCCCGTCGGACCGGCACACCTACCCCGCGCACTGGGAGGCCGACGTGGTGCTGCGCGACGGCGGCACCGCGCGCGTCAGACCCATCACGACCGAGGACGCCGACCGGCTGGTCAGCTTCTACGAGCAGGTGTCGGACGAGTCGAAGTACTACCGCTTCTTCGCGCCGTACCCGCGCCTGTCCGCCAAGGACGTCCACCGCTTCACGCACCACGACTTCGTGGACCGGGTGGGACTCGCGGCCACGGTGGGCGGCGAGTTCATCGCCACCGTACGCTACGACCGCATCGACGCCCGCGGCCTGCCGGCCTCCGCGCCCGCCGACGAGGCCGAGGTCGCCTTCCTGGTCCAGGACGCGCACCAGGGACGCGGGGTCGCCTCGGCCCTCCTGGAGCACATCGCGGCCGTCGCCCGGGAGCGCGGCATCCGCCGCTTCGCCGCCGAGGTGCTGCCCGCCAACACCAAGATGATCAAGGTGTTCACGGACGCCGGGTACACGCAGCAGCGCAGCTTCGAGGACGGCGTCGTCCGCCTGGAGTTCGATCTGGAGCCCACCGACCGGTCGCTCGCCGTGCAGCGCGGCCGCGAGCAGCGCGCCGAGGCCCGGTCCGTGGCGCGGCTGCTGCGGCCCGGCTCGGTCGCGGTCGTCGGCGCGGGCCGCGCCCCCGGCGGCGTCGGGCGCAGCGTCCTGGCCAACCTGCGCGAGGGCGGCTTCACCGGCCGCCTGTACGCGGTGAACAGGGCGGCCGACGGGACCGAGGTGGACGGCGTGCCCGTCCACCGCTCCGTGCGCGACATCCCCGAGCCCGTCGACCTCGCCGTCGTCGCCGTGCCCGCGCCGGCCGTCCCCGAGGTCGTCGCGGAGTGCGGCGAGCGCGGCGTGCAGGGACTCGTCGTGGTCTCCGCCGGGTACGCCGAGAGCGGCCCCGAGGGGCGCGAGCGCCAGCGCGAGCTGGTGCGGCAGGCCCGCTCGTACGGCATGCGGATCATCGGGCCCAACGCCTTCGGCGTCATCAACACCGCGCCCGGTGTGCGGCTCAACGCCTCGCTCGCCCCCGAGATGCCCCGCACCGGCCGGATCGGCCTGTTCGCGCAGTCCGGCGCCATCGGCATCGCCCTGCTCTCCCGGCTGCACCGGCGCGGCGGCGGCGTCACCGGCGTGACCGGCGTGTCCACCTTCCTCTCCTCCGGCAACCGCGCCGACGTCTCCGGCAACGACGTCCTGCAGTACTGGTACGACGACCCCGACACCGACGTCGCGCTGATGTACCTGGAGACCATCGGCAACCCGCGCAAGTTCACGCGCCTGGCCCGGCGCACGGCGGCGGTCAAGCCGGTGGTCGTGGTCCAGGGCGCGCGGCACGGGGGAGCGGCGCCCCAGGGCCACCGCGTACGCACCACACGGCTGCCGCACGCGACCGTCTCGGCGCTGCTGCGGCAGGCCGGCGTGATCCGCGTCGACACCATCACCGAGCTGGTCGACGCGGGCCTGCTGCTGGCCCGCCAGCCGCTGCCCGCCGGACCGCGCGTGGCGATCCTCGGCAACTCCGAGTCGCTGGGCCTGCTGACGTACGACGCCTGCCTCGCCGAGGGGCTGCGCCCGCTGCCGCCGCTGGACCTCACCACGGCGGCGTCCGCGGAGGACTTCCACCTCGCCCTGTCCCGCGCCCTGGCCGACGACGCCTGCGACGCCGTCGTGGTCACCGCCATCCCGGCGGTGGGGGAGACCTCCGCCGCCGACGCGGCCCTGGCCGAGGCCCTGCGCTCGGCGTCCGCGGCGGCCCCCGCCAAACCGGTCCTCGTGGTCCACGTCGAGCTGGGCGGGCTCGCCGAGGCGCTGTCCGCGGCCGCGAGCACCGCGCCCCAGGCCGCCGGGCCGCCGACGGCCGCCGTTGAGCAGCCGCCCGTCGTGCCCGAGGCGCCGCTCGCCGCCGACCGGCGGCTCATTCCCGCCTACCCGGCCGCCGAACGGGCCGTGAGGGCGCTCGCCGAGGCGGTCCAGTACGCCCAGTGGCGACGTGACGCCGCCGAGCCCGGCCGGGTGCCCGAGTACGACGACATCGACGAGAGGGGCGCCGCCGGGCAGATCCGCGCCCTCCTGGGCGAGGGCGCCACGGTCGGCCTCACCCTCACCGCCGACGACACCGCCGCCCTGCTCGCCCGGTACGGCGTCCACGTCCGGCCCGCCCTGCCCGCGCCCACCCCCGACGAGGCCGTGGCCGCGGCGGGGAGCCTGGGCTACCCGGTGGCCCTCAAGACCACCGCCCCGCACCTGCGCCACCGCGCCGACCTCGGCGGCGTCCGTCTGGAGCTCGGCGACGAGGAGCAGCTGCGCCGGGCCTACGCCGAACTGACCGGCCTCTTCGGCGAGCCCGAGGAGCTGCGCCTCGTGGTGCAGGCGATGGCCCCGCGCGGCGTCGACACGGTGGTGCGCGCGGTCGTCGAGCCGGCCGTCGGCGCCGTGCTCTCCTTCGGCCTGGCCGGGGCACCGTCGGAGCTGCTCGGGGACACCGGCCACCGGCTGATCCCGGTCACCGACCGCGACGCCTCCTCCCTGATCCGCTCCATCCGCACCGCGCCGCTGCTGTTCGGCTGGCGCGGCTCGGCGCCCGCGGACACGGCGGCCCTGGAGGAGCTGATGCTGCGCCTGTCGCGCCTCGTGGACGACCATCCCGAGGTCGTCTCCGTGACGCTGGAGCCCGTCGTCGTGGCGCCGCGCGGCCTGAGCGTGCTCGGCGCCTCCGTACGGCTCGCCCCGCCGCCCGCCCGCGACGACCTCGGACCGCGCACCCTGCCCGGCTACTGAGGCCGGGGCATCGCACCGCCCGCGCCGGAGCACCGGCGCGGGCCGGAACGATCGCCGCCGTGAGCGGTGCCCCCGCAGTCGGCGCACCCCCGTAGGATGGAGCGCATGGCCAAGACCAGTACGACGACCCAGGGGCTGCGGGCGGCGATCGAGCGCAGCGGCTACTACCCGGCTCTCGTGGCCGAGGCGGTGGAGGCCGCCGTCGGCGGCGAGACCATCCGGTCGTACCTGGTCCACCAGGAGACGACGTTCGACGCCAACGAGGTCCGGCGGCACGTGACCGTACTGGTCCTCACCGGCACCCGGTTCATCGTCAGCCACACCGACGAGCAGGCGGCGGACAGCACCTCCCCGACGCCGTACGCGACGACGTCCACGGAGTCCGTGAAGCTCGGCCGGATCTCGTCGGTCGTGCTCAGCCGCGTCGTCGCCAACCCCGAGAAGTACGTGCCCGGCACCCCGCCCCGCGAGGTCGTGCTGACCATCGGCTGGGGCGCCGTCTCCCGCATCGACCTGGAGCCCGCCGCCTGCGGCGACCCCAACTGCGAGGCGGACCACGGCTACACGGGCAACTCCACGGCCGACGACCTCAGCCTGCGCGTCAGCGAGGCCGGCGACGGCCCGGACGCCGTGCGCCAGACCCTCGCCTTCGCGCAGTGCCTCTCCGAGGCGACCGCGGACACCGCGCGCTGATGTCCGACGCGTCCTACTCCGCCCCCGACCAGGGGCGCTACGCACCCGCCGCGCCCGCTCCCGCCTGGGGCCACCCGGAGCCGCTCGCCCTCGGCTCCGCGCCCGTGCCCGAGTACGGCTCCGGTTCGCTCGCCGACCTGCTGCCCACCCTCGCGGCCGGCCTGGGCGTGCCCGGACTCGAACCCACCCTCACGGAGCTGGAGCCCGCCGACCGCGTCTGCGTCTTCCTGATCGACGGCCTCGGCTGGGAGCAGCTGCGGAGCCACCCCGAGGACGCGCCGTTCATGACGTCGCTGCTCGGTTCCTCGCGCGGCGGCACCGGCCGGCCGATCACCGCGGGCTATCCCGCGACCACCGCGACCTCCCTGGCCTCCGTCGGCACGGGCCTGCCGCCCGGCGCGCACGGCCTGCCCGGCTACACGGTGCGCGATCCCGGGACCGGCGAGCTGATGAACCAGCTGCGCTGGACCCCCTGGACGCCGCCGCACGCCTGGCAGCCGTACCCCACGGTCTTCCGGCGCGCCCACGAGGCCGGCGTGCACACCGCGCAGGTCTCGGCCCCCTCCTTCGAGACCACCCCGCTGACACAGGTCGCGCTGAGCGGCGGTACCTTCCACGGCCGCCTGTCCGGCGAGGACCGCATGGACCTCGCCGCCGAGCAGCTGGCCGCGGGCGACCGCGCGCTGGTCTACACGTACTACTCCGAGGTCGACGGCAAGGGCCACCGCTTCGGCGTCGACTCCGACCCCTGGCGCGGCCAGCTCGCCTACGCCGACCGCCTCGTCCAGCGCCTCGCGGAGCAGCTGCCGCCGCGCACGGCCCTGTACGTCACCGCCGACCACGGCATGATCGACATCCCGTTCACCGAACAGCACCGCATCGACTTCGACGAGGACTGGGAGCTGCGCGCGGGCGTCGCCCTGCTCGGCGGCGAGGGCCGCGCCCGGCACGTCTACGCGGTCCCGGGTGCCGCCGGCGACGTCCTGGCCGTCTGGCGCGAGGTGCTGGGGGAGCAGTTCTGGGTGGCCTCGCGGGACGAGGCGATCGCGGCCGGCTGGTTCGGCCCGCACGTCGACGAGCGGGTGTACGCCCGCCTCGGCGACGTGATCGCGGCCGCCCACGACGACGTACTGATCGTCGCCTCCGAGCGGGAGCCGAAGGAGTCGGCCATGGTCGGCAACCACGGCTCGATGACCCCGGCGGAACAGCTCGTCCCGCTGCTGCAAGTACGCTCCTGAAGCCCCCGATCCCCCGAAAGGTCCTCAACCCCCCATGCCCGAGCTGGTGTTCTTCTCAGGAACCATGGACTGCGGGAAGTCGACGCTGGCCCTGCAGATCGAGCACAACCGCTCGGCGCGGGGGCTCCAGGGCATGATCTTCACCCGCGACGACCGGGCCGGCCAGGGCAAGCTCTCCTCGCGCCTGGGCCTGGTCACGGACGCCGTGGAGGTGGCGGACGACCTGGACGTGTACGCGTACCTCGTCGACCACCTCTCGCGGGGCTCCCGCGCGGACTACGTGATAGCCGACGAGGCGCAGTTCCTGGCGCCCGAGCAGATCGACCAGCTGGCCCGCGTGGTCGACGACCTGGGCATCGACGTCTACGCCTTCGGCATCACCACGGACTTCCGCTCCAAGCTCTTCCCCGGCTCGCAGCGCCTGGTCGAGCTGGCCGACCGCGTCGAGGTCCTGCAGGTGGAGGCCCTGTGCTGGTGCGGCGCCCGCGCCACGCACAACGCCCGCACGATAGGCGGCGCGATGGTCGTGGAGGGCGCCCAGGTGGTGGTCGGCGACGTCACCCACTCCCCGGACGAGGTCGCCTACGAGGTCCTGTGCCGCCGCCACCACCGCCGCCGCATGACGGCGGCCACGGCGCGGGCGGGCGCGCTGTCACCGGACGTCCTGCCGGTGGACACGCCCGCCGAGCCCGTGCGCGGCTGACGGCGCCGGACGGTCAGAGGCCCGCGTCCACCAGGCCGAACAGCGCGCCCTCCGGGTCCGTCGCCGCCGCGGCCCGTCCCAGCGGGGTGTCGTGCGGCCGCCGGGCGACACGGCCGCCGAGGGCGGTCAGCCGCTCCGCCGCCGCGTCCACGTCGGGCACCGCGAAGTACGTGATCCAGTGCGAGCCCCGGTCGCGCGGCAGGACCCTGCCCATGCCGCGGATCTCGGCGACCGGACGCCCGTCCAGCAGCAGGGAGACGCAGTCGAAGTCGGCCGACACGTGCGGCCGCTGCTCGTAGCCGAACACCGAGCGGTAGAACCGCGCGACGACCGCCGCGTCCCGCGTGATCAGCTCGTGCCGGGCGGGGGCGCCCGGCACGCCGGCGGCCCCCTCGCGCAGCGGGCCCGTCGCCTGCCAGAGGCCGAAGACGGCACCCGAGGGGTCCACGGCGACCGCCATCCGCCCGGCGTCGGCGGCGTCCAGCGGTCCCACCCCGACCGTGCCGCCGCAGGAGCGCACCGCGGCCGCCGTCAGGTCGACGTCGTCCGAGGCCAGGTACGGCGTCCACGCCACGGGAAGGCGCCGGCCGGGCGGCAGCTGCCCGATGTCCGCCACCTCGCGGCCGTCGAGCATCGCCCGCACGTACGGGCCCGGTTGCCGGGGGCCGGGCCGGAACTCCCAGCCGAACAGGGCCCCGTAGAACTCCTGGGTCGCGGCCAGGCCGTGCACCATCAGGCTCACCCGGCACGGTGCGCCGGGCGCGTGCCGGCCGTACCCGGTGCCGTTCGGACCGGTCAACTCCGGTGCCTCGGTCATCGTCACCCTCTTCTCGGCCCCTCATGGCGCCGTGTCACTACCGCTTCCCCGTGCGCGCCCGTTCACGCGTCCGCGCTCCGCCCGGGTGCGCATGGTCGCACCACCGGGGCCGCAGGACGCCTCGGCCACGCCGTCGCCGCTCCGCGCACGGCGGGAGGGCGTCCGCCCTGCCGGCCCGCGGCCGCGTCCGGGCGGCCCTCCGGAGACGCCCGCCACCTCGCACCCTGCGTGTCCGCGCCGGTACGCCGGGTGGCCGGGACGATCCGGCGGAGCAGAGTAGCCGGACCCGGCGGCCGGGGCCAGTCCGTGCGCGAGGATGGGTCCATGAATCCTCTCGTCTCCGCGTCCCGACTGGCCCACGACCTCGCGGGACCGACCCCGCCGACGGTGCTCGACGTCCGCTGGCAGCTGGGCGGCCCGAACCTGCGCTCCGCGTACGAGGAGGCCCACATCCCAGGGGCCGTCTATGTGGACCTGGACACCGAACTCGCTGGTCCGGCGGGGTCCGGGGGCCGGCATCCGCTGCCCGACCCGGAGGCGTTCGGGGCGTCGATGCGGGCGGCCGGCGTCCGCGCGGACCGCTCCGTCGTCGTCTACGACGGCGGGCTCGGCTGGGCCGCCGCACGCGCGTGGTGGCTGTTGCGCTGGACGGGTCACCCCCAGGTGCGCGTCCTTGACGGCGGGCTCGCCGCCTGGGACGGACCGCTGGAGTCCGGACCGGCCGCCCCCGCACCCGGCGACTTCGAGCCGAAGCCCGGCGGACTGCCGGTGCTCGACGCGGACGCGGCCGCGGCGCTGGCCCGCGGCGGCCTGCTCCTCGACGCCCGCGCGGCCGAGCGCTACCGCGGCGACGTGGAGCCGATCGACCGGGTGGGCGGCCACATCCCGGGCGCGGTCTCGGCCCCGACGACGGAGAACGTCACGGAGTCCGGCTTCTTCCGCCCCGCGTCCGAACTGGCCGCCCGCTTCGGCTCATTGGGCGCGTCGGCCGGCACGGAGGTCGGCGTCTACTGCGGCTCCGGCGTCTCCGGCGCCCATGAGGTCCTCGCCCTGGAGATCGCGGGCATCCCGGCCGCGCTGTACGCGGGCTCGTGGTCGGAGTGGTCCTCGGACAAGACCCGTCCGGTGGCCACGGGCCCCGCCCCGCAGTAGGCCCGTACGCGGGACCGCCGGACGCGCCCGGCGCCGGCGAAGGGCCGCCCCGGACGCCGGAGAGGGGCCGCACCGTACGGTGCGGCCCCTCTCCGGCGGGATACCGGGATCCTTGGGCGGACCCGGTCCTCTCAGTCCTGCTTCTTGCGCCGGGTGCCGAAGACGATCTCGTCCCAGCTGGGCACCGCGGCCCTGCGGCCTGGGCGGACGCCGTCCGCCTCGGCCTGGCGGTCGGTGGCGCCGACGAGCCGGTCGCGGTGGCTGGTCACCGAGCGCGGCATCAGCACGTCCGCGTAGGCCGAGCCGGCCGAGGCCGCGGGCGCCGGCGGCTCCTCCGCCTCGGGCTCGTCCGCAGGTTCGTCCGGGTCCTCCGCGGGTCGCTCCGGCACCACCAGATCGCCGCGGAAGCTGGGCACCGCCTCCAGGAGACTGGTCAGCGAGTCGCGCTCGCCGGCGCTCTCCTCGGCGGGCTCCGGCGCGGGCGCCGGCACGACGGGACGTTCCGCCTGGCGGTCCCGGGGGAGCCGGGCGATGCGCGGCACGAACGGGAAGCTGGGCTCCGGCGCGGCGAGGTCGTCGGACTCGCCGATCAGCGAGCGCGCCTCGTCGTCGACGGCCTGCACGAGCCGCCGGGGCGGGTCGTAGGTCCAGGTGGCCGCGTGGGGTTCGCCGGCCACGCGGTAGACCAGCACGACCTCCCAGGTGCCGTCGTCGCGGCGCCAGGAGTCCCACTGCACGGTGTCCTTCTCGGCGCCGCGCAGCAGCAGCCGCTCCTGGACGGCCTCGCCGAGCTGGGGCCCGGCGTTCTCACCGGGGCGGCGGACCGGGGTCTTGCGGGCCCGCTCGGCCATGAACGCGCGCTCGGCGAGCACGGGCCCCTCGAAGCGGCGGACGCGGTCGACGGGGATGCCGGCGAGCTGGGCGACCTCTTCGGCGGAGGCACCGGCACGTATGCGCGCCTGGATGTCGCGGGGGCGGAGGTGGCTCTCCACCTCGATCTCGATCTGCCCGAGCCGGGGACGGTCGCCCCGCACGGCGGCACGGAGCCGCTCGTCGATCGGAAGCGTGTACTCCGTGCTGTCCGCAGCCTTGAGCACCAGCCGTGTGCCGTCGTTAGAGACGGCCACGACACGCAGTTCGGGCATGGGGACCTCCCGGGTGGTGCCTGCCGACGTCACGTGCGTCGCTGCTTCCGCTAGTCGAGTGTGGCCTGCCCGGGTGCAGCCTGCCACAACCTTGCCGAGTTGCCCGGCGTGTCGGGCACGGGCCCAAGATCGCCGTTATGGCACGGTTACCTGTTTGCAACGCTAAGTGACGAATCTGGTCACCCTGTGCAACGATCCCCCTCCCGGCGGCCCTGGATGGTCCCGAACGCCCTGGCGGGTGTCCGGTCCCAGGGCTCGCAACAGTACTCCATTCGGGCCATGTACGTGGATCGGCGCGCCGCCCGACTTTTCGTGCGGGGCGACGGCCGTCCGTCCGTGGCGGCGTCCGCGCTCCGCGCGCGTGACGTGCTTCACGGGATCGCCCGAAGTGGAGTGGATCGTTTCGCCTATATGTCCCTTGTTCGACGAGTGCTGCTTATGCGGCTTTACGGGTGGTCCGGTATCCGGACGTGGGTACGAAGCGTGACTAGGCCCCCAGGACGCGGCGCAAGTAGGGGTTGCCGAAGCGCCGCTCGGGGTCGAGCCGGTCCCGCAGGGCCGTGAACTCCCCGAAGCGCGGGTACAGGGCGGCGAGGTCCTCCGCGGTGCGGGTGTGCAGCTTGCCCCAGTGCGGCCGCCCCCCGTGCGCGATGAAGATCCGCTCGGCGGCGGTGAAGTAGGCCCGGTACGGCGTGCCGGTGAACATGTGGACGGCGACGTACGCGCTGTCCCGCCCGGACGCGGTGGACAGCGCGATGTCGTCCGCGGGCGCGGTGCGCACCTCGACCGGGAGGCCCACGCGCAGCGGGGAGCGGTCCACCATGCGCTTGAGCTCACGCACCGTGTCCACCAGGGCCGCGCGCGGAACGGCGTACTCCATCTCCACGAAGCGCACCCGGCGCGGGGAGGTGAAGACCTTGTAGGGGATGTCGGTGTACGTCCGCGCCGACAGGGCCCTGCTGCAGATCCGGGCGATCCCCGGGACCGTGGCGGGCACCGCCCGGCCCACCGCGCCGGCCACCTGGAGCGCGCCGTTGGAGAGGAACTCGTCGTCGAGGAAGCCGCGCAGGCGGCCGACCGGCCGTGCGGGGCCCGCGCTGCGGTTGTTGCGCTTGGTGTTGCAGTTGCCGGTGTGCGGGAACCAGTAGAACTCGAAGTGCTCGTTCTCGGCGTGGAGGGCGTCGAAGTCCGCCAGGACCCGGTCGAGGCGCATCGGCTCCTCGCGGGCGGTGAGCAGGAAGAGCGGCTCCACGGCGAACGTGATCGCGGTGACGACGCCCAGGGCGCCGAGGCCGATCCGGGCCGCCGCGAAGACGTCGGGGCACTCCGTCGCGGAGCAGGTGAGCACCGAGCCGTCGGCCGTCACCAGTTCGAGGCCCGTGATCTGCGCGGCGATCGAGCCCGAGTCGCGGCCCGTGCCGTGCGTCCCCGTGCTGGTCGCCCCGGAGACCGTCTGCTCCATGATGTCGCCCATGTTCGTGAGCGACAGGCCCTCGCGGGCCAGCGCCGCGTTCAGGCGCTTGAGCGGGGTCCCGGCCTCCACGGTGACGGTGCCCGCCGCGCGGTCGATCCGGCGGATCCCGGTGAGCAGGTCCGGGCGGATCAGCAGGCCGTCGGTCGCGGCGGCGGCCGTGAAGGAGTGCCCGGAGCCGACGGCCTTCACCCGCAGGCCGTCCTCGGCGGCCGCGCGCACGGCGGCGGCCAGTTCGTCGACGGAGGCGGGGGCGGCCACGCGCGCGGGCCGCGCGGCGACGGTCCCCGACCAGTTACGCCACGTGCCGCTGTTCCCGCTCGACGTGCTCCTCATCGGTCCCCTCCCGCTGCGGAGCCGGCCTGCTCAGCCGGCGGTGGCCCAGAAGCCCGATCACGACCGCGACGGCCCCGGCCACCGCGGGGACCCCGTACCCGGCGTCCGCCCCGGCGGCGTCGATCACCCAGCCGGCCACGGAGGAGCCGAGCGCGACCCCGACCGCGAGCCCGGTGCTCACCCAGGTCATGCCCTCGGTCAGTTTCGCGCGTGGTACGTGCTGTTCGACAAGGGCCATGGTCGTGATCATCGTCGGCGCGATGGACAGGCCCGCCACGAACAGCGCCACGGCCAGAAACGGAAGGTTCCCGACCAGTAGGAGGGGGATCATACTCACGGCCATGGCGCACACGCCCAGTCCCCAGCGCCGGGCGGGCGGTCCAGTGAGGCGAAGCAGGCCGAAAACCGCCCCCGCGACGCAGGATCCGGCCGCGTAGACGGCCAGAACCAGACTCGCCGCGCCCTTGTGGCCCTGCTCCTCGGCGAAGGCCACCGTGACCACGTCGACGGCCCCGAAGATCGTTCCGGTCGCCACGAAGGTGGCCACCAGCACCTGGAGGCCGGGGGAGCGCAGGGCGGAGCCGCCCGTGTGGTGCTCGCGGGGGTGCGGCTCGGGCTCGGTGGCGCGCTGGGCCGTCAGCCAGAAGACGCCGGCCGCCAGGAAGCACGCGGCGAGCAGCGGCCCCGCCTCCGGGAACCATGCCGTGGACAGCCCGATGGAGATGATCGGCCCGAGGATGAAGCAGACCTCGTCGATCACGGACTCGAAGGCGTACGCGGTGTGCAGCCGCGGCGAGCCCCGGTAGAGCTTGCCCCAGCGGGCCCGCGTCATGGAGCCGATGCTCGGCGTGCAGCCGATCCCGGCGCAGCAGAGGAACAGCACCGGATCCGGCCAGCCGAGGCGCACGGCGAGCAGCAGCGCGGCCGCGGCGGTCAGCGACAGGAGCGTCGCGGGCCGCAGCACCCGCCGCTGACCGTGGCGGTCCACCAGGCGCGAGACCTGCGGACCGAGCGCGGCGGCGGACAGCGCGATCGTCGCCGACAGCGCGCCCGCGAGCCCGTACCGGCCCGTGACCTGGGAGATCATTGTCACGACGCCGATGCCCATCATGGACAGCGGCATCCGGCCGAGGAGACCCGCGGCGGAGAAGGCCGCAGCGCCGGGAGCGGTGAACAGGGCGCGGTAAGGGCTGGGCACGGGGTCTCTCGCAACGTCCGGTAAGGCGTGTGGGCAGTTGACACAGCTTACGCATCCGAGGAGGCCCCTGCATGTCCGGTACAAGACATGCGGGTGGCCCTTTGCCGCGCCGCCGACGGCGGATGGCAGGATCGAAGACATGCCAGACGTGCGTGATGTCACCCCCTACGATGCCCTCCTCCTGCTGTCCTTCGGCGGCCCCGAGGGCCCCGACGACGTGGTCCCGTTCCTGGAGAACGTGACGCGGGGACGCGGCATCCCCAAGGAGCGCCTCAAGGAGGTGGGGCAGCACTACTTCCTGTTCGGCGGCGTCAGCCCCATCAACGACCAGAACCGCGCCCTCCTCGACGCCCTCCGCAAGGACTTCGCCGACCACGGCCTGGACCTGCCGGTGTACTGGGGCAACCGCAACTGGGCGCCCTACCTGACCGACACCCTGCGCGACATGGTGAACGACGGCCGCCGCCGCATCCTGGTCCTCGCCACCAGCGCGTACGCCTCGTACTCGGGCTGCCGGCAGTACCGGGAGAACCTCGCCGAGTCGCTCGCCGCGCTGGAGGCCGAGGGCCTGCCGCTGCCGAGGGTCGACAAGCTGCGCCACTACTTCAACCACGAGAGCTTCGTGGAGCCCATGGCCGAGGGTGTGCTGCGCTCCCTGGCGGAGCTGCCCGAGGACGTGCGCGACGGCGCCCACATCGCCTTCACCACGCACTCCATCCCCACCTCGGCCGCGGACACCTCCGGGCCGGCCGAGGAGCACGGGGACGGCGGCGCGTACGTGCGCCAGCACCTGGACGTCGCGCGGCTGATCGCCGACGCCGTGCGCGAGCGGACCGGCGTCGACCACCCGTGGCAGCTGGTCTACCAGTCGCGCTCCGGCGCCCCGCACATCCCGTGGCTGGAGCCGGACATCTGCGACCACCTGGAGGAGCGGCACGCCGCCGGGGTGCCGGCCGTCGTGATGGCCCCCATCGGCTTCGTCTCCGACCACATGGAGGTCCTGTACGACCTCGACACCGAGGCCCAGGCCAAGGCGGAGGAGCTGGGGCTGCCGGTGCGCCGCTCGGCCACCGTCGGCGCCGACCCGCGGTTCGCCGCGGCGATCCGCGACCTCGTCCTGGAGCGGGCCGCCACCGAGCGGGAGGAGGCCGTGACGCCGTGCGCCCTGGGCGCCCTCGGCCCCAGCCACAACGTGTGCCCGGTCGGCTGCTGCCCCGCCCGCGCCCCCAAGCCCGCCGCCGCGGGCGCCGACAGCCCCTACGCGTGAGGAGCGCCGTGACCGACCAGCTCAAGGCCGACCTGCTCGCACTCGCGCTGGAGGCGGCCCGCCGCGCGGGCGACTTCCTGCGCGACGGCCGCCCCGAGGACCTCGGCGTGGCCGCGACCAAGACCAGCGCCGTCGACGTCGTCACGGAGATGGACATCGCCTCCGAGAAGCTGATCACCGACTTCCTGGCCGACCGCCGGCCGGAGGACGGGGTGCTCGGCGAGGAGGGCGCCAGCGTCGAGGGCACCAGCGGCGTGCAGTGGGTGATCGACCCGGTCGACGGGACCGTGAACTACCTGTACGGGCTGCCCAGCTGGGCGGTCTCCGTCGCCGCCCGCAAGGACGGCGAGACCCTCGCCGGCGTGGTGTACGCCCCGATGCGCGGCGAGACCTTCCGCGCGGCCCTCGGGGAGGGCGCGTACCTGAACGACCGGCCCGTGCGCGTGCGGCCCGCCCCCGCCTTCGGGCTGGCCCTGGTCGGCACCGGCTTCGGCTACCTCGCCGAGCGCCGGGCCCGGCAGGCCGAGGTGGTCCGCCACCTGGTCCCGCAGGTGCGGGACATCCGCCGCGGCGGCTCGGCCGCGATCGACCTGTGCGACGTGGCGGCGGGCCGGCTGGACGCGTACTACGAGCGCGGCCTCAACCCCTGGGACTACGCGGCGGGCGACCTGATCGCCCGCGAGGCGGGCGCCCGCACGGGTGGCCGCCCCGGAGAGCCGCTCTCGCCCGAGCTGACGATCGCCGCGCCGCCCGGCCTCTTCGAGCCCCTCCAGGCCCGCCTGGAGGAGCTGGGCGCCTGGCACGACTGACGCGGAGCAGGGTGCGGAGGTCGCCGCACCCCGGCACACGAAGCGGGGCCCCGGTCTGGATCTGCCGGGGCCCCGCTCTCGTGCGGAACACGGTCAGGCGTGCGTCGCGGCGACCTCCACGCCGTGCTCGGCGGCGAGGCGGTGCAGGTCGTCGAGCTCGCCCTGCTCGACCTCCACGAGGAAGTCGTCACCGGTCTCGCGAGCACGCGTCAGGTCGGACTCGGTCGCCTTTATGCGCTGCAGAAGTCCTGCGGTGAATGCGTCCATGCTGCGCCCCCTCGTCCTGGGTCGTGGGTCGGTGGCACGGGGGTGTGCCTTCGGGAGGGGCGATCACTGCTCGGAGCGCGTGCCCGGCACTGCCCGGCCGGGCGGCGACAGTGCCGGACATCCACGCCCGCCCTGCGGAAGCGAGTCGTGAGTGCACGGACCCTGCGGAAGCGGTTCGTGGGTGCACGAAACAGAGCGTGATCGCGGGTGTAAAGCCGTCCTCCCCCCGCGCTGCGCCCGGGAAACCTCGGCAGGACGAGAAAATCCCGCCCCACGGGCCCCATCCCCCGTCTTACAGCCGGTTTATGGCCGAAAAGGGCAGGATGGGGGTCTCACCCATGACGGACCCCGCTCGCCCGCACGCGACAGCTGTGGCGCGGGCGGACACAGGAAGGACAAGCGACGTGCGCGTACTCGTCGTCGAGGACGAGCAACTGCTCGCCGATGCGGTGGCCACCGGACTGCGCCGGGAGGCCATGGCCGTCGACGTCGTGTACGACGGTGCGGCCGCACTGGAGCGCATCGGCGTCAACGACTACGACGTGGTCGTCCTCGACCGCGACCTCCCGCTCGTGCACGGCGACGACGTCTGCCGCAAGATCGTCGAGCTGGGCATGCCCACGCGCGTGCTCATGCTCACGGCCTCCGGCGACGTCAGCGACCGCGTGGAGGGCCTGGAGATCGGCGCCGACGACTACCTCCCCAAGCCCTTCGCCTTCAGTGAGCTGACGGCCCGCGTGCGCGCCCTGGGACGGCGTACGAGCGTGCCGCTGCCGCCCGTCCTGGAGCGCGCCGGCATCAAGCTGGACCCCAACCGCCGCGAGGTCTTCCGCGAGGGCCGCGAGGTCCAGCTGGCGCCCAAGGAGTTCGCCGTCCTGGAGGTGCTGCTGCGCAGCGAGGGCGCCGTCGTCTCCGCCGAGCAGCTCCTGGAGAAGGCCTGGGACGAGAACACGGACCCGTTCACGAACGTCGTGCGCGTCACCGTCATGACCCTGCGCCGCAAGCTGGGCGAGCCGCCCGTCATCGTCACCGTGCCGGGCTCCGGCTACCGGATCTGATCCACGTGGCAGCGACACCCGCACCCCCGACGGCGCCCCCGAAGCCCACCTGGGACCCGAGCAGGCCCGCCCCGCCGTTCCCCTGGCTGCGCCCCACCATCCGGATACGGCTGACCCTGCTGTACGGCGGCATGTTCCTGATCGCCGGCATCCTGCTGCTGTCGATCATCTACCTGCTCGCGGCCCAGGCCCTGGACACGGGAAGCCAGCCGCTGTTCAAGATCGCTGGTGGCACGGACATCAAGGTCACCAGCGAGAACTGCCCCACGGTCAACGCGACCCGCCTGTCGCTGGACGACTTCAACGCGGCGATCAGCGACTGCATCGACCATCAGCGTCAAGTTGCCTTGGACAACCTTCTCAGCCGCTCGCTGATGGCCCTGCTGGGGCTCGCCGTGATCGCCTTCGCCTTCGGCTACGCGATGGCCGGCCGGGTCCTGTCCCCGCTCGGCCGGATCACCCGCACCGCGCGCGCGGTAGCCGGCTCGGACCTGTCCCGGCGCATCGAGCTGGACGGACCGGACGACGAGCTGAAGGAGCTCGCGGACACCTTCGACGAGATGCTGGAACGGCTGCAGCGGGCCTTCACGGCGCAGCAGAGGTTCGTCGGCAACGCCTCGCACGAGCTGCGCACCCCGCTCGCGATCAACCGCACGCTCCTGGAGGTGCACCTGTCCGATCCGGGCGCCCCCGTGGAGCTGCAGCAGCTGGGCAAGACGCTGCTGGCCACCAACGAGCGCAGCGAGCAGCTCGTCGAGGGCCTGCTGCTGCTCGCCCGCAGCGACAACCAGATCGTCGAGCGCAAGCCCGTGGACCTCGCCGAGGTCGCCTCGCAGGCCATCGACCAGGCGCACGCCGAGGCCGTGGCCAAGCACGTCGAGATCCGGGGCGAGCGCAGTCCGGTGGTCGTCCAGGGCAACGGCGTCCTGCTGGAGCGGATCGCCCTGAACCTCGTCCAGAACGCGGTGCGGTACAACGTACCCGAGGGCGGCTGGGTGGAGGTCACCACGGAGAGCCGGCACGGCCAGGCGGTCCTGGTGGTGTCCAACACGGGGCCCGTGGTGCCCGCGTACGAGATCGACAACCTCTTCGAGCCGTTCCGGCGGCTGCGGACCGAGCGGACCGGCAGCGACAAGGGCGTGGGGCTCGGCCTGTCCATCGCCCGGTCGGTGGCCCGTGCCCACGGCGGCCACATCGGCGCCCATCCGCGCGAGGGAGGCGGCCTCGTGATGCGCGTCACCCTGCCGATCTGAGATCATGCCGTCGACATGCGGGGACGTTCGCTTTGCGCTGAATTTTCCGAAGCGCTTCCGTGGGTACCCCGTGTGCGATCGATCACATGGACGAAGTCTCGCCGTCCACTCTCCGTGATCACTCAGACTGGCGGAAAGCCGGGAAAATCCGGGTTTTCGGCGGTCGTGATGACGGGAAGTACACGGTGAGACGCCTTTGAAGAGCGGCATTCGGACCGTGTACGGTCCCGTTCGCCATCCAAGCCGATCACCCGTGCGGAGTCCGGTTGGGTGTCGATTGAGTAACAGACCTTGATGTGAGGCAAAATCTCCGCCTCGGGTCGGGCACAAGTCCGGCCTCTCACGCGTTACGTGCGCTGGAGACACCGCAGACACCCAGAGGGGGAGAGCGACATGGCAACGGATTACGACACCCCACGCAAGACCGACGACGACGTCGACTCGGACAGCCTGGAAGAACTGAAGGCACGACGGAACGACAAGTCCACGTCGTCCGTCGACGTCGACGAGTTCGAGGCCGCCGAGGGACTGGAGCTGCCCGGCGCGGACCTCTCGAACGAGGAGCTGGCCGTCCGGGTGCTGCCGAAGCAGCAGGACGAGTTCACCTGCATGAGCTGCTTCCTGGTCCACCACCGCAGCCAGCTGGCCCGCGAGAAGAACGGCCAGCCGATCTGCCGCGACTGCGACTGAGGCAGGGTCGGCCGTGACCGGCTCGACCCCGCCCTGGAAACGCCGCTTCCGCGACCGGGAAGCGGCCGGTGGTCCGTCCTCGGACGGCGTGCGTGACGACGAGCGAGGCCGCGAGGCCTCGCTCGAAGCAACGAGCGAGGGCGCCTTCGGCGCCCTCGGACCAAAGGCCGGGTCCCCCGTGACCAGGAGCCGTGCCGCGGCCGTCAGGGAAGGCGTCCGCAAGGGCGGCAGCCGGGCCAGGGCGGGCCTGGCCTTCCTCGCCGACCGCATCGTCGAGAACGCCCCGCGCGTTCCCGTACGCGACCTGCAGACGCTCCGCAGGCAGTTCCCGGGCCTCGGGCCCGAGGAGCTCGCCGACAAGCTCGTGGCGGGCGCGTGCAGGGCCACGGGCGCGGTGGGCGCCGGCGTCGG
The DNA here is from genome assembly GCF_014650875.1 of Streptomyces minutiscleroticus. Lineage (GTDB taxonomy): Bacteria > Actinomycetota > Actinomycetes > Streptomycetales > Streptomycetaceae > Streptomyces > Streptomyces minutiscleroticus. The sequence continues at coordinate 130,676 of NZ_BMVU01000009.1, forward strand.
CGCCGCGGCGATGCTGCCGGCTCCGCCGGCGATGCCCGCAGAGCTCGCCGCGGAGATCACCGGCGTCGCCGCGATCGAGTTCAAGCTGATCGCCGAACTGCACGAGGTGTACGGCCTGCGGGCCCCCGGCACGCTGGCGCAGCGCTCCTCGGTGTACCTCACCGCCTGGACACAGGAGCGCGGGGTCGACGTGCGCAAGCCGTCGACGATCGACACCGCCCTGGGCGGCCGGATGAAGCGCGAGCTGCGCCGACAGATCATGAAGCGCATGGTGCGCAACCTGCCGAACCTGATGCCGTTCCTGGTGGGCGCGGCCGTCGGCGCCGTGATGAACCGCCGGGACACCAGACGCCTCGCGGACCGTGTCCGCGCGGACCTGCGCGCGATGCAGGTCCCCTGGGACCGGCTCACCGGGCTCCCGCGCCTGGAGCAGCCCGCCGATCCCCTGGACCTGGACGAGCCGCGCGGGGAGCTGGGCGCCTGAGGGATGCCGCAGGCGAAGCCGGACGGCGGCCCCGGCTCCGCCCCGGCGCCCCGACCCGCTTCCCGGACCGCCGTTCCTCCCGGACCGGCGCCGCGGCCTGTGTCCCGGGCCGGTGCCGCCGTGCCGCGGACGGACCCCGTACCGCGCCTCGCGGCCGGCAGGGCCCGGTGAGACCGGGGACCCGGGTCCCCTTCCGGCTACGCCGTGCGGACGGCCTTCAGGGCCGCCGCCAGCCGCTCCGGCTCCCGCGTGGACAGGTACAGGTACGGGGTCGGGTCCTCCGGGTCGACGACCTCCACGCGCAGCGCGGTGGGCACGTAGGCGCGCAGCAGCATGAAGGCGCGCGGGTCCGCCTTGTACGAGCGCCAGGCGCGAGCCTCCTCCGGGTCGAGCACGTGCGCTCCGCCCAGCGCCGACAGCGGGATCCGGGCCTCGCCCGCGACCAGCGAGTCGCCCACGACCCGGATGCGCACGGAACCGTACGAGCTGGTCACGACCGCCGCCACCGCGGTGCCGCCGACCAGTCCGCCCAGCAGCGGCAGGGTGCCGAAGGGCAGCAGGGTCAGCGCCATCGCGACGCCCACCAGCAGGCAGGCGAACCACCAGGAGCGGGGCGCGGTCAGACGTTCTTCGTACGGAGCGCTCGTGTGCTGCATGGGATCCAGCTTGGCACGGTGCGTACGCCCGCTGACGCGGAGGTAAGGTCTGCGCCTGTGAGTGGTACGTCTTCGGTCCTGAATCCCCCCGCCGACGCGGTGGCGCCCGTGCGGCACCCCGACGCCCCGGCCCCCGGCGAGCTGCTCGGCACGCACTACGAGCACTGCTTCGGCTGCGGCGGCGGCCAGGAGCACGGGCTGCACCTGGCCGCGCGCGCGGGCGAGGGCGTCTCGGTCACCGCCGAGTTCACGGTGCGGGCCGCCCACCAGGGCGCCCCCGGCCTCGCCCACGGCGGCATCCTCGCGACCGCCCTCGACGAGACCCTCGGCTCGCTGCACTGGGTGCTGCGCACCATCGCCGTCACCGGCCGGCTGGAGACCGACTTCCTCCTCCCCGTCCCCGTGGACACCGTGCTGTACCTGGAGGCCGAGGTCACGGCCGTGCACGGGCGCAAGATCTACTGCACGGCCACCGGCCGGCTCGGCGGTCCCGACGGGGACGTGGCGGTCCGCGCGGACGCCCTGTTCATCGAGGTCAAGGTCGACCACTTCATCGACAACGGCCGCCCCGAGGAGATCCGGGCCGCCATGGAGGACCCCGACCAGGTGCGCCGGGCCCGCGCCTTCGAGGTGAACCCGTGACGGCGGCCGGCCGCGCGGAGGTCCCCGTGCCGATCCGCCGCGTCGACCCGGACGTGCCCCTGCCCGCGTACGCGCACCCGGGCGACGCCGGAGCGGACCTGCGCACCACCGAGGCGTGCGACCTCGCACCCGGCGAACGGGCCGTTCTGCCCACCGGGGTGTCCATCGCCCTCCCCGAGGGGTACGCGGCCTTCGTGCACCCGAGGTCGGGGCTCGCCGCCCGCTGCGGTGTCGCCCTCGTGAATGCCCCGGGGACGGTTGATGCCGGGTACCGTGGGGAGATCAAGGTGATCGTGGTGAATCTCGACCCGCGCGAGTCCGTGCGGTTCGAGCGCTTCGACCGGATTGCCCAACTGGTCGTCCAGCAGGTCGAGAAGGTGCGCTTCCAGGAGGTGGCGGAGCTTCCCGACTCGGCGCGGGCCGAGGGGGGCTTCGGGTCCACCGGCGGTCATGCCGCCGTGGGCGGCCGCGAGGGTGGGAATCGATACGCTTCGGTCGTATCCGACCGGGAAGGACAGTGACGTGTTCGGACGTCGCAAGAAGGGCAGTGCCGCCGAGGACGCGGCGGGCGAGGCCGAGCAGGTCGTCGACGGAGTCGACACTGAGGCGGACGAGACGGAGCGGGAGCGGGTGCGGCTGGAGCCGGAGCCGCGTCCCGACGGTCCCTGGGACAGCTCCGAGGTCCGCGACCCCGCCGAGGGCCGGGTGAACCTGGGCGGTCTGTACGTCCCCGGGGTCGAGGGCATGGAGCTGCGCGTCGAGGTCGCGGGCGACGCGATCGTCGCCGCCACCGTGGTGCTGCGGGACAGCGCCATCCAGCTGCAGGCGTTCGCCGCCCCCAAGCGCGAGGGCATCTGGGGCGAGGTCCGCGAGGAGATCGCCACCGGCATCACCCGGCAGGGCGGCGTCATCGACGAGGTCGAGGGTCCGCTGGGCTGGGAGCTGCGGGCGCAGGTGCCGGTGCAGCTGCCGGACGGCACGGGCGGCTTCCAGGTCGTCCGGTTCGTCGGCGTGGACGGTCCCCGCTGGTTCCTGCGCGGTGTGATCTCCGGCCAGGGCGCGGTGCAGCCGCAGGCCGCCGGGCTGCTGGAGCAGATCTTCCGCGACACCGTCGTGGTCCGCGGCGAGGGCCCGATGGCGCCCCGCGACCCGATCGTCCTGAAGCTTCCCGACGACGCCCAGATGGTTGCCGAGGGCGCCCAGCAGGAGCAGGGCGGGTCCCGCTTCGCCGGCGGCATGGGCCAGCTGCAGCGGGGCCCGGAGATCACCGAGGTCCGCTGACGCACGGCGCGCGGCGCGGCGTACGGAGCCGCGCGCGGCGGTCCGGCCGTCCGGCCGGGCACCCGGCGCGGTGCCGTCGTCCGGAGCCCGGCGAGGCACCGGCCTCCGGTGCCGGGCACCGGCAACGGCAGCGGCACAGGTACGCGGTCAAGAGGGCCGCACCCTTCCCAGGGTGCGGCCCTTTCGCTTGCTCGCGTTCTCGTACGTGAACAGCGGTCGGGGGTGCCCGAAAGACCCCGTAGGGAAACCGTCGGCGAGAACCCTTGACGGGCAACTGGTCTGTACCTATGGTCACCGACCACCGCGCGCGTTCAGCTCTCAGAGCTTCGTTGCCGAAGGCCGCCGAGATCATCAAGTACACGTACACCGGCGGCTGGCCGGACTCCGGGCGCTTCGCGGCCATGCTGCGCGACGTCTACCTGCCCGAGATCATCAACGGCTCGAACTCCAACGGGAACCGGGAGCTGTCGATGATGGAGGCCGCCGTCGGCATCGCGGTCTTCCTGGCGGACCGGGCCTCGTACGACAAGGCCATGGCGAAGTTCCGCACCCGTACGGCCGCCTACGTCTACCTGGCCTCCGACGGCGCCCTGCCCAAGACCGTGCCGAGCCAGAACCTCGACACCAAGGACAAGATCGTCAAGTACTGGCAGGGACAGTCCACCTTCGTGACCGGGCTGACCCAGGAGACCTGCCGCGACCTCACGCACACCGGCTACGGCATCTCCGCCATCGCGCACGTCGCCGAGACCAGCCGCATCCAGGGGCAGGACCTGTACGGCACGGACGTCGGCGAGCGGCTGCGGCAGGCGCTCGGCTTCCAGTCCCGCTACCGAACTCGGCGAGGCGCCGCCGAGCCGGCTGTGCGGCGGCTCGCTCCATCCGGGGCTCGGGCCCGTCACCGAGGTCGGGTACAACGCCCTGCGCAACCGGCTCGGGATCGCGATGACCAACACCGAGAAGCTGACCCTGCGCAACCGCCCGGCCGGCAGCAACAACCTCTTCGTGGCCTGGGAGACGCTGACGCACGGGGACAACCCGAACTGAGGCGCGCCGCCGGACGCCGGCCCTCCCGGCGGCGCCCGGTCCGCCGCCGCGGGCCCGCCGCGGGCGCGGGCTCCGCGGCGGTCCGGGGCGGGGCCGTGGCGGTCCGGGGCGGGGCCGTGGCGGTCCGGGGCGGGTTCCGGCCGGGGTTCGGACGGGAAGGAGAGCAGGAGACGGCGGAGACGAGCACGTCTGTTCCTCGGGCTCCACGGGACCCCGGTACGCTTCAGACATGAGTGCTTCTCCTCGTTCCGACAAGCCGGCGGGCCGGTTCCGGCGCATGCTCGACCGGCTCTCCTCGTCGCAGGAGGACCTGGAGTCCGAGGAACTGCGCGAGGACGCCGAGACCGCCGGGTGCACTCGCATCGGTGACTGTCAGGACCGTCAGATCGTTACGGTTACTGGTACCTTGCGCACGGTCACCCTGCGTCCGAGGGCCGGCGTCCCGGCCCTGGAGGCCGAGCTGTTCGACGGCTCGGCCGCCCTGGACGTGGTGTGGCTGGGCAGGCGCTCGATCGTCGGGATAGAGCCCGGGCGCAAGCTGATCGCGTCGGGCCGGGTCTCGATGAGCCGGGGCCGCCGCGTGCTGTTCAACCCGAAGTACGAACTACGACCCCTCGGACGGGAGTAGCCGGTGACGTCGCTCGACAAGCCGACCGAAGACACCCAGCACGATTCGCGGGCGGTGACCGAGGCCGCGCTCTTCGAGGCGTTCGGCGGCGTCCGGGGCATGGTCGAGACCGTGGTCCCGGGCCTCCTCTTCGTCACGATCTACACGGTCAACAAGGACCTGCACATCTCGGCGATCGCGGCCCTCGCGGTCTCCCTGCTGCTCGTCGTGGTCCGCCTGGCCATGAGGGACACCGTCAAGCACGCCTTCAGCGGCGTCTTCGGCGTCGCCTTCGGCGTGGTCTTCGCGATGATGACCGGCAACGCGAAGGACTTCTACCTGCCGGGCATGCTCTACACGCTCGGCCTGGCCCTCGCCTACATCATCACGACCCTCGCGGGCGTCCCGCTGATCGGCCTGATCCTCGGGCCGGTCTTCAAGGAGAACCTCTCCTGGCGCACCCGCAACCCCGGCCGCAAGGCCGCGTACGCGAAGGCGAGCTGGGCCTGGGGCCTGATCCTGCTCGCCAAGTGCGCCATCCTCTTCCCGCTGTACTGGTGGGCCGACACCACCCAGCTCGGCTGGGTCCTGGTCGCGCTGAAGATTCCGCCGTTCCTGCTCGCCGTCTGGCTGACCTGGGTCTTCCTGGCGAAGGCGCCCGCGCCGATCGACGTGTTCGCGGAGATGGAGGCCGAGGAGCGGGCGGAGAAGGAGCGCAAGGCGGCGGCCGCCGCGGAGACCTCCGGCACCGCGCCGGCCACCGGCACGGACACGGCACCGGGACGGCACCGCCGGGAGGCGTGAGCCCCGGAGCGGGCCGCCCGAGGGCTTGCAGGACCTCCGGCCGGGGCCCGGCACCGGGACGGCACCGCCGGGAGGCGTGGGTCCAGGGGCGGGCCGCCCGCGGGCCTGCAGGACCTCCGGCCCGCGGGCCCGGCACACCGACCGTCGACCGGGGAAACGGCGGTCATGCCAACCGGCCGCCGGCCAGGCCGCGGCGCGGCCGACCATCGCAGGCGACCGCGAGGGGGTGCCGGCCCCCGTCGGCGCACGGCACCGGCGGTTCCGGTGACGGTGACGCCGGCGGACGGGACGGCACCGGAAGAGCCCCGGCGGCAGAGCCGCCCGTACGCGGGGCGGAACCGTCCGCGGACATGGGGAAGCCGTCCGCGGAAGCGGGGGTGGGGCACCTGGAGGACTCTCCCGGCGCCCCACCCCCGCTTCCCTCCCGGGACGGGCTAGCGCTGGGCGTCCTCGCGGCGGACCGACAGCAGGTCCTCCAGCTGCTCCTCGCGGGCCTGGGCGGCCACGAAGAGGAGCTCGTCGCCGGCCTCCAGCGAGTCCTCCTGGCTCGGGGTCAGCACGCGCGTCCCGCGGATGATCGTGACCAGCGAGGTGTCCTCGGGCCACTCCACGTCGCCGACCTGCGTGCCCGCCAGGGCCGACTCCTCCGGCAGCGTCAGCTCGACCAGGTTGGCGTCGCCGTGGCTGAAGCGCAGCAGCCGGACGAGGTCGCCGACGCTGACCGCCTCCTCGACGAGCGCGGACATCAGGCGCGGCGTCGAGACGGCGACGTCCACGCCCCACGCCTCGTTGAAGAGCCATTCGTTCTTGGGGTTGTTGACGCGGGCGACGACCCGCGGCACCCCGTACTCGGTCTTCGCCAGCAGCGAGACGACCAGGTTGACCTTGTCGTCGCCGGTGGCCGCGATGACCACGTTGCAGCGCTGCAGCGCCGCCTCGTCCAGGGAGGTGATCTCGCAGGCGTCGGCGAGCAGCCACTCCGCCTGCGGGACGCGCTCGACCGAGATGGCGGTCGGCGCCTTGTCGATCAGCAGGACCTCGTGCCCGTTCTCCAGCAGCTCGCCCGCGATCGAGCGGCCCACGGCGCCGGCGCCGGCAATGGCGACCCTCATCAGTGACCGCCCTCCCCTTCGGGACCCTCGGCGAAGGCCGCCTCGACCTTCTCGACGTCGTCGGTGCGCATCATCACGTGCACCAGGTCGCCCTCCTGCAGAACCGTCTGCGAGGTCGGCAGCATCGCCTCGCCGAGCCGGGTGAGGAAGGCCACGCGCACGCCCGTCTCCTCCTGCATCCGGCTGATCTTGTGACCGACCCAGGCGGGGGACGCGTACACCTCGGCGAGCTGGACGCCGCCGGTGGGGTCGCGCCACAGCGGCTCGGCCCCCGAGGGGAGCAGCCGCCGCAGCATCTGGTCGGCGGTCCAGCGGACCGTGGCGACCGTCGGGATGCCCAGGCGCTGGTAGACCTCGGCGCGGCGCGGGTCGTAGATCCGGGCCGCGACGTTCTCGATGCCGAACATCTCGCGGGCCACCCGGGCGGCGATGATGTTGGAGTTGTCGCCGCTGGAGACGGCGGCGAAGGCGCCCGCCTCCTCGATGCCCGCCTCGCGCAGGGTGTCCTGGTCGAAGCCGACCCCGGTGACACGACGGCCGCCGAACCCGGAGCCCAGTCGTCGGAAGGCGGTGGGGTCCTGGTCGACCACGGCGACCGTGTGCCCCTGTTGCTCCAGGGTCTGGGCGAGGGCGGAACCCACCCTTCCGCAGCCCATGATGACGATGTGCACGACCGTCCTTCCGGTGTCAATAGTCACTGCTCAGGCTAAACAGGGTCTCAGACCGTCGCCCAAGCTACACACGCACGGTCCGCGGAGGGCACCCCCGTGCACGGGACCGCGGCTCTCCGCGGGCCGGCCCGCGGACCGGCGCGCCCTCGCGGGCGCGGACGCGCCGCGCCGGCGAGAGCGTACGCGATCAGCGGCGGCCGATGCTGCGGACGCTGATCAGGGTGAGGACGCCCAGGCCGAGGAGTGCCGCGGCGGCGCCGATGAGTTCCGCGGTCGCGTCCAGCATGAGAGCTCCGGTGGGGGTGCGGGGAAGGGGTTTTGTCATATAGGCACGCGACCGCCATGTGAGACGGCTTCCGCGACGGGGGGCCCCGCTTTTTCACTCGGGAGGCAGATGCCGGGTGGCGGGTGGGCGGCCCCCCGTTCGAACGCTTACGATCCTCTGCGTGTCCAAACTGACCGACGTGCCCAAACGGATCCTGATCGGGCGCGCACTGCGCAGTGACCGGCTGGGCGAGACGCTCCTGCCGAAGCGCATCGCTCTACCTGTCTTCGCCTCCGACCCCCTCTCCTCCGTGGCGTACGCGCCGGGGGAGGTGCTGCTGGTCCTCTCCATCGCGGGGGTGTCGGCGTACCACTTCAGCCCCTGGATCGCGCTCGCGGTCGTGGTGCTGATGTTCACCGTCGTGGCCTCCTACCGGCAGAACGTCCACGCCTACCCCAGCGGCGGCGGCGACTACGAGGTGGCGAACACCAACCTCGGGCCCAAGGCGGGCCTGACCGTCGCCAGCGCGCTGCTCGTCGACTACGTCCTGACCGTCGCCGTCTCGATCTCCTCCGGCATCGAGAACCTCGGCTCGGCCGTCCCCTTCGTCGTCGAGCACAAGGTCTTCTGCGCGTCCGCCGTCATCGTGCTGCTGACCCTGATGAACCTGCGCGGGGTCAGGGAGTCCGGCAAGCTCTTCGCGATCCCGACGTACGTCTTCGTGGCGGGCGTCTTCCTCATGATCGTCTGGGGCGCGTTCCGCGGCCTCGTCCTGGGCGACACCATGCGGGCGCCGACCGCCGACCTGGAGATCAATCCCGAGCACCAGGGGCTCGCCGGGTTCGCCCTGGTCTTCCTGCTGCTGCGTGCCTTCTCCTCCGGCTGCGCGGCGCTCACCGGCGTCGAGGCGATCAGCAACGGCGTCCCGGCCTTCCGCAAGCCCAAGTCGAGGAACGCCGCGACCACGCTGTCGATGATGGGCCTGCTGGCCGTCACCATGTTCTGCGGCATCATCTTCCTGGCCACCGCGACCAAGGTCCGCATGGCCGAGAACCCGGCCGCAGACCTGGTCCGCGACGGCGTCGCGGTCGGCTCCGACTACGTCCAGAACCCGGTGATCTCCCAGGTCGCCGCGGCCGTCTTCGGCGAGGGCACCTTCCCGTTCGTCGTGCTGGCCGCCGCCACCGCGCTCGTGCTGTTCCTGGCCGCGAACACCGCGTACAACGGCTTCCCGCTGCTCGGCTCGATCCTCGCGCAGGACCGCTACCTGCCGCGCCAGCTGCACACCCGCGGCGACCGGCTGGCCTTCTCCAACGGCATCGTGCTCCTCGCCGGCGCCGCCATGCTGCTCGTCATCATCTACGGCGCCGACTCCACGCGGCTGATCCAGCTCTACATCGTGGGCGTCTTCGTCTCCTTCACCCTCAGCCAGACCGGCATGGTCCGGCACTGGAACCGCCACCTCGCCACCGAGAAGGACCCCGCCAGGCGCCGCCACATGGTGCGCTCCCGGGCGATCAACGCCTTCGGCGCCTTCTTCACCGGCCTGGTCCTCGTCGTCGTCCTGCTCACCAAGTTCACGCACGGCGCCTGGGTCGCCCTGCTCGGCATGGTGATCTTCTACGCGACGATGACCGCGATCCGCCGCCACTACGACCGGGTCGCCGAGGAGATCGCAGCCCCCGCCGAGCCGACCGACGACAGCCTGCGCCCCTCGCGCGTCCACTCCGTCGTCCTCGTCTCCAAGCTGCACCGGCCCACGCTGCGCGCCCTCGCGTACGCCAAGCTGATGCGCTCCGACAGCCTGGAGGCGCTCAGCGTCAACGTCGACCCGGCCGAGACCAAGGCCCTCCAGGAGGAGTGGCAGCGCCGGGGTATCGCCGTGCCGCTGAAGGTCCTCGACTCGCCCTACCGCGAGATCACCCGGCCCATCGTCGAGTACGTCAAGAGCCTGCGCCGGGAGTCGCCGCGCGACGTCGTCTCGGTGATCATCCCCGAGTACGTCGTCGGCCACTGGTACGAGCACCTGCTCCACAACCAGAGCGCGCTGCGGCTGAAGGGCCGGCTCCTGTTCAGCCCGGGCGTGATGGTGACCTCCGTCCCGTACCAGCTGGAGTCCTCCGAGGTGGCCCGCAAGCGGGCCCGCAGGCGGCAGGAGTGGAGCGCCCCCGGCGCGGTCCGGCGCGGTCCCGCGGAGCACGCGCGCAAGGGCGGCGGCGAGGGCTGAGACGGGCCCGGGCACCCGGGTCCGCGGACTCCGGGGGAGCCCGGGTCCGCGGGGCCGGGGGAGCCCGGTTCCGCGGGTCCAGGAGAGCCCCGGGCCGCTCGTGGCGCCGGTCCGCCCGGCGCCGACGTAGACTGGTGGGCTGTTGTCCGGACGCGGTCACCGTCGCCAGACGGTCGGACCCGCGTCCCGGACGTCCCCCGGCACCCGCTTCCGCCGCCGCGGTCGCGCCGTGCCGCCCTTCCGTCCTTCTCGTCGTCTTGGGAGTTTCCCCGCCATGCAGGCAGAACCGAAGAAGTCGCTGGTCGGGGTCGAGTACGAGGTCGAGATCGGTCCCGTCGCCCACGGCGGGCACTGCATCGCCCGCACCGACACCGGCCAGGTCCTGTTCGTCCGGCACGCGCTGCCCGGCGAGCGGGTCGTGGCGCGCGTGACCGAGGGCGAGGAGGGCGCGCGGTTCCTGCGCGCCGACGCGGTCGAGGTCCTGGACGCCTCCAAGGACCGCATCGAGGCCCCCTGCCCCTTCGCCGGTCCGGGCCGCTGCGGCGGCTGTGACTGGCAGCACGCCAAGCCGGGCGCGCAGCGCCGCCTGAAGGGCGAGGTCGTCGCCGAGCAGCTGAAGCGGCTCGCGGGCCTCACGCCCGAGGAGGTCGGCTGGGACGGCACGGTGATGCCGGCCGAGGGCGACAAGGTGCCCGCCGGCGAGGTGCCGCAGTGGCGTACGCGCGTGCAGTACGCGGTGACGCCCGACGGCCGCGCGGGCCTGCGCCGCCACCGCTCGCACGAGGTCGAGCCGATCGACCGCTGCCTGATCGCCGCCGAGGGCGTCAGCGAGCTGGGCGTCGAGCGGCGCGACTGGTCGGGCATGGAGTCGGTCGAGGCGATCGCGGCGACGGGCTCGCAGGACCGCCAGGTGGTCCTCACGCCGCGGCCGGGCGCCCGGCTGCCGCTGGTGGAGCTGGACAGGCCGGTGTCGGTCCTGCGCGTGGGCGAGAAGGACGGCGGGGTCCACCGCGTCCACGGCCGCCCCTTCGTGCGCGAGCGCGCGGACGACCGCACCTACCGCGTCGGCAACGGCGGCTTCTGGCAGGTCCACCCGAAGGCGGCCGCCACGCTGGTGACGGCGGTCATGCAGGGTCTGCTGCCGCGCAAGGGCGAGACGGCGCTCGACCTCTACTGCGGCGTGGGCCTCTTCGCGGGCGCGCTCGCCGACCGGGTCGGCGAGAAGGGCGCGGTCCTCGGCGTCGAGTCCGGCAAGCGCGCGGTGGAGGACGCCCGGCACAACCTCGCCGGCTTCGACCGCGTCCGCATCGAGCAGGGCAAGGTCGAATCGGTTCTGCCGCGCACCGGCATCACCGAGGTCGACCTGATCGTCCTCGACCCGCCGCGCGCGGGCGCGGGCAAGCAGACCGTCCGCCACCTGGCCTCGCTGGGTGCGCGCAGGATCGCGTACGTGGCCTGCGACCCGGCGGCCCTGGCCCGCGACCTCGCGTACTTCCGCGAGGGCGGCTACCGGGTGCGGACGCTGCGGGCGTTCGACCTCTTCCCGATGACGCACCACGTGGAGTGCGTGGCGATCCTGGAACCGGCCGCAAAGGGCTCCTGACCTGCGGTTTCTTCCGTGCGGATTATGTGCGGTGTGGGCGTTACGGGCGATGTCTTGACGCTCGTAACGCTCAAACGACGCTCGTTCTGACGGGACGCCACATGGCTTTTCGTGCAGGTCACGTTGGCTGGGAGGCGCGCTCCCGTGGGCGGGTTTTGCGGGAACTTGAAGAAGATTCCGCCGGGTTACGGCGCCCGCCGCTAATTGCGGTGGTGGCAGGCAGCGCTGCTGCCGTACTTCGGCGGGCCGGACGTGTGGCGGAGCGGGCGTCAGTAGGTGGGGCCGTAAGGGCTCCAGTGCCCGAGGAAGGGCTTCAGGTCTTCGGGGCGTGGCTCGGGAACGTCGGGCAGCCGGGCCGGTGTGTTCAGTGGGTCGAGGCTCTCCACGCGGGCTGCTGCCCGGTCGATCCAGGCTTCGGCTTCGGCCGGGTCTGGCCTGGGGGCATGGCCTCGGCCCGGGTGCGTACAGCGTTCACGTACTCCGTCAGTCGGGTGGCGTGGCGCCATGTCGCTTCCTGCGCCTCGAAGTGCCTGACGCGGTACGCCTCGGCGTACCGGATTCGGGCTTCTTCCATGGCGGCTTCCCAGCGGATGCGCTCCTGGCGTGCCACTTCGATCTCGTCCAGGCGTCTGCGTTCGGCGGCTTCGCCGCGGAGGGTGACCTCCTGGGCGATCTCGGCGAGCTGGTCTTCCAAGGGGTGGCCGGGGGTATCGGACCATTCGCTGCCCCGATGCGGTTGGCCGCCGCTGAGAACGAAGAGGAGACGCTCCGACGGGGTGTAGTCGAAGCGAGGGATCCTGACCCAGGAGTCCTTCTCGGCCGCGGTGAGTTCCTTCTCGGTGGCGACGTGCTCGGCCCGGTCTTGCTCCTGGAGGACAAGGAACCCCACAGTCTGGTCCTGTGCGGTGACGGTGAAGTGGGGAGATGCCCCCTACGACGGCGATGAGACGGGGGCGCGAAGCCGGTCTGTCCTGCCGAGCTGGAATGTCCTTCGACCTCGGCAGCGGTGATCAGCGCCTGGACGAGCCGGAGGGCACGTCCTTGGACGGGCTTCGTGAAGCCCAGTGGCTGTTGTTCGGTCTGCATGGCTCGGACCACGGTGTGCGGCCGTGTGAGCCGGGAGGTAACGGGGACGGGTTCGAGACTGGCGAGGCGCCAGGCGGGGATGTCGACGGGCTTGATCTCGTACCCGCCCTGGCACCAATCCCCGTACAGCTCCTTCGTCTCCGGAATCCTTCCGGACCTGCGTGCCGCGGCGACGCGGGACGGCCACTTCTCCAAGTCCGGCCCGCCTCCGCTCTTGACGATCCTGCCGCCGGCCTCCGCGAGCTCTTGCAGCAGCTGCTCCCTGAACGTCACCCACCAGGCTTTGAGGATCGCTGAACCCGGGGGGTCTGCGACCCGGTGCGCCACCCGGGGCCGACAGTCCGTGGGGCGACATACTGGTTACGGTGTCGGCGGTCGGTGGGCGGCCGCTTCGTTGATGTCTGTCGTTTCCAGGACCCGGCGTGGTGCTCCGGCACGGGCGATCTGGAGCATGGCCTTGCCCAGTTGCACCGTGGTGGTGACGTAGCGGGGTACGACACGGCGGAGCAGCGGATACAACGGGGTCACGATCCGGTACAGCAGGACGTAGGACTTGGTCTTCGCCTTGGTTCCCGGCAGGGGGAAGACGAACGCGGGGCGGAACGCGTAAGCCCGTGGGGAGAGCTCCAGCAGGGCGTTCTCGGTCTCGCCTTTCACGCGGGCCCACATCATGCGGGTCCTGCCCGTGCCGTCGGTGCCGACGCCGGAGACGTAGGCGAAGGTGAGGCCGGGGCTGGAGGCCAGCAGGGCCCGGGCGGCGGCCAGCGTGTAGTCGTAGGTGATCACCCGATAGTCGGCTTCGTTCATGCCGACGGCGGAGGTGCCCAGGCAGTAGAAGCAGGCGTCATGACCGGTGAGTTGGCTCTTGATCGGGGTGAAGTCGGTGAAGTCCTGATGGTGGAGCTCGCGGAGCTTGGGGTGGGTGCGTCCGGTGGGTGTGCGGCCGATGACGAGGACCTCGGTGACCTGCTCGTCACTCAGGCAGGTGTCCAGTACTCCCTGGCCCACCATGCCGGTGGCGCCGAAGACGATGATGCGCATGGGTTCCTGTTCTGTGGTGCTTTCTGATCCGCGGTTGCCTGCGCGTGGGCGGAGGCTACGGCTCAGACGGGAAAGGCGACGTGGGTGAGTTCTTCGGCGACGGCCCACAGGCGCTGCTGAATGGCCGTGCCGTGGGACTTCTTGCTGGAGGCGACCGCCTTGGGGTATCCGCGGCCGGACGCGTCGGACCGCCGGATCAGTCGTGGTGGGTGTCGGCCGGATGTGCAGTCGGGGCGGGGGCGGTCTGCCAGGAGCTGAGGATCCGCAGTGCGTGGTCCTCAGGGGTGCCAGGTTCGGCGGTGAGGACCATGAACATGACGTCGGGGTCGTTCGGACTGGTCCAGGTGTCGCAGTCGAGGGTGAGGGGGCCGGCGAGGGGGTGCCGGAAGCGTTTGGGGCCGTAGGTGGTGTGGGAGACGATCCGTCCGTTCCACCACTCGCGGAATTCGGGGCTGCGTACCGACAGTTCGCCGACCAGTGTGGCCAGGCGCGGGTCGTCGGGGTTGCTGGCGGTCTCCATCCGCAGCAGTGCCGCGCTGAGCCGGCCCGTGTCCTCCCAGTCGGTGAAGAGGCTGCGCATGGCCGGGTCGAGGAACAGCAGTCTGGTGTAGTTGCGCTCGGATGGCGTCAGTTTGCCGAAGTCCTGGTAGAGGGCCGCTGCGGCCGTGTTCCAGGCGAGGATGTCGTTGTAGCGGCCCAGCACCATCGCCGGCAAGTGGCCGAGGGCGTCGAGCATCCGCTGCACCGACGGCCGCACCCGATGCCCAGCGCGGCGGCGCGGGGCGGGGGTCTTGCCCGCCAGCTCGTACAGGTAAGCCTGCTGTGCCTCGTCGAGCCGCAGCGCCCGTACCAGGGAGGCAAGGACGGTCGCGGAGGCCCGCACGCGCCCCTGCTCGATGCGGGTGTAGTAGTCGGTGCTCATCGTGGCAAGGCGGGCGACCTCGTCGCGGCGCAGCCCCGGGACACGCCGCAGGGTCCCGTCATCGGCGAGACCCACCTGCGCGGGCGTCAGCTCGGCCCGGCGAGCCTTGAGGAACGCACCGAACTCGGATCGGGATGAACGCGAATCGGACATGACACCACTATGCTCGGCCTGTGCCGCGGACTCGGGCCGTCAAGGGGGGAAAGAATCTTCCCCGGCACGCCTTTCCCCAGGCAGGAACCCTCCTCTCCCGCACACCGGTCACGGCGGGCACGGTGGGGTCATGCGAACCGATGTGACCTTCACCAGCGCCGGGATCACCCTCGCCGGCCACCTGTACACCCCCGACACCGCTGCCGACGGCCCGCTCGCCGCCGTGGTCGTCGCTCACCCCGGCGGCGGCGTCAAGGAGCAGACCGCCGGCGCCTACGCCCAGCGACTTGCCGACGCCGGATTCGTCGCGCTCACCTACGACGCCGCCTACCAGGGCGAGAGCGGCGGCACCCCCCGCGGCACCGAGGACCCCGCCCAGCGTGTCGAGGACATCAAGAACGCCGTCTCCTACCTCACCACCCGCCCGGAGATCGACTCCGACCGGATCGGCGCCCTGGGCATCTGTGCCTCCGGCGGCTACGTCATTCCCGCCGCGGTCACCGACCACCGCATCCGCGCGGTCGCGACGGCCAGCGCCGTCGACCTCGGACTGTACTTCCGGGTCGGCCCCGACGGCACCCAGGACCCCGCCGTCCTCCAGGCGCTGCTCGACGCGGCGGCCGCGGCACGCACCACCGAGGCGGCCGGCGAGCCGCTCCCGACGATGTCCGTGCTCCCAACTGAGGAAGAGGCACGCGCCGGCGGCCGCTACTCCTACGAAGCCTGGGAGTACTACAGCACCGACCGCGGCCGGCACCCGCGCCAGGCCGACGAGTTCACCTTCTCCAGCGTCGACAAGATCGTGAACTTCGACGCCTTCCACCTCATCGGTCTGCTCGCCCCGCGTCCGCTCCTGATGATCGCCGGCAGCGAAGCGGCCACCGCCTGGATGTCCGAGGAAGCGGTCAAGAAGGCGAACGAGCCCAAGCGGCTGCACTGGATCGAAGGAGCCAGTCACGTCGACCTCTACGACCGCTACGTACCCCAGGTCACCACCGAACTCCTCCCGTTCTTCACCCAGAACCTCGCGGCGCAGACCGCGCACGCGACGGTCTGACACCCCCACCTCCCCGGCGTTTTAGTCCTGACATGGGCGGAGTCGAGGACCACGCGCGAGACGTCGATGAGGCCGGCGTCATCGAGTCGGTGCAGGACCGGCACTTCTCCCGGTACAGCGCGAGGTCCTCGCCTCCGCCCCCGAGAGGTTCTTCGGCATGGGTGCGGGGTGTTGTGGGCTGGAGGGCATGCCTCCATTCTGGGGCCGGAGTATCTGGGGCCGGAGTAGTGGCGCTGGTCATGATGGGCCAGCTGGCCTCTGGAGTGAGCGGGACGGAGCCTGCTGGGGCAACTGGTCGTGGCAGCTCGGTCTGGCCCGAGTTGGCGGGACGGGCTGTCGGCCATGACGCTCGTTTGACGCTCTGGGCGCCCTCACGCTGCGCGGTGAGCCGAGAAAGCTGCTCTGACCCGGTCTTTTCCACGACTCTCTCAGACCGACATCTTTCCGATGACGCACCACGTGGAGTGCGTGGCGATCCTGGAGCCCGCGGCGAAGGGCTGACGGACGGGACCGGGCCCGGACACGGAAGCGGACACGGTCGTGGAAACGGACACGGGCATGGACGTGGCCGTGCTCGTCGGGCTGCAGGCGTCCGGGAAGTCGACCTTCTACAGGGAGTGCCTGTCCGGGCGGTACGGGCTGGTCAGCAAGGGCCTGTTCCCCCGGAGCGCCCGCGACAGGCAGGGGCGTCAGATGCGGCTGGTGGAGGAGCACCTGGCCGCCGGGCGGCCGGTGGCCGTGGACAACACCAACCCGTCCCCGCGGGAGTGGGCCCCGCTGGTGGAACTGGCCCACGCGCACGGCGCCACGGCGACGGCGTACTGGTTCCCGCCGGACGTGGCCGGCTCACTGTGGCGCAACGCCGCCCGCGAGGGGCGCGCCCGCGTCCCGGACGTCGGCGTCCTGGCCACGCTGAAGCGGCTGCGCGAGCCGTCGCCCGCGGACGGGTTCGACGCGGTGCGCCAGGTGCGGTTCGACGGGCGGGGCGGCTTCGAGGTGCGGGGCCGAGCCGCCTCGGCACCGCGCGGGACCGCCGCACGGAGGGCCCCGGCCTCCGGGCGTGAGCGGCTGCTCCGCGTGAAGGGGAGGCGGTCTCCGTGAAGGGGGAGGCGGCCGGCCGTCACGGACCGCCGTTCGTCGGCTTCTGCCGTCCGTCGGTTCCTTGAAGCAGGGAGCGAAGACGGCCGGCCGTCACGGACCGCCGTCCGCCGGCTCCTCGCCGTCCGCCGGCTCCTCGCCGCCCGTCGGCTCCTCGAACTCGGGCGCGAGCGGGCCGCGGTCCTCCGCGTCCTCTCCGGTGAGGACGTCCGTACCGGTGTCGTCGTCGACGGCCCTGCGCACGGAGGGCTCCTCCTCCACCACGTCGGCCGTCCCCTCCGCCGCGCCGGCCGTCTCCTCCTGCGGCGACCCGCTCTCCGCGCCGGTGCGCCGGGGCCACCCGGCGTCGTCCCGGGTGACGTGGTCGTCGTGGTCCGCCCGCATCCCGGACGCCGGGGCGGGCTCTCGGTCCTCGTCGGTCATGGGGTCTCCCGTGTCGGCGGGCCCTGCCTCCCGTACGGCGGGCTGATCCACCGCACGGGACGCCGGGCGTTCGGGGCAGGGGCCGGGCGCGCCGGCTCAGTGCCGTTTGCGCAGGACCGCGACGGCCGCGGCGACGGCGAGGGCCCCGGCCAGTCCGGTGAGCGCCTTCTTGCCCGCCGCCCCGGAGACGTCGAGTCCGAACGCGTCGCGTGCCCGGTCGTAGGCGCTCAGCGGCACTCCCAGGACGGCGTTGCCGGGAGGGCGCCGCGGGACGACGGGGTGAGGATGCGTGGGCGCGCTCTTGCGCACCGCCTCCCAGGCCGCGCCGAGCCGGCGCAGCCGAGCGGAGTCCAGCGCGTCCTGCAACCGCGGGAGCAGCAGGTCCTCCTCGTCCCTGACGTCCTCCTGGATCAGCGCGAAGACCCGCTCCACCTTCGCTTCGCGCTCCGGGTCCCCGGCGTCGAGGCGCTCGATGCCGGAGACGAGGTCGTTGATCTGCTGGTGCTCCTCCTCGACCCGGGAGGTCAGCTCCTCACCCTCCGGGACGGACCGCCGTACGACCGGCCACAGCACGGACTCCTCGGCGAAGGCGTGGCTGAAGACGAGCTGGACGAGGTCCTTCAGGGCCCGTTCGCGCTCCTCGCCGTCGTCCAGGGCCCGGTACAGGTTCATCAGGCGGTCCATCTCGGCATGGTCGCGGCGCTGCCGCACCAGGATGCTGTTCGGGCCGCCCAGCTGCTCGACGGTCTGCTCCTCGATGGTCCTGGACATGGATCACGCCTTTCCGCTCACCGGCCGCCGGGGACGAAGGCGGTACCGGCGCTCAGGCGGTCGCCGGTGCCCGCAGGCGACGCGAGTACCCCGGCGCGGCGCGGCACACCGTACGAGCGGCGTTTTCTTCGGTTCCCTCCCGGATCCGCGCACGCCCCGGCCGTGAACCCACGGGCGGCGCGGGGATCGCGGGTGCCGAAGGGTGCCACGGGCGTCCCGTCGCGTCCGGGGAGCGGCCGGGAGCCGGCCGGGCGGGGGGTCCCTTCCGGACCCGTCGGCCGCGGGACACGAGGCGATCATGAAAGGCAGGTTTTGACGGCCTCGGGCGCGGGACTTGCACAGGTGTCCGCATGAGTGGTTTCTGGCGATTTCAGGCACTGCCGTCCACGGCGTGCCCGGGAGTCGGCCGGTCCGCCCGGAGCCCGCGGCGAAGCCCGCCGGAGAAAGGACGTCTTCATGCCCGAGGGAAAGACTCAGACACACGCGCCCGAGCACGACGCGCTGCCGCTGCCGGACTACGACCACCTTCCGCTGGGCAGCCTCCAGCACCGGGTCCGCACGCTCGACGAGGCGGGGTTGCGGGACGTGCTCGCCTACGAGGAGGCGCACGGGCACAGGCTTCCCGTCCTGCAGGTGCTGCGCGGCCGGCTCCAGGAGCTGAGCGAGGGCGCGGAACCGTCCGAGGGCTCGCCCCTCGCGCCCGCCCCCGAGCACGCTCCTCCGGCCGACGCCGGGTCCCAGGTCTCGCCCGACACCTCGGGCCCGGCGATGAACCCGCCGTCCCACGGCACCCCCGAGAACCCGGCGCAGCCCCGTCCCACGGGCTGACACAGGGCGAGCCCCCGTGGCCGGCCGCGCGTGCGGACCACGCCTCCGCCGTGGCGCACGGGAGGGGGCGGAGCGGCCCGGGGAACCGGCAGATTGCGAGCCGCTCGCCGTGGTGACACGGCGAGGGAAGGAAGAAGGGAGCGGGACAGCCATGGAGCGTGGCAGTAATCCGGTGAGCCGTCGCAAGGACGACGAGATGAAGCACGAGCTGCAGGGACACCTGAGGTCCGGGCAGCACACGCACGTCGAGGAGGCCGTCGACCCGGAGCCGGAGGCGGACGACGACATCCGTCTGACCAGGAGTGGACCCGTGCCGCCGCCCGGACCGGAGCGGGAGCGCGCCCAGCGGCAGGCCGAGGACCAGGAACTGCACCTGGAGATGGCCCGTCACCTGGACCGCACCGTGTACCCCGCCGACCGGGGCACCCTCCTGCGCGCCCTGGAGGAACGGCAGGCGCCCGACCCCCTGGTGCAGGCGGCACGGGACCTTCCGGAGAAGGGCACCTACCACAACGCGCACGAGATCGTCTCCGCGCTGCGGCACCGGTCCTCCTGACCAGCAGGACGGCGGACGGCGAACGGCGGACCACCCGGACGGAGGGCGGGGTCCGGCCGACGGGGTCTGAAAGGCCCCGGCACGCTCCCCGGTTCCGGCACACCCGTGCCCGGAGCCGGGGAGCGCGGCGTGTGAGCACCCGCCGCACCGGACGGCCCGCGGCGGGCGGCAAGCGCACGCCGGGGATGGTGCGGCTCGTTCGGGGAACGCGAATGTCTGATTCCGGATTACCGATCCGGAATCGGACGCCGTCTCCGTCGTGAGGGAAGCGCATGCCGGTACACCCGTGGTCCGCGGAGTCGGGCCCCCGTCTCCGCAACGAGGTGCTGGCGGGCCGGTACCGGCTGGACGCCCTGCTCGGGCGGGGCGGCGCCGCCGACGTCCACGAGGGATTCGACCTCCGGCTCGAACGACCGGTGGCGGTGAAGGTGTTCCGGACGGCCGGCGAGGCACGGCCGGAGGAGGAGCGCTTCAGCGAAGAGGCGTTCCTGCAGGCCCGTCTGCAGCACCCCGGGCTCGTCACCGTCTACGACTCCGGGCGGGAGGAGGGAACCCCCTTCCTGGTCATGGAACTCATCAAGGGCCCGACGTTGCGCGCGCGCATATCCGGGGAGGGCGGGGGCGCCCTCAGCCCCGCCGAAGTGGGCGTCCTCGGCGCGGCCCTGGCACGCGCCCTCGCCCACGTGCACGCCGCCGGGGTGGTGCACTGCGACGTCAAGCCGTCCAACATCCTCATCGACGAGACGGGCGCCCCGCACCTGGCCGACTTCGGCATAGCGCGCCCGGCCGACGACACCGTGCGCACCGCCCCCGGAGTGCTGACCGGCACCGCCGCCTATCTGGCCCCCGAGCAGGTCATGGGCCGGGAGGTCGGGCCCGCCGCGGACGTCTACGCCCTCGGCCTGACCCTGCTGGAGTGCCTCAAGGGGGAGTTGGAGTACGCCGGCGCCCCGCTGGAGGCGGCGATCGCACGCCTGCACCGCCCTCCGGTCGTCCCCGCGTTCCTCGACGGCGGCCCGGCCCGTCTGCTGACGGCCATGACCGCGCAGGACGAGCGCGAACGCCCCGACGCCCGTACGTGCGCCGAGGCGCTGGCGGCCATGAGCGAGGAGGGAGCCCTCGGCGGGCTCCCGGCCGGGGCGTCCGGCGCCCACCCGGCGGGAGGCGCCCCTGCTCCGGTGTTCCCCGTGCACTCAGGCTCCTTCGGTCCCTCTGGCGCTTCCGGCGTCTCCCGGCCCTCCGGTCCTTCCGGCGTTTCCGGCGTTCCTGGGCCCTCCGTTTCCTCCGGCGTCTTCGCCCCGGTGGGCACCGCGGCCGCCGCGTACGAGGCCCCCGCCGTCCGCCGCCGCGACCGGCGCACCCTGGTGACGGTCGGCGCCGCGCTCACCACCCTGCTCGGCGTCGCCCTGACCGGCTCGATCGGCGGCCTGCCCGGCCACGGCACCGACGCGGCCCCGGGCGCGGTCGCCGGACACGAGCCGGCCGGCCCGGCCGCCGAGCCGTCGGGCACCCCCTCGGCGCCGTCGGACGCGGAGGCGCGACCGGGCCCCGGGGCACCGCTCCCGCAGGACCCCCAGGACCCCCAGGACCCGCGGGACTCCCCCGTCCCGCAGGAGCGCACCCTCTCCTCCGTACGCGGCGTCTCCTCGGTCCCGTCCGCCTCGGCCCGGGAGGGCGACGCGGCGCGCGACCGCGTCGCGGCGGCCTCCGCGCGGACCGGACCGGAGCCGCGCGTCGGGCCCGGGAAGCACGAGGCGCCGACGAGGACGGAGAAGTCCGAGCAGCTCGTCGGGTTCGAGAAGCCCGTGGAGCGCGGCAAGCCCGAGGAGCCCGGGACGCGGGGCGCGCACGAACCGGGGAAACCGGAGGAGCGGGGATGAGCGCGCGCTGAGCGACGGCCGCCGGCGCCGGCCGGGTACGCGCCGCGCAGCGGCGGACGGACGGGCCGGGCTCCGGCGCGCCTCACCCGCCGACGCGGCCGGTCACCCCGCCGTACGTCCCCGGCACCGCCGCCGCCAGTTCCTCCGCCGTGCGCGGTCCCGGCGCCGTGTCCGCCAGCAGCCCCTGCGCGCGCAGCAGACGGGCCGCCGCGACGCCCCACGGCAGCCGCAGTCCCGCCTCCCGGAGCAGCTCCGCGCGGGTCAGCAGGACGGGGGCCGGGCCCGTGCGGGGGCCGGACGGGGTCAGCACCGCCGCGTCGTCCGCCCAGCGCAGGGCCAGGTCCACGTCGTGGGTGGCCATGACCACCGTCGTGCCACCGGCGCGGAGCGCGTCGAGGGTGGTGAGCAGGCGCTCCTGGCCGTCCGGGTCGAGACCCGCCGTCGGCTCGTCGAGGATCAGGACGCGGGGCCGCATCGCCACCGCGCCCGCGATCGCCGTGCGCTTGCGCTGCCCGTAGGAGAGCAGGTGGGTGGGGCGGTCGGCCAGCTCCGCGATGTCCAGGGCGGTCAGGGCCTCGTCGACGCGGGAGCGCAC
This sequence comes from Streptomyces minutiscleroticus, assembly GCF_014650875.1. Lineage (GTDB taxonomy): Bacteria > Actinomycetota > Actinomycetes > Streptomycetales > Streptomycetaceae > Streptomyces > Streptomyces minutiscleroticus. Next base: position 152,485 of record NZ_BMVU01000009.1, read on the forward strand.
CTCCGCGTCCGGCAGGCCCAGGTTGAGCGGGCCGAACGACACGTCCTGGGCCACCGAGGCGGCGAAGAGCTGGTCGTCCGGGTCCTGGACCACCAGCTGCACCGTCGTCCGCAGGCGGGTCAGGCCCCTCCTGTCGTACGTCACCGGCCGGCCCTCGACGGACAATCGCCCCGTGCGCGGCCGGAGGCCGCCGCTGAGCAGGCGCATCAGGGTGGTCTTGCCGCTGCCGTTGCGGCCGAGGAGCGCGAGCGCGCGTCCCTCGCGCACCTCGAGGTCGAGGCCGTCGAGCACGGCCGGGCCGTCCTCGTACGCGAACGACGCGCCCCGCAGGGCGACGAGGGCGGGCTCGCTCATGTCGGCGGCCTTTCAGAACGAGTCGGGTACGAACGAACGCAGTGCGAAGGTGAGCGCGGCCACGGCCGCCAGCAGGGCGGCGCTCGCGGCCGTGAAGCGGACGGACGGCCGGGCCTGCGGGACCAGGACGCGCAGGGTGCCGTCGTAGCCGCGCCCCGCGAGGCCCGCCTGCAGCCGCGCCGCCCGGTCGAAGGCCCGGACGAACGCCGTCGCGCCGAGCCCGGCGAGCGAGCGCCACTCGGCCGCCCGGCTGCCGTGCCCGAGCCGGGCCGCCTGCGCCTCCCGGACGCGGCGCACCGAGTCCAGAAGCAGGAAGCTCATGCGGTACGTCACCAGCGCGACGTCCACGACGGCCGCCGGCACGCCCGCCCGCACCAGGCGCGGCAGGAGGTCGGACATCGGGGTGGTGAAGGCGAACAGGAGGACGCCCAGGGAGGCCGCCGAGGTGCGGAGGAGGAGCTCCCCGGCGCGGGCCGGGCCGTCGGCGGCCAGGGACACGAAGCCCCCCGGGCCGCCCACCTGGACGAGCAGGGTGAGCGCTCCCGTCGCGCAGAAGCCCAGCGGCACCCGGTACGCGCGCCACAGCCGGCGCCCGGGCACGCCCGCCGGCCCGAGCAGCACGGCCAGCGCGGTCAGCAGGACGAGCGCAGCTCCCGGCCAGGGCGGCAGCGAGATCGCGAGCACGGTGAGCCCCAGGCCGAGGACGGCCTTGTCCACGGGGTGGCGGCGGCGCCAGCGACTGCTGTGCGCCGCCGCGTCGATCGGCAGCACGAGGGGTCAGACCCGCCCGTCGGCCTCGGTGCTGCCGGCGGCCTTCCGGTCACCGCCGGACGGCACGGCCTCCGTCCCCGGCCTTGTCCCCGGCCCCGTCTCCGCTTCCGGGGGGCTGTCCTGCCGTGCCGGCGCCCGCAGTTGGCCCTGGCGCCGCCCCCTGCGCAGACCGAAGTAGTACGCCAGCACGCCCGCGCCGACGGCCGCCTGCAGGGCGAACAGCGCCGACTCGATCTCGCCGGACGGCGGCTCGTACAGGGGCGAGAACCACGGCTCGTAGTCGGGCTCGATCTCGGTGATCGCCGTCTCCGCCTGGGCGTCGGCGCCCGTGAACGGCTCCTCCTGGCCGTCGCCGAGACCGAGGGCCAGGGGGAGGACGGCGAGCGCGGCGACGGCTAGCAGCAGCAGGAGGTTGATCCTCGCGTTCCGGCTCAGCGTCTTCCGGCCGGCCGGGCCCCGGTCCGCCGGGTTCCCGCCCGTCGCGTTCCGGTCGGCCGGGCTCCGGTCCGCGGGGTTCTCGCTCACCGGGGTCCCGCTCGACGGATTCCGGCTCACCAGGTCCTGGCTCACCGGGTCCTGGCTCATCGGGCTCTGGCTCATCGGGCCACCGCCTCGGTGCCGGTTCCGGCACCGGCACCGGTCCGTTCCTTCCGCCCGCTCAGCAGGACGCCGAGCCGGGTCAGCTCGCCCTTGCTCGACTGCACGAGCAGGCGCATCACCAGCACCGTGAGCAGGCCCTCGCTCACCGCCAGCGGGATCTGCGTGACGGCGAAGATGGAGCCGAACTTGCCCAGGGCGCCCAGGAAACCGCTGCTCGGGTCCGGGAAGGCGAGCGCCAGCTGCACGCTCGTCACGCAGTACGTCGACAGGTCGGCGACGAACGCGCCCGTGAACACCGCGGCCATCAGCGGCGCGTCGTACCGCCGCAGCAGTCTGTACGCCCCGTACCCGGCCCACGGCCCGACGATCGCCATCGAGAAGACGTTGGCACCGAGCGTGGTCAGGCCGCCGTGCGCGAGCAGCAGCGCCTGGAACAGGAGGGTGATGGTGCCCAGGACCGCCATGACCGGCGGCCGGAAGAGGATGGCGCCCAGGCCCGTGCCGGTGGGGTGCGAGCAACTCCCCGTGACGGACGGCAGCTTGAGGGCCGACAGGACGAACATGAAGGCTCCGGAGGCCCCCAGCAGCAGGGTGCTCTCCGGGTGCTCCCTGACCTCACGTGTCAGGGACCTCGCTCCGTGGACGACGAACGGCGCGGACGCTACGCCCCAGGCGATCGCGTGCGCCGGAGGCAGGAAACCCTCGGCTATGTGCATGGCTCAGCAGACCCTCTCCAGCACCTCGTGGATGGTACGACGCGCCTTGGCCGGTCTCCTGGCTGACGGGTGTCACCGCCCGTGCTCCGCCTTCCCGGGTCCGTGGACCCAGTGGCTGCCCGCGAGGGCCGGAGCCGGACTTCCCGATCACAGTGGCGAGGGCCGCACCGGCATCACACCGGATTTCCCGTTCACCAAGGCTTGGTGACAGTAGTCCCCACCCGAGGGCGGGCACAACCGCGCGTGAGCGGGCGGCCGGCGGCGTCCGCCTCCTTCCCGCTCCCTCCCGGTCCACGGCCGTGTCCGGCGTGCCCGGTGTCCCGTCCCCTCATGGACGGGACCGGAGCCGGCCGGTCACGGGCGGGGCCAGGGCCGGCCGCCCAGGCGCTCGATGTCGGTGCTGAAGCGTCGCAGGCAGGCGGCGAAGCCGGCGATGTCCTCGTCCGACCAGTCCGCCATGACGCGGTCCAGGGACTCGACGGTGCGCTCGCGCTCCTCGTCCAGCATGCGGGCGCCCTTGTCGGTGAGGCGGAACTTGCGGGCCGTGCCGCCGTCGGGGTCCGGGACGCGCTCGACGAGACCGGCCCGCATCGCCGAGGCGGTCTGACGGTTGAGCGTGGAGGCGCCGAGGCCGAAGGCGTCGCTCAGCTCGCCGAGCGACATGGGCCCCTGGACAACTGCCGCAGATCCTGCACACCACGCCCTCGAACTCCGCGTGGGTGATCACGGTCACCCTGCTCGTGGCCGCCGTCTGCGTACCGGTCACCGGACGCCTGGGCGACCTGCTGGGCAAGCGCCGGATGCTGCTCGCGTGCGCCGTCCCGCTGATCGCGGGGTCCGTGGTGTGCGCGGTCGCGACCTCCGTCGTCCCGATGATCGTCGGGCGCGGTCTGCAGGGCATGGGCATGGGCATGGTGCCGCTGGGCATCGCCCTGCTGCGCGACGTGGTGCCCGCCGAGCGGCTCAGCGGCTCGATCGCCCTGGTCGGCGCCTCCATGGGCATCGGCGGCGGTCTCGGCCTGCCGATCGCCTCGGGGGTCGCCCAGTACGTGAGCTGGCGCGTCCTCTTCTGGGGCTCCGCCGTCCTGGCGGTGATCATCGCGGCGCTGATCCGGTTCCTGATCCCGGACGTGCCCGCGAGCGCCAAGGGCCAGCGCTTCGACGCGCTCGGCGCCCTCGGCCTCGCCTACGGCGCGATGCCCGCCCTCATCATGAGGGCGGTCCCGCTCGGCGAGACCGCCGCCGCCAACGGCTTCAACACCCTCATGCGCTCGCTCGGCACCTCCGTCGGCGCCGCCGTGATCGGCGTGGTCCTGGCCCAGATGACCACCACCATGGGCGGCTTCACCTCCGCCTCCGAGGACGGCTTCCGCACCGCGCTGGTCATCGGCGGCGGTGTGGCCCTGGTCTCCGCGCTGATCGCGTCGGTCATCCCGGCCGCCCGCACCACCGCGGCCGACGGCGGGGCGGACGACACCGCCCGCGCGCCGGAACAGGCCGCCGTCGAGGCCTGATCCGCACCGGGAGGAGCGGTACGGCTCCGCCCGCCCCGGGGTGGGCGGAGCCATGGCGCGTCGTGGCGGACGTGGTGATTCCGCTCGTGTGCGCCCAGGACGGTCCCGCCGGAACGCCCGGACGGAGCGTGAAGACCGTTGTACGCTCCGCCGATGACGCCCACGACACCGGCGACCGGACCCACGCCCGACGACGCGTGCCTCGCGCTCACCCGCACGCTGCGCCGCAGGGGCACCCTCGTGCTCTGCGTGTTCGCCCTGGTGTGGGCCTTCGCGGCGGCGTCGGGAACGGGGTCGGCCACGGACGTCGTCCCCTTGGCGACGGAGGCCGCGGCCGTCCTCGTCACGGCGGGGACGGTATACCTGGGGTATCGAAAGGGGTGCCGCTCCCTCGCCCCGCGTGGTGAGCCCGCCGCCGAACTGGGCGCGCGGCGTGGGCATCGTCAACACCGTCGAACTCGTGGCCGTCCTCGCGGTGATCGCGGCGTCCAACGCCTCGGGGCACCCCTCCCTCATCCCCGTCGGCGTCGCCCTGGTCGTGGGCCTGCACTTCTTCCCGCTGGCGCGGCTGTACGACCAGAGGCAGTACCGCTGGACGGCGGCCCTGCTGACCGCCGTCGCGGTCGTCGGCCTCGTGCTCGTCGCCGCCGGCCTGAGCGCCGAGGGCGTCCGGGGGGTGGTCGGCCTGGCCTGCGCGGTGGTGCTCTGGGGCACCGCCTGTCACCTGGCCGTACGGGGTTAGCGCACCGCAGCCGTACGCACCTGCGTGCCCGTTCGTACCTCCTTCCTCCCGCGCATCTGCCGTCCCATCGGGGTACTCGACGCGACGGAACACCCCGGAACAGCTCAGAGCGGGAGGAAACGCCATGCGAGCGACCTTGATCTACGGTGCCGGCGACGTGCGGGTGGAGGAGGTGCCCGATCCGCGGATCCAGGAGCCCACGGACGCGGTCGTCCGCGTGCTGCGCTCCTGCGTCTGCGGCAGCGACCTGTGGCCCTACGCCTCCAAGGAGCCCTCCGAGCGGGGCGCCCGCATCGGCCACGAGTTCCTCGGCGTCGTCGAGGAGACCGGTTCGGAGGTGTCCGGGCTGCGGGCCGGCGACGTCGTCGTGGCGCCCTTCGTCTGGTCCGACAACACCTGCGACTTCTGCCGTGAGGGCCTGCAGACCTCCTGCCGGCACGGCGGCATGTGGGGCGGGGACGCCCTCGACGGCGGCCAGGGCGAGGCCGTCCGCGTGCCGCAGGCCACGGGCACCCTGGTGAAGCTGCCCGTCGGCGAGGACTCCGAGCCGCTGCCGTCGCTGCTCACCCTGTCCGACGTCTTCCCCACCGGGCACCACTGCGCGGTCACGGCCGGGGTCGGGCCCGGCACGACCGTGACGGTCATCGGGGACGGCGCGGTCGGCCTGTCCGCGGTGCTGTCCGCCAAGCGTCTGGGCGCGGAGCGGATCATCCTCATGGGGCGGCACAAGGAGCGCACGGACCTGGGGCGCGACTTCGGCGCCACCGAGGTGGTCGCCGAGCGCGGCGAGGAGGGCGTCGCGAAGGTCCACGAGCTGACCGGCGGCGACGGCACCCACGCGGTGCTGGAGTGCGTCGGCCTGTCCCAGGCGATGGAGACCGCCCTGGAGATCGTCCGGGACGGCGGCACGGTCAGCCGGGTCGGCGCCCCGCAGTACGGGCAGGTGCCGATGGGCGGCTCGACGTTCATGCGCAACATCACCCTGACCGGCGGCGTGGCCCCGGCCCGCGCCTACATCGAGGAGCTGCTGCCCGACGTGCTGGAGGGCAGGGTCGAGCCCGGCCGGGTCTTCGACCGCACCGTCGGCCTGGACGAGGTCCCGGACGGCTACCGCGCCATGGCCGACCGCGAGGCCCTGAAGGTCCTCATCGTGCCGTGATGCGTGCGGCCGGTGCGATGCGGGCGTGCGCGCCGGCTGCGGGACGCGTCTCCGCGAGCGCGCCGGCCCGCGCGTACGGACCTCGGTGCACGCCTCACGCGTACGGACCTCGGTACACGTCCTGCGCCTACGGACCTCAGTACACGTCCCGCACGTACCGCTTGTCCGCGGCGAGCTGTTTGACGTACGCGGTGGCCTCCGCCTCGGTCAGGCCGCCGTGGGCGACGGCGATGTCCCGCAGGGCCCGGTCCACGTCCTTGGCCATGCGGGAGGCGTCGCCGCAGACGTAGAGGCGGGCACCGTCCCGGAGCCAGTGCCACAGCTCGGACCCGTGCTCGCGCATCCGGTCCTGGACGTAGACCTTGGCGCGCTGGTCGCGCGAGAAGGCCGTGTCGAGCCGGGTGAGGGTGCCGTCGCCGAGGAAGGAGGCCAGCTCCTCCTCGTAGTAGAAGTCGGTGGCCCGGTGCTGCTCCCCGAAGAACAGCCAGGCGGGGGAGCGGTGGCCGAGGGCCCGGCGTTCCTCCAGGAAGCCCATGAAGGGCGCGACGCCCGTGCCGGGCCCGACCATCACGAGCGGCGTCGCCGGGTCGGACGGCGGCCGGAAGTGCGGCGCGCGCTGCACGAACACCGGGACCCGCGTCCCCTGCGCGGCGTCGGCGAGGAACGGCGAGCAGACCCCGCCGCGCGGCACGCCCCGCAGGTTCTCGTACCGCACGACGGACACCGTCAGCGACACCAGGTGCGGGTCGGTGAGCGGGCTGGAGGCTATGGAGTACAGGCGCGGCTGCAGCCGCCGCAGGACGCCCGCCCACTCCCGCGCGTCCGCCCGCACCGGGTACTCGGCCAGTACGTCGACGGCCTGGCGGCCCCAGCACCACTGGGCGAGGCCGTCCTTGTTGTCCGGGCGCAGCAGCCGCTTCAGCTCGTACCGGTCGCGGGTGCGGTCGCAGACGAACCGCAGCAGGCCGGGGGTGATGCGGGTGATGTCGAGGTGCCGGCCGAGCGCCTCGGCCAGGGGGATCTCGCCGACCCCGTCCACCGGCACGGCGGTCGCGCCGTCCAGGCCGGTCACGGCCAGCCACTCGTCCACCAGGGCGGGGGAGTTGACCGGCCGGACGCCCAGCGCGTCCCCCGCCTCGTACGTCAGGGGCGTCCCGTCCGCGCCGAGGTCGAAGGTGAACCTGCGGACCTCCTTGTCCGCGCCCGGCAGGCTGAGCAGCCGGTTGCCCACGAGGCGGGCGGTAGCGGTGACGGGCTTGCGGGACGCCGCCTTCGTGGGAGCGGGCGCGGACGTCGCGGACGAGGTGGGCGAGGAGGAGGGCGTCGCCGGGCCGTCCGCGGGAGACGGGCCGTCCGCGAGGGACAGGCCGTCCGCGGCAGACAGGCTGTCCGTGCCGGACGGACTCCCCGTGCCGGACGGACTCCCCGTGCCGGACGCGCCCCGTACGCCGGACGGGCCGTCCGTGAGGGCGGTGATCACCTGGTCCAGCCACGCCCGCGCGGACGGCTCGTAGTCCGGCTCGCAGTCCGTGCGCGGGGCGAGCCGCACCGCGCCCAGCTCGCCGAGGCGCCGGTCCAGCCGGCGCCCGTGCCCGCAGAAGTCGTCGAACGAGGAGTCGCCGAGGGCGAGGACGGCGTAGCGGACACCGTCAAGGCGCGGCGTCTCCGCCGTGGTCAGCGCCTCCCAGAAGCCGGAGCCGTTGTCGGGCGCGTCGCCGTCGCCGAACGTGCTGGTGATCAGCAGCAGATCGGCGCCCGTGGGCAGCCGGCGCGGATCGGCCTCGTCCATCCCGACCAGGCGCACGGTGCGCCCGGTCGCGGCGAGCCGGTCCACGGCGGAGGCCGCGAACTCCTCGGCGTTCCCCGTCTGCGAGGCCCACAGCACGACGACCTCGCGCACGGCGCCGGGCACGCCGTCCGGCGCACCGGGCTCGGCCGCGGGCGCGGACGACCGGGAGTGCATCCCGGCGAGCACGCCGTTCACCCACAGGGCGTGGTCGGGCTCGAAGGGGGCGTCCGGCGGCAGGACGGGGACCCCGGACGCGGACCTGCCGGAGGCGAGACCGGCGAGGAACCCGGTCAGGTACCGGCGTTCGCGCGCGCTGAGCACGGGGGGCGGCGGCGCGGGCGCGAGGCCGAGCGCGGCGGCGGCGCCGGAGACCTCCGCCGGGACCGCCGCGGCCGCCGCCAGGACCTCCCCTGCCGCCGCGTCCCCGCCCTCGCCGTCCTCCCGGGCCGCCGCCGGTCCCGGCCGGTGCACCCGCGCCAGCGCCACCGCGCATACCTTCAGCTCCGGCTGGAACGACAGCGGGTCGACCGCGTCGCTGGTCACCGCGTTGACGCTGAGGTACTCGCCGAACAGGTCGTTCCAGTGGAAGGGGGCGAAGCAGCTCCCCTCCCGCACCCGGTCGGAGACCACGGCGGGCAGCACCGCGCGCCCGCGCCGCGACGACACCTCCACCGCGTCGCCGTCCGCGATCCCCAGCGCGGCCGCGTCGCGCGGATGGACCTCCACGAACGGCCCGGGGTCCAGCCGGTTGAGCCTGGCCACCTTCCCGGTCTTGGTCAGCGTGTGCCACTGGTGCGGGAGCCGCCCGGTGTTGAGCACGAACGGGAAGTCGTCGTCGGGCAGTTCGGCCGGCGGCATGTGCGGCCGCGCGTGGAACACCGCCCGGCCGTCGGCCGTGGGGAACCGCAGCCCGCGGCCCGCGCCGCCCTCTCCGCCCGCACCACCACCCGTACCGCCCGTACGGGACAGGTCGCCCGTACCGCCCGTGCCTCCCGGTCCGTCCGTACCGGACGGGCCGGTCACGTACCGGATCGGATTGCGGTCCGGCCCGTCCTCGCGCGCGGCCGGCCACTGCACGGGCGTCCGGCGCAGCCGCTCGTACGTCACCCCGCGCAGGTCCCAGCCGGTCGCCGGGTTCCACGCCCGCTTGATCTCCTCGAAGACCTCCTCCGCGCTCTCGTACGCGAAAGCCTCCCCGTACCCCATCAGCTGCGCCACGCGCGCGATGATCCGCCAGTCCGCCGTCGCCTCGCCGGGCGCGTCCACGGCGGGCCGGGCGAGGGTGAGGTTGCGCTCACTGTTGACGAGGACGCCCTCGGCCTCCGTCCACAGGGCGCCGGGCAGGACCACGTCGGCGTACGCGTTGGTCTCGGTGTCGGCGAAGACGTCCTGGGTGACGACGAACTCGGCGGCCTCCAGGCCCTCGATGACCGTCCTGCGGTGGGCGACCGAGGCGACGGGGTTGGTGCAGATGATCCAGCAGGCCTTGATCTCACCGTCCGCCATCCTGCGGAACATGTCGACGGTGCCCTCCCCCGCCCCGTCCGCGCGGATCGTGCCGGGCGGCAGCCCCCACAGCTCCTCGGTGAAGGCGCGGTCCTCGGCGACCAGCGCGGACCGCTGGCCGGGCAGACCGGGGCCCATGTAGCCCATCTCGCGGCCGCCCATCGCGTTGGGCTGACCGGTGAGGGAGAAGGGGCCGGAGCCCGGGCGGCAGATCGCGCCCGTCGCCAGATGCAGGTTGACCAGGGCGTTGGTGTTCCAGGTGCCGTGCGTGGACTGGTTGAGGCCCATCGTCCACAGGCTCGTCCACTCGCCCGCCTCGCCGATGAGCCGCGCCGCCTCCCGGATGCCCTCCTCGGGGAGGCCGGTGATCCTCGCGACGGCGTCCGGCGCGTAGTCGGCGAGGAACTCCGGCATGCCCTCCCAGCCGGTGGTGTGCGCGGCGATGAAGTCCGGGTCCGTGTGCCCGTTCTCGTGCAGCAGGTGCAGCAGGCCGTTCAGCAGGGCCAGGTCCGTGCCGGGCGCGATCTGCAGGAACAGGTCGGCCTTCTCGGCGGTGGTGGTGCGCCGCGGGTCGACGACGATCAGCTTGGCGCCGCCCGTCCTGACCCGCTCCATCAGGCGCAGGAAGAGGATGGGGTGGCAGTCGGCCATGTTGGAGCCGACGACCAGGAAGACGTCCGCCCTGTCGATGTCCTCGTACGAGCCGGGCGGGCCGTCCGCGCCCAGGGACAGCTTGTAGCCGGTGCCCGCGCTCGCCATGCACAGCCGCGAGTTCGACTCGATGTAGCGGGTCCGCAGGAAGCCCTTGGCCAGCTTGTTCGCCAGGTACTGCGCCTCCAGGCCCAGCTGCCCCGACACGTAGAGCGCGACGGCGTCCGGACCGTGCTCGTCCACGGTCGCGCGCAGCCGGCGGGCCGTCTCGGCGAGCGCCGCGTCCAGCGGCGCGGGCGCCGCCTCCTCGCCCCGGCCGGCCCGCACCAGCGCGGTGGCCAGCCGGCCCGGCGCGGCGAGCATCTCCGCGGTGGTGGCGCCCTTGGTGCACAGCCGGCCGGAGTTGGCGGGGTGTTCCTTGTCGCCGGACGCCTTCAGCACCGTGCGCCGGCCGTCGGGGCCCGTCCCGACGTCCAGGACCAGCCCGCAGCCCACACCGCAGTACGAGCAGACCGTCCGCACCCGGGTAGGCTGCACACCCTGCGTACCGGCCGCCGCGTTGACGCTCTGTCCGTTCTCCGCGGCCACGTGCTGCCCCTCTCCGCTCGGTGCCTGGCCCGAGGAGCGTACGGACGGCCCGTTACGCCGCTGTCACGACGCATGATCACGAGGGGTTACGCGAGGCACACAGCGGGCGGTGGCGCGATGTGAGGCGCGCCGCCGTCGCGGACCGTGTCGTTGTTGGGCCGAACGGGTGACTTGGCGTAAGAATTGCCGGGTGCAGGCAAACAGTGCGAGTCGGATCGGGGGGAGCCGGTGAACAGCCACGACGTCACCGATGAACAGTGGGAGGGGCTCGCCCAGGTCGTTCCGTTGCGCGGCCGGGACGCCTGGCCCTCCGCGGTGGACCACCGGGCCCTGCCGGACGCGGAGACGGAGGCGCGGCGGCGCTTCATGGTGCTCCGGGTCAACGTGTTCGCGGACGCCCGCGACGTCGCCGAGACGTTGATGGCGGGCATACCGGTCCTGCTGGACCTCACCGGGGCCGAGGTCGAGGTCGCCAAGCGGGTGCTGGACTTCAGCACGGGCGTCGTCTTCGGCCTGGCCAGCGGGATGCACCGGGTCGACAAGAACGTGTTCCTGCTGACCCCGAACGGGACCGAGGTGCGCGGACTGATGGAGGGGGCGGGGGTCCCCGGAGTCTGACGGACGCGGAGCCGGCGGGGCGACACCGCCGCTGGGGCGACACCGCCGCTGGGGCGGCACTGCCGCCGGGGCCTGCGGAACGGGTGCGTCCGGCGCGGCCTGCGGCGAGTTCGGCGGACTTGCGGTGGCCTGCTGCGGGTGTGCGGCGGCGTGCTCGGCGGGCTTGCGGTGGGCGGCGGCGAGTCCGGCGGGCTGCGTGGGCGGCTGCGGCGGGCTCGATCGGCCTGCGTGCTCGGCGGGCCTGCGGCGGGCTTCGTGGGTGTGCCGGGACCGGCGGGACGTCGGAAGGCGCGGGGAGCGGGCGCGGTACGCCGTGTGACCAGGGCGGCGCCGCCCGGCGCCCGGCCCCGCTCCGGCGCCCCGCGGTACCGCGGGGGCCATCGCCCGATCGTAGGAAGACACCGCTGGCGAAACGGTTCGGCCGATCATCGGCCTTCTACGGTCCCGGCATGACCGTGCCTTGTCCCCAGGGGACCGCCGCCGCCCGCACCGCGTCGCGACCGGACCGGCCGAGCATCACGGAGCTGCGGCTCTCCGCCTTCGCCGCGCACAGGGGAGCGGCCTTCCCGCTCGGATCGCTCACCCTCCTCACGGGCCCCAGCGGCAGCGGCAAGAGCTCCGCGCTGCGGGCGTACGAGGCACTGGCGCGGCTCGGCGGCGGCGCCCCGCTGGCCGAGGTCTTCCCGGATCCGGCCTTCTGCGTGCCCGAGCAGGCGCGGCCCGACGCGCAGCGGCGGCGCGGCTTCCGCATCGGCTGCACGGTGGACGGCCCCGCCGGACCCGTACGCCTCGACCTCGCCGTCCAGGCCGAGCCCGAGCTCCGCGTCGTGGGCGAGCGGCTGACCGCCGGATCGCGGACCCTCCTGGAGACGGCCCTGCGCGACCCGGGCCGGCGCACCGTGCAGGCGGCCTGGCACACGGCCGGTTCCTCCGCCGTGACCAGGGCGCCGCTGCCGGACGACCGCCTCGGCACGGCCCTGCTGCCGCTGCGCGTCGCGGGCCGGACCGCGGAGCAGCGGCGGGTGCTCGCCGCGGCCGAGCAGGTGGTGGTCGCGCTGCGATCCGTCTTCGCGTGCGACCCGGTGCCCGGACGCATGCGCGCCGCCGTCCCGCTCGGCGAGGGGCGGCTGCTCCCCGGCTGCGACAACCTCGCCGAGGTGCTGTGGCGTACGCGCACCGAGTGCTCGCGGCGGCACGCGCAGCTGGTCGCCGCGGTGCGCTCGGGATGCGGCGGCACGGTCCTGGACGTACGGGCGGAGCGGGCGGCCGACGGTTCGGTGCGCGCCGTGCTGGACCGCGGGGACGGGGTGCGCACGCCGCTCGGAGTACTGGGCGACGGAGAGCTGCGCTATCTGGCGCTGGCCCTGGTGCTGTTCACCGGGCCGGGGGTGCTGGACGTCGACCCGGCGGGGGAGGTCCCGGCCGCCCTGCAGACGCTGACCGTGCTGGCGGACGGCTTCGACCGGGGGCTCGATGCGCGGCAGCGGGGCGAACTGCTGCGGGTCGCCGCCCTGATGTGCGCGCGCGGACACATCCGGCTGGTGGGCGCGGTGGGCGACGCGTCGTGGGCCGTGGGGACGGACGGGGTGACGGTGGTAGACCTGTCGCCGTGACCGAACTGGATGTGGCGTCGCTGCAGCGGAGACTGGCCGCGTTCGCGGCGGCGCGGAACTGGCAGCCGTACCACACGCCCAAGAACCTCGTGGCCGCGCTGAGCGTGGAGGCGTCCGAACTCGTCGAGATCTTCCAGTGGCTGACGCCCGAGCAGTCGGCGCGGGTGATGGACGACCCGGACGCCGCGCACCGGGTGAAGGACGAAGTCGCGGACGTGCTCGCGTACTTGCTGCAGTTCTGCGAGGTGCTGGGCGTCGACCCGCTGGCCGCTCTGGACGCGAAGATCGACCGGAACGAACGGAGGTTCCCGGTCGGGGGCGGTGCCCCGGCCCCGGCTCCGGTCCCGGCTCCGGTCCCGGATCCGGCTCCGGTCCCGGCTTCGACCTCCGGGCCCGCTGCCGACCTCATCCCGGATGCGGATGCGGATGCGGATGCGGATTCGGAGTCGGGATCGGGGACAGAACCGGGCGTCGGTGGCGAGGGCCCAAGCGGACGTCGGGGGAGTGAGGGAGAGCGAGGTGAGCGAGGGGGATCGGGGGAGTGAGGGAGATCGGGGGAGTGAGGGAGGACCAGGACAGTGAGCGGACCGAGCGGAGCAGGGCGAGCGAGGGGAGTGGGTCACTGAAGGGCTTCGACGCCCGTTGTCACTCTCCGAAGTGATGATGTTGTCCACATCGAATTGGTTGTCCACAGATTTCGGTCTTCCTCTGGCTTTTCGTCCCGCCGCACTTCACTCTGGGTAATGGACAGCGGAGTTCGGGCAGACGTGTGAAAGTGCGTCGGACAAGACAGGGGCAGCGCATGGACGCGGTGCGGCTCATCGGCGCGAGCAGGCGTGCCCTGGCGGAGAGCCACGACACGGTCGGCATCATGACGGAGGCATGGCAGGCCCAGTCGCTCGCGCAGGCCATCGGCAGTCGTCTGGCCGTGTCCGGACCGCCCGAACTGCGCGGTGAGGCACTGGGATTGATGGAGCTGGCGGGACGCGGCTGCGGCGTCCTCGACGCTCCGGCGGGCGGTACCGAGGCACTGCGCGCCGCGCGGCTGACGGGCCTCGGCGACGCGCGGAAGACCCTGCTCGGCCTCGGCGGACTCCTCGGCGAGGTCGGCATGGCCCTCGTCGGCATCGCCGCCGCGGCGGACGACGAGGGGACGTACTGGCAGTGCATGGAGGCGATCGACGCCGCCGACGAATCCAGGGACAGGGTCCTGGAGTTGCTGCGCAAGCTCGCCGCACGGGAGGCGCGGGCGCGCTCGGCTCTGCCGGCGGGCGAACAGGACCGGTTCGTCCCGCGCTTACGCCAGGTCGAGGAGACACCGGGGACCGGGGGGACGGGAGGGACCGGGCGCATACGGAAGGCCGAGGAGATACGGAAGGCCGAGGGAGCACGGGGGATCGAGGGGGCACGGGAGACCGGGGAGGCGTCGGCGGGCGGCGCGGCACCGAAGGTCCGGGGGATACCGCAGACCAAGGGGGCGCCGCAGGCCAGGGGAGTGCCGGAGGCGGTGGACCTTCCGGAGAGGCGGCGGGACGAGGAGCGCCGGGACGCGAGCTGAGCGGCGCCGGGACGCGAGTCGGGCGTCGCGTTCCAGGCCGGTCGGTCGCCGTGCCCGTCACGGTCGATCGCGGCCGCCGGTGCCGCCGCGGCCGGTGCCGTCGCGGTCGTCGCCGGTCCGAGGCGGGCGTCCCTTCTCCGGAGCGGGCACTAGTCGGCCGTCCGGTCCGGTTCCGGTTCCGCTTCCGGGGCTGTGGCCGGCTGGCTGCGGAGGTCGGCGTCGAGCCGGGTGAGGTCCGCGTCGAGTGCCGCCATCAGCTCCTCCATCTGCTCCAGCAGACTTTTCGGCTGCGCAGAGGGTGCGGCTTCCTGGGTCATCGGGCCTCCTCGGCCTGTGCCCTCCCCGGAGGGGAGAAGCGGGGACGCGCCGGGCGACGGCCGGCGCGGGCGCCGGACGGTCCGGCCCCGCCCGAGCCAACGATCACTCTTCCGGTCGGTCACCGGGATGGGCTCGCCCAGCCGTGCGGAGGACGTGTTTTCACCCGACGGAGGGGCGGAGGGCCGAACGGCCGGGGGCGTCGGCGGTCACCGGGATTTCACCCGGCCGGGGCCGGGACACCGGAGGACCGCCGAGGGCGGCCGGCGCACGGGAGTGCAGGATGGGGGTATGGATCTTCGCATCTTCACCGAGCCCCAGCAGGGGGCGACCTACGACACCCTCCTCACCGTGGCCAAGGCCACCGAGGACCTCGGCTTCGACGCTTTCTTCCGTTCCGACCACTACCTGAAGATGGGTTCCGTGGACGGGCTGCCGGGCCCCACCGACGCCTGGATCACGCTCGCCGGCCTCGCCCGTGAGACCAAGCGCATCCGGCTGGGCACGCTGATGACCGCCGGCACGTTCCGGCTGCCCGGTGTGCTCGCCATCCAGGTCGCGCAGGTCGACCAGATGTCGGGCGGGCGCGTCGAACTGGGCCTGGGCGCCGGCTGGTTCGAGGAGGAGCACAAGGCGTACGGCATCCCCTTCCCGAAGGAGAAGTTCGCGCGCCTGGAGGAGCAGCTCGCGATCGTCACCGGCCTCTGGGCGACCGAGGTGGGGCAGACCTTCACCTACGAGGGCACGCACTACCAGCTCACCGACTCGCCCGCACTCCCCAAGCCCGCGCAGGCGAAGGTGCCCGTGCTCATCGGCGGCCACGGGGCGACCCGTACGCCGCGTCTCGCGGCCCAGTACGCCGACGAGTTCAACATCCCGTTCGCGTCGATCGAGGACAGCGAGCGACAGTTCGCGCGGGTGCGGGCCGCCGCCGAGGAGGCGGGCCGCAAGGGCGACGACCTGGTGTACTCCAACGCGCTCGTGGCCTGTGTCGGCAAGGACGACGCCGAGGTGGCCCGCCGGGCCGCCGTGATCGGCCGCGAGGTCGAGGAGCTGAAGGCCAACGGCCT
This sequence comes from Streptomyces minutiscleroticus, assembly GCF_014650875.1. Classification (GTDB taxonomy): domain Bacteria; phylum Actinomycetota; class Actinomycetes; order Streptomycetales; family Streptomycetaceae; genus Streptomyces; species Streptomyces minutiscleroticus. The sequence goes on from NZ_BMVU01000009.1 coordinate 168,049, forward strand.
GGCCGGTTCGCCCGCCGAGGTCGTCGACAAGATCGGCCGGTACGCCGAGATCGGCTGCCGGCGCGTCTACTTCCAGATCCTCGACCTCGACGACCTGGACCACCTGGAGCTGATCTCCTCCCAGGTGCAGTCGCAGCTCACCTGAGCCGCCGGACACCGAGTCCGGAACCGTGCCGGCGCCGGACCCGGGACCGTTCCGGCGTCGCAGCCGGAATCGCCCCGGCGCCTCGGCGTTGTGCCCGGAAGTCCCCCGGCGTCGCGGCCAGGACCACCCGGTGTCGCGGCCTGGACCGCGTCCCCGGCCGCACGGCCGTTGCCGCGCCCCGTCGCACGCGGGCCGGCCGTGCGGCCCGCGGCCGGGGCGCGGTACCGGGCGGCCGTGTCGGACCGGGCCCGCGCCGCCGTTCCGTTGCCGGTAAAACCGCTGGTGGCGGGGTGGTGGACGCGGCCATACTCGGACGCGTGTTCCTGACGATCAGTACCACCGGTACACCTGAGCGCCCCGCCACCGATCTCGGCTTCCTGCTGCACAAGCACCCCGATCGGGCGCAGGCGTTCTCCACGTCGCACGGCACGGCGCACGTCTTCTACCCCGAGGCGGGCGCCGAGCGCTGCACGGCGGCGCTGCTGCTGGAGGTCGACACGGTGGCACTGGTCCGGCGCGGCAAGGGCAGGGGCCGCGGCGGCGCCCCCGACGCGGCGCTCGCGCAGTACGTCAACGACCGGCCGTACGCCGCCTCCTCGCTCCTCGCGGTCGCGCTGAGCAACGTCTTCTCCAGCGCGATGAAGGGGCAGTGCGCGGCCAGGCCGGAGCGTGCGGAGCAGCCGCTGCCGCTGCGGATCGAGGTGCCCGCGCTGCCCGCGCGCGGCGGCCCCGAGCTGGTCCGCCGGCTCTTCGAGCCGCTGGGCTGGACGGCGGACGTCCAGGAGGTCGCGCTGGACGCGGAGTTCCCCGAGTGGGGCGCGTCCCGGTACGTGGGCCTGGTGCTGGAGGGGGAGCGGCGGCTCGCCGAGGCGCTGCGCCACCTGTACGTGCTGCTGCCGGTGCTCGACGACGCCAAGCACTACTGGGTCTCCTCCGACGAGGTCGACAAGCTGCTGCGGGCCGGTGACGGCTGGCTGCCCGGGCACCCCGAGCAGAAGCTGATCACCAGCCGCTATCTGTCCCGCCGCTGGTCGCTGACCCGGCGGGCCATGGAGCGCCTGGAGCTCGTACGGCTCGCCGAGGCCGACGACAGCACGGTCGAGGAGATCGACAACGCCGTGGACGAGCGGACGGACACCGAGGAGAGCCCGGTGCCGCTCGCGGTGCGGCGGCGGGAGGCGATCGTCGCGGCGCTGCGCGAGGCGGGCGCGGGCCGGGTGCTCGACCTCGGCTGCGGTCAGGGCCAGTTGGTGCAGGAGCTGCTGAAGGACCGGCGGTTCACCGAGGTCGTCGGTGTCGACGTGTCGATGCGCGCGCTCACCGTCGCCGCGCGCCGGCTGCGCCTGGAGCGCATGGGCGAGCGGCAGTCGAGCCGTGTCCGGCTGTTCCAGGGGTCGCTCGCCTACACCGACAGCCGGCTCAAGGGGTACGACGCCGCCGTGCTCAGCGAGGTCGTGGAGCACCTCGACCCGCCGCGGCTGCCCGCGCTCGAGTACGCGGTCTTCGGCTCGGCGCGTCCCCGCACCGTGCTCGTGACCACGCCGAACGTCGAGTACAACGTCCGCTGGGAGTCGCTGCCCGCCGGGCACGTCCGGCACGGCGACCACCGCTTCGAGTGGACGCGGGAGGAGTTCCGCGCCTGGGCGGCGGCGGTGGCCGGACGGCACGGGTACGGCGTGCGGTTCGTCCCCGTCGGTCCCGACGACCCCGAGGTCGGCCCGCCGACCCAGATGGCCGTCTTCACCCTGGACGCCGCCCCCGGCCCCACCGCCCCGGGCCCGGACACCCCCGACCCGGACCCGAACACCCCGCACCCGGACGCCCCGGCCGCGAAGGAGGAGAAGGCCGCATGACCGACGAGACCGGTACCGCCGCGCGTGACGGCGCCGCGCATGACGTCCCCGCCGAGAATGCGGCCACGCATGACGTCCCCGCCGAGGACGCGGCCGCGCACGATACCTCCGCCGAGGACGCGCACGTCACCCCCGCCGAGGGCGCGGCCGCGAACGGGACGGCAGCGCAGGACGCGGCCGCCGGGCGCGTCCTGCCCGTCACCGACCTGTCCCTCGTGGTGCTGATCGGGGCGTCCGGTTCGGGCAAGTCCACCTTCGCGCGCCGTCACTTCAAGCCCACCGAGGTGATCTCCAGCGACTTCTGCCGCGGGCTCGTCGCCGACGACGAGAACGACCAGAGCGCCAGCGGGGACGCCTTCGACGTCCTGCACTACATCGCGGGCAAGCGGCTCGCGGCCGGCCGGCGCACCGTCGTCGACGCCACGAGCGTGCAGCAGGACAGCCGCCGGCAGCTGATCGAACTGGCGAGGAAGCACGACGTGCTGCCCATCGCCATCGTGCTGGACGTGCCCGAGGAGGTGTGCGCGCGGCGCAACGCGGCCCGCGCCGACCGGGCCGGCATGCCGCGCCGCGTCATCCAGCGCCACACCCGCGAACTGCGCCGCTCCCTGCGTCACCTGGAGCGCGAGGGCTTCCGCAAGGTGCACGTCCTCAGGGGCGTGGCGGAGGTGGAGAACGCGCGGACCAGCACCGAGAAGCGGTTCAACGACCTCAGGCACCTCACCGGCCCGTTCGACATCGTCGGCGACGTCCACGGCTGCTCCGCCGAGCTGGAGGCGCTGCTCGGCAGGCTCGGCTACGTCGACGGCGTGCACCCCGAGGGGCGTACGGCCGTGTTCGTCGGCGACCTTGTCGACCGCGGCCCGGACTCGCCGGGCGTGCTGCGCCGGGTGATGTCGATGGTGGAGGCGGGCACCGCGCTGTGCGTGCCGGGCAACCACGAGAACAAGTACGGCCGCCACCTCAAGGGCCGCAGGGTCCAGCTCACGCACGGCCTCGCCGAGACGGTCGCGCAGATGGAGGGGGAGAGCGAGGAGTTCCGGCAGCGGGTGCGGACGTTCATCGACGGGCTCGTCAGCCACTACGTGCTGGACGGCGGGCGGCTCGTCGTCTGCCACGCCGGACTGCCCGAGAAGTACCACGGCCGCACGTCGGGTCGGGTGCGCTCGCACGCGCTGTACGGCGAGACCACCGGGGAGACGGACGAGTTCGGGCTGCCGGTGCGCTACCCGTGGGCGGAGGACTACCGGGGCCGGGCCGCGGTCGTCTACGGCCACACGCCGGTCTTGCAGGCCACCTGGCTGAACAACACCATCTGCCTGGACACCGGCGCCGTCTTCGGCGGGAAGCTCACCGCGCTGCGCTGGCCGGAGCGCGAGCTGGTCGACGTACCGGCCGAGCGGGTCTGGTACGAGCCGGTCAGGCCGCTGCGCACCGAGGCGCCCGGCGGGCACGACGGCCGGCCGCTGGATCTGGCGGACGTGCACGGCCGCCGGACCGTGGAGACCCGCCACGCGGGCCGGGTGGCGGTCCGCGAGGAGAACGCGGCCGCGGCCCTGGAGGTGATGAGCCGCTTCGCCGTCGACCCGCGGCTGATGCCGTACCTGCCGCCGACGATGGCGCCGACGCCGACCTCGCGCGTCGAGGGGTACCTGGAGCACCCGGCCGAGGCGTTCGCCCAGTACGCCGAGGACGGGGTCGAACGGGTCGTGTGCGAGGAGAAGCACATGGGCTCGCGGGCCGTGGCGCTGGTGTGCCGGGACGCGGCGGCGGCACGGGACAGGTTCGGCGTGGACGGCCCGACCGGCTCGCTCTACACCCGCACCGGCCGGCCCTTCTTCGACGACGCGGCCGTCACCGAGGAGGTCCTCGGGCGGGTGCGGGACGCCGCCGGCGCGGCCGGGCTCTGGGAGGAGCTGGCCACGGACTGGCTGCTGCTCGACGCCGAGCTGATGCCGTGGTCGCTGAAGGCGTCCGGACTGCTGCGCACGCAGTACGCGGCGGTGGGCGCCGCGGCCGGGGCGGTCCTCCCGGGCGCGCTGGCCGCGCTCGACGCCGCGGCGGCCCGGGGCGTCGACGTGGACGGCCTGCTGTCCCGGCAGCGGGGGCGGGCCGCCGACGCGGCGGCGTTCACGGACGCCTACCGGCGCTACTGCTGGCCGACGGACGGGCTGGAGGGCGTGCGCCTCGCGCCCTTCCAGATCCTCGCCGCCCAGGGCCGCAGCCTCGCCGCGCTGCCGCACGACGAGCAGCTCGCGCTGATCGACCGCATGGTCGAGCACGACGGCTCGGGACTGCTGCAGACCACGCGGCGGCTGTTCGTGGAGACGGGCGATCCCGAGTCCGTACGGGCCGGGACCGACTGGTGGCTGGAGATGACCGGGCGCGGCGGCGAGGGCATGGTCGTCAAGCCGGCCGGGGCCGTGGTGCGCGGGCCGCAGGGACGGCTCGTGCAGCCGGGCGTCAAGTGCCGCGGACGCGAGTACCTGCGGATCGTCTACGGCCCGGAGTACACCCGCCCGGAGAACCTGGAGCGGCTGCGCCACCGCTTCCTGAACCACAAGCGGTCGCTCGCGGTCCGGGAGTACGCGCTGGGCCTGGAGGCCCTGGACCGCCTGGCGGACGGCGAGCCGCTGTGGCGGGTGCACGAGGCGGTGTTCGGGGTCCTGGCACTGGAGTCGGAGCCGGTGGACCCGCGCCTGTGAGAGCGGGTCCGCGACGCGGAGTCCCGGGGAAGACCCCGGGACTCCGCCCCTGCTCCGCCCCCGTTCCGTCCCTGCTCCGCCCCTCGGCCGCTCCTGCCGCCCTCTCCTGCGGGTCCCGTCTCCCCCGCGGTGGACGGGTCCCCCCCGGCGCGGCGGACGGAACCGCGCCGACCCACCGCCGTGCCTCGGCTCCGCCCTTCGCGGTGGACGGGTCCCGCCCCGGCGTGGCGGACGCAGCCGCCCCGGCTCTCCGCCGGCCCTCGGGTCCACCCCTCGTGGCGCGGCGGTCTCGTCCCTGCACCACGGCTGACCGGCCCCTTCCGCTGTGACGGACCCCTCCCGTCCCGCCCGGCGATCGGTGGGTGAACCACCGTTCCTGCGGTCAGGATGAAAGGCATGGGATTCCACGTCGACTCCGAGACCGGGCGGCTGCGCCGCGTCATCCTGCACCGGCCGGACATCGAGCTCAAGAGGCTCACCCCCAGCAACAAGGACGCCCTGCTCTTCGACGACGTGCTGTGGGTGCGCCGGGCACGCGCGGAGCACGACGGGTTCGCGGACGTGCTGCGCGACCGCGGCGTCGTCGTGCACCTCTTCGGCGACCTGCTCACCGAGACCCTGGAGATCCCCGAGGCCAGGACGCTGGTCCTGGACCGGGTCTTCGACGAGAAGGAGTACGGCCCGCTCGCCACCGACCACCTCCGGGCGGCCTTCGAGCCGCTGCCGGCCGGGGAGCTGGCGGAGCTGCTGGTCGGGGGCATCACCAAGCGGGAGTTCCTGGACGCCCACCCGGAGCCGACGTCCGTGCGCTTCCACGTCATGGAACTGGACGACTTCCTGCTGGGCCCGCTGCCCAACCACCTCTTCACCCGGGACACCTCCGCCTGGATCTACGACGGCGTCTCCATCAACGCCATGCGCTGGCCGGCGCGGCAGCGCGAGACCGTGCACTTCGAGGCGATCTACCGGCACCACCCGCTGTTCCGGGACGAGTCCTTCCGCCTGTGGTCGGAGGGGCTGGCCGACTACCCGTCCACCATCGAGGGCGGGGACGTGCTGGTCATCGGCAACGGCGCCGTGCTCATCGGGATGAGCGAGCGCACCACCCCGCAGGCCGTGGAGATGCTCGCCCACAAGCTCTTCGCGGCCGGCTCGGCGCGCACCATCGTGGCGCTCGACATGCCGAAGCGGCGGGCGTTCATGCACCTGGACACCGTGATGACCATGGTCGACGGCGACACCTTCACGCAGTACGCGGGCCTCGGCATGCTCCGCTCGTACACCATCGAGCCGGGCGTCGGCGAGAAGGAGCTCAAGGTCACCGACCACCCGCCGGAGCACATGCACCGCGCGATCGCCGCGGCCCTCGGCCTCAACGAGATCCGCGTGCTGACCGCCACCCAGGACGTGCACGCCGCCGAGCGCGAGCAGTGGGACGACGGCTGCAACGTGCTCGCCGTCGAGCCGGGCGTCGTCATCGCCTACGAGCGCAACGCCACGACCAACACCCATCTGCGCAAGCGCGGCATCGAGGTGATCGAGATCCCGGGCAGCGAGCTCGGCCGGGGCCGGGGCGGCCCGCGCTGCATGAGCTGCCCGGTCGAGCGGGGCCCCGCGTGACGGCCTCCGTATAAAAATGTTTACCGTCGTATAGAATTTCAGAGTCCTGTCCGCCGCATCAGCTGGAGCGCCCCTCATGGCGACTGTCCCCCACGCCCTCGCCGGGCGCCACTTCCTCAAGGAGCTGGACTTCACCGAGGACGAGTTCCGCGGTCTGGTCGAGCTGGCCGCCGAGCTCAAGGCGGCCAAGAAGGGCGGGACGGAAGAGCAGTACCTGCGCGGCCGCAACATCGCGCTGATCTTCGAGAAGACCTCGACGCGCACGCGCTGCGCGTTCGAGGTGGCGGCGGCCGACCAGGGCGCCTCGACGACCTACCTCGACCCGTCCGGCTCGCAGATCGGTCACAAGGAGTCCGTGAAGGACACCGCCCGCGTGCTCGGCCGGATGTTCGACGCGATCGAGTACCGCGGGGACAGCCAGGCGGGCGTGGAGGAGCTGGCCGCGTACGCGGGCGTGCCCGTCTACAACGGCCTCACCGACGACTGGCACCCCACCCAGATGCTCGCCGACGTGCTCACCATGACCGAGCACAGCGACAAGCCGCTCGGCGGGATCTCCTTCGCCTACCTCGGCGACGCCCGCTTCAACATGGGCAACTCCTACCTGGTCACCGGCGCGCTGCTGGGCATGGACGTGCGCATCGTGGCGCCGAGGGCGTACTGGCCGGCCGAGGCGGTCGTCGAGCGGGCCCGCGCGCTGGCCGAGAGGAGCGGGGCCCGCGTCACGCTGACGGAGGACGTCGCCGAGGGCGTCGCGGGCGCCGACTTCGTCGCCACCGACGTCTGGGTCTCCATGGGCGAGCCCAAGGAGGTCTGGGACGAGCGCATCGCCGCGCTGGGCCCGTACGCCGTCACGATGGACGTGCTGCGCGCCACCGGCAACCCGGACGTGAAGTTCCTGCACTGCCTGCCCGCCTTCCACGACCTGGGCACCGAGGTCGGCCGCGAGATCCACGAGCGGCACGGCCTGGAGTCCCTGGAGGTCACCGACGAGGTCTTCGAGTCGGCGCACTCGGTGGTCTTCGACGAGGCCGAGAACCGTCTGCACACGATCAAGGCGGTCCTGGTCGCGACCCTGGCCTGACCGGCCCCGGGCCCCGGCCCGTCCCGGTGCGCGGCGATCTGCCGCACACTGGGGACCGGGCCCCCCGTACGCGACCCGCACGCGCACAGGACCACCCCGTACGACCGCCCGGTCCGGAACCACCCCTCTCCGGACCCGGCCCGCGGCCCACCCGGCCGCGACCGCACCACCAGAAACGAGAACCCCCCATGTCCGGCCTCCGGATCAAGTCCCCCCGCCTGCTCGTCGCCGAATCCGGCGCGGATCTCGAAGGCCACGGGCTCAGGCGCACCCTGGGCCTGTTCCAGCTCGTCTGCTTCGGCGTCGGCGCGATCGTCGGCACCGGCATCTTCGTCGGCCTGTCCGACTCCGTCGGCCACGCGGGACCGGCCGTCGTCGTCTCCTTCGTGCTCGCCGCGATCACCTGCGTGCTGACCGCCTTCGCCTTCGCGGAGCTGGGCGGCGCCATCCCCGTCTCCGGCTCCTCGTACTCCTTCGCCTACGCGAGCCTCGGCGAGCGCGCGGCCTTCCTCGTCGGCTGGTGCCTGCTCCTGGAGTACGGCGTGTCGATGTCGGCCGTCGCGGTCGGCTGGAGCCAGTACCTCAACGAGCTGCTCGGCAGCGTCCTCGGGCACGAGCTGCCCGCCGCGCTCAGCGCCGCGCCCGGCGAGGGCGGCGTGATCAACCTGCCCGCCGTCGTCGTCATCCTGCTCGCCGCGCTGCTGCTGGTGCGCGGCGTGCGGGAGAGCGCGCGGGCGACCGCGGCCATGGCCGTCCTCAAGATCGCGATCCTGCTGCTGTTCTGCGCCATCGGCTTCAGCGCCTTCGAGGACGGCAACCTCACCCCCTTCTCGCCCGCCGGCCTCGGCGGCATCGGCGCGGGCACCACCGCCGCCTTCTTCTCGTACATCGGCTTCGACGCGATCACCACCGCGGGCGAGGAGGCCAGGAACCCGCGCCGGGACATCCCCGTCGCCATCCTCATCTGCATCGGCCTGGTCACCCTGCTGTACTGCGCCGTGGCCCTCGCCGCGATCGGCGCCATCGGCGGCGACGAGGTCGGCGGCCGCCCCGCCGCGCTGTCCTACGTGGTGAACCAGGTCACCGGCTCCTCCGCCGGCGGCGCGGTCATCGCCTTCGGCGCGGTCGTCGCCATCGTCTCGGTGGTCGTCGCGGTGATGTACGGCCAGACCCGCATCCTGATGTCGATGTCGCGCGACGGCCTCGTCCCGCGGGTCTTCGAGCGGGTCTCCCCGAAGACGGCGACCCCGGTCTCGAACACCCTGATCGTCGCGGCCGTCTTCGCCGTCCCCGCGGCCTTCTCCTCGCTGGACGCCGTGGTCGACCTGACCACCATCGGCACGCTGGCCACCATGGCCGTCGTCAACGTCGCGGTGATCGCCCTGCGCCGCCGCGACCCCGGCCTGCCCCGCACCTTCCGCGTCCCGCTCTACCCGGCCGTCCCGCTGCTCGGCATCGCCTTCTGCCTCTACCTGATGTACGAGACGGGTCCGGCGGCCTGGCTCCAGTTCGGGGTGTTCCTGCTGGTGGGCTGGCTGGTCTACGAGGTCTACGGACGCCGGAACTCGCGGTTCGCGGCGACGGCGGACACGCGCGGCCCGAAGGGCGGTCCCGCCGGGGGCGACGCCGGTCCGGACGCCGGGGCCGTTCCGGACGCCGGGGCCGGGGAGGCGGCTACGCGTACCGCGGAGGCAGAGCGGCGAGCCTGAACCAGACCGCCTTGCCGGACGCGGTGGGGCGGTGGCCGCAGGAGGAGCTGAGGGCGCGGATCAGCAGCAGGCCGCGTCCGTGCTCCTGCCAGGGGTCGACCGGCTCCGGGGACTCGGGGACCGTGAGGTCGGCGGGCGGCTCGGGGTCCGGGTCGTGCACCTCGACCCGGCAGCCGGTCGGCAGCAGCTCCACGACCAGTTCTATCGGACCGTCGGCCGCGGTGTGCTCCACCGCGTTGGCGACCAGCTCCGCCGTGAGCAGCTCCGCGGTGTCGCAGTCGGCCGAGTGCTCCAGCTCCGCCAGGGCCGAACGCACCAGGGCGCGGGCGACCGGCACGGCCGCGGAGGTGTGCGGCAGCGCGACGCGCCAGGAGGCGGGGGCGGAGGGAGGCTCGTGCAAGGTCGGTCCGTTCATCAGCAGGTGATCCTGCTTTCAATTAAGAAATGGTACGGCGTCGTCCGGTAGAGGCGTTCGGCGGGCGCCGCCCGGGACGTCGGTCCTGGTGGGAGGCGGCTTACCCGGGGAACGGCGCGACTCGCCCGGAGTGTGCCCGTCGTTACGGTCCCGTCGGGAACCGGTGACTCCGTCACGGCGCGGCCCCCGCTCCATGACACGTCCGTGACGGTGGCCACAGGTGGCTGATGGGTTCGTCTGCCGGTGCCGGTGCCGGTGCCGGTGCCGGTGTCGGCGTCGTCGCCTCCGCCGCGCACGACGACGGCCTGCTCTGTCGGCATATCGACAGAGCAGGCCGTCGCGGAGGCGCATCCGAGGCAGGGGGCGCCGGAAGGGCGGGCGGTCGCCGCCGGTTCTCAGGCCGCCGGGCCGGGACCGCCGAGGTCGGCCATGCCCGCCGTGAGCGTCGCCCCGTCCGCCGGGTCGATCAGCAGGAACGCGCCCGTGCTCCGCGAGAGCGCGTAGTCGTCGAGCGCCAGCGGCTCGGCGGTGCGCAGGGTGATCCGGCCGAGGTCGTTCACGGTCAGCTCGGCTGCTCCCGTCAGGTCGTCCACGATCTCCTTCACGGTCCGGGTCGTGTGCCGGACGAGCACCCGGTCGCCGACCCGCAGCGGGCGGTCGGCCAGGTGGCAGACGTTCGCGCGCACCTGACGCGTCAGCGTCGGCGCCTCCGTGCCCGCGGTGATCATGTCGCCGCGCGCCACGTCGCGCTGGTCCGCCAGGCGCAGCGTCAGCGACTGCGGCGCGTACGCCGTCTCCACCGCCTCGCCCAGGACGTCGATGGCGGTGATCGTCGAGGTCTCGCCGGACGGGTGCACCGTCACCCGGTCGCCGGTCCGCAGCGAGCCGGAGACCAGCCGGCCGGCGTAGTACCGCCGCTCGTCGTGGCGGATCACGTACTGGACGGGGAGACGGGCGGGCTCGGCGGCCGTCGTGCCGCCGACCGGGACGGTCTCCAGGTGCTCCAGGAGCGTCGGGCCCTCGTACCACTCCGTGCGTGCGGAGCGCTCCACCACGTTGTCGCCGGTGAGGGCGGGCACCGGGACGGGGATGAAGCCGGGCAGGCCCAGCTCGGCGGCGTGGCCCGCGAAGTCCTCGGCGATCCGCTCGAACTCCTTCTCCTCGTCGCGGCGGCCGCCGCCGAAGACCGCGTCGAACCTCTCGTGCTGGATGGTCTCGGTCAGGGGCAGGGTCTGCAGCGGGTTGCGGGT
>NZ_BMVU01000010.1 GCF_014650875.1 Streptomyces minutiscleroticus
GGGCACCAAGGCCTCGAAGGACGCCGCCGACGCCCACCGCAAGAAGGTCGACGACTACAACAGCGCCGTGGACCGCTACAACGCCCAGCCCGCCGACCGACGCGACCCCGCCACGCTCCCGCCCCGCCCGGCCGCCACCTTCGAGGACCCGGGCAAGAAACTGATGCAGGACGCCCAGGACCTGCTCGCCGAGGCCCGCGCACAGCGCAACACCGCCGCCGAGAGTGCCCGCAGCGCGGTGCGCGCCGCCCGCGACAAGGCCCCGGCCAAACCCTCCTACGCCGATCAGCTGGGCGACGGGCTGCAGGAGATGCAGCTCATGAGCGACCACGTCGGCGGCGGCATCATCAAGGGCACGGCCGGACTGCTGAACTTCGTGCGCTCGGTCAACCCGATGGACCCCTACAACATCACCCACCCGGCCGAGTACGCCACCTCCCTCAACAGTCTGGCCGCCGGCCTGGTGGTGGCCGCCAACGACCCGGTCGGCACCGGGCGGCAGATGGTCAGCGACTTCATGAAGGACCCGGCCGAGGGTTTTGGCCGGCTCATCCCCGACCTGGCACTGACCGCAGCCACCGCCGGCGGCGGCGCGGCCGTGAAGGGCGTGCGCGTGGCCGAGGAGGCCGCCGACGCCGCCCGGGTACGCCGCCTGGTCGACGACGCCCCCGAGGGCACCCACAACCGCCCCGACAGCCATCGCACCACCGACGGCACCGACCCCGTCGACCTGGCCTCGGGCCGGATGTTCCTGCCCCAGACCGACTTCGTACTGCCCGGTAAGCTTCCTCTGGCCTTCACCCGCCGCACCGAGTCCGGCTGCACGGCCGGCCGCTTCCTGGGCCCGGCCTGGACGTCCACCGTCGACGAACGCCTGACCGTCGATGCCGTCGGCGTCGTCCACGTCACCGCCGACGGCCTGCTCATCCCCTACCCCCACCCCGTCCCCGGCGCCCCCACCCGGCCTCAGTCCGGCACCGCCCGCACCCTGCTGGCCCGCGACGCCGACGGCGACTACACGCTCACCGACCCCGACACCGGCCTGGTCCGCCACTTCACCGCCCCGCCGGACAGCGAGCCCGGCGGCGACGGCACCGCCTGGCTGACGCAGATCACCGAACGCAACGGCCACACCGTCACCGTCGACCGGACGGACGACGGTCTGCCGCTGGCCCTGGTCCACTCCGCCGGCCACCAGGTGAGGCTCACCACCGTCGACGGCCGGGTCACGGCCCTGTCCCTGGCCGGCGCGGGCGAGGACGGCGCGGACCTGCCGCTGATGTCCTACGGCTACCAGGACGGCGACCTCATCACCGTCACCAAGCCGTCCGGTGCCACCACCACCTTCGTCTACGACGACCGCCGCCGCGTCACCGCCTGGATCGACTCCAACGGCAGCCGCTACGACTACGCCTACGACGACCGAGACCGCGTCGTCGCCGAGGGCGGCGAGGCCGGACACATCCAGATCACCCTCGCCTACACCGAACCCGACCCCGCGACCGGCCACCGCACCACCACCCTGACCACCGCCGACGGCCGCACCACCCACCACCTCATCGACCACCGCTGCCGGGTCCTCGCCACCACCGACCCGCTCGGCCACACCACCCGATACACCTACGACCCCCGCGGCAACCTCCTGACCCGCACCGACCCGCTCGGCCGCACCACCGTCCACTCCTACGACGAGGATGACCGGCTGGTCTCCGTGGTCCGCCCGGACGGCAGCCGGCTCGACATGAAGCCCGGTCCGTCCGGCAAGTACACGGATCTGCGCGGCCCGGACGGCAGCCGCTGGGTCCAGAGCTTCGACGGACGCGGCAACCGGATCGCGGTCACCGACCCGGCCGGCCACACCACTCGGTACGCCTACGACGACCGGGGACATCTGACATCGGTCACCGACGCGCTCGGGGCCGTCGCCACGGTCCGCTGCGACGCCATGGGTCTGCCCACGCAGGTCACCGACCCGGCCGGCGGGACCACTCGCATTCGGCGCGACGCCCTCGGAAACGCCGTACATGTCACCGACCCCACGGGGGGCGTCACCCGTATCGAGTGGGACGCGGACGGCAACCTGGTCCGCCGGGTGGCCCCGGACGGCACCACCGAGTCATGGACCTACGACGGCGAGGGCAACCGACTCACCCACACCGACCCGGCCGGAGGCGTCTCCCGCTTCGAGTACACCCACTTCGACCTGCCGGCGGTCCGCGTCCATCCGGACGGTGCCCGCTACACGTTCGGGTACGACGCCGACCTGCGGCTCGTCAAGGTCACCAACGCACAGGGCGCATGCTGGACCTACGAGTACGACGCGGCCGGCCGCATGGTCCGCGAGACCGACTTCGACAGCCGCACCCTCACCTACCGTTTCGACTCCGCCGGGCAGCTCACCTCCCGGACCGACTCGCTCGGCCGGACCGTCTCCTTCGAGCGGGACCCGCTCGGCCGCGTGCTCCGGAAGGACGCCGACGGGCAGGTGACCAGCTACGACTACGACCGGGCCGGGCGCCTCCTACGGGCGTCGGGCCCGGACAGCGAACTCCTCTACGTGTATGACCGCCGGGGACGGATCAAGTCCGAACTCCTCGACGGCCGTGCCATGAGTCACGCCTACGACGCCGTGGGCCGCCGCACCCGCCGCATCACGCCCACCGGTCACGTGACCACCTATGCGTACGACGCCGGTGGCCGTCCCGAGCGCCTGACCAGTGGGGGACGCCCGGTCGTCTTCACCCACGACGCGGCGGGCCGTGAAACGGCCCGTGCCTTCGGGGACTTCGCCGACGGCCTCACCATCACCTCGGCCTGGGACGAGGCCGGACGGCTGTCCGCCAGGCACCTGACCGCCGGTGGCCGCACACTCGACAACCGTGCATACTCCTACCGCGCGGACGGCCACCTCAGCTCCGTCAGCGACCTGTTGTCGGGCACCCGCACCTTCGACCTGGACGCGGTCGGCCGGGTCACCGCCGTCCACGCGCAGGGCTGGACCGAGCGGTACTCCTACGACGCGAGCGGCAACCAGACCGAGGCGTCATGGCCCGCCTCCCACCCCGGCAACGAGGCCACCGGACCGCGAACCTACACCGGTACGTCGATCACCCGTGCCGGGGCCGTCCGCTTCGAGCACGACGCCCTCGGCCGTATCACCCTGCGGCAGAAGACCCGTTTGTCCCGCAAGGCCGACACCTGGCGCTACACATGGGACGTCGAGAACCGCCTCACCTCGGTGATCACTCCGGACGGAGTCCACTGGCGCTACCGCTACGACCCTCTGGGCCGCCGCGTGGCCAAGCAGCGCCTGGCGGACGACGGCGAGAGCGTGACGGAGGAGATCCGGTTCGCCTGGGACGGCATGACCCTCTGCGAACAGACCCTCCACCAACCGGACCTCCCGAACGCGGTCGTCCTCACCTGGGACCACCGGTCCGGCGTCCCTCTCTCGCAGACCGAGCGCATCCTCACGGCGGATGCGCGCCAGGACGAGGTGGACCGGCGCTTCTTCGCCATCGCCACCGACCTCGTCGGGACCCCTACCGAACTGATCGGCCAGGACGGCGACATCGCCTGGCGCACCCGCGCCACTCTCTGGGGCACCACCGCCTGGACCAGTTCCAGCACGGCCTACACCCCGCTCCGCTTCCCCGGCCAGTACTACGACCCGGAGACCGGCCTCCACTACAACCTCTTCCGCCACTACGACCCCGAGACCGCCCGCTATCTCACCCCCGACCCCCTCGGGCTCACCCCCGCGCCCAACCCCGTCGCCTACGTCCACAACCCTCACACCTGGACCGATCCCTACGGACTCAGCCCGTACCCGCGCGGCGAGAAAGGCAACCCGTTCGAGAGACGGGAAGACGCGGAGAAAGCCGCGTTCGAACTCGCCGGTGTCCCTTACGGCGAGGAACCCATCGCCGAGTGGCTCGTCACCGGGGACAAGAACATGAAATACGCCCCGGGACACATCTACTCCCCCGATCCGGCGCACTGGGGCAACTTCCGGCAGTTCGAGACGGACAACGGGTCCCGTGTCGTCGTCGAGCACACTCACGATCCGGCGGGCCCGCACTTCCACGCCGGAAAACCGAAGACCGATGACACCAGGAATCTCGTCAACTTCGGCTGGGACAACTCCAGGGTGCAGCGGCCCGACGGCAGCGTCGGCTATCCGGAGTCCATGGAGAGGTATGGCAAGATAAACAAACCGGGTGGCGATCATCACCTCTTCTACGAAGGCAACTGAACGTCGTGGGCCCCGACGAGAGGTCAGGCATCATGAAGGACCGGCAGGCGCCGGAGTGGCGGGAGGTCCTCGGGCGCTGCGGCCTTGAAGTGACCGGAGAGGCGGCGCAGGACGGCCCGCCCGTGAAGGCCGCCATCTACGCGGTCAATGGTTTCGAGGTCGAGCCGGTCGTGGCGATCAGTGACTCCGCGCCCCACGCCGCTGACGAACTGGACGAAGCCTGGCATCACCATGCCTCGCGCGTCTCACTGTACGGGGAGAACGGCGAGTTCTTGATTCTCCCACCCGTTCCAGGCGGAAGCCGGGTCGGTTGGGTCCGCGTGAAGGACCCGGTCGGCAGGAACCTTCCGTCGCGTATCGCCACCGTGGCGGGTTCGCCGGAGTTCATGGCCGTCTCGCCCGACGGCCGCCACCTGTGCGCGGCCTCGGTCGAGGAGGATGAATACTGGGTGGTAGTGCACGAATTCTGAGGCGCGGGACACGGACGGCACCAGGCGTCCGTGCGGAACTGCTCCCTGAAGTCGCGCGGCGCGCCTTGTCCGTTCGAAGAGGCAGGTCAAGAGGTGTCCGGGCATGCGCACCCCCGGCCCGGCGGTGGTGCGTGGCCGGCCCGGCCTCGTCCCGGTGCGCGAAGACGTGAGTGGGGTGTCCGGTCGGCGACATGACGACCGATGGGGTCGAGCTCGCGATGCGGCCGCCCGGCCCGACGCGCACCCCGGCCGCCAGGCCACCGGTCCTCGCGCCCACACCGGCTGCCCGGGCGGCACGGGAAGCGGCTGCCAAGGTCTGGGCGCCCGTGCCGGTCACGAGCACCCCGGCGCTCCCAGGCGCCGGGAGGGATCCGTCAGGAGAGAAGCGAGAGATGCCCGACTTGACCTCCGCGGCCAGGAGCCTCGGCCAGGCGATCGACGACGCCGACAGTCGGCAGGTCAACGAAGCGGCCCGCGAGTTCACCGAGAAGCTCACCTTCGCGACGGCCGACGAGATCCTCGCCATGCTCCGGGACGTCCTCACCGAGGACTGGACGGCCCTGCCGCCCTGGGCCCGCAATCTCGCCTACCGCCCGGCGTGCCTGCAACGCCCCGACGATCCGCAGCTGCTCCGAGAGGCGGCCGCGGACCTGCTGTCCTTCGGACCCGACTGGGACACGTTCGCCCACGACCTCAACAGGCGCGCAGCGGAACTGGGGGTGCGTCCACTGACGTAGTGTACGGGTTCGACCTGATCCGGGGGTTTGCTCCGGCTTCGGGGTGGATGCCCGCATAGATGAACGGCCACCGGCTGATCTTTCAAGACGACCAAGTCTTTGAAGGAGATCAGCACGATGACCGCACCCGACAGTCCGCCCCTGCACGCCCTCACCGAGGAGAATCCCGCCTGGGGGCGCCCCCGCTTGCGGGGGAGAGTCCCGACCTGCTGCGCACGATGGTCAAGACGTTCGCCGACGCCCTCATGTCCGCCGAGGCCGACACCCTCTGCAATGCCGAATACGGGCAGGTCAGCGACGAGCGCGTCAACCTGCGCAACGGCTACCGCCCGCGCGAGTGGGACACCCGAGCCGGCACGATCGAGCTCGCCATTCCCAAGCTGCGCTCCGGCAGCTACTTCCCCACCTGGCTCCTGGAGCGTCGCCGTCGGGCCGAACAAGCCCTGATCAGCGTGGTCGCCACCGCCTATCTGCTGGGCGTCTCCACCCGCAGAGTCGAAAAGCCCGCCGAGTCCCCCGGTGTCACGCAGTTGTCGAAGTCGCAGGTCAGCGCGATGGCCAAGCACCTGGACGAGCAGGTCACCGCCTTTCGCAATCGGCCGCTGGACGCCGGCCCCTACACGTTCGTCCGGGTCGACGCGCTCACGCAGAAGGTCCGCGAGGGCGGCCGCATCGTCCATGTCCACGCGCTGGTCGCGGTCGGGGTCAACGCCGACGGCCACCGCGAGATCCTCGGCCTGGACGTCGCCTCCAGCGAGGACGGTGCCGGCTGGCTGGCCTTCCCGCGCTCGCTGGTCGCCCGCGGCCTGTCCGGCGTCCACCTGGTCGTCTCCGACGCCCACACCGGCCTGGTCAACGCCAGCGGCGCCACCCTGCCCGGTGCCTCCTGGCAGCGCTGCCGCACCCTCCCCCACGCCCTGAACAGGCGCGGGCGGTACCCCCACCGCGAGAAACTTGCTGTCCCAGGCGCCGAAGTCGGCCCAGCCCCGGGTGGCCACCTTGCTGCGGACCGTCTTCGAACAGCCCGACGCCGACGCGGTGCAGGCCCAACTGCGCCACGTCCTGGACGCCCTGGAGGTCAAGTTCCCCAAGGCCGCGGCCCACCTGGACGCCGCCCAGCACGACCTGCCGGCCTTCACCACCTTCCCGCGCGAGGCCTGGCGGCAGATCTGGTCCAACAACCCGCAAGAACGACTGAACAAGGAGATCCGCCGCCGCACCGACGTGGTCGGCGTCTTCCCCGACCGCACCGCCCTGATCCGCCTGGTCGGCGCGGTCCTGGCCGAGCAGAACGACGAGTGGACCGAAGCCCGCCGCTACATGGGCTGCGACCTCCTCGCCCGGGCCCGCCGCCACCCGATCGAGTCAGAAACCACCGACACTGATTCGTCCACCGAACTCACCGCATAGCCTCAACAACGAGATCGCCGAGTGGCCGTCATACACCACCTCGGCGGACGTGACCTGCTTCCCGTTCGATGATCGAAAATGCTCCGGCGTATCCGGATCTTCCGAGGACCGCTGACGCCGCCCTTTCTTCGGATTCCGGAACCCGGACGGTCCGCTGCAACTGAAGACGGAGATCCCGCCACCTCGGACCCTCCAGTCGTAGATCGCAGCGTTTGCTGTAGTTCATGTCATGGTCGCGGGCGGCGGCCGGGCGGAGTCGTGGCGTCGGTGTCGTCCGCGGTGGCGGGCGCGGGCTTGGTGGCGGCGGCGCCATCGTGACCAGTGCAGACCGCGCCGGAGCCACTCCTGGCGTGCGGGTTGTTGGTCGGTCAGCACCAGGAGACGGGTGATCTCGAAGGCGGTCAGCGTGATCGGGATGAGCCCGCCGAGGGCGGTGAGGCTACTTCGGTCCCCCTGTGTGGGGCGGCTCGCTCTGCTCGCCACGACGTTCGGCGGCGGTCCGCACTGCCGCCGAACGCGGCGGCCAACTGGTAGAGGGTGATGTACCGGTACCAGCCGTGG
Organism: Streptomyces minutiscleroticus; assembly: GCF_014650875.1. GTDB lineage: Bacteria > Actinomycetota > Actinomycetes > Streptomycetales > Streptomycetaceae > Streptomyces > Streptomyces minutiscleroticus. The sequence continues at coordinate 7,434 of NZ_BMVU01000010.1, forward strand.
AAGTGGCATACCTCGCAGTCGGCCATCCCGGCGGCCGACTTCGCGAGGCCGTCGCGGCCGTAGACCTCGTCCGCGGCCGCCCACACCCGCCCCTGGGGAAGGTCCGGCACTGCCCGGTCGATCATCTGCTCGGCCAGACGCGGCTCGACGGCGAAGGCGACCTGGTCGGGGACGCGCGCGGCGGCACCGTTCACGGTCCTGCATCCACTCGCTGGGCAGGTACAGCTCCCGGTCGATCAAAACCTGGCCGGCGCCGGTGGCCCAGCCCTGCCACCACGGCCGCGTGGCACGTGTTCCGCAGGGTTGTGCTGACCGGACATTCGGCAGCAGTGGTCCGCGCCGGCCGCGGCCACGGGTTCCCAACAGGGACGCACGTGCGTCGGGAGGTTCGACCAGCCGTCGATCAACGTGGAGAAGTCGCCTGCGGGCAGACGCTTCGGTCAGTGATCCAGCCATGCCGGAAGAACCGGACCCAACGCACCCTACGCAGCCCCCGAAGATCCCTAGGGGCCATCTCCCAAGCTAAATGTCAGTGCCGGGTGACACCATCCGGTCATGAGTGACGAGTTCTTCAACTGGCAGGAATTCCTCGGGCGTTGGCAGGAGGAGTGGATACCGCTCGAGGACGAGGACGAGGACGACGAGCACACCGTCCTCCCCCTGGGCAGGCCCGGGGCGGACGAGGCGGCGATCGTCGCGGCCGAGGAGCGGCTGGGGCGGCGGCTGCCGCCCTCGTACCGGGAGTTCCTGGCCGTGAGCGACGGGTGGCGCGTGGACCAGACGGCCGGGATCTATCAGCTGGGCGGCGTCGCGGACATCGACTGGTTCCGGGATCCGTTCGACATGACCCCGCTGTACGAGCAGAACCTGGGCCAGGACCCGCGCGAGGAGGACGTCCTGCTGGCCGGGATGTGGCGGCGGGCCCTGCGGCTGGAGACGGACTCCGACATGTCGTACGCCCTGCTCGACCCGGGCGACCGCGACCAGGACGGCGAGTGGGCGCTCTACGTCTACAAGGGCTGGGGCGGTGAGTACCCGGACCGCTACCCGTCGTTCCGCGCGTACATGGAGGCCATGTACCGCGGCTTCCACGCCGACCGGGCGGGCAGGACCGACTTCGTGAACGCGACCACGCGCGCCCAGGACGCACGGGTGGACCGGGCCCGCCTGCTGGCCCTGCGCGGACGGTACGAGGAGGCCCTGCCCCTGCTGGAGGAGGCGCGGTCCTTCGGACGGCCGCACAGCGCCGTCCTGCTGAACCAGCTCCATCATCTGCGGGCCCCGCACAGTTCCCAGGACTACGGCGATCTGGTGGCCGACCCGCGCTATCTGCCCGAACTCCTGCCCGTGCAGGCCATGGTGCCGGCACGCGGCAAGTGGCGGCTGGGCGGGGACGGGCACTGGCTCGGGATGATGGCCGCCCGCGGGGTCGCCCGGGAGACGGTCGAGGCCGTGCTGGGCGCGGTGCGGGACGGCACCCACCGCTACGCGCCCACCGGTCCCTGGGGCCGGGCCGTGTCCGAGGCCCGGGAGTCGGCTCTGTGCGGCGCGACCGACGCCGCGTGGCGGGTGCTGCGGGAGGCGCTCCCGCGGTGGGAGGCGCCCGGGCCCTCGCTGATCGCTCCTCTCGGTCTGCTCGCCGATCCCGTCCTGGGCCCGCTGATCACCCCGGAGCGCGGGCGGGAGATCCTCGCGACCCCGCGAGCCGGGCAGACGGGCCCCGCCCCCGAGCCGGTGCCCGACCTCGACCCGCCGGGCCTGGCCTGGCTGTCCGAGCCCGCGGCGAACCCGCGACCGCGCGAGGGATACCGCTGCGTCTGGGCCGAGGGGGTCGACCCCGCCCGCCTGCCCGCCCTGATCGGCGAGGAGGGCGCCGGGTTGAGCGCGCCCGTGGATCCGCGTACGGCGTCCCGGCAGGCGCCCCGGCCCCACGAGCGGGAGGGTGTGGAGCTGTGGGAGGACCGGGCCGTGGTCGCCGCCGGCCGCACCGCCGAAGGCTGGGCCTTCGCCTTCGACGGCCACGCCCGCCGCCTGAACAAGCGGTTCCTGTCCCCCGCCGCGGCCGCCTCCCCGTCCGGCCGCGCGGTGGTGGTGTGGCGCGAGCCGAGGCACTCGTCCCCGGAGGACCACCCGGCCGCGTTCCACCTGTCGGTGGCCGAACGCGGCGAGGAGCTCTACTCGTTCACCGTACGGGGTGCGGAGGTCCAGCGGTCCGGCGCGATACCCGAGGCCCTGGATCCCGCGCGGCTGTTCCGTCCGGAGGACGCCGGGCCGGACCGCGAACGGCGCCTGCTGGAGACCCTGCACGCCGAACTCGGCCTCTCGCTCCCCCGCTTCGCGCTGACCCGGGGCAGGCTCCGCACCTTCACCACCCGGTCCTGGACCCGGGCACCCCACGCGGGGGAGGCTTTCGGCTACGCCTACGTCAGCGTCGGACCGCGCCGGTCCTGACCCCGGACGGGCTCACCCGGTGGAAGGCGGACTCGCCGGCGCCGACCGGCCGCGGCTCATGGGTCGCCCCGCTCCCGAGTCCGTTGTCGGCCGGGTGAGGACCGGGACGTCCTCGTGCCGGACGATGCGGGGGGGACGCCCCGGCGGCGGGCGTCGCGGACGTTCCTCATCTGGAAGAACGACGGGCGGGCGGCGAGTCGGCTGTCGCGGACGCCGGCCAGGAGGGCGACGCAGCGTTCCGTGGGTGTCCGTCCGGCGGCCCGTCCGGCGGCCAGGACGGCGGGGCGCGTACCTGTGCGTCATGCGGCGGGGCCCGGGGCGGAGGTGCGCTTGGCGCTGTCCCGTCGGGAGACGGCCTCCGCCACCTCGTCGAGGGCAGTGCGGAGCAGGTCTCCGTACGCGTCCTGGGGAAGGTGGGGGGCGTGCTCCCCGGCCGCGGTGATGTGCTCGGCGGCTGCGTCGAAGGAGCCGAGGCGGCGGTAGTCGTCGGCGAGGTTGAGATGCAGGGACGGATAGAAGCCGGCGATGTGAAGGCCGGCGTGGTGCTGCTGGACGCGCTGCTCGGTCACGGCGTCGGCGGCGTCCAGGGCGCGGACGTCCCAGGCCAGGGCCTGGGCGGGGTCTTCGTGGAGGTCTGCCAGGTGGTGCGCGAGAGTGCAGCGGTGCAGCGGGTCGCCGGTGACGCCGATCGCGGACCACAGGGCCAGGAGCTCTTGGCGGGCGGAGGCGACGTCACCGGCTCGTCCTTCGGTGACGGCCCGGCCGATGGCTTCCATGGTCGTGTCGGGGCCGGCGGGGGTTGCGGTCATGGTGGTGTCCCTCGTCGTTCCTGCTCAGGCTGGGTGGTCGGGCTTGACGGGCATGGCCAGGGTGGTGAGGTCGCCGCGGTCGGCGGAGCGGATCGTGACGGGCAGGTCCGGTCCTCGCAGGTCGAGCATCACCTCGGGGCCGACGGCGGTGCTGACGGCCGGATAGAGCGTGGTCAGCTCGAAGGAGACCTGGAGGTCCTGCCCCGCCGTGGTGGCCGTGAGCGGGACGCCGCAGGGCTCTGCCTCTGTCGCCAGGACGTGCAGGCCGTGAGGGGTCACCCGCAGCGTGATCCGCTCTCCCGGGTGTTCTTCCAGGGCGCGCAGGAGGGGATCCTTCGAGAGCGTCACCCGGGTCGTGGCCTCGGGCAGCGACGCGAGCATCAGGCGGTGGTCGGGGAACTCCTGCGCCAGCAGCCGGCAGTGCCGGTCCTCCCGGCCCGCCGTGCGCAGCCAGAGTCCGTGCGGTGTCGCCTCGGCCCGCACCAGGGCGCTGCGGCGGATCTCCGCGACCGCGGCCCGCAGCTCGTCACCGTCGACCGTGGCGGCCCAGGTCGCGGCCGTCGCTTCGGCCGGCACCAGGGTCCGGGTCGCAAGGCGGTAGCGGTCGGTCGCGGTCAGCGTGACCGCTTCCCGCGTCGCCTCGACGCGCAGGGCGCCGAGCACCGGCATGCCCGGTTCGCGCGCGGTCGCGGTCATCACCTGTTCGATCGCGTCGGCCAGCACCGGCCCCTTCAGCACGGCGATCAGCACACACGGCGCATCCGTGAGCGTCGCCTTGAGCGAAGCGGCCCGCTGCCGCACCGCGGCCGCGTCTTCGAGGACCTTGGCGACGTGCTCGTCGATCAGCCGGGACGCCTCATCGAACTCCGCGTCCAGGACGGCTCCGACAGCGGTGAGGGGCATGGCCATCTCACGGAGCTGACGCAGTGCGACGGCCCGTTCCACCTGGCCGGCACCGTAGTAGCGGTAGCCGGAGACCGGGTCGACCTCGGCAGGAGGAAGCAGCCCGGAGTCGGCGTAGAAGCGCAGGGCGCTCGCGGTCAGCCCGGTACGTCGGGCGAAGACCCCGATCGGCATCAGCTCGCAGTTCGACACCCCGCCATCGTCGGGCTTCGACCAGCTTGAAGGTCAACAACGGTCAGGCGCGTCGACGACCTCCTGACGCATCTGGCCGCCCGCTGCCGCACCTCCGCGGACACCGCCCTGTCCCTGTGGCTGCCGGAGCGCTCCTGCGACCGCCGCTGGGGCGGCATCGTCCGCCCCGACGCCTACGCCCACTACCGCGAGGGCGCCCACACGCTGCCGTTCTTCCTCGAGTACGACACCGGCAGCCAGTCCCTCGCCCGCGTCGAGGCGAAACTCGTCGGCTACGCCGCCTTCGCCACCACCGGCCCACGGCACCGATCGGCCGCCGTCACCGCGATGAGCGCTCTTCGGTCCGCCACCCGATCTGGTCCACGGCATCCGATCGGGCCCGCCGCCCGACCACTGCTCACCCGCACTGCCCGGGCCGAACGACCAGGCTGCCCGCGCCTGCCGCCGATCGGTGCGAGCTCCTTGCAGCCACGCCGGACGGGGCCTTGGGGTGCAACCGTCCACCGAGAGCCCGCCGAGATCGAGGCCGGGTGTCCGGGAGTGGGCGTCCAGGGCGAGAGCGCGCAGCGCTCCGGAAACCCCTTGCCGAGACCGCTCTTCGAGGCGTCGGCGGACGATGCGGTCCGGGCATCCGGGCGTGGGGATCCGCTCGTAGCCGGACCGTTGGACCAGCGCGAGCACGACGTGCTCGAAGACGGTGTGGTCGGGGATCCGGCGGCGGTGACAGCCCAGCAGGTGGCCGACTGCGGACTCCTCCAGGACGGGGAGGAGAGCGGCGGACTGGTCCCGCAGGGGTTCGAGCAGGCAGGCCGGCAGCGCGGGCACGGCCGTCCTTCGTGATCCCCGAGCATGGAGATCACGGGCATGAGGTACGTGCAGGGCGGCGGGTCGACCGGCCCCGGGTTCAGGACGGGTTCACCACGGGAGGTTCCCGGATCGGTCGATGAACTGTCCCGTCGGCCCGTCCGGGCCGATCGTCGCGAGAGTCACGATGGACTCCGCGCCGTCGGCGACGCTGTGTCCGAGGCCGCCGGTGAAGTCGGTCGCGGTCTGCCCGGGGTCCGCGGCGTTGACCTTCACGTCCTTCAGTTCCTTGGCGTACTGCGTCGTGAGCATCGTGACCGCGGCCTTCGAGGCGCTGTAGAGGGGCAGGGCGTACTGCGACTCGATCCGCGCCGGGTCCTGGGTCATGCCGAAGGAGCCCATCCCGCTGGACACGTTGACGATGACGGGGTTCGGCGACCTGCGCAGCAGCGGGAGGAAGGCGTGCGTGACGCGCACGATCCCGACGACGTTCACGTCGAGCACGGCGCTCATGTCGGCCGCGGTGTACTCCTCGACGGGGCCGACCCTGCCGAGGACGCCGGCATTGTTGACCAGGACGTCGATCATTCCCTCGTGCGCGGCGACGTCCGCGGCCGCGGCCCGGACCGAGGCGTCGTCGGTCACGTCGATCCGAACGAACCGGGCGCCGATCGACTCGGCCGCGGCCCGGCCGCGCTCACGGTGGCGGGCGCCGAGGAGGACGGTGTGTCCCGCCTCGATGAGGCGACGAGCGGTTTCGAAGCCGAGGGATTTGTTGGCCCCGGTGATGAGAGTGGTGGTCATGCCGGCTCCTCCTGGTCCTAACAGCACGGTCGTGCGCTGTTCACGCACTCCATGCTGGGTCCCCGGAAGGGTGGGCGGGAGCTACGGGACTTCCTGGTACCGCGCGTACCACCCAGCGGCCCGGTCCACCGGACGAGGCGGAACGCGGGCCTTCATCCCTGAGGAGACATCCTCTGCACCCCGATGGCCGCGAGGAGTTCGAGTTTGCTGCGGGCGTCGGTGCCCGGCTGCGGCGTGTACACCACGAGGCGGAGGTCCGTGTCCTGGGTGTTGAGGATGTCGGAGTTCATGGCGATGTCTCCGACGTCCGGGTGCCGGACGAGTTTGTGCGCACTCTGGTGGCCGCCCACCGCCCGGCGGCTCCACAGCTCGCGGAACCGTGGGCTGAGGTTCAGCCTCGACACCAGCGCCGCGAGGTCGGGATCGTCGGGATACCGGCTCGTCGTCGCGCGCAGGTCGGCGACGAGGGACTCCTCGAACGCCGCCCGCTCGGCCGCCGTCTGCCGGACCCGGGGCAGTTCACCCAGGAACTGCCAGACCAGGACGTTGCGGTCCCCCACGCCCTGGACCGTGGGATCGCCGAACGTGGCCGCGAACAGCGGATTCCAGTGCAGCAACTGCCAGGTGGCGTCGTAGACCGCCAGCGGGTTGCCGGCGAGCTGGTCCACGATCCGGTGCAGGCTCCCCGGGATCATGCGCGGAACCCGGCTCGGATCCGCCGAGTGGCCGGCCATGCGCAGAAGGTGGGCGTGTTCGTCGTCGGACAGGTGCAGGGCGCGGGCCAGGGCCGAGCAGACCTGCGCCGAGGGTGTCGCCACCCGTCCCTGCTCCAGCCGGACCACGTACTCGACCGAGATGCCGGCCAGCGTCGCCAGCTCCGCGCGTCGCAGACCGGGGACCCGGCGGGGTGAGCCGTGCGCGAAGCCCACCGTCGCGGGGTCCAGCCGGTCGCGCCACGCCCGCAGCGCGGCACCGAGTTCATCCATGCGCACCATCCTCCCGCACACTCCGCCCCGCTGGGTGGTACGCGCGGTACCACGAAGTCCCGTAGCTCCCGCCGATCCTCCCGGGGACCCAGCATGGAGTGCGTGAACAGCGCACGACCGTGCTGTTCGGACCAGGAGGAGCCGGCATGACCGCCACGTCGCACCACTACGTCACCGTGCTGTGGGAAGCCCGCGCCAGAACCGGGAAGGAGGCCGCGATGAAGGCGTTCATGACCGCCGCCGTCACCGCATCGCGTCACGACGCGGGCAACATCGACTACGAGGCTCACCAGGTCGAGGGAGAACCGGGCACGTTCGTCGTCTTCGAGCGCTGGGAGAGCCGCGAGGCCCTCGAAGGCCACCTGCAGGCACCCCGCATGCAGGAGCTGGTGCCCCAACTGCTGGAACTGATGGACGGCAGCATCGAGGACGGGATCCGCTTCCTGCGGCCGTTCCGCCCGGCGCGGTAGGCCGACCCGGAGCACGGCGGTCGTGATCGTCGTCTCCCGAAGCCGAACGGTTTCGAGCAGCAGGACGACAGCGCGGGCCGGCACAGGTCCAGGGTCGACACCGCCACGGCGGTCGGCACCGTTCCCCCGTTCATCATTCCGACGTACTCCTCCACCCGCTCCCGGTCGTTCCACGCCGGAGGAACCATGGGCACGACGAACTCGTACAGATGGGCGTCGTCGTCGCGTTCCGCCGGCAGGCCGAACCGAGCGGCTCCGGGACGGAAGCGATCACAGGGCGGCCGAATGCAAGAGGCCCATCAGTCCCTGATCCGGTCGGATCCGGCAGCGGCCGTCCCGCTCGACTTCCCGGCGAAGCAGAGCGTCCATGGCCGTGGCCGACGCAACGGACGGGCCGGTTCCACCCCATGAACCCGTCCCGGGCCACGGCCGGTTCGCCCGGGAGACACGCGCCGCGCACGCGCTCGGCGAACCCCTGCGGCCTGCCCGCGCGGTTCCGCACCCCGGCCGGGGACCTCGACCGGCCGCCCTCCCGAAAACGAGGTTCCGCATGTCCGGCCGCACCCACGCCCGCACCCTGCGCGCCGCCCTCGCCTCCGAACCCCCGCGCGACCTGACCGGCGCGCTCGCGGCGGCCCACCGCGCGTTGACCAGCCTCGCGGGCAGCGACGAGGCCACGATCACCGAACTCGCCCTCGCCGCGGGCCTGGGCCGTTCCACCACCGGCAAGGCTCTGGTCACCCTGAAGGATCGCGGCCCGGCCGTCCGTGTCCCCGGCGGCCACGACGGAGCGCGGCGTACCCCCGACCACTGGCGCGCCACACCCGCCGGCGAGGACGTCACCGAAGACGCCCGGAGCCGGCCGGACTCCCCGGGCACCGTCTCGGCCGAAGCCGCAGCCGACGGCCCGGAGCCGGTCACCGGCGATCCAGGCGACGAGGCCGCCCCGGCCGAAGAGACCGTTCCGGCACCCGCTGCAGCGCCCGACGACGTGACGCAGGCTGCTGCCGTCCCGGTGGCCGGTAGCGCACCGGATGTGTCAGCACCGGACGCCGCACAGGGCGACGACACCGATCGCCCGCGCACGGCGCACGCAGAAGACGCTCTCGTGTCCGGAAGGACTCCTGTCCCGCAGGCCGGCGCTGAGCACCGCCCGGTCGAGTCGGCGGACATGCGCGTCCTGGCCGGCGGAAAGAAGCGGCGCGCGCCAGGAGCGCTGCGTCAGGGTGTCATCGACCACCTGACTGCCCATCCGGTGAGGCGTTCACGGCCACGCGCATCAGCCGCGTGATCGAGAGGTCCTCGGGCGCCATCGCCAACGCCTGGGACGAGCTGGTCAGCCAGGGCCTCGCCGAGCAGGTGAGCGACCGGCCGCGTACCTACCGACCGGTCACGCCGCAGGCCGACGTGCAGCCCGGTCGGTCGGAGCAGACCGGGTCGGTCCTCGAAACTTGGGGATCGGTCCGGTCTCCGTTGCCGGGGCTCGAGACCTCCACCGGATGCTCCTCACCCCGTCTCGGCCGCAGGCTCACCGAGAACAAGTGCATGTGCCGCAGCCGACCGGATGCGGGAGAGCAACAGACCGTCCTGGGACATTTCGAGGCCGACGCGAAGCGACGGCGTTCAAGGGTCGCTTGACCGGTGGTGACAGTCGCATGAGGCGATCGGGGGCTTCCGCGTCAGCCGTGGTCCTCCCACTCCGGTGCGCAGAACCTGGCCTCGCTGACCACGGTGTCCCCCGCTCTGGCGGCCCGCACGTACATGTTGAGTCCGTCCGGTCCCAGATCCCCGCCGCAGCCGACGCGCAGACCGGTCTCATGGTCCTCGACGTGCCGGGTCAGGGCCTCGTCCACGGCGGAGACCTGCATGCCGATCAGGTGGATGCCCGCGAAGGCGATCCGGGGTCCGGTGCGCCCGTGCACGGTCACCGCCCCCAGAGCGGGAACGCCCTGCGGGTACCGGTAGTGCGCGGTGAGCCCGATCTGGCCGAACCGTTCCTCGGTCAGGTACCACTGCCCGGCCCTGCGGTGCCACGGCCAGGGGTAGTGTCCCTGGCGTGCGGCCGGCACCTCGCCGTCCAACGCCGCCGCCACCTCATGCGGGCCCATCCCGAACGCCAGCGGACCGACGCTCTCCAAGGGGGTCCAGTCCCAGCGCGGCCGCTCCTGGTCCGGCCTCACCGGCCACGCCCCCGCATTCGTCTCCCGCTCGCGCACGTCACGCCACTGGCTGGAAGGCGCCCCTGAACGCCTTCCAGATCGAGTTCGAAGGCCGCCTGGCCCCGAGCAACACCTGGCAACCAACAACCATGATCAGCTGTTTGGTTGACACTCCCCGACCGCGCAAGGGCGGCTCGGGCTGCAAGTCGCTCCGGATTCGCCCGTCCTTGCTTCATGGCACTTGGGTCTCTGTCCACTCGGTCTCTGTCCACTCGGCTGAACGTCGTGCAGGCAGCGCAGCGCCGAGTGCGGGGCGTCGAGCATGGGATCCCGGCGCCGGCTCTGCGCTGCCGGGCCGGGGAGTCCTGCATACACGGCAACTCCGAGCGGACCGTCAGGTGATACCCGTACGGGAGCCACCTGCCGTTAGTCGCCAGGCCGCGGCGAGCAGTCACCGGGCGTTGCGAGCCCTGCCCGACGCTGTCCGGTTTTCCTCGCCGGAGCGGGATGGTTGAGCGAGAAGGGAAGGCGAGGAGTGGTTACTCGTTGGGCGGCAGGGCGGGCCAGGGGAAAATGACCCGCACGGTCTTGCCGCCTTCTTCGGTGGGGACGACGGACACGGAGCCGGCGAACTCCGCGGTCAGCGTGCGGACGATGAGCATGCCGCGGCCGTTGTCCTGCTGTACGGCGGCGGGGAGCCGCTGCGGCCAGCGCGGATGGCTGTCGGTCACGCCGATGTGCAGCTTCCTGTCCTCGTCGAGCCGCAGGTGCACGGTGAAGGTGGGCGACCGGCCACAGGTGTGCTGCACGGCGTTGGTGGCGAGTTCGGAGACGATCAGCTGCACACCGTGGATGGTCTCGGCGTCGTCCGGCAGGCCCCACTTGGACAGCACGTCCGCGACATACGTACGCGCTCCGCGGACCGACGCGGAGTCGCTCGGGAGGCTGAGGGAAGCGTGGCGGTGATCTGCCATCACAACGGCGTTCCATTCCCTGAGGGATGCGAACCGGAGACATCGAGCGGAGCCCCGATGAGCTGAGTGCAGTGTGTCAGCGCTGTCGGTCAACGCGGATGTGATGTACCGAAGTTGCTGGCCTGTGCCCTGCGGGAGGCGAAACCTGGCGTTGCCGACTGGAACTGACCGATCCAGACCAATGTGCTGCGCGCTTCTGTCATGGCAGTGAATCGGTGCCCGTGTGCTTGTGCAACGCCGGCCGGCCTCTGCCCGGGGCTTCGGCTTCACCGCGAAGGTGTCGGCTGTCCCTGCGCCCAGGTTCTGGAGGCCGCTTCGGTCGGCATACGGCACGGACCGTCCGCCAAGGGATCGGTGGTGTTGCAGAACTGGTGATACTTCTTGCGGAATGCGCACATGGCCCGTGCGACAGCTGACCGCGCACCACGATGGGCGGCATGGACAGCGAGCGCTCGCGGGTCAGGTTCCGTGTCGAAGGCATCGTGCAAGGGGTCGGGTTCCGGCCCTTCGTCCATGCGGCCGCCGGTCGGTACGCGCTCTCCGGTCTGGTCGCCAACGACGACGCCGGAGTCCTCATCGAGGTGGAGGGTGCCGCGGACGCCGTGCGGCGGTTCCGGCGGACGCTGGAGGAGGAGGCTCCGCCGCTGGCCGTGATCGAGCGCGTCAGCGCGGAGCCCGTGCCCGTGGAGGGGATTCCCGACGCCGGATTCACCATTGCGGCCAGTCGCGGCACCGTCGACGGCGACCCTGCGTGCGGCACCGGTGGTGAGAGGGTGGCGGGCGGGCGCGGGGCCCTGGTCTGCCCGGACATCGCCACCTGTGCCGACTGCACGCGTGAGCTCTTCGCACCGGCCGACCGGCGCTTTCGGTACCCCTTCATCAACTGCACCAACTGCGGACCGCGCTTCACGGTCGTCCGGGGAACGCCCTACGACCGGATCCGGACGACGATGGCGGAATTCACGATGTGCCCCGCCTGCGCGGACGAATACCACGATCCGTCCGACCGGCGTTTCCACGCGCAGCCGCTGTGCTGTCCGGCCTGTGGCCCGACTCTCCGGCTCGTCGACTCCTCCGGCGCCGCGCTCCACGGGGACCCGCTGGCCGGGGCCGCCGATCTGCTGCGTGCCGGCCGGATCCTCGCCGTCAAGGGAATCGGCGGATACCACCTCGCGGTGGACGCCGGGAACGAGACGGCCGTCCGCGCGCTGCGCTCCCGCAAGCACCGCCCCGGCAAGCCCTTCGCGGTCATGGTGCCCGACCTGCCCGCGGCGGAGCGCCTGTGCGAGGTCGGCCCGGCCGGCCGGGAGCTGCTCACGGGCGTACGCCGTCCCATCGTGCTGCTGACCCGCCGGGAGGAAGCTCCTCTCGCGGCGGCGGTGGCCCCGGGCCGCCGCGATCTCGGGCTGCTGCTCCCCTACACCCCACTCCACCTGTTGCTGTCCGCTGAGCTGACCGGACCGTACGTCCTGACCAGTGGGAACGTGAGCGACGAGCCCCTCGCTTTCCGCGATGACGACGCCTTCACGCGCCTCGCCGGGATCGCCGACGCGTTCCTCAGCCATGACCGGCCGATCCACTCGCGTACCGACGACTCCGTGATCCGCGTGCGCGCGGGCAGGGCGATTCCCGTACGCCGTGCGCGCGGCTATGCGCCCGAGCCGCTGTCCCTCACCGCACCCGCACCGCGCCCGGTCCTGGGCTGCGGAGCGGAGCTGAAGAACACCTTCTGCCTCGCCGAGGACCGCACCGCCGTGCTGTCCCCGCATCTGGGGGATCTGGAGAACCATGAGACGTTGCGGTCGTTCGTCGAGGGGGTCGCCCACTTCCAGCGGCTCTTCGGCATCGAGCCCGCGCTGATCGCCCACGATCCGCATCCGGAGTACCTGTCCTCGAAGTACGCGTACGACCTCGCCGAGGCGACCAGTGCGGAGCTGGTCGGCGTGCAGCACCATCACGCGCACATCGCCTCCTGCCTGGCCGACAACGGGATGCGCGGACCGGTCATCGGCGTGGCCTTCGACGGGCTGGGGTACGGCACCGACGGCACCCTGTGGGGCGGTGAGTTCCTGATCGCCGATCTGTGCGGTTTCCGCCGCGCGGCCCACTTCGTACCCGTTCCGCTGCCCGGGGGGACGGCCGCGATCAGGGAGCCGTGGCGGATGGCCGTCGCGTACCTGGACGCGTGCGGGGAGGAGTACGGCGGACGCGAGGGCGGTCCGTCCGTACGCCGCCGGCACGGTGACCGCTGGGAGAAGGTGCGGGCGGTGGCCCGGTCCGGGGTGAACTCGCCCCTCACCTCCAGTGTGGGCCGGCTGTTCGACGCGGTCGCCGCGATTGTGGGGATCCGCGACACCGTGGACCACGAGGGGCAGGCGGCGGCCGAGCTGGAGCAGTGCGCCGACCCGTCGGTTCAGGGCAGCTACGCCGTCCGGATCGACGGCGGCCGGATCGACGGCGCCGAGCTGGTCCGTTCGGTGGTCGACGACCTGCGCGCGGGAACTGCCGTGGGAACCATCGCCGCACGTTTCCACAACAGCCTCGCCCGGGTGATCGTCGAGGTCGGTCTCCGGCTGCGGGAGACCACCGGTATCACCGTCGTCGCCCTCTCCGGCGGTGTCTTCCAGAACGCGCTGCTCGTCGACCGCACCGTCCCGGCGCTCCGGCGGCACGGCTTCGAGGTCCTCACACACCGCCGGGTGCCGCCGAACGACGGCGGCATCAGCCTGGGCCAGGTCGCGGTCGCCGCCGCGCTCGACGCCGCGGGCGCCCTCGGACCGGCGTCCTCCTGACCACCGTCCCCGGGCCGGTCCTCAGCAGATACGCGGCAGCGGATCGCCGATGAGCACATCGACGATGCGAGTACCGCCGAACCCGGTCCTGCACAGCACCAGCGGGGCCGGTTCCGCGACCACCTGGCCGATGACCGCGGCCTGCTCGCCGAGCGGGTGCGCGCGCAACGCGCCCAGCGCCGCCTCGGCGTCGGCGGCGTCCACGACGGCGACCATCCGGCCCTCGCAGGCGATGTAGAGCGGATCGATGCCGAGCAGCTCCGCGGCCCCCCGTACCCCGGGCCGGACCGGTACGGCGGCCTCGTCGAGGACGACCGCGACGTCGGAGGCGCGCGCGATCTCGTTGAGCACCGTGGCCACGCCGCCGCGGGTGGCGTCGCGCAGGCACCGTACACCGCCGCCGCAGGCATCGAGCAGCGCCGCCACCAGGCCCGCCAACGGCGCCGTGTCCGACGTGAGTCCGCTTGCGATGTCCAGGTCGCCCCGGGCCAGCAGAACGGTGGTGCCGTGTTCGCCGATCGGCCCGGAGACCAGGACGGCGTCACCGGGCCGCGCCAGCCCGGCGCCGAGAGCGAAGCCGTGTTCCACCACGCCCACTCCGGCGGTGGTGATGTAGCAGCCGTCGGCCTTGCCGCGCTCCACGACCTTGGTGTCGCCCGTGACGATGTCGACCTCCGCCGCGGCGGCCGCCTCGGCCATGGAGGCGGCGATGCGGGTCAGGTCCGCGACGGGGAACCCCTCTTCGAGGATGAAGCCGGCCGAGAGGTGGAGCGGGCGTGCCCCGGCCATGGCCAGGTCGTTCACCGTCCCGTTCACGGCGAGGTCACCGATGTCGCCACCGGGGAAGAAGAGCGGGGAGACCACGTAGGAGTCGGTGGTGAAGGCCAGTTGAGTCCCTCCCACCGTGAGCACCGCCTGGTCCTCCAGACGTGCCAGCACCGGGTTGTGGAAGGCCGTGAGGAAGACGGCCTCGATCAGCGTCTGCGTGGCCTTGCCGCCCGCGCCATGCGCGAGCGTGATGCGCTCGTCCCGCATCCGGGGCTTGCGGCGGTGTGCCCGTTCGATGCGCCGCAGCACCTCTTCCTCGTCGGGTGCGGGCCGCGACGCCTTGCGCCCCGTGGTCATGGCCGGATCGCCTCCCGCACCCCGGCCCGGTCGAACCGGCCGAAGTTGTAGTACGCCGCGCACGCTCCCTCGGAGGAGACCATGCAGGTGCCGATCGGTGTCTCGGGAGTGCACGCGGTACCGAAGACCTTGCACTGCCACGGCTTGAGCACGCCCTTGAGCACCTCGCCGCACTGGCACGACTTCGGGTCGGCGACCTGGACCCCCGGGAGGTCGAAGAGCCGCTCCGCGTCGTACGCGGCGTACGCCTCCCTCAGCCGCAGCGCGGAATGGGAGATGAAGCCGAGGCCGCGCCACTCGAAGTGCGGGCGCACCTCCATCACCTGGCTCAGGACCCGCAGCGCCTTGCCGTTGCCGTCCCAGGGCACGACCCGGCCGTACTGGTTCTCCACAGCGACGCGATTCTCCGCGAGTTGGGTCAGGAGCAGATGGATCGACTGAAGGATGTCCAGGGGCTCGAACCCGGCGACGACCAGCGGCCGGCCGTACTCGGCCGCGATGAACTCGTACGGCCGGCAGCCGATGACCGTGGACACGTGGCCGGGGCCGATGAACCCGTCCAGACGCAGATCGGGCGAGTCGAGGATCGCCTTGATCGCCGGGATGATCGTGACGTGGTTGCAGAAGACCGAGAAGTTGTCGAGTCCTTCGTCCGCGGCCCGCAGCACGGTCATCGCGGTCGAGGGCGTGGTCGTCTCGAAGCCGATGGCCATGAAGACCACCCGCCGTCCGGGGTTCCGCCGGGCGATCTTCAGCGCGTCGAGCGGCGAGTAGACCATGCGGATGTCCGCGCCCGCGGCCTTGGCGTCGAGGAACGAGGCGCTGCCCCCGGGGACCCGCATCATGTCCCCGAACGAGGTCATGATGACGTCCGGCTGCCCGGCGATGTGGAGGGCGTCGTCGACCCGGCCCATCGGGATCACGCAGACGGGACAGCCCGGTCCGTGCACGAGGCGGACGTTGTCCGGGAGGTAGTCCTCGATGCCGTGCTTGTAGATGGTGTGCGTGTGCCCGCCGCACACCTCCATGAAGGTGTACGTGCGGCCCGGATCGCACAGCTCGGCGATTCTGGCGGCGAGGGCGCGGGCCTTGCCGGCGTCCCGGTACTCGTCGACATAGCGCATCAGCCGTCTCCCGACTCCTTCAGTGCGTCGATCTCGTCGTCGTAGGCAGCGCCCATCTGTTCGAGGAACTCCATGGCGGCCCGCGCCTCCGCTTCGTCGATCTTTGACAGGGCGAACCCGACGTGGATGAGGATCCAGTCGCCGGGCGCGACGCCCTCCTCTTCGAGCAGCGCGATATTGATGGCCCGGCGCACGCCGCTCACCTCGACCTGGGCCAGGTCCGGCTGGTCGGTGAGGAGTTCGACGACCTCACCCGGGATGCCGAGGCACATCTGCCGCTCCCTGGTCTGCCGCTCCCCGGTCCGCTGCCTGCTGCGTGAGCGTGATGGACTGGAGGGTGAACTCGTCACCGGGCACCGTGACGAGCTCGATGCCGGCACCGTCGGCGACGCTGCCCCGCGCCACCAGCTCGAAGGACTGCGCCAGGGCCCCTTCGATCACCGCGTGCAGGCTTCCGATCCGCACCGTGACCCCGGTGACCCGGCGTCCCCGCGCCCGGCGTTCCACCGCCCGGAGGATCTCTTCGCACAACCCGACCTCATGCACGGCGTCCCGTTCCCTTCTCCGTCGCCTCTGCCACCCGCTCGTCCAGCAGCTGCCGTACGAGCCGCACGGCCTCCTCCACCGCTCCGGAAGCGGCGGCGCTGAGCCCCATGCCCTCGCCCAGCTCCGCGGGTTCGCAGCCCACCACGAGCACCCATGGCAGGCGCACGCCCAGCCGGCCCAGCAGCGCGAGCACTGCCTCGGGACCCATGTCGTGCGCGTCCATGGGCGCCGCGGCCACTGCCGCGGTCTCCCCCGCGCCATCGGGCCGTTCGGGGTCCAGGACGCACACCGTGCCCGGAGGTTCTCCGCACCGCATCGCGTCGACGAGGATCAGGCCGTCATAGCCGGCCATCAGTTCGTACGCGAGGTGCACGCCGCGGATGCCGTAGTCCGCCACCCGCGTGCCCCTCGGCAGCGGCACGCCGGCCAGCCGCCGGGCGACCTCCACGCCGAAGCCGTCGTCCCGGCGGAGGACGTTGCCCACTCCCGCGACCATCACCCTCACAGCAGCTCCACCTCGTCGGGCGCGAAGTACCAGTGACGGCCGACGGATTCATGCAGGACCGCGGCCGGGTCGTCGTCCAGGGTCACGGCCAGGTGCGTTCTGCCGTCGACATCCTCGAGGACGGCTGCCACCCGTGCGGTGCGGTCGCACAGGAACATGTCCTGCGCGTCGGCGCGCCGCTCGCCGGGGCGCAGCCGCACCCGGGAGCCCGGGCCGGCCCAGCCGCCGGACACCCGCACGGCACCGCCCGACGGGCGTACGGGGCGACCGGTGGCGGGAGTTCCGCGCCCTGTGTCGGTCCCTGTGTCGGCTTCCGGGCGGCGGCGGGGACCGCGCAGCACGCCGTGCAACCGCTCCAGCACGGCGGGCGTGACCGCCTCGGCGTGCTCGATGATCGCCGCGGCTCGCTCATCGGTCCTTCTGGCCTCGTCCTTCTCCGCGTCGGTGAGGGTCATCGTGCGCAGCGTCAGCAGTTCGTCGATCTCCGTCCCGTCGTGCAGGTCGACGGGACTCTCCGGGGCGATCCGCGGACGGTCGCCCAGGATGATCGGCGCGGAGAGGAGTGTGCTGTCGTCGATCAGCACGGGCCAGGCGTGCTGGTTGTCGCATCCGGCGCCGGCGGCCGCGGCCCACGCGGGCGGGTCGGTCAGGGAGAGGAAGCGGCCCTGGACAGCCGCGAGGAGCGTGTGCGTGCCGACGAGGGAGCGGCACAGCATCTCCGGCCGCGGCGTCACGGGGCCGACGGTGCGGTTCTCCACGCGGACCCGTACTTTGAGCAGGTCGTACGGGCCTGGCAGGCGGTCGGCACGCATCCGCAGGACGCCGGACAGACCCCACCGGCGGCGCCCCTCCTCCTCCGCTCCGGGAACCTCGAAGGGGACGGTCATGGTGACGCCGGGCACGAGGGACGCGCCCGCGTCGATCTCCCGCACCACGCCCTCGTCCCAGGGCTGTTTCTCCGGTGCGCGTGCGTACCGCCGCTGGATCTGCAGGAACCTGACCCGCACGACGACGTCCGGCGCGGCGCTCCGCGACACGAGCAGGCACTCGGTCTGCGCGTGGGAGGTCTCCGACGGGTCCGCGCCCGGCGGGGCCAGCACCCCGAACTGCCAGCGCAGCCGGTTCTTGGGCGCGGACGCCCGGTAGGGGTACAGGACGTATCCCTCGAAGAGGACGGCGTCCGCCACGGCGCGGGCCCGCTCGAAGCCCGTCGGCGGCCGGACGGGCGAGGCGCCGCCGCCGTCACCGGTCATGGCCTGCCCCGCTCGCGCAGGCTCGCGAAGAACGCGTCCAGCTCGCTGTGGACCCGGGCGCCACCACCGAACCCCGCCCAGTGCAGTCGCAGCTTCCCCACGAGCCGGTAGCACGCGTCGACGGGGACCAGCGCGCAGTCCACACCGGTCCCCCGGCGTCGCAGGAGCAGCGCCTCGACGTCGTCGACCGGTGCGACGACGTCCGGTCCGGCCCCCAGGATCCGTTGCCAGGTGACGTCCGGCAGCGGCATCTCGGTGGCCCCGGCGGGACTGGGGAAGAACGCCACCAGGCGGTCCAGACGGGAGTTGCGCAGGAGGAAGCAGATACCGACCGGGATCTGCAGTTCCTCCCACTGTGAGGTGGTGAGAGCGAGTCCGGGAGCGTAGTGGTACCGGTCCGGGACGGTGCGGTACCGCCCACGAGCCGTGCCTGTGCTCTCGCTTCTGTCGCCTCGCTGGGCGAGCAGCAGCCGGCACGCCCGGCAGACACACAGCAGGCCCCGGTCGTCCAGGTCCACGGCGTGGCCGTGCCCGGCGTCGAGGGCGGCGTCGCACAGCTCGCAGCGCGCCGTCCGCCCGCTACGCCCGCTGCCGTCGGCGGGCGGTGCGAGGTACCGGCGCAGACCGCCTCGCGCGGTCACCGCCGCGCCTCCCGGCGGGGCGCCGCGGGGTCCTCCCGCGGCGGTCCGGGCAGGATCTGCAGCAGGTCCGGCTCCCGGGGCGGGCGCTGCACCCGGACCGCGGCGATTTCGGGCGCCGCCGTCAGGACAGCGCGCTCGATCACCTCCTCGGCGACGGAGGAGGAGGGGCAGCCGCTGCGCTCTTCCCGCAGCAGGACTCGTACGACATCCCCTTCGTCGCCTTCCTCGACAGCGAGCAGCTCGAGGTCCGCCGCGTGCGTCGCCAGTCGGTGCCGGGCCTGGTCGAGGGCCTTCCCGATCCGCTCCGCGGTGGAGCACGGGTGCAGGTCGTGGAGGATCAGCAGACTGCCCACGAGGTCGTCGGCGGCCAGCCGTGCCACCGTGTCGGGGGGCAGCATTCCGGTGATCCGGTCGAGACCGGCCCCGTACAGCCGCATCAGCAGCCGTACGAGTTCCTCGGCGCGTTCACCCACCCGCGGCGTCGCGGAGAGCTGTGCGACGAGCTGCGCCACTCGGGCTTCGGTCTCCCGCAGTGCGTCCATGGTTCAGCCCCCGCCGCCGTAGACGGTGGGCGAGTGCGACTTCTTCAGCACCCGACCCGCGCCGAGGTGCATATGGACGCCGCAGGGCATGCACGGGTCGAAGCTGCGTACGGTGCGCATGATGTCGATGCCTTTGAAGGTCTCCGGCGGGTTCTCCTCGAAGATCGGCGTGTTCTGCACCGCGTCCTCGTACGGCCCCGGAGTGCCGTGGACGTCGCGCGCGCTGGCGTTCCACGGCGTGGGCGGATAGGGGTGGTAGTTGGCGATCAGGCCGTCCCTGATCACCATGTGGTGGGAGAGACCGCCTCGGACCGCCTCGCTGAATCCGCAGCTGACGGCTTCGTCGGGCACCTCGAAGGGCGTCCAGGTCGCGGTCCGCCCGGCTCGTACCTCGTACAGCGCCTGTTCGGCGAAGTGCAGTGCCGCCGCGGCCGCGTACGCCTGGAAGTAGGTGCGGGCCCGGTTGCGCTCGATGGTGTTGCTCAATGGTTCCCCGTTGTGCTGCGGGATCTTCCACTCGAAGGTGACCTCGGGCTTGGTGACGGTGCGTGGCAGGTGGATGAGGACGCTGTGTCCCGTGGCCTTGAGATGGCCGGTGTCGACCAGACCGGACAGTGCCGTCGACCACAGCCGGGCCAGCGGGCCGCCGCCGGTGTCCAGCGCCAGGTGCTCGCTCCCGTCGAACCACCGGGGGGACATCACCCAGCTGTACTTGTCCGCGAAGTCGCGCTTCTGCGGCCGCGGGACCGTGCGCTGGTTCCACGGGTGCCGCTGGTCGACCGGGTTGCCCAGCGGGTCCTCGGTGACGAACGGCTCCCCGTCGTCCCAGTCCTGGTAGAAGGAGCTGCCGAGCAGGATGCGGATGCCGAGGTTGATGTCCACCAGGTTGCTGGTCACCAGGCGGCCGTCGACCACCACACCCGGGGTCACGAACATCCTGCGCCCCCAGTCCGCCATGGTGGGGTAGCGGAAGTCGCAGTACGCGGGGTCGTTGAGGGCGCCCCAGCAGCCGAGCAGCACTCTGCGCCGGCCGACCTCCTCGTACCCGGGCATGGCCTGGTAGATGAAGTCGAAGAGGTCGTCGTGCAGGGGCACGACCTTCTTCATGAACTCGACGTAGCGCATCAGGCGGGTGAGGTAGTCGGTGAACAGCTGCACCGTGGCGACGGTGCTGACACCGCCCGGATAGACGGTCGACGGGTGCACGTGCCGCCCCTCCATCAGGCAGAACATCTCCCTCGTGGAGCGGCTGACCTGGAGCGCCTCCCGGTAGAACTCGCCCTGGAGCGGATTCAGCGAGCGCATGACGGACGCGATGGTCCGGTGGCCGTGCTCGGCCGCGTGGGGAGCTTCGGTGCGTTCGGCGAGTTCGTACACACCCGGGTTCGTCTCGCGGACCATGCGTTCGCAGTAGTCCACGCCGACCAGGTTCTCCTGGAAGAGGTTGTGGTCGAACATGTACTCGGCGGCCTCGCCGAGGTTGAGGATCCACTCCCCCAGGGCCGGCGGCCGGACGCCGTAGGCCATGTTCTGCGCGTACACCGAGCACGTGGAGTGGTTGTCCCCGCAGATGCCGCAGATGCGGCTGGTGATGAAGTGCGCGTCCCGGGGGTCCTTCCCCTGCATGAAGACGCTGTAGCCGCGGAAGACCGACGAGGTGCTGTAGCACTCGGCCACCCGGCCGCGCCCGAAGTCGATCTTCGTGTGGATGCCCAGGCTCCCCACGATGCGGGTGATGGGGTCCCACGCCATCTCGACCAGACCGTCGTCACCCATGTCCGTCCCTTCCTTCCCAGGGGGGCTCGTAGCCCGTGGTCAGCTCGTGGCCCCTGCGGCGCCACTCCGGTTCCTTCTCGACGTCGTGCAGGGTCAGGCCGCGGAGGGTGCGGATGAGGATCCCGTACAGCCCCTCGTCCGTTTCCGGGGTGTGCAGGCCGGACGGCTGGTCCATGAAGGGCATGAACCGGTCGGGGAAGCCGGGCATGGTGCACGCGATGCAGATGCCTCCGACATTGGGGCAGCCGCCGACTCCGTTGATCCACCCGCGTTTGGGCACGTTGCACTTCACCGCGGGGCCCCAGCAGCCGATCTTGACCAGGCATCTGTCCTGACCGAACACGGCGGAGAAGTCGCCCTGCTCGTAGTAGCCGGCCAGACTGCAGCCCTCGTGCACGGTCCGGTCGAACAGCCAGGCGGGACGGAGGTTCTCGTCCAGCGGGATCGCGGGGGCCCGGCCGGCGATCTGGTAGAGCAGGTGGACGATGGTCTCGGAGAGGTTGTCGGGCTGGACCGGGCAGCCCGGCACGCACACGATCGGGACGTCCGCCTTGGACCGCCACTCCCAGCCCAGATAGTCGGGCACGCCCATGGCGCCGGTCGGGTTGCCGGCCATCGCGTGCACGCCTCCGTACGCGGCGCAGGTACCCGCCGCGAGCACCACGGTGGCCTTGGGCGCCAGCCGGTCCAGCCACTCGCACACGGTGATGGGCTGACCTGTCGCCGGGTCGATGCCGAACCCGCTCCAGTACCCCTCCCGCTTGATCGCCTCGTTCGGTACGGAGCCCTCGACGACCAGGACGAACGGCTCCAGCTCGCCGCGGTCCGCCCGGTGGAACCAGTCGATGAAGGAGTCGGCCCCGCCGTCCGGTCCGCACTCGTAGTCGAGCAGCGGCCAGTGCAGGGCGACCTTCGGCAGTCCCGGCAGGGCACCCAGCGCGATCTCCTCGATGCTCGGCTGGGTGGCCGCCGTGAGCGCGACCGAGTCGCCGTCGCAGCTGAGCCCGGCGTTGATCCACAGCAGGTGGACCACGAGGTCGTCGGTGTCCGTGGCTTCCCCGGCAGTCGCGGCGGGGCGGCTCATCATGGATCACCACACGCCGGCCGTGCCGCGCGCAGCCTCAGCTGAGTGAGCTCCCACAGGGTGTGGTACACGGTCGTCTGCGCCTCCTGGATGCGGTGGACCGAAGCGGACGGGATGACGAAGAGATGGTCCAGGGCGTCGAGTTCGGCCAGCAGTCCGCCGTGGTGGCCCGCCATGCCGACGGTGAGCAGGCCGCACTCGGCCGCCACCTGGAGGGCCGCCCGCACGTTCGCGGAGCCCCCGCTGGTCGACAGCCCCACGGCGATGTCTCCGGGCTGCCCCAGGGCCGCCAGCTGGCGCGCGAAGACGGCCTCGAAACCGACGTCGTTGGACAGCGCGGTCACGACAGCCGCGTCGCTGGTCAGTGAGAGCGCGGGCAGGACCCGGAAGCCGGCCGGCGGATGCAGGAACACGGTGGCGAGGCCCTGGGCGTCGGTACTGCTTCCACCGTTGCCGAAGACGAACAGACGCCCCCCGGCTGCGAACCGCTCCGCCATGGCTTCGGCGCACGCGGCGATCCGCGGCGCACAGCCGTGCGCGACATCCCGCCGGAGTGCCGTGATCTCGGCGGCCTTCTCCCGGACGGCGTCCGCCACCTCGGCGACCACGGTGTCGGCATCGGCCTGCCGCTCGTAGAGGAAGGGATACAGCTCCCGCATCCCGCCGGGCATGTCACCCATCCACCTCTCCCGTCCTCGTGTCTCCCGGCACGGCGTCCGGCACGGCCGCGATGGCCTCCCCGGCGTGGACGAGTACGGTCGTCCCGGCCGGCGCCACGACGAGTGCCACGCTGATCTCCTCCGGCTCCTCGGCCGACCCGTCGGCGGCGGCCAACGCCATGTCGCCGGGCAACGACCTCACGACCCGCAGCAAGCGCGCTTCGTCCGAGCAGGTGACGCAGACGTCCTCGGGGCATTCCGGCCGGTCCCGGCCGTCCCATGACCTCATGCGAGCGGCTCCGTCCCGTACTGTTCGAGGAAAACCTGCACCAGTTCCCACAGCATGTGGTATGTGGTCATGTGCATCTCCTTGACCGCCAGGGGATCGGTGGCCGGCACCACCAGCAGATGGTCGGCGGCGGGCGCCTCCTCGGTCAGGCCACCGCTGAGGACGACGGTGAGCAGGCCGAGTTGCCGGGCCGCCGCCAGGCCGCGGTGTACGTTCCGGCAGCGGCCGTCCGGCGAGATCCCGAGCGCGATGTCCTCGCTGTCGGCGAACGCCCGCAGCTGGTGCTCGAAGACCCCGGCGAACCCCTCCCGCGCGCCGATCCCGCTCAGGGTCGCCGAGTCGTTGCCGAGCGCCACGGCCGGCAGGGCCGGTTTCCCCACCATGACGGGGTGCATGAACTCGACCGCGAGGTGGCTCGCGTCGGCCGCCGACCCGCCGTTGCCGAACACGATCAGCTTGCCGCCGCGCCGGAATCGGGCGGCCATGTCGCGGCAGACCGCGGCCACCTGCCCGGCGGTGTCCGCCAGGTGCTGCGCGGCCGCCTCGCGACGGGCGAAGGCGCGGTGCACGGCCGCCTCGCCGGCCGGGGAGGAACTCATGGGCGTGCTCCCTTGCACGGGGTCCCGGGCGTCATCGCTCACTTCCTCACATGGAGGACGATGACGCACGTGTCGTCCTCCGGATTGGTGTCCAGCGTGGACAGCAGGGTCTGGAGATGCTCCTCGGGTCCGCCGAGGGCGCCTTGCCGGGCGGCGTCCAGGAGCAGGGCCGAGCGCTCGTCGCGCCGGTCGTCGCGGCGTTCCACCAGGCCGTCGGTGTAGAGGATGACGCGGTCGCCGGGCTGAAGCCGGACGGTTGCGAGCCCGTATCCCGGATCCAGGCTGACACCCAGTGAGATTCCGTCGGCGTTGTGCAGCTCACGGGCCTGTCCCGCCCGGACGAGGACGGGAGGGGGGTGGCCGCCCCGGGCCCAGGCGAGGGTTCGGTCGCGCGGGTGGAAGTGCCCGACGATCACGGTGGCCATCACGGTCTCCTCGTGGCTGTGATAAGCGACGAGATTGAGGCAGTCGAGGATGCGGGCCGCGTCGGCGCCCGTATGCGCGATGCCCAGCAGGGCATGGCGCAGCTGCGCCATGCCCGCCGCCGCGGGCAGGCCGTGCCCGCTGACGTCCCCGATGGCGATCAGTACCCGGCCGTCGGGAAGCGGAGCCGCTTCGAACCAGTCGCCGCCGATGCGCGCACTGTCCTCCGCCGGCTGGTAGCGCAGCGCCATCGACAGGCCGGGGAGTCTGTTGTGCTGCCGCGGCAGCAGCGCCAGTTGCAGCTCTTCGGCCATGCGCAGCCGTTGACGTTCCGACTCGCGGCGTGAGGCTTCGAGCGCCGCCTCCATCCGTCGGGCGGCGGAGACGTCCTGGACGACTCCGTGTGCCGCGATCAGGTTTCCGAGACTGTCCCGGACCAGTTCCGCAGTGACGCGCACATGGCGTGGGGGGGCGGCATGGCGCGTGCGGACCTCGAACGTCACCGGTTCACGCTGTTCGCAGAGTGTCTCCACGGCCTGGGTGAGGACCGGGATGTCGTTCTCTCGGATGTGCCGGGAAAGTCCGTCCAGGGAGAGCGGGCCCAGCGCCGGATCCAGGTCGAAGATGTCGTACATGCGCGGTGACCACGTGATCTCGCCGGTGACCAGGTTCCACTCGGCCCACGCGAGTCCCACCAGCCTTTCGGCGTCGTCGATCCGGGCCGCCATCCGGGCCTGTTCGTCGTGGAACTGCCAGCTGACCAGCAACCCGCCACC
This sequence comes from Streptomyces minutiscleroticus, assembly GCF_014650875.1. GTDB lineage: Bacteria > Actinomycetota > Actinomycetes > Streptomycetales > Streptomycetaceae > Streptomyces > Streptomyces minutiscleroticus. The sequence continues at coordinate 32,120 of NZ_BMVU01000010.1, forward strand.
GATCCGCTGAGCCCGCACGCTCAGCACGGCGGGGTAGCGCACTCCGCGGAACGGCTCCTCGTAGGAGAAGGGTTCGCGGTGCAGGGGCGTACCGGTCTCCAGCACCTTCACGTAGGCGTCGAAGATGCCGGCGTTGCTCAGGCCGGGGAGGACCTCCAGGAGCCGGCCGCCGTTGATCTGCTCGGGCGGTCGTCCCAGGAGGCCCGTGGCGTGCCCGTTGCAGCGGTCGATGTGGAATTCGACGACCCGGCCTTGGGCGTCCCGGACCGGGAAGAACAGTGCGGCGGGGATGGGGATCACATCGAGGACCGCGGCGAGCCACGGCGCATGCAGGTCCTCCCCCGGAAGTCCCCGGCCGGCCAGGCCGCACAGCCTCCGTCCGGCGGACCCCGTCAGTGCCTCCGCACGTTCCCGGACCGCCTGTTCCAGCGGCGGACCGGCCGGCCAGACAGCGATCACTACGCACAGGAGACGCTCCGCCGGAGAGCTGCTGTCCCGGCCGCCGGCCCGGTCACCGGGTGAGCTCGACGGTCCGCTCCGGGACGAGACCCACGCCAGGATCCGGTCGCCGCTGTCGTCGTCGATCCACAGCAACTGATCCTCGGGGGCCGTCCGGGCGAGGGGAAGCACACACCGCAGTGGGATTCGCGACCGGGTGTCGGCCTCCCGCGCTGATGCGCCGGCGACACCGCTCATGCGAAGTTCCCCCTGCCGGTCGATGACCGCCAGCAGCACCGCCGAGGCGCCGTGCGGCCGGACTTGATCGTGCAGGAGTCGCGCCAGTCCGACGGGACTCGGCGCACGGCTCACCTCCGCGAGCATCTCGTGGCCGTCCGGGACGTCGCTGTCGCCCGCGGCCGTCCGCCGGCCTCCGCCGGCACCGTCCTGCGTCACCGGACCGCCCGCAGCAGCCGACCGCGAGCCGCCGCCGGAGGAGCCCGGGTGCGACTGCGCGACGGGCTCTTCGAGGAGTCGCCGCGTGTACGTGCGCGCCGCCTCCTCATCACACCCGAGGCATTCCGCGAACAGCTCCGCGACCCGGTTCAGGCGGTCCATGCGTGACGACGCGGCCCATGGCTGTGGACCGACTGCCTCTCGCGGTGCCGAGCCATGCCATTTCCCCATTTCGTTCACAGGTTCCATCGCCCGGGTCTAGGGTGTGCCTTCCACGCTCACGGAGATCGCGTGCCATCGGTGTTCCCGGGAGCGCTCAACCTGTGTTGTCTACTGGCATCGACGCGGCCACGGCCTGTGATGACGGCTAATGTCCGGAGCAGCTGGGAGAGTGGCGTCACAGGGACATCCGCGCTGCCATTTATGGCGGTTCCTGAACGGTCCTGGAAAGCCGACCGCCGTCACCCGCAAGAAGGACCCTCCCCTCACCGCCGACCAGATCCAGGAGATGGTTGAGGAACTCGGGGACATCGCTCAGCGCGCGCTAGCCGTCGACGCCGAGAACAAGGGCCCGCTCCACGAAACCCTCGCATCGAGAGCAGGTATGAACATGCACGTAGGGCCGCGACCGTCAGGTCGAGGCCCTCATCCGCGTATCGCTACAGCGAGTGTCCGAGGGGGGACTTGAACCCCCACGCCCGATAAAGGGCACTAGCACCTCAAGCTAGCGCGTCTGCCATTCCGCCACCCGGACCAGGTGTCTGCCGCCTTGCCGGGGTCTCTCCCGGCGGCGACATGGACAACAATACCAAGGTTTGAGAGTGCCTTTCACCTGCGTATTCGCGATCAGGTCTTCACTGTGCGTAGTGGGGTCGGTGCGCTGTGGCTGTTCGGGTGGGCAGTGGTGCGCGGAGGACTGCGGGCCCCGTGCGTGAGCGTGGTCGCTGGTCACGCGTACACGCACGGGTCCCGGTCCCTCTCAGGCTTCTCTCGGTGCGGTGGCACGGTTCACTCGGTTCGCGTGCCTGGGCGTGGCCGTCGCTCACGCACCGTTTTCCTCGGCGTCACACTGTCGCGGCGCCTCGTCAGCGTGCCGTCACGTGTGCGCCTGTCGCTTCGCCCGTCCGCTCACGGCATCAGTTGGTACTCCGGGAAGTTCCCCGGCAGGCGTTCGCCCTCCGGGCCCTGGGTGACCGCTCGGACCAGGAGGTCGCCGCCGACGAAGGCGCCGCGCCAGGACGCGCCGAAGCCGCCGAAGAGCTCGTCGCGGTCGCCGCGGGAGCGGGGCTTGCCGTGGCCGACCTTGAAGGCGCGGATCTGGGGGGCCAGGCGGTCGAAGGTATCGCGGTCGTCGGTGGAGAGGGTGGCGACCAGGGCGCCGTTGGAGGCGTTCATGGCGGCCAGCAGTTCGGCCTCGGTGTCGACCAGGACGACGGTGTCGACCGGGCCGAAGGGTTCCGCGTGGTGCAGCGGGGAGGACGGTGGCGGGTTGAGGAGGGTGACCGGCTGGACGTAGGCCGAGGTGTCCTGGCCGGGCAGGAAGAAGGCGTCCGCCGGCTTGCCGCGGTGCAGCGGGATCGCGCCGCGGTCGATCGCGAGGGCGACCTGGTCGTTCAGCTCCTTGGCCTTGGCGGCGTTGATGACCGGGCCGAAGTCGAGCTGCGGGTAGGGATCGTCGGGGTTCTCCACCGCGAGGGGGTGGCCGACGCGGAGGATGCGGACGGCCGGCAGGTATGCGGCGAGGAAGGCGTCGAACAGTTCGCGCTGGACGACGAAGCGCGGGTACGCCGTGCAGCGCTGCTTGCCGTAGTCGAAGAGCTTGGGGATCATCCCGGTCAGCGAGCTCCAGTCGCTGTAGTTCCAGATGCCCCAGGTGTTCAGTCCCTCCTGTTCGAGGATGTGGCGCTTGCCGAGGTCGGCGACGGCGGTGGCCACCGCGGCGCCGGTGTCGCGGCCGCCGACGAAGGAGACGCAGCCGATCTCGGGGGCGCGGACGAGCGCCTCCGACAGCTCGCCTCCGCTGCCGCTGACGAGGGTGGCGGGGACCCCCTCGCGGGCGGCGAGGGCGCAGGCGAGGGTGAGGCACGCGACGCCGCCGTCGGTCGGGGTCTTGGCGATCACCGCGTTCCCTGCCAGTGCCTGGACCAGCATGGCGTGAACGAGCACGCTCATCGGATAGTTCCAGCTGGCGATGTTGGAGACGGGACCGTCCAGCGGGGCGCGCCCTGCGAGCATCGGGTCGATGGTGTCGACGTACCAGCGCACGCCGTCGATGGCGCGGTCGACGTCGGCCTGCGCGAGCCGCCAGGGCTTGCCGATCTCCCAGACCAGGAGGAGGGCGAGCAGTTCGCGGTGTTCGGTGAGCGCGTCGAGGGTGGCGGCGACGCGGGCGCGGCGTTCCTCCAGCGGGACGTGGCGCCAGGCGCGGTGCTGGTCGAGGGAGGCGTGTACGGCCTGGTGGGCGACGGTGCCGTCGAGCCGTGGCGGGCCCGCGACGGGGCTGCCGTCGACGGGGCTGGTGGCGGGAAGGGCGCGGCCGTCCTCCTGCCAGGCGCCGTTCCAGAGGTTGAGGACGCGGTCGTCGCGGAAGGCCTCCGGGGCGACGGCCAGGCACTGCTGCCAGGCGTCGGACCAGGACGTGCCGGACTTGAGGGTGAGGGTGGGTCGGGCTGCCATTCGGGTCTCTCCGCTCTCGGTGCACGGTCGGGGGCGGGATCGCACGGCCGAACCGCCGTACGCGTGGAAAGCCGTGCGTACGGCGGATGGTGGTGAGGCGGTGAGCGCGCTGGGCAGTCACCACCTCACCACTATGAGTGACGCCGTGTCCCGCTTTCCAGCCGGGCGAGGACGAGCCGAGCCGTTTCGGTCGGAGTGCCGCCGACGTGGACACCGGCCGCCTCGAGGGCCTCTTTCTTCGCCTGTGCGGTGCCCGAGGAGCCGGAGACGATCGCTCCGGCGTGCCCCATGGTCCTGCCCTCCGGGGCGGTGAAACCGGCGATGTAGCCGACGACGGGCTTGGTGACGTACTCGCGGACGTAGGCGGCGGCGCGCTCCTCGGCGTCGCCGCCGATCTCGCCGATGAGCACGATCAGCTCGGTGTCGGGGTCTTTCTGGAAGGCGGCCAGACAGTCGATGTGGGTGGTGCCGACGACCGGGTCGCCGCCGATGCCGACGCAGGTGGAGAAGCCGATGTCGCGCAGTTCGTGCATGAGTTGATAGGTGAGGGTGCCGGACTTGGAGACGAGGCCGATGCGGCCGGGCTTGGTGATGTCGGCCGGAATGATGCCCGCGTTCGCCTGTCCGGGGGTGATCAGTCCGGGGCAGTTGGGGCCGATGATGCGGGTGCCACGCTCTGCGGCGTACGCGCAAAAGGCGACCGTGTCGTGCACGGGGATGCCCTCGGTGATCACGACGGCGAGTCCGATGCCGGCGTCGGCGGCCTCGGTGACGGCGGCCCTTGCGAAGGCGGGCGGAACGAAGACGACGGTGACGTCGGCGCCGGTGGCCTCGACGGCGTCGCGGACCGTGCCGAAGACCGGGACCCGGCGGTCGCCGAAGTCGCCGGTGCGGCCGGCCTTGCGCGGGTTGACGCCGCCGACGACGTCCGTGCCCGCGGCGAGCATCCGCCGAGTGTGCTTCATGCCCTCCGCGCCGGTCATGCCCTGGACGAGGACCTTGCTCTTCTGCGTGAGGTAGACGGCCATGTCCTGCTCCCTTCAGCCGGCGTGGGCGAGGTCGGCGGCGCGGCGCGCGGCGCCGTCCATGGTGGTGGCCTGCTGGACGAGCGGGTGCGCGCGGGCGTCGAGGACGGCGCGGCCGCGGACGGCGTTGTTGCCGTCCAGGCGTACGACCAGCGGTTTGGTGAGGTGGACGGTCTCCAGGGCGCGGACGATGCCGTCGGCGACGGCGTCGCAGGCGGTGATGCCGCCGAAGACGTTGACGAAGACGGACTTCACGGCCGGGTCGGACAGGACGACGGAGAGGCCGTCGGCCATGACCTGTGCCGAGGCGCCGCCGCCGATGTCGAGGAAGTTCGCGGGCCGGGCGCCGCAGCCGGCGACCACGTCGAGAGTGGACATGACCAGGCCCGCGCCGTTGCCGATGACGCCGACCTCGCCGTCCAGCTTGACGTAGTTGAGACCCCTGGCGGCGGCCGCGGCCTCCAGCGGGTCGCCGCGCGGGGGCTCCTGGTCGCCCCACCGCGCCTGCCGGAAGCGGGCGTTGTCGTCGAGGGTGACCTTGCCGTCCAGGGCGAGGATGCGGCCCTGTCGCGTACGGACGAGGGGGTTGACCTCGACCAGGAGCGCGTCCTCGCGGGTCAGGACCTGCCAGAGCCTGACCAGTGTGTCGACCGTCTGTGGGGGCAGACCCGCCGCGTCCGCGATCCGGGCGGCGACCACCGTGGTGACGCCCTCGGCCGGGTCGACCGGGATGCGCGCGACGGCCTCGGGCCGGGCGGCCGCCACCTCCTCGATCTCCGTGCCGCCTTCCGCGGAGGCGATGGCGAGGAAGCGGCCGTCCGCGCGGTCGAGGACGTAGGAGACGTAGAACTCGCTCTCGATGTCGACCGGCTCGGCCAGCATCACCGTGTCCACCCGGTGGCCCTTGATGTCCATGCCGAGGATCCGGCGCGCCGTCAGTTCGGCGGCGGCCGGGTCCGCGGCGAGTTCGACGCCGCCCGCCTTGCCGCGGCCGCCGGTCTTGACCTGGGCCTTGACGACGACGCGGCCGCCGAGCCGGCGGGCGATGCCGCGCGCCTCCTTGGGTGAATCCGTGATCTCGGCCCGGGGCACCTCTATGCCGTGGTCCGCGAAGAGTTCCCTTGCCTGGTGCTCGAGCAGGTCCATTCCGGCTCCCGTCTGCCGTCTTGACCGGGGCGGTCCCCCGGTCCCGCACCAGGGCAGTCCCCCGATCCCGCGCCGGGGCGGTCCCCCCGGTTCTGTGCCCGGGCAGTCCCCGGCCCTGCGCCGAGGCGGCCCCTGGGCTCGTACCGGGGCGTTTCCGAATCCGCGAAAAGTGCCGCACGCCCCCTGGACACCACTCATCAGATGCGGGATAACAAGCTTCATACAGTATTCGTCGACTGTATGCAATGTACTGCGACGGCCTCCACGAACAGCGCGCGCACCACTTCCGACCTGCGCTTCCGTACACCCCATCCCCTACGAAGGGACAGGACTCCGCCATGCCCGACGACACCAGCCAGAACCTCATCTCCGGTGGGCACCTGGTCGCCAAGGCACTCAAAGCGGAGGGTGTGGAGGTCATCTACACCCTGTGCGGCGGCCACATCATCGACATCTACGACGGCTGCGTCGACGAGGGCATCGAGGTCGTCGACGTCCGCCACGAGCAGGTCGCCGCCCACGCCGCCGACGGGTACGCGCGCGTCACCGGCAAGCCGGGCTGCGCCGTCGTCACCGCGGGACCCGGCACCACCGACGCCGTGACCGGTGTCGCCAACGCCTTCCGCGCGGAGTCCCCCATGCTGCTGATCGGCGGCCAGGGCGCGCACACCCAGCACAAGATGGGGTCGCTGCAGGACCTCCCCCACGTCGACATGATGACGCCGATCACCAAGTTCGCGGCGACCGTGCCCGACACCGCGCGCGCCGCCGACATGGTGTCCATGGCCTTCCGCGAGTGCTACCACGGCGCACCCGGCCCCTCCTTCCTGGAGATCCCGCGCGACGTACTGGACGCGAAGGTGCCCGCCGACAAGGCGCGCGTGCCCAGGGCAGGGCACTACCGCGCCTCGACACGCTCCGCCGGCGACCCCGAGGCGATCGAGAAACTCGCCGACCTCCTCGTGCACGCCGAGAAGCCCGCCGTCCTGCTGGGCAGCCAGGTATGGACCACCCGCGGCACCCAGTCCGCCATCGGACTCGTACGCGCCCTGAACATCCCCGCCTACATGAACGGCGCGGGGCGCGGCACCCTGCCACCCGGCGACCCGCACCACTTCCAGCTCTCCCGCCGGTACGCCTTCTCCAACGCCGACGTCATCGTCGTCGTCGGCACGCCCTTCGACTTCCGCATGGGCTACGGCAAGCGGCTGTCGCCGGACGCGACCGTCGTGCAGATCGACCTCGACTACCGCACGGTCGGCAAGAACCGCGACGTCGACCTCGGCATCGTCGGCGACGCAGGACTCGTGCTGAAGTCGGTGACCGAGGCCGCCTCCGGGCGCCTCAACGGAGGCGCGTCCAAGCGCAAGGAGTGGCTCGACGAACTGCGCGCCGCCGAGCAGGCCGCGATTCAGAAGCGGCTTCCGAGCCTGCGCTCCGACGCCTCCCCGATCCACCCCTACCGCCTGGTCAGCGAGATCAACGACTTCCTCACCGAGGACTCGGTCTACATCGGGGACGGCGGCGACATCGTCACCTTCTCCGGGCAGGTCGTGCAGCCCAAGTCGCCCGGGCACTGGATGGACCCGGGCCCGCTCGGCACGCTCGGCGTCGGCGTCCCCTTCGTCCTCGCGGCCAAGAAGGCACGGCCGGACAAGGAGGTGGTGGCGCTCTTCGGCGACGGCGCGTTCAGCCTCACCGGCTGGGACTTCGAGACCCTCGTCCGCTACGACCTCCCCTTCGTCGGCATCGTCGGCAACAACTCCTCCATGAACCAGATCCGCTACGGCCAGGCCGCCAAGTACGGCAAGGAACGCGAGCGGGTCGGCAACACCCTCGGCGACGTCCGCTACGACGAGTTCGCCCGGATGCTGGGCGGCCACGGCGAGGAGGTCCGCGACCCCGCCGACATCGGCCCCGCCCTGCGCCGCGCCCGCGAGTCGGGCAAGCCGTCACTGATCAACGTCTGGGTCGACCCGGACGCGTACGCCCCCGGAACCATGAACCAGACCATGTACAAGTGAGGTGGCTGCCATGAGTGGTACGACGGGCAAGGCACCGACCGCAACGACGGGCAAGGCCCTCGAAGGCATCCGCGTCCTCGACATGACCCACGTCCAGTCCGGGCCCTCGGCGACCCAGCTGCTCGCCTGGCTCGGGGCGGACGTCGTCAAGCTGGAGGCGCCGACCGGCGACATCACGCGCAAACAGTTGCGCGACCTCCCCGACGTCGACTCCCTCTACTTCACGATGCTCAACTGCAACAAGCGCAGCATCACGCTGAACACCAAGACCCAGCGCGGCAAGGAGCTGCTCACCGAGCTGATCCGGCGCTCCGACGTCATGGTCGAGAACTTCGGACCGGGCGCGGTCGACCGCATGGGCTTCACCTGGGACCGCATCCAGGAGATCAATCCTCGGATCGTCTATGCCTCCATCAAGGGGTTCGGGGACGGTCCGTACACCGACTTCAAGGCGTACGAGGTCGTCGCGCAGGCCATGGGCGGGTCGATGTCCACCACCGGCTTCGAGGACGGGCCGCCGCTGGCGACGGGGGCCCAGATCGGGGACTCGGGAACGGGTGTGCACGCCGTCGCGGGGATCCTCGCGGCGCTGTTCCAGCGCGAGAACACCGGGCGTGGGCAGCGGGTCAACGTGGCCATGCAGCACGCTGTACTCAACCTGTGCCGGGTGAAGCTGAGGGACCAGCAGCGCCTGGCACACGGGCCGCTCGCCGAATATCCCAACGAGGACTTCGGCGACGAGGTTCCCCGATCGGGAAACGCGTCCGGCGGCGGTCAGCCCGGCTGGGCGGTCAAGTGCGCGCCGGGCGGCCCGAACGACTACGTGTACGTCATCGTCCAGCCCGTCGGCTGGAGGCCGCTCAGCGCCCTGATCGGCCGGCCCGAGCTGGCGGAGGACCCCGAGTGGGCGACGCCGGAGGCCCGGCTGCCCAAGCTCAGCAAGATGTTCCAGCTCGTCGAGGAGTGGTCCTCGACCCTGCCCAAGTGGGAGGTGCTGGAGAGGCTCAACGCGCACAACATCCCGTGCGGCCCGATCCTGTCCACCAAGGAGATCGTCGAGGACGCCTCGCTGATCGCCAACGAGATGGTCGTGACGGTCCCGCACCCCGAGCGCGGCGAGTTCGTCACCGTCGGCAGCCCGCTGAAGCTGTCCGACTCCCCCGTCGAGGTCAGCAGCTCACCGCTGCTCGGCGAGCACAACGAAGAGGTCTACGTCGGCGAGCTGGGCCTCGACGACGAGGAGCTGCGCCTGCTCAAGTCGAACGGGGTGATCTGAGGTGATGGCCGAGGACCGCAGGACGCGGGTGCGCGCCCTCCTGGACGCCGTGCGCGCCGAGGGGCGCACGGCGCTGACCGCGCCGGAGGGCAAGGTGATCGCCGACGCGTACGGCATCGCGGTGCCCGGCGAGGAGCTGGCGACCGACGTCGAGGAGGCGGTCGCCTGCGCGGCGCGTTTCGACGGCCCCGTCGTCATGAAGATCGTCTCCCCCGACATCCTGCACAAGACCGACGCGGGCGGCGTGGTCGTCGGTGTGCGGGGAGCGGCGGACGTACGGGCGGCGTTCCACCGGATCGTCGCGAACGCGCGCGCCTACGCGCCGGACGCCCGGATCGAGGGCGTCCAGGTGCAGGAGCTGCTGCCGCCGGGCCAGGAGGTCATCGTCGGCGCGGTGACCGACCCGACCTTCGGCAAGGTGGTGGCCTTCGGGCTCGGCGGCGTACTGGTGGAGGTCCTCAAGGACGTCACCTTCCGGCTCGCCCCCGTGGACGGCGACGAGGCCCTGTCGATGCTGGACTCCCTCCGCGCCGCGGAGGTGCTGCGCGGGGTGCGCGGCGCGCCGCCGGTGGACCGCTGGGCCCTCGCCGAGCAGATCCGCCGGGTCTCCGAGCTGGTCACGGACTTCCCCGAGATCGCCGAGGTGGACCTCAACCCCGTGATCGCCACCCCCGAGGCCGCGGTCGCCGCCGACATCCGGGTCATCCTCGCGGACTTGGCCCCCGCGAAGCGGCGCACCTACACGCGCGAGGAGATCCTGCGCTCCATGCGCCGGCTGATGCGGCCCGCCTCCGTCGCCGTGATCGGCGCCTCCAACGAGACGGGCAAGATCGGCAACTCGGTGATGCGCAACCTCGTCGACGGCGGCTTCTCCGGGGAGATCCACCCGGTCAACCCCAAGGCCGACGACATCCTGGGCCGCAAGGCGTACGAGAGCGTCACCGACGTCCCCGGCGAGGTGGACGTGGCGGTCTTCGCCATCCCGGCCAGGTTCGTGGCCGCCGCCCTGGAGGAAGTGGGGCGCAAGAAGATCCCCAACGCCGTCCTCATCCCCTCCGGGTTCGCCGAGACCGGCGAGCACGAACTCCAGGCGCAGGTCGTGGCCGTCGCCGAACGCCACGGCATCCGCCTCCTGGGACCCAACATCTATGGCTACTACTCGACGTGGCAGGACCTGTGCGCCACGTTCTGCACGCCCTACGACGTCAAGGGCGGCGTCGCGCTCACCTCGCAGTCCGGCGGCATCGGAATGGCCGTCCTGGGGTTCGCGCGCGCCACGAAGACGGGCGTCTCCGCCATCGTCGGCCTCGGCAACAAGGCGGACCTGGACGAGGACGACCTGCTCACCTGGTTCGGCGAGGACCCGCACACCGAGTGCATCGCCATGCACCTGGAGGACCTCAAGGACGGGCGCGCCTTCGTCGCTGCGGCCAGGAGGACCGTCCCCAAGAAGCCCGTCGTGGTCCTCAAGGCGGGCCGCACGGCGGCCGGGGCGAGGGCAGCGGGCTCGCACACCGGGGCCCTAGCGGGCGACGACGCCGTGTACGACGACATCCTGAGGCAGGCCGGCGTCATCAGGGCCCCCGGACTCAACGACATGCTGGAGTACGCGCGCGCCCTGCCCGTGCTGCCCACCCCTAAGGGGGACAACGTCGTCATCATCACCGGGGCGGGCGGCAGCGGCGTACTGCTGTCGGACGCGGTCACCGACAACGGCCTGTCCCTGATGGAGATCCCGCCGGACCTGGACGCCTCCTTCAGGCGGTTCATCCCGCCCTTCGGGGCCGCGGGCAACCCGGTGGACATCACCGGGGGCGAGCCGCCCTCGACGTACGAGGCGACGATCCGGCTGGGCCTTCAGGACCCGCGCGTCCACGCGCTCGTCCTCGGCTACTGGCACACCATCGTGACGCCTCCCATGGTGTTCGCCGAACTCACCGCGCGCGCGGTGGCCGAGTTCCGCGAGCGCGGCATCGAGAAGCCCGTCGTGGCCTCCCTGGCGGGCGACGTGGAGGTCGAGGAGGCCTGCCAGTACCTCTACGAGCGCGGCGTCGTGGCCTACCCGTACACGACCGAGAAGCCGGTGGCCGTCCTCGGGGCGAAGTACCGCTGGGCCAGGGCGGCATCGAAGCTGCGGGCCGAAGGCCCTCCGTCAGGGCGGCGGCGGGAGACGGGCGGGCCTCCTGGCGGTGGTTCATGACCTGACCCCACACGGGGGCGGGCCGACGGTGCGCGTCGGCCCGCCCCGGGACCCGTGCGCACGCGAAAGGCATTGGACAGAGGGCGCTGGCCAGATCCTTCGACGCAAGGGGCTGTCCGACATGACCACCACCGACCTCACCACGTCCGTCCCCTACGGGGAGGTGACGGACCGCAACGGCCGCCTGTACCGGACCGGCGAGACCGACCGGGACATCAGGGGACGGCCGCGCTGGACCATGGCGCTCTTCCCCTGGACGGGGATGCCGGGCATCAGCTCCTCGGAGTACGCCTTCACGTCCGCCGGGGACACCCTGCACGAGGCCCACCTGTGGAGCAGTGGGCACATCTTCCGGCTGATGGGCGTCTGGGTGTTCTTCCAGGCGGCCGTGGCCTTCCCCGCCGGGCGGCTGCGGGAGTCGGGCAGGCTGCCCGCCCGCTACGCCATGTTCCTGGGCGCGCTCGGCACCGTCATCGGCTGTCTGTCGCTCACCTACGCGCCGCACGTGGCCGTCGCCTACTTCGGCTTCGGCATGTTCAGCGGCATCGGCGCCGGCCTGGTCCACGCGACCTGCGTCAACATGGTCGGCAAGTGGTACCCGGAGCGCAAGGGCGGCAAGACCGGCCTGGTCAACGGCGGTTTCGCCTACGGCTCGGTGCCCTTCGGCAAGGACATGGGCTTCGCCGGCGGCATCGTGGCGACCGCGATGTCCCTGAAGGCCATCGTCAACGGCACCGGGCGCGGAGTCATCCGCTGGGTCTCCGACCGCTTCGGCCGCCGCGACACCCTGATCGTCGTGTGTCTGGTCCTCGGCACCGCGCAGTTCGGCGTGCTGGTCTCCGGCCAGACGGGCAGCATGCCGTTCTTCCTGTTCTGCTCCATGGTCTCCGGCTTCGGCGGCGGCGCTGTCCTCCCGCTGTTCGCGGCCATGACGGCGGACTGCTTCGGCGAGAACAACAACGCGTCCGACTACGGCATGGTCTACAGCCCGAAGCTGGTCTCCGGGCTCGTCGGCTCCGGCATGGGCGCGGTCGTCGTGGGCGCCCGGGACTACGGCGGGGCGTTCCTGGCCGGCTCCATCGGCATCGCCTCCGCCTTCCTGGCGCTGTTCCTGAAGGCCCCGGGCCGGCCCAAGGCCCGTGGCATCGCCCCCAACCCGCAACCCCTCGGTGAGGAGATGGCGTGATATGACGGCGGACCCCATCGCCGCGAAGAACGCGCCGGCGCAGGCCGGCGGAACCGACCGCCCGTACCGGGAGGTCGTCGACTCCCGGGGCCGGGTCTACCGGGTCGGCGAGACCGACCGGGACATCCTCGGCCACTCCCGCAGACTCATGGTGTACCTCCCCTGGATCGCCATGATGGCGATCAGCGTCTTCGAGTACGCGTACGGCTCGGCGGAGGACACCCTGTCCCACGCACACGGCTGGACGCAGACCGACACCTTCTGGATCCTCAGCGTCTGGGTCTTCTTCCAGGCCGGCATCGCCTTCCCCGCGGGCTGGCTGCGCGAGAGAGGCCTGCTGACGGCCCGGAAGGCCATGTACCTCGGCGCGGGCCTGTGCCTCCTCGGTTTCCTGGCCCTGTCGCACCTGAGTGACGTCCTTCTGGCGATCCTGGGGTTCGGCGTGGTCGGCGGCATCGGCTCCGGCCTGGTGTACGCCACCTGCATCAACATGGTCGGCAAGTGGTTCCCCGAGCGGCGGGGGGCCAGGACGGGATTCGTCAACGGCGGATTCGCCTACGGCTCCCTGCCGTTCATCTTCATCTTCAACTACGCCTTCGACACCGGCAACTACCACCGGGTCCTGGACCTCATCGGCTGTTACGTGATGATCGTGGTCCTGTCGACCGCGTTCTTCTTCAAGGACCCGCCCAGGAACTGGTGGCCGGCGGACATCGACCCGCTCACCCACGGGGGCCAGGGACGCGGCGCCCGCAGCCTCGCCAAGAACCCTCCCGCGGTGAAGCAGTACACCCCCAAGGAGGCCATCAGGACCGGCATGCTCCCCCTGATGTGGGTCACCGTGGTGATGACCGCCGGAGTGTCGATCTTCGGCATCTCCTTCCAGGTCGACTTCGCCAAGGAGGTCGGCTTCGGCCCCCTGGTGGCGGCCTCCTCCATGGGCATCATGGCCGTCATCAACGGCATCGGGCGCGCCGTGGTGGGCTGGCTGTCGGACCTGTGGGGCCGCAAGCTCACCCTGGTCTTCGTCATCGTGGTCCTGGGGCTCGCCCAGTTCGGCGTCATCTGGGCCGGCGATGTGAAGAACGAGTGGCTGTTCCTGTTCTTCGCCTTCCTGTCGGGCTTCGGCGGCGGCGCGTTCTACCCGATGTTCGCCGCGCTCACCCCGGACTACTTCGGCGAGAACTACAACGCCACCAACTACGGCCTGGTCTACAGCGGCAAGCTGATCAGCGGCCTGTTCGGCGGCGGCCTCGGCTCGATGGTGGTGGCCGCCTGGGGCTACAACGGCGCCTACGCGCTCGCCGGCGGCGTCTCCATGGCCGCCGCGGCGATCGCGCTGCTGCTGCGGCAGCCGGGACGCGGCGGTGAACCGGCGCCGCACCCCGCGGCCTGACGGGAGCCGGACGGCACCCGCCACAGGCGGAAAGGCCCTTCCCGCGCGCGCGGGAAGGGCCTTTCCGTGCGCCCGACGGTCAGCGGCGCTTCTTGCGGAGGGCCGCGAGGTTGTCGTAACCGGTCTTGGCGTACTTCAGGGACTGGCCGGGGTCGGTGGTGCTGGGGGCGTTGTCCTGCTCGACCATGGGGTTGTGGTAGTTCCTCTCGCCGACGCGCGAGAAGAACGTCCGGTAGTCGATGACGCCGGTACCGAACGGCACCATGTCGTAGCCCTGGCCGCTGGTGGTGTTGACGACGCCGTCCTTGGCGTGGAACAGCGGGTAGCGCTTGTTGTTGCGGGCCACCAGCGCCGCCGGGTCGAAGACCTTCTCCCGGGTGGAGCCGTCGTGGGCGGTGTAGGTGTGGAACTTGTACTGGGCCACGTGCGCCCAGAAGATGTCCATCTCCAGCCAGACGGACTTCGGGTCGGTGACCTTCAGGAAGTACTCCAGCTTGCGGATGCCGGAGCTGCGGGTGGGCCGCCCCTGGTCGTCCAGCGGGCCGCCGTCGAGCAGGAAGCCGTACGCCGCGTCGTGGTTGTGGGTGTAGAGCTTGACGCCCTCGCGGCGGGCGATCGCGCCCAGCGCGTTCCACTTGTCGGCGGCCACGTCCCAGTCGGCCTTGTAGGAGCTGGAGGTGGGGTCGCCGCCGGTGCCCATGTGGTCCATGCCCAGGATGTTGGCGATCTCCAGGTGCTTCTTGAAGGTGTCCAGGTCGGCCGCTGTCAGCGGCCAGGAGGACGGGATGAAGCCGTGGTTGCCCTGCGCCCGCAGCCCGTAGTCGTCGAGCCAGGAGCGCAGCAGCCGCGCGCCCTTGACGGACTCCAGGTCCGCGCCGCCCGGTGCGTTGGCGTGCTGGCCGTAGCCGGCGAACTCCACCTGCCGGTAGCCGAAGCGCGAGAGCTGCTTGAAGACCTCGCGGAAGCCGGAGGGCAGGTCCGAGGCGAGCGGGTCGCGGCCCGTGGCGTCACGGACGGTGTAGAGGATGATGCCGCGCTTGTCCGCGGGGACGAGGGCGTCGCCGCGGCCGTGGTCGTGGTCCTGGCCGTGGTCTCTGCCCCGGTCCCCGGCCAGGGCGGGCGAGGCGCCGAGGACGGGGGCGGCGATCGCCGCGCCCGCGACGGCGGTGCAGGTGCTGAGGAAGCGGCGGCGGTCGACGCCGAGGGCACGACGCAGGGCGTCGCCGGATCCGGATTCGTCGTTGAACGCGGTCACGGTCTCTCTCTTTCGGGTCGGTGTGCAGCGGTGGCGGGTGCCGGGAACGTGCTGGTCGGACGTGTGCCGGACGCGTTGTCAGTGGCGCGTGCTTCACTGTCCGTAGTCGATCCGGCCGTCTCGTTCACGCGAGGCCGGCCAGGTCGAGCAGGAGGGATTTCACATCGGTGGCCGCGACGCGGCCGGTGACTGCGTGGGGGGTGGAGCACAGGATGAGCGGACCGTCGTCGTCGCTCGCGGGAAGGCGGCCGTGGCTGCCGCGAATGGGTGAGGCGTCCAGGGGCACGACCGCCATGCGGTACCGCATACCGAGCTTCTTGCGGGCCAGCGCCCCCGCCGCCTTGACCTTCACATAGGGGTCCTGGGGGTCCATGAAGAGCTCGACCGGGTCGTAACCGGGTTTGCGATGGATCTCGACGAGCTGCGCGAAGTCGGGCGCGCGGGCGTCGTCGAGCCAGTAGTAGTACGTGAACCAGGCGTCCGGCTCGGCGACGGCGACCAGTTCGCCGGAGCGCGGGTGGTCCAGGTGGTGGGCCTTCTTGCCCTCGTCGTCGAGGAGCTGCTCGATGCCGGGGAGCCCGTCGAGCGCGGCGCGGACGGCGTCCAGGTCCTCGGGCCGGCGCACGTAGACGTGGGCGATCTGGTGGTCGGCCACGGCGAAGGCGCGGGAGGCCATCGGGTCCAGGTACTCCATGCCGTCCTGCGTGTGCACCTCCAGGAGTCCGGCACGGCGCAGGGCACGGTTGATGTCGACGGGGCGGCTCACCTCGGTGATGCCGTACTCGGACAGCGCGACGACCGTGCGGCCCTCCGCCCTCGCGTCGTCGAGGAGGGGGGCGAGGGCGGCGTCCAGGTCGGCGGCCGCCTTGAGGGAGCGCGGGTCGTCGGGGCCGAAGCGCTGCAGGTCGTAGTCGAGGTGAGGGAGGTAGCACAGGGTGAGGTCCGGGCGCCGGGTGCGCTGGACGTGGCGGGTGGCGTCGATGATCCACCGGCTGGAGACGAGGTCGGCGCCGGGACCCCAGAAGTGGAACAGCGGGAACGTGCCGAGCTTGTCGGTGAGTTCGTCGTGCAGGGCCGGGGGCCGGGTGTAGCAGTCGGGTTCCTTGCGGCCGTCGGCGTAGTAGACGGGACGGGGGGTGACGGTGATGTCGGTGTCGGCGCCCATGGCGTACCACCAGCAGATGTTGGCGACCGTGTAGCCGGGGTGCGCGCGCCGGGCCGCGTCCCAGACCTTGTCGCCGGAGACCAGGCCGTTGTGCTGGCGCCACAGCAGGACGTCGCCCAGTTCGCGGAAGTACCAGCCGTTGCCGACGATGCCGTGCTCGGCGGGCATGGTGCCGGTGAGGAAGGTGGACTGGGCGGCGCAGGTGACGGCGGGCAGGACGGTGCCGAGGGCGGCGCGGGAGCCGGACTGTCCCAGGGCCTTCAGGTGCGGCATGTGGTCGAGGAGACGGGGGGTGAGGCCGACGACGTCCAGGACGAGCAGCGGTACGGGGTCCGTGGTCGCGGGGGCGCCGGCGGCCGCCGGGTCACCGTGCGGAGCCGGGGTCATGGGAGCTCCTTCAGGCCGAGGTCGGTCAGCAGGTCACGGGCGAGGGTGAGTTCGGCGGCGATGCCGTCGGCGAGCTGGGCGCGGCCGCGGGGGCGCAGCTCGGGCGGCAGGGCCTGCCAGGTGTAGGTCTCGACCTCCAGGTGGCGGGTGAGCGGCCGGGGACCGCCGACGAGCCGGGTGAGGGTGTCGGAGAGGACGGACAGGGTGGAGGTGAGGGGCGCGGCGGGGGCCGCGTGCAGTGGGACGTGGAAGTGGGCGCGCCACGGGGAGGCGTCGGGCAGCACGTCGCCGGCCAGGGCCTCGCCGAGGTCGTCGGTGGCGCGCAGCCCGGAGGAGGTGAGGGTGCGGGTCTGGTGCAGGAAGCGGGGCTCGTCGAAGGCGGCGAGGGCCTCGCGGACGTCGGGGAGGTGGGGCTCTTCGGCGTGCAGGGCGGCCGAGAGCTGCGCCTTGACGACGGGGACGCCCGCGGCGGCCAGCCCGTCCAGGGCGGTGTGCGGGTCTTCGAAGGAGGTGGCGAGGTGGCAGGTGTCCAGGCACAGGCCGACGCGGGCGTGGCCGACGTCGGTGAGCGGGACGACGGCGTCGGCGGTGGTCTCCACGACGCAGCCCGGTTCGGGCTCCAGGCCGATGCGGATCGAGCGGCCGGTCAGCTCCTCCAGCGCGTCCAGACGCCCGCCGAGGGCGCGCAGGGCCGAGCGGGACCGTTCGGCGCGGGCGTCGTCGTAGGCCGTGCGCCAGGCCAGCGGCAGGGTGGAGACGGTGCCCTCGGTGACGTCGTCGGGCAGCAGCCCGGCGAGGACGCGGGCGAGGGCGGTGGTGTGCTCCAGGCGCTCGGGGTCGGCCCAGTCCGGCTTGTAGACGCGGTACTTGACCTCCCTGGCGCCGAAGCCCTCGTACGGGAAGCCGTTGAGGGTGACGACCTCAAGGCCCCGGGTGTCGAGTTCGGTGCGCAGGCGGCGCAGCGCGGAGGGGTCGGTGACGAGGGCGCGCGCGGCGTCCCTGGCCAGCCACAGGCCGATGCCGAGCCGGTCGCGGCCGAGGCGGCGGCGTACGGGTTCGCAGTGGTCGCGCAGCTGGGCGAGCACGCCCTCGAGGGTCTCGGCGGGATGGACGTTGGTGCAGTAGGCGAGGTGGACGGTCGAGCCGTCGGGGTGGCGGAAGCGCACGGGTCACGCCCCCGCGGCCGGGGCGACCTCGCTGCCGCGGGCGCCGGACCCCGGTTCCGCGGGCGTCGCCGGAGCGCCCCGGAGGATGGAGTTGCCCTCGTGGGTGGCTCCCGCGCCGGTGTCCTCCACGTCCAGGACGAGGCGGCCGCTGAGGCCGTAGAAGGCGACGGGGTTGCGCCACAGCACCTGGTCGACGTCGTCCTCGGTGAAGCCCGCGGCCAGCATCGCGTCGCCGACCCTGCGGGTCTTCAGCGGATCGCTCCTCCCCCAGTCGGCGGCCGAGTTGACCAGTACCTTCTCCATTCCGTAGGACTTCAGGACCGCGACCATGCGCTCCTCGTCCATCTTGGTGTCGGGATAGACGGAGAAGCCGAGCCAGCAGCCGCCGTCCTTGGCCTCCTTGACGGTGGTCTCGTTGAGGTGGTCGACCAGGACCCGGTCCATGGGCAGGGCGGACTCGCGCACGACGTCGAGGGTGCGGCGCAGCCCCGCGAGCTTGTCGCGGTGCGGGGTGTGCACCAGGGCGGGCAGCTCGTGGGCGGCGGCGAGCTGGAGCTGCGCGGCGAGCGCGGTGTCCTCGGCGGGCGTCATGGAGTCGTAGCCGATCTCGCCGACGGCGACCACGCGGTCCTTCACGAGATACCGGGGCAGCTCGTCCAGGACCGGCAGGCAGCGCGGGTCGTTCGCCTCCTTGGGGTTGAGGGCGAGCGTGCAGTGGTGGGCGATGCCGTACTGGGCGGCGCGGAAGGGCTCCCAGCCGAGCAGCGCGTCGAAGTAGTCCAGGAAGGAGGCCGGGGAGGTGCGGGGCTGGCCGAGCCAGAAGGACGGTTCGACCACGGCGCGCACGCCGACGGCGCGCATGGCCTCGTAGTCGTCGGTGGTCCGTGACGTCATGTGGATGTGGGGGTCGAAGATGCGCATCAGGACTCCTTGCCGTGGGGGGTTGCCGTGGGCTCGGTCAGGGCCAGGACGCGGTGCAGGTCGCCGGGGACGGGACGGCCCGCGGCGGTGCGTTCGGCGGCGTAGTCGGCGAGCATGCGGGCGAGTTCGGCGTCGGCGCGGGCGCGGCGGGCGAGGTCCGCCACCGCGTCGACGCCGACGCCGGTGAACAGGCACTTGAGGACGGCGTGCCGCCAGTTGTGGGCGTCCAGGTGGCGGGCGGCGTACGGGCCGACGGCCGCGGCGACGAGGCGGGTGTCGTTGGTGCGCAGGGCGTCCTCGACGAGCGGCAGCGCCTCGGGGCCGGGCACGAGGTGGGGCAGGGCCTTCAGGACGGCGCGGCGTTCGTCGGCGGTGCCCTGGCGGTAGACGCGGGCCAGGGTGCCGGCGTCGGCGCGGGCCGCGTGCAGGAGCAGGACGCGGGCGGCGTCGGCGTGCTCGGGCCCGCAGCGGCGGCCGGCCTCGGCGACGCGCAGCTCCCACGGGGAGACGGGCCCGTGGCCGCCGGGTCGGGCGGCGGCCCCGTCCAGGGCCCGGGCCAGCCAGGCGCGGGCGGCCTCGCCGAGCCGGGCGTCGAGCTCGGCGCGCAGCCCGGCCGGGGCGGGGAGGCCGGTGTCGTCACCCGCCCGGTCGCGGGACGGGCCGCTCGTGCCGCTCGTGCCGCTCGTGCCGCTCGTGCCGCTCGTGCCGCTCGTGCCGCTCGTGCCGCTCGTGCTGCTCACAGGGTGCTCCTTTCGGGGGCCTGCCCGGCCGCGTGCCGGAGGAAGGGCAGGGACCGTGCCGCCTGGTGGGGCCCCGCGTGGGAGTGGCGGGGCAGTTCGACGACGGTCAGGCCCTGGTACGAGGCGGCCGCGAGGGCTCGGAGGACCGGCGGGAAGTCGATCTCGCCGTCGCCGAACGGGAGGTGCTCGTGGACGCCGCGGCGCATGTCCTCGATCTGGACGTGCCGCAGCCAGGGGGCGGCGGCCCGTACGCAGTCCTCGGGGGACAGCGGTTCGAGGCACTGGCAGTGGCCGATGTCCAGGGTCAGGCCGAGGACCTCGGGCCCGCCGAGCAGCTGCCGCAGGTGGTGGAAGTCGTCGAGGGTGGCGAGGAGGTGACCGGGTTCGGGTTCGACCGCGAGCGGGACGCCCGCCGCGGTGGCGGCGTCCAGGACGGGGGCGAGGGCCTCGGCCAGGCGCTTCCACGCGGTGTCCTCGTCCGTGTGCGGCGGGGTGGTGCCGCTGAAGCAGTGCAGGGCGTGGGCGCCGAGGTCGGCGGCGACCCGCACGGCGCGGACGAGCAGGTCGACCCGGCGGGCGCGGTCGTCGGGGTCGGGGTCGAGCAGGGAGGGGCCGTGTTTGCGGCGGGGGTCGAGGACGTAGCGGGCGCCGGTCTCGACGGTGACGCCCAGACCGAGTTCCTCCAGCCGGCGGGCGACCCGGCGGGTCCGGGCGGCCAGGTCCGGGGCCAGCGGGTCCAGGTGCATGTGGTCGAGGGTCAGGCCGACGCCGTCGTAGCCGAGGTCGGCCAGGAGACAGAGGGCGTCGTCGAGGCGGAGGTCGGTGAGGCCGTTGGTGCCGTAACCGAAGCGGAGGGAGGTCATGTCACGCTCACCTTTCGGCCGAAGTGGCGGGCGGCGGGGGCGAGGGCCGCGACCAGCACGGCGGTGGCGGGGGCGCCCGCGCGGGCGGACAGGGCGGCCTGGAGCGGGATCATGGCGCGGATGCCGCCGCCGACGGCGCGCTGGGTGAGCTGGGGCGAGGGGTTGAGGGCGGCGTGGAAGTACGGACGGAGGGCGGTGAGGGCGTAGCCGGCGGACAGCGCGACGCGCAGGGCGTCGGCGGGCGAGGGACGCGCGGTGCGCGGGGTCGGGGCGCCGGCGGCCGCCACCGGGCGGTGCGCCGCGGGACGGCGGGCCGTGTGGCGGGCCAGGGCCGCCGTCGCGAGCAGCGCCGCCAGCGGGAACGCCGAGGAGCCGCCCTGCGTCTCCCGGCGGGAGACCGCGGTGACCGCCAGGGTGTGGGCGCCCAGGGCCGCCGCGGCCGGGAGCGCCGGGCGGGCGCTGCCGCCCGCCGTCGCCGCCGCGCCCAGGAGGAGGTCCAGGGAGCGGGCCGCCGCCATGGCCGCGGGACCCGCTGCGGTGCGCTTCAGACCGAGGTCGTACGCCCAGACCGTGGCCGCGAGCGGTGCGGCGACGGCCAGGGCCGGGCGGCCGGCGGCCGCGGCCAGCGCGAGGCCCGCGCCGGTGAGGCCGACGGCCGCCGCGAGCGCCGCCGCCGGGCGGATGCGGCCCGAGGGCAGCGGGCGGTGCGGGCGGTCCACGGCGTCCTCGGCGCGGTCGGCCCAGTCGTTCAGGGCCATGCCCGCCTCGTACAGGCAGAGGGAGGAGCCGATGGCGAGCAGGGTGCGCGGGTTCGGGCGCGCGCCGGCCGCGGCGGCGCCCGTGAGAGCGTCACCGGGGACGGTGAACAGCGCGGGCAGGCGCAGCAGTTCTGCCCACGGGGCCCACGTACGGGACGCGTCGGCCGGCCCGGCCGACGGCCGCTTCCGGGCGTCCCCGTCCGGCCGCTCCTCGACCGGTCCGTCTCCCGCCGGCAGTTCTTCGGCGGACCGTTCCCCGGACGCCCCGTCTCCGGACGGCCCGTCTCCGGACGGCCGCTCCCTGGCGGACGACTCCCCGGGGCGCTGCCCCTCCGACGACTCGTACCCCTGACCGATCCCGGCCGCAGTGTCGAAGCCGCGCTCGGCGGTCCTCTCCTCGGTACCGGGCCCGTGGTCGGCCCCGGTCCCGTCCACGGCCCCGGTCCCGTCCACGGCGCCGGTCCGGCCTCCGGTCGTCCCCCGGCGCCGGGTCGCTCCCGCTCTTCCGGAGCCGAGGCCGAGGCCGAGCAGCAGTCCGAGTCCGGCGGCCGTCCCGAGGCCGAGCCCGAGTCCCAGGACCGCGCCCGGGCCCGCCTTCGGCCGCAGCGCTCCGTGCCTCACAGGGCCGCCCCTCCCTCGGCCTCCCCCGGTCCTCCGGCCCCGTCCGCCGCCGTACCCCCGTCCCCGCGCAACCGCTCCGCCAGCGCCGTGAGCTGCGCGTACTGCTCGCCGAGCGCCGCCGGTCCGTCGCCGTGCGGGTCCTTGAAGTAGAAGCCGAGGCCGGTCAGGGGGCCCGACAGGCCGGCCTCGTGGGCGCGGGCCAGCAGGCGGGCGAGGTCGAGGACGAGCGGGGCCGCCAGCGCGGAGTCGCAGCCCTGCCAGGTGGTCTGCAGGACCATCCGCGCGCCGAGGAAGCCGTCGAAGGCGATGTGGTCCCAGGCCGTCTTCCAGTCGCCGAGCGCGGGGACGTCGTCGATGTGGACCTCGCCCTCGGGGACGGCGCCGAGGGTGTCGGCGAGGACGCGCTCCTTGCCGGCGTTCTTGGCGGCCGCGGCGGCGGGGTCGGCGAGGGCGGCGCCGTCGCCGCCGCCCAGCAGGTTCGTGCCGGACCAGGCCCGTACCGCCAGGGCGCGCTGGGCGAACATCGGCCCGAGCACCGAGCGCAGCAGGGTCTGCCCGGTCTTGCCGTCGCGGCCCGCGTACGGCAGCCCGGACGCGGCGGCCTCGGCGGCGAGCGCGGGGTGGTGCATCCCGGACGAGGGCGTGAAGTTGACGTACGGGCAGCCGGCGCGCAGGGCGGCCGCCGCGTACAGCGAGCTGGCGGGCAGGTCGGGGCCGGTGGGCACCGGCTCGGTGGAGGCGACGTTGACCACGACGGTGCGGGACAGGCCGTGGCGGCGGGTGAAGTCGCGCAGGTCGGCGGCGAAGGCGTCGACGAGTTCGTCCTGGGTGCGGGTGTCGCCGGGGAGCGGGCCGCCCGGCCGTATCTCCGCGTCGGCGGCGGCCAGGTCGGCGGCGACGGCGTGCGGCAGCCCGTGCGGGAGTACACCGGCGGCGGCCAGCGCCTCGGCGCGTTTGGGCAGCGGGCAGTCGACGGTGTCGTGGCCGCCGAAGACCAGGGAGGACAGCGGCGGCAGGCCGCAGCCGGCGAACGCGGGGGTCTCGGTGACCATGCCGACCGGCGGGTGCAGTCCCGCGGTCAGCGCGGCGCAGCCGGCGACCGCGGTGGTGGCGACGGAACCGCGGGCTCCGATCAGCCACACCCCCACCCGGGGGGCGGAGTCGGCGGCCTCCTGGGAAGCGGGGTCGGCGGGCACCCGTGAAGCGGAGTTGGCGGACATGAGCAGCCTCCTTGTCGTGCCTGTCGTGCCTGTCGTGCCTGTCGTGCCTGTGGTTCCTGTCCTGCTTGTCGTGCTTGTGGTCCCTGTCGTGCCTGTCCTGCTTGTCGTGCCTGTGGTCCCTGTCGTGCGTGTCGTGTGCGCGGTGGTGGGCGTGGACCCGTCCCGGGCCGGGCCGTGCCATGGCGGTCCGGCCCGGGACGGGTGTGGTGTGACGGTGGGCGGGGGTCCGGCGTCCCCCGCCCACCGCCGTCCGGGTGCCGCCGCCCGGTCCGCTCCCCCGCCCGTCGGGCGGAAGGCGGTCGGGCGGCGGGTGCCGGGTCCCGCCGCCGTCCTCCGCCTCCCGTGATCGAGAGGCGGAGGACGGCGATCCGGTGATTCTGCGGGCCGGCAGTTCGGCGGTCCGGCGGTCCGGCGGCGGGGCCTAGTGGCCCCCGTGGTCGCCGCCGTGGTGGCCGCCGTGATGGCCGTGGTGCCCGGTCAGCTCCTTGACGCGGACGTTGCGGAAGGACACCTCGTCCTCGACCCCGTGGTTCTGCAGGCCGATGTGTCCGTCGCGCAGGCTGCGGGCCGGGTCGCGGTTGGTGAAATCGTTGATCTTCACGCCGTTGAGCCAGATCCGCAGGCGCTCGCCCTCCACGCGGATCTCGTACGTGTTCCACTCCCCCGGCGGGTTCAGCGCGCGGTCGCGCTTCTTCACGTCGGCCGACTGGAAGCTGTACACGGACCCGGTGGTGCGGTCCGGCGCGTCGGTCGCGTCGATCTGGATCTCGTAGCCGTTGTCCACGGCCGACCACGGGTCGTCCGAGGGCGGGAAGCCCACGAAGACACCCGAGTTGTCGTCGCCGGAGGCGCTCGCCATCTTCCAGTCGAGCTTCAGGGAGTAGGACTTCAGGGGCGAGGCGTACCAGAGCATGCCCATGCCGCCCGACGACGTGAGCGTGCCGTCGTCGGAGAGGGCGAACGAGCCCGGTCCGGCCTGCTTCCAGCCCTTGAGGGACTCGGCCGTGCCGTCGAAGAGCGGCGTGTAGCCGTTCTCCGGGCGGCAGTCGGCCTGGGCGTCGCCCACGGCCCACCGGATGCCGCCCAGCAGGTGCTGCCGGAAGGCGGGGTCGGCGTAGGACTCCTTGGTGTGGCCGCCCCCGGTGTAGAAGGCGCGGCCCCCCTCGTACTCCTGGCACCAGGCGATCGGGTGGTCGCCGTCCATCGTGCCGCCGCTGTACGACGACTCGTCGAGCGTGGCCAGGACGTGGGCCTGCTCGCGCGGGTTGGAGCGGTAGTTGTACCACTCGTCCGTGCGCTCCCAGGTGGGGCCGAGGTGTGCGGTGGCCGGGTGGCCCCGGTCCTCCACCTGCACCGTCGCCGGCTGGATCGCGGGGTGGGACGCGAAGTAGGCGCCCGCGAGCCCGCCGTAGAAGGCCCAGTCGTACTCGGTGTCGGCGGCCGCGTGGACCCCGACGTAGGAGCCGCCGCGTTCCACGTACCGCTCGAAGGCCTTCTGCTGGGTCCGGTCCAGCACGTCGCCGGTGGTCGACATGAAGACCACGGCGTCGTACCGGGCCAGGTTGCGGGCCGTGAACGCGCCCGCGTCCTCGGTGGCGTCGACGGCGAAGCCGTGCGCCGCCCCCAGGTCCCGGACGGCGGCGACGCCCTCCGGGATGGAGTCGTGGCGGAAGCCGGCGGTCTTGGAGAAGACCAGGACCCGCTTGCCGGCGCTGTCCTCGCCTCCGGCGCCGCCCGCGTTCTGCGAGACCGCGGGCGCCGCGAGGCAGCCGAGGAGCAGGGCGGCCGCGGTGGCCGACGTCAGTGTGCGTACTGATGCGCGCATGACACTCTCACCTCCCGGTCAGCCGGTCGTGAACGTGAAGTCGTCCAGCTCGTACAGCGCTCCGCTGCCCTTGCCCTTGAAGACCAGGTAGAGGGTGGTGGTGCCGCGCGGCGCCTTCGAGATCTTCGCCGTCACGTCCTGGTAGGCGTCCGCGCCGCCGGTCGACGGGACGGTGGCACGGCCGAGCAGCTTGCCCTTGGCCGAGCCCGAGCGGATCTCCAGGCTCCCGCCCTCGCCGGCGGAGGAGACGCGCGCCGTGACCGACTCGGCGTTGCTCAGGACGTAGGGCTCGAAGGAGATCCAGTCGCCGTTGTGGATCTCGCCGACCGTCTTGCCGCCGTGGGCGGAGTCGCGGTTGACGACGCTCACGCCGAAGGCGTCGTCGTGGTGCTCGGCCTGGCGGTGGCGCGGCTGGAGGACGTTCTGGTCGTGCGTGGTGAGGGCCGCCTGGCCGCCGCCCCCGTTGTCGGTGTACTCGGCGTCGAGGACGCCGAAGATGTTGGCGTTCTCGTCGTGGCCGCCGTCGGCGCTGGTCTGGATGGTGCCGGAGCAGCCGTTCGCCGAGGTCAGCGGGTGGCCGTGGCTGTCGTGGCCGAGGATGAAGCTGACCTTGACCTTGGAGCAGTCGATGTTCCTGCGGTCCTCGGGGTCGGTGACCTTCACCTTGAACGGCACGGCGTCACCGAAGCTGAACAGCTGGCCGTCCTGGGGCAGCTGGAGCTCCACCGTGGGCGCGGTGTTGCCGACGACGATCTGCACGCTGGCGCTGCCGGTGCGGCCGTCGGGGTCCTCGGCGGTCAGGGTCGCGGTGTAGGTGCCGTTGGTGCGGTAGCGGTGGGTGGGGTTGGCGGCCGTCGAGGTGGAGCCGTCGCCGAAGTCCCAGCGGTAGGTGAGGGCGTCGCCGTCCGCGTCCGTGGTGCCGGCGGAGGAGAAGGAGACCCGCAGCGGGGCCTGGCCGGAGGTGCGGTCCGCGGCGGCCTGGGCGACCGGGGAGTGCCCGTCGGTGGCGTTCTCGATGCGGTACAGGGCGGAGTTCTCGTCGCCGCCGAACCAGGAGAGGCCGTAGTCCAGGACGTACAGCGCGCCGTCCGGGCCGAAGGCCATGTCCATGATCTGGGTGCCGGACCACGGGACGTCGTTGATCGACTGCACGGTGCCGTCGGCGTCCGAGGTGATGCGCTTGATCCACTGGCGTCCGAACTCACCGGCGAAGAAGTCGCCGTCGTATGCCTCCGGGAACTTCACCGGGGAGTCGAGGTCGGGGTCGTAGTGGTAGACCGGGCCGCCCATCGGGGACTCGGAGCCGTCGCCGAGCTCGGGCACGGACGCGCCGTCGTAGGGGATCCAGGCGGGCTGGGCCGGGGGCAGCTGGGTGAGGCCGGTGTTGTTCGGCGAGTCGTTGACGGGCGCCGAGCAGTCGAAGGGCTCGCCGGACGTCCTGGTGGCGAAGTCGTAGTCGACGTAGGGGTCGTTGTCGCCGGTGCAGTACGGCCAGCCGAAGTTGCCGGGGCCGGTGACGCGGGCGAACTCGACCTGTCCGGCCGGGCCGCGGTCGGGGTTGGCCGCGCCGGCGTCCGGGCCGTAGTCGCCGACGTAGAGGATGCCCGTCTCCTTGTCGACGCTGAAGCGGAACGGGTTGCGGAAGCCCATGGCGTAGATCTCGGGCCGCGTCTTCTCCGTGCCGGGGGCGAAGAGGTTGCCCTCCGGGACGGAGTACGAGCCGTCCTCGTTCACCTTGATGCGCAGGATCTTGCCGCGCAGGTCGTTGGTGTTGCCGGAGGTGCGCTGGGCGTCGAAGACCGGGTTGCGGCCGGCGCGCTCGTCGATGGGCGTGAAGCCGTCCGACTGGAACGGGTTGCTGTCGTCGCCGGTCGACAGGTAGAGGTTGCCCTCGGCGTCGAAGTCGATGTCGCCGCCGACGTGGCAGCAGATGCCCCGGGTCGCCTGGACGTCGAGGATCTTCTTCTCGCTGGCGTTGTCGAGGGTGCCGTCCTCGTTCAGCACGAAGCGGGAGAGGCGGTTGACGCCGTCGAAGGGCGCGAAGTCGGCCGCGGTGCCGTTCTCCGGGGCGTCGCCCTCGGGGGTGTCCAGCGGCGGCGCGTAGTACAGGTAGATGAAGCGGTTCTCGGCGAAGCCGGGGTCGACGCCGACGCCCTGCAGGCCCTCCTCGTCGTGCGAGTACACGTCGAGCTTGCCCGCGATCTCGGTGTCGCCCTCGGCGTCGGTCAGGCGCAGCGTGCCGTCGCGCGAGGTGTGCAGGACCGAGCGGTCCGGCAGCACGGCCAGCGACATCGGCTCGCCGACCTCGGCCGCGCCCTTGGCGAGGGTGACCTGCTGGAAGTCCTCGGCTGCGGCGGCCGCGCCCGAGGAGTCGGAGTCGGCGGCGCCGGCCGGGGGCACGGCGAGGGTGAGGGAGGCGCCCGCCAGGAGCGCTCCGCTGAACAGGGCGACGGCCCTGCGGAGTCCGGGGCGCCGTCTGCGGCCGCCGGTTCCGGGGGTGTTCCCGGTACCGGTGGTACTGGTGGTGCTGTCGTTCCCGTGCACGAATGGCCTCCAGGAAAAGGCTGGTTGTACGGGCGGGTGCGATACGCCGGGGTGCGCCGTCACCCCGGAGAGGGTGTGGGTCGTGCGGCCGGGGCCCGCCGCCGGGCGGCGGGCGGGACCCGGGGTCGTCGCCGTCCGTTCCTCCGTCCCCGCTGGGGCGGGGACGGAGGAGTGCCGGACGACGGAGTGTCGGTCGCCGCGGCCGGAGGGTTCACCGGCCCGCGACGCCCGGCACGGCGCTAGTCGTTGCCGCCGAACGCCGCGTCGAACGAGGCGGACGGCGGCTCGAAGTCGAAGGCCTTCAGGCGGGTCAGCGCCTCGGGGGCGCCCTGGAGCCGGTCCATGCCGGCGTCCTCCCACTCCACGGAGACGGGACCCGCGTACCCGATGGAGCGCAGCATCCGGAAGACGTCCTCCCAGGGGACGTCGCCGTGGCCGGCGGAGACGAAGTCCCAGCCGCGGCGCGGGTCGCCCCAGGGCAGGTGCGAGCCGAGCCGGCCGTTGCGCCCGTCCAGGCGCTTGCGGGCCTCCTTGCAGTCCACGTGGTAGATCCGGTCGCGGAAGTCCCACAGGAAGCCGACCGGGTCGAGGTCCTGCCAGACGAAGTGCGAGGGGTCGAAGTTCAGGCCGAAGGCGGGCCGGTGGCCGACCGCCTCCAGGGCCCGGTGCGTGGTCCAGTAGTCGTACGCGATCTCGCTGGGGTGGACCTCGTGGGCGAAGCGGACGCCCTCGGCGTCGAAGACGTCCAGGATCGGGTTCCAGCGCTCGGCGAAGTCCTCGTAGCCGCGCTCGATCATCGACTCGGGCGCGGGCGGGAACATCGCCACCAGGTGCCAGATGGCGGAGCCGGTGAAGCCGATGACGGTGTCGACGCCGAGGGCGGCCGCGGCGCGCGCGGTGTCGGCGATCTCCGCCGCCGCCCTGCGCCGTACGCCCTCCGCCTCGCCGTCGCCCCAGATGCGGGCCGGCAGGATCGCCCGGTGGCGCTCGTCGATGATGGCGTCGCAGACGGCCTGGCCGACGAGGTGGTTGGAGATCGCCCAGCACTTCAGGCCGTACTTGTCGAGCAGGGCCCGGCGCGATTCGACGTAGGAGGGGTCGGCGAGCGCCTTGTCGACCTCGAAGTGGTCGCCCCAGCAGGCGAGTTCGAGTCCGTCGTACCCGAAGTCGCGGGCGAGCCGGCAGACCTCCTCCAGGGGCAGGTCGGCCCACTGGCCGGTGAAGAGCGTGAAATTGCGCGGCATGGAACGGGCCTCCCTTTAGACCGCTACGGACGTGAAGACGGAGTTCTTCGCGGCGCTCTCCTCCACGGCCGCGAGGACGCGCTGCACCTGGAGCCCGTCGGCGAAGGACGGCAGCGGCTGCGTGCCCTCCGCGACGGCGTGGACCAGGTCGCGGGCCTGGTGGACGAAGGTGTGCTCGTAGCCGAGCCCGTGCCCGGGCGGCCACCAGGCCGCCAGGTAGGGGTGGTCGGGCTCGGTGACGAGGATGCGGCGGAAGCCGGCGTGCGTGTCCGGCTCGGTGCCGTCGTGGTACCAGAGTTCGTTGAGCCGCTCCAGGTCGAAGGAGAGCGAGCCGCGGGCGCCGTTGAGCTCGATGCGCAGCGCGTTCTTGCGCCCGGTCGCGTACCGGGTGGCCTCGAAGGAGGCCAGGGCGCCGGTGGTGAACCGGCCGGTGAACAGGGCCGCGTCGTCGACCGTGACCGCCCCGCGGCCGGCGCCGCCGGCCCCCGACAGGCCGCTGGAGGCGCCCTCGGGCAGCGGCCGCTCGCGCACGAAGGTCTCGGTGAGCGCGGAGACCCCGGCCAGCCGCTCCCCCGCCACGTACTGCGCGAGGTCGACGATGTGCGCGCCCAGGTCGCCGAGCGCCCCGGACCCGGCGGCCTCCTTGCGCAGCCGCCAGGTGAGCGGGAACTCCGGGTCGGTCAGCCAGTCCTGCAGGTAGGCCACCCGCACGTGCCGCAGCTCGCCCAGGCGCCCCTCGGCGACCATCGACCGGGCCAGCGCGGCGGCGGGCACCCGTCGGTAGTTGAAGCCGACCATCGCCACCTGTCCCCGGGCGCGGGCGGCCTCGGCGGCCCCGGCCATCGCCTCCGCCTCCTCGACCGTGTTGGCCAGGGGCTTCTCGCACAGGACGTGCTTGCCCGCGGCCAGCGCGGCGAGCGCGATCTCGGCGTGGCTGTCGCCCGGGGTGCAGATGTCGACGAGGTCGACGTCGTCCCGTTCGATCAGCGCGCGCCAGTCGGTCTCGGCCGCCGCCCAGCCGTGCCGGTCGGCCATCGCGCGCACGGCCGCTCCGTCGCGGCCGCACACGGCGGCCAGCACCGGCCGGCGCGGCAGGTCGAAGACGCGGCCCACGGTGCGCCAGCCCTGTGAGTGGGCGGCGCCCATGAACGCGTAGCCGACCATGCCCACGCCGAGCGGGGGGCTGCCGTCCCCGGCCTCGTCGCGCTGCTCGGGCTGTCCCATGCGGTGGTCCTCCTCGTCGTCGTGCGAAGCGCGGTGGGGGGTGCGACCGGATCGGTCACTTGAAGCCGGTGGGCATGTACTGATCGACGTTGTCCTTGTCGACGACGGCCGAGTAGAGCGTCAGGGACGACGGGATCTCGAACTCGGCCAGGCCGCCGATGCCCTTGCCCTGGCCGAGCGCGCGGGCCAGGTCGATCGCGGAGGCGGCCATGGTCGGCGGGTACAGGACGGTCGCCTTCAGCACGCCGTCGTCGGCCTCGATGGCCTGCATGGCGGAGAGCGCGCCCGCTCCGCCCACCATCAGGAAGTCGTCGCGGCCCGCCTGCTCGATGGCGCGCAGGGCGCCCACGCCCTGGTCGTCGTCGTGGTTCCACAGGGCGTCGAACCCGGACTGCGCCTGGAGCAGCTGCGCCATCTTGGCCTGGCCGGACTCGACGGTGAAGTCGGCGGCCTGCCGGGCGACCTTCTTGATGTTCGGGTAGTTCTTCAGGGCCGCGTCGAAGCCCGCGGTGCGCTGCTTGGTCAGCTCCAGGTTGTCCAACCCTGCCAGCTCGACGACCTTGGCGTTCTCCTTGTCCTTGAGCTTCTCGCCGATGTAGTGGCCGGCGTTGAGGCCCATGCCGTAGTTGTCGCCGCCGATGTAGCAGCGGTACGCCTGCGGGGAGTTGAAGATGCGGTCCAGGTTGACCACGGGGATGCCCGCGCGCATCGCCTTCAGTCCGACCTGGGTGAGGGCCTTGCCGTCGGCCGGCAGGATCACCAGGACGTCGACCTTCTTGTTGATCAGGGTCTCGATCTGGCCGATCTGCGCGGCGGTGTCGTTGGAGCCCTCGGTGACCTCCAGCGTGACGTCCTCGTACTTCTCCGCGCGGCTCTTGGCGTTCTCGTTGACGGCGTTGAGCCAGCCGTGGTCGGCCTGCGGTCCGGCGTAGCCGATGGTGACGGCCTTGCCGGGCTTGTCGTCGGCGGCCGGCCGGGTGTCGGCGCCGGTCTTCTCCCCGCTGTCGGCGGGCTCGTTGCTGGTGCAGGCGGTGAGGAACGCGCCGGCCGAGACGGCGGCGGTGCCGAAGAGCAGTCCTCTGCGGCTCGTGAGGCTCCTGGACTCTGGCATGGCGGTGGACCCTTCCCGTAGGGCGGTGGGCGGTGGGGCTGGGGGTGGCGGTGCGGCCGGTGGGGTCAGTCGCGCGCGGTGCGTCGCTGGACCAGGACGGCGGCGACGATGATCGCCCCCTTGGCGATCTGCTGGACGTCGGTCTGCAGGTTGTTCAGCGCGAAGATGTTGGTGATCGTGGTGAAGATCAGGACGCCGAGGACGGAGCCGACGATCGTGCCGCGGCCGCCGCTGAGCAGCGTGCCGCCGATGATCGCGGCCGCGATGGCGTCCAGCTCGTAGAGGTTGCCGTTGGTGTTCTGGCCCGAGCCGGAGAGCACGATCAGCAGGAAGGCGGCGATGCCGCAGCACAGCCCGGACAGCAGGTAGAGGTAGAGGCGCTGGCGGCGGACGTCGATGCCGGCGAGGCGGGCGGCCTCCGCGTTGCCGCCGACGGCGACCGTGCGGCGGCCGAAGGTGGTGCGGTTCAGGACGAGCCAGCCGGCGACCGTGACCGCCGCGAAGACCAGGACCAGCGGCGGGACGCCGAGGACGTAGGAGTCGCGCTCGCCGAGGTCGAGGATGCCGTCGACGGTGACGACCTGGGTCTTGCCGTCGGTGATCTGCAGCGCCAGGCCCCGGGCCGAGGCGAGCATGGCGAGGGTCGCGATGAAGGGCACCATGGCGCCGTAGGCGATGAGCACGCCGTTGACCAGGCCGCAGCCCACGCCGACGATCACCGCGGTGAACAGGATGCCCAGGAAGCCGTACTCCTGGGTGGCGACCGTGGTGGCCCACACGGAGGCGAGGGCGACGATCGCGCCGACCGAGAGGTCGATGCCTCCGGAGATGATGACGAAGGTCATGCCGACCGTGACGACGCCGATGACCGACGCCTGGGTGAGCACGAGCTGGAGGTTGCGGGTGTCGAGGAACTCGTCGGGCTTGGTGATGCCGCCGATGAGGACCAGGGCGGCGAGCACCCCGAGCAGCGAGAGCGTGCGCACGTCCGCGCGGGCCGTGACGGCCCGCCACGGGGTCGCCGCCGGTGCCGCCATCAGCTTCTCGCCGCCGTCGCGGGGCGGGGACACGGGCTGTGTCATGACGCGGGCGTTCCTTCCATGACCAGGTCGAGTACGCGGTGTTCGTCCAGCTCCGCGGCCGGCGCCGTGTGCACGACGCGGCCCTCGCGGAGCACCAGTACGCGGTCGGCGAGGCCGAGGACCTCCGGCACCTCGCTGGAGACCAGCAGGACGGCGAGGCCCTCGTCGGCCAGGCGGCGGACGACGGCGTACAGCTCGGCGCGGGCGCCGACGTCGACGCCGCGGGTGGGCTCGTCGAGCAGCAGCACCTTGCAGCCGCGCAGCAGCCAGCGGGCCAGGACGGCCTTCTGCTGGTTGCCGCCGGACAGGGTGCGCACGGGCACGGCCGGGTCGTCGGGCCGCAGCGACAGCTCGCGCACGGCCCCGCGCGCGGCCTCGCGCTCGGCGCCGCGGTCGAGCCAGCCGCCGCGCGAGAAGCGGGACATGGAGGAGACCGACACGTTGTTGGTGACGGACTCCAGCATCAGCAGGGCCTGCGCCTTGCGCTCCTCGGGGGCGAGGCCGAGGCCGGCCCGGACCGCCGCGCGCACGCTGCCCGGCCGCAGCGGCCGCCCGTCGACGAGCACGCGCCCCGCGGTGGACTTGCGGGCGCCGTAGATCGTCTCCAGGACCTCGGAGCGCCCGGAACCCACGAGACCCGCGAGACCGACGATCTCGCCGGGGCGCACGGCCAGGTCGAGGGGGGCGAACTCGCCCCTGCGGGTCAGCCCCTCCACGGTCAGCACGGGTTCGGGCAGGTCCCGGTGCCCGGGCCGCGCGGGGAAGACGTACTCGACGTTGCGGCCCGTCATCAGCGCGACGACCTCGCTGGTCGGCGTGGTCTTGGCGGGCAGGTTGCGGGCGACGGCGCGGCCGTCCTTCAGGACGGTCACCCGGTCCCCGATGCGCCGGATCTCCTCCAGGCGGTGCGAGATGTAGACGACGGCGACGCCGTCCGCCGTCAGGCCGTCCACGATGCGGAAGAGGTTGTCGACCTCGTCCGGGTCGAGGGCGGCCGACGGCTCGTCCATCACGATGAGCCGTACGTCGTGGGAGAGCGCCCGCGCCATGGAGACGATCTGCTGCTGGGCGGCGGACAGGTCGCCGACGAGCCGCGCCGGGTCGATCTCGGGGTGCCCGAGGCGGCGCAGCAGCGCGGCGGTCGCCGTCCGCGCCTCCTTGCCCCGCACGACGAACCCGGCGGCGGTCGGCTCGTGCCCGAGGTGCACGTTCTCGGCCACGGACAGGCCCTCCACCAGGTCGAGCTCCTGGTAGATGGTGGCGATGCCGAGGCGCATGGCGGCGATGGGCGAGCGCAGGACGACGGACTCGCCGCGCCAGCCGATCGTGCCGTCGTCCGGCTGGTGGGCGCCGGCGAGCACCTTGATGAGGGTGGACTTGCCGGCGCCGTTCTGGCCGAGCAGGCAGTGCACCTCTCCGGGCAGGACCTCCAGGTCCACGCCGTCGAGGGCGCGGACGCCGGGGAAGGACTTGGTGATGCCGGACATGGTGAGCAGCGGTGGTTCTGGTGCCATGACGGGTCCATTCGGCGAATGGGGCCCCTTGGCCACCGCGCCCGGACGGGGCCGGGCAGGGCGGATCGGGGACCGGATTCGGGGCAGGGCGGTCTTGCGGCAGGGCGGAGCGGTGCGCTGGGCGGGGGCGGGTTACACGTGTAGGGGAACAACGGTGGTGGTGCGACTCGGAGGCGCGCCGCACCGCGGGGTGCGCGGCGGTACGCGGGGTGGTGCGGCTCGGGTACCGGGGTGCGGGTGGTACTGCGGCTCGGGGGGTACGGGGCCGTGCGGGACCGTGCTCGGTGGTGCGGGTGGTGCGGCTCGGGGTACGGGGCCGTGCTCGGTGGGGCCGGGCGGTGCGGGGTGGTGCGTGTGGTGCGGGGCGGTGCGGCTCGGTGGTGCGGCTCGGGGCGGGACCGTGCGCGGGGCGCCGGGCGGTACGGGCCGTGCCCGGCGGTGGTGCGGGTGGTGCGGCTCTGAGGTACGGGGCCGTGCTCGGTGGTGCGGCTCTTGCCTGTGGTGCGCTTACCGGTGGTGCTCTTGCGGGCGGGTCACGCGGGTGAGAACAGGTGGTCGCTGATGAGCCGGGCCGCGCCGATGACTCCGGCGGTCGGCCCCAGCTCGCCCAGGACGATGGGCAGGTTGCCGGTCGCCAGGGGCAGCGACTGGCGGTAGACCTGGGTGCGGATCGCGGCGAGCAGCGTGTGGCCGAGGCCGGTCACCCCGCCGCCGATCACCACCAGGCCGGGGTTGAAGAACGACACCAGTGCGGCGATGACCTGGCCGGTGCGGGCGCCGCCCTCGCGGATCAGGTCGAGCGCGGTGGCGTCCCCGGCGGCGGCCGCGGCGGCGACGTCGACGGCGCTGAGGGCGCCGTTCGCGGCCAGCCGTGCCGCCAGCTCCGGCGACTGCCCCTGCTGGGCGGCCTCGGTGGCGTCCCGGGCGAGGGCGGCGCCGCTGAAGTGGGCCTCCAGGCAGCCGCGGTTGCCGCAGGCGCACGGGCGTCCCTCGGGCACGGCCTGGATGTGCCCGATGTCGCCGGCGCTGCCGGTCGTCCCGCGGTGGACCTCGCCGCCGACGACGATGCCGCACCCTATGCCGGTGCCGATCTTGACGCAGAGGAAGTCGCCCACGGAGCGCGCGACGCCCGCGTGCTGCTCCCCCATCGCCATCAGGTTCACGTCGTTGTCGACCATGACGGGGCAGCCCAGTTCCTGGCTGAGCGCCTCGCGCACCGGGAACCCGCCCCAGCCCGGCATGATCGGCGGGGCGACCGGCACGCCCTCGGGGAAGCGGACGGGTCCGGGGACGCCGATGCCGGCGCCGTCGAACCCCTCCGCGAGCCCGGAGGCCCGCAGCTTGCCCGCCATCGCCAGGACCTGCTCGAAGACCGCGACCGGTCCCTCGCGCACGTCCATGGGCTGGTTGATGTGGCCGAGCACCTCCAGCTCGGCGTTGGTGACGGCCACGTCGACCGAGGTGGCGCCGATGTCGACGCCGAGGAAGCGCAGGGCGGGGGCGAGCCGGATGTTGTGGGAGCGGCGGCCGCCGCGCGAGGCGGCGAGTCCGTCGGCCACCACGAGGCCCGTCTCCAGCAGCCGGTCCACCTCCACCGCCAGCTTCGACCGGGAGAGGTCGACCTGGTCGCCCAGCTGGGCGCGGGAGTTGGGGCCGCCGTCGCGCAGCAGTCGCAGCAACCGGGCCTGGTGGGCGTTGGCGGGCCGTGCCGTCATACGTCTCACGATCCCCTCCCCGCCTCGTAGGCCACTGTCCGCTGCACACTGTCTGCCGGGCTTTCGAGGGGAACGTAGCAGTGGCCGCCCACCCTGGGAAGAAGTTGCGCAGGAATTGCCCTCAGCTTTTTCCACTCACAGGACAAAGCGGGGTCGGCGCGAGGACGATCTGCGACGCGCGGCTCCGTCAACTCGCTTACTCACAACCGTTGTTGACTTGACGTCACCGACTGCGGGAGAGGCTCCGTGCGCAGGGAACGCCCGCGTGCACAGGCACGTGGGCGTCGGTCACAACGGCCGGCCGCGGCGCGGGGCGCCGGCCGGTTCAGCCCTTCTCGCGGTCGTGGTACGTCCGCCGCGTGTGCTCCGTGTGGGCGCGCATCACCTCGGTGGCGCGGGCCTCGTCGCGGGCGGCGACGGCGGCGATCAGCTCGCGGTGCTCGATCCAGGACTGGTGCCCGCGCTGCCGGGCGACCGGCGTGTAGTACCAGCGGACCCGCCGGTCGACCTGCGCGGCCAGCTCGGCCAGCACGGCGTTGCCGGCCAGCTCCATGATCTTGGCGTGGAAGCGGGCGTTCAGCGCGACCGCGCCGTCCACGTCGTCCGCGGCGACCGCGCGCTCGCCCTCCTCGCACAGCTCCTCCAGGGCGGCGATCCCCGCCGAGCCCGCGGTGGCGGCGGCGAGGCGGGCCGCCTCGGCCTCCAGCAGCGTGCGCACGGTGAGCAGCTGATCGGCCTCGTCCTCGGTGGGCTCGTGCACGAACGCGCCCTGGGCGGGCCGCAGGTCCACCCAGCCCTCGGTGTTGAGCCGCTGCAGCGCCTCGCGCACGGGCTGCCGGGAGACCCCGAGGTGCCCGGCGAGCTCGCTCTCGACCAGGTGCTGGCCCGGCTGGAGCGCGCGGGTGGTGATGAGTTCGAGCAGCGCCTCGTAGACGCGGTCCCGCAGCGGTCCGGGCCGCTCGAGCCTGGGCACCGCCCCCTGGGGCAGTCCTGTCGACAGCATCGCGGTCCCCCTCCTGGTGGCGCGGCGGCCAGAGCCAAGTATGAATTGTCTTTCGTCTACAGTCTACGGAGCTCAGAGGCCAGGCCCCCTGGACGTCGGCCTCGTCACAGCACCCGGCGCCCGGCGCCCGGCCACGATCGCCCGCGACCGACCGCGGCCGTCTCCGGCCGGTCCCCTTCCCGGCACCCCCGTTCCGGTTTCCGGCACCCCCGTTCAGGGCGTTCCCGATCCGGACGTTCCCGATCCGGGCAGCGCGAAGCCGTGCACGGTCGCGTTCCCGTCCCGGACAGCACGAAGCCGTGCACGGTGTCCCGCACGACACCGTGCACGGCCGCTCGTACGCGCGCGCCCTCGCCGGCCGCACGACGGCTCGGGCGCGAGGCCCAGGGCCTAGGGGCAGCGCACGACCTGCCCGGCGTACGAGAGGTTGCCGCCGAAGCCGAACAGCAGCACCGGGTCGCCGGAGGCGATCTCGCCGCGCTCCACGAGCTTGGAGAACGCGAGCGGGATGCTGGCGGCGGAGGTGTTGCCCGAGTCGACGACGTCGCGGGCCACGACCGCGCGGACGGCGCCGAGCTTCTCGGCGAGCGGCTCGATGATGCGCAGGTTGGCCTGGTGCAGCACGACGGCGGCGAGGTCCTCGGGGGCCAGCCCGGCCCGCTCGCACACCCGGCGCGCGAAGGGCGGCAGCTGGGTGGTGGCCCAGCGGTAGACGCTCTGGCCCTCCTGGGCGAAGCGGGCGGGCGTGCCCTCGATGCGCACCGCGTGCCCCATCTCCGGCACCGAGCCCCACAGCACCGGGCCGATGCCCGGCGCCTCGTCCTCGGGGCAGGTCTCGACCACGGCGGCGCCCGCGCCGTCGCCGACGAGCACGCAGGTCGTGCGGTCCGTCCAGTCGGTCACGTCGGACATCTTGTCGGCCCCGATCACCAGGGCCCGGCGCGCGGCGCCCGCCCGCACCGCGTGGTCGGCGGTGGCCAGCGCGTGGGTGAAGCCCGCGCAGACGACGTTGATGTCCATGACCGCCGGGGAGGGCATCCCGAGGCGGGCGGCGACCCGGGCGGCGGTGTTCGGGGAGCGGTCGACGGCGGTGGAGGTGGCGACCAGGACGAGGTCGACGTCCTGCGGCGCCCGGCCGGCCGCGGCCAGCGCCTTGGCGGCGGCGTGCGCGGCCAGCTCGTCGACCGGCTCGTCGGGCCCTGCGACGTGGCGGGTGCGGATGCCCACCCGGGTCCTGATCCACTCGTCGCTGGTGTCGACCATGCCCGCGAGTTCCTCGTTGGTGAGCACCCGGGCGGGCTGGTAGTGGCCGAGAGCGGCGATGCGCGTGCCGTTCATGGGTGGTTCCCCTCGTTCGCTGGCGGGACCCACCACTCTGCTCAGTGACTCACGGGTACGACGGCAGGCGAAGCCACAGATATCGAGGGCCGGGATTGTCGGCTTCCGTCAGGTCCCCGGGCGGACGGGCCCGTGTAACGCACACGAGGGCGCCGCGCCCCGGGCGTCGTACGGCACGGCACGTCCGTTCGGGCCGGCCTTCGTACGGGCGACCCGCGGGAACGCCGGCGGCCCGCCGACCGGGAACCGGTGCGGCGGGCCGCGGGGACGCCGTACGGCCGTGCCGTCAGCCGGTGAAGAGCTGCGTGGCCTTGCGCACCAGTTCGTACAGGCCGTAGCCGAGCGGGAGACCCACCCACAGCCAGGACAGGACGATCAGGCCGGTGCGACGCGGCTGCGGGCTGCTGTCACTTGACATCGGCGGCCTCCTTCTCGGTCGCGGGGTCGACGTGGTGCCGGGCGTGGACCGGGCGGACCAGCTCGTTCGCCACGAAGCCGACCACCAGCAGGCCGATCATGATCATGAAGGAGAGCCCGTAGAGGGACGCGCCGTCCTTGCCCGCGCTCTCCTGGTGGTCGGCGATCCAGTTGACGATCAGCGGGCCGAGGACGCCCGCGGTGGACCAGGCCGTGAGCAGCCGCCCGTGGATCGCGCCGACCTGGTAGGTGCCGAAGAGGTCCTTCAGGTAGGCGGGGATCGTGGCGAAGCCGCCGCCGTAGAAGGAGAGGACCACCAGCGCGCAGACGACGAACAGCGGCTTGGAGGAGTCGCCGAACTGCGAGATCAGCAGGTACATCAGCGCGCCGACACCCAGGTAGACGCGGTAGATGTTCTTGCGCCCGATCAGGTCGGAGGTCGACGACCAGCCGATCCGGCCCGCCATGTTGGCCGCCGAGAGCAGCGCCACGAACCCGGCCGCCGCGGCCGCCGAGACGGGCGTCGAGGAGTCCTGGAAGAAGTCCGTGATCATCGGGGCGGCCTTCTCCAGGATGCCGATGCCCGCGGTCACGTTCATGCAGAGCACGACCCACAGGCACCAGAACTGCGGGGTGCGGATGGCGCTGCCCGCCGACACCTGCACCCCCGGCGGCACGGCCGGGGTGCCGTCCGCCTCGGTCGCCGCCGCGCCGCGCGGCACCCGGATGAGCAGCACGCCGAGCGACATGAAGACGGCGTAGACCACCCCGTGCACGAGGAAGGCCAGCGCGATGCCGGACTTGTCGGTGCCGAAGGACTCCAGCATCTGGGAGGACCACGGCGAGGCGATCAGCGCGCCGCCGCCGAAGCCCATGATCGCGATGCCGGTGGCCATGCCGGGCCGGTCCGGGAACCACTTCATCAGCGTGGAGACGGGCGAGATGTAGCCGATGCCCAGGCCGATGCCGCCGACGAAGCCGTAACCGACCACGATCAGCCAGTACTGGCCGGTCGCGGCGCCCAGCGCGGAGATCAGGAAGCCGGACGAGAAGCAGACCAGGGCCACGGTCATGGCCCAGCGCGGGCCGTTGCGTTCGACGAGCGTGCCGCCGAACGCGGCGGACAGGCCGAGCATCACGATGGCGAGCTGGAACGGCAGGGCGCTCTGGGTGCCGCTGAGGTCCAGCGCCGACTCCAGCGCCGGCTTGAACACGGACCAGGCGTAGGCCTGGCCGATGGAGAGGTGGACCGACAGGGCGGCGGGGGGCACGAGCCAGCGGCTCCAGCCGGTCGGTGCTACAGGGGGGCTCATGATCCGCACCTTAGGAAGCGGCGCACGCGGTTGGGAAGGCTTTGGCCACAAGTCGTCGACCGTATGCGGTGAGCGGTATGCAACGGCCGGTGAACGGCACCCCGGCACGACGAGCGGTTGCTTCCTCGCGATCCCCGGCGCCGGTGCGATCGGCGCCTACGTCGGCGCCGCCCTGCACCGTGCGGGCGCCGACGTCCTCGCGGGCGCCGAGCGCGTCGGCGACCACCGCACCTCGACCCTGCAGGACCTGGAGCGCGGCAGGCCGCTCGAACTCGACGTGCTGCTCGCCGCCGTGATCGAGCCGGCCGGCATCACCGGCGTCCGGGTCCCCACGCTCCGCACCGTCCACGCCGTCTCGGACCTGCTCGCCTCCAGGAGCGCCGCACGAGGGAACACGACCGCACCCCCAGGACCTACACCGGGTCGGCACCGTCCGCCAGGAGGAGGCGCTGCGCCGCATCGTGGAGCGCACGGGCGCCGACACCGCGCCCGACGTCGTCCTGCTGCGCGAGGTGGGCCGCGCCATGCGGGACACCTCGATCTGCGGCCTGGGCCAGACCGCGTGGAACGCCGTGGAATCCGCCGTCGACCGCCTCGGCGCGTACGGGGCGGCACCGCGCCACCGCCAGGAGGACACCGTATGACCGTCACACCGTTGGGACTCCCCGCCGGCTGCTGGAGTTCACGCTCGACGGCGAGCCGGCCCGCGTCCCGGAGGGCTCGACGGTCCTCGACGCCCGCCGGGCCGCGGGCAAGGACGTGCCGACCCTCTGCGAGGGCGACACGCTGCGCCCGAAGAACGCCTGCCGGGTGTGCGTGGTCGAGGTGACCGGCTCGCGCACCCTCGTCCCGGCCTGCTCGCGCAGGGCCGAGGCGGGCATGGAGGTGCGCACGGACACCGGGCGCACCCGCCACAGCCGCAAGGTGGTCCTGGAACCGCTCGCCTCCTCGGTCGGCCTCTCCACCACCCCGAAGGCCGCCGGACGGCTGAAGGAGTACGAGGCGGAGCCCGGCCGCTTCGGCCCGGACGCCGCCCGCGTGGACGAGGAGCCGAGGGTCGACAACGACCCCTGCGTCCGCGACCACGGCAGGTGCGTCCTCTGCTACAAGTGCGTGGACGCCTGCGGCGAGCAGTGGCAGAACGCCTTCGCCGTCTCCGTCGCCGGGCGCGGCTTCGGCGCCCGCATCGCCGTCGAGCACGACGCGCCGCTCACCGACTCCGCGTGCGTGTACTGCGGCAACTGCATCGAGGTGTGCCCGACCGGAGCGCTGTCGTTCAAGCCGGAGTTCGACATGCGTGCGGCGGGTACCCGGGACGAGTCGGCGCAGACCGGGACCACCACGGTGTGCGCGTACTGCGGAGTGGGCCGCAGCCTGACGCTCCACGTACAGGACAACGAGATCGTCAAGGTCACCTCACCGCACGACAACCCGGTGACCCGTGGCAATCTCTGTATCAAGGGCCGCTTCGGCTACCAGCACGTACAGAACCGGGACTGAGCGAAACCATGGGACGAGTCACGGAACGACGCAAGGTGATCCGCATCCGGGACGGGGCCGTCGGCAGCCGCCCGGACACACTGGTCGCGGAGGAGCCGCTGGAGATCCGGCTCAACGGCAAGCCCCTCGCCATCACCATGCGCACCCCGGGCGACGACTTCGCCCTCGCGGCCGGCTTCCTGGTCAGCGAGGGCGTCCTGGGCGCCCGGGAGGACCTGCAGAACATCGTGTACTGCGCGGGCGCGACAGTGGACGGTTCCAACACCTACAACGTCGTCGACGTGGTGACCGCGCCCGGCGTCGTCCTCCCCGACATCACCCTCGAACGCAACGTCTACACCACCTCCTCCTGCGGCCTGTGCGGCAAGGCGAGCCTGGACGCGGTGCGCACGACGGCCCGCTGGCCGATCGACGACACGCGGGGCGGCACCGCCGACCCGGTGCGCCTGGAGCCCGGGCTGCTGGCGGACCTGCCCGACCGGCTCCGCGAGGCCCAGAAGGTCTTCGACCGCACCGGCGGCCTGCACGCCGCGGCCCTGTTCTCCGAGGACGGCGAACTGCTCGACGTACGCGAGGACGTGGGCCGCCACAACGCCGTCGACAAGCTGGTGGGCCGCGCCCTGCAGAACGGGGACCTCCCGCTGTCCCGCTCGGTCCTGCTGGTCTCGGGCCGGGCCTCCTTCGAACTGGCGCAGAAGGCGGTCATGGCGGGCATCCCCGTCCTCGCGGCCGTCTCGGCCCCCTCCTCCCTCGCCGTCGACCTGGCCGCGGAGACGGGCCTGACCCTGGTGGGCTTCCTGCGGGGCGCCTCCATGAACGTGTACGCGGGCGAGCACAGGATCGCCCTGCGGGCCGCGGCCGCCCAGGGCTGACCGGCTCCCCGCGGCACGGCTGCGGGGCCCACGTCCGGCGGGGAGCGCCCCTGCGCCGGCGGGGCCCCGTCTCGACGCGTCCCCGTGAGGCCGCCGCCTCCCGCGGGCGCGCCGTGCGCGGGGAGCCGCGGCGGCCCGTCCGGCCCCGGACCGCGCCCGGGCCGCGACCGTGCCGCCGCCCCCACTGTTCGTGCCGCTGTTCGTGCCGCTCCGCCCGCCGCGCGAGCCGTACCGCTTTCCCCTGCTCGCGCCGTCCCGCGCGTCTCCCGGACCGCTGCCCCGCGCCGCCCGCGCCACCCGTGCCGTACCCCGCCCGGACCGCCGCCCAGGACGCCGGTCCGGACTCCGGCGCGCCCGGCGACCCCCGTCCGGCGTACCGCGCCTGCGTCCGTCGACGTACCCGCCGCAGGACACGTGTCGGGCGCACGGCGTGTGCTCCGGCGTCCGGCCGCGCGCACCTGACGCATCGTCAGCACCCGTCCGGAGGGTCTGCCGGGCCGTGCCGGATCCGGCCGCCCGCCGCCTCGTTGCCCCGTGCGAGTGCGACGGACCGCGTGCGCGCGGCCCGTGGTCCACCGTCCAGGTAGGAGGAAGTCGCTTGGATGCCGGCATCACCCTGCTCGGCTCGTTGCTGGCCTGCACGGGCGTGCTGGGCGCGGCCGTGGCCGCGTACCTCGGCAAGCGCGGGGAGAACGCCCTGACCGGTTACTCGAGTCTGACCGAGAGACTCCAGACCGAACGCGACCGGCTCGAACGGCAGGTCGCCGAACGGGACTCGCGCATCGACGAGCTGTCGCTGCTGCGGGCCGCCGACCAGTCCGAGATCGCCCGGCTGCGACTCGACGTCCATCGACTCGGAGGTGCGCCGTGACCCGCTTCGAACGGCTGCTCGCCCCGCGCTGGCGCAGCGTCTTCCTCGTCTGCGTGCTGATCGCGCTGTCCGGCGCCGCGATCGTCCTGTGGGCCCGCATCGACGCCGGCGACCGCAGGGCCGACCGGATGCAGGACGAGGCGGACCGGCGCGGCCTGGCCGTGTCGACGCTCGCGCGGGACGTGCGGACCCTGCGCGCCCAGGTCGAGGCGAGCGGTGGCACGCCCGCCGCGCCCGACCCGTCGAAGGCCGTCGACGACCTGGTCGACCGCGTCCGGGTGCCGGCCGGCGTCCCCGGCGGGCCCGGGGCCAAGGGCGACCGCGGCGAGACCGGCGCCGCCGGGACGGACGGGCGGCGCGGCACGGACGGGGAGCGCGGGCCGCGCGGTGAGCCCGGACCGCGCGGCGGGACGGGGCCGCGGGGGCCG
Organism: Streptomyces minutiscleroticus; assembly: GCF_014650875.1. Lineage (GTDB taxonomy): Bacteria > Actinomycetota > Actinomycetes > Streptomycetales > Streptomycetaceae > Streptomyces > Streptomyces minutiscleroticus. Next base: position 75,040 of record NZ_BMVU01000010.1, read on the forward strand.
TCGGGGTCGCCGGGCCCCTCCGGTGAGCCGGGCGCGCCGGGCGCCGACGGCGAGGACGGTGTGAACGGTGCCGACGGCCGGGACGGTGTGAACGGCTCCGACGGCGAGGACGGTACGGACGGCGCCGACGGTGCGGGCGGCCCGGCCGGTCCGCCCGGCACCGGCGTGCAGGGCCCGCCCGGTCCCAAGGGCGACAAGGGCGACAAGGGCGACCCCGGCGCCCCGGGCCCCGCCTGCCCGGACGGCTACAGCCCGCAGGTCCCCGCCTACGACCCGGACGCCGTGGTCTGCCGCAAGGACGGCGCCGCCGCCCCGGGGCCCGCACCGGAGCCCGCGCCGGAGGGAGCCGCCGTGCTCCCCCTGCCGCCGCCACTGCGCCGTCGGAGGGATGTCGCCCGACTGGCCGGTGCGCGCTCCTTGTGACGCGCCCCTTACGTCAGTAGCTTCTGTGCCCGCGCACGTCCGACGTGGGATGTCCGGATGTTCAGACGCATGTCCATCCGCAGGTCCGTACCCATCGAAGGGGCAGGTCGCAGCATGCCGTCACGTCTTCGCGCACGTCTCAGATCCACCTTCGCCACGGCGCTCGCCGCGGCGTCGCTGATGTCCCTGCCGGTGCCCGCGCACGCGGGCGCCCCGGCGCGGCCGGACACGGCCGGCTTCGGGGAACAGATCCTCTTCAAGGCCTCCCAGGATCCCGGGTACGCCTGCTTCCGCATCCCCGCCGTCGTGCGGACGGCCGACGGCACCCTGCTCGCGTTCGCCGAGGGACGGGTCCACGACTGCGGCGACTCGGGCGACATCGACATCGTCCTCAAGCGCTCCACCGACGGCGGCCGCACCTGGGGCCCGCTCCAGGTGGTCGACGAGGGCGGCGGCGACACGCACGGCAACCCCGCGCCCGTGGTGGACCGCGAGACCGGGCGCGTCCTGCTGGCCGAGACCTACAACACCGGGCGCACGGACGGCCGCAACTGCGCCATACCGTGCGACCGCACCCCGCACCTCCGGCACAGCGACGACGACGGCCGCACCTGGTCGCAGCCGCGCGACCTGAGCGACGAGATCATGCCCGGCCACTGGAACTCCTGGTACGCCACCGGGCCCGTGCACGGCATCCAGCTCACCCGCGGCCGGCACGCGGGCCGGCTCGTCCTCACGGTCAACACCGAGACCTGGGACGGCACCCGGATCAGCGCCAGCCACGCCGCGCTCGTCGTGAGCGACGACGGCGGCGACCACTGGCGGGTCGGCGCCACCGACTCCTGGCCCATGGACGAAGACGGGACGTTCCGCCAGAAGCCGTCCGAGATGACGCTCGCCGAGCGGGCCGACGGCGCGATCCTGGTCAGCGGACGCGAGCAGGACGGCACCGACCTGGGCCACCGCGCCCAGGCGGTCAGCCGCGACGGCGGCGAGCACTTCACCGGGCCCTTCCGGACCCTTCCGGACCTCTACACCCCGCAGGTGCAGGCCTCGGTCCTGCGGCTGGGCGACCGCGTGCTGCTCGCCGCGCCCGCCGACCCGAACCGCCGCCGGACCATGATGATCCGCTCCTCCTACGACGGCGGGCGCACCTGGGACAGCGTCGACCGCGGCACCGTCGTGACCACCGACTGGTCCGGCTACTCCGACCTGGTGGACGCCGGCGGCGGCACCGTCGGCCTGATGTACGAGGCCGGCGCGGTCGACGCCCGCGACGAGATCCGCTTCGCCCGGTTCACCGAGGACTGGCTGCGGCCGCGCCGCGGGCCCGATCCGACGACCCCCGACCGCGGCCTCCTCGCGCCCCCGGCGGCGGTGCTCGGCGGAGCCCGCCCGACGCCGGGCGTGTCCCGCGGCGCGCTGGAGTTCGACGGCGCGGACGACGCCGTGCGCCTGCCGTACGGCGACCGGCTGCCGCTGGGGACGAAGGACTTCACGGCGTCCCTGTGGTTCCGGTACACGGCTACGGCCGGGGAGCAGCCGCTGCTGTGGATGGGCGGGGTCGGCGCCGACCAGCCGCAGGTGTGGCTGCGCGCCGAGCCCGCGAACGGCCGCGTCCAGGGCCTGATCACCACGCGGGACGGCGCGGCGCCGCCGGCCTCCGCGTACGTGCGCACCACGAAGGCGTACAACGACGGCGCGTGGCACCACCTCGCCCTGCGCCGCTCCGCCGGGCGGCTCGTCCTGTCGGTCGACGGCACGGAGGTCAACGGTGCGGACGTACCGGGTTCGGTCAGCCGGAACTCCCCGTTCGGGGTGCACGTCGGCCAGCGGGTCGACAGCCGGGCGCACTTCACCGGCGCGATCGACGACGTCCGCGTGTACGACCGGGCGCTCGGCGACGAGGAGCTGGCCGCGGTGCGCGACCTGGACGCGAGGGCGCCGAGGGACGCGGTGGTGTGGCTGCCCCTGGACCGGGTGAAGGCCGCACGCTGAGGAACCGGGCGAGGCCGCACGGCGAGGGGCCGGACCATGGCCGCGTGGTGAGGGACCGGGCCGAGGCCGTGCGGCGAGAGGCCGGGACGGAGCCGCACGGCGAAAGGCCGGGCCATGGCCGTGCGGCGAGAGGCCGGGGCGGCGGTGAGGGGTGCCGGCCCGGTCGCTGCCGGTCAGCCGGAGGAGACCCCCGAGCCGGCCCCGACCCGCGGGTCGTCGTCCGGCGCCCCGGCGGCGCGGTCCGGCTCCGGGTCCCGGGAGCGCCGCTTGGCGATCACCGCGCACACCATCAGCTGCATCTGGTGGAAGAGCATCAGCGGCAGCACGGCCAGCGAGGCGTGCGCCCCGAACAGCACGCTCGCCATGGGCAGCCCCGACGCCAGGGACTTCTTCGACCCGGCGAACTGGATCGCGACGCGGTCCTCCCTGCCGAAGCCCAGCGCCTTCGCCCCGTACCAGGTCAGCGCGAGCATCACGGCCAGCAGCACGGCCTCGACCGCCAGCAGTCCCGCCAGCCGCACGGGGCTGACCTGGTGCCAGACGCCCTGCACCATGCCCTCGCTGAACGCGGTGTAGACGACCAGCAGGATCGAGCCGCGGTCGACCAGGCCGAGCACCTTCTTGTGCCGTGCCATGAAGCCGCCGATCCAGCGGCGCAGCACCTGCCCCGCCGCGAACGGCACGAGCAGCTGCAGCACGATCTCCACGAGCGAGTCCGCGGAGAAGCCGCCGCCGCTGTCGCCGAGCAGCGCCGCCGCGAGCAGCGGGGTGACGACGATGCCGACGAGGGAGGAGAAGGAGCCCGCGCAGATCGCGGCGGGCACGTTGCCGCGCGCGATGGAGGTGAAGGCGATCGAGGACTGGATCGTCGAGGGCACCAGGGTCAGGAAGAGCAGACCGGTGTAGAGGGGGTGGGTCAGGAAGACCGGTTCGAGGCCCCGGGCGGCCAGGCCGAGCAACGGGAAGACCACGAAGGTGCAGGCCAGCACGGTGATGTGGAGGCGCCAGTGGCGCAGCCCGTCGAGCGCCTCGCGGGTGGAGAGGCGGGCCCCGTAGAGGAAGAAGAGGAAGGCGATCGCCGCGGTGGACACCCCCGACGTGACATCGGCGGCCGTGCCGCGGGCGGGCAGCAGGGCCGCGAGGCCCACCGTCCCGAGCAGCAGCAGGATGTACGGGTCGATCGGCAGCCAGGACGGCCACTTCAGGCGTTTCACGGTGCTCCACTTGCCTCGGGTCCGGGGACGGGACGTGCCCTCTCCATCGTCCTCCCCGGGACCGTGATCGGGAATCCGGTACACCGCTCTGACTGTGATCGCGCATCGCGATGACCGCGCTAGCCTGGTCCCGTGCCCGATGCCTCCCGCGCCTCCGGTCCGCCCCGTGGCTTCGACCCGTCGCGCGCGCTCGACCCCTCCCGCGTGTTCGACCCCTCGCAGCTGCGCACCTTCCTCGCGGTGGCGCAGACGCTGAGCTTCACGCAGGCGGCCCGGCGGCTCGGCCTGCGCCAGTCGACGGTGAGCCAGCACGTGCGCCGCCTGGAGGCCGCCTCCGGGCGGACGCTGTTCTCCCGGGACACCCACTCCGTGGAGCTGACCGAGGACGGCGAGGCGATGCTCGGCTTCGCGCGCCGCATCCTGGACGCGCACGAGCAGGCGGCGGCGTTCTTCACGGGGACGCGGCTGCGCGGCAGGCTGCGCTTCGGGGCCTCCGAGGACTTCGTGCTGACCCGGCTGCCGGAGATCCTGGAGGCGTTCCGGCACGACCACCCCGAGGTGGACCTGGAGCTGACGGTCGAGCTGTCGGGCGTCCTGCACGAGCGGCTCGCCGCCGGGGAGCTGGACCTCGTCCTGGCCAAGCGGCGCCCGGAGGACCCCCGGGGGGAGCTGGTGTGGCGCGACCGCCTGGTGTGGATCGGCAGGGAGCACCTGCGCCTGGACCCCGAGCGGCCGGTGCCGCTGATCGCCTATCCGCCGCCGGGCATCACCCGGGCCCTGGCCGTCGAGGCGCTGGAGTGCCAGGGCCGGTCCTGGCGCGTCGCCTGCACCAGCGGCAGCCTCAACGGCCTGGTGGCGGCGGCCCGGGCCGGACTCGGCGTGATGGCCCACTCGCGGGGGCTGATCCCGCCGGACCTGGTCCGCGTGCCGGAGCGGGCGGGCCTGCCGGAGCTGGGCGAGGTCGGCTTCGTCCTCGTGCACGGCAGGCGCCGCCCGTCGGCGCGGGGCGCGGCGGACGCGCTGGCGGCGGCGATCCTGGCGGGCGGGGACCGGCTGCACCGGGGGCGGCCGTAGCCCCGCGGCCCGCCGCGGCTCCGCGGCCCGCCGCGGCTCCCATGCCCCTGCCGCACCCGGCCGCGCACCGGTACCGCCGCGCGGTGGGACGGCACACGGCGGGCGGCGCACGGCGGGACGGCGCAGCGGGGCCGAATGTGTTCGAAAAGCGCTCGCGCGGTGAAGGGGAAACGGCTGCTCCGTGCAGGGAAATCACCGACGCTTTTCCCCTGCCCGCTTTTCCCGGCGTAATTGGTCCGGTGCGGTAAGCGCGGCGTACAGATTCCGTGGAGATCGGACGCACTGAACTTACCGAACCGTAAGAATTCTCTCTCCGCCCCACCGCGTGTGGCCCGTTTCGCTCTGCTGACCTGGACATACGAGGTGCGGGTCCGGCGCTGCGGCGCCCCTCCCGCCGGGGCCTCCGGTGGGGTAGCTTTCACGGCGCTGTGCGGAGCGCCACGAGGAGCGGGATTGCGCGAGTTCACCAACACTCCGTTGGCGTCGGCGCCGCCGGTGGGCGGTCTGGCCGACGTCGTCTTCGAGTACGCACGGGAGGATCCGCAGCGCGTCGCCTTCGGCCGCAAGGACGAGACGGGTACCTGGCGAAACGTCACCGCGGCGGAGTTCCGCGACGAGGTGCTCGCCCTGGCCAAGGGCCTGCTCGCGCAGGGCGTCAGGTTCGGCGACCGGGTCGCGATCATGTCCCGTACGCGCTACGAGTGGACGCTGTTCGACTTCGCGCTGTGGACCGTGGGCGCCCAGGTGGTGCCGGTCTACCCGACCTCGTCGGCCGAGCAGGTCTTCTGGATGCTGCACGACGCCCAGGTGTCGGCGGCCATGGTGGAGCACGAGGACCACGCGATGACCGTCGCCACGGTCATCGATCGGCTCCCTGGACTGCACCGGCTGTGGCAGCTGGACGCGGGCGCGGTGGGCGAGCTGTACGAGGCGGGCGCGCACCTGGACGACGAGGTGGTGCACCGGCACCGCCGCGCGGTCACCCCGGAGTCCACCGCGACGGTCATCTACACCTCCGGCACCACCGGCCGCCCCAAGGGCTGCGTCATCAGCCACGCCAACTTCATGTTCGAGGCGGACACGGTCATCGAGCGCTGGGAGCCGGTGTTCCACTCCCGGCGCGGCGACGAGGCCGCCACCCTGCTGTTCCTGCCGCTGGCGCACGTCTTCGGGCGCATGGTCGAGATCGCCGCCGTCCGCGGCCGGGTCAAGCTGGGCCATCAGCCGCAGCTCAGCGCGGCGGCCCTGATGCCGGACCTGGAGGCGTTCCGGCCGACGTTCTTCCTCGCGGTGCCGTACATCTTCGAGAAGGTCTTCAACGCCGCCCGCCGCAAGGCCGAGAGGGAGGGCCGGGCGGCCGCCTTCGACAAGGCGGTGGACGTGGCCGTGCGCTACGCCGAGGCGATGGAGGCGAAGGCCTGGGACGTCGGCCCCGGCCCCTCGGCGGCCCTGCGCATGCAGCACCAGATGTACGACAAGCTCGTCTACGCGAAGATCCGCAACGCGATGGGCGGCCGGGTGCGGCAGGCGATGTCCGGCGGCTCGGCGATGGACCGCCGGCTCGGCCTGTTCTTCGCGGGCGCCGGCGTGCACGTCTACGAGGGGTACGGCCTGACGGAGTCCACCGCCGCCGCGACGGCGAACCCGCCCGAGCGCACCCGCTACGGCACGGTCGGGCAGGCGATCCCCGGCACGACCGTGCACATCGCGGACGACGGGGAGGTCTGGCTGCGCGGCCCCAACGTCTTCCAGGGGTACCTGAACAACCCCAAGGCCACCGACGAGGCGCTCCACGACGGCTGGCTCGCCACCGGCGACCTGGGCTCCCTCGACGACGACGGCTACCTCACGATCACCGGCCGCAAGAAGGAGGTCCTCGTCACCTCCGGCGGCAAGAGCGTCTCGCCGGGCCTCCTGGAGGAGCGGGTGCGCGACCATCCGCTGATCGCCCAGTGCGTCGTCGTCGGCAACGACCGCCCGTACATCGCCGCACTGGTCACGCTGGACGGCGAGGCCGTCGAGCACTGGCTGCAGATGCAGGACAGGCCGCCCCTGGACCCCGCCCGGCTGGTGCGCGACACCGCGCTGGAGACGGAGGTGCGGCGGGCCGTGGTCGCCGCGAACACCCTGGTGTCGCAGGCCGAGTCGATCCGCACGTTCCGGATCCTGGCCCACCAGTTCACCGAGGAGCACGGCCTGCTGACGCCGTCCCTGAAGCTGAAGCGCAGGGCGATCGAGAAGGCGTACGCGGCCGAGGTCGACGCGCTGTACCGGGCCTGAGGCCCCGGGACCGGCCGCGGCACGCCGGGCGGCGCGGTCCGGCGGCGCCCGGGAGGCCGGACGGCGGTGATGCCCGGATCAGGGCTTATTTTCGGACAAAGTGCATGCGTCGGGAGTGGCGTCCTTCACGGGAATGCGACAGGCGCGATGATCGTTGACGATGGGAGTACCACCCGACGAAAGAAGGATCGAGAGCTCGTGAGCAAGGTCCCCCCGATCACCCTGAACAACGGCGTCGAGATGCCCCAGCTGGGCTTCGGTGTCTGGCAGGTGCCGGACGACGAGGCCGAGAAGGCGGTCGGCCTGGCGCTGGAGGCCGGGTACCGCAGCATCGACACCGCGGCGATCTACGGCAACGAGGAGGGCACCGGCCGGGCCATCGCGAACTCCGGCGTCGCCCGCCAGGAGCTGTTCGTCACCACCAAGCTGTGGAACAGCGAGCAGGGCTACGACTCCACGCTGCGCGCCTTCGACGCCTCGCTGGAGAAGCTGGGCCTGGAGTACGTGGACCTGTACCTGATCCACTGGCCGGTGCCGGCCAAGGACGCCTACGTCGACACGTACAAGGCCTTCGAGAAGATCCTCGCCGACGGCCGCGCCCGCGCCATCGGTGTCTCGAACTTCCTGCCGGAGCACCTGGACCGGCTGGCCGAGGCGACGAGCGTCGTCCCGGCCGTCAACCAGATCGAGCTGCACCCGCACCTGCAGCAGGCCGCCTCCCGCGAGTACCACGCGCAGCACGGCATCGCCACCGAGGCCTGGTCGCCGCTCGGCCAGGGCAAGGGCCTGCTGGAGGTCCCGGCCGTCGTGGCCGTCGCCCGGAAGCACGGCCGCACGCCCGCGCAGATCGTCCTGCGCTGGCACCTCCAGCTGGGCAACGTGGTGATCCCGAAGTCCGTGACCCCGTCGCGGATCGAGGAGAACATCGACGTCTTCGGCTTCACCCTGGACGACGAGGACATGGCCGCCATCGGCGCCCTGAACGAGGACCGCCGTCTGGGCGCGGACCCGGCGGCGTTCAACGGCTGATCCGCCGAATCGTTCCTTCCCGGCCGCCGTCCGGTTCCCCCGGGCGGCGGCCCCGCCGTTCCCGGAACGGCAGGGCCGCTCCGGCGCCCTGCGGGGCTACCCTTCCGCGCGCACGCCCACGTACACGGTCTGCGCCGTGAGGAAGAAGGCGTCCGGGCGGTGGTGCAGGCTCTCCTTGTCACCGGGGTCGAGCAGCCGGTCCACCGTCGCCAGGTCCTCGGCGTCCAGGCCGTCGGCGAGCACGTCGCGGCGGTGGGCGAGCGTCGCGGCGACGTGGGCGCGGGCCGCGTCCGGCAACGGGGCCGGCAGGTCGAGCAGGAAGGTGCGGGTGGCCGCGTGCCGCAGGCCGGCCGCCGCCAGCAGGGCGGGCCAGTCCTCCGGCTCCGCCACCGCGCCCGGCAGCTCCGCGCGCATCCGGTCGAACCCGCGGTCCTCCAGCTCGTCCAGGCGGGACTGCAGGCCGGGGCGGCCGAGGCCGAAGTCGCGGGGCAGGAAGCGGGTGGGCAGGCCGCCCTCCAGGAGCGCGAGGACACCGCCGGGCGCCAGGCGGCCCGCGAGCACGGACAGGGCCGCGCGCTGGTCGCCGACGTGGTGGACCGCCTTGCTCGCCCAGATCAGGTCCGCCGGGTAGGCCAGGCCGTCGAGGCCCGTCGCGAGGTCGGCCTCCAGTGTGTCGAGGCGGTCCGCGAAGCCCTGCCGCTCCGCCCTCCGCCGGGCCCGCTCCAGCAGGTACGGGCTGCTGTCGACGGCGACGGTCCGTGCGCGCGGGAACGCCTCCGCGAGCAGCGCGGTGACGACTCCCGGACCGCTGCCCGCGTCGACGACCAGCTCGGGCTCCGGCTGCCACCGCCGCAGCCAGGCGGCGGCCTCGGCGTGCAGGGGCGCGAACAGCTCCGCACCCCGTTCGAGGTACGGGGCCATCGCGGCCCAGTCCACGTCGGCGCCGTGCCCGTGGCCGTGGGCGTGCCCCTGCCCGTTCCCCGGCCCCGGGCCGTGGTCTCCGTGCCGGTGTGCCGTGTCGTGGTGTCCGTGTGCCATGGCGGCGAGCCTTTCGTCCGGGCGTCCGGGAGGCTGCCAGCCTGCGCCCGCGGCCGCGGGGGCGCCACTTTCCTTGCCGTTCCCGCAAACCGCTTCTGCGGGAACGGGACGCGCCGGCGGCCGGCCGGCGGCGGGCACGCGTGATCCGCCGGGGCCGGGCGGGCAGAGCCCGCGCCGGTCCCGGCGGACCGTCTCACACCGGTGTCACAGCGCCGGGTACGCGTTCCTCATGAGCTCCTGGAACTGCGCCGAGAACCACTTCCCGGACAGCGGTGCGTTCGGCAGGGCGCCCGACATGTTGTTGCCGTTGAGCGCGTTGCCGGTGTACGTCGGGTCGCACATCCGGTCGAAGCCCTTGCCCTCGTCGTTCGGGATCTGCTGGCTGGCCCCGTCGGACTCGCCCGGAGGCTTCATCCACACGTAGGCGTCGATACCGGAGGCGGGACTGGCCTGCGGGCGCTCGCCGAGACCGGCGCCGGACTGGTTGCACCAGTTGCCGGGGTGGATACGGCGGTCGTAGCGTCCGCCGTTGACATAGTCGTCGACGCTGGTCTTCGGACCGGGGCCGGCGGGCCGGGCCGAACCGCCCCAGCCGTTGCGGGAGGTGTCGATCAGCGCGCCGATGTCCGACCGGAAGCCGGCCTTGACCAGTTCCTGACGGAAGCCCTGGGCGAACGACAGCTCGTCCACGTACTGGTTCCAGTCCACCCACTTGGACTGCCGGACCGGCTGGCCGTTCACGGTGTCGCCGACGGAGAAGTTGTTCTCCTTCAGCGCGCTGTAGTTGGCCGTGTTGAGGATGACACCGGCGACGTCGTCGACCGTGGCGCCCTCGGCGGTGGCCGCTTCGTGGATGATTTTCGCGGTGGGTGTGAAGTTGCTGTCCCAGCCGATCCAGCCGTGGTGCGCGGCGTCGATGTAGTTGTAGACGTTGGGGATGGCGCCGAGCTTGTTCAGCGCGTAGCCGACGCCCTTGACGTAGTTGCCGTTCTGCTTCATCGTCTCGCACTGCGGCGTGCTGGTGTTGGTGCCGCCGGCGTTGGTGACCAGGTTCGGCAGCGAGTCCACCTCGATGGTGTTCACGATGCGCAGGCCGGCGTACTTCGAGTCCGCCATGATCGCGGCGATCGGGTCGATGAACTCCTTCTTGTACCGGTCGATCTCGGTCGGTCCGAGCTCGCCGTTGGAGGCCAGCGCCGCGCAGTCGCGGCCGGGCAGGTCGTAGACCACGAACTGCACGACCAGTTCGCCGGAGCCCTTCTGCTTCAGCGCCTCGTCGAGGTGGGCGCGCAGGCCCATGCCACCGTTGGCACCGTTGATGGCGGCGATCCGGTCCAGCCACACGCCGGTGGGCTGGTTGGAGACCCGGCTGCCGCCCGGTTCGGCGGCCGCCCTCGCGGACCACTCGGGGTTCACGTACACCTTGGCACCGGCGTACGGGTTGTCGACCCGCGTGCCGGGCTCCGGCTCCGGGTCCGGATCGGGGTCGCCGCCCCCTCCGTCGTCGACGTTGCAGGTCACACCGTCGAGCGTGAAGGCGGTGGGCAGCGCGTTGGTGCCGCTGTAGGTGGCGTTGAAGCCGAAGCTGATCGAGCCGCCGGTGGCGAGGGAGCCGTTGTACGCCTCGTTGGCGGCGGTCACGGCGGCGCCGCTCTGGCTGAGGCGCGCGTTCCAGCCGCTGGTGACCTTCTGGTTCCCGGCGTAGGACCACTTCACGGCCCACGACGACTTGGCGGCGCCGTTGTTGGTGACGGTGACGGCGGCGGTGAAGCCGCCGCTCCACTGGTTCTGCAGCTTGTAGTCGACGGTGCACGGGACGGCGGCGGCCGCGGCGCCCGCCGGTCCGGCCGCGACGACACCGCCGGTGCCGGCGGCGACCAGCGCGAGCGCCGCGAAGAGGGCCGTTCTGGTACTTCTCATCTGTGCTTCTTCCTGTTCGTCGAGGGCGCGCAGGTGGTCGCGCGGCCCGATGCCGTACGACGCGGGGGTGCCGTCGCAGTCGGGGGTCGGGGACGGCCCGAAGGAGCGGTCCCAGGTGTTCCGGGTGCGGCCGGGGCAGGACGGGCCGCGGTCGCCGGACCGCTTCACGACGCGGTCGGCGAAGGAGTGCGCGCAGGCGTGCCCGCCGGTCCCGCCCGCCACGAGCGGCACCCGCACGGCGACCGCGCCGGCGCGGCGCGCACCGCGGCGTACCCGGGCTCGGCGCCGGCCGGCCCGAGCCGGCGCCCCGCGCCGGGCGGGACGCGGACGGTGCCCGCACTCCGGACGGCGACCGCATCGCCGTCGGCGGAGCCGGAGGCGGTGCCGTGACCGCTCGGCGCGGAGCGGTCGTCCGTGATGCTCGTGGCGCCCTGGAGGCCGTCGTCCCGCTGCCCGGTGACGGCGTGCTCCACCGTGCGGGCGGACATGGCTCCGAAGGCGCCGGTCACCGGTGCCGCCGCGGCGCCCGAGGGGGCGGTCGCGGCGGCGCCGGGTGAGGGACCTGAACGCGGGGGGTGTCGCATGAGCGACTCCTTGCAGATCGGGCGCGTCCCACGGACGCGTCGACTGACGGAATCGCTCCCACTGGTGCCGAGGACCGTAGCGCCGACTCGCGCTCCTGCCCAGGGGTCTCGGCATGTTCACTTCACCAATTTTTTTTCGGCGCCCCGACACCTTGACCCTCCACGACCCCTTTCTCATCATGGGAGCGCTCCCACTGGTTCAAGGCTTGTCGCTCCTCCCCCACTCTCCCGAGCCGCAAGGAGGAACCAGCACATGCGCACAGGACGGAGACGTCGCGCCGCGTCGCGGTTATGGACCGCCGTCGCGGCGGCTTTCGCACTGCCTCTGACCATGCTCGGCACGGGTTCGACACCCGTACACGCGGCGGCGGTCCAGTGCAGTGTCGACTACAAGACCAATGACTGGGGCTCCGGCTTCACCGCCGATCTGACGCTCACCAACCGGGGCACGGAGACGATCTCCGGCTGGACCCTGACGTACGACTACGCGGGCAACCAGAAGCTCAGCAGCGGCTGGAGCGGCACCTGGTCGCAGTCCGGCAGGACGATCACGGTGAAGAACGCGTCCTGGAACGGGACGATCGCCGCGAACGCGGCCGTGACCACCGGCGCCCAGTTCACCTACAGCGGCGCCAACGCCGCTCCCACCAACTTCGCGATCAACGGCACCACCTGCACCGGCGCCCACCAGCCGCCGGTCGCCGTGCTGACCAGCCCGGCCGCGGGCGCCGTCTACGCGCAGGGCGACGCGGTGCCGCTCGCCGCCACCGCCGCGGCGGCCGACGGGGCGTCCGTCACCAAGGTCGAGTTCTACGACGACACGAGGCTGCTGGGCACGGACACCAGCTCGCCCTACACGCTCTCGGTCTCCGACCTGTCGGTGGGCGGCCACTCACTGGTGGCGAAGGCGTACGACAGCCTGGGCGCGTCGGCGGACTCGACACCGGTCGGCATCACGGTCGCCTCGGGTCCCGCCGTCGTCGCCTCGCCCACCCAGCTCGGCGTCCAGCAGGGCGAGTCGGGCACGTACGAGGTGAAGCTGTCGACGCAGCCGTCCTCGAACGTGACGGTCACGACCGCCCGCGCCAGCGGCAACTCCGGCCTCTCGGTCAGCGGCGGCGCGAGCCTCACCTTCACGCCCTCCAACTGGAGCACCGCGCAGAAGGTGACCATCGCGGCCGACTCCTCGGGCACCGGCTCGGCGGTCTTCGAGTCGACGGCGAACGGCCACGCCAAGGCCGCGGTCACCGTGACGCAGCTCGGCGAGCAGAAGGAGTACGACGCCCGCTTCCTGGAGCTGTACGGGAAGATCACCAACCCGGCCAACGGCTACTTCTCCCCCGAGGGCATCCCGTACCACTCGGTGGAGACGCTGATGGTCGAGGCGCCGGACCACGGCCACGAGACCACCTCCGAGGCGTACAGCTACCTGCTGTGGCTCCAGGCCATGTACGGCAAGGTGACCGGTGACTGGTCCAAGTTCAACGGCGCCTGGGCGATCATGGAGAAGTACATGATCCCCACCCACGCCGACCAGCCGACCAACTCCTTCTACAACGCCTCCAAGCCGGCGACCTACGCGCCCGAGCACGACACCCCGAACGAGTACCCGTCGCAGCTCGACACCGGCGTCTCCGTCGGCCCCGACCCGATCGCGGCCGAGCTGAAGAGCGCGTACGGCACGGACGACGTGTACGGCATGCACTGGCTGCAGGACGTCGACAACGTCTACGGCTACGGGAACTCGCCCGGCAAGTGCGAGGCGGGCCCGTCCGACACCGGGCCGTCGTACATCAACACCTTCCAGCGCGGCCCGCAGGAGTCGGTGTGGGAGACCGTCCCGCAGCCCACCTGCGACGCCTTCAAGTACGGCGGCAAGAACGGGTACCTGGACCTGTTCACGAAGGACGCCTCGTACGCCAAGCAGTGGAAGTTCACCAACGCCCCCGACGCCGACGCGCGCGCCGTGCAGGCGGCGTACTGGGCGGACGTCTGGGCCAAGCAGCAGGGCAAGGGCGGTGACGTCTCCGCGACCGTCGGCAAGGCGGCCAAGATGGGCGACTACCTGCGCTACGCCATGTACGACAAGTACTTCAAGAAGGTGGGCAACTGCGTGGGTCCGTCGGCCTGCCCGGCGGGCACCGGCAAGGACGCCTCCTTCTACCTGCTGTCCTGGTACTACGCGTGGGGCGGCGCGACCGACTCCTCGGCCGGCTGGGCCTGGCGCATCGGTTCCAGCCACGCGCACAGCGGCTACCAGAACCCGTTCGCCGCGTACGCGCTCAGCGAGTACGCCGCGCTGAAGCCCAAGTCGGCGACCGGCCAGGCGGACTGGGCGAAGTCGCTGGACCGGCAGATCGAGTTCTACCGCTGGCTCCAGTCCGACGAGGGCGCCATCGCGGGCGGCGCGACCAACAGCTGGGCGGGCCGGTACGCCACCCCGCCGGCGGGCACGCCGACCTTCTACGGCATGTACTACGACGAGAAGCCCGTGTACCACGACCCGCCGTCCAACCAGTGGTTCGGCTTCCAGGCGTGGTCCATGGAGCGGGTCGCCGAGTACTACCAGCAGTCGGGTGACGCGGGCGCCAGGGCCGTCCTCGACAAGTGGGTCGACTGGGCGCTGTCCGAGACCACCGTCAACCCGGACGGCACCTTCCGCATCCCCTCCACGCTCAAGTGGTCGGGCGCCCCCGACACCTGGAACGCGTCGAACCCGGGTGCCAACGGCTCGCTGCACGTCACCGTCGCCGACTACACCAACGACGTGGGCGTGGCCGCCTCGTACGCCAAGACGCTGGCGTACTACGCCGACCGCTCCGGTGACACCGAGGCGGCCCGGACGGCGAAGGCGCTGCTCGACGGCATGTGGGAGAACAACCAGGACAGCCTCGGCATCGCCGTCCCGGAGACCCGCACCGACTACAGCCGCTTCGACGACCCCGTGCACGTCCCCAGCGGCTGGACCGGCACCATGCCGAACGGCGACGTGATCGACTCCTCGTCCACCTTCGCCTCGATCCGCTCCTTCTACGAGGACGACCCGGCCTGGTCGAAGATCGAGTCCTACCTGGCGGGCGGTGCCGCGCCCACCTTCACGTACCACCGGTTCTGGGCCCAGGTGGACATCGCCACCGCCATGGGCTCGTACGCGGAGCTCCTCGAATAAGTCCCCGCTGATGCTCCGCGTGCCGCGCCGGGCGGCCCCTCCGCACGGGGGGCCGCCCGGTCGTCGTTTTCCTCTTCCCCTCCCTCTTCCCCCTCCTCCCCTCCCACGGACGGTCACGGAAGGACCCCCCACCGTGCGAAGAATCCGCATCCTCACGGCCGTGTCGGCGCTCGCGGCCGGCCTGCTGACGGGCGGCCCGCCCGCCCCGGCCTCCGCCGACGAGGCGAAGGCGCCGATCGCCGCCGACACCTACACCTGGAGGAACGCCCGCATCGACGGCGGCGGCTTCGTCCCCGGCATCGTCTTCAACCGCACCGAGAAGAACCTCGCGTACGCCCGTACGGACATCGGCGGCGCCTACCGCTGGGAGCAGTCGACGAAGACGTGGACGCCGCTGCTCGACCACGTCGGCTGGGACGACTGGGGCCACACGGGCGTCGTCAGCCTCGCCTCGGACTCCGCCGACCCGAACCGGGTGTACGCGGCGGTCGGCACGTACACCAACAGCTGGGACCCGGGGAACGGTGCCGTGCTCAGGTCCACCGACCGGGGCGCCACCTGGAAAAAGGCCGACCTGCCGTTCAAGCTGGGCGGCAACATGCCGGGGCGTGGCATGGGCGAGCGCCTCGCGGTGGACCCGAACAAGAACAGCGTGCTGTACCTGGGTGCGCCCAGCGGCAAGGGGCTGTGGCGCTCGACGGACTCGGGAGCCACCTGGTCGCAGGTGACGAGCTTCCCGAACCCCGGCAACTACGCCCAGGACCCGAGCGACACGAGCGGCTACGGCTCCGACAACCAGGGCATCGTCTGGGTCACCTTCGACGAGTCCACGGGCACCTCCGGGAACGCCACGAAGACGATCTACGCCGGGGTCGCCGACAAGGACAACGCGGTGTACCGCTCGACGGACGCGGGCGCGACCTGGACCCGCCTCGCCAGCCAGCCCACCGGCTATCTGGCCCACAAGGGCGTGCTGGACGCGGAGAACGGCTACCTCTACCTCGCCTACAGCGACACCGGCGGCCCGTACGACGGCGGCAAGGGACGGCTGTACCGGTACGCGACCGCCACGGGCACCTGGACGGACATCAGCCCGGTCGCGGAGGCCGACACCTACTACGGCTTCAGCGGGCTGACCGTCGACCGGCAGAAACCCGGCACGGTGATGGCGACGGCCTACAGCTCCTGGTGGCCGGACACCCAGATCTTCCGCTCCACGGACAGCGGTGGCACATGGACCAAGGCGTGGGACTACACGTCGTACCCGACCCGCGAGAACCGCTACACGATGGACGTGTCGTCCTCGCCCTGGCTGACCTGGGGCGCCGACCCGTCACCGCCCGAGCAGACCCCGAAGCTCGGCTGGATGACGGAAGCTCTGGAGATCGACCCGTTCGACTCGAACCGGATGATGTACGGGACGGGCGCGACGATCTACGGCACGGAGAACCTGAAGAACTGGGACAGCGGCGGCAAGTTCACCATCAGGCCGATGGTGCAGGGCCTGGAGGAGACGGCGGTCAACGACCTGGCCTCTCCCCCGTCGGGCGCCCCGCTGCTCAGCGCGCTCGGCGACATCGGCGGCTTCCGCCACACGGACCTGACCGAGGTCCCGTCGATGATGTTCACCTCCCCCGACTTCACGTCGACGACGAGCCTGGACTACGCGGAGACCGACCCGGACACGGTCGTCCGGGTCGGCGACCTGGACTCGGGCCCGCACATCGCGTTCTCGGCGGACAACGGCGCCAACTGGTTCGCGGGCACCGACCCCTCGGGCGCGAGCGGCGGCGGCACGGTCGCCGCGGCGGCCGACGGCAGCCGCTTCGTGTGGAGCCCGGCGGGAGCCGGAGTGCACCACACGACCGGCTTCGGCACCTCCTGGTCGGCGTCGAGCGGTATCCCGGCGGGCGCGATCGTGGAGTCGGACCGGGTGGACCCGAAGACCTTCTACGGCTTCAAGTCCGGGAAGTTCTACGTGAGCACGGACGGCGGGGCGACCTTCACGGCGTCGTCCGCGACCGGGCTGCCGAGCGGTGACGGCGTCCGCTTCAAGGCGCTGCCGGGCACGAAGGGCGACGTCTGGCTGGCGGGCGGGGCCGCGGACGGCGCGTACGGCCTGTGGCACTCCACGGACGGCGGGAAGAGCTTCGACAAGCTGCCGAACGTCGAGCAGGCCGACACCGTCGGCTTCGGCAGGGCGGCCCCCGGCGCCTCGTACCAGACCCTCTACACCAGCGCGAAGATCGGCGGCGTACGCGGCATCTTCCGCTCCACCGACAAGGGCGCGACCTGGACCCGGATCAACGACGACGCCCACCAGTGGGGCTGGACGGGCGCGGCGATCACGGGCGACCCGCGCGTCTACGGCCGGGTGTACGTGGCGACGAACGGCCGGGGCGTCGTCTACGGCGACACCTCGGACACCGGCGGGGGCGGCACGGACCCGGGCCCCGGTCCCGACCCGGAGCCGGCCGGCTCCTGCGCCGTGGCGTACACGGTCACCAACCGGTGGCCGGGCGGCTTCCAGGCGGAGGTGCGGCTGACCAACACGGGATCGAGCGCGTGGAACGGGTGGTCGCTGGCCTGGTCCTCCCCGGCCGGCCAGACCGTCGCGCAGGCGTGGAACGCCGCCGTGACCCAGGAGGGCTCCGCGGTCACGGCGAAGAACGTGTCCTGGAACGCCGGCGTGGAGCCCGGCGCGTCGGTGGGCTTCGGCTTCACGGGCGGCTCCGCCGGCGCCGCCGCCGAACCGGCGGCCTTCCGGCTGGGGAACCAGTCCTGCACGGTGACCTGACCGGCGGTGACCTGACGGACCCTGCGCGGTGATCCGGCGCGGCGGGCACGGCGGGCGTGCCGGACACACCGGGTGCGCCGGGCGGGACGGAGGGGCGGGCGCGGGCCCGTCCCTCCAGGGTCCGCCCGGTGCCGCTCCTCAGTCGCCGTTCGGTGACCGGGTCGTCACCCGGGTGTCCCCCACGGTGCGGGCGAGCCCCTTGGTACGGGGTGTCCGTGACCCCTCTCACAGTCTTCGCACGCCGCTTGCCGGGGCTCTGACCTGCTCGCACTCTTCGGTCACATGCCAATGGCCTATGAGGAGAGTGTGCTGTGATCCAGTGCCCGAACGCCTCGTGCCGGTCCACGAACATCGAATTCCTGCCGCACTACTGGCAGTCTCTGCCGGACGAGTCGCCGCTCAAAGACGAGTACAAGCCGCCGGCCGTGGCACCGTCGCAGTTCTGGTGGGTCCTGGCGATCATCGCGCTGGGCGTCGTCGTGGCCGTCCTGGGCGCCGTCCTGCTCGGGCTGCTCGTCGTCCTGGGCGGACTGGTCTGGGGCGCGCTCGTGCACACCGGCATCTCGGCCACCCGGACCAAGCTGGCGAGCTGGGACACCAGCCACATCTGCCTGGCCTGCACGCGGCGGTTCTAGCCGGGGTGCGGACGGCGCGGCCGGGGCACGGGACGGCCGCGGCCCGGTCACCGAGGCCGGACCGGGCCGCGGCACGAGCGGGGGAACGGTGGCCGTCCGCACCGCGGTGCGGACGGCCACCGTGACTGCTTTCCGCCCACCGTGACTGCTTTCCGCCCGCCGGGAGCGCGTCGCGCCCGGGGCACGGACGGTGTCAGGGGGTGCGGCGGACGGTGTCAGGGCGTGTAGACGGTGGGACGCGGGGCCGTCGCCATCTTGTTCCCGATGAAGAAGCTCGGGTGCGGCGGCTGGTTGTAGGCAGTATTTTGCCAGGCCAGGCCCGTGCGGTACATCGTGTCGTGCAGCAGGGTGGTGATGCGCGTGCCCGTCTCGTTCGGCGTCGAGTGGATCCGCAGCGCCGTGTTGTCGGTGGTGGGCCAGACGACCTCCTCGCGCCAGTCGCCGAGGATGTCGCCGGACAGGGCGGGCGTCGCCTTGGTCCCGTTGTTGGAGTGGACGCCGGACGCGGTCAGCAGGCGGGTGTCGGACGAGGTGCCGTACTTGTCGATGTGGGTGCCGTCGAGGAGTTCGCGGGTGGTGTCGCCGTCCCACCAGGCCAGGAAGTTCACCGAGGACGGCTCGCGGCCCTTCGTCGCGCCCGCCTCGTCGCGGACGGAGGTGTCGGAGGCGGACCACGTCTCGGCGCCGTCGTTGCCCGCCCAGACGTCGCCGGCCACGCCGCGGCCGTTGTCGCAGCAGGCGGCCAGCTTCCAGTTCACCGTGCCCTTGGCCGGGTCGATGTACAGCGCGGCCGGCTGGGACGTGGACTCGGAGACCTTGTAGTACTCCAGGCCCGCGTGCGAGGGGTCGAGGTCGCCGAGGTGCTGGGCGTCGCCGTGGCCGGTCCTCGTGGTCCACAGCCCGTTGCCGTTGTCGTCCACCGCCATCGAGCCGTAGACGATCTCGTCCTTGCCGTCGTTGTCGACGTCGCCGACGGACAGGCTGTGCGAGCCCTGGCCGTCGTAGCCCCTGCCGCTGTTGGTGGAGGAGTCGGTGTCGAAGGTCCAGCGGCGGGTGAACCGGCCGTTGCGCCAGTCCCAGGCCGCGATGACGCTGCGCGTGTAGTAGCCGCGCGCCATGATCAGCGACGGGCGGGCGCCGTCCAGGTACGCGGTGCCCGCGAGGAAGCGGTCGACGCGGTTGCCGTAGGAGTCGCCCCAGGACGAGACCGTGCCGCGCGCGGGGACGTGGTCCACGGAACTCATCGCCTTGCCGGTCCGGCCGTTGAACATGGTCAGGTACTCGGGCCCGGACAGGACGTACCCGCTGGAGTTGCGGTGGTCGGCGGAGGAGCTGCCGATGACCGCGCCGGTGCCGTCCTTGGTGCCGTCGGCGGTCTTCATGGCGACCTCGGCCTCGCCGTCGCCGTCGTAGTCGTAGACCTGGAACTGCGTGTAGTGGGCGCCGGAGCGGATGTTCCTCCCCAGGTCGATGCGCCACAGCCGGGTGCCGTCCAGTTCGATGCCGTCGACGACGGTGCTGCCGGTGCAGCCGGACTGCGAGTTGTCCTTGGCGTTGGTGGGCTGCCACTTGAGGACGAACTCCAGCGCGCCGTCGCCGTCGAGGTCACCGACCGAGGCGTCGTTGGCCTCGTAGGTGTAGGCGACGCCGTCCGGAGTGGTGCCTCCGGCGGGCGGGCTGATCGGCACGTCCTTGTAGCCGGCCCGGAACTGGACCGCGTGCACCGAGTCGCCCTGCTCCACACCGTTCATGACCGCGCGGACCGTGTAGTCGGCGGAGTCGGGCGCGCCGGAGTGGAAGTAGTTCGTGGAGCCGGTGACCGGCGAGGAGTTGACCCTCGTGCCGGCCCGGTAGACGTTGAAGGACACATCGTTGGGATCGGTGGCCAGCCAGCGCCAGCTGACCAGGTTGCCGCTGCCGGTGTACACGCTGACCACGCCCCGGTCGAGCTTCTCGACCTGCCGGGCGGTGGCGGCCTGGGCCGGCGCGCCGGAGAGGGCGGTGAGCCCGGCGCCGGCCAGCGTCGCGGCCGCCAGCGCGGACAGCAGCGCGTGCGTGCGTCTGCGGTGCTTGCGCGGGTGCTGCACGGTGGGTACCTCCAGGGTCCCGAGGGGGGAAACCGACGTTGCGGTCGTCAGTCGCCGCCGCCCCGGCGGAGGTTGCCGCCGGGGCGGCGGAAGTCCTCCCGCGCTCCGAACGGTGGGTGATCTCCGGGTGATGGGCGATCTCCGAACGGTGGGTGTTTCCCGCGCGGCGGGGTTCTCCGCCCTCCGGACGGTGGAGGTGGCGCGCCCGGCCGGGCTCAGCTCGCGCCGTGCACGGGTGCCAGCTCCTCGACGCGGCGGGCGAGTGCGAAGTCCAGCTCGGTGACGGCGCCGCCCACGCTGTGGGTGTGCACCGCCAGGGAGACGGTGCGGTACCCGAGGGTGAGGTCGGAGTGGTGGTCGAGCTCCTCCTGGACCCGGGCGACGTGCACCACCATCGCGGCGGCCGCGAAGTGCGAGCCGAGCCGGTAGGAGCGGGTGATGCGGTCCCCGTCGAGCGACCAGCCGGGCAGCTCCGCGAGCCGGTCCTCGATCTCCTTCTGCGACAGCGGTGCGACGGGCATGGCGCGGCTCCTTCCGTGGGTGGTGTCCGGCCCGCCGTCCCGGCGCGCCGGCGGCTCCCAGCGTCCCACAGCGCCGCCCCGTCCCGGGCCGGCCACGTCGGGCCCGCCACGGCCCGCGGCCGCCGGGACCCTCCCCGGCCGGCGGCCGGGCGACGGTCGCGCGACCGCTGCCGCCCCACTGCCGCCGCCGCTGTGACACCCCGTCATGACGCCCCGGCGCCGCCCCCTCGGGCCGGTCCCGGCGGCGAACGCGCTCCGTCGCCGCCCGGTCCCCCTGCGTGACCTGCGGGATCCTGGATACGTTTCCGAACTCCTGAGCAATTCGCCGGAACATGCCACACTTGCGGCGTTGCTCGGCACGTGGGGAGGCGTGACGTGAGTGAACGGCGGCCTGCGCCGACCGTGGGACAGGTGGTCCTGGGGAGACGGCTGCAGGAACTGCGCGAGGCGTCCGGTCTGAAGCGGGAGGAGGCCGCACGCGTCCTGCGGGTGAACGCGGCCACGGTCCGGCGGATGGAGACGGCCGAGGTCGCGCTGAAGATCCCCTACGTGCAGGTGCTCCTGGAGACCTACGGCGTGTCCGAGGAGGACGCCCGGGTCTTCGTCTCGCTCGTCGAGGAGGCGAACAGGCCCGGCTGGTGGCAGCACTACCACGACGTGCTGCCGGAGTGGTTCAGCCTCTGCGTCAGCCTGGAGGGCGCCGCCCGGCTGATCCGGTCCTACGAGCCGCACTTCGTGCCCGGACTGCTCCAGACCGAGGCGTACGCCCGCGCCGTCCTGGAGGCCGGCACGGTGGGGTTCACCAGCCCCGGGGAGATCGAGCGGCACGTCTCGCTGCGTATGGCCCGGCAGGGGCTGCTGGCCCGCGAACGGCCCCCGCACCTGTGGGTGGTCATGGACGAGACGGTGCTGCGGCGGCCGGTCGGCCGTGACCCGCGCGTCATGCGCGACCAGCTGGAGCACCTGCTGGAGGTCACCGAGCGCGACACCGTCACGCTGCAGGTGGCCGAGTACGCGGACGGGCCGCACCCGGGGACGTACGCGCCCTTCTCGCTGTTCCGCTTCGCGGAGCCGGAGCTGCCCGACATGGTCTACAGCGAGTACCTGACCGGCGCGCTCTACCTGGACTCGCGGGCGGAGGTGGCCACGCACCTGCAGGTGCTGGACCACATGTCGGCGCGGGCGGCGCCGGCGCAGCGCGCGAAGAAGCTCATCCAGCAGTACCGCGACAGCTACTGACACCGGGCGCCGGCGCCGGCACCGCCGCGCGGCCCGTTCCCGGCGCCGGCGCCCGCGCGTCCGCGCCTTCGCACCCCAGCACGCCCGTACGTCAGCACCTCCGCACGCCCGCACGTCCCTCCAGCGAACAGGAGCAGCACGGCATGACCGGACCCGACGCGGCGCCCACCCTGACGGACCCCGGCCGGCCCCACCCGGCACGGGTCTACGACTGGTGGCTCGGCGGCAAGGACAACTACCCGGTGGACGAGGAGCTGGGCCGGGGCATCCTCGCCGCGGACCCGACGGTCCGGCGGGGCGCCCGCGCCAACCGCCGGTTCATGCTGCGCGCGACCCGTGCGCTCGCCGAGGGCGGCATCCGCCAGTTCCTCGACATAGGCACCGGCATCCCGACCGAGCCGAACCTCCACCAGGCCGCCCAGGAGGCGGTACCCGAGGCACGGGTGGTGTACGCCGACAACGACCCCGTCGTGCTGCGCCACGCCCAGGCGCTGCTGCGCGGCTCCCCGCAGGGCAGGACCGACTACGTGCACGCGGACGTCCGCGACCCGGAGACGATCCTGCGGTCGGCCGCCGAGACGCTGGACCTCGACCGGCCGGTCGCGCTCTCCCTGGTCGCGCTGACGCACTACCTGGCGGCCGACGAGGACGACGCGTACGGGCTGCTGGGACGGTACATGGACGCGCTCGCGCCGGGCAGCTGCCTGGTCCTGTCCCAGGTGACCCAGGACCTGGCGCCGGAGAGGATGGCGAAGGTGACGGAGCTGTTCCGCCGGGGCGGCACCCCCTTCTTCCCGCGCTCGCACACCGAGGTGTCCCGCTTCTTCGACGGCCTGCACCTGCTGGACCCCGGCGTCGTCCCGGTCCTCGAATGGCGCCCGGGGCCGGAGGACCCGGCCGAGGAGCCGGTCCCGGTCTACGCGGCGGTGGGCCGCAAGCCCTGACGGCCCGGCCGCGCCGGGCGGCCCGGGCCCTCACGTCCCGGACGTCCCACCGGGAGGACCCGCGCGTCCCTGACGTCCCGCCGGGAGGGCCCGGGCGCCGCGCTGCCGGGGCCGTGCCCGGCGCGGGCGGCGCCGTCGGGCCCGGTTCCGCGAAGGGCCCGGCACCCGGCCGGTGCGCGCGGACGGCGGTGCCCGGCTCGGGGCGTGCCGGGGAGGCCGCACCGGTGCGGAGGGCGTGCGCAAGGTCCCGGCGGCCGGGCCCGTCCGCTACGCCGCGCCGTCCCGGCCGTCCTTCTCCTCGTCGACGATCTCCGCGTCCACGACGCCCTCGTCCTCCGCGGACGGCGGGCGCGTCCCGGCGCCGCCCGCGGCGCCTGTGGTGCCGCCGTCGGCCGCGTCCCGGGCGTCGGCCCGGTCGTACATCGCCGAGCCCATCCGCTGGCTGACGGTGGCGAGCTCCTCCATGGCGGTGCGCAGCGCGCCGACGTCGGCGCCGTCGCGGTCCTCCAGCAGGCCCTTCAGCGCGGCGACGGCGGCGCCGACCTCCTCGCGCGTCCCCTGCGGGATCCGCTCCCCGTGCTCGCCCAGGAAGCGCTCCGTCTGGTGGACGAGCTGCTCGGCCTGGTTGCGGGTCTCGGCGGCCTCCCGCTTCCTGCGGTCCTCCTCGGCGTACTGCTCGGCCTCGCGCACCATCCGGTCGATGTCCTGCTTGGGCAGCGCCGAGCCGCCCGTGACGGTCATCTTCTGCTCCCGCCCCGTGGCCAGGTCCTTGGCCGAGACGTGCATGATCCCGTCGGCGTCGATGTCGAACACCACCTCGATCTGCGGCACCCCGCGCGGCGCGGGCGGCAGCCCGGTGAGGTCGAAGACACCGAGCTTCTTGTTGTACGCGGCGATCTCCCGTTCGCCCTGGAAGACCTGGATGCCGACCGACGGCTGGTTGTCCGCGGCCGTGGTGAAGATCTCCGAACGCCTGGTGGGGATCGTCGTGTTGCGCTCGATCAGCTTCGTCATGATGCCGCCCTTGGTCTCGATGCCGAGGGACAGCGGGGTGACGTCGAGGAGCAGGACGTCCTTGACGTCACCGCGGATCACGCCCGCCTGGAGGGCCGCGCCGACCGCCACGACCTCGTCCGGGTTGACGCCCTTGTGCGGGTCCCTGCCGGTGAGTTCGCGCACGAGGCCGGTGACCGCGGGCATCCGGGTGGAGCCGCCGACGAGGATGACGTGGTCGATCGCGGACAGCTCCACGCCCGCGTCCTGGACCGCCTGGTGGAAGGGGGTCCGGCAGCGGTCGAGCAGATCGGCCGTCAGCTCCTGGAACCGGGCCCGGGTCAGCTTCTCGTCCAGGTGCAGCGGCCCCTCGGCGGAGGCGGTGATGTAGGGGAGGTTGACCGTCGTCTCGGAGGAGCTGGACAGCTCGATCTTGGCCCTCTCGGCGGCCTCCCGCAGCCGCTGCAGCGCCATCTTGTCGCGGCCGAGGTCGACGCCGTACGCGCTCTTGAACCGCTGCGCGAGGTGCTCCACGATCCGCTGGTCCCAGTCGTCGCCGCCGAGGCGGGTGTCGCCGTTGGTGGCCTTGACCTCGATGACGCCCTCGCCGATCTCCAGCAGCGACACGTCGAAGGTGCCGCCGCCCAGGTCGAAGACGAGGACGGTCTGCTCCTCGCCCCGGTCCAGTCCGTACGCGAGGGCGGCGGCCGTCGGCTCGTTGACGATGCGCAGGACCTTCAGGCCCGCGATCTCGCCGGCCTCCTTGGTGGCCTGGCGCTGGCTGTCGTCGAAGTAGGCGGGCACGGTGATCACGGCGTCCGTGACGTCCTCGCCGAGGTACGCCTCGGCGTCCCGCTTGAGCTTCTGCAGCACCCGGGCCGACAGCTCCTGGGCGCGGTAGCGGGTGCCGTCGACCGAGCCGCGCTCGGGGAAGCGCCAGTCCGGGTCGCCCATGTGCCGCTTGACCGAGCGCGCGGTGCGCTCGACGTTCGTCACGGCCTGCCGCTTGGCGACCTCGCCGACGAGGACCTCGCCGTTCTTGGCGAAGGCGACGACGGAGGGCGTGGTGCGCGCGCCCTCGGCGTTGGCGACGACGGTGGGCTCACCTCCTTCGAGGGCGGCGACCACCGAGTTCGTCGTACCCAGGTCGATGCCGACCGCACGTGCCATGTCCCTCCCCTTCCGCCCGGGTTCTTCCGCCCTCCAGCACAAAACTTGAGCGCGTCGATGTCAATGGGCGCCGGGGGCGGCGGGCGCACAACCGGCCGCCGCGGAACACGTACCGGGGTGCGGACGCGCGACCGGCCGCCGTGCGGGCACGCGGGTGTGCGGGCGGCGCGCGGCGGCCGGTCCGTGGCGCGGTCCCGCCGGCGGGCGCACCCGAGGGGGCGCGCCGGCCGGCGGGAGGCGTCAGGCGAGCTTGGCCGACAGGGTGATCGTCGTGCCGGACAGGGCCTGGCTGACCGGGCAGTTGGCCTTGGCGTCCTCCGCCGCGGCGACGAACCCGTCGTTGTCGAGGCCCGGGACGGTGCCCTCGACGGTGAGGTGGATGCCGGTGATGCCCTCACCCGGCTGGAACGTCACGTCGGCGGAGGTGACGAGCTTGGTGGGCGGGTTGCCCGCCTTGGCCAGGCCGTTCGACAGCGCCATGGAGAAGCAGCTGGAGTGGGCGGCGGCGATCAGCTCCTCGGGGCTGGTCCTGCCGTTCGCCTGCTCGGCGCGCGACGGCCACGACACCGGCTGCTCACCGATGCCGGAGGAGTCGAAGGTGACGACGCCGTTGCCCTTGAGGAGGTCGCCTTCCCAGACGGTGTGTGCGGAGCGCGTGGTGGCCACGTGTGATCCTTTCCTTTTCCTGGTCCAGTCGGACCTGTCGCCAGGTTCCGTGGAACCCATCCGATCACACCCGGCCCCGGCGTACTCGCAGGACCGGCCCACTACGGGTGAACGGAGGCCGTACCGCGGCCGACGGAGGAACCGGCTCCGGACACCGGCCCGGGTTCCGGACACCGGACGGGACCGGCTCCCGGGCACGGGACCGGCTCCACGTACCAGGTCTGGTCCCGAGCACGGGACCGGCTCGACGCACCGGGCCGGCTCAGGCTGCCTGCCGGCCGTTGTCGTGGTCCGGGGCCAGCGGGACCTGCGGGCCCGCGGACTCGCGCAGCCAGCGGCGCAGCACGCGGTGCACCTGCTCGGCGCCGACCAGTTCCTCCCCCTCCCGCACCGGCGCGGACAGCGCGAGGGGCGACAGCAGGAACGGGCGGCCCTGGGCGCCGCCGAGGCCGCCGTGCGAGCCGATCTGCTCCTCGAAGGCCAGCACCTCGCCCTCGGCCGGGTCGTACCAGGAGTTGACCATGATGTCGGCGGTGTGCGGGAAGGTGTGGGTGCGGCGCACGGCGTCGGCGGCCCCGGGACCGAAGCCGTCGAGCGGCCCGGAGCCGTCCACGAGGTCGGCCACGGGCACCTCGGCCCCGTGCGCGCCGAGCACCACGCCCCCGTGCCGCTCGCTGCGCACGAGCAGGAAGCCGATGCCCGGGTGGTTGGCGAGGGTGGACAGCAGCGCCGGGTGGCGGGCGTCGATCTCCTCGCGGGTCATCCGGTGGTGCACGTCCGGGAAGGAGACCAGGCCGAGGTTGCCGGAGGCCAGCACGACGGGTTCGGAGCCGTGCACCCGGGGGTGCTGCGCGCCGTTCTCCTCCACCGGCCGGCGCAGCGCGGCGCGCACCGTCGCCCGCGCCTCGGCGCCGCTGTGGGTGCGCTGCACCTTGCGCGGCACGGGCAGTCCGCAGCCGGCCCGGACCAGTTCGCCCAGTTCCAGGCCGTAGCGCGCGCGGAAGGTCTCGCCTGGGCTCTGCCCGTGGTCGGACAGCACGACGATGCGGTACGCGCGCGGGGCGTGCTCGGCGACCTTCGCCAGGAGCGCCAGCGAGCGGTCGAGCCGCTCCAGCACCTTCTGCGCGTCCCGGCTCAGCGGACCGGAGTGGTGCGCCACCTCGTCGTACGCCACCAGGTCCGCGTAGACGGCGGTGCGTCCGGCGAGCATGTCCCCGATCACCGCCGCGACCACGACGTCCCGCTCCACGACGGTGGCGAAGGCCCGGATGAACGGGTACAGCCCGCCGCGCCCCACGCGGGGGCGCTGCTTGCGCAGGCGGGCGCGGGTGGACTGCCCGATCTCGCGGCCGACCTCGGCGACGAAGGACATCGCGGTGCGCACGGCGTTGGCGGGGTCGGAGAAGTAGGCGAAGTACCCGGCGCGGGAGCGGTTCCCCCTGCCGCGCCGGGCCGCCACCGAGAGCACCAGGGCGAGTTCCTCGGCGCCGCCGCCGAACAGGTTGCCCCGGCTGGCGCCGTCCAGGGTGAGCAGGCCGCCGTCGCCGGTGCGCTCGACGGCGCGGCGCTGGAGCTCGGCGGCGCTGGAGGGCCGGTTGGAGACCATGACCTCCCCGCGGTCCTTCTCGTACCAGCGGAAGGCGGGCACGTCCTCATTGGAGCCGTGCAGGATGCCCAGCTGGCTGGCGCCGGTCTGGCTGGACCAGTCGGTGCGCCAGGGGGTCAGCCGGTGGGTGGGGCGGTCGCCGAGCCAGCCGCGGACGGTGGGCATCAGGCCGCGGTCCACGGCGTCCAGCAGGACGTCGTGGCCGACGCCGTCGAGCTGGAGGAAGACCGTGCCCGGGGTCGGCACGCCGTCGGGGACGGCGCGGCGCCGCCGGTCGGAGAGCCGGTAGAGCCTGCGCCGGTAGGCGTCGTCGTCGCGCACCGTGAGCGCGCCGCCGGTGGCGGAGGCGACGGCGGACATCACGGCGGCGACGGCCACGGCCGTCTCCGGGGCGGCCTCACCGCGCCCCGAGGGGTTGAGGTGCAGCGCGAGCAGCAGCAGGGAGCCGTTGAGGAAGAAGACGAGCAGGCCGAGGACGAGGGCGGGCACGAGGAGCAGCAGCCGCACCAGCAGCGGCCACACGAGCGAGGAGAGCACGCCGAAGGCCCCGGCCCCGAACGCCGCGGTGACGGCGATGTCCGTGGCGCTGTCCTCGTTCTCGGCCTGCAGCCGGAAGTCCGGCAGGATCCCGGCGAGCACGAGCATCGTGACGGTGGACACCGCCCACACGGCGACGCTGCGCCACACCCCGCTGGCGACTCTGCGCCATCGCCCTTCACCCACGCCGGTCCACCTCACGTTCAGCACTCCTGGCCCGGCCTGCGGGCCGCTCCCCACCTTGTCACACAGTGTGAACGAGTCCGCCGCGCGCCCGGCGCAGCGGCGCAGCGGCGCACGGCGGGTGTCAGCGGCCGTCGTAGCCGGCCGTGGGCATGGACAGCCGGCGGTGCACGCAGGCCTTCATCCGGGCGTCGTACGCCGGTTCCGCGCGGCCGACCGTCTCGACGCGCACCCCGCGGCGGGCGCACTCGGCGGTGAACTCGTCGACGGAGGCGAGCGCCCGCTCCAGGACCCGGCGGCTGGGGGCGACGAACAGGTCGACGAGGCCCGCCTCGACGTCCTCCCACAGCGCGCCGTGGTCGGGGCGCAGTCCGCGGACGAGGAGTTCCCGCGTCACCACGTAGCCGTGCTCCGCGGCCCAGCGCGCGCACATCGCGTGCTGGCTGCGGGAGTCGACGAGGAAGGGCTCGGCGTCCAGCTCCTCCAGGGGCGTCAGGCTGGCGATGGCCGTGACGCGGAGCGGGCCGGGCAGGCCGGAGGCCGTACGCGCGTCCGTCATGACGTGTCTCTCACCTCCGGGTTCCGCCGCCGACCCTACTCCTGCCCGTAGGCTCGGGGGAGTCGCACGAAGGAGGCAAAGGGGTGCCGGTGGAGGTCACCTGGTGGGGTCATGCCACCTGCACGGTCGAGGATTCCGGCTGCCGAGTGCTCACGGACCCGCTGTTCGCCCGAAGACTCGCGCATCTGCGCAGACGGCGGGGGGCACCGCCCCCGCCCGAGGCGACGGTCGCGGACGTGGCGCTCGTCTCGCATCTGCACGCCGACCACCTGCACCTTCCGTCCCTGTCCCGGCTCGCGCCCGGCACGCCGCTGCTGGTGCCGCGCGGCGCCGGGCGGGCGGTGCCGGGGCTGCGGCGCCTCGACCGGCTGCGGATCACGGAGGTGGAGCCGGGCGACGAGGTGCGCATCGGCGGCCTGGCCGTCCGCGTCGTGTCCGCGCACCACGACGGACGGCGGCTGCCGGTCGGCCGGCACCGCTGCCCCGCCCTGGGCTTCGTCCTGGAGGGCGAGGCGCGGACGTACTTCGCCGGGGACACCGGGCTCTTCGAGTCGATGGCCGACGAGGTCGGGGCGGTCGACGTGGCGCTGCTGCCGGTCGGCGGCTGGGGCCCGCACCTGGGCGAGGGGCACCTGGACGCCGGGCGCGCGGTCGAGGCGCTGACCCGGCTGAAGCCGCGCAGCGCGGTGCCGGTGCACTACGGCACGTACTGGCCGATCGGCATGGACGCCGTGCGCCCCCACGAATTCCACGCGCCCGGCGACGAGTTCGTGCGCCTGGCGGCGCAGCACGCGCCCGGTGTGGCCGTGCACCGCCTCGGGCACGGCGAGACGATACGGCCGGAGGTCGCCCGGTGACGTACCTGTCCGTCTCGACGGCCCCGACCGCCCTCACGCACCAGGCGCTGGGGTACCCCTCGTTGTTCCTGCTGGTGCTGATCGGCGCGCTGGTGCCGGTCGTGCCGACCGGCGCGCTGGTCAGCTCGGCCGCGGTGGTGGCCTGGCACCAGGCGCTGCCGTTCTCGCTGCTGCTGGTCTTCGTGGTGGCCGCGCTCGCGGCGTTCCTCGGCGACGTCGCGCTGTACTGGCTGGGCCGCCGGGGGCTGCACTCGAAGAACGGCTCGCGCTGGCTGGAGGCGATCCGCGACCGCGCGCCCGAGGAGCGGCTCGAACAGGCCCAGGGCAAGCTCACCGAGCACGGGGTGGCGGTGCTGGTCCTGTCCCGGCTCGTGCCGGCCGGCCGCATCCCGGTGATGCTGGCCTGCCTGCTGGCCGAGTGGCCGCTGCGCCGCTTCGCCCGCGGCGACGTGCCCGCCTGCCTGGCCTGGGTGGTGACGTACCAGCTGATCGGCATCCTCGGCGGCTCGCTGTTCAAGGAGCCGTGGGAGGGCGTGGTGGCGGCCGTGCTGCTGACCGTGGCCGTCAGCGCGGCACCGAGCGTGTGGCGGAAGGTGCGCAGGCTCGCCGCCTAGGGCCGGCCCTTCACCCACGGCAGGGCCGCGGGGCCGCGGGGCCGCGCTGTGAACGGGCGGTGGCCGGGGGCGTGTCACGGGCGGGCGGGGGTGCTGTGCGTACGGCCGTGGCACGGACGGAGTGGATGGCGTGGACGGAGCGGGCCGGCGCGGACGGAGCGGGCCGGCCGCGATGTGCCGTCGGCCCGCTCCCTCCGCGCCGTTCTCTGCTTTCCGTCCGCGCCGTCAGTCCTCCAGGACGCGCGATCCGCCGACCGGCAGGTCCCAGAGGTCCTCACGGGGCAGGCCCGCCGCCTCCCAGGCCGCACGGACGCGGGTGAGCGGCTCCATGACCGGCTCGGCGGACAGGACGAACGTGCCCCAGTGCATGGGGGCCATCCGGCGCGCGCCCAGGTCCCGCGCGGCTCGGACCGCCTCCTCCGGGTCGCAGTGCACGTCCCGCAGCCACCAGCGCGGCTCGTACGCGCCGATGGGCAGCAGCGCCAGGTCGATGCCCGGGTAGCGCTCGCCGATGCGCGAGAACCAGTGGCCGTACCCGGTGTCGCCCGCGAAGTACACGCGCTGCCCGTCCGGGCCGGTGAGCACCCAGCCGCCCCACAGCGAGCGGCAGGTGTCGGTCAGGGTCCGCTTGGACCAGTGATGGGCGGGCACGAAGTCGAAGCGGACGCCCGCCCGCCGCCCGCCGTCGCCCGGGGCGACCCCGGCGTCGTCCTTCGCGGGCAGCTCGACCGCCTCCCACCAGTCCAGCTCGGTGACCCGGGTGAAGCGGCGGCGCCGGAACCAGCGGCCGAGCCCCGCCGGGACGAACACGGGCGTGTCGCGCGGGAGTCTGCGCAGGGTCGGCGCGTCCAGGTGGTCGTAGTGGTTGTGGCTGATGACCACCGCGTCGACGGGCGGGAGCGCGTCCCAGGGCACGCCGACGGGCGTGACGCGGGCCGGGGTGCCGAGGATGCGGCGCGACCACACGGGGTCGGTCAGCACGGTCAGGCCGCCTATGCTCACCACCCAGCTCGCGTGGCCGGCCCAGGTGACGGCGACCGTGCCCGCGTCCACGCGCGGCAGCGGGGCCGGCGCGTACGGCAGGCGCGGGACGTCGGCGAGGCCCTCGCGGTCCGGGCGCACGGCGCCCTCGCGGGCGAAGCGCGCGTAGCCCCGCAGCCCCGGCAGCGGCGTGGTCAGCCGGTCGGCGAAGGACCGCGGCCACAGGCGGTTCCCGCCCTGCGGAAGGGGGTCGGCGAGCGGCGGCGCGGCCGGGCGGGCGGCGGTGAGCAGGGGCGCGGCGGGAGCGCCGTCCGCCGTGGGAGGGGCGACGGGAGGGGACGCCGCGGAAGGGCCCGCGGCGGGGGCGGCCGCCGTGGTCTGCGTGGCCGGCTCGGACTGCTGCTGTGTCATCGGGGGGACTCCCATCGCCCGGCGTCGTCGCGTAGTTCGTCGAAGACCGCTGCCACCTGGGTCAACGCACGTCGTACATGGGGCAGTTCCAGGGGTGCGGGGGACATGAGGGAGGCCGTGCGCTCGCTGTCCGCCGCACCGAGGAACGGGCCGGTGGACAGCCGTACGCGCAGGGCGTCGAGGTCGTCGCAGAAGCGGTGGCCGCCGGGCACGGGCGTGCCGAGCCGGGCGGTCAGGTAGTCCTCGAGCTCCTGGGCGTCGTGCACGTCGCGGGCGGCGAGCGCGGGCCGCAGCGGGCCGAGGTCGGCGTACAGGTGGCGGCCCGCCCGCGGGGGCCGGGCCACGGCGCCCGCCGAGACGACGGTCCGGTGCAGGGCTGCGGCCACACGCCCGTGCAGCCGGGCCGCGGCGGCGCGTCGCGCGACGACGTCGCCGGGCTCGCCGAGCGCGTACGCGGCGGCCGCGGCGACCGGCGCGGCGACACCGGCGCCGGTCGCGGTGAGGACGTCGAGGACCCGGGCGCGCAGCCGGGCTCCGGCGGCGTCGCCGGGGAACCGGGCGACGGCGGCGGGCCAGCCGGGGGGAAGGTGGGCACCGGACAGGTCGGTGAGCACGGTGACCCGGTCCGGGAGCATCTCGGCGGGGCTCAGCAGCACCGTGTCGTGCTCCTGGTGCAGGGTGTCGCGCCAGGTCTCGTCGCTGACGACGTGCAGCCCCTCGCCCGCCGCGGCCTCCACGGTCTCGTGCAGCAGCTCGGGCGGCGCGACGGTCGCGGCGGGGTCGTCGGCCACGGACAGCACGAGCAGCCGCGGGTCGCCGCCCTCGGCGCGCACCCGGCGCACCGTCTCCAGCAGGGCGTACGGGTCCGGGACGCCGCCGCACTCGGCGGGCGTCGCCGCGTGGAAGACGGCCCTGCCCAGCAGCCGCGCCTGGGGCTCCCACCAGGCGGCGCAGGGGCGGGGCAGCAGGACGTCGCCGCCGACGGCGGCGGTCAGGGCGAGCAGCAGGGCCGGGCCGCCGGACGCGGCGGCGGTCCGGTCGGGTTCGGTGGGCAGGCCGCGCCGCGCCCAGTAGGCGCAGGCGGCGTCCAGCAGGGCCCCCACGTCGCTGCGCGGCCGGCCGGGGACGCCGTCGGAGGGCCGGCCGCCCGGCACCGGGCCGCCGGCACCGCCCGTGCCGTCGGGCCCGCCGGTGCCGCCGATGCCCTCGGCGGACGCCGTGAGCGCGGCGGTGAGACCGGGCAGGACGGGCAGTCCCTGGTCCGGCAGCGGGGGGCCGTAGCGGACCGGGCCGTGCCCCTCCTGCTCCGTCCGCCGCATCCGTACCTCCGAGCCGTCCCAGGTGCCTCGCCCTGCTCCCTGTACCCCGCCTCCGGCGGTGTCAACGCGGGGGCGGGAAGGACGGTGTCATCCCCCGGGGCCGTCCCCCGGGACGACGGTGTGAGCTGCTGTGAACAGTGGGGAAGAGGGCGGACGCGCCGACGGCGGCGGGGCACAAGGGTGTGAACGGGGAGGGGGCCGGGGGCGGGGCTGGGCGCGGGGCGGGGTCGGTCGCGGGGCGTGACGTGGACCGTGGCGCGGCTGCCGGCCGGCCGGCCGAGGAACGGGTGCCGGTCGGCCGACCGGCCGGGGAGCGGTTGACGGCCGAGCCGGGAAACGGTGGTCGTCGGTCTGACCGGGGAGCGGTCGCCGATCGGCCGGGGCGCAGCCGTGCCCGCCGACCGGGAACGGCGGGCACGGCTGCGCGTGGGACGGCTTCCGGCGGACCGCAGCACGGGTGCCGGCGGAGCGTGGCACGGCTGTCGGCGGAGCGCAGGACGGTTCTACCAGCGGTGCGGGTGGGGGCGGCCGCGTCGGCACAGCCGGTGGACGGCGCTTCCGAGCGCCCACGCGATGAGGAGGCCCCCGGCGATCTGTGCGGGCACGGAGTCGGTGAAGGCGCCGCCTCCGCCCGCCTGCGCGCCCTGCCGGGGTCCGGCGTCGTCCCCGGTGCCGGGCCCGCCGTCGTGGGACACCGTGAAGGCCGCGCTCCAGCGCTCGCCCGGCTTGTCCGGGGTCCCCGGGCAGGCCCCCTCGACCCGCTGCTCCCCCGAGGCGGCGTCGCCCTTCCCCGCGGACGCCACGCGCGCGGTGCCGCGGTAGGCCGGCCGCCCGGCCGCGTCGCCGCCGCCGGGGGCGGGGGCGGGGGCGGCGCGGCCGGTGCCGGTACGGGCGCGGTCGGCCGCCGGCTTGCCGTCGTCCCCCGGGTACGAGGGACCCGCGGCGCCGGCTCCACTGCCACCGTCACCGCCACCGCCGCGGTTGCCGGGACCGGCCTCCCCGCCGGGGAGCGGCGGCTCCACGGGCATCTCATCGTCGGCGCCGGAGCCCGTGTCGAGGTACGGGACGTCCGCGGACTCCCCGTCCTGTCCCGGCCCTCCGGGCTCCGCGCCGTCGCCTCCGGCCCCGGACGGCGGCGGCGGCTCCACGATCTCCTCCTCGCCGCCCGGACCGCCGGGCTCCACGGCCTCCTCGCCGTCCTCCGGCTCCACCGGGTCCTCGGCGCCGGCGTCCTCGTGGTCGGGCTCCCCGCTCCCGGCGTCGGCCCCGGGGACGCGGCGCAGTTCGGCGGTGCCCTTCTCGAAGGCCTGCGAGCGGGCCTCGACCGTGTCGGGCGCCGGACCGCCGGCCGGGGCGCAGGTGACGGAGACCGTGACGGTCCCGCCGGGCGGGACGGTACCGGGGGCGACCTGCGCGACGGGCCCCTCCGCCGCGTCCGGTCCCGCGGAGACGGCCGGATCCGGCCCCGCCGAGGCGGCCGGATCCGCGGACGCGCCCGGGTCCGCCGGTACGGCGGACCCGGCCGGGGCGGCGCCCAGGGCCAGCGCGGCCAGCACCGCCACGGACACGACGGCGGCGGGAGCGGAGGCCGCAGCGGACGTGGCGGCGCGGACGGTCGTGGGGACGGCACGGACGGTACGGCGCGTACGGCGCATGGGGCGGGCTCCTCGGGCCGGCTGCGGTGGCGGGCACGGCCGCCGTGCCCGCGGCCATCCCATCCCGCCGGCCGCCCGGCCGCGCGCGGCCGGGCACCATTCGTGCCACCGGGGCGCCCGACCGGGTGA
This sequence comes from Streptomyces minutiscleroticus, assembly GCF_014650875.1. Lineage (GTDB taxonomy): Bacteria > Actinomycetota > Actinomycetes > Streptomycetales > Streptomycetaceae > Streptomyces > Streptomyces minutiscleroticus. The sequence goes on from NZ_BMVU01000010.1 coordinate 109,672, forward strand.
CGGGCGCGCTCCGCGCCGCCCGGGGCGGCGTCAGAACGCTTCGCGCATGACCTGTTCCCGCAGGCGGGCGCAGGAGCGGGTGATGAGCCGGGAGACGTGCATCTGGGAGATGCCGAGCTGCTCGGCGATGTGGCTCTGGGTCATGTCCCCGAAGAACCTCATGTAGAGGATGGCGCGTTCGCGCTCGGGCAGGGCCCGCAGACGGGGCTTGACGGCCTCGCGGTCGACGACGACGTCCAGGGCCGGGTCGGCGGCGCCGAGCGCGTCGCTCAGCGAGTAGCCGTCGTCGCTGCCCGGCAGCTCGGCGTCCAGGGACAGCGCGCTGAAGCTCTCCAGCGCCTCCAGGCCGGTACGGACCTCGTCCTCGGTCAGCTGCGCCTGCGCGGCGATCTCGGGGACGCCGGGCTGCGGCCCGGGCGCCGTCTGGGCCAGTTCCTGGCAGGCGACCCGGACCCGGTTGCGCAGGTCCTGGACCCGCCGGGGCACGTGCAGCGTCCACATGTGGTCGCGGAAGTGGCGCTTGATCTCTCCGGTGATGGTCGGCACGGCGTAGCTCTCGAAGGCGTTGCCGAGTTCCGGGTCGTAGCGGTCGACGGCCTTGACCAGGCCGAGCGCCGCGACCTGGCGCAGGTCCTCGTAGCTCTCGCCGCGGCTGCGGAAGCGCCCGGCCAGCCGTTCGGCCATGGGCAGCCACGCCTCCACGATCCCGTCGCGCAGCGCGTCGCGCCGCGGTCCGGGGGGCAGCTCGGCCAGGGTGCGGAAGTCCTCCGCGGTGTCGGGGGCGTCGTCGTGCGGGTGGTGCTTCGCGCTTGCGGTTCGCATGGTGCGTCGCAACTCCCTCAGGTGCTCTGACTGGCGTCACCGTGGGAAGCACCGTCACAGACCGGACGGACACAACCGCGGCGGGACGGGCCACCCCACGGACGTGCCTCCTGTCCGAAGCACTGGGGTGCGCCTGCCCTCTTCGTCCTGTGCCAAACGCACATCGCCGTGGCATCGCAAGGTTTTCGCCGGGTGCCGTCCTCCCGCTCCGCGGAGCGGGACGGAGCCGCGCGGTGCGGGACGGCGACGCGTTCCGGCCTCCCCGGACCGGTCGGGCGGACCACCCGTGTCGATGCGCGGCGGCCGGGTACGCGAGGGGTCGCCCCCGTACTTCTGGAGGGAGTTCATGCAGCGAGGCAGCGACCGGCTCGGCGTCCACCGGGACGACGCGACGCAGCGCGCACCGCGGGGTCCGCTCCGGCCCGGCCGTCACGCGCCGGGACGGACGCCGGACCGGTCCGCCGTCCCGGCGGGCCCGGGCGGGCCCGTGGACGCCCCGCGCCGCGGCCACGGGCCCGACGGGCCGGCCGAACCGACCGGACCGCTGCCCCGCACGGCCCGCCACGCCGGCGCCCAGGAACCGGCGGAGGCACTGGTACGGGCCGGTGAGGAACCCTCGCCCGACGCTTGGACCCGCCGCTCGGGGGTACAGCGGCCCGGGTCCCCGACGCAGCCTCCCCCGGTCCGCGCGACCGGGGGACCACAGGAAGAAGGCCCACTGTCCATGGCTGAATTCGTGAGGGAAGTCATGACGCCCGGTGTCGTCGCGGTCCGTCCGGGCGCGTCGCTCGTGGAGGCGGCGCGGCTGATGCGGACGCAGGACGTCGGCGACGTCGTGGTGGCCAGCGACCGGCAGGTGGTCGGTGTGCTGACCGACCGGGACATCACGCTGCGCGCCGTCGCCGAGGGCGTCGACCCGCAGGCCGTGAGCGTCGAGGCCGTGTGCACCCCGGACCCGGTGGTCGTCGGCCCGAACGACGCCGTCGCCGCGGCGGAGGCGCTGATGCGCGACCACGCCGTACGGCGGCTCCCCGTCGTCGAGGACGGCCTGCCGGTGGGCATGGTGACCCTGGGCGACCTGGCGGAGGCGCGGGAGCCGAGGTCGGCCCTGGCCGACATCGGCCGCGCCGAGCCGGACGTCCCGGCCGACGCGCGGCCCTGAGCCGTGGACCGGGGCGGAGCGCGGGACCGCGCAGACTCCCCGGCCGGGCCTCGTCCCCGCCTCGCCGAGGACGGCCGACCGACGGCCGACGGCCGGCGGCTGGCGGCTGGCGGCTGGCGGTCAGTGGCCGGCGGTCTTCTCGGCACAGGGCCGGCGGACGGTCCGGCGGCGCGCGGACTGCCCTGTCCGGGACCCGCGCACGGCCTCGGACGGACCGCGCCTCCTTGCGGCCCGTGCGCGGTCCCGTCGGCCCGTCCCTCGGCCTAACCCCGTAGTACGGGCGGGACGCCCCGCGTGTCCCGCCCCGCCCGTGACATGTGATCCGCGGCCGGTCGCCCCGGCGCGGAGGAACGGAGAGAGAAACAGATGCGTATCGCATTCCTCGTGGCCCCCGAAGGCACCGAGCAGGTCGAGCTGACCGAGCCCTGGAAGGCGGCCGAGAACGCGGGCCACGAGCCCGTGCTGGTGTCCACCCGGAGCGGTGAGATCCAGGCGTTCAACCACCTCGACAAGGCCGACACGTTCCCCGTGCAGGAGGTCGTCGGCGAGGCGTCGGCGGACTCGTTCGGCGGCCTGGTCCTGCCCGGCGGCGTCGCCAACCCCGACAACCTGCGCATGGACGAGAAGGCCGTGGCCTTCGTGCGCGACTTCTTCGACCGGGGGCTCCCGGTCGCCGCGATCTGCCACGCCCCGTGGACGCTGATCGAGGCGGACGTGGTGCGCGGCCGGACGCTCACCTCGTGGCCGAGCCTGCGGACGGACCTCGGCAACGCGGGCGCCACCTGGGTCGACGAGCAGGTCAAGATCTGCGAGGGGGCGCCCAGCACGCTGGTGACCAGCCGCAAGCCGGACGACCTGAAGGCGTTCTGCGAGGCGTACCTGGACGTCTTCGCCAAGAAGCAGCAGGAGCAGCAGGAGCGGCAGGGCTGAGACGGCGGGACCCGGCCGGCCGGGTCCCGGAAATAAGCGGGTCCCGGGAACGGGCGGGGCGCGTCCCCCCTGTACCCGACGGGTCCCGGGTGCGGCCGGGGCTCGCCCCGCCGTACCGGGCGGCCCGCCGCGACGAGAGGCTCCGCCGCCTTGTGCGCCGGCTCCGACGGCATCGCCGTCGGAGCCGGCGCACAGTTCGTTTTGTGCACTGTGTCCAGGTTCGCCCCCCGGAACATCGTGTTCCTCGGCCCTGTTCGGGTACTCGGCCCGCAAGCCATACCCGAGCGGCATCCGGAGGGAGCCATGGATCTCGCTTTTCTCCATCCACTCTACGAACGGCCCGGGCCCTGGGCCTCCGTCTACGTGGACACTTCACGGCACACGGAGTCCACCACCCCCCACGAGCGGTCGCTCCTCGCCCAGGAGGCCTCCCGGCAGCTGGCCGAGCAGGGCGCCGACGAGGCCACGTGTGCGGCGGTCCGCGCGGCGATGGAGGAACTGCGGTTCTCCTCCGACCTCTGCGGACGGGCGCTGTTCGCGAACGGCGGCGAGGTGGTCCTCGACCCGTCGCTGGCGTCCGTGCCCCTGGCGCCCCTGAGCACGACATGGGGGATGCTGCCACGCGTCGCGCCGCTGCTCGACCTGGTCGGTGAGGACCCGCTGGTCCTGGTGGCCTACATCGACCGCACCGGGGCGCACTTCGAGCTGCGCAGCGGCGGGAGCGGGCCGGAGGACGCGGGGTCGGTGACCGGTTCGCGGCAGTGGCCGATGCACCGCACGTCCTCGGTGATGCAGTGGTCGGAGCGGCACTTCGAGCTGAAGGTGGAGAACACCTGGGCCCAGAACGCCGCGGAGATCGCCGACGCGCTCGACTCGTGCCAGCAGGAGTCCGGGGCCGACCTGATCATCCTGGTGGGCGACGAGCGGGAGCGGGCGTACGTGCACGAGCGGATCGCGAAGCGGCTGCTCGGCTGCACGGTACAGGCCCCGCACGGCACGGGCAGCAGGCTGCTCGACGAGGACGTCGAGCGGCTCCGCGCCCAGCACGTGCACCAGCGGGCGGCCGGGGAACTGGACCGGTTCCTGTCGGCGCGGTCCCCGGACGACGAGGGGCGCGTCGGCGCGGTCGAGGGCGTGCCCGCCCTGGTCGACGCGGCCCGGCAGCACCAGATCGACGAGTTGCTGATCCGCATGGACGGCCCCGACGCGCACCGCGAGGTGTGGATCGGCGAGTCGCCCGACATGCTGGCGGTCAAGCAGGCGGACCTCAAGGCGGTGGGCCAGGAGCACACGTGGTCCGCGCGCGCGGACGACGCCCTGCTGCGGGCCGCCGTGGCGACGGGCGCGCCCGCCCTGTCCATGGCGGCCGCGGGACCGGGCGACACGCCGTCGGGCGGTCTGGGCGCCCTCCTCCGCTGGTCCTGACCGGCCCGGCGGAGAGGCGCCGGCCGCCCGTCCGTCCACGGTGCCGCCCCGGCGGGACGTCCCGCCGGGGCGGCACCGTGCCGGTGGTACGCGTACGGGCCGGAGGCTCGGTGCTGCAAGCCCCGTCCGCAGGCCGGAAGTCCGGCACTCCTGGTCCTCGTACGGGCCGCGGGCCGCTGCCGCCGGTCCGTTCACGGGCCCACGGCTTGGCGCTACAGGTCCCGTCCGCAGGCCGGAAGCCCGGCGCCCGGGGCCGCGAGGCGCGGCCCCGTCGCTCAGCGGGTGCCCACCGGGCGGCCGTCGCCCCGCGTCCGGCCGCCGGAGCGGGGCCTCCGGAGCAGGGCCGCCGGGCCGGGCGCTACCGCGCCCGTTCCACCCGTCGCTCGTCCCAGACCGGCTCCGCCGTCTCGCGGACCCGGCCGTCGCTGCCGAAGACCAGGTAGCGGTCGAAGGAGCGGGCGAACCAGCGGTCGTGGGTGACCGCGAGGACCGTGCCCTGGTACGCCCCCAGTCCCTCCTGGAGCGCCTCGGCGGACTCCAGGTCGAGGTTGTCGGTGGGCTCGTCGAGCAGCAGGGCCGTCGCGCCCGCCAGCTCCAGGAGCAGGATCTGGAAGCGGGCCTGCTGGCCGCCGGAGAGCTGGTCGAAGCGCTGCTCCGCCTGCGCGGTCAGCTCGTAGCGGCGCAGCCGGGACATGGCGCCGCCCCGGTCCTGCGCGTGCTCGGTCCACAGGACGTCGAGCAGCGTGCGCCCCTCCAGCTCGGGGTGGGCGTGCGTCTGCGCGAAGTGGCCGGGCACCACGCGCGCGCCCAGCTTCCACGTGCCGGTGTGGGCCACGTCGCCGCCCGCGAGCAGCCGCAGGAAGTGCGACTTGCCCGAGCCGTTGGAGCCGAGCACGGCGACCCGCTCGCCGTAGAAGACCTCCAGGTCGAACGGCTTCATCAGACCGGTCAGTTCCAGGTTCTCGCAGGTCACCGCCCGTACGCCGGTGCGTCCGCCGTGCAGCCGCATCGTGATGTCCTGCTCGCGCGGCGGCTCGGGCGGCGGGCCCGCCTCCTCGAACTTGCGCAGCCGGGTCTGCGCGGCGGCGTAGCGGGAGGCCAGCTCGTGGCTGACCGCCGCCGCCTGCCGCAGGTTCAGCACCAGCTTCTTCAGCTGGGCGTGCTTCTCGTCCCAGCGGCGGCGCAGCTCCTCGAAGCGCGCGAAGCGCTCCCGGCGCGCCTCGTGGTACGTGGCGAAGCCGCCGCCGTGCACCCAGGCGTCCGCGCCCGCGGGCCCCGGCTCCACGCTGACGATCCTCTCGGCGGCGCGGGCGAGCAGTTCGCGGTCGTGGGACACGAACAGCACGGTCTTGCGGGTCTCCCCGAGCCGCTCCTCCAGCCAGCGCTTGCCGGGCACGTCGAGGTAGTTGTCCGGCTCGTCCAGGAGCAGCACCTCGTCGGTGCCGCGCAGCAGCGCCTCCAGCACGAGCCGCTTCTGCTCGCCGCCGGAGAGCGTGCGCACCTGGCGCCACTGCGCCTTCTCGTACGGGACGCCGAGCGCGGCCGTGGTACACATGTCCCACAGCGTCTCGGCCTCGTAGCCGCGCACCTCGGCCCAGTCGGCGAGGGCCTGCGCGTACTGGAGCTGGGCGGTCTCGTCGTCGACGGTCATGATGGCGTGCTCGGCCCGGTCCACCGCCCGCGCGGCCTCCCTGATGCGGGGCGGCGCGACCGACACGAGCAGGTCCCGTACGGTCGTCTCGTCCCGTACGGACCCGACGAACTGCCGCATGACACCGAGGCCGCCGCTGACGGTGACGGTGCCGCCGTGCGGCTTCAGCTCGCTGGAGATCAGCCTCAGCAGGGTCGTCTTGCCCGCGCCGTTGGGCCCCACCAGGGCGACGGAGGTGCCCTCGCCCACCCGGAAGGACACGTCGCCGAGCAGCGTCCTCCCGTCGGGGAGGTGGTACTCGAGGTGTGCGGCTTCCAGATGTCCCATGGTCGGTCATTGTGGGCGGGCGGCCGGGCGCCCGGCAAACGGTTATGGGCTCCGGCCCGTCACCCGTTCCGTCCCGGGCCCGCCTTCCGTCCGCGTCGGCCCGCCGCCCTTTCGTTCCGGGCCCGCCACCCGTTCGCTCCGGGCCCGCCCGGTCCCCGGACGGTCTGCCGCGGCGGCCCCCGGGTAACCGGGGTCCATGACCGCACAAGCAGACGTCGACCTCACCGTCCCCGAGACCGGGCACTCCGTCGTCAGCCGCCTGCTGGGCCTGGACCGCCGGCTGTTCGAGGCGGTCGCGTCCCGGCACTGGCCGGGCGGCGACCGCGTCCTGCCGCGGCTCACCCGCGGCGCGAACCACGGCAAGCTGTGGTTCGCCACCGCGGCGGCGCTCGCGGCGACCCGCTCCCCCACGGCCCGCCGGGCCGCCGCCCGGGGCCTCGCCTCGCTGACGCTGGCCTCCGCCACCATCAACACGATCGGCAAGCGGTCGGTGCGCAGGCCGCGCCCGCTGCTCGACGCGGTCCCGCTGATCCGGCAGCTGAAGCGCCAGCCGGTCACCACGTCGTTCCCGTCCGGGCACTCGGCCTCGGCCGCGGCCTTCGCCACCGGCGTCGCCCTGGAGTCGCGCGGCCTGGGCGCGGCGGTGGCCCCCGTGGCGGCCGCGGTGGTCTTCTCCCGCGTCTACACGGGCGTGCACTACCCGAGCGACGTCGCGGTGGGCGCGGCGCTGGGCGTCGGCGCCGCCTTCGCGGTGCGCGTCCTGATGCCGGTGGGCGGGAGGCGGCGGCCGCCTGTGCCGGACCGGCGCGGCGCGGACGCGCCCGCGCTGCCGGACGGCGAGGGACTCGTCGTCGTGGTGAACCGCAGCGCCGCCGCGCCGGAGCGGGCCCGGGAGCTGCTGAAGGTCCTGCCGCGTGCGGAGAGCGTGGAGTGCGAGCCGTCCGAGGTGCGCGCCGCCCTGGAGAAGGCCGCGGCCCGCGCCCGGGTGCTCGGCGTGTGCGGCGGCGACGGCACGGTGAACACGGCGGCCGAGGTGGCGCTGCGGCACGGCCTGCCGCTCGCGGTGCTGCCCGGCGGCGCGCTGAACCGCCTCGCGCACGACGTGGGGGTGCGGGACGTGCGCGACCTCGTCACCGCCCTGCGCCAGGGGGAGGCCGTCCAGGTGCACGTGGGCCTCTTCTCCCCCGGCACCGGCGCGAGCAGGGCCGGTGGCGCGGGCACGGACGGTGTGAGCGGTCCGGGCGGGCCGGAGGGGTCGCCCGAGGTCCCGACGGTGACGGTCTACAGCCCGCTGTTCGCCCACTGACCGCGGGCCGGCGGCGACCGGCGGTGCCGGGCGGCACCCGGCGGCATCCGACGTCGTCCACATGGCAAGACGCCTATCTCATATTCCGGCACGGCCGCGTACCGTGGCGCCTGTCGCCGACCTCACGGCGGCGGGCGAGAGAAGGAGAACGGTCATGCCGAAGGAGACGGCCGTCTACACGCACGGCCACCACGAGTCCGTCCTGCGGTCGCACACCTGGCGCACCGCCGCCAACTCCGCGGCGTACCTCCTCGGCTCCCTGAAGCCCCACATGAAGGTCCTGGACGTCGGCTGCGGGCCCGGCACCATCACCGCCGACCTCGCGGAGCTGGTGCCGGACGGGCACGTCACCGGCGTCGACCGCGCGCCGGAGATCCTGGACAGGGCCCGGGCCACGGCGGCCGGACGCGGCCTGGGGAACGTCGACTTCGCGGTCGCGGACGTGCACGACCTGGACCACCCCGACGACACGTTCTGCGTGGTCCACGCCCACCAGGTGCTCCAGCACGTCGGCGATCCCGTACGGGCGCTGCGCGAGATGTACCGGGTCGTCAGGCCGGGCGGCTACGTGGCCGTCCGCGACGCGGACTACTCGGCGATGACCTGGTACCCGCAGTCCCCGGGCCTGGACGCCTGGCTGGACCTGTACCTGCGGGTCGCCCGGGCCAACGGCGGCGAGCCGGACGCCGGGCGGCGGCTGAGGTCCTGGGCCCTGGCGGCCGGGTTCACCGACGTCACGGCCACGGCGGGCACCTGGTGCTACGCCACCGAGGAGGAGCGGGCCTGGTGGAGCGGCCTGTGGGCGGACCGCACGGTCGCCTCGGCGTACGCGCGGCGCGCCACGGAGGGCGGCCACGCGACCGAGGCGGAGCTGCGGGCCGTCGCGCGGGCGTGGCGGGAGTGGGGCGGCCGGGAGGACGCGTGGTTCGCCGTCCTGCACGGCGAGATCCTCTGCCGCAAGCCGGCCTGACCGGCCCTGCGTGCCCGTCTCCGTGTCCGCCCCGATGGGCGCCCGTACCGCCCCCGGCCGGCGCGGACGCGAGGGGCCGCCGCCGGCCCGGACCGTACGCTCCGCCCGCCCGCACCCGGGCGAGGGCGGGAACGGCAGCGCGCCGGGACGGTGCCCGTGGGTTCCGTCCCGGCGCGCCCGTGACCGCTCGCCCGGCTCACCCGGTGCGCCGCCAGGCGGTCCGCCCGGCGGCTCACCCCCGCGGCAGCAGCGGACCCAGGGGGCCGAGGTCCAGGTTCAGGTCCTCGGGCCGCAGGCCGTAGCGTTCGCGCAGCTCCGTCATCCGGTCGTCGAGCAGCATCAGCGTCAGACCGATCCGCTCCTCCTGGTCCTCCGTCAGGTCCCCGGTGTCGAAGCGGCGCAGCGCCTGCCGCTCCATGAGCTGCCGCAGCAGTTCCACCACGGTCAGCACGAGCTTGACCAGGTCGCGTTCGACCGTGTCGGGTTCGAGCTCCACGCGCCTGCGGGGCCTCCCGCCGGCCGGCCCCGCCGCCACCACGCTCAGCGCTTCCCCCAGCGCGCCCACCGGCCCGCCCGGCGGTTCTCCGTGCGCCTCGGCCGGTTCCCCGGACGCGACCGACGGTTCTCCGTGCGCGCCCGCCGGCTCCCGCCCGGTCACCGGATCTCCGGCCACGGCGCGGGCACCTGCTCGTTCACCGAGCTGATCAGCGCGTTGAGGTCGATGCGCACGAGGTCGACGTCCGCGATGCGCAGGGTGAGGTCGCCGGTGATGACGACCCCGCCCGCGAGCAGCCGGTCGAGCAGGTCGACGAGCGCGACCTCCCGGTGTTCGACGACGGTCATCCGCCCGCCTCCCGTCCCCCGCCGGGTTCGTCGAGCCCGCTGAAGGAGTACGCGGCCCAGGGCCCGGTCAGCTCCACGCGCAGCCCCGGCTCCTCGCCCTTCGTGCGCTCCACCAGCTCCACGAACTCCTCCGCCGTCGCGCGCGGCACGAGGTAGGCGGCGTTGAGCACGTTGCGCCCCGAGGCCCCGGACAGCGCCGGGTTCTGCGGGGCGTGCAGCCGGGAGTCCTCCGCGCCCGCGGAGAGGGTGTCGTGCAGGCGCGTGGCGAACTTCTCGGCCCGCTCCCACAGCTCCTCGTGGGCGCTGCGCTGCCGGCGCCGCGCGAGCAGGTAGTCCCGCCCGCTGGCCGCCCGGGGCTGCGGCATCCGCCCGGTGGTGTCCTCCCGGGGCTCGGCGTAGATCTTCACGCCCCACTCGACCCGTCCGTCGAGCCGGTCGAGGAGCTGCCGGAAGGCGTCCGCGCGCTCCTCCAGCATGGTGCGGACGCCGCTGTCGTCGCGGAACACCGTGGCGAGGCGCAGCGGCAGCGGCGAGGTGACCTCGGTGAGCGCGTCGACCACGCTCTGGTGGGCGCGCGCCGTCCCGCTCAGCCAGTCCAGGTCCTCCAGGCGGGCCCGCAGCGGCTCCTCGGCGAAGTCCGCCTCGGGCACGTGGCTGACCACGGCGACCAGGTCGCCGTGGGCCAGCGGCTTCGGCGGCACGCCCGCGACCCCCGTCAGGTCCGCGGGCAGCGGCCTGTCGAACGGCCGGCACACGGCGTACACATAGCGCAGACCGGTCACGGCGCCTCCTCCCGCAGGCGCTCGCGCCCGCCTTCCAGTTCGGCCAGGCGAGCCCGCAGCTGGGCGTTCTCCCTGGCCAGTTCCTTGTCACTCGCGCGTGAGGACAGGGCCGGGTCGGACTCCCACCAGTCGATGCCCATCTCCTTCGCCTTGTCGACGGAGGCGACGACGAGGCGCAGCTTGATGGTGAGCAGTTCGATGTCGAGCAGGTTGATGCGGATGTCTCCCGCGATCACGACGCCCTTGTCCAGGACGCGTTCGAGGATGTCCGCGAGGTTGGCCCCGCCTTCCTGCCCGTACGATTCGGGGAGCCGCCCGGCCATGGTCATCGCCCGCTCCCCTGCCCGACGGCCTCGCGGGGTTCCTCCTCGGCCTCCCGCTCCTCGTCGTACGCCTCGTCCTCGTCGGCGTACTCGCCGGTGCCGTCGTCCTCGTACGCCTCCTCGTCCTCGTACGCCTCGCCGGCGTCCTCGTACGCGTCGTCGTCGTAGGGCTCGTCGCCCTCCGGCTCCTCCTCGCGGGAGTCCTCGGCGCGGCCGGCGTCCTCGCCCTCGTACGCGTCCGGCTCCTCGTCGTCGTACGCGTCCCCGGGCGCCTCCTCGGAGGAGTCCTCGGGCGCGTCCTCGTGCTCGGAGTCGTGCTCGTGCTCGGACTCCTCCTCCGCGACGGCGTCCTCGTGGCTGCGGACCACCTCGCCGTCGCGGATCTCGCCGCGCCAGCCGTCGCTCGCCTCGCCGCGCATCGTGACGAAGCGCGCGAAGTTCTTGAGGTCCAGGCGGGCCCGGCGGCCCTGCGCTCTCCAGATGTTGCCGGTCTTCTCGAACAGGCCCTTCGGGTAGTACTCGATGACCAGCAGCACCCGCGTCAGGTTCTCGGCGAGGGAGTGGAAGGTCACCACGCCCTTCGTCGTGCCCTTGGCTCCCTCGGAGGTCCAGGCGATCTTGTAGTCCGGGACCTGCTCGGTGGTGTGCGCCTTCCAGCTGCGGTTGGACCAGAAGACCTTCATCTGCCAGTCGGACGTGGTGTCGTCCGCTCGGCCGGCGCTCTTGACGCCCTTGGCGAAGGTGCTGAACTCCTGGTACTGCGTCCACTGGTCGTAGGCCGTGCGCAGGTCCACGCCGATGTCGATGAACTCGATGATGACGGTCGGCTTCTTGCCCGCGCCGCTCTTGCGGCCCTTGCCGCCCTTGCCGCCGAGCTGCTTGAAGGCGCTGACGACGCTGTCCTTGGCCCGTCCGGCGCCGACCTCCAGGGCGGCCCGCACCGGGCTCTTGCCCTCGACGAGCTTGCGGCCGCCGTCCAGGGCGAGTCCGGCGAAGCCGGGGCTGCGCCCCTCGGCGACGTCGTTCAGCTTGACGGTGGTCTCGCCGAGCTTGCGGCCGACGCCCATGAGCAGCCGCTGCGCCTGGGCCGCCAGGTAGTCCTGGGCCTCGGCCTTGAGCCGCTCGACGGCCTCGCTGTGGGCGACCTCGGAGAGCCCGCCGCGTCCGCCGGTCTCAGCCATCGTCGCCTCCCCTCGCTCGGCGGCGGGCCCGTCCGGCGGCGGCCGTCTTCTTGGCCGGCGCCTTCTTGGCCGCCTTCTTCGCCGCGCGCGGCGCGCCGTCGGCCGCCTTCCGGGCCGGCGCCTTGGCCGCCCTGGCCGTCTTCTTGGCCGGCGCCCTCTTGGCGGGCGGCCTCTCCCGTTCCTCCTCCGGTTCCGCGTCGGGGCCGTCGTCGTGGTACCCGGCCTCGTCGTCCCGGTCGTCCCGGTCGTCGTCGTAGGCGTCCTCGGGCTCCTCGTCGCGCCCCCGCCCGCCGCGGCGGGGACCCGGCACGTCGGGGACCACGCCCGCGATCCGGTCGCGCACCTCGGCGGTGCGCCCGTGCAGGCGGCCGGCGAGGGCCTCGACCTGGCGCTCGACGAGCGCCCCGGTCGCGGCCCTGCCGACCCCGCGCAGGTCCGTGCGGAGCTGGTCGCCCAGCTCCTTGAACTGCGGGTTGTTCTGCAGCTGGGTGGAGATCAGGTCCCCGATCGCTCTCGGGCTCAGCTGCAGCTTCTTCCCCGCCACCATGGTGCCGACGGCGAATGCCAGCTTCATCTTCTTGGTACGCCCGAGGACGTACCCGGCCCCTACCGCGAGGCCCAGTCCCAGTCGGTTCATGTCATCGTCCCGTTGCCCGTTCCCGTGCTTCTCTGCATGGCGATCTCCAGCCGGTCCAGGAGCTCGTCCTCCCTGCTGTCGAACTCGTCCTCGTCGATCTCGCCGGCCTCCAGCCGCTTCTCGAGGGCCGCCAGCTCCGCGCGTACCGCCCCCGGGTCGTAGTACAGGCGCTCGGCCTCGGCGAGCGCCTGTCTCACCGCCCAGAAGCTGCCGCGCACCGGTGCGAAGGGCAGCAGCAGGACCTCCGTGATGAGTCCCACGGCGGTCAGCGCCCCGCGCCGGCCTGCTCCACCGTCTCGGCCGGCTCCGCCGGGCCCGGCTCGACGAAGCTGTAGGGCGGCAGCGGCCCGTTGACCCGCAGTTCCAGGTGCGGGTTGGCGGCGCGGTGCGCCTCGACGGCGGCGAGGAACTCCTCGGCGGAGTCCCGCTTCACCAGGAACGACAGGTTGGCCAGCCAGCCGGTCGACTCCGCCCCGGTGCTCACGGCGTCGGCGGCCGGCTCCAGGGCGCGCAGCAGCTCGGCGCCGTCGTCGACCTCGTACTTCTGCACAGCGGCGACGACCATCTCGCCGAGGCGCATCTTCTCGTCGTGGCTGCCGCCGCCCGCCTTGCGGTTGGCCTCGGCGACCGCGCGGATCTCCGGGTTGTCCGCCATCACGCGGTGCAGCACGGCCTCTTCGTCGTGGCTGGCCTTGACGTTGTACTCCACCCGGCCGTCGAGCGCATGGAGCCGCTCGCGGTAGTGGTCGGCGCGCTCGGACAGGACGTCGAGGACGGCCTGGTCGTCCGGGGCCACGCTGCCGAAGCGCATGGGCAGCACCGCGCCGCCCGCGCCGGCCTCGGCCAGCACGTTCTGGTGGGCCAGCAGGTCCTTGCGCTTGGGGCGCAGGTTCTCGGGCGCGTCGCTGACCACGGCGGCCAGTCCGTCGCCGCGCAGGACGCGGATGGTGCGCGCCGGGTCGCCCACGCCGCCCATGCCCTCGGGGAGCGAGGGGTGCGACTCCGCCGCGATCCCGTAGACGTAGGTGCTCACTCCTGCTCCTCCTTCCGGCGCGAGGCCGTCTTACGGGCGCGCGGGCGGGACTCGCCCTCGTCACGGGCCTGCTGGAAGGCGCTGGAGATGGTCTCCGCGGCGCCGGACAGCGCGCCCTTGGACTTGCCGCGCGCCCCGGACTCCGTGATCTCGCCGACGAGGTCGGGGAGACCGGGGTTCTTGCGGGGGCCCGACTCCAGGTCGAGCCGGTTGCACGCCTCGGCGAAGCGCAGGTAGGTGTCGACGCTGGCCACGACGACACGGACGTCGATCTTCAGGATCTCGATGCCGACCAGGGAGACCCGCACGAAGGCGTCGATGACGAGCCCCCTGTCGAGAACGAGCTCCAGTACGTCGTACAGGCCGCTGCTGCCGCCCGATCCTCCGGTCTGTTGTGCCGGGACTACGGTCATACCGGCCAGTCCTCCTCGGTCTCTGACGCCCGCGCCTTCGGCGCGCGACGTCTTTGTCTGACGTCTTTGTCGGTGACGTTTTCGCGCAGGAGGGTCCGGGCGCCTAGCGCCGTGTGTCGGACCTTCCGCGCTCGTAGCGGCGGACGCGCCGGTACCCGGTGATCTCGCCCTGCGGGTCGAGGGTCACCTCGTAACTCGCCATCAGGCTCATCGTGTCGGGGACCCGGGCCAGTTCCAGGACCTCGACCTCGAGCGACCAGCCGTCCTCGGTGCGTTCGAACGTGGACACGGACTCCGCTTCCATGCCGGTGAGCTCGGTGAGCTGTGCGCGCGCCAGGCGCAGCACCTCCATCGGCTTCGGCGTGGCGGTTCCCGCGTCGTCCCGCTTCTCTTCCTCGGATGCTCTTCTGCGGGCTTGCGATGATTTCTGTGAATTCGATGTGTTGGTCATGGCCACCTCTCAACACCGTCTGGCCACACATGCGTTGACCAAACCTTGAAAGGTCGGTGGCTCAACCACGCACCGCTTCCAGCCTGCGCCGGGCCGGTCCGAGCGCGCGCCCGGCGCGCGGCAGTCCGGACCACGGCTCGGTCCGCGCCTGTTCGGCCGCGTCCGCTATCGTCCAGCGGCGTGCGGTGAGCCGGGGGTCGTCGAGCTGGTCCCAGGAGAGCGGGGCCGCCACAGGGGCGCCGGGCTTGGCCCGCACCGTGTAGGGGGCCACGGCGGTCTGCGCGTAGGCGTTGCGCTGCACGTCGAGGTAGAGCCGGTCACCGCGGTCCTTCTTGCGGGCCGCGGTGGTCAGCGTGTCGGGGTGGGCGGCGGCGAGCGTGTCGGCGACGTCCTTGGCGAACTCCCGCACCTCGTCGAAGGTCTCGCGTCCGTCGAGGGGCACCACGACGTGCAGCCCGCGCGAGCCGGTGGTCATCAGGCCGGAGGGCAGCCGGAGCTCGTCCAGCAGGGCTCCGAGCTGCCGGGCCGCCTCCCGTACGGTCTCGAAGTCGGCGCCGGGGGTCCCCCCGGGCCCTTCGGACACCGAGGAAGGGTCCAGGTCGAAGACGAGCCGGTCGGGCCGGTCGACGTCGTCCGCCCTCGACAGCCACCGGTGCAGGGTCAGGGCGGCCTGGTCGGCGAGGTAGACGAGGGTGGCGGTGTCGTCGCACACGGGGTGGACGACCGTGCCGCCCTCCTTGGGCACCTCCACCCGCCGGATCCAGTCCGGGTAGTGGTCCTGGACGTTCTTCTGCATGAAGCGCGGGCCGTCCAGGCCGTCCGGGTGCCGCTCCAGCATCAGCGGCCGCCCCTTCAGGTGCGGCAACATGAACGGCGCGATCTCCCGGTGGTAGGCGACGAGGTCGCCCTTGGTGTACTCGGGGGCCGCGCCGTCGGCCGGGAACAGCACCTTCTCGGGCCGGTGCACCTCCACCGTGCGGCGCCCGGCCCGCACCGTCCGCGCGCCGCTCATGCCGTTCCCCTTCCCGTGCCGCCGGCCGTCACCGCACGACCGCCTGCTCCACCAGCAGCCGCGCCGCCGCCGCGACCGACTCGGCGTCGATGCCCGCGGCGTGCAGCTGCTCCTCGGGCGACGCCGAGCCGGGCATGTTCCGCACGGCGAGGCGCACCAGGCGCGGCGCGGGCCCGCCGTCGGCGAAGGCCCCGGCGACGGCGTCGCCGATGCCGCCCTCCTCGCGGTGGTCCTCCACGGTGACCAGGCAGCCGGTGCGCTCGGCGGCCTCGCGCAGCGTGTCGCGGTCGACGGGCTTGACCGAGTACAGGTCGATCACCCGGACCGCGATGCCTTCCTGGGCGAGGGCGTCGGCGGCCTTCAGCGCCTCGTGCACGGTGACGCCCGCCGCGACCAGCGTCAGCCGGTCCTCGCCCGAGGAGCGCAGCACCTTGCTGCCGCCGATGGGGAACTCCTCGTCGGGGCCGTACAGGACGGGCATGCCGCCGCGCGAGGTGCGCAGGTAGCGGACGCCCTCCAGGTCGGCCATCGCGGCGACCAGCCTGCCCGTCTGGTGGGCGTCGCAGGGGTAGAGCACGGTGGAGCCGTACACCGAGCGGAACGTCGCCAGGTCCTCCAGGCCCATCTGGGAGGGCCCGTCCTGGCCGATGGAGACGCCCGCGTGCGAGCCGACGCAGTTGATCCCGGCGCCGCTGATCGCGGCCATCCGGACGAAGTCGTGGGCGCGGGTGAGGAACGCCGCGAACGAGGAGGCGTACGGCACCCAGCCGCGCGTCGACAGGCCCACCGCGCTGGCGACCAGCTGCTGCTCGGCGATGTAGGACTCGAAGAACCGCTCCGGGTGCGCCTTGGCGAAGAACTCGGCGCGCGTGGAGTCGCTCACCTCGCCGTCCAGGGCGACGACGTCGCCGCGGGCGCTGCCGAGGGCCGCGAGCGCCTGGCCGTAGGCGTCGCGGGTGGCGACGCTGTCGCCCCTCTCGTACCGCGGCAGCTCCAGGTGGCCGCTGCGCTCGGCGTGCAGGACGCGGGCGGCGGCGGGGCGCTGCACCTCGATGCGCAGGTCCCGCTCCCCGCCCAGCTCCCGGATCGCCTCCGCGGCGTCCTTGAGCGGCTTGCCGTGCAGGCCCTCCTTGTCCTCGGCGGCAAGGACGCCCTTGCCCTTGAGCGTGCGGGCGAGCACGACCGTGGGCTGGCCGGCGGTGGACGCGGCCTCCGCGTACGCGCGGTCGATCGCGTCGGCGTCGTGGCCGTCGATCTCGACGGTGTGCCAGCCGAACGCCTTGAAGCGGCGCGCGTAGGCGTCCAGGTCGTGGCCGTGCCGGGTGGCGCCGCGCTGGCCGAGCCGGTTGACGTCGACGATCGCGGTGAGGTTGTCGAGATTCTCGAAGGACGCCTGCTCGGCCGCCTCCCACACCGACCCCTCGGCCAGCTCACTGTCGCCGCACAGCACCCACACCCGGTGGCCGACCCGGTCCAGGCGTTTGCCGGACAGGGCGACGCCGACGCCGATGGGCAGGCCCTGGCCCAGCGAGCCGGTGGCCACCTCCACCCACGGCAGCCGCCGGGGCGTCGGGTGGCCCTCCAGGCGGCTGCCGGACTCGCGGAAGGTCAGCAGCTCGGCGTCGTCGATGGCGCCGGCCGCCTTGTACGTGGCGTACAGCAGCGGCGAGGCGTGGCCCTTGGAGAGGATGAAGCGGTCGTTGCCGGGGTGGTCGGGGCGGTCGAAGTCGTAGCGCAGGTGGCGGGCGAACAGCACGGCCACCAGGTCGGCGGCGCTCATGGACGACGTGGGGTGGCCGGAGCCCGCCGCGTCGGCGGCCCGGACGCTGTCGACGCGCAGCTGCTGGCCCAGCTCGGCGAGGTCGATGGGGTGGCGGTCGGTCATGAGGTTCCTTTCTGAGCGCTTTCGGGGCTTTCGGAGCCTTCGGGGGCCCCGCTCCGGCCGCCCCCGGGATGTGCGGCCGGGCCCCCCGGCAGGCGGGCCACCTCCGGTGAGGCGGACTCCAACGGGACCGACCAGGACCGGACGAGACCCAACTGCACGCCCTGGCGCGGCAGGACGGCGTCCAGCAGCCAGTCGGCGGTGACCCGGACCCGGTTGCCGGGCATCGCCGCCAGGTGGTAGCCGCGGGTGACGGCGCCGGCGAGCGGGCCGGACAGCTTGACGCCGAGCGGGTTCGCGGCGGCCTTCACACCGCCGAGGTCGACGACGAAGCCGAGGTCGCGGTGGCGGTAGACGCGGCGGGTGCCGAGGCCGAGGGAGGCCGCGACGTTGCGGGCGGCCACCTCGCCGTGCCGCCAGGCGTGCTGGGCGGTCATCGAGGTGTACTGGCCGGGCTTCTCCAGGTCGGGGACCGCGGCGGCGTCGCCGCACGCGAACACCTCGGGCCGGCCCGGCACCTGGAGGTAGGGGTCGACGAGGAGCCGGCCGCGCTCCAGCGGCCGGCCGAGTCCCGCCACGAGCGGATCGGGGCGGACGCCGACGCACCACACCAGCGTGCGCGTCCCGACGAACTCGCCGTCGCTCAGCCGCACCCCCTCCCGGGTCGCCTCCTCCACCGAGGTCCCGGTGCGCACCTCCACGCCCCGGCCGCGCAGCACCTGGTCGGCGGTGCGCGACAGGTGCTCGTCCAGCTCGGGCAGGAGGCGCGGCGCGATGTCCAGCAGCAGCCAGCGGGGCCGGACGCCCCGCCGCAGCGGCTTGTTCCGCACCAGCTCGTCGGTGAGCAGCTGGCCCTGCGCGGCGACCTCGGTGCCGGTGTAGCCGGCGCCGACCACCACGAACGTGCTGCGGGCCGCACAGCGCGCGGCGTCCTCCTCCGCCGCCGCGAGCTCGATCTGCCGGGTCACGTGGTCGCGCAGGTACAGCGCCTCGGGCAGTCCCCGGAAGCCGTGCGCGTGCTCGGCGACGCCGGGGACGGGCAGCAGCTTGTTGACGGCGCCGACGGCCACGACGAGCCGGTCGTAGCCGAGGGTGCCGGTGCCGCCCTCGGGGTCCGTGCAGCGCACGGTCCGCCCCTCCAGGTCGACGCGGTCGGCCTCGCCGAGGACCAGGCGCACGCGCGGCAGGGTGTCCCCCAGGGAGACGGTGACGCGGCGCGGCTCCAGCACCCCGGCGGCGACCTGGGGCAGCAGCGGCAGGTACAGGAAGTAGTCGGTGGGGTTGAGCAGGGTGATGTCGATCCTGCCCCGGGCGATGCGGGACAGGGTGCGGGCCGTGCGGTACCCGGCGAAGCCGGCACCGACGATCAGTACGCGGGGTCGACCCATGCTTCGGCCTCCGTCGAGGGCTCCATGACGAGTCTTCCGCGTCCCCCCGGGGGGTGCCGCCAAACGTCGGCCACGTTTCCGGGGGCGGCGCGGGGGTTACCCGGGCGCCGACCGTGCGCCCAGCCCCCGGAGGTGCCCCCCATGACCGAGTACGGCTATTTCCTGTCCACCGAGGAGTTCACCCCCCGGGAGCTGGTCGAGCAGGCCAGGATGGCGGAGCAGGCCGGTTTCCGGGCGCTGTGGATCTCCGACCACTACCATCCGTGGAACGGCGCGCAGGGCAGCAGCCCCTTCGTCTGGTCGGTGATCGGCGCGCTCTCCGAGGCGGTCTCGCTGCCCGTCCAGACGGCCGTGACCTGCCCCACCGTGCGCATCCACCCGGCCGTCGTGGCGCAGGCCGCGGCGACCAGCGCGGTGATGACGAACGGCCGGTTCCGGCTGGGCGTGGGCACGGGCGAGGCGCTGAACGAGCACGTCCTCGGCAACCCCTGGCCGCCCACGCACGTCCGCCTGGAGATGCTGGAGGAGGCCGTCCAGGTGATCCGCCGCCTCCTCACCGGCGAGGAGGTCAACCACCGCGGCCCGCACTACACCGTCGAGAACGCCCGTCTGTACACGGTGCCGGACGAGCCCGTGCCGATCGACGTCTCGGGCTTCGGCCCCAAGGCGACGGCCGTCGCGTCCCGCATCGGGGACGGCTACATCACGATGGCGCCGGACGAGGCGATGGTGACCCGGTACCGCAAGGGGGGCGGCGGCTCCAAGCCGGTGAGCGGCGGCCTGAAGGTCTGCTACGGCCCCGACCGGGACGAGGCGGTGCGCCGGGTCCACGAGCTCTGGTACAGCGAGCAGCTGCCCGGCGAGATGGGGCAGGTGCTGCCCTCGCCGCGCCACTTCGAACAGCTGCACGAACTGGTCACCGAGGACCGGGTGCGCGAGAACGTGGTCTGCGGGGACGACGTCGAGGCCCACGTCAGCGCGCTGTCCGCGTACGCCGACGCCGGCTTCGACCGCGTCTACGTCGGGCAGATCGGCCCCGACCAGCGCGACTTCTTCGACTTCTACCGCACGAAGGTGCTGCCGCAGCTGCCGTGACACCGCCGCGGGTGACGCGCCGGGGACCCGCTTCTCTCCGCGAAAGCGGGCATCCCGGCGCGTCGCGTACGCGCGTACGGCGGACGGGGCGGCGCGGCGGCCGTGACACTGGCCGCGGCCGGGACCGTCCGGTCGCGCAGGAGCCGAGGCCGGTGTACAAGGGGCCGCCCCTCCGCCGGCCCCGCACGTCGCCGTCCGTCACCGGTCCTGCGCGTGAGCCGTCCGTCGCCGGCCCGCGCGTACGCGGTCCGGCACCGGTCGCCGCGGCGGCCCGGACGCGCTCGCCGCGGGCTCAGTCCCGGGGGCGCGGGACCTCGGGGGCCATGTCCGGCTTCGGCGGGACCGGCGCGCCGGACGGGGTGACGGACGGCCCGGCGTCCGGCAGACCGGTGCCCGCGTCACCGGCGGCGCGGTCGCGTCCGCCGGGCCCGTGCCCGCCGGCCCCGTGCCCGCCGCGCGCCCGCCGCGGCAGCGGGCCGGAGGACCCGGGCCGGGCCGCGTTGCGCAGCAGGAACGCCGCGATGCCCAGCAGCACGGCGGTGACCACGGCGGCCGCCCAGCCGGGCAGGCCGAGCGCGAGCAGCAGCCCGACGGCGAGCGCGAGGGCGGCGCCCGCGTACAGGGCGGTGGCGCCGGACGCGGCGTACAGCGCGGCCGTGCGGCGCTGCTTGCGGCCCTGTTCGCGCAGCTCCTCGCGGACGGCGTCGCGGGCCGCGCGCGTCAGCGCCTCGACCAGTCTTCTGTCCGGTTGTTCGGGATGCGGTAAGCGGTCCATGGGCCGCGTCTACCCCGGCGGTGCACCCGGTAACGCCGGCCGCCCCGAGGGACGGAGGGCGTTCCCCCGAAACGATCACTTGGCCGAGCGGGGCCAACTAGGCTTCGCCGTATGGACATTCTGGGAACCACGCTGCGCATCTGCGTCGACGACCTGGAGACCATGGTCCCCTTCTACGAGAGGCTGGCGGGCGCCAGGGCCCTCCGCTTCGAGCGCGGCGGCGTCTCGGTCGCCGCGGTCGGCTGCTTCTTGCTGATGAGCGGTCCGCAGGCCGAGCTGGACGTGCTGCGCAAGGTCGCCGCGACCATCGCCGTTCGGGACGTCGACGAGGCCCGCGAGGTGCTCACCGAGGCCGGCGCGCAGGTACTGGCCGGGCCCGTGGCGACACCGGCGGGGCGCAACCTGATCGCGCTGCACCCGGACGGCAGCGTGTACGAGTACGCGGACCGGCGCGCGGACCGGTGAGGGCCGGGCGCCGGGCCGGTCGGGGCCGGGCGCCGGGCCGGTCAGAGCCGGGGCATGTCGGCCGTGAGCGCCCACCGCTCGTGGTCGCGCCAGGCGCCGTCGATGTACAGGAAGTCCGGCGAGTAGCCCTCCAGCCGGAAGCCGGCGGAGCGGGCCAGGGCGACGGAGGCCGCGTTGCCCGGCTGGACGTTGATCTCCAGCCGGTGCAGGCCGAGCGGGCCGAAGGCGTGCTCCACGACCAGCCCGAGCCCCTCGCGCATCAGCCCGCGCCCGGCCGCGTGCGCGAACGCGCCGTAGCCCAGCGCCCCGCACTGGAACGCGCCGCGCACGATGTTGTTGACGTTGACGAACCCGGCGATGGCGCCGCCGTCCCTCTCGCACACCAGGAAACCGGCCCGGGCCGGGTCCTCGATGAGCCGCCGGGCGTACTCGGCGTAGGCCTCGGCGCTCTGCGGCGGGAACAGCCACGGGTGGTGCAGCGCCTTGCTCTCCCGCGCCCGCGCGGTGAACTCGGCGCCGTCGTCGAGCGTGAAGGGACGGACGGCCACCCGCGGCCCCACGGCGAGGTACTGGTCGTTCTGCGGCATGCCGCCACAGTAGCCACCCGCCCGGACGCGGGCCCTCAGCGCAGCGCGGGCTCCCACAGCGTCAGGGTGCCCGCGTCCGCGTCCAGTTCCGCGGGCACCCCGAACGGGACGGTCAGCGCCCCTTCGCAGTGCCCGAAGCCGAAGTCCTCGGCGACCGGCACGCCGAGCGGGCCGAGCCGGTCGAGGAACACCCGCCGCAGCTCCTCGTACGGGCCGCAGTCCACCCAGGAGCCGAGCGCGATCCCGGCGACGCCGTCGAGCCAGTGCGAGCGCAGCAGCTGGGTGAGGATGCGGTCGAGCCGGTACGCCTCCTCGCCGACGTCCTCGATCATCAGCAGCCCGCCGCGGGCCGAGGGGCGGGCGTGCGGGGTGCCGAGGTCCGCGGCGAGCAGACTCACGCAGCCGCCGAGCGTGACGCCCCGGGCCCGGCCGGGCACCAGCGCGGTGCCCGGGGAGACGAGCGTGCGCACGGACTCCGGCTCGAACAGGGTGGCCCGCAGGTGCTCCTGGGCCCGCGCGTTCTTCAGGAAGTCGATGCCCGCGGCCATGGGGCCGTGCAGCGTGGCCAGGCCCAGGCGCACGGCGAACGCCTCGTGCAGGGCGGTGATGTCGCTGAAGCCGACGAACACCTTGGGCCCCGCGGCCCGCAGGGCGTCCCAGTCGAGGAGGTCCACCATCCGCTGGACACCGTAGCCGCCACGGGCGCACAGCACCGCGTCCACGGCCGGGTCGCACCAGGCCGCCTGGAGGTCGGCGGCCCGGTCGGCGTCCGTGCCCGCGAGGTAGCGGAAGCCGTCGTGCCGGTCCAGGACGTGGGGCGCCACGACCGGGTCCAGGTCCCAGCCGCGCAGGATGTCCAGGCCCGACTGGAGCCGCTCCTCGGGCACCGGGCCGCTGGGGGCGACGACGGCGACGCGGGCGCCGGGGGCGAGCCGCGCCGGGCGGGTCAGCTCTCTCACTTGGCGAGCTCCAGGGTGGGCAGACCGGGCACGTCGATGCCGAAGACCTGCGCGTACAGGGAGAGTTCGGACTCCAGGACCCGGACGACGGTCTCGGCGCGGCGGAAGCCGTGGCCCTCGCCCTCGAAGGCGATGTAGGCGTGCGGCACCCGCCGCTCCCGGTCCTCCAGGCGGGCCAGGAACCGCTCGCACTGGGCGGGCGGGCAGATCACGTCGTCGAGCCCCTGGAGCAGCAGGAACGGCGCGGTGATCCGGTGGGCGTGCTCGGCGGGCGAGCGCTCGCGGTAGCGTCCCGGCACCTGGGCGAGCGGCCCGACGAGCGACTCCAGGTACCGCGACTCGAAGTCGTGGGTCTCCCCCGAGCCCCAGGCCGTGAGGTCCAGGATCGGGTACAGGATCGTGCCGCAGGCGTAGACGTCGGTGGTGGTGAGGGAGGCGGCCGTGGTCCAGCCGCCGGCGCTGCCGCCGCGGATGGCGAGCCGGTCGCGGTCGGCCGTGCCCTCCTCGGCGAGCGCGAGCGCGACGGCCGCGCAGTCCTCGACGTCGACGACGCCCCACTGCTCGCGCAGCCGGTTGCGGTACTCCCGGCCGTGCCCGGTGGAGCCGCCGTAGTTGACCTCGGCGACGCCGATGCCGCGCGAGGTGAAGTAGGCGATCT
Organism: Streptomyces minutiscleroticus; assembly: GCF_014650875.1. Classification (GTDB taxonomy): domain Bacteria; phylum Actinomycetota; class Actinomycetes; order Streptomycetales; family Streptomycetaceae; genus Streptomyces; species Streptomyces minutiscleroticus. Next base: position 132,749 of record NZ_BMVU01000010.1, read on the forward strand.
CCAGGTCGAGGACGAGGGGGGAGCGGCTGGTCGGGCCGCCGTGCGCCCACACCACGTACGGCGGCAGCTCGTCGTCGGGGGCGACGTGCGCGGGGTGGTGCGGCGGGTAGACGTGCGCGTGGATCTCGCGCCCGTCGGGTCCGGCGAAGGTGCGGATCCGCGGTTCCGGGTAGTACGCGGGGTCCACCGGGTCGTCGTGCGCGGCGCCCACCACGCGGGCGCGGCCGGTGCGGGCGTCCAGCTCCACCACCTCGTAGGCGCTGCGCGGGCTGGCGCCGACGCCGAGGACGCGGGAGCCGTGCGCGGCGAGCGAGGCCGAGAACTCCGTCCAGGGCCCGGCCGCGTCGACGACCTCGCCGGTCTCCGGGTCGAGGATGCCGAGCGCGGTGGCGCCGCGCCCGTGCACGACGGCGACCAGGCCGTCGTCCAGCGGCGCGAACCAGCGCTGCCCGATCTTCCACAGCGGGCCGCCGAACTCCTCCTCGCGCGGGCACAGCGGCGCCCCGTCGCGGTAGAGGTTCCACCAGCCGGTGCGGTCGGAGGCGTACAGCAGGGAGCCGTCGGCCGCCCAGTCGGCCTGGGCGACGGACTCCTCGGGGCCGCCCGCGACCGTGCGGACGCCCTCCAGCACGCCGCCGCCTCTCACGTCGGCGACGAGGAGCTCCGTGCCGTCCCACGGCATGCGCGGGTGGTCCCAGGCGAGCCAGGCGGCGCGCCGCCCGTCGGGCGACAGGCGGGGCCCGGTGACGAAGCGGTGCCGTCCGTCGGTCAGCTCCCGCACGGCGCCGCGGTCCTCGGCGGCCGAGCCGTCCAGCGGGACGGCGGCCAGGACGCGGCGCACGTCGGCGGGCCCGTCCCCGGTGAACTCCTCCAGGACGCACCACACCTCCCCCGCCTCGGGACGGGGCACCGGGTCGACCCAGCGCAGGCCGCCGCCGACCGGGGACAGGGGGGTGAGCGGCCATGGACCGGCGCCGTCCGCGCCCGGCTCGTAGGCGTACAGCCGCTGGTCGGCGAAGTTCACGAAGACGACCAGCGGCCCCTCGTCGCGCGCGACGCCGGCCCAGGGCTGCCCGCCGTACTCGATGACGCGGCTGCGCACGTTCCACGGCGCGGGCAGCACCGCCTCCTCCGTGCCGTCGGTGCGCCGCCGCACCAGGGTGCGGCGGCCGCCCTCGGCGGGACGCGGCTCGGTCCACCACGCCTCCCCCCCGACGAACCCGACGTACTCGGGGTGCCCGTCGTGCGCGGCGGCGAGCCGGGCGTCGATGGGCGAGGGCCATGAACCGTAGGCCAGGGTCTGCACGATGTGCCCCACTCTCCTAAGCCGTGCGCAGGAAGCGGTCGAGGACGCGGACGCCGAAGTGCAGCGCCTCCACGGGGACGCGCTCGTCGACCCCGTGGAAGAGGGCCTGGTAGTCGAAGCCCTCGGGGAGCCGCAGCGGCGCGAACCCGTAGCCGGTGATGCCCAGCCGCGAGAACTGCTTGGCGTCGGTGCCGCCCGACATGCAGTACGGCACGACGTGGCCCCCGGGCGCGAACTCCTCGACCGCGGCCCGCATCAGCGCGAACGTGGGCGAGTCCACCGGTGCCTGGAGCGCCGTCTCGCGGTGGTGGTACTCCCACTCCACGTCCGGCCCGGTGAGCCGGTCAAGGGTCGCGCGGAACTCGTCCTCGCCGCCGGGCAGGAAGCGCCCGTCGACGTGGGCGACGGCCTCGCCCGGGACGACGTTGACCTTGTAGCCGGCGTCCAGCATGGTCGGGTTGGCGCTGTTGCGCACGGTGGGCGCGACGAGGGCGGCGGCGGGCCCGAGCTTGGCGAGCAGCGCGTCGACGTCGTCGAAGTCGGGGGCGACGCCGTACAGCGCGCAGAGCTCGGTCAGGGCCGCGCGGACGGTCGGGGTGAGCCGTACGGGCCACTCGTGGGCGCCGATGCGGGCGACCGCGGTGGCGAGACGCGTGACGGCGTTGTCCGGGTTCGCCTTGGAGCCGTGCCCGGCGCGGCCGCGCGCGGTCAGCCTCAGCCAGCCCGTACCGCGCTCACCGGCCGCGACGGGGTAGATCTCGCGCCCGCTGCCGTCGTGGAAGGTGAACGCGCCGGACTCGCTGATCCCCTCCGTGCAGCCCTCGAACAGCTCCGGGTGGGAGTCGGCGAGGAAGCCCGAGCCGTCCTCGGCGCTGGCCTCCTCGTCGGCGGTGAAGGCGACGACGACGTCCCGGCGGGGCCGCTTCCCCTCCCTCGCCCAGGCGCGCACGACCGCGAGGACCATCGCGTCCATGTTCTTCATGTCGACCGCGCCCCGGCCCCACACGACGCCGTCGCGCACCTCGCCGGAGAACGGGTGCACGCTCCAGTCCTCCGCCCGCGCCGGCACGACGTCCAGGTGGCCGTGGACCAGCAGCGCGTCGGCGGACGGGTCGGTGCCCTCGATCCGAGCGACGACGTTGGTGCGGCCCGGGGTGCGCTCCAGCAGGACCGGCTCCAGGCCGGCCTCCGCGAGCCGGGCCGCGGCGTACTCGGCGGCGGGGCGCTCCCGGCAGTCCCCGCCGCCGCGGTTGGTCGTGTCGATCCTGATGAGGTCGGAGGTGAACTCCACGACCTCGTCGAACGCGTCAGCCATACGTCTCCTCCACGGCGGCCGAGACGATCGTGGTGACCGCCTTGAACGTGCGGATGCCTTCGTACATGGTCGGGCTCGTGTACGCCACCTTCCGCTCCGCGACGCGGTCCACACCCGGCACCACGGTGGCCGCCATGGCCAGGTGCTCGGCGTCGAACTCCACCGCGACCGTGAACGGGCCGCCGCGCACCGGTGCGTGGCGCACCGCGAGCCGGGCGGCCTCCTTGGCGGCGGCCCGGATGTCGGCGGCGGTCCTGGCGGGCGTGCGGCACACGGCCGCGTACCGCGAGACGTGGTCCTTGACGGCGACCTTCAGCGCCTCGGGCGCGTAGCCGAGCGCGTCCTCGCAGGCGACGTCGTCGCCGGTGACGAGGACGACGGGCACGCCGTACTCGGCGACGACGTGCGCGTTGAGCAGGCCCTCGCTGGCCCGTACGCCGTTCAGCCACACGCCGGTGATCTGGTTGGCGAGGTAGGTGTGGGCGAGGACGCCCTCCATGCCGGCGCCCGCGTGGTAGCCGACGAACGCGACGCCGTCGACGTCGCCGTGCTGCACGCCCTCGACCATGGACAGCGCCTTGTGCCGGCCGGTGAGCATCTGCGCCCGTTCGTCCAGCCGCTCCAGGAGCAGATTGCGCATGGTCCAGTGCGCCTCGTTGACGAGGACCTCGTCGGCGCCCCCCTCGAAGAAGCCGGTCACGGCGGCGTCGACGTCGGAGGTGAACATCGAGCGGCACCGCTCCCACTGCGCGGTGCCCGGCAGCACGTCGGCGGGCCACGTCACGCCGGTGGCGCCCTCCATGTCGGCGCTGATGAGGATCTTTGCCATCCCCCAGTTCTACCGCAGACGCCCGGCCGCCCACAGGGCGGCGGAAGCACGGCCTCCCGCCTCCGGGACCCGGGCCACGGGCCCGCGCCTCCGGCCGCCCGCGCACCGGCCCCACCGGTCCCGCCGAGGGCTCGGCCCGGGCCGCGCACGGCAGCTCCCCCGTGTGCCACGGCTCGTACTGCGACCGCTGCCGTGTCGCCGCCCGCTCCTTTGACACCCCGGCGGCTCCGCCGGGGGCACCGGCTTCCGCGTGGCGGCGACACGGTGGCCCTCACGCGGGGCGGCCGGCGACCAGCCACTTCGAGGGCAGCTCGATGCGCGAGCGGTCCGCCGTGTGCTCCGTGGTGACCAGCGGCAGCCCGCCCGAGGCCAGGACGGTGAGCCCGGCGGCGCGCAGGTACTGCGGGACCGCGTCGTCGGCGACCTCGGCGGGCGCGATGCCGTGCCGGAGGATCGGCGCCAGCTTGGCGGGCGGCCCGCCGTCGCCCCGCGCGAGGTTGAGCAGCACCGGCCGCGCGGCCTCGGACAGTTCGAGCAGGAAGGCCCGGCCGCGCCCGCCCACCAGAACGGCCACGGTGTCGGCCACCGCCTGCCGGTCGTCTGGTTCGCACTGGTGCAGCACGCCGCGCATGTAGACGTTGGCGTCGCCCAGTTCGGCGTGGAGCGTCGCGGCCTCGTCCCCGTCCGCCGCGTCGAGCAGCCGGTACGCCGCCCGGCCCGCCGGGTCCGCGCGGCGCGCGCGCTCGAGCGCGGCGGCCGACAGGTCGGCGCCGACGACCCGTGGGAAGCGGTCGGCGAGGCGGCGGGTCTGGGTGCCGTTGCCGCAGCCGAGGTCGACGAGCGGCAGTCCGGGCTCCGTCAGGTGCGGCTCGAAGAGGGCGAGGTGGGCACCGACGGCGAGGGCGGGTTCGGTGTCCCAGAAGACGGCGCCCTGCTCCTCGGGGGCCTCCCGCCAGAAGCCCTCCCACGCTTCCCTGTATCTGCTCGTCACGCTCATGACCGGCTCCCCAGGACGCCACCGCCGCCCGCCGCGACCGGCGGGCGGTACCGCACGGGCAGTACGGTCTACCGCGCCCGGCACATGCCCACAAGGCATGCCGCGCGGACCTTCACGACCCGTCGACACGCCCACACCGTCCGGCCTTCCCCGCGCGCCCCACCGCCCGGCCGCCGCCGTACGGGAAGCACCCCGTCCGGTGGCTGCGGGAAGGGACGGGCCCGCCTGACACCCCGCGCGGAGACCGGCCCGCCCGGCGCCTGCACACGGAAACCGGTCCGTCCCGCACCTGCACACAGAAACCGGTCCGCTCCGCACCTGCGCACGGAGACAGCCCGCTCCCGGCGCCCGTGCGCGGGGGCCGGACGCCGGCTACCGCACCCGCGACCGCGGCAGTGCCAGCTCGAACCGGACCGTCTTGCCCGCCCCGGTTCGGCTGGCACCCCACTCCCGCGCCAGCGCGCTGACGACTCTCAGCCCGCGCCCGTACTCGTCCTCGGGCCCGGCGCTGAGCAGGGTGGGCAGGGTGTGGTCGTCGTCGTCCACCTCGCACAGCAGGGTGTCGCCGCGCACCAGCCGCAGGTCGACCGGGCCGCGGGAGTGGCGCACGGCGTTGGCGACCAGCTCGTCCACCATCAGCACGGCGTGGTCGGCGAGGGAGTCCAGGCCCCACACGCGCAGCCGCTCGCGGACGGCGGCGCGGGCGCGGCCCGCCTCGGCCGGGTCGGGCGCGAACCGCCACCGGGCGACGTGGTCCGGTCCGATGCCGTTGAGCCGGGCCATCAGCAGCGCCACGTCGTCCTTGCGGCCGCCGCGCGTGTTCAGCGCGCGGATGATCGTGTCGCAGGCGTCGTCCATGGAGGCGGCCGGGTGGGCGGCGGACTCGCAGAGCGTGGCGAGCCCGACGCCGATGTCCTCGCCGCGCACCTCGACCAGCCCGTCGGTGCACATCACCAGCCGGTCGCCGGCCGCCACCGGGACCCGTACGGACTCGAAGGGCACCCCGCCGACGCCGATCGGCGCGCCCGTCGGCAGCTCCAGCAGGTCGCTGTGCCCGTCCCCGGCGCGCACCAGCACCGGCGGGATGTGGCCGGCGTTGGCGAGCTCCACCTCCCCGGCGATCGGGTCGTAGACGGCGTACACGCAGGTCGCGAGGTAGTGCTCGCCGAGCCGCTGGGCGAGGTCGTCCAGGCTGCGCAGCAGCTGGGCCGGGGGCAGGTCCAGGGCCGCCATGGTCTGCACGGCGGTGCGCAGCTGCCCCATCATGGCCGCCGAGTTCAGGCCGTGGCCCATGACGTCGCCGACGACCAGCGCGGTGCGGGAGCCGGGCAGCTTCACCGAGTCGAACCAGTCGCCGCCGACCCTCCCGAGGAGCGTGCCCGGCAGATAGCGGGTGGCGATGTCGCACCCCGCCATGCGCGGCGCGATGTGCGGCAGCATGCTGTCCTGGAGGGTCTCGGCGACGCTCTCCTGGTACGTGTACATGCGCGCGTTGTCGAGCACGAGCCCGGCGCGGGCGGCCAGTTCGGCGCCGGTGACGCGGTCCATGTCGTTGAACTCGGGCCGCTCGCGGTGGCGCAGCAGGATCATGAAGCCCAGCACCACGTTGCGCGCCTTGAGCGGCACGACCAGCATCGAGCGGCCGGTGATCAGCGGCCGGATGTCCCGCTTCTCGAACTGCGAGGCGATCGCGTTGCCCATCTCCTCGCTGATGCGGGGCACCAGCACCGGCTCGCCGCTGGTCATGCACTGGAAGAACGGCGTGTGCGCGGGGAAGGGCATCGACTCGCCGACCGGCACGACGTCGTCCCAGCGGCCCGGCTCGTCGGTGTGCTCCACGGCCACCCGGTGCCACAGCGTGGTCTCGTCGGGCACGCCCTCGGGGAAGCCCTCGCCCGCGACGACCTGCTCGCGCAGATAGGTGCCGGCCACGTCCGTGAAGCGCGGCACGACGGCCCGGCTGACCTCTTGAATCGTCGCGGACAGGTCGAGCGAGGAGCCGATGCGCCCGCTGACCTCGTTGAGGAACTCCAGGCGCTCGCGGACCGCGGCGTACTCCAGGTCCTCCCCCTCGCCCCCGCCCGCGGCGTCCGAGGGGAGGGGGCGGCCCGCGGCCGCGGCCTCCTCGGCCCGCCTCCGGCGCGCGGCGCGCCCGGCCCGCCGCGGCACGCCCCAGTCGGGGGTGACGGGCACCCGGTGGTTCCGGCTGAACTCCAGGACCGGGTAGCCGAGTTCGAGGACCTGGGAGACGATGCGGGCGCTCTCGCCGACGCTCATGCTGGGCAGGATCTCGGGCAGCCGCCGGGCGAGCTCCTCGGCGCCGGGGAAGTCGGTGTGCAGGGCGAAGGCGGGCACGATGTGGCCGGCGTGCTCCTCGTCCGGGGCGCGCAGCGCGTCGGCGTCGGCGGCCAGCACCAGCAGCCGCTCGGACCCGGGGCCCACCAGCGGGTAGGCCCACCACAGCACGTCGGCGCGGTCCCGGTCCGGCACGGTGAGCCGGGCGCGGCCCGCCGCCGGGTAGGACAGCCGCCCGTCCAGGGAGGTCTCCAGGCCGGGGCCGAGCCCGTCGTAGGCGGTGTACTCCCCGGCGGGCGCGGGCTCGTCGTCCTCGGGCAGGGCGCCGGAGACGGGCAGCAGGTCGCCGGCCGCGCGGCCCACCGCCTCCTCCTTCGCGACGCCGAACAGCCGCCGGGCGCCCCTGCTCCAGTGCGAGACGAGACCGTCGCGGTCGACCACCACGACGGCGAGCGGGATGCGCCCGGCCGCGGCGGCGCCGTCGTCCGGGCGGCCTGTCGCGCCGGTCTCGGTGCCACGGTCCATGGGCCAGGCCCTCTCTGCACGGCTCCGCACGATCTGTACCGCCATCCCTCACGGTACGACCGGGTAGCGTCGCCATGTGCGTCAACCCGGGAATTGGCCCCCGGGGCGGCTCCGGCGCGCCCAGGGGGCTCGAGGCCCCCTTCGGACCCGCTGCTCCCTCAGCCCTCCGCCTCCTCCCGCCGGTCCTCGTGCCCGAGCTGGAGGTCGCGCTCCGTGCGGCCGCCGCCCGCCATCCGCAGCACGGTCGCCACGGGCGGATAGCCGGAGGCGATCACGGTGTACTCGCCGGAGGACAGGTCGACGAAGCGGAAGGTCCCGTCGGCGCCGGTGGTGTGCGAGCCGACGACGTTGCCCGCCGCGTCCAGCAGGGTCACCCGCGCGTCCTCGACCGGGCGGCCGCCGCCGCGCACGGTGCCGCGCAGCACGGCGCCGCCGGCCAGCTCGACGTCCTGCCGGGTCTCGCGGGCGGCCTGCACGGTGACGGGCAGCGCGGCCGGACGGAAGGCGGGCGCGCCGGCCGCGAGGGTGTACTCGCCGGCCACCAGCCCGGTGATCGTGTACCCGCCCCCGTGGCCGCTGCGGGTGGTGGCGACGACCTCGCCGTGCACGTCGGTGAGGGTGACGACGGCGTCGCGCACGGGGCTGCCGTCGGCGGCCAGGACGCTGCCGGCCAGGCGCCCGGCGCCGCCGAGCACCACGTCCAGCTCCACCGGCCGGTCGCCGACGGTGACGCCGACGGCCTGCGGCTGGTGGCCGCCGGCCGCAGCGATCAGGACGTACGCGCCGGGTCCCGGCGCCGCCAGCGCGTACCGCCCGTCCTCGCCGCCGGCGCCCCGTCCGGTCTGCCGTCCGGCGCCGTCGACGAGGGTGAGGGCGGCGCCGGGCACGGCGGTGCCGTCGGAGTGCCGCACCGTGCCGCGGACGGGCACGCCCCCGGTGTGCGCCGCGCGGGCCTGCGGGACCGGGGACTCGGCGGACTCGGCGGGCTCGGCACCGGTGGTGGGGGCGGAGTGGGACACCGGGGGTTTCTCCTTGAGGAAGCAGGCGATGAGCAGGCCGAGGGCGAGCACCGGCACGAGGTAGAGGAAGATGCGCGGCATGGCCTCGGCGTACGCGCGGCGGCATGGCCTCGGCGTACGCGCGGACGTAGCCGTCGCGCACGGCGGCGGGCAGGGCGTGGACGAGCTGCGGTGTGACGGACTCCGGGTCGGGCAGTCCGCTCGCGGCGGGCAGGTTCCGGGCGAGGGCGTCGGCGAGCCGGTCGGCGAGCAGCGTGCCGAAGACGGCGGCGCCGACGCTGCCGCCGATCTGCCGGAAGTAGGTGTTTGCGCTGGTGGCGGTGCCGAGGTCGGCGGGGCGCACGGAGTTCTGCACGGCGAGCACGAGGACCGGCATCACCATGCCGACGCCGGCGCCGAGCACGGCCGTCCAGACGCTGTAGTGCAGCCGGGGCGTGTCGGCGTCCAGGCGGGACAGCAGCCACATGCCGAGGGTGGCCAGGGCGCCGCCGAGGACCGGGGGGAGGCGGTGGCGGCCGGTGCGGCTGACGAACTGCCCGGAGACGATCGAGGCGAGGACGACGCCGCCCGTCATGGGCAGCATGAGCAGGCCGGACTCGGTGGCCGTGGCGCCGTCGACCATCTGCAGGAAGCTCGGCAGGTAGCCGGCCGCGCCGAACAGGGCGACGCCGACGACCAGGCCCACCAGCGCGGTGACGTTGAAGACGGAGTCGCGGAACAGCCGCAGGGGGACGACGGGTTCGGCCGCGAAGCGCTCGGCGAGCACGAAGAGCAGCGCGCAGACGACGGCGCCGGCGGCCAGGCCGAGGATCGTGCGGGAGCCCCAGGCGTACTCGGTGCCGCCCCAGCTGGTCAGCAGCACCAGGCAGGTGGAGGTGGCGGTCAGCAGCAGGGTGCCGGGCACGTCGAGGCGGGGCCGGGCGGCGGGCCGGGGGAGCTTGAGGACGACGGTGACGACGGCCAGGGTGAGCAGGCCGAAGGGCACGTTGACGTAGAAGCACCAGCGCCAGGAGAGGTGGTCGGTGAAGTAGCCGCCGAGCAGCGGTCCGGCGACCGAGGCGAGGCCGAACGCGGCGCCGACGAGGCCCATGTAGCGGCCGCGCTCCCGGGGCGGCACGATGTCCGCGATGATCGCCTGTACGCCGATCATGAGTCCGCCCGCGCCGACGCCCTGCAGGGCGCGCCAGGCGATGAGCTGGTCCATCGTGGACGCCCGGCCGGCCAGCGCGGAGCCGGCGACGAAGACGACGATGGCGAACTGGAAGACGCCCTTGCGGCCGTAGAGGTCGCCGAGCTTGCCGTAGACGGGCAGGCCGACCGTCGAGGTGAGCAGGTAGGCGGTGATCGCCCAGGACATCCTGTCCAGGCCGTGCAGCTCGCCGACGATCCGCGGCAGCGCGGTGGCGACGATCATCTGCTCCAGGGCGGCGAGCAGCAGCGCGAGCATGAGCCCGCAGAAGACCAGGCGCACCCGGCGGGGCCCGAGTCCGGGGACCGGTGCGGCGGCCGGGTCCGCCGGCGCGGCGGGAGGCGCGGCGCCGGCTCCGTCCTCGGGGGGCGCGGCGGTCCGCTCGTCCCGCACCTCGGTGATCCCGCCCACGTCCCGCTCCCCTCGTCGCGCCTGCCGCACCGTTCCCGCGTTGTGCGACAACGGGCGGCGGGCGCGAGGGGTTACGGCGGTCCGCCTCCGCTCCGAGTGATCCACTCGAATCGGTGAGAGGGGCAACGATCCCTGGGGACCCGGCTCCAACGTCCTCCGGGGGCCCGGCCCTTGAAAGCCCTGCGGGCTACTTCTCCACCTCGGTGGCGAGGCGGGCGAGCACCGCGTCGTAGATGCGGGCGAGGCCCTTGGGCGCGAAGGTCTTCTCGAAGAAGCCGCCGATGCCGCCGGCGCCGTTCCACACGGTGGTGACGGCGACCCTGGACCTCCCCTCGCCGGCCGGGGTGACCCGCCAGGTGGTGACCATGGAGGAGTTGCGGTCCTTCTCGACGAGTTCGCCGTCGGTGGGCTCGGACACCTCCAGCAGGCAGTCGCGCACGCGCTTGCTGGTGGCCTGCAGCTTCCAGTGGACGAGCGTGCCCTCGCCGTCGCCGCCCTCGCGCACCTCGTACTCGCTGAACTGCTCCGGCAGGAGCCTCGCGCGGGTGCCGCTGTAGTCGGCCAGGGCGTCGAACACGTCGTCCGGCGGCGCCGCGACGATCCGCTCCGTGGTGGCCTCGACCTGCGCCATTCGTTCCTCCTGCACGTGGGTTGCCGCTGGTTCACGGCCAGCCAACCACCCGGCGGGCCGGGCGCCCAAATCGGGGGGCGCGCGGTGGGGTCGCACGATCAAGGGAACATGTGTTCTATTGTGTGGCCAGTGCTAGCGAGGAGGCGTCATGCGCTGGGAGAACCTCACGGCGGAGTCCGGCCGCGGCCGGGCCGCGGACACCGCGCTCTTCGGCGCGGACGCGGTCACGACCCGCACGTTCGACACCCCGGAGTTCCGCGGGATCACCTTCCACGAGGTGCGCGCCCGCTCGGTCGTGAACCGGGTGCCGGGCGCCTCGCGCATGCCCTTCGAGTGGACCGTGAACCCCTACCGCGGCTGCTCCCACGCCTGCGTCTACTGCTTCGCCCGCAAGTCCCACAGCTATCTGGACCTGGACACCGGCCTCGGCTTCGACAGCCAGATCGTGGTCAAGGTCAACGCGCCCGAGCTGCTGCGCCGCCAGCTGGCCTCGCCGCGCTGGCAGGGCGAGCACATAGCCATGGGCACCAACGTGGACTGCTACCAGCGGGCCGAGGGGCGCTACCGCCTGATGCCCGGCATCATCGCGGCGCTGCGCGACCACGCCAACCCCTTCTCCCTGCTCACCAAGGGCACCCTGGTCCTGCGCGACCTCGACCTGCTGAAACAGGCCGCCTCCGTCACCGAGGTCGGCGTCTCCGTCTCCGTCGGCTTCACCGACCCCGCCCTGTGGCGCACCGTCGAGCCGGGCACGCCCGCCCCGGAGCGGCGCCTCGACGTCGTCCGCACGCTCGCCGGGCACGGCATCGGCTGCGGGGTGCTGATGGCCCCGGTGATCCCGTTCCTCAGCGACGGCCCGGAGCAGCTGCGCGCCACCGTGCGGGCGATCGCGTCCGCGGGCGCCACCTCCGTGACACCGCTGGCGCTGCACCTGCGGCCCGGCGCCCGCGAGTGGTTCATGAGCTGGCTGGGGCGGCACCACCCGCACCTGGTGCACCGCTACGAGCGCCTGTACGCGGGCGGCGCGTACGCCCCGAAGTGGTACCAGCGCCGGATCACCCGTCAGGTGCACGAGCTGGCCCAGGAGTACGGGATGGGGCCCGCGCGCCCGGGAGCGGCGCGCCGCCTGCCCGAGCCGGAGCCGGAGCACACCACGCCGGAGCGGACGCAGCTCACGCTGCTCTGAGGGGCCGTCCGCGGGAGCCCTTCCGGCGGGATGCGGGCGCTGCTACCGGCGGGACGCGGGCGCCACTGACCCATTCAGGTCGACACTGCGCGGAAACACCCCTTCCGGCCGCCCTTTCGGGAACGATTCGGCTAAGGCCGTGGCAGGCACGGCCCACCCCCGTCCCTGAGAGGCGACATGCCGCGACCCACCGGGGAGCGCTCCCCGGCCCACCGGCCCGCGAAGGCCGGCACCCCCGCTCCGCGCGTCCGGCCGCGGCTCCCCGCGCGCGGACGCGCGGCCGTCCTGTGCGCCGCCGCCGTGGCCGCCGGGACGCTCGTGTCCGCGCCGGCCGCCGGCGCCGCGCCCGCGCCCCGTACCGCCCCCGCCGCCTCCGCGCCGTCGCTCGCCTGGGAGAAGTGCGGCACCAAGGCTTACCCGACCCTCCAGTGCGCGTCCCTGAAGGTGCCGCTCGACCACGCGCACCCGCACGGCCGGCAGATCACGCTGGCCCTCTCCCGCGTCCCGCACACCGCGCGGACCTACCAGGGTCCCCTCCTGGTCAACCCGGGCGGCCCCGGCGGCAGCGGCCTGGCGCTCGCGGGCTTCGTCGCGTCGTCGCTGCCGAAGGCGGTCGCGGCGCAGTACGACGTCGTCGGCTTCGACCCGCGCGGCGTCGGCGGGAGCCGGCCCGCGCTGGACTGCCGCCCGGGCCACTTCGCCCCGGTGCGCCCCGACTCCGTGCCGAGCACCCCCGCCCTGGAGAAGGCCGGCCTGGAGCGCGCCCGCGCCTTCGCGAAGGCCTGCGCCGAGCGCCACGCGGACCTGCTGCCGCACATGAACACGGTCGCCTCCGCCCGCGACCTGGACGCGATCCGCGGCGCCCTGGGCGCCCCGGAGATCAGTTACCTGGGCTACTCGTACGGCACCTACCTGGGCGCGGTCTACGCCGACCTGTACCCGCGGCGGGTGCGGCGCCTGGTCCTCGACTCCGTCGTCGACCCCTCCGGCGTCTGGTACGACGCGAACATCCAGCAGGACCACGCCTTCGGCGACCGCCACCGCGCGTTCCTGGCCTGGGTCGCCGGGCACGACGCCGCGTACGGTCTGGGCACCGACCCGGCGCGCGTGGAGGACGAGTGGTACGCGATGCGCGCGGCCCTCGCGAGGAAGCCGGCCGGCGGGAAGGTCGGCGCGGCGGAGCTGGAGGACACGTTCCTGCCCGGCGGCTACTTCAACGGCTACTGGCCGCACCTGGCCGAGGCGTTCGCGGCGTACGTGCGGGACAAGGACGACGCGCCGCTGGTCCAGGCGTACGAGAACTTCGGCGCCGTCGACGCGGCCGGCGACAACGGCTACAGCGTCTACACCGCGGTGCAGTGCGGTGACACGGCCTGGCCGCGCGACTGGAACAAGTGGCGCGCCGACGCGTGGGCGGTGCACGCCAAGGCGCCGTTCATGACCTGGAGCAACACCTGGTACAACGCGCCGTGCGCGTTCTGGCCGACGGTCCCGGCGCGTCCGGCGCCGGGCGCGGCCGACCTCGCCGACGCCGACCTGCCGCCCGCCCTGCTGTTCCAGGCGACCGACGACGCCGCCACCCCGTACCGGGGCGGCGCCTTGATGCACCGGCTGCTGCGCGGTTCGGGCCTGGTGGTCGAGGAGGGCGGCGGCAACCACGGCATCACGCTCGCCGGGAACGCCTGCCTGGACGGGCACCTGGCGGCGTACCTGACCGACGGCACGGTGCCGCGCGGCGACGGCGAGGCCGACGCGGTCTGCCCGGCCCTCCCGGCCCCGAAGCCACTGGCGCCGGAGACCGCCGCCGAATCCGCCCCGCCGGAGCCGTCGGACTCCCGGGGCGCACGCCTCCACGGCCTGCTGGGCCCGCGCGGCTGAGCCCCGCCGCCGCGCGGTCGTCGCGTCCGGACCGCCGGGCCCCGGTCCGGACGCGACCGCCGCCGGAGCCGTGGTCCGCCATGGCCCCCCATGACCGAACCCTCCCCGCAGTCCCCGCCGTCCGGCCCGACCCGCATCCCCGCCCCCGAGGGCGTCGCCCCCGCCGCCGCCTACTCCCACGTCGTCCTGGGCACGGGCCGCCTCGTGGCCGTCTCCGGGCAGCTGCCCCTCGACGAGGACGGCGAGCTGGTCGGCCCGGGCGACCCGGAGGCCCAGGCCCGCCAGGTCTTCGAGAACCTGAGGCGCTGTCCGGCCGCGGCGGGGGCCACGTTCGACGACGTGGTCAAGCTGACCTACTTCGTGACGGACATGGCCCACATGCCCGCCGTCCGCGCGGCCCGCGCCGCCCACATCCCCGCCGACCGCCTCCCGGCCTCCTCGGCCGTCCAGGTCGCCGCCCTGGTCTCCCCCCGGTTCCTGCTGGAGGTCGAGGCGTTCGCGGTGGTGCCGGAGCGGTGGGCGCCGCCGGCCCGGCACGGTGCGGCGGGGGCGCTACTCCCCCGTCCCCGGGGGCGGCAGTCTGCGCAGGGCCTCCGCCGCCGCCACCGCGAGGCTGGGGTGGGCCAGGGCCCGGTCCAGGACCGGGCGGGCGCGTTCGTCGGCGAGGGCGCCGAGCCCCTCGACGCACGCCAGGGCGACCCGGCGGTAGGGGTCGTGCGGGTGGAGCCTGCGGGTCAGCGTGGTGATCAGCGCGGGCACGGACTCCGGGGCGCGCAGCCGCACCAGGAGCCGCACCGGGTACAGGGCGTAGGCGACGCGCAGTTCGTTGGTGGCGAGGGCGGCGGCCGCGCGGGCGGTGCGCGGGTCGCCGAGCCGGGCCAGCGCGTACGCGGCGGCCGCGCAGCGTTGCGGGTCGCGGTGGTTGAGCAGGAGGACGAGCGCCTCGAAGGCGCGCCGGTCCCCCGCGAGCCCGAGCCGGACGGCGGCCAGCTCCCTGGCCCACAGCGGCTCCCCGGGAGCCGTGAGCACAGCGGCCAGTTCGTCGGGGTCCTCGGTCGCCGCGAGCCGCTCGTACGCCGGCGCCGCCGCGCCCTGCGCCTCCCGCTGTATACGCTCCGTGAGCACGCGCAACTCTTCGTCCATGGGAGGAGCCTAGGGCCATGGTCCGGCCGCGGGACCTACATCACAAACTCGGGGTACTGGCGCGCTCGTTACCCGCGGGTTAAGCTCAGACGAGCGAGTTACCCGCTCGCTTTCCCTTCGCTCGCAGCGGCCTGGTGACGCAGCCGCCGCGAGTGCCGTCGGTCCGGTGCCCCGTGCACCGCTTCACGGCCCGGCCCCGGGACAGGGCCGGTCGGACACCGCCGCTCCCCGGGTGTGTGCGCACCCGCGGACGGCACCGGGCGTACGCGCTCGCCGCCCCGGCGGCGCCCGCGCCCCTTTCCGCACCCGGTGCGCCCGTCGGCGCACCGGGGCGCGTCCCCAGTCGTCACCCTCATCTGGAGTCCCGCGATGGTCACTCCCCTGTCCGACACCCCCCTGTCCCCGCTGAAGACGGTCGCCGTCGTGGGCCTGGGCACCATGGGCACCGGTATCGCCGAGATCCTCGTCCGCGCCGGCCGCGAGGTCGTCGGCATCGACGTCAGCGAGACCGCCGCCGCCCGCGCCGCCACCGCCCTGGAGGCCGCCCTGGAGCGGGCCGTGGGCCGCGGGCGCCTCACCGGGCGGGAGCGCTCCGACGCCCTGGCCCGCTTCCGCACCGCCACCGACCTGAAGGCCGCCTCGGGCGCCGACCTCGTGATCGAGGTGGCCCCCGAGTCCTACGAGGTCAAGCAGCAGATCTTCCGCGCCCTCGACGACGTCGTGCGCCCGGAGACCGTCCTGGCCACCGGCACCAACGCCCTGTCCGTGACGCGTCTGGCCGCCGACTCGGCCCACCCCGAGCGCGTGCTGGGCCTGCACTTCTTCAACCCCGCGCCCGCCATGAGGCTGGTCGAGGTCGTCTCCTCCGTGCTGACCGCGCCCGAGGCCGTCGCCGCCGTCACCGACCTCGCCCTGGAGCTGGGCAAGGAGCCGGTCGCCGTCGGCGACCGCCCCGGCTTCGTCGCCGACGGCCTGCTCTTCGGCTACCTCAACCAGGCCGCCGCGATGTACGAGGCCAAGTACGCCTCCCGCGAGGACATCGACGCCGCGATGCGGCTCGGCTGCGGCCTGCCGATGGGCCCGCTCGCGCTGCTCGACCTGATCGGCATCGACACCGCGCGCACGGTCCTGGACGCCATGTACGCCGCCTCGCACGACCGGCTGCACGCGCCCGCGCCGATCCTCGGGCAGCTCGGCGAGGCGGGCCTGACCGGCCGCAAGGCGGGCCGCGGGTTCTACACGTACGAGGCGCCGGGCAGCGCCGCCGTCGTGCCGGACGCGCTCACCCCGGCCGCGGACGGCGCCGCGGGCCCCGTCCGCGCCGTCCGCACCGTCGGCGTCGCCGGCTCCGGCACCATGGCGTCCGGCATCGCCGAGGTCTTCGCCAGGGCCGGGTACGGGGTCGTGCTCGCCGCGCGGACCGAGGACAAGGCGCGGGCCGCCAAGGGCCGCGTCGGCAAGTCGCTGGCGCGCTCGGTGGACAAGGGCCGCATGAGCTCCGAGGACGCGGCCCGCGCCCTGGACCTGATCGTCCCGGCCGACTCCTACGAGACCTTCGCCGACGTCGACCTGGCCCTGGAGGCGGTCGCGGAGGACCTGGAGGTCAAGCGGCGGCTGTTCGCGGCGTTCGACGAGGTCTGCAAGCCGGGCGCGATCCTGGCGACCACGACCTCCTCGCTGCCCGTCGTCGCCTGCGCCCGCGCCACCTCGCGCCCGCAGGACGTGATCGGCATGCACTTCTTCAACCCGGCGCCGGCGATGAAGCTCGTCGAGGTGGTCCGCACCGTGCTGACCGGGGACGAGGCGCACGCCACGGTCCGCGACCTGTGCGCGCGGCTGCGCAAGCACCCCGTGGACTGCGGCGACCGGGCCGGCTTCATCGTGAACGCACTGCTGTTCCCGTACCTGAACAACGCGGTGAAGATGGTCCAGGAGCACTACGCCACCCCCGACGACATCGACGCCGCGATGCGGCTCGGCGGCGGGTACCCGATGGGCCCCTTCGAGCTCCTGGACGTGGTCGGCCTGGACGTCTCGCTCGCCATCGAGAAGGTCCTGCACCGCGAGTTCCGCGATCCGGGCCTGGCACCGGCGCCCCTGCTCGAACACCTGGTGGCCGCGGGCTGCCTCGGCCGCAAGACGGGCCGCGGCTTCCGTGAGCATGCCCGCCGCTGAGCCGTACGGCGAGGGACCGGACGACCGGTCCGCCGGCCGCGGGGGCTGGGGCGGGCTGCTGGACCCGGCGGCCGCCCCGCCGCCCCCGGCGGACGGGGGCGGTCCGGGCCGCGCGCGGCCGGCCGCGCGCATGCAGTACGTTCGGGGCATGTCCCAGCCCGCCAAGTCCTCCCGTACCACCGCCACGTCCGACGTTCCGGAGACCGCCGCGGGCAGCCGCGCCGCCGCGCAACGGCTCAAGATGCGCCGCGAGCTGGCGGCCGCGGCCATGGAGCTGTTCGCGACCAAGGGCTACGAGGCGACGACCGTGGACGAGATCGCCGCCGCGGCGGGCGTCGCCCGCCGCACCTTCTTCCGGCACTTCCGCTCCAAGGAAGAGGCGATCTTCCCGGACCACGACGACACCCTGGTCCGCGCCGAGGCGGTGCTCAACGCCGCCCCCGCCCACGAGCACCCCCTCGACACCGTGTGCCGCGGTATCAAGGAGGTCATGCGGATGTACGCCGCGCAGCCCGAGATCTCCGTCTCCCGCTACAAGCTCACCCGCGAGGTCCCCACGCTGCGCGAGGCGGAGATCGCCTCCGTGGCGCGCTACGAGCGCCTCTTCACCCGCTATCTGCTGGGCCACTTCGACGAGAACGCGCACCACGACGACGGCAACTACGACCCGCTGCTGGCCGAGGTCGCCGCCTCCGCCGTGGTCACGGCCCACAACCACGTGCTGCGGCGCTGGCTGCGGGCCGGTGGCCAGGGCGACGTGGAGGCGCAGCTGGACCACGCGTTCGCCATCGTGCGCAAGACGTTCGGCACGGGCATCGGCGCGGGCCGGACGACCGCCGCCCGGCCCGCCGCCACCGCCTCCGCCCACGGCGAGGTGCTGGTGACGGTGGCGCGCACGGACGCCCCGCTCGACGAGGTCATGCGCACCATCGAGGAGGCCCTGCGCGACCGCTGAGCCCTGCCCGCGCGGGCACCGCGCCCGGGAGCGGGCGGTGTGAGGACGGCCACCCTTCGGGGTGGCCGTTTCGGCATGTCAGGGGCCGTTTCATCCCCTGATTCGATCGATCATCGCTCATCTGTGACGGCCGGATGACAAGTGAGAGAAATTGTTGGCACTCGGTGCCTTGTCATGTGACACGGGGTGCCATACGTTGAGGGTGTCCGGGCGGCCGGCGTGCAGAGACCCTTCGTACGCCGGTTGTCCCCGCAAGCCGTTCCCGGCACCGTCCGGGGCACCACCGGCCCGCGCGCCCGGACGCCTGCGTCACAGGCACCCTTCCGCGCCACAACGCGCACAGCAGCACCACCTTCGCCGAACCGACGGCACGCCCCGCACCCGCAGCACCACCCCGACGCAACCCTCGGGCGTCCTCCCCGGACGCCTCCCCCGCTCCCGGCCCCGGCCGGGGCGGGGGGAGATCCCATTCGCCGGAGGCAACACCGTGAAGGAAATCCTGGACGCGATCCAGTCGCCGGACGCCACGTCCGCCGACTTCGCCGCGCTGCCGCTGCCCGACGCCTACCGCGCCGTCACCGTGCACAAGGACGAGACGGAGATGTTCGCCGGGCAGCCCACCCGGGACAAGGACCCGCGCAAGTCGCTGCACCTGGACGAGGTGCCGGTCCCCGAACTCGGCCCGGGCGAGGCCCTGGTGGCCGTGATGGCCTCCTCGGTCAACTACAACTCGGTGTGGACGTCGATCTTCGAGCCGCTGTCCACCTTCGGCTTCCTGGAGCGCTACGGCCGGCTCAGCGAGCTCACCAGGCGCCACGACCTGCCGTACCACATCATTGGCTCCGACCTCGCGGGCGTCGTCCTGCGCACCGGCCCGGGAGTGAACTCCTGGAAGCCCGGTGACGAGGTCGTCGCCCACTGCCTGTCGGTCGAGCTGGAGTCCTCCGACGGCCACAACGACACGATGCTCGACCCCGAGCAGCGCATCTGGGGCTTCGAGACCAACTTCGGCGGCCTGGCCGAGATCGCGCTCGTGAAGTCCAACCAGCTGATGCCCAAGCCGGACCACCTCAGCTGGGAGGAGGCCGCGGCCCCCGGACTGGTCAACTCCACCGCCTACCGCCAGCTCGTCTCGCGCAACGGCGCCGGCATGAAGCAGGGCGACAACGTGCTGATCTGGGGCGCGAGCGGCGGCCTGGGCAGCTACGCCACCCAGTTCGCGCTGGCCGGCGGCGCCAACCCCGTCTGCGTGGTGAGCAGCCCCCAGAAGGCGGAGATCTGCCGCTCCATGGGCGCCGAGGCGATCATCGACCGCAACGCCGAGGGCTACCGGTTCTGGAAGGACGAGCGCACCCAGGACCCCAAGGAGTGGAAGCGCTTCGGCAAGCGCATCCGCGAGCTCACCGGCGGCGAGGACATCGACATCGTCTTCGAGCACCCCGGCCGCGAGACCTTCGGCGCGTCCGTGTACGTCACCCGCAAGGGCGGCACGATCACCACCTGCGCCTCCACCTCGGGCTACCTGCACGAGTACGACAACCGCTACCTGTGGATGTCGCTGAAGCGGATCATCGGCTCCCACTTCGCCAACTACCGCGAGGCGTGGGAGGCCAACCGCCTCATCGCCAAGGGGAAGATCCACCCGACGCTCTCCAAGGTCTACGCCCTCCAGGACACCGGGCAGGCCGCGTACGACGTGCACCGCAACCTCCACCAGGGCAAGGTCGGCGTGCTGTGCCTCGCGCCCCGCGAGGGCCTGGGCGTGCGCGACGCGGAGAAGCGCGCGCGGCACATCGACGCCATCAACCGCTTCCGGAACGTCTGAGGCCGGGCATGAGCGAACGTCGGACCGGTCCCGCCGCGGGCGGGGACCGCAGGGAGAAGGACCGGCCGTGGCTGATGCGCACGTACGCCGGCCACTCCACCGCCGAGGCGTCCAACGAGCTGTACCGGCGCAACCTCGCCAAGGGGCAGACCGGCCTGTCGGTCGCGTTCGACCTGCCGACGCAGACCGGCTACGACCCCGACCACGTCCTCGCCCGCGGCGAGGTCGGCCGGGTCGGGGTCCCGGTCTCGCACCTCGGCGACATGCGCCGCCTCTTCCAGGACATCCCCCTGGAGCGGACGAACACCTCGATGACCATCAACGCCACCGCCATGTGGCTGCTGGCGCTCTACCAGGTGGTCGCCGAGGAGCAGGGCGCGGACATCACCGAGCTGTCGGGGACGACGCAGAACGACATCGTCAAGGAGTACCTGTCGCGGGGCACGCACGTCTTCCCACCGGGCCCCTCGCTGAGGCTGACGACGGACATGATCGCGTACACGGTGTCCCACATCCCGAAGTGGAACCCGATCAACATCTGCAGCTACCACCTCCAGGAGGCCGGCGCCACGCCGGTCCAGGAGATCGCGTACGCGATGTCGACGGCGATCGCCGTCCTGGACGCCGTCCGCGACTGCGGGCAGGTGCCCCCGGAGCGGATGGGCGACGTGGTCGGGCGCATCTCGTTCTTCGTGAACGCCGGTGTCCGGTTCGTCGAGGAGATGTGCAAGATGCGCGCCTTCGGCCGCATCTGGGACCGCGTCACCCGCGAGCGCTACGGCATCGAGGACCCCAGGCAGCGGCGCTTCCGCTACGGCGTCCAGGTCAACTCCCTGGGCCTGACCGAGGCGCAGCCGGAGAACAACGTCCAGCGGATCGTGCTGGAGATGCTGGCCGTGACGCTGTCGAAGGACGCCCGCGCCCGCGCCGTGCAGCTGCCCGCCTGGAACGAGGCGCTGGGCCTGCCCCGCCCCTGGGACCAGCAGTGGTCCCTGCGCATCCAGCAGGTCCTGGCGTACGAGAGCGACCTGCTGGAGTACGAGGACATCTTCGACGGCTCGCACGTCGTCGAGGCGAAGGTGGCGTCCCTGGTCGAGGAGGCCACGGCCGAGATGGGGCGGATCGAGGAGATGGGCGGCGCCCTGGCCGCCGTCGAGTCGGGCTACCTGAAGTCGCGGCTGGTCGCCTCGCACGCCGAGCGCCGGGCGCGCATCGAGTCCGGCGAGGAGAAGATCGTCGGCGTCAACGTCCACGAGACGACCGAGCCGAGCCCGCTCACGGCCGACCTGGACACCGCGGTCCACACCGTCGACCCGGCGGTGGAGGCGCAGGTCGTGGAGGCGCTGCGCCGCTGGCGCGACACCCGCTACCAGCCGCCGTTCAACCACCCGCGCCCCTGCAGGGCGCTGGAGCGGCTCAAGGAGGCGGCGCGGGGCACGGAGAACCTGATGGAGGCCACGCTGGAGTGCGCCCGCTCCGGCGTCACGACCGGCGAGTGGGCCGGGGCGCTGCGCGAGGTGTTCGGCGAGTACCGGGCGCCCACCGGCGTCTCCTCCGCCCCGGTCGCGGTCGCCGCCGAGGAGGGCACGGCGCTGGCCGCCGTCCGCCGCAAGGTGGACCTGACCGCCCGCGACCTGGGCGTGGGCAAGCTGCGCTTCCTGGTCGGCAAGCCGGGTCTGGACGGGCACTCCAACGGCGCCGAGCAGATCGCCGTCCGCGCCCGCGACGCCGGGTTCGAGGTGGTCTACCAGGGCATCCGGCTCACCCCCGAGCAGATCGTGGACGCCGCCCTCGCCGAGGACGTGCACGCGGTCGGCCTGTCGGTCCTGTCCGGCTCGCACGCGCGGCTGGTGCCGGACGTGCTGGATCGGCTGCGCGGGGCCGGTGCGGCGGACATCCCCGTGATCGCCGGCGGGATCATCCCGAACGCCGACGCCGGCCGGCTGCGGGCCGCCGGAGTGGCCGCCGTCTTCACCCCGAAGGACTTCGACATCACCGGAATCATCGGCCGTATCGTCGACGAGATCCGGAAAGCGAACAAGCTCGACCCCCTGGAGGTCCCCGCATGACCAGCCCTGTTCCCCAGGTGAACCGCCTTCGCCCGCGGCGCTCCTGCCTCGCGGTGCCCGGCAGCAACCCCCGCTTCCTGGAGAAGGCCCAGGGCCTCCCCGCCGACCAGGTCTTCCTCGACCTGGAGGACGCCTGCGCCCCGCTCGCCAAGCCCGAGGCGCGGCACACCGTCGTGAAGTTCCTCAACGAGGGCGACTGGACCGGCAAGACGCGGGTCGTGCGCGTCAACGACTGGACGACCGAGTGGACGTACCGCGACGTGGTCACGGTCGTCGAGGGCGCGGGCCCGAACCTGGACTGCATCATGCTGCCGAAGGTGCAGGACGCCCAGCAGGTCGTCGCCCTGGACCTGCTGCTCACCCAGATCGAGAGGACGATGGGCTTCGAGGTCGGCCGTATCGGCATCGAGGCGCAGATCGAGAACGCCCGGGGCCTGAACAACGTCAACGAGATCGCCCAGGCCTCCCCGCGCATCGAGACCATCATCTTCGGCCCGGCCGACTTCATGGCCTCCATCAACATGAAGACGCTGGTCGTCGGCGAGCAGCCGCCCGGCTACCCGGCCGACGCCTACCACTACATCCTGATGAGGATCCTGATGGCGGCCCGCGCCAACGACCTCCAGGCGATCGACGGCCCCTACCTCCAGATCAAGAACGTGGACGGCTTCCGCGAGGTCGCCGGGCGCGCCGCGGCCCTCGGCTTCGACGGCAAGTGGGTGCTGCACCCGGGCCAGGTCGAGGCGGCCAACGAGGTCTTCTCGCCCTCCCAGGAGGACTACGACCACGCCGAACTGATCCTGGACGCGTACGAGTACCACACGTCCGAGGCGGGCGGCAAGAAGGGCTCCGCGATGCTCGGCGACGAGATGATCGACGAGGCCAGCCGCAAGATGGCGCTGGTGGTCGCGGGCAAGGGCCGCGCCGCCGGCATGAAGCGCACCAGCGAGTTCCACGCCCCGGAGGCCTGAGCGGCATGCAGTTCGGACGCACCTACGAGGAGTTCGAGGTCGGGGCCGTCTACAAGCACTGGCCCGGCAAGACGGTCACCGAGTACGACGACCACCTCTTCTGCCTGCTGACCATGAACCACCACCCGCTCCACATGGACGCGAACTACGCCGAGGGCACGACCGACTTCGGCAGGAACGTGGTGGTGGGCAATTACGTCTACTCGCTGCTGCTGGGCATGTCCGTCCCGGACGTCTCCGGCAAGGCGATCGCCAACCTGGAGGTCGAGTCGCTCAAGCACGTGGCGCCGACCTTCCACGGCGACACGATCTACGGCGAGACGACCGTCCTCGGCAAGACCCCGTCGAGGTCGAAGGACGACCGCGGGATCGTGCACGTCGAGACCAGGGGCTACAAGCAGGACGGCACGCTGGTCTGCGTGTTCCGCCGCAAGGTGATGGTGCCCACCGAGACGTACGTCGAGAAGCGCGGCGGCGAGCAGCCCGGCAGGCCCCGGCCTGCCGAACCCACGAGGAAGGCGGAGGAGCAGCCATGACCCGACTCGCGCGGACCGCCGGTCTGACCGACGTCCAGCAGGAGATCCTGTCGACCGTCAGGGACTTCGTCGACAAGGAGATACTCCCGGTCGCCACCGACCTGGAGCACCGCGACGAGTACCCGCAGCGCATCGTCGACGGCCTCAAGGAGCTGGGCCTGTTCGGCCTGATGATCCCCGAGGAGTACGGCGGCCTGGGAGAGTCCCTGCTCACCTACGCGCTGTGCGTGGAGGAGATCGCGCGCGGCTGGATGTCCGTCTCCGGCATCATCAACACCCATTTCATCGTGGCGTACATGCTCAAGCAGCACGGCACGCAGGAGCAGAAGGACCACTTCCTGCCCCGGATGGCCACCGGCGAGGTGCGCGGCGCGTTCTCCATGTCGGAACCGGCGCTGGGCTCCGACGTCTCGGCGATCACCTCCAGGGCCGTGAGGGACGGCGACGAGTACGTCCTGAGCGGCCAGAAGATGTGGCTGACGAACGGCGGCTCCTCGAATCTGGTGGCCGTGCTGGTCCGAAGTGACGAAGGACACCCCGAGGGCACGCCGCCCCACCGGTCGATGACCACCTTCCTGGTCGAGAAGGAACCCGGCTTCGGCGAGGTCCGCCCGGGCCTGACCGTCCCCGGCAAGATCGAGAAGATGGGCTACAAGGGGGTCGACACCACCGAGCTCGTCATGGACGGACTACGCATTCCGGCCAATCGTGTCCTGGGGGGCACCACCGGCCGAGGGTTTTACCAAATGATGGACGGAGTGGAGGTGGGGCGCGTGAACGTGGCGGCGCGTGGCTGCGGCGTCGCACAGCGTGCCTTCGAGCTGGGGATTTCGTACGCGCAGCAGCGCCGGACCTTCGGCAAGCCCATCGCGCAGCACCAGGCCATCCAGTTCAAACTGGCTGAAATGGCCACCAAGGTCGAGGCCGCCCATGCCATGATGGTGAATGCTGCACGCAAAAAGGACTCCGGGGAGCGAAACGACCTCGAGGCAGGGATGGCGAAGTACCTCGCCTCCGAGTACTGCAAGGAGGTCGTGGAGGACGCCTTCCGGATCCACGGCGGCTACGGCTTCTCGAAGGAGTACGAGATCGAGCGTCTCTACCGGGAGGCCCCGATGCTGCTGATCGGCGAAGGTACCGCCGAGATCCAGAAAATGATCATCGGACGCAGGCTGCTCGAGGAGTACAGGTTCCAGGGTTAGATGTCCGCTTTCGGGGTGTTTTCTCCGAGAAGAAGATCACACCCCGCCAGCGCTTCCCGGACGTCGACTCGGCTTCCTGGCTTGCCCAGTTGCGGCCCGCGCCCGGTACGATCCCGGGAAAGCCGCCGTCCCCCGTTCCAGCGCGGCATCATCCGCTACGAAGGTCATCCATGCCCCACAGCCAAACCTCTGCACCACGCGACAGCCTGGTCGGCACACGCCTCGCGCGCGGAGCATCGCCGTGGCTCCTTCCGACCGTCGCTACCGCAGCACTCAGCCTCGCCCGGGCGCGCCGTTCCGGCGCCGCCAAGGCGGTGGCCGTGCCCGCCACCGCACTCGCGGCGGGCATGCTGTGGTTCTTCCGCGACCCCGAGCGCGAGATCGCCCCGGGCCGGGTCATCTCGCCCGCCGACGGTGTGGTGCAGAGCATCATGCCGTGGAAGGACGGCCGCACCCGCGTCGCGATCTTCATGAGCCCCCTGAACGTCCACGTCAACCGCGCGCCGCTGGCCGGCACGGTGACGTCCGTCGAGCACATCCCCGGCGGGTTCGTTCCGGCGTTCAACAAGGAGAGCGAGAACAACGAGCGCGTCGTCTGGCACTTCGACACCGAGCTCGGCGACATCGAGATGGTCCAGATCGCCGGCGCGGTCGCGCGCCGCATCGTGCCGTACGTGCCGCAGGGCACCAAGGTCGAGCAGGGCGAGCGGATCGGTCTGATCCGCTTCGGCTCGCGCGTCGACATCTACCTCCCCGAGGGTGTCGAGGTCGACGTCGAGGTCGGTCAGAAGACCGTGGCTGGGGTGACTCGCATTGACCGTGATTGATCCAGAGCCCCGGACCGGCTGGGCGCCGGACGCGGTCGAGGACGACGAAGAGGAGGAGATGCCGCTCTCGCTCCGCCTCTCGATAGCGGACACCCTCACGCTGGGCAACGCCACGTGCGGGTTCATGGCGGTGTACTTCACCACCACCGGCATCCTGATCCCGCACCTCACGGGCAGCCAGGAGACGGGCATGGCCCGCCACAGCGCGGCCACCGCCGTGATCCTCATGCTGTGCGCGGCGGTCTTCGACCTCTTCGACGGCCTGGTCGCGCGCAAGCTGCGGTCGTCGCCGATGGGCGCGGAGCTGGACAACCTCTCCGACCTGATCAGCTTCGGCCTGGCCCCGGCGTACTTCGTCCTCGTGTACGGCATGGTCGCCGACGACGCGCACCAGCGGGTCGCCGCACTGGGCGCGGTCGTGGTGCTGCTGGCCGTGGTCCTGCGGCTGGCGCGGTTCTCCTGCGTGACGGTGAAGGACGGCACCTTCCAGGGCATGCCGAGCCCGTTCGGCGCCCTGACGGTCGTCTCGATCGTCCTGCTGGAGCTGCCCTTCGTGGCCACGCTGCTGGCCATCTTCGGCACCGCCTGGCTGATGGTGAGCCGGGTGGAGTACCCCAAGCCGCGCGGCCGCCTCGCCGTGGCGATGCTCTCCTGGATCGTGCTGAGCATGGGCCTGCTGGCGGCGTGGGCGTTCGACGCCCCGAGCGGCCAGCTGCTCCTGCAGACCGGCTGCGCGCTGCAGCTGGTCATGGGCGCGGTCATCCCGCTCTTCGCGACCGCGCGCCGCGTGAACAACTTCCGCGACAACCGGCGCGAGGCCCGGGCGGCCCAGCTGCCCTAGCGGTGACAGCGGTCGTACGACGCGCGGGAAGGCCCCGGACCGAACGGTCCGGGGCCTTCCCGCGTACCGGGGCCTTCCCGCGTACCAGGGCGCGTGCGGCCGGGCTCACGCGCCGGGGGTGTACTCCTCCGCCACCGCCGACGCCCCGGGCTCCCTCACGACCTTCATGCCGCCCGTGACGGCCTTGTCCGGCCGGAGGATGACGCTCTCCTTCGAGGAGGGCGCGTCGGGGTCGCCGAAGTCCTGCCTCACCCCGAAGCCCGTGTCGTAGGCGTCCATCGCCAGCAGGGCCCTGTCGACGCCCTCGCGGGTGAGGTCCTTGTCCGCGCAGGCCCTGCGCAGCGCCTCGCCGAAGACGGACGCCGCCGTCCAGCCGGCGACGACGCCGTTGTCGAGGGTGTCCTTCGGATACGCCTTCCGGTAGTCGGCGACCAGCTTGCGCGCCTGCGGGGTGTCCGCGCCGATCGGCAGCGACGGCGAGGCCACGTAGTAGTTCCTCGCCAGGGCCGGGGCCGCCTGGGTGGCGAGCAGCTGCGGCGCGAACGCCGAGTTGTTGCCGATCACCGGCACGTCGAAGCCGCCGGCCGCGGCGACGCCGACGAGCGAGGCCGCCTGCCGCGGGCCCGCGCTGACCACGATCGCCTTCACTCCGGCCTTCCTGAGCGCGGCGACCTGGGCGGTCATGTCGTTGTCGGTCGGTTTGACCTTCTGCTCGACGACGGTGAGCCCGGAGACCCGCGCCATGTGCCGGGAGCCCTCCAGGGCGCTCTCGCCGTAGTCGCCCTCGAAGTACACGTGCCCGATCCGGTCGCCCCTGCCGATCCCCTTCTCCTTCACGAGGAAGTCGATGGCGTTGATCGTCTCGACGTCGTAGGTGGAGCCGACGACCCGTACGTACGGGCTGCCGAGCAGGGAGTGGGCCCACCCCTGCGGCAGCACCAGGCCCTTGTCCCCGCCGTCGATGCGCTGCCGCACGGCGGCGACGAACGGCGAGCCGATGAACTGCGCGAAGCCCAGCACCTCCGGCTCCAGCTCGGTGTACGCGGCGACGGCCCTCTGCGGGTCGTAGCCGTGGTCGCGGACGGCGAGCGCCACCTTGTAGCCGCACACGCCGCCCTCTGCGTTCAGCTGCCTCACGTACAGCTGCTGGGCCTGGGTGACGCTCTTGCCGAGGGTCGCGTACACGCCGGTCATGTCGGTGAGGGCGCCGAGCGTGAGGGTCTTGCCGGAGACACCGTCCCCGGTCCTCACCCCGCCGGCGGCGGTCCTCCCGCCTGCGCCGTCCGTGCCGCCCTCGGCCTTGGAGCTGCAGCCGGACAGCACGAGCAGCGCGGCGAGCGCTCCCGCGGCGGTCCTGGCCGCGTACGCCCGTGCCGTACGCGGCGCGTGTGGGGTGCCCGTGTTCATCGTTCCTCCGCTGGACGTGGCGCCGCGTGCGGCGCCTGACGGGATCTGGCGCGGCGCCGGGCGGCCACCCTGACCAGGCCGCCCGGCAGGAAGAGCACCACCGCCACGACGGCGGCGCCGTACAGGTACCGGGACGCCTCGCCCGGCGCGATCCCGCCCGTGCCCGGGGCCGAGACCAGGGGCAGCGCGTCGCTGTACCGGGTCAGCAGCTGCGGCAGCAGGGAGACGAAGAACGCGCCGAGGACCGCGCCCGCGACCGAGCCGAGGCCGCCGATCACGATCATGGCGAGGTACTCCAGGGACAGCGCGATGCCGAAGTGGTCGGGCACGGTCCGCCGGAAGACGAGCGCGAGCAGGACGCCCGCGAGCCCGGCGTACATCGACGACAGCACGAAGACGGCCGCGCGGTGGCGGGCCACGGGCACCCCCATGACGCCGGCGGCGACGCGGTGGTCGCGGATGGCGTTCATGGCGCGTCCGGGCCGGCCGCGCAGCACGCCCCGGGCGAACAGCGCGCAGCCGAGCAGCAGGGCGAGGCCCAGGTACCAGAGCTTCTCGACGGCGCCGAACGGCACGGAGGCGACGACGAGCCCGCTGTCGTCGAAGGTGAGGCCGAACAGGGTCGGCGGCGGCACGTCGCGGCCGTTGAAGCCGCCGGTCAGCTCGCGGGCGTTGAACAGCGCGTGCTGCCCGATGAAGATCAGCGCGAGGGTGGCGATGCCCAGGTAGGCGCCGTGCAGCCGCCCCGCGATGGGGCTGAACAGACCGCCCGCGGCCCCGGCGGCCAGCACGGCGAGCACGGCCGCGAGCCAGCCGGGCAGGCCCAGCCCGACGAGTCCGTCGGAACCGTCGGCGGCGAACACGCAGTAGCCGTACGCGCCGATCGCGAGGAAGAACGCGTGGCCCATGGAGAGCTGGCCCGTCGCACCGGTCAGCAGGGTGAGGCCGATGGCGCCGATCGCCGCCGCCATCGCGAACAGCCCGGCCTGGAGCCAGAAGCGGTCCAGGTAGAACGGCAGGGCGAGGGCGAGCACGGCGGCGGCCGCCCAGGCGTACGGACGGGTGCGGGCGCGGATGGGCGCGGCGGACCCGCGGTGCGGCGCGGGGGCCGGACGCCGGCCCGGCGGGGTCGCGGTGTCGTCGCGGACGGCCTCAGACACGGGCGAGCTCCTTCGTGCCGAACAGCCCGGCGGGCCTCACGAGCAGGACGGCGGTCATGACGAGGTAGGGGGCCAGGTCACCGAGACCCCGGCCGAGGAAGGTCAGGTCGCCCTGGTAGCCGGTGGCCAGCGACTCGGTGACCCCGACGAGCAGGCCGCCGACCAGGGCGCCGGTGGTGGAGTCCAGGCCGCCGAGGATCGCGGCGGGGAACGCCTTGAGCGCCGCGAGCGAGGTGGCCCGCTCCAGGCCGGGCGTCGGGAAGACGGTCAGGAACAGCGCGGCGACGGCCGCGAGTCCGCCCGCCACGGCCCACGCGCCGAGCGAGACCCGCCCGAGGCGTACGCCCATCAGGGCGGCCGTCTCCGCGCTCTCGGCTGCGGCCCGCATCGCCACGCCCCAGGACGTGTACCGGAAGGCCAGCAGGAAGGCGGTGATGAGCAGGGCGGCGGCCGTGAACGCGGCGACGCGCGTGTGGGCGAGGGAGAGGGGCCCGAGGGTGAGGACCGCGTCGCCCCAGGGGTCGCCGAGGGCGAGCACGTCCGTGCCGATGCGGCGGGTCAGCTCGGTGGTGAGCAGGATGTCCACGCCGATGGTGACGATGGCGAGGACGCTGTGGTCGGAGCCCCGGTAGCGCCGCATCACCAGGAACTCCACGGCCGCGCCGACGGCCGCGGCGCCCGCGACGCCCGCCAGCAGGGCGGGCCAGAAGCCGATGTCGTCGTGGAGGACGGCGGTGACGTAGCCGCCCGCGAGCAGCAGCGAGGCGTGCGCGAAGTTGACGACCTCGGTGGCCCGGAAGACGACCACGAAGCCGAGCGCGATCAGCGCGTAGACGGAGCCGAGGGCGACGCCGTTGAGGAGGAGTTCGGCGAGAGTGCTCACGCGCCGGCCCCCTCACCGCGCGGACCGCCGTCCCGGCCGGCGGGGCCGGTCTCCTCCCGTTCGCCCAGGTAGGCCCGGACGACCGCCGGGTCGTTCTGGACCTCGGCGGATGTGCCGCCGGCGATCCGGCGTCCGAAGTCGAGTACGGTCACCGCGTCCGCGAGCCGCATCACCACCCCCATGTCGTGTTCCACCAGCACGATCGAGATGCCGAGGCTGTCGCGGACGCCCGCGATCACGGCGGCCGTGCGGCGCCGCTCGTCGGCGGTCATGCCCGCCACCGGCTCGTCCAGGAGCAGCAGCCTCGGCTCCGCGCACAGCGCGCGGGCGAGTTCGGCGAGCTTCTGCCGCCCGTACGGCAGGGAGCCCGCGGGCCGGTCCAGGCAGTCGCCGAGGCCGACGAAGGCGGCGATCTCGCGGACGCGGGCGCGGTGCGCGCGCTCCTCGCGGGCCGCCGACGGCAGCCGCAGCCCCGCCGCCAGGAAGCCGGTCCGGGTCAGCCGGTGCCGGCCGAGGAGCAGGCTGTCCTCGACCGTGGCGCGCGGCGGCAGCGCCAGGTTCTGGAAGATGCGGGCGACGCCGAGCCCGGCGATGCGGTGCGGCGGCAGCCCGGTCAGCTCGTGCTCCCCGAAGCGGACGCTGCCCGCTCTCGCCCGGTAGACGCCGGACAGGACGTTGAAGCAGGTCGACTTCCCGGCCCCGTTGGGGCCGATGAGGGCGTGCACGGTGCCGGGGGCGACCGTGAAGCCGACGGCGTCCAGCGCGGTGAGGCCGGCGAAGCGGACGGTCAGGTCCCGGACGCGGAGCGGGGGGACGCCGGGGGCCGTTCCCGGGGACGCGCCCGCGGACCGCGTGCCGTCCGCGCCGTCCGCGGCCACGGGCCTCACCCCTCCCACCGCGACAGGGCGGGCAGCGCGCCCCGCGGCCGCGGGGCGGCGGCCGCCGCGTCCTCGTCGACCACGCCCAGGTAGCGGCGCCGCACCTCGTCGGAGGCGGCCAGTTCGTCCGCCGGCCCGGACAGCGTCACCTCGCCCACCTCCAGGACGTACGCGCGGGAGGCCAGGCGCAGCGCCAGGGCGGCGTTCTGCTCGACGAGCAGCACCGAGGTGCCCTGCTCGTTGATCTCCCGCACGGTGTCGGCGATCCGCCGGGCCGTCAGCGGGGCCAGGCCCAGCGACGGCTCGTCCAGGAGCAGCACCTTCGGGGCGGCCATCAGCGCGCGGGCCACCGCGAGCATCTGCTGCTCGCCGCCCGACAGCAGGCCGGCCCGCTGCCGGCCGCGTTCGGCCAGGACGGGGAAGAGCTCGTGGGCGCGGCGCAGCGCCGCGGCCCTCGCCGGGCGTCCGCCGCGGGCGCCGAGCAGCCCGGCGCGCAGGTTGTCCGCGACCGTCATCCGGGCGAACACCCGCCTGCCCTCCGGCGACTGGGACACCCCGGCCGCGACCACCCGGCCGGGCCCGAGCCCGTCCAGGCGCCGGCCGTCCAGCGTCACGGTGCCGCCGGTGACCGCCCCGCCGTGGAAGGGCAGCGTGCCGCTGACCGCCCGCAGCAGCGTGGACTTGCCCGCGCCGTTGCCGCCCAGGACCGCCACCACGGTCCCTTCGGGCACCTCCAGGGACACCCCGCGCACCGCGCGCACGGGTCCGTAGCCGACCGACAGATCCCGTACGCACAGACCGGACCCGCCCATGGCGTTCCCCCTCTCCTCGTCCGTCTCCTCGTCCGTCGTGGCGCTCACGACAGCACCCGGCCGGAGCGCCCGTCCACGGGGCGGCGGCGAAACGCTGCGGGTGCCCAGCGGGCGCGGGCGGGTGTTGTGCGCGCGCACAACACCGCGTGTCAGGGGCCTGTGCGGCGCGGTGGGCGCATGGCATCCTCCGGGCCATGGCAGCGCGCGGAAGGCGTACGGGCGACGACTGGAAGCTGCTCACGGAGGCCTGCGGGGCCCTGCTGGAGCGGCTGCCGGAACTCGTCGACGAGCACCTGCGCGGACTCGTCGGACACTCCCCCTTCTACGGCCACTTCCTGCCCTACGACCAGCAGTGGCGGGAGGCGGAGGACGCGATGCGGATCGGCATCGAGACGATGATCGCGCCGCGGGACTCGCCCCGGCTCGACCTGGAGTGCGCGGAGGCGAAGGGACGGCGGCGGGCGCAGCAGGGCATGCCCCTGGAGCTGCTCGTGCACGCGTACCGCAGCGCGGGCTACCTGGTGTGGGACGCGCTCCTCGAGGGCGCGGCCGGGCGCGAGCCGGCGCGGCTGGCGGCGCTGATGCGGTCGGCGACGACGGTGTGGACGGCCATCGACGAGCAGGCGGCCGCGGCCACCGAGTCGTACCGGACGACCGAGCTGGAGCTGCGGCGGCGCACGGACGAGCAGGTGCAGGCGCTGCTGGACGCCCTGCTGGAGGACAGGCGGACGCCCGGGCTCGCGGCGCGCGCGGCGGCCGGGCTCGACCTGCCCGAGCACGGGCCGTACGCGGTGGTGGTGCTGCGGGCGGAGCGCCGGGAGCCGTTCCACGGACCGGTGCGCGGGGCCGGGTACCGGTTCCTGTGGCGGATGCGGGCCGACTCCGAGGTGGGCGTGGTGGCGCTGGGCCCCGACCAGGGCCTGGACGGTGTGGCCGCGCTGCTCGACGGGTGGTGCGCGGGCCCCGGCGGCATCAGCCCCGTGGTCCGCGGGCTGGCCGAACTGGGCCTGGCCCGGCGGCTGGCCGAGCTGGCGCTGCGGACCTGTCCGCCGGACGCGGCCAAGGTGGTGCGCCTGGACCAGCGGATGCCGACGGCGCTGGTGGTCAGCCAGCCGGAGCTGGCGGACCGCCTGGTGACGGAGGTGTTCGGCGCCCTGCTGGAGCTGGAGCCCGCCGACCGCGCGGTTCTCCTGGAGACCCTGGAGGTCTGGCTGACCTGCGAGGGCTCGGCGGGCCGGGCCGCCGGCCGGCTGTACTGCCACCGCAACACGGTCTTCAACCGCCTGCGCCGCCTGGAGCAGCTGACGGCCCGTTCCCTGGCCAGACCGCGGGACCTGACCGAGATGACGCTGGCGCTGGACGCCTACCGGCTGCGGGCGGCGGGGTGAGGCGTCCCGGCGGAGAGGGCACCGGGGAGCGGCCGGCCGGTCCCCCGTGCTCCCCGGCTACCTCAGCCAGTCCCCGGCGATCCGCTCCGCCACGTCCTCCAGGATCGGGCCCGCGTCCGCGATGCAGCGGGCGACGTCGGGCTCGGCGTCCGTGAGCGGATAGGCGCGGCGGATGCCGGCGCGCTCCAGGGCCTCGGGCGGCAGGGCGAGGCGGCCGCAGACCGCGACGACCTCCCTGCCCGCCGCGCGGGCGGCCGCCGCGACGCCGGCCGGCGCCTTGCCGTGCAGGGTCTGCTCGTCGAGCGACCCCTCGCCGGTGATCACGAACGTGGCCCGCTCCAGGGCGGGCGCGAACCCGAGGACGTCCAGCATGACCTCGATGCCGGGCCGGAAGGCGGCGCCGAGGCCGATCAGGGCGCCGTAGCCGATGCCGCCGGCGGCGCCCGCGCCCGGGGCGGCCGCGTGCCGGGCCGCGGCCGGGCCGAGCGTCCGCTCCAGCACCGCCGCGTAGTGGGCCAGCGCCGCGTCCAGCTCCGCCACCTCGTCGGGCGAGGCGCCCTTCTGCGGCCCGTAGACGGCGGCGGCGCCCTTCGGGCCGGTCAGCGGGTTGTCGACGTCGCCGGCCAGGACCACCTCGACCCCGGCGAGCCGGGCATCGAGGCCGGACAGGTCGGCGGTGGCGAGGTCGCGCAGTCCGCCGCCGCCGGGGGCGACCGGCTCGCCGTCCGCCTCCAGGAAGCGGGCGCCCAGGGCGGACAGCATCCCGGCGCCGCCGTCGGTCGTGGCGCTGCCGCCCACGCCGAGGACGATCGTGCGCGCCCCGGCGTCCAGCGCGGCCCGCAGCAGTTCCCCGGTGCCGTACGTGGAGGCGGTGAGCGGGGCGAAGACGCCCGCGGGCAGCCGCTGGAGCCCGCTCGCCTCGGCCATCTCCACCACGGCCGTGCCGTCGCGCAGCGCGAACGCCGCCGTGACCTCGTGGCCCAGCGGTCCGGCGACCCGCCGCTCGTGCCGCTCGAAGCCGGCCGCGACCGCCGCGGCGACCGTGCCGTCACCGCCGTCGGCGACCGGCAGCGCCTCCACCGCCACCCGCGGCACGACGCGGCGCAGCCCCGCGGTCACCCGCTCGGCGACCTGCACGGCCGTCAGCGATCCCTTGAACTTGTCCGCCGCGATCAGCACCCGCGGGGTCCGGTCCCCTGCAGCGTCCGCCACCTTGCACTCCCCTTGCTTCCGGGCCTTGCGCACGTCAAGGCAGTCGCGCCGGTG
This sequence comes from Streptomyces minutiscleroticus, assembly GCF_014650875.1. Classification (GTDB taxonomy): domain Bacteria; phylum Actinomycetota; class Actinomycetes; order Streptomycetales; family Streptomycetaceae; genus Streptomyces; species Streptomyces minutiscleroticus. The sequence continues at coordinate 166,668 of NZ_BMVU01000010.1, forward strand.
CGACCTTAACCGCAGGAGGGTGCCGCTGCCCAGGGCGGCCGGCGTCCCCGGACGGCCACCCGCGCGGTCGACGGAGCGGGCGGCGCGGGCCGGAATTCGGTACACCGGGTGTATGACCCCTCAGGGCACCGAACTCGCCGACCGCGTCCTCGGCGGCTGGCTGGGCCGGATCGCGGGCAACATGCTCGGCAAGCCGGTCGAGCGGGGCGACCACTGGACGCGGGAGCGCATCGACCACTATCTGCGGCAGGCCTCGGCGCTGCCGCTCACCGACTACCTGCCCGCGCCCGCGGACGACGCCGCCGCGGCCGGGCTGCGCCCCGAGTGGCGGCAGTGCGTGCGCGGGCGCGTCCGCGGAAGCTGCCGCGACGACGACGTGGACTACGCGATCCTCGGCCTGGACCTGCTGGAGACGCACGGCTTCGGCTTCAGCACCGAGCAGGTGGGCGAGCTGTGGCTGCTGCGGCTGCCGTACCTGCAGACCTTCACGGCGGAGCGGGTCGCGTACCGCAATCTCGTGGACGGCCTCAAGCCGCCGCTGACCGCGACGTACGACAACCCCTACCAGGAGTGGATCGGCGCCCTGATCCGCGCGGACGTGCACGGCTGGACGCACCCCGGCGACCCGCGCCGGGCGGCCGCCCTGGCCCGCCGGGACGCGGTGCTCTCCCACACCGGCAACGGCGTGTACGGGGCGATGTGGGCGGCGGCGCTGATCGCGGCGGCGTTCACCGCGCCCACGGTGCGGGACGCGGTTCAGGCGGCGCTCGCGGTGGTCCCGGCGGGCTGCCGGCTCGCCCGCACCGTACGGCGGGCGGCGGCCCTGCACGAGTCGCGGCTGGGCTGGGAGGAGACGCTGACCACGCTCGCCGCGGAGACGGCGGGCCTCGGCTGGATCCACACGGTCCCGAACGCCGCCGTCCTCACCGCCGGACTCCTGTACGGCGACGACGACTTCACCCGCACCCTCGCGCTGACGGTCCGCGGCGGCCTGGACACCGACTCCAACGGGGCGACCGCGGGGTCGGTGGCGGGCGTGCGGTGCGGGGCGGCCGCGATCCCGCCGCAGTGGCGCGACCCGCTCCAGGACACGGTCCGCAGCGCGGTGTTCGGCTTCGACGGGGTGCGGATCGGCGAACTGGCCGAGCGCACGGTCGCGTTGGCGGGGTCCGCCGAGCGGTGACCGATGACCGCGGCCCCGGCGGCGTCGCCCCGGAACGGCCGCACGGCCTGGTTAGGCTGCGGGAATGACCACTCCTGATCCTGACTACGCCACGTACATCGCGGGCCTGCCCCGTGTCCTGGTCGGCGCCGCCGTGCTCTTCCGCGACGCCGGGGGCCGCGTGCTGCTCGTCGAGCCGAACTACCGCGAGGGGTGGGCGCTGCCGGGCGGCACCGTCGAGTCGGACGACGGCGAGACCCCGCGCCAGGGCGCCCACCGCGAGACGGTGGAGGAGATCGGCCTCGACGTGGAGCTGGGCGGGCTGCTCGCGGTCGACTGGGTGCCGGGCACCGCGCGCCCGCCGATCGTGGCGTACCTGTACGACGGTGGCGTGCTGACGCAGGAGCAGCTGAAGTCGATCAGACTCCAGGAGGAGGAGCTGCTCTCCTGGCGCCTGGTGCCGCGCGAGGAGCTGGCGGACCACCTGCGGGGCTCGCTGGGCCGCCGGGTGCTCGCCGCGCTGGACGCCGTGGAGCGCGGCACGGGCACGGTGGAGCTGGCGGACGGGTACCCGGCGCGCTGACGGCGGGGCCCCCGGGCGGCCGGGCGCCGGCGGGACGCGCGGATATCCGTTCGCCGCCCGCGCCCGCCCCGCCTACCCTCGGGCCCATGAAGAAGCCCCTCGTCGCCCTGCTCACCGGTGCGGGCGTCTCCACCGACTCCGGCATCCCCGACTACCGCGGGCCCGACGGGCTGTGGCGGCGGGACCCGGAGGCCGAGAAGCTGGTGACGTACGAGTACTACATGGGCGATCCGGAGATCCGCCGGCGCTCGTGGCGGATGCGGCGGGACAGCCGCGCGCTTTGGGCCGAGCCGAACGCCGCGCACCGGGCGGTCGCCGACCTGGAGCGCTCCGGGGTCCCGGTACGGGTGATCACGCAGAACGTGGACGGGCTGCACCAGCTCGCCGGCCTGTCCGCCCGCAAGGTGCTCGAACTGCACGGCAGCGCGCGGAGTGTCGTATGCACGAACTGCCGTGCCCGCGGCTCCATGGAGGACGCCCTCGCACGGGTCGACGCCGGCGAGGACGACCCGCCGTGCCTGGAGTGCGGCGGCGTCCTGAAGCCGGCCACGGTGATGTTCGGCGAGCGCCTCGACCCCGTGGTGCTGGGCGAGGCCGTCGCGATCACCAAGGCCTGCCAGGTCTTCTTCGCGGTCGGCAGCAGCCTCCAGGTGCAGCCGGCGGCGGACCTCGCGGGCCTCGCCGCCGACCACGGCGCGCGTCTGGTCGTCGTCAACGCCGAGCCCACCCCGTACGACGACCGCGCCGACGAGGTCGTGCGCGAGCCGATCGGGACGGCCCTGCCGAGGCTGCTGGCCGGACTCGCCGCGTAGCGCGGTCCAGGGTCCGGCGGTCCGGCCGCTCAGCGGTCCGGCGGTCCGGCGCTCTAGAAGAGCGCGTCGGCCGGGACCGGGCCGTGCGGGCCGGACGACGGGGCGGTGCGGCGTTCGAGGTCCAGCAGGCGCCGTTTGCGGTCGAGGCCGCCGCCGTAGCCGGTCAGGCCGCCGTTCGCGCCGACGACGCGGTGGCAGGGCACGACGATGCCGACGGGGTTGCGGCCGTTGGCGAGGCCGACCGCGCGGGAGGCGCCGGGACTGCCGAGGGCCGCGGCCAGCTCGCCGTAGGTGCGGGTCTCGCCGTACGGGATGCGCCGGAGCTGCTGCCAGACGGCGCGCTGGAAGGGCGTGCCGGTCAGGCGGAGCTCCAGCGTGAAGTGCGTCAGCTCGCCCTCGAAGTAGGCGTTCAGCTGCTCGACCGCCGCGCCGAAGGGCGTGTCGTCGGGCGCGCCGAAGGTCTCCTCCGCGGGCCGGTGGCGCTGGTCGGTCATGTAGAGGCCGCACAGGACGCCGTCGTCGGCGACGAGGGTGAGCGGTCCGTACGGGCTGTCGGTCACGGTGTGCTGTCGCATCGGGTTCTCCTGAGGTCCTGGTCAGTGCGCCGGGAGGAAGTTGACCGGGTGGTCGTCGGTCGCCCACAGGTACTGCACGGCGTACGCGCGCCAGGGGCGCCAGGCCGCGGCGCGGGCGGTGAGCGCGGCCGGGGTGGAGGGCAGGTCCAGTCTGCGCGCCGCCCGCCGGACGCCGAGGTCGGTGGGCAGGAAGGCGTCGGGGTCACCGAGGGCGCGCATCGCGATCGTGTCGGTGGTCCAGGGGCCGAAGCCGGGCAGGGCGAGGAGGCGGGCGCGGGTCTCCGCCCAGTCGCTCCCCGCGCCCAGGCGGAGCGTGCCGCCGGCGAGCGCGTCCACGAGCGAGGTGAGCGTGGCGCGCCGGCTGCGGGGCAGTGCGAGGGTCCCGGGGTCGAGGGCGGCCAGCTCCTGCGGGGAGGGGAAGAGGTGGGTGAGGCCGCCCTCGGGGTCGTCGACCGGTTCGCCGTGGGCGGCGACCAGGCGGGCCGCGTGGGTGCGGGCCGCGGCGGTGGAGACCTGCTGGCCGAGGACCGCGCGGACGGCGAACTCGGCCTCGTCGACGGTCCGCGGCACCCGCCGCCCGGGCGCCTTGTCGACGAGCGGCGCGAGCACCGGGTCCGTGCGCAGCTGCTCGTCGACGGCGACGGGGTCGGCGTCCAGGTCGAGCAGGCGGCGGCAGCGGCTGATGGCGACGGTGAGGTCGCGCGGGTCGCTCAGGGTGAGCCGGCAGGCGATGTGGTCGGGGCGCGGGGCGAGTGCGACGATGCCGTGCCCGTGGGGCAGGCGCAGGGTGCGGCGGTAGGCGCCGTCGGACCACTCCTCCACGCCGGGTACGGCGGTGGCGGCGAGGTGGCCGAAGAGGTTGTCCGGGTGGAGCGGGGCCCGGAACGGCAGCCGCAGCGTGAACGCGCCCGGCGCCGGGGCCGCGTCGCCCCGGCCGGGGGCCCGGGTGCGCAGCTCGCCGGGGGTGAGGCCGAAGACCTCGCGGACGGTGTCGTTGAAGGTGCGCACGGAGGCGAAGCCCGCCGCGAAGGCGATGTCCGCCATGGGCAGTGCGGTCGTCTCGACGAGCAGGCGCGCGGTCTGCGCGCGCTGGGCGCGGGCGAGTGCGAGGGGGCCCGCGCCCAGTTCGGCGAGGAGCTGGCGCTCGATCTGCCGGGTGCTGTAGCCGAGCCGCGCGGAGAGGCCGGTCACGCCCTCGCGGTCGACGACGCCGTCGCCGATGAGCCGCATGGCGCGGGCGACGAGGTCGGCGCGGTGGTTCCACTCCGGCGAGCCGGGGCTGGTGTCGGGGCGGCACCGCTTGCAGGCACGGAATCCGGCCCGCTGGCAGGCGGCGGCGCTCGGCAGGAAGGTCATGTTCTCCGGTTTCGGCGGCACCGCCGGGCAACTGGGCCGGCAGTAGATGCCCGTGGTGCGGACCGCGGTGAAGAACCAGCCGTCGAAGCGGCCGTCCCTGGACCGGACGGCCCGTACGCAGCGCTCGGTGTCGGTGTGCATTCCGTTCCGCATGCCGTCCAGCATCGTGCACGGTCAGCGGCTTGGCTGGCGGGAATCCGACATGTACGTGGGCGCCCGCCGCCCGGCGGCGCCCCGTACGCCCCGTCCGCCGCGCATCCGGCGTACGCGGTCCCCGGCGGCCGGCTCCGGCGGGACGGGGGAGCCGGCCGCGGCCCCTCAGCCGGTCCGCGCCGCGAACGCCTCGTACGCCCGCTCGTCGAAGAGGACGAACCTGACCTCCTCGACCGACGTCTGCGTCGCCCGCACCGTCTCCACCGCGATCCGGGCGGCGTCGTCCAGGGGCCAGCCGTAGATGCCGGCGGAGACGGCGGGGAACGCGACCGTGCGGGCGCCCAGTTCGTCGGCGACCCGCAGCGATGCGCGGTAGCAGGAGGCCAGCAGCTCCGAGCGGTCCTCGTCGCGGCTGTGGCGCGGACCGACGGTGTGGATGACCCAGCGGGCGTCCAGGTCGCCCGCCGTGGTGGCGACGGCCCGGCCGGTGGGCAGGCCCTTGCCGTAGTGCCCGGCGCGCAGCCTGCGGCAGTCGGCGAGGATCGCCGGTCCGCCGCGGCGGTGGATGGCGCCGTCGACGCCTCCGCCGCCGAGCAGCGAGGAGTTCGCGGCGTTGACGATCGCGTCGGCGCTCTGCCGGGTGATGTCGCCCTGGACGAGCGTGATCTCGGTCACGCCCGGCGCAGCCTCCTCCACACGGCCCGGGCCGCGTTGTGCCCCGACATGCCGTGCACGCCCGGCCCCGGCGGGGTGGCGGAGGAGCACAGGAACACGGCCGGGTGGGGCGTGGTGTACGGGGACAGGGACAGCTTGGGGCGCAGCAGCAGCTGCAGTCCGGCGGCGGCGCCGCAGGCGATGTCGCCGCCGACGTAGTTGGCGTTGCGGACGGCGAGCTGGGGCGGGCCCGCCGTGGCGCGGGCCAGGACGAGGTCGCGGAAGCCGGGCGCGAACCGCTCCAGCTGCCGCTCGATCGCGTCCGTGAGGTCGCCGTCCCAGCCGTTGGGCACATGGCCGTACGCCCAGAAGACGTGCTTGCCCTCCGGGGCGCGGGAGGGGTCGACGACGCCGGGCTGGACGGTGATCAGGAACGGCTTCTCGGGCGCCCGGCCCGCGCGCGAGGCGGCGTGCAGCGCGGTCCCGATCTCGGCGCTGCTGGAACCGATCTGCACCGTGCCGGCCCTGCGGGCCTCCTGCGCGGTCCACGGCACCGGTCCGTCGAGCGCATAGTCGATCTTGAAGACGCCCGCGCCGTAGCGGTAGCCGTCGTAGTACCGGCCGAGGCCGGCGATGCGGGCGAGCGCGGCGGGCGAGGTGTCGAAGACGTACGCGCGGGCGGGCGGCAGGTCGTCGAGGCGCTTGACCTCGTAGTCGGTGTGGACGGCGCCGCCGAGGTCCTTCAGGTACGCCGCGAGGGCGTCGGCGATCGCCTGGGAGCCGCCGCGCGCGACCGGCCAGCCGGCGGCGTGCGCGGCCAGGGCGAACACGAGGCCGACGGCGCCCGTGGCGAAGCCGTTCAGGGGCGCGATGACGTGCGCCACCAGGCCGGAGATCAGCGCTTTGGCGCGGTCGTCGCGGAACCGCCGCGTCAGCCAGGTCGACGGCGGCAGTCCGGCCAGGCCGAAGCGGGCGAGCGCGACGGGGTCGCGGGGCAGCGCGGTGGCGGGCAGGGACATGAAGTCGCGCAGCAGCCTGTCCCACTTGGGGAGGAACGGCTCGACGAGTCTGCGGTACGCCCCCGCGTCGCGCGGCCCGAAGGAGGCGGCGGTCTCGGCCACGGAGCGCGCCAGCACGGCGGCCGTGCCGTCGGGGAACGGGTGGGCCATGGGCAGCTCGGGGTGCAGCCACTCCAGGCCGTAGCGGTCCAGGGGCATCCCGCGGAAGGCGGGGGAGTTGACGCCGAGGGGGTGTGCGGCGGCGCAGGGGTCGTGGCGGAAGCCGGGCAGGGTGAGCTCTTCGGTGCGCGATCCGCCGCCGACCGTCCCCTTCGCCTCGAAGAGGGCCACGGAGAAACCGCGGCGGGCCAGTTCCACCGCGGCGGTCAGTCCGTTCGGTCCCGCACCCACCACGACCGCATCGAGCATCGACGGCACCTTCGGACTCCTTCGTCAGCCGATGGCCACACTGGAGGTCAGGATATGCCGGGCCGCCGACACCGCCGGTGCGCGGGGCACCGGCGGGACACGCGGCAGCGCGGCCCCGGGCTGCGCGGCCGTCCGGCTCGGGCTGCACGGCCGTACAACCCCGGACCGCGCGGCCGTACGGCTCCGGGCCGCGTGACCGTACGGCTCAGGACTGCACGGTCTCGTACCGCTCGGGTGCCCGTCCGTCCGGCTCCCGGCCGGGCGGCTGCGGACCGCGCCGCGGTCGTACGGGCCCCGACCGTGCGTACGGCGCGCGTGCGGGCCGCCTGCCCGGCCCGGGTGCCGTCCCGTCAGGCCGCCCCGCGGGCCAGCAGTCCCACGACCCGGCGGGCCGTGGCCTCGTCGCGGGCCGCCGCGAACGGCAGCGCGTTCCCCCCGGCGATCCGGAACGGCTCCCCCGTGAGCGTCAGGTGCGTGCCGCCCGCCTCCTCCACCAGCAGCAGTCCCGCCGCGTGGTCCCAGGCCGCCTCCCACGAGAAGGCCGTGGCGTCGAGGTCGCCGCGCGCGATCGCCAGGTACTCCAGGCCGGCCGCGCCGCAGGGCCGCGGTGCCACCCCTTCCGTGCGCAGGGCCATGAGCGCCCGCTTCTGCTCGTCCGTGGTGTAGTCCGGGTGGGACGTGGCGACCTCCAGCGGTCCGTCCTGACCGGGCGGGCCGGACCGCAGCGGCACGCCGTCGAGCCGGGCTCCCCCGCCGCGCACCGCCGTCGCGAACTGGTCGCGGGCCGGCGCGTACGTCCAGGAGGCGTGCACCACGCCGCCCAGCGCCAGCGCGACCAGCGTGCAGAAACCGGTGTCGCCGTGCACGAACTGGCGCGTCCCGTCGACCGGGTCGACGATCCACACCGGCGCCTCGCCGCGGAGCGCCTCGTACGTGGCGGGGTCGGCGTGCACCGCCTCCTCCCCGACGACGACCGAACCGGGCAGCATCGCCGTGAGCACCGCCGTGAGCTGCTCCTCGGCCTTGCGGTCGGCGTCCGTCACCAGGTCGTGCGGGCCGGTCTTCCGGTCGATCTCGTGCTCCGCGAGCTGCCGGAAACGCGGCATGATCTCGGCGGCGGCCGCCTTGCGGACCGCCTCCTCGACGTCGGAGGCGCTGCGGTCCAGGAACTCTTCGATCATGACTCCATGACAGCACGCCCCGCTGACAATCCCCACCGGGGCGGTGCACGGCGGATGGAGGCCGCGTGAACGGCGGCCCCGCGCGCACGCTACCCGCCGGCCCGTCCCCTGCGAACCGTGCACGGCCCCCGTACGACGGCCGGCTACCGCTCCGCCGGCTGCCACGCCGTCGTGCCGAGCGTGCCGTGCTCGTCGACGTCGAGGTACTCCAGCGGCCGGAAGGTCACGGCGTCGCGGCCCTTCTCGGGGGTCACCCGCAGGTACTCGCCCCTCTTGTTCCCCATGCGCCAGTACAGGCCCGCCCACGCCGACCCGCCCGGAGCGAGGGTGAGCGGCGCGGGGCCGGGGTCGGCGGGCGCCATGGGCACGCCGTCCGTGCCCTCCGCCGACCGGACGTCCGGGAACAGCCGTCCGGTCCCGTCCAGGACGCCGACGGCCGGATGACCCTCCAGCCGGTACGGCCGCGTGCCGCAGTTCATGAGAATGAGGATCATGGAGCGCAGTCCCATCGCCCCGTCGACGCGTCCCGTGGTCATCCGGACACCGGAGGCCGGGCAGTCGTCCGCCTGCAGGCCGGGCACGGACGGGGAGGGCGTGGCGGAGGCCGCGGGCACCGCGGGGGCGGGCGCGTCGTAGGTGCGGCTCGGCGCCGGCGTCGGGGTCGGGGTGGGCGTCGGCCTGCGCTCGGGGTTGCGCTCGCGGTCCAGCTCGGCGGAGATCCCGCAGCCGCTCACGGCCAGCGCCAGCACGGCGGCGGTGACGGCGCCTAGGGACCGTATTGAGTTCCGATCAAGGGGTGGCTCGGGTGAGGTCCCTGAGCCAGATCATCGAGGCGCGTAGGTGGAGGCCGGCGAGGTAGCTGTCCGGGGTTTTGTCGTACCGGGTGGCGATGCCGCGCCAGGCCTTCATCTTGTTGATCAGCCGCTCGACGGTGT
>NZ_BMVU01000011.1 GCF_014650875.1 Streptomyces minutiscleroticus
GCGGCTTCCCGGGTTCGACCACCGCGCCCTCCGAGCGCGGGAAGAACTCGTACCAGGAGCCGAACAGCGCCCGCTCGCGCTCCACCAGCAGCGGCAGTGGCTCGGAGGAGGTCACCAGCTCCCGCAGCGGGTGCGCCGCGAGGGCGGCGTCCACGTCCGGCGTCAGGGCGCCGGCCAGCCGGGAGGCCAGCGGACGGGCCTCGTCGCGCAGGGCCGCCGCGGCGGCCAGCACCGCCGTCCGGCCCGCGCCCCGCGGCATCCCGGCCGCGGCACGCTCGTACAGCAGCGCACCCTCCTCCAGGATCACCTCGGTGTCGATGCCGGCCGGGACCTTGATGCGGGCGTGCCGCCGCCAGGTGGTGACCGGGTCGCTCCACGCCTCAACCGTGTAGGTCCAGTCGCCCGGGGCACCCGGGGTGACCCGGGCGCCCCAGCGGTCGCTGCCCGGGGCCAGCTCTCGCATCGGCGTCCACGGGCCCGTACGGCCCTCCGGGTCCCGCAGCACCACGTTCGCGGCGACGGCACCGTGGCCCTCGCCGAAAACGGTGGCGGTGACCTCGAACGTCTCGCCGGTCACCGCCTTCGCCGGGCGTCTGCCGCACTCGACGACCGGACGGACGTCCACGACGGGGACGCGGCCGACGGCCGGGTTTCGGTTCATGCGCTTCACCTCCGCCTGGTCGCCGGGCGCGGTCCGCGAAGCGGTCCGTGTGCTCGCCCGGCGCTGATGTGGTTACGTGGTCGCGGCGCCGGTCATCGACACCTGGCGCCCGTCGGACAGGACCGGCGCCCGGTCGGTCGCGGTCCCGTCGAGACCGGCCGCCGCCGTGCCGAGTCCCGCGGTGCCGAGCGCGGAGGCGCCGAAGGCGTGCGTGGCGCGTTCCTGGCCTCCGCCCTTGCCCGAGCGCTCCAGCAGGGGAGCGGCCGCGTCGCGCAGATAGTGCTCGGCGGCGTGGACGGCCTCCCGCGCGCACCGCTGGCCCATCAGCACGCACAAGGTGTAACCCGCGTCCTCGAACTTGCCTCGCACCGAGTGGTCCGCGGGCGTCGCGAGCAGCAGGCGTTCCCAGGCCCGGTACCGCTCCAGATGTCTGGCGACCTCGTCCTTGGCAGGCTGCAGCATGTCGCTGGTCACCTTTCTCTCGATTGCGCACGGGGTCACCGGGATGGTGTGTGGCAAGCCGTGCGCGGGAAGGCGCCGACCGATGCACGGTGAGCGCCTTCACTCATGGTGCATGCAACATCACGATGCGTCCTGTTGGGAGTTCAACAGAGTGACGGCGGCGGTGCCGAGCTGCTCGTGTTGCGCGTTCGGAGTACCGCTCCCACGCTGGGAGTGACTCAGAAGCGATCGGTGCTCGCGCTTCGTGTTCGGGGCCCGGCCCGTGAGGGCGAGGAGGAGCGAGAGCTTCGCCGGTGAGGAGCCAACCACGATGAAGACTGCTGCGCCCTGCTACTACCACCTCGACGTGGAGGTCGGCCGGGAACGGGTCGGACAGGTCGGGCGGATTCTGGCCGCCCATCTGCGCTACTGGAAACTGGACGTGCTCGTCGAGTCCGTCTGCCACTGCGTCGAAGCCCTGCTCCGCACGATCGACGAACACGCCACGGACAAGAACACGACGATCGAGATGTGGTGGAACGGGCAGCACCTCATCACAGGGGTGTCCGACAACGACGGGGACATCCGCCCGCACTCCGCGCCGCGCGGCTGCCTGGCGCAGATCGCCGCGGTGAGCGACGGCTGGGGCTGCTGCGCCACCGGCAAGGGTGGAAAGATCATCTGGTTCTCGCGGCGCGCGATCGCCGCCGAACGCGCCCCGCTGGTCCCGCCCACGCCCGCGCCGAGCCTGCGGGAGGCCCGCCGTGCACCGCGCGAGACCCTGGTGCCGGCGCTCGTCGGCACCGGCCGGGGCGGCTGCGGCGGCGGCACGGACCCGCTCGTGCCCGCGGCGGCCGCGCGGGCGGTGGCGCCGGCCGGCGGGCGGCCCCCGCGCGGAACACCGGTCCACCCGGCGACGGAGGTGTGACGCACCGCTGCGCACACCGGAGGAGACAGGCCCGGGCCGTACCCGCCGACGCGGACACGGCCCGGAGCACGTGCAACGGGGCCCGGCGATCCCCCGGCCGGTACGCGGGCCGGCTACTCGTCGACGGCCCGGGACATGCGCAGGGCGAGGTCCTGGAGGAGGTCGGCCGACGAGACGTCGGTCCGCCCGGCGTCGTGCAGGTCGGCGAGTTCGGAGAAGAGGAAGGCGAAGGCGCCGACGAGCGAGATCGTGGCGGGCATGTAGGCGTCCGCGACGGCCTGGCCCGCCTCCGCCGGGCCCGCGTCGGCGGGCACCTCGACGGTGGGGAACACCTCCGTCACGAGCTGACCGAGCTGGGACTCGCTGGGATCGATGGCGCTGTCGTCCTCGCTGATCCGGCGGACCATGGCGTTGGTCTCCGTCAGAACGCCGATGGCACGCAGGATGATCTCCGTCTGTTCCATGAGCGGAGCCTAGACGCAGGTCGGCACCGGTGGTGCCGTCCGGGTGCGGAAGATGTGTGCGGGACGTGGCGGCGTCCCGCCGTTCCCCGCCGTCTCCCGCCTCATCCGAAGGCGTTCCAGGCCGCGCCGCCGTTCACCGCCATGAGGACCGCCAGGACGGCCAGGTCCGCGATGCCGAGGAACAGGCCGAGCCTGGCGCGGAACGGGCGGGGCGTGCCCCGGCGCAGCGAGATCACGGCCAGCGCGATGGCGACGGGGCCGAGGACCAGGTTGAGGACGAGCAGTCCGACGAGCCCGAGCACGAAGGAGGCCACCGCCATGCCCTCCGTGTCCCGCCGGCCCGTGTTCCGGTTCGGTGGCGCGGTCAGCCGCATGGTCAGGCCGCCCCCCTCGTCCGGCGCCGGCGCCGCTCGCGCACGGTGAACACCGCGAGCCACGCGAGGATGGCCGCGCCGGCCACGAGGGTCACGGGCAGGGGGACGTAGGCGGCCGATCCGACGAGGACGGCCAGCAGGACGAGGGCCACGACAAGGAAGAGCACCGACTACCTCCGATCGTCCGCGGACGCGTACAGGGGTGGTATCCGCCGTTGCGAGCACATGGGCATCCGTGTTTCCCGCGGCGCCGAAGTCACGCCTGCGTCCACAGGCGCCGCACGTGACGATCCGGTGGGCGTCGCGGGGACGACCGGTGCGCCCGGACCGGCCAAGAGCGTTGCGGGTGAGCGGGTGAGCGGGTGAGCGGGTGTGCGGGAACGCGGAACGGCCGGCCGGGCACGAGGTGCCCGGCCGGCCGCGGGTGCGGTACGGACCCCGGAGGGGCCGCCGCCTCGGGGCGGCTCAGTCCGCCGGCTGGTCGGCCACCAGGGGCCGGGGGCCGGGACGCCGGCCGAACCGCTCGAGGGAGACCAGCCCGAGCAGCGCCACCAGGACCGCGACCACGGCGAGCGCGGCCGCAAGGCCCGCCGCCCAGCCGGGTGCGAGCCCGATGCCCAGGGCCTTGGCGAGCCCGGGGGAGCCGATCCGGTCGTGGGCGAGCCGGGCGGCGACCAGGGCGGTCGGCACCAGGAGGCTCACGACGAGGACCGGCAGCGTGCCGCGGACGAACAGGTCGGCCGCGAGCAGGACGCACAGGACCGACACGCCGACGGCGAAGCCGTAGGCGCTGAGCGACGCGCCGTCCCGGTGCAGCGGGAAGTGGGCCGCGCCGCACAGCACCAGCAGCACCGACGCGATCCACCGCGGCCAGGCCGGGGCGGCCTTGGCGCCCGCCGCCCGCTCGCCGCGCCCGTCGCGGGCGCGGCGCGCGGGACGCCGGTCGCGCTCCGCCCGGTCGCCGGTCCCGCGCCGTGCCTCCCCGCCCGGCGCGCCGCCGCCCGCGTGGGCCGGCTGCGACGCCTGCGGCACGTCCGCGGGCCGCCCGGTCGCCGACTGCAGCAGCTGCCGGCGCAGGTCCTCGTCGTAGGACATGCGGCCGATCAGCTGCACGAGGTCCTCGACGGGCCTGCTGGTGGCGGCGGCGCGCACCGCCTCCTGTGCGCAGTGCGGCTCCAGCTGCGCCTTGTGCAGCAGCGCCATCAGCTGGGTGACGTCCTCGATGGGACGGCACTCGGCCGCCGCGCGGATCGTCTCGTCGGCGCTGTCGGGACTCCGCGGCGGCCGGGTCAGCATGGCGACCAGCCGGGTCACGTCCTCCACCGAGCGGTCCAGGCCGACCGCACGCAGCGCGTCCACCGTGGCGCGCTCGTACTCCGGCGACTGTTCCAGCAGGGTGATGAGCTGGATGACCTCTTCCAGGGGACGGTCGGCGACGGCGGTGTGCACCAGGCCGGCGACCGGGGCGGTGTACGCGGCCGGGCCGTCGCCGCCCGCGTGCTCCGGCACGCCCCCGGGGCGCGGGCCCGGACCGGTACCGGTGGTCCTGGCCGCTCCGGCGGTCTTGGCGGTCCCGGCGGTGCCGGGGGAGACGGCGGAGTCGCCCGCCGCGCGCCGTGCGCCCGCGGCGCGGGGCCCGTCCGGGGTACGGGTCGTACCTCGGTCACGGGCCGCGCCGCCCGTCCTGTCCGCCGCCGGGGACGCCACGGGGGACGCCACCGGCATCGTGGACGTCGCGGACCGCGGCCCGTAGCCGCAGCCCGTCGCCGTGGGCGCGGACGGCCCGGCCTGGGAGGACGCCTGGGAGGACGTCCGGGGGGACGTCCCTCCGGCCGCCGCTGCCGGCGGCCGCTGCGGCGACGGGTCCTCCACCCGGCCGAAGGTGGGGTCGGGTCGTCGGTACGCGCCGCCCGGAGGCTCGAACGCGCCGTCCGGCGCCTGGTTCCCGGCCGGCTCGTACCCCGTCTCCGGTGCGCGCCCGACCCCCGGCGGTGTGCTGGGAGGGGGCGGCGTGGGCGCGGACATGACGGGTGCGCCCGTCGCGGGCGGGTTCACGGGGCGAGGGGGCAGGGAGGTGGAGGCCGGGGGCGTCTGGGACAGCGGTCGGCCTGTCTCCGTCGCGTTCTCGGAGGCTATACGGGCTCGGTCCGGGTCGGGAGAGAAGCGGGTTGTCATAGTCCGGCTCCATGCGAAAGGGTCGGCCGTGGTGCGCCCCCGTCGCGCACCACGGCATGGTTCGACCTTTCTAGGCGGCTCCCCCGCACTCCGCCACTCGGCCGTGACGCCGTCTCACTCCCCGCCGTCCACGGCGGGACGGCGCGTGGTCAGCAGCAGCGCCATGTCGTCCGGCCGGTCCTCGGCCTGCCGCGCCTCCTCCGTGAGCAGGTCCGCCGCGCGCGCGAGTGAGGACCTGCCCGGCTGCGGATGCACCGCTCCGACCTGCGACAGCGCGGTACGGAAGGCCTCGACGCCCTCGTCGATGTCGACGCCGGGCCGCTCGACGAACCCGTCCGTGTAGAGCGCGAGGACGGCGTCGGGCGCCAGCCGGAACTCCGTCACCGGATAGCGCGCGCCGGGGTCGACACCGAGCACCACGCCGCCGGGCAGGTCCAACACCTGGGTGCGTCCGTCGGGGTGACGCAGCAGCGGCTGCGGGTGTCCGGCCCGCGCCGCGAGGGCCCGTCCCGTGCCGGGGTCGAGGCGGACGTAGAGACAGCTGGCGAACTGCCCCGGGTCCAGGTCGATGAGCAGCTGGTTGGTGCCGCACAGCACCTTGTCCGGTGTGCGGTCGCCGAGCGCGAACGCCCTTACGGCGCTGCGCAGCTGACCCATGGTCGCCGCCGCCTGCACACCGTGCCCCTGGACGTCCCCGATGACGAGGGCCAGTCCGTCGCCGGTCTCGATCACGTCGTACCAGTCGCCGCCCACGTCCATGCCCTGCGTGCCCGGCAGGTACCGGCCGGCCGTCACCACCCGCGGATGCGTCGACAGGCGGTGCGGCAGCAGCGCCTCCTGCAGTCCGCGGGCCAGGGCGGCCTCGGTGTCGTAGCGCCGCGCCCGCTCCAGGGCCTGGGCGATCAGCCCGGCGAGCGCCGTCAGCACCGTGCGCTCCTCGGTGCCGAACCGGTGCGGGGTGTCGAAGCCGAGGATGCAGGAGCCCACCGGCCGGCCCGACGCGATCAGCGGCAGGAACGCCCGCGCGCCCACCTCGGCGTCCAGGGGCATGCCCGGGTACGCGGCGGCCAGCTGGTCCATCGACTCGAAGAACAGCGGGCGGCCGGTGGTCAGCGTCTCGACGCCGGGCAGCCGCGCGTCGAGCTCCACGCCCTCGAAGGGGGCGAGGAACCCCTTGGGGAAGCCGGTCTCCCAGGCCAGGTGCAGACGGCGCTCCTGGAGCAGGTAGATCGCCAGCCGCCGCCCGCCGAACGCCGGCAGCAGCTCCCGCATCACCACCGCCGAGACCTGATGCGCCGTCATGGCGTCGGTCAGCGCGACCGCGAGGACCACCGGGCGGTAGAGGGACGCCAGCGACGCGACGTCGGCCGCGGTGTCCCGGGCCGCAGCCGTCCCCCGGGTCGCCCACTCCGCGCCGGCCGGGCCCGGCGCGGTGGCGGCCGGATCCGCCTCCGGGCTGTCCACGACATGGCCCACGGGGACGACCTTGCAGGTCAGAGTGTCCTTTCCGGGGTAGATGGAGAGATTGAGCCAGTCGCCCTCGTGGCTCCTGGGCGCCGGCTGCGCGCCGTCGCCCGGCGGGCGACGCACCTGGAAGTGCGCCGGGTCGGGGGACAGCAGCGCACCGCGCAGATGGTCCTCGTACGCGGGCCGGTCCAGCCAGGGCACGGCCTGCCACAGCGGCCGTCCCAGCAGCTCCGCGCGGTCCCGGCCGAGCAGTTCGACGGCGCAGGCGTTGGCGTACGTGACGAGCCCCAGGCGGTCCAGCGTGAACACGCCCTCCGGCAGCGGGTCCGCGACCGCGTCGGCCCCGGGGTCGGGCCCGGGGTCGACGACCAGACCGCACACGGTCCGCGGCGGAGCCGCGTCCGCGTCCGGCTCCCCGGGCCGGGCGCGGGAGGCGTGCGCACCGGGAACGGGCTCCCCGGCGCCGGAGGCGGCGGGCCGCGCACCCGCGGTCCCCGGCACGGCGGGGGAGTCGGCCGCGGCGAGGGCGCAGACGGACGGCGCGCCGGAGGCGGCGGAACGGACGTCGCCGTGGACCGCGCCGCCGCCTTCCGGCGCACCACCGTCTTCCGGCGCGCCGCGGCCCGCCACCGCGCTGCCGTTGACCGCCGTACCACCGCCGGACGCTGTGCCGCCGTCAGCCGCCGCACCACGGCCGGGCGCCGCGCCGTGGCCGGGTGCCGTGCCGCTGCCCGCCGTCGTGCTGTCGCCGGACGGCGCACCGCTCCCGGGCGGTGCGTCGCCGCCGGGTGCCGTGCCGCCGGCCTCGGACGGTGCGCCTGCGTCCCCCTCCGGGGGCTCCCCGGGGTTCCGCAGCTCCACCAGGCGCAGCGTGCCGTCCCCGGCGCGCACCCGCAGGGGGTGGCGCGGCGGGTGGCCCGCGGACGCACGGCGCAGGGCCGACAGGAGCTGGTGCGCGTCGTCCGGCGCCACCGCCGAGGCCAGGGACTCCGGGGTCCCGGCGAACCGCCCGGGCGGGGTGCCGAGCAGCTCCCACAGGGTGTCGTCGCCGGTGATCCGGCCGCCCGCGGGGTCCCACGTGAACCGCCCGATCCGGGCCGGGGCGGGGCCGACGGACGGCGGGCGCAGGCACAGCGGCTCGTCGTCCCACAGGAGCGCGCGGTCCCCGTACGCCGTGGCGAGCTCCCGCAGGGCCGTGCCCAGGCGCCCGGCGGCCGCCGACAGCCGGTCGCGGTCCGGCAGCGCCTCCACGGTCCCGCAGAACTCCGGCCGCAGCACCGTCAGCACGCCGAAGACCTCGGTGCCCGCCGCCACCGGGACGTACAGCGAGCCGAACCGGAACGGCAGGCCGGCCACGAGCTGTGGATAGCGGCGCGTGCTCTCCTCGGGGTCGGCCAGCAGGATCTCCATGCCGAGCCGGTAGGCGTCGGCCACGGGGAAGGGCCGGTCCACGTGCAGCCGCCACCACGGCCGGAACAGCGGCCCGGGCAGCCCGGCGAGGACGGCGAGGCGCAGTTCCTCGGGGCTGCCCGACCGCATGTACACGCCCGCCGCGTAGCCGTCCGCCGCGCGGATCGCGTCCGCCACGGCCTCGGTCAGCGCCGTGGCCAGCCGGTCCGCCGCCCGGTCCTCGCGCTCCGCGCTCGCTGTCATGGGTGTGTCCTCGTCCGCGCGTCACCAGCTGGATGACACAGCAAGAATGCGCCCCTTCGCCCCGGGCCCGCACCCGGACGGTCCGGACCCGCCCCCGGGGTGTGCGAGCGGACGCTACTCCCCGCCGGGCGGGGAGCACGAGGCCCGCGTGCGGGGAAAATCGGCGGCGGTTCGGCCGCCGGGGTGAGACACCGGAGCGGGACGGGCCGCGGCGGCGGCCCACCGGCCGTCAGTGCGGCCTGTGCGCCCGGTAGAGCCACTGCCGCAGCAGCCGGCTCAGCCCCGGCATGATCAGGTACGTCAGCACGGGCACCAGGACGAGGGGGAACGTCGCCGCCCGCAGCGGCAGCGGCCAGGCGGCCGTCACGGGGGCCACCAGCCACTGGACGAGCAGGGCCATCGGGTAGACGCCGAGGAACGTGGTGAGCACCATCTTCCAGCGCGGCGGCGGCTGCACGGTGGTGCCGGGCAGGCTGAACCAGCTCTCCATGCCGGTCGTCGACTGCCGCTCCCGGCCGGCCTCCGAGGCGACGCCCTCGATCCGCGCGTGCCACTCGGCCCGCTCGGGGGAGTTCAGCCAGTCCTCCAGCCGCCGGGAGTCGCTGAAGCGGAGCACCGCGTGGTAGCGGTGCCCCTCCTCCGGGCGCAGCCAGGACACGCCCTCGTTCCCGGGGAAGCGGCGGACGCAGTCGGTGATCCCGCGGGTCCACTCCTCGAACTCGTCCTCCCTGCCGGGGCGCACGCGCCAGGTGAACACGCTGGTGATCGGTTCGGCCCGGGAGGTGTTCCTGGTGCTCATGTCCCTCACGTGTGCCTTGTCCGGGGCCGAACATGCCCCTCGGGCGGCACCGATTCGCCCCGCACCGGTTCGCGCGGGCGCCGGGTGGGCGCCGACACTGGAGGGACGACGACGTGAGGAGCCGGGCGGGCGCGTGCGGCGGGCGGGCGGCGGTGCGGCCTGTGGCGCTCGCCACCCACTGCCCCCCGGCCCCTCGGGGAAGGTGTCCCGCATGACGAAGCTCGGACTCCCCGACCACATCCAGGCCTGTCTCTTCGACCTCGACGGGGTGATCACCAAGACGGCCGTGGTGCACGCGGCCGCCTGGAAGGAGGCCTTCGACGAGTTCCTGCGCCGCAGGGAGGGGCCGGACTTCCGGCCGTTCGACCCGGTCGGCGACTACGACGCGTACGTGGACGGACTGCCGCGCGCCGACGGGGTGCGCTCCTTCCTCGCCTCGCGCGGCGTCGAACTGCCCGAGGGCGGCCCCGACGACCCGCCGGACCGGCAGACCGTCCAGGGCCTGGGCAACCGCAAGAACGAGCTGCTCCTGGAGAGGATCCGCAGCGGCGGCGTCGAGGCGTACGACGGGACGCTGCGCTACGTGGCGGCCGTGCGCGCCGCGGGGCTGCGCACGGCCGTGGTGTCGTCCAGCACCAACTGCCGCGACATCCTGCGCTCCGTCGACGCCGAGCACCTCTTCGACGTCCGGATCGACGGCGTCGTGGCCGCCGGGCGCGGGCTGCCGGGCAAACCGAGGCCCGACACCTTCCTGGCGGCGGCGCGGGACCTGGACCTGACGGCGGCGCACTCCGCGGTCTTCGAGGACGCGCTGGCCGGGATGGACGCCGGACGGGCGGGGCACTTCGGGTACGTCGTCGGCGTGGACCGCGTCGGCCAGGCGGACGCGCTGCGCGAGCACGGCGCCGACCGGGTCGTGAAGGACCTCGCGGAGCTGCTGGACGGAGGAGACCGGGCGTGATCACCCACACCTCGTACGCCGTGGAGCCCTGGACGCTGCGCGAGCACGAGCTGGACACCGGCCTCCTGCCGCAGAGCGAGTCGGTCTTCGCCCTGTCCAACGGCCACGTCGGCTGGCGCGGCAACCTCGACGAGGGCGAGCCGCACGGCCTGCCCGGCTCCTACCTCAACGGCGTGTACGAGACCCACCCGCTGCCCTACGCCGAGGCGGGCTACGGCTACCCGGAGTCCGGGCAGACCGTCATCGACGTCACCAACGGCAAGATCATCCGGCTGCTCGTGGACGACGAGCCCTTCGACCTGCGCTACGGGCGGGTACTGCGCCACGAGCGCGTCCTCGACCTGCGCGCGGGCGTGCTGCGGCGCAGCTGCGAGTGGGTGTCCCCGGCCGGCCGCACCGTCCGCGTGCGCTCCACGCGCCTGGTCTCCTTCACCCAGCGGGCGATCGCCGCCGTCGCCTACGAGGTGGAGGCCGTGGACGCCCCGGTCCGCGTCGTCGTGCAGTCGGAGCTGGTGGCCAACGAGCAGCTGCCGACGGCCTCCGGCGACCCGCGCACGGCCGCCGTGCTCCAGTCGCCGCTCGCCGCCGAGGAGCATCACGCGCAGGGGCCGCGGCTGCGCCTGGTGCACCGCACCCGCACCAGCGGCCTGCGCGTCGGCGTGGCCGCCGACCACGTCGTCGACGGTCCCGAGCCGACCCGGACGAGCAGCGAGAGCGGCGACGACGTCGCCCGGTTCACCGTCACCTCGCTGCTGCGGCCCGGCGAGCGGCTGCGGGTGGAGAAGTCCGTCGCCCACGGCTGGTCGGGCGTGCGGTCGCTGCCCGCCGTCGGCGACCAGGTGGAGGCCGCGCTCGCGGCCGCCGCGAGCGTCGGCTGGCAGGGGCTCGTCGACGAGCAGAGGGAGTACCTGGACGACTTCTGGGCGCGCGCGGACGTCGAGGTCGACGGCGACGAGCAGATCCAGCAGGCGGTCCGCTTCGCGCTGTTCCACGTGCTGCAGGCCGGGGCCAGGGCGGAGCGGCGCGCCATCCCGGCCAAGGGCCTGACCGGCTCGGGCTACGACGGCCACGCCTTCTGGGACACGGAGATGTTCGTCCTGCCGCTGCTGACGTACACCGCGCCCGACGCGGTCGCCGAGGCGCTGCGCTGGCGGCAGGCGACGCTGCCGGCCGCGCGGGAGCGGGCCGCGCAACTGGGCCTGGCGGGCGCCGCGTTCCCCTGGCGCACCATCGAGGGCAAGGAGGGGTCGGCGTACTGGCCCGCGGGCACCGCCGCCTTCCACGTCAACGCCGGCATCGCCGACGCCGTGGTGCGCTACTGCGCCGCGACCGGCGACACCGGCTTCGAGCGGGACACCGGCGTGGAGCTGCTGGCGGAGACGGCCCGGCTGTGGCGGTCGCTGGGACACCACGACTCCCACGGCGCGTTCCACATCGACGGGGTGACCGGCCCCGACGAGTACAGCGCGATCGCCAACGACAACACGTACACCAACCTGATGGCCCGGGCGAACCTGCTGGCCGCCGCGGACGCCGCCGAGCGCCACCGCGACCGGGCCGCCGAGCTGGGCGTCGACGAGGAGGAGAGCGCCGGCTGGCGGGACGCGGCCGAGGCCATGCACGTCCCGTACAACAAGGAGCTGGGCGTGCACGAGCAGCACGCGGGCTTCACCCGCCTCCAGCGCTGGGACTTCGCCGCCACGCGCCCCGACCAGTACCCGCTGCTGCTGCACTTCCCCTACTTCGACCTCTACCGCAAGCAGGTGGTGAAACAGGCCGACCTGGTGCTGGCCCTGTACACGTGCTCCGGCTTCTTCGACGAGGAGCACATGGAGCGCGACTTCGCCTACTACGAGCCGCTCACCGTGCGCGACTCCTCGCTGTCGGCGTGCGCCCAGGCCGTGGTCGCCGCCCGCACCGGCCATCTCAACCTCGCCTACGACTACCTCGTCGAGGCGGCCCTGATGGACCTGGAGGACCTGGAGGACAACACCCGCGACGGACTGCACATCGCCTCCCTGGCCGGGACGTGGACCGCGCTGGTCGCGGGCTTCGGCGGGATGCGGCAGACCGGCGAGGGGCTGGAGTTCACGCCCCGGCTGCCGGAGAAGCTGCGCCGGCTCGCCTTCTGCCTGCGGGTGCGGGGCCGCTGCCTGCGCGTGGAGCTGCGCGCGACCGCCGTCACGTACACGCTGCTGTCCGGGGAGCCGCTGACCGTCCGCCACTACGGCGAGCCGCTCGCCCTGGCCGCCGGCGAGCCCCGCAGCCGCGAGGTGCCCCGGACCGGGCCGCGCCAGACCCCGGACCAGCCGCCGCACCGCAGGCCGAACGCCCGGGGCTGACGCGGAGCCGCACCGTCCACGTGTGCCGTGCGCAAGCGGGGGAATCCGGCGTCCGGGAGGCGGATATGAAGGCGAGTGCGGTGACGAGAAGCGGTGGGGCGCAGGTGCGCAGGGCGGCCCGGGGCCCGGCGGTCGAGTACGCGGCGCGGGCGGGGTTCACCGCGCGCGGAGTGATCTACCTGCTGGTGGGTCTGCTGGCGCTGCAGATCGCCTTCGGCGACGGTGAGCACGAGGCCGACCGGGGCGGGGCCCTGGCCGAGATCAGCGAGCAGCCCTTCGGGGCGGTCCTGCTGTGGGCCCTGGGCATCGGCCTGGTCGGCATGGCGCTGTGGCGGCTGTCCGAGGTCGCCTTCGGCGCGGTCGGCGAGGACGGCCGCAGCGCCAAGAAGCGGCTGCTGTCGGCGGTGCGCTGCGTCTTCTACGGCTTCATGGCCTACTCCGTGCTGACCTTCGCCGCGGGCGAGGGCGGCGGCAGCAACTCCAGCGACCAGCAGTCGAAGGACGTGACGGCGCGGGTCCTGGAGCTGCCGGCCGGGCAGTGGCTGGTGGGCGCGGCCGGCGTCGGCGTCGCGATCGCGGGCCTGTGGATCGGCTACCGGGCCGCCACGCGCGCGTTCCACAAGAAGATGAAGCTCACCGCCATGTCGCGGCGGGCGCGCCGGGTCGTCGACGTGACCGGGGTGGCGGGCGGCGTGGCCCGCGGGCTGGTCTTCGCGGTGGCGGGCGTGTTCGCGGTCCGCGCGGCGGTGGACTACCGACCCGACCGGGCCAAGGGGCTGGACGACACCCTGCGCTCCCTCGCCGGGACGCCGCTGGGGCCCTGGCTGCTGGTGGTGGTCGCGGTGGGCCTGGTCCTGTTCGGCGTGTTCTCGTTCGCGATGGCCAGGTGGCGCAAGGTGTGAGGGCCCACCGCACCCTCCGGGCACGGCGGCGGGGACCGTGGGGCCCGGGCGGGACGGCCACGACCGTCCCGCCCGGGCCCTTTCCCACGCCGGGGAAGGGTCCTTCGGGGCGGAGGGGGCGGGTGTGCCGGGGCGGGTGACCGGGGTAGACGGGACGAAGGGCGCCGCGCGGTGATCCGCCGGGAGTGGCAGAGTCGCGTACGGGGGCGGTCCCGATCGCCCCACCGCACCCATGCGCAGGTATGCGAAGGCAGGAGCAGCGACGATGCAGTACGTGAAGCTCGGTTCGACGGGTCTGGACGTCTCCCGGATCTGTCTGGGCTGCATGAGCTACGGCGTTCCCGACCGGGGACCCCACGAGTGGACCCTCGACGAGGAGGCCGCGCGCCCCTTCGTCAAGCAGGCGCTCGACGCGGGCATCACCTTCTTCGACACGGCGAACGTCTACTCCGACGGCACCAGCGAGGAGATCGTCGGCAGGGCCCTGGCCGACTTCGCCCGCCGCGAGGACGTCGTCCTCGCCACCAAGGTCCACGGCCGGATGCGCCCCGGCCCCAACGGCGCGGGCCTGTCCCGCAAGGCGATCATGACCGAGATCGACAACAGCCTGCGGCGCCTCGGCACCGACTACGTCGACCTCTACCAGATCCACCGCTGGGACCCCGCCACACCGGTCGAGGAGACCATGGAGGCCCTCCACGACGTGGTCAAGGCGGGCAAGGCGCGCTACATCGGCGCCAGTTCGATGTACGCCTGGCAGTTCTCCAAGGCCCAGTACACGGCGCAGGCGCACGGCTGGACGCGCTTCGTCTCGATGCAGAACCACTACAACCTGCTCTACCGCGAGGAGGAGCGGGAGATGCTGCCGCTCTGCGCCGACCAGGGCGTCGGCGTGCTGCCGTGGAGCCCGCTGGCCCGCGGCCGCCTCGCCCGCGACTGGGACGCGACCAGCGCCCGCAGCGAGACCGACGAGTTCGGCAAGACGCTCTACCAGGAGGGCGACCGCGAGATCGTCGAGGCCGTGACCCGGATCGCGGCCGAGCGCGGCGTGCCGCGCGCCCAGGTGGCCCTGGCCTGGCTGCTGCACCAGGACACGGTGAGCGCGCCCATCGTCGGCGCCACCAGGCCCCGGCACCTGGACGACGCGGTCGCCGCCGTCGACCTGGAGCTCACCGACGAGGAGATCGAGCAGCTGGAGCGGCCGTACACGCCGCGGGGGATCAAGGGCCACTGAGCGCCCGCGGGCACTCGCCGGAAGACGGTCCGGCCCCGCTCCCGCCCCGGAGACCGGGGCGGGAGCGGGGCCGGGGGCACCGGGGCGGAGCGTCCGGGGACGCTCCGCCTCCGCCCGGTGTCAGCCGTGGGTCTTCGCGAGCAGCTCCAGGACCTCGGCGGTGGTGCCGCACTCGCCCATCTTCGGGAAGATCCGCTCGACGCTGTTGCGGTGGGCGTCCGCGTCGAGGTCGGTCATCGCGTCGGTGACCAGGGTGAGGTGGTAGCCGTGCTCCTGGGCGGAGCGGGCGGTGGACTCCACGCCGATGGCGGTGGCGATGCCGCCCAGCACGATCTGGGTGACGCCGCGCCGGCGCAGCTGGAGGTCGAGGTCGGTGCCGTAGAAGGCGCCCCAGTTGCGCTTGGTGACGACGATGTCCTCCGGGTGGCCGGACAGCTCGGGGACGATCTCGTCCCAGCCGGCCGGGCGCGCGGCGCCCGCTCCGGCCCGCCGGGAGGCGTCGGTGCGGGTGGACACGGCGTCGGCGCCGTCGGGCGCGAACGTCACCCGGACCAGGACGACGGGCAGGTTCCGGGCCCGGAAGGCGTCGGCCAGCTCGACCGAGCGGGCCAGCACGTCCCGGGAGGGGATCGGGGCGCCGGGCGCGCCGAGGATGCCCTTCTGCAGGTCGACGAGGACGAGCGCGGTGCGGGTGTCGAGTGCGGTGAGTGCCATGGCGGCTGCTGCCTTTCGTGCGGTGGGGGGATGGGGTGAGGGGGAGTGGTACGGGGGCGGACCGGTGAGGGGACGGTCCGCGGTTCAGGACCCGGCCCGCTCGCGCGGCGGGGCGGACGGGCCGCCGCCCGCCGCCGTCCGGCCGATGCGGCGCAGTGAGGGGTCCGCGAGGGTGACGGCGAGGAAGAGGACCGCGACGACCAGCAGGAACCCCGCGAGGTGGTGCAGGCCGGCGGTGGTCGCACCGTCCCCGAAGGAGGCGGCGTCGGCGGCGGACGCGACCAGCGCGCCGAGGTAGGTGCAGGTGCGCAGCAGCCCGGCCGAGGAGCCCATCCGGGCGGGATCGGCCTGGGCGTGGAGGGCGTTCTGGTTGGCAAGCCCGTTGAGCCCCTGGGGCGCGCCCGCCACCGCCCCGACGGCGGCCAGCAGCAGGACGGGACTGGAGGAGTCCGCCAGCAGCAGGGCGGCGCAGGCGGCGATCTGCACCAGGCCGCCGACCACGAGCTTGCCCCGCACCCGGGCGCGCCGGCCGGTGACCGCCGTGACGGCGATCGCGGCCGCCGACAGCGGCAGCATCACCAGACCCGCCTGCGAGGCGCTCAGGCCGCGGCCCTCCTCCACCCACTGCGTGAAGCCGTACAGGAACGCGTACGAGGTGACGTAGGCGAGGAGCTGGCGCGCGTAGGTCGCCAGCAGCGGCGCGTTGCCGGCGAGCACCCGCAGGTCGACGAAGGGCCCGGGCGTGCGCACCTCCCGTACGGCGAAGCCCGCGCCCGCCACCGCCGCGACGAGCGGCAGGTACCAGCGGGAGGCCCGCGGGTCCATCAGGAAGAGCATGAACGCGGTGAGCGTGGCCGCGAACAGGACCATGCCCGGCACGTCCACCCGCCGCCCGCTCTCCTCCCGCCGTCCGTCCGCCTCCCGCACCCGGGTCGCGGAGCGCGGCAGCCGCAGGGTGCCGAGGACGAGGCAGGCCAGGGAGAGCGGCACGTTGACCGCGAAGATCAGGTGCCAGCCGCCCGCGCCGACGAGGAGCCCGCCCAGGGGCGGGCCGATCACCGAGACGACCTGATTGCTGACGGACAGGACGGCCAGCACGCCGCTCGGGCTTTTCAGGCCCGTGCGCTCGGACTCCGCGCGCAGCAGGAACATCGACGCCGGGTACGCCGCCGACGTGCCGAAGCCGAGCAGGACCCGGGAGAGGATCAGCGTGCCCAGGTCCGGGGCCAGGGTGCCGAGGAGCCCGGCGGCGCCGACCAGGGACGTGCCCAGCAGGTACAGGCGGCGCGGGCCGAACAGGTCGACCAGCCGGCCGATCACGGGCTGGCCCACCGCCGTGGCCAGGTACAGCCCGGTCACCAGCCACGCCGTGCGCGAGGGCGGCGCGTCGAAGGCCCGGCCGATCGGGATCAGCGCCACCGCCAGCATCGAGGAGTTGACGGGGTTCAGGATCGAGCCCAGGACCATCGGGGCGAGCAGCCTGCGGTCGAAGCCGGCCGCCCGGTCCGCGCGCCGCGGGGCGCCGAGCCGCTGTGCCGCCCTCGTCATATCCCCGCCACGTCGTCCAGCAGTGCCATCACCTCGACGACGGCCCGCAGCTGCGCCTCGTCGCAGCGCTCCCGCAGCGCGCCGGCCAGCCACTCCTGGCGGGCCCTGCGCTCGCCCCGGTGGCGTTCGAGGCCCCGCTCGGTCAGGGTGACCAGCTGCCGCCGCCCGTCGGAGGGGTCGGGGTGGCGCTCGACGAGCCCGGCGGCCTCCAGCGCCGCGACGGTCTTGGCCGCGGACTGCGGGCGCACCCGCTCGGCCGCCGCCAGGTCGCTGGTCGACGCGGGGCCGCTCTTGCCCAGCCGGGCCAGGACGGACGCCTGGGACGGGGTGAGGTCGCCGGCCACGGCCACCTCCAGCAGCCGCCGGCGCAGCCGGCCGAAGGTCACACGGGTGTCGTGCGCCGCGCGGGCCGCCAGCCCGGCGACGTCGTCCTTCTCCTCGTCCACGGCGCCACCGTAGACCTTCAGCCCGGGCTGTTCAGTTCCAGGTGCACAGTCTTGGCTGTCTTTTTGGACAGTCTTGAAGATCCGGACGCGCCGGGGCGGGACCCGTGCCGGCGGGAACCGGCGGCCTCAGCGGCGCTGTGCCCTGGCCCCGCCCTCCGGCTCCGGCACCGGCGCGCCCAGCGGCCGGGCCAGCCCCATGACGCCCTCGTCGAGGCGCTGCAGATGGCGCAGCACGCGGCGGGTGATGCTGCCCGACGACGCGTGCGGGCCGCCCGTCTCCAGCAGGGACGCGATGCTCGGACCGGTCTCCAGCGTGCTGTCGGCGGTCCGCTCGGGCGCACTGCCGGCGGACTTCCCCGGCGCGCCGCCCGCGGACTGCTCCAGCACGTGGGCGCTGAGGACCCCGATGTTGTGGCAGATGCGCCGGCCCGCCGCCTTCAGCCGCGGGTCGGCCACCACCGACCGGCTGTCGGGCAGCAGCTCGGCCGTCGCGGCCAGGGCCCGCGCGTGGTACGCGCAGGTCTCCAGCAGCGCGACCACGTACCGGGCCGTCTGCCGGCGCGCCCGCAGCGGGGTGATCGGGTGGGTCAGCGGCTGGGTGGAGGCGCGCAGGTCCTCCAGCGCGGTGTCCAGGTCGCGCGCCCTGTCCAGCAGGTCGGCCGGCGGCCCGCCGCTGAGCAGGTCGACCGCGGCCGAGGTGACGTCGCCGAGCCGCTCCAGGACCGTGGCGAGCAGTTCGTCGGTGCGGCGGTCGGTGTGCACCGGCAGGACCAGGGCCGCGGCGATGATCCCGCAGACGGCGCCGAGCGCCGTCTCCTCGATGCGCAGGATCAGCACCGAGGCGCTGTAGGTGTGCAGCAGCGTGTAGAGCAGCCCCAGCATCGCCGTCACGAAGAAGGACATCAGGGCGTACGACAGGGGGGCGGTGTAGAACATCGCGAAGACGAACAGCAGGATGAGCGCGAACGCCGTCCAGGTGTGGTGGCCCACCAGCCCGGCCAGGACGACACCGGCCACGACGCCGACCACCGTCCCGATCAGCCGGCGGTAGCCCTTGACCAGGATCTCGCCGGTCGAGGAGGTGTTGATGAAGACGACCCAGCAGGTCAGCACCGCCCAGTACCAGCGCTGGCTGGACAGGAACTCGCCGCCCACGATGGCCAGCGCCGAGCCCACCGACACCTGGAGCGCGGCGCGCGTGGTGGGCCGCCGCAGCCCGGTGGCGTCGCCGGGCTCCTTCTCGCTCTCCTCCCCGGCGGCGATGGAGGCGTCCTCGGCCTCGATCTCCTCGCGGGAGCGGGCGGTCGCCGGGGTGTCGTCCGACTCGTCCTGCGGCCCGTCGAGCGCGATCCGCAGCCCCAGGACGGCGCGCCCGGCCTCGCCGATGCCGCGGAAGACGTCCTGCACGGCCGACGAGGCCTGCGGCAGGTTCTCCTCCTCGCGGTAGCCGAGCAGCCGGTTGCGCAGATGGGCCAGCGCGCTGCCCCGGCTCCGCCCGAGGGGGCGCTCCACGAGCAGCCGCAGCGAGCTGAGGTCGCGGCGCAGCCTCTCCGTGGTGGTGTCGCGGGGGCGCAGCCGGTCGCCGGGCGCGGGCAGCGGCGCGTTCGGCAGGTGCAGGGTGAGGGTGTCGGCGCGCTCGGCGCTGCGCGCGTTCAGCAGGAGCAGGGTGAGCCGTTCGGCGGCGATCTCGGCCTCGGCGATGCGGCGCTGGAGCATCGCGGCCGTGGCGCCGTCGCGGGTGCCCTCCTCCAGGCGGCCCTGGATCATCATGGCGCTCTCGTGCAGCCGGGCGGTGTGGCGCCGGATGTCGTCGAGGGCCTTGTCCAGGGAGTCGTTGTCGGCGTCCAGCAGCTCGATCTGCGCCGCCACCAGCTGCGCGAGCCGCGCCCTGAACGCCTCCCGCAGCCGCAGCAGCACCCGCTCGGGCGTGTCCGGCACGAGCACGAAGCGGGTCACCGCGCTGCACGCGAACGCCAGCGCCAGCGTCCCGCACAGACCCGGCAGGGCGGCGGGGGCCGCCTGGACGAACAGCGAGGCGAAGTAGACCTGGAAGCCGATCAGGCCCAGCGAGGTCCCCCGGTCGCCGAACCGGCGGCTGTAGACCGCCACGAAGATCAGCGCGAGGAAGAACAGGTCACCGGCGACCACGTGCTCGTTCAGCAGCGCCGCCAGCGACACCGAGGCCAGCGCCGTCGGCAGGCCGAGGGCGAGCGTGACGGCCTGGGCGCGCCGCTCCTTCTCCCGGATCGAGAAGGTGGCGACCATCGCGCCCATGGCGCCGATCACCATGTGGGGCACGTCGGCGCCCAGCAGGGACAGCATCAGCAGGACCAGCACGATGGAGCCCACGACGCGTACTCCGGCCATCAGCCGCAGCAGCCCGGGGTCCGACGCCGCGAACCGGTCCCAGACCCCTCTCACCCGGTCCCGGACCACGGTCACGATCCGCTCCCGGATCCCCGCCCGGTCCGGCCGTGTGCCTGTCGTCACGCCGCTGCACGCTCCCCTTCTCGATCATGGTCCGTTTCTCCAGCATGGCACGATCCGCGGCACAACCGGCGGTACGTCCACGGGACGGCCGGGGGACGGGACACGAGCGGCGCCCCGGGAACGGGAAGCGGGCGGCGGGCCGCACGGATGTGCAGCCCGCCGCCCGAAGTGACGCTTCAGGTCAAGTCGGCCCCGTGGGGCAGCCGATGAAGGTCGGGAGCACTCCTCGTAAGCATCAGGGACCGGAGGCCCTCCATGACCGAGATCCTGCTGGCGCTCGCCTACCCCGTCGTCGTGTCCGCCTCGGGGATCGCCGGCGGCGCCCACTGCCTGTGGCGCAGACACCGCGCCCGCCGGGGCCACCACGACCCGCACGTCTACCCGGGCAGCGCGCGCCACCACGCCGACCTGGCGGCCCGCACCGCCCGGGACGAGGCGGTCGTGCGGCACGCGGGCCGCATCGTCGCGGCCGAACTCGGCCGCGTCGGCGACCTCTACGAGACGCCGGACGCGCGGTCCGCCGGGCGCACGGCCTGAGACGGTCCGTCCGCCCGGCGGGCCTCGTCCGGCGCTACCGGCGGTGGACGCGCACGCAGTCGAGGAGCGCGGTGGCCCCGGCCGTGTCCGGGGAGACCGGGCCGGTCCTCGGGGCGTCCTCCTTGGGCAGCGTCCAGGAGGGAAGCGACCGGGGCTGCCCCGCCGGGTGGAGGAGGACCGCAGGTCGATCGAGGCGGTGACCGGACCGGACCGGACGCGGCACGGCAGATGTCGTACGGCTGCGATGCCGGCGGCGTGGGACCGCGCCGGGGCCGCGGGGCAGGCCGGCAGGGCCCGCCGGAAGCGGTGACCCGGGGTCCCGCGAAACTTTCGAGAACCGCCCGGCCCGTGCCCTCCGGAACGCCCGGGTCGCTCGGTCGCCCGGACCGCCCGCCCGGCGCTGCCGGGTCCGTCCGCCGGCGCCGCTCGGGCCCCGTTCCTCCGGCGTCGCCGGGCTCCTGTCCTCCGCTGCCGCCACCGGACCCGTCCTCCCGGTGCCGCCCTCCCCGCGCCGCCGGTTCACGCCTTCCGGTGCTTCGCGGGCGGTGCCGTGCTCTGCCGTACGACCAGATGCGTGGCCAGTTCCATGCGCAGGGAGGAGCGGCCCCGGCCGTCCGGCCGCAGCAGCATGCGCACCGCCTCCTCGGCCATCTGCCGCAGCGGCTGGCGTACGGTCGTCAGGGCGGGGCTCGACCACTGGGCGGGCGGCACGTCGTCGTAGCCGACCACCGACAGGTCGCGCGGCACGCTCAGTCCCTTGAGGCGGGCGGCCTCCAGGACGCCGAGCGCCTGCAGGTCGCTGCCCGCGAAGATCGCGGTGGGCCGGTCGGGCCCGTCGAGCAGTTCCATGGCGTGCGCGAAGCCGCCCTGGACGTGGAAGTCGCCGTAGCGGACCAGGCGCGGGTCGACCTCGAGGCCGGAGGTCGCCATGGCGGAGCGGAAGCCGTCGAGCCGGGCCAGCGAGCACATCATGTCCTCGGGCCCGGTGATGATCGCGATGCGTTCGTGCCCGCACTCGATCAGATGGCGCGTGGCGGCCATCCCGCCCGCCCAGTTGGCCGAACCCACGGAGGGCACGTCCGGTTCGGGGTCGCCGGCCGGGTCGATGATGACGAACGGTATGGCGCGCGACCTGAGTTGCTTCTTCACCTTGTCCGGCAGGGTGGAGAAGACGAGCACCACGCCGAGCGGGCGGCGCCGCAGCACGCCCTCCACCCAGTCCGCGCCGGGCGCGTGCCGGGTGCCGCTCTCGGTGAGGACCACGGCGGCCCCGTGCTCCTTCGCGACGTTCTCGACGCCGCGGATCAGCTCCATCGCCCAGACGCTCTCCAGCTCGTGGAAGACCAGCTCCACGAGCGGGGCCTGGGGGGCGCCCTGGGCGCGGCGGCGGTAGCCGTGGGTCTCCAGCAGGCCCTCGACCTTGGCGCGGGTCGGCGGGGAGACGTCCGAGCGTCCGTTGAGGACTTTCGAAACAGTCGAGAGGGAGACACCGGCTTGCGTGGCCACCTCGGCCAGCGTCACCCGGCCCGCCGTATCGTCGTCTTCGCGCATGGTGCGAAGGATAGGACACGGATGGCCTGTAACGGTTTGGTCGCGCACATGCACGCCCGTTGACCCTTTGACAGAACGCCCCCTACTGTCCGGGTCGGCAGCGACTTTCGGCAAGGAAGCCGAAACTTTCGAGAGGGCAGACAATGACGACACGTGTGCGCAGGACCCGCATACCGGCCGCAGGGGTGGCGCTCGCCCTGACGCTGACCCTGGCGGCCTGCGGCGGCGGAAGCGGCGGCGGGTCCTCGGACGACGGCAAGATCCACGTCCTGGTCTACGGCGACGCCACCAACAAGGTCGAGCAGCAGCTCGTCGCCGAGTTCAACAAGACCTCGAAGGTGAAGGCGGTCCTGGACACCATCCCGGGCGCCGACTACCAGCAGAAGCTGCAGACCATCATCAGCACCCCGCAGGCCCCCGACGTCTTCTTCAACTGGGGCGGCGGCAGCATCAAGCCGTTCGTCGAGGCCGACCTGCTGATGCCGCTCGACGACTTCATCAAGGACGACCCGCAGCTCAAGTCGGAGTTCCTGCCCTCGGTGTTCAACACGGCGGTCGTCGACGACAAGCCGTACGGCGTCCCGATGCGCGGCACGCAGCCGGTCCTGCTGTTCCACAACAAGAAGGTCCTCGACGAGGCCGGGGTGGAGCCGCCGAAGACCTGGAACGAGCTGCTCGACGCGGTGAAGGCCCTCAAGGCGAAGGGCGTCACCCCGATCGCGCTCGGCGGCGGCGACATGTGGACGTCCATGATGTGGTTCGAGTACCTCTACGACCGCGTCGCCGGGCCCGAGCTGTTCCAGAAGGCCCTCGACGGCGACAAGTCCGCCTGGGAGAGCGCCGACAGCAAGAAGGCGCTGGGCATGCTGAAGGAACTCGTCGACGCCGGGGCGTTCGGCGACAGCTTCGACTCGGTGAAGTTCACCAACGGCGGCTCGCCCGCCCTCGTCGCGGGCGACAAGGCCGGCTTCGAGCTGATGGGCTCCTGGTACTACTCCACGCAGCAGGACGCCGACAAGGAGTTCGTCGAGAAGGACCTCGGCTACACCGCCTTCCCCACCGTCGAGGGCGGCAAGGGCGACCCGGGCAACCTGGTCGGCAACACCAACAACTTCTACTCGGTGCTGAAGAAGACGCAGCACCCCGAGGCCGTCGCCGACTTCCTCAAGCTCATGTACTCCGACAGCTTCGTGAAGAAGCAGATGTCCATCGGCAACCTGCCCACCACGACGAACACCGAGAAGTTCCTGGACACCTCGGCCAACCCGGAGTACTCGCGCTACCAGTTCGACCTGGTGAAGAAGGCGCCCTCCTTCCAGCTCTCCTGGGACCAGGCGTACCCGCCGGCCGCCATGACGCCGATCTACCAGGCCGTCCAGCAGTTCCTCAACGGACAGAGCGACGCGGACGGCTTCATCAAGGCCATGCAGGCCCTGCCGACCTCCTGAGCGCACCATGACCACACAGACCACGACGGCCGCGCCACCCGCCGCGGCCACCGGGAAGGACCGTGCGCACGCCACCGCGCACGGCACCGGGGTGGGGCGCCCGGGCTTCGGCTGGGCGCTCCCCGCCACGGTGTTCTTCGCCCTCTTCGCGATCGCCCCGCTGATCATGGTTGCGGTGCTGTCGTTCACCCGCTGGGGCGGGCTCGGCTCGCCCGAGTTCGTCGGCCTCGACAACTGGAGCCGGATCTTCGGCGACCCCGTCATGATCAAGAGCATCTGGCTCAGCCTGCTGCTCACCGCGCTCGGCGTGGCGATCCAGACGCCGCTGAGCATCCTGCTCGGCGTGTGGGCCGCCGGGTACCAGCGCAACCGCGCGGTGCTCTCGGCGATCTACTTCGTCCCGCTGCTGCTGTCGTCCACCGCCGTGTCCGTCCTGTGGCGGGCGCTGCTGGACCCCAACTTCGGTGTGCCTGCCGAGCTGACCTGGCTCTTCGGGGACGGCAACCTCTTCGGCAAGCAGGCGACCGCGATCGGTGTGCTCGCCTTCGTGAGCACCTGGCAGTTCACACCGTTCCACACGCTCATCTACCAGGGCGCGGCCCGCGCGATCCCGAACGTGCTCTACCAGGCGGCGGAGATCGACGGCGCCGGACGCTACCGGCAGTTCTTCCACATCACCCTGCCGCAGCTGCGCAACGCGATCATCACCTCGACGATCCTGATGGTCGTGGGCGGCCTCACCACCTTCGAGACCGTCCTGATCCTGACGCAGGGCGGCCCCGGCACGGACACCACGATCAGCGCCTACTACATGTACCAGAAGGCATTCAAGGGCTTCGACTTCGGCGCGGGCTCGGCCATCGCGCTCGTCCTCGTCGTCGCCGCGACGATCATCTCGCTGATCATGGTGCGCCTCTCGGGCTACGACAAGATGCGCAGCTCCATGGAAGGCCTGTGACATGAGACGACGCCCCAACTACCCGGCCGGCGCCGGCTCGCTCCTCTGGCTCCTCCTGGTCGGGCTGCCGCTGTACGTCATGCTCACCGCGACGCTGAAGTCCCGCTCGGAGTACGCGCGCGGCGGCCCACTGGCCTTCCCGCGCGAGATCACCTTCGACAACTACACCGGAGCGTTCTCGGGCGGCTTCGGGCAGTACTTCGTCAACACGATCGTCGTCACCGTCTGCGTGGTCGGCATCGTGCTGCTGCTGGTGCCGCCCCTGGCGTACGCCATCGTGCGCAGCCGCAGCCGGGTCACCTCCGGAGTCTTCCGGCTGTTCCTGCTCGGCCTGGCGATCCCGGCCCAGGCCGTGATCGTCCCGATGTTCTACCTGATCAGCCAGGCGGGCCTGTACGACAACCTCGTCGGTGTCATCCTGCCCACGGCCGCCTTCTGCCTGCCGATCTCGGCGCTGATCCTCAGCGGCGCGATGCGCGACATCAACCCGGAGCTGTTCGAGGCCATGGCCATGGACGGCGCCACACCGCGCCGGATGTTCTTCCAGCTGGTGCTGCCGCTGTCCAAGGGCGGGCTCTCCACGATCGTGGTGTTCTCCGCGCTCCAGGCATGGAACGGCTTCCTGTTCCCCCTCGTCCTGACCCAGTCGGACGACACCAAGCTCATCACCCTCGGTCTGTACGACTTCCAGACCGAGCACGGCATCGACATCCCGGCGCTGCTCGCCGCGGTCGTGCTGTCCATGGTGCCCGTCCTGCTCGTCTACCTGTTCGCCCGTCGCGCCCTGGTCCAGGGCCTGATGGGCGTCGGAGGAAAGTGACCGCCAACGTGGCAGTTGAAGCGAACCCCGAGACCCCCGCGACCCCCGTGACCTCCACGGAGCCCGAGGCCCCGGCAGCCTCCGGCGTCCCCGTCTGGAACGACCCCGCCCAGGACGTCGCCACCCGGGTCTCCGCCCTGATCGCCGCCATGACCGTCGAGGAGAAGATCGCCCAGCTCTTCGGCGTCTGGGTCGGCGCCTCCGACGAGGGCGGCGAAGTGGCCCCGCACCAGCACGAGATGGAGGACGCCGTCGACCTCGACGCCCTCCTGCCGGCCGGACTCGGGCAGCTCACCCGCCCCTTCGGCACGGCCCCCGTGGACCCGGCCGTCGGCGCGCTCTCCCTGATGCGCACCCAGCAGCGGATCGCCGCCGCCAACCGGTTCGGCATCCCGGCCCTCGCCCACGAGGAGTGCCTGGCCGGCTTCGCCGCCTGGGGCGCCACCGCCTACCCCGTGCCCCTGTCCTGGGGCGCCACCTTCGACCCGGACCTGGTCCGCCGCATGGCCGCCGCCATCGGCCGCGACATGCGTTCCGTCGGCGTCCACCAGGGCCTCGCGCCCGTCCTGGACGTCGTGCGGGACGCCCGGTGGGGCCGCGTGGAGGAGACGATCGGCGAGGACCCGTACCTCGTCGGGACCGTCGCCACCGCCTACGTCCAGGGGCTGGAGTCCGCCGGGATCGTCGCCACCCTCAAGCACTTCGCCGGCTACTCCGCCTCCCGTGCCGGACGCAACCTCGCCCCCGTCGGCATGGGGCCGCGCGAGCGGGCCGACGTGCTGCTGCCGCCCTTCGAGATGGCGGTGCGCGAGAGCGGCGTCCGCTCGGTGATGCACGCCTACACCGACACCGACGGCGTGCCCTCGGCGGCCGACCACGAGCTGCTGACCGGACTGCTGCGCGACACCTGGGGCTTCGAGGGCACCGTGGTGGCCGACTACTTCGGCATCGCCTTCCTGCACACCCTGCACGGCGTGGCGGGGGACTGGGCCGAGGCGGCCGCCGCCGCCCTGGAGGCCGGCGTCGACGTGGAGCTGCCCACGGTCAAGACGTTCGGCGAGCCGCTGCGCGAGGCGATCGCCGCCGGCCGTGTCCCCGAGGCCCTGATCGACCGCGCGCTGCGCCGGGTCCTGGCCCAGAAGGCGCAGCTCGGCCTGCTCGACGCCGACTGGAACCCCCTGCCGCCCGCCCTGGCCGACGCCCCCGTGCACGACCCCGAGTCCGTGCGCGGCACGGTCGACCTGGACTCCGAGGCCAACCGCGCCCTCGCCCGCGAGGTCGCCGAGCAGGCGGTCGTCCTGCTGCGCAACGACGGCACCCTGCCCCTGCGCCGGCCGCGCCGCATCGCCCTGGTCGGCCCCAACGCCGAGGAGCCCACGGCCGTCCTGGGCTGCTACTCCTTCCCGCGCCACGTCGGGGAGCGGCACCCGGACACGCCTGACGGGATCGGCCTGCCGACGCTGCGCGAGGCGCTGGAGCGGGAGTTCCCGGACGCGGAGGTCGTCGTGGCGCGGGGCGCCGAGGTCGACGGCACCGACACCTC
Organism: Streptomyces minutiscleroticus; assembly: GCF_014650875.1. Lineage (GTDB taxonomy): Bacteria > Actinomycetota > Actinomycetes > Streptomycetales > Streptomycetaceae > Streptomyces > Streptomyces minutiscleroticus. The sequence continues at coordinate 26,457 of NZ_BMVU01000011.1, forward strand.
CGGCTTCGCCGAGGCCGTGGACCTCGCGCGGGACGCCGACGTGGTGATCGCGGCGCTCGGCGACCGGGCCGGCCTCTTCGGCCGCGGCACCAGCGGCGAGGGCTGCGACGCCGGCTCCCTCGCCCTGCCCGGCGTCCAGCAGCCGCTGCTCGACGCCCTGCTGGACACCGGCGTCCCGGTGGTCGCCGTCCTGCTGGCCGGGCGCCCCTACGCCCTGGGCCGCGCCGCGGAGGAGGCCGCCGCGCTCGTGCAGTCCTTCTTCCCCGGCGAGGAGGGCACCACGGCCCTCGCGGGTGTCCTCAGCGGCCGGGCGAACCCCTCGGGGCGGCTGCCGGTCGGCGTGCCGCGCACCCCGGACGCGCAGCCGTCCACCTACCTGGCCGCCCGGCTCGGCCAGGCCAGCGACGTCTCCAGCATCGACCCGACCGCGGCCTTCCCGTTCGGGCACGGCCTGTCGTACACGTCGTTCGCCTGGAGCGGCCTGGCCGTCGACCGCGGCGAGGCCGGTACGGACGGGGAGTTCGCCCTCTCCTTCTCGGTGCGCAACACCGGGGACCGGGACGGCGTCGAGACCGTGCAGCTCTACCTGCACGACCCCGTCGCCTCGGTCGTGCAGCCGGTGCAGCGGCTCGTCGGGTACGCGCGGGTGCCGCTCGCGGCGGGCGAGGAGCGCCGGCTGTCGGTGACGGTGCCCGCGGACGTCGCCTCCTTCACCGGCCGCGACGGGCGCCGGGTCGTCGAGCCGGGCGCCCTGGAGCTGCGCCTCGCCGCGTCCAGCGCCGACCCGCGCCTGACGGCGACGGTGACCCTGACCGGCGAGCCCCGGTACGTGGACCACACCCGGCGCCTGCACGCCCGGTTCGCGCCGGTGGAGGGGACCGGCGCGTGAGGTCGGGGGCGGCCCGTCCGGGCCGCCCCCGCCTTCGTGCGCGCGGCCGGCGTCAGCCCTGCTGGACCGGGACGACGACCAGGTCGGCGATGTTCACGTGGGCCGGTGCCGCCACCGAGAAGGCGATCGCCTGCGCGATGTCGTCGGCGGACAGCGGCCGCAGGTCGGTGCGCATCCGGTCCAGGGCCGTGCGCATGTCCGCGTCCCGCATGTCCGCGCCCAGCTCGGTGACGGTGACGCCGGGCTCGACGTTGTGCACCCGCACGTCGCGCGGGCCCAGCTCGGCACGCAGGTTGCGGGTCAGGTGGGCCACGGCCGCCTTGGTGGCCGAGTAGACCGACCAGTCGGGGTAGAGGCTGTGTCCGGCGACGGAGCCGACGTGCACGAGGTCGGCCGGGCCGCTGCGCGCCGCCGCGAGCAGGTCGTCGGCGAAGACGCGGCCCGTGTGCAGCAGCCCGCGCAGGTTGACGTCGAGCATGCGGTCCCACTCGGCGGTGTCGGCGGTCTCGAAGGGCGCGCCCAGCATGACGCCGGCGTTGGCCACGACGAGGTCGACCCGGCCGAGCGCGGCGCGCACGGACGCCGCTGCCGCGGCGATCGCGCCGGGGTCCGCGAGGTCCGCGGCGACCGGCAGGACCTCGCCCGCGCCGGCCGGGCGCAGCTCGCCGGCCAGCTCCCGCAGCCGGTCCTCGCGGCGGCCGAGCAGGGCGACCGAGGCGCCGCCGAGGGCCAGCCGGCGGGCGGTGGCGGCACCGATGCCGCTGGTGGCACCGGTGACGACGGCGACGCGCCCGGCGAGCGGCCCACCGGCGGTGACGGCGGCGGGGGCGGGAGCGGCGGAGACGGTGGAAGTGTTCGATGCGGTCGAAGAAGTCATGCCACCACCGTCGGGCCGGTGCGGGCGACCCTCCAGGCAGCGTCCCACCGGGGAGCGCGCATCGTAGGAGTGGCACGGCCACCCTGGGAGGCCCGCAGGGCCCCCGCCCGGCCTAGGCTCGTAGGCATGGGCATGAGCATGGGTAAGGACAGCGGCAACCCGATCGGGGAGTTCCTGCAGGCCCGCCGCCGGCTCGTGCGCCCGGAGGACCAGGGGCTCGCCCCCGGTGTCCGGCGCCGGGTGCCCGGCCTGCGGCGCGAGGAGGTGGCGCTGCTCGCGGGCGTGAGCACCGACTACTACGTACGCCTGGAGCAGGGCCGTGAGCGGAACCCCTCCGCGCAGGTCGTCGAGGCGCTCGCCCGGGCCCTCGACCTCGACGCGGAGGCGGCGGCGCACCTGCACCGGCTGGCGGGCCCGGCACCGCGCCGGCGCCGGGCCGCCGCGCGCCGCGAGCGGGTCGGCACGGGCCTGCTGCGCATGATGGAGGCCTGGCCGGACACACCGGCCGTCGTCCTGGGGCGCTGCCTGAACGTGCTGGCCCACAACGACCTGGGCCGGGCCCTGTTCGACGGCCACACCCACAGCGACGACCTCGTGCGGCTGGTCTTCCTCGACCCGGACGCCCGCGCGTTCTACCCGGAGTGGGACCGGATCGCGGCCAGTACGGTGGGCGCGCTGCGCGCGTCGGCCGGGACCGACCCCGACGACCCGCGCCTTGTCGAGGTGGTCGGCGAGCTGTCGTTGAAGAGCGAGACGTTCCGGCGGCTGTGGGCCCGCCACGACATCCGCGGCAAGACCGGCGGGACCAAGCTCTTCCGCCACCCGCTCGTCGGCGACCTGTCCCTGGAGTACGAGACGCTGACCGTGAACGAGGCCCCGGACCAGCAGCTCGTCGTCTACCGGGCCGCACCGGGCAGCCCGTCCGCGCAGGCCCTCGCCCTGCTCGGGAGCCTGACGGCGGCGCCCCGGCCGGACGGCGGCGCGGACTCCCGGCCCGCGGACACCGCGTCCGCACGACGGCGGGGCACCGCCGGGTAGCGCCGGGCCCCGGGGCCGTCCCCTCCCGGAGAGCGGGCGTCCGCCCGGACATGCCGGACAATCGAGGTAGGGATCAGTGGATGCGCGCGGTGTCCGGAGCGGGTCTGCGGGAGCGGCTCGGCGAGACGATCCTCCGGCGGGTGGCCGGGCCCGACGGCGGGGAGAAGCGGGCGCGGATCCACGGCACCCCCGGGCCCCGCTGGTTCGGTCCCGAGCGGCCCGTACGCACCGTGCACGGGGACTCCCGATGTTCGTCGGGGGCGTGCGCGCCCTGCTGCTGCAGTCGCTGCACCCGCTGGCGATGGCGGCCGTGGCCGCGCACTCCGGCTTCCGCGGCGACCCGTGGGGCCGGCTCCAGCGCACCAGTACGTTCCTGGCGGTGACCACCTTCGGCACGGCCGACGACGCGCGGCACGCCGTGGAGCGGGTCCGCGCCATTCACGAGCGCGTCCGCGGCACGACGCGGGAGGGCGAGCCGTACCACGCCGCCGATCCGCATCTGCTCGGCTGGGTGCACGCGGCCGAGGTGGACAGCTTCCTGCGCGCCCACCAGCGCTACGGCGCCCGGCCCCTGGACGCGGCCGGCTGCGACGGGTACCTGGAGGACACCGCGCGGGTGGCCGCCGCGCTGGGCGTCACCGATCCGCCGCGCGACCGGGCCGAGCGCCTCGCCGCCTACCGGCCCGAACTGCGGGCCACACCCGAGGCGCTGGCCACGGCGCGCTTCATCCTGTACCGCCCGCCGCTGCCGCTCGCCGCCCGCCCGCCGTACGCCGCGCTGACCGCGGCGGCGGTGGCGTCCCTGCCGCCCTGGGCGCGCGGCCCGCTGCGGCTGCCCCGCCTCCCGCTGGTGGAGGACCTGGCCGTCCCCCTGGCGGGACACGCCGTGACCAGGACCATCCGCTGGGCGACGGCCGCGGCGCGGCCCGCTTCCGCCGGCTCCTAACCCACCTGCGCCGCCGTCGCCTTGGCCACGTGCTCGGCCAGCTCCTCCGGCGTGAGGTAGGCGTTGGTGTACTCGAAGTCCCGCAGCGTGGCGGGCCTGCGGGAGAGGAAGCCGGTGCGCACGAAGTCGTCGCCGGCGACGGCGTTGAGGGCCCAGTTCGTCAGCACGCGGGTCTTGGCGACGCCGGTGCGCAGCGCCGACCAGTGGTAGCCGCGGGCCACCACCTGGGCGGGCAGACCGCGCAGTTCGACGCCGAGCGGCCGGGAGACGGCGTCGCTGCCGCCCAGGTCCACGACGAGGCCCAGGTCCTTGTGCACGTACGGCTGCATCGGCTGCCCGCGCAGCTGGGCGATCACGTTGTCGGCGACCGCCTTGCCCTGGCGCATGGCGTGCTGGGCGGTGGGCGGGCAGATCGCGCCGTCCTCGCCCTTGGCCAGGTCCGGTACGGCGGCGGCGTCGCCGAGCGCGAAGACGCCCTCGTGACCGGGCACGTTCATCTCGGGGGTGACCACGAGCCGGCCCTTGGCCGTCTCCGCGCCCAGCGTCCCGATGAGCGGGCTGGCGGCCACGCCCGCGGTCCAGATGAGGGTGCGGGTGGGCAGCACCCGGCCGTCGGTGAGGGTGACCTCCTCGTCGTCCGCCCGGGCGACGGAGACGCCGAGGGAGATCTCGATACCGCGCCGCTCCAGCAGCTCCTGGGCGTTCCTGCCCAGCCGCTCGCCCAGCTCGGGCATGAGCTTCGGGGCGATGTCGATGAGGTGCCACTTGATGAGCGAGGGGTCCAGGCGGGGGTAGCGCTTGACGGCGTTGCACGTCAGCGTCTGCAGGTAGGCGGCGGTCTCGGTGCCCGCGTAGCCGCCGCCGACCACGATGAACTGCAGCCGCGAGCGGCGCTCGGCCTCGTCCTGGCTGGCGTCCGCCAGGTCGAGCTGCGAGATGACGTGGTCGCGGATGTACGCGGCCTCGGCCAGCGTCTTCATGCCGCGCGCGTGCTCCGCCAGGCCCGGGATGTCGAAGGTCCGGGTGATGCTGCCGGGCGTCAGCACGATGTGGTCGAAGCGCTCGTTGATGATCTTGTCGGTGATGTCGCGGATGACGCAGACCTTGGACTTCAGGTCCACGCCGATCGCTCCCCCCGGGATGATGCGCGTGCGGTAGCGCTGGCTGCGGCGCAGCGAGACGGCGACCGACTGCGGGGTGAGCACGCCGGCGGCCACGTGGGGCAGCAGTGGCAGGTACAACTGGTACGAGAACGGCGTGACCAGGGTCAGTTCGGCCTCGGCCGGGCCGAGCCTGCGTTCCAGCCGGCGCATGCACTCCACTCCGGCGAAGCCCGCGCCCACCACCAGGATCTTCGGTCGTGCCATGCTGTTCCATCCCCTTCCGAGGGTCGGGCGAGTCTGCGGCGTCGCCGTTTCGCCTGCCCCTGGATCGCGGCTTCGCACGTACTTGATCCCGATCGATCCCATCGCGGTCCGCTCCGGTCCGCCACCGGAGTCGGGCGATCGGGTGAGTCCCGGTGCCGCCGTCACCCCTCCCACCAGCGCTTTCTCGTTCTTTGTTCGAATGTCCGCCGCCGGGGCAGAGGATTCAGGTGTACGACGCATTCGTCCTGCGCGGGCCCGCCCGTCCCGCGGGGCGCAAGGGGATGTGACGACGGGGCCCAGGGGGTGGCGGCGCGGTGCGCGGCGCGACGGGGCGTGAGGAGAGACAGGGGATGACCCAGCAGGAGACCGTACCGCTGCGGGAGCGGGCGGAGCCGGACGCCGAAGCCCGCAAGCAGCGGTTGAGGAGACGCCTGGAGCGGCTGCTCGGCATCGCCGCGACCGAGGGCAACGAACTGCTGCCGCTGCGCAACGGCGACGAGATCTTCCCCGCCATGCTGGAGGCGATCCGGTCCGCCGAGCACACCATCGACATGATGACGTTCGTGTACTGGCGCGGCGACATCGCACGGGACTTCGCGCGCACCCTCGCCGACCGGGCCCGCGCCGGACTGCGCGTACGGCTGCTGCTCGACGGCTTCGGGGCCAAGGAGATCGAACCGGACCTCCTGGAGGCCATGGACGAGGCGGGCGTGCAGGTCGCCTGGTTCCGCAAGCCGGTCCGGCTGTCGCCGCTGAAGCAGAACCACCGCTGCCACCGCAAGGCGCTGATCGTCGACGAGCACACCGCCTTCACCGGCGGCGTCGGCATCGCCGAGGAGTGGTGCGGCGACGCCCGCAACCCGCGCGAGTGGCGCGACACGCACGTACGGGTGCGCGGACCGGCCGTCGACGGCATCGCCGCGGCCTTCGCCCAGAACTGGGCCGAGTGCCACGACGACCTGTACGACGACCGCGACCGGTTCACCCCGCACGAGCAGCCGGGCAACGCCACCGTCCAGGTCGTGCGCGGGTCGGCGAGCTTCGGCTGGCAGGACATGCAGACCCTGATCCGGACCGTGCTGACCTCGGCCGAGGAGCGCTTCCGCCTGTCCACCGCGTACTTCGCGCCGGACCAGTACTTCGTCGACCTGCTGGCGGCGACCGCGCGCCGGGGCGTCGAGGTGGAGATCCTGCTGCCCGGCCCGTACACCGACCAGCGGGCCTGCCGGCTGGCCGGACAGCACCACTACGCCGCGCTGCTCGACGCCGGCGTGGAGATCCGCCAGTACCAGCCGACCATGCTGCACACCAAGATCATTACGGTGGACGGCATCGCCGCGCTCATCGGCTCCACCAACTTCAACCGGCGCTCGCTGGAGCACGACGAGGAGGTCATGCTGGCGGTCCTCGACGAGGACTTCGCCGCCGTCCTGGACCGCCACTTCGACGAGGACCGGCGGCTGGGCGAGGCCGTGGACCCCGCCCGGTGGCGCCGCCGGCCGCTGACGCAGCGGCTGAAGGAGACGTCGGTGCGGCCGATCCGCCGGTTCCTGTAGGGCCGGCGGCGCCGTCCGCCCGGCGGTACCGTCGCCGGCCGGTACCGCCGGGCGGCGGCTCAGCGGAAGACGTCGTCCATCTCGTCCCAGCTCAGCGGGTCCTCCTGGAGGCGGGGGCGGGAGCGCGCGGACGACTGGTACATCGCCTCGATCTCCGCGGCGTACCGCTCCGCGATGGCGTCGCGGCGCAGCTTCATCGACGGCGTCAGCGTGCCGTTGGCGAGGTCGAAGGGCTCCTGCAGCACCCGGAAGACCCGGATGGACTCGGCGCGCGAGACGGTGCTGTTGGCCGTGGCGACGGCGCGGGTGATCTCCTCGCGCAGGGCGGCCTCCTGCCGCTCCTGGTGGTCGGGTCCGCGTTCGCCGGCGGGCAGGTTGGCGCGCCAGTGCGCGAGGAACTCCGGGTCGAGGGTGATCAGCGCGCCCACGCAGGGCCGGTTGTCGCCGACGACCACGGCCTGCTCGACGAGCGGGTGCATGCGCAGCCGCTCCTCCAGGGGCGCGGGGGCCACGCTCTTGCCGCTGCTGGTGATGATCACGTCCTTCTTGCGGCCGGTGATCGTCAGGTACCCCTCGGTGTCGAGGCCGCCGAGGTCGCCGGTGGCCAGCCAGCCGTCCCGCAGGACCTGCCGGGTGCCGGCGTCGTCGTTGACGTACCCCTGGAACACCGACGGCCCCTGCACCAGGATCTCGCCGTCCTCGGCCACCCGGACCTCCGTGCCCGGCAGCGGGCGCCCGACCGTCCCGTACTTCTCGCGGCCCACCGGCTGGGCCGTGATGCCGCCGCCCGTCTCCGTCAGCCCGTACCCGTCGTGGACGGGGATGCCGATGCCCGAGTAGAAGAGGGCGAGCCGCCGGTTCAGGGGCGAGCCGCCCGACACCGCGCCGCAGACCCGCCCGCCGAGCGCGGCGCGCAGCCTGCGGTACACGGTCCGCTCGTGCAGGGCGTGCTGGAGGCGCAGGTCGAGGCCGGGCCCCGGGCCGCGGCCGAGCCGCTGCCGCTCGGTGGCCTCGGCGAAGTCCCGCGCCGTCCGGGCCGCCCGCTCGAACAGGGCGCCGCGCCCCGCCTGCTGGGCCGCGCGCAGGAAATTCTTGTAGAGCTTCTCCAGGACGGAGGGGACCGCGTAGAGGAAGGTCGGGCGGAAGGACAGCAGCGAGGCGGCGATCGCCTCCTGGCGCAGCTCGGGCTCGTGGGCCATCAGCAGGCCGCCGCGCAGGCACAGGCCCTGGACCATCAGCCCGTACACGTGGGAGAAGGGCAGGAAGGCGAGGATCGCGGGCTGTTCGCCGGCCGGCGCCACCGTGTGCCGCCAGCCCGCGAGGAGCGTGTCGCAGGGGCCGGCCAGGCTCCGGTGGGACAGCGCGCAGCCCCGGGGCCGGCCCGACGTCCCCGAGGTGTAGGCGATCACGGCGGTCGAGTCGGGCAGCACGATCCGGCGCAGCGACTCGACGGTGGTGACGGGCACCGAACGGCCCTGCTCGACGAGGTCCTTCAGCGCTCCGGAGTCCAGCTGCCAGACGTGGCGCAGCGACGGCAGCGAGGCGCACACGGAACCCACCGTCATGACGGCCTGCTCGTCCTCGACGACCACGCCGACGCACGCGGCGTCCGAGAGGATCCACGCGACCTGCTCGTGCGAGGAGGACGGGTGGATCGGCACGACCTCGGCGCCCACGGACCACAGCGCGTACGCGAACACGGTCCACTCGTAGCGGGTGCGCGCCATGACGGCGACGCGGTGGCCGGGGGAGATGCCGCAGGCGACCAGGCCCCGGGCGAGGCCGACCACCTCGTCGAGCAGTGCGGCCGCGCTCACCTCCGTCCACGGTCCCGGGGAGGCGGCGTCGGGGCGGCGGGCGATCTGCGCCAGGTCCGGGGTGCGGCTCGCCGTCTCGAAGAGACTGTCCGCGAGACCGCCCTGCATCGCCGGTGCGGGCAGGGGTGGTGGGTCGAACCGCTTCATGCGCCGCTCCGGGATTCTCCTCGACGTGGTTCATGCCCCTGTGCGACAGGGCCTGGGGCGAGGGCTCATGAAATCTAGCCGACGCCACGCACCGTCGTGGCGTGAAACCGGCAAGTGGGGGCGGGACCGATATCCGCAGGCGGGCACGGCGGTTCGCGCGTACGGGAGGACGCGCGCACGGCGCCCGGGGCGAGGGGGCGGGACCCGGTTCCGGGGTCGGTGCAGGGGCCGGTCCCGGAGTCGGTGCCGGAGCTGTACCAGTGGAACAGCTCGGCCACGGTCTCGCCGGAGTACTACCCGGTGGTCATCATGGGATCGCTGCTCGCCGTCCTCCCGCTCGTCCTCGCCTTCGTCCTGCTGCAGCGCTTCTGGCGCGGCGGCCTGACCGCGGGAGCCGTCAAGTAGCCCCGTCCCGAACCGCGTTCGGCCCCCGTCCGGAACCCCGGCGCGCCGAGCGCCGCGCACCGACCGAGAACGGAGTCCCCACCGCCGTATGACCGCCTCCCCGCCGGGCCCCGGCTTCCGCCCCCGCGCCGCGCTCGCCATGTCGGCGGACGCCGCCGACGCCGTCCTCGGCCCCGCCTCCCGCGCCGCCCTGGCCGAGGTCTGCGACCTCGCCCCGCTCCCCGTCCTCGACGACTTCACCACCCCGCGCGCCCGGGAGGTCCTGGCCGGTGTCGACCTCCTCGTCACCGGCTGGGGCTGCCCGCCCCTGGACGCGGCGGCGCTGGCGGCGGCGCCCCGGCTGCGGGCCGTGGCGCACACCGCGGGCAGCGTCCGCGGCCACGTCACCGAGGCCTGCTGGGAGCGCGGCATCGAGGTGTCCTCCGCCGCCTCCGCCAACGCCCTCCCGGTCGCCGAGTACACCGTCGCGATGATCCTGCTCACCGGCAAGCGGGTCCTGGAGCGGGCCCGCGCCCACCGGGCCGCCCGCGCCCGCGACGCGTGGCTGCGCGCCACCCCCGGCCTGGGCAACTACGGCCGTACGGTGGGCATCCTGTCCGCGTCCCTGGTCGGGCGCCGCGTCATCGAGCTGCTGCGCCCCCACGACCTGCGCGTCCTGCTGCACGACCCGTACGTCACCGACGCCGAGGCCGCCGGGCTCGGCGTCACCCCCGTCCCCCTCGACGAGCTCTTCGCCCGCTCCGACACGGTCAGCGTCCACACCCCGCTGCTGCCCGAGACCCGCGGCCTGGTCGGCCGGGCCCAGATCGGCGCCCTGCGCCCCGGCGCCGTCCTCATCAACACCTCCCGGGGCGCCGTCCTCGATCAGGACGCCCTCACCGAGGCCGTCCTGGCGGGCCGCGTGCGGGCCGTCCTCGACGTCACCGACCCCGAGGTCCTGCCGCCGGACCACCCGTTGTGGGACTGCGACGACGTGCTCATCACCCCGCACCTCGCCGGCTCCCAGGGCAACGAGTGGCGCCGCCTGGCCGACCTGGCCGTCGGCGAGGTGCGGCGCTGGGCCGCGGGCGACGGCTTCGCCCATCCCGTACGACGCGAAAGGCTGGCGTTCCTGGCGTGAACATCCCGTTCGAACTGCCTCCGGAGGACCGGGGGACGAGCCCCCGCACCGGTCTGACGCGCGCCCACTGGGAGGCCGTGGCGGACGGGCTGCTCACGGCCGCGTGGCGCTACGGCACCCCGGGCGGCGCCCTCCTCCACCTGCCCGGACGCCCTTCCCGGTCGGGCGTGCGCTCCGACGGACTCGAAGGGTACGCGCGCACGTTCCTCGCGGCGGCCTTCCGTATCGCCGGGGCCGGCGGCGCCGACCCGCACGACTGGCTCGGCCGCTATGCCCGCGGCCTGGCCGCCGGCACCCGCACCCCGGGCCGCGACGACGCCGAGTCCTGGCCGCTGGTCCTGGACCACGACGTGCAGGGCCAGCCGATGGTGGAGTCCGCCTCGGTCGCCCTCGGCCTGCGGCTGACGGCGCCCTGGCTGTGGGACCGGCTCGACGACGGCGTGCGGGACCGCGCGGAGGGGTGGCTGCGCGGCGCGCTGCGCCACACGCCCGCACCCAACAACTGGTACCTGTTCCCGTACACGGTCGCCGGGTTCCTGGAGTCCGTGGGGCGCGGCGACGAGGAGACGGCCCGGGCCCGCGAGCGCGCCCTGGACCTGCTGGAGGGCTGGTACCGCGGCGGCGGCTGGTACGCCGACGGCGACGGCCGGGCCTTCGACCACTGCAACGGCTGGGCGCTGCACCTGTACCCGGTGCTCGACGCCCACCTCGCCGGCGACGCGGACCTGTCGGCCCGCTACGGGCCCGGCTGCGCGAGCACCTGGAGGGCTTCTCGCTGCTGTTCGGCGCGGACGGCGCGCCGGTCCACCTCGGGCGCTCGCTGACCTACCGCTTCGCCGCGACGGCCGCCGTCGGCCTCGGCGCCGTCACCGGCCACACCCCGCTGGCCCCCGGCGCCTCCCGGCGGCTGGGCAGCGGCTGCCTGCGGTACTTCCTCGACCGGGGCGCGCTGACCGAGGACGGACTGCTGAGCCTCGGCTGGCACGGCCCGCACGGGGCGACCCTCCAGACCTACTCGGGGCCGGCCTCCCCGTACTGGGCGTCGAAGGCGTTCGTGTCGCTGCTGGCCCCCGCGGACCACCCGCTGTGGACCGCCCCCGAAGAGCCGGCCCCGGTCGAGGAGGCCGACCGGGTGCTGGCCCTGCCGGCGCCCGGCCTGCTGGTGCAGTCGACCCGCGCCGACGGCCTCGTACGCCTGCACAACCACGGCAGCGACCACGTCCGGCCGCACGAGGCCGAGGCGGCGTGCGACGAGGACCCGCACTACGGGCGGCAGGCGTACTCGACGCGCACCGGCCCCACGGCCCCCGGCACATCGCCGACAACCACCTGTCGGTGGAGGTCGCGGGCCGGGGCAGCGTACGCCGCCGGATCCACCCGCTCGGCGCGGGGCACGGCGACGGCTGGGGCTGGGCCGCCTCCCGGCACCTGCCGGTGTTCACGGCGGGCCCGCCGATGGTGCCGGGGCTGCGTGTGGAGAGCGTCACGGTGGTCCGCGGCCGCCACGAACTGCGGGTCCACCGCGTGACCGGCGCGCCCGCCGGGGCCCGGGTCTCCCTCACGGGCTGGGCCACCGGCCCCGGGGAGCCGCTCGCCTCCGTCCTGCACCCGCTGTACGGCTTCGACGGCGAGGCGGAGGCCGTGCCCGCGCCGGCCGGCACCGCCTACGCCCGCTGGGCCCGCGTCCCCCGGCTCACCGGCGCGGCCGGCGGCACCTCGGTGCACGTCGCCCTGGCCGTGCTCACCGCCGAGGACGCCCCGGTCCCGGCGGCGGAGGCGGTGTCCGGGGCGTCGGTGGACGGCGCGTCGGTCGAGGTCCGCTGGGCGGAGGACGGGGCGCGCACCCGCGTCGTGTTCGGACCCTGCGCCGTGGAGCACACGGCGGGCGACGCGGCGGACGGCGCGGCCGCCCGCTGACCGGCGGGTGCCGGCCGGCGGGTCACCCCGCTGTCCGGTCGCCCCGCCCGCCCAGCGACCAGCGCGGCGTGGCGCCCGCGATCCGGCAGACGGCGAAGTAGAGGGGGAGGGGCGGGGTGTAGGGCGCGCCGGCCGCGGGGCGGTGGATCAGCCGGGGCCCGCGCGGGCGCGCCCTGCGCGGCCCCGCCGCCCGCACGCCGTCCGGGGCCTTCGCCGGACCGTCGGCGCACTCGGCCGCCCCGCTCACGTACGCGGTCGGGTCCGGCCAGCTGACATCGATGTCGGATCCGGCGGGGACGATCCACCACCACAGCCGCCCGTCCTCGAAGACGCAGCCGACCCGGGGCAGCCGGTCCATGATCCGGCCGCCGTGCTCGGCGGGCAGGACGACGGCGTCGCAGCCGAGCGGGGCGGCCAGGTCGGCGGGCAGGTCCAACGGCCCGTGCTCCGCCGGCTCCTGGCCCTTCCGTCCGTCGCGGCCGAGGAGCCCGAACCCGGTCCACAGCGAGCGCCGCGCCGGACGGCGGCGCGGGGACGCGGGGTCTTCGGGTTCCGCGAACGCGCCGGACCCGCCGTGCGCGGCGTCCTGGCCGGGGCGTCTCCCGGGCCGCGGGCGGTCCGCGGCGCCGCGGACCGCCTCCGCGCCGGCGCGCTCGTCGTCGTGGGGCGCCCGGGGCGCGGGCAGGAGGGGGAGCCGGAGGGGGGACGCGTGCGGTTCCATCATGGGGGGTCTTTCGGCCGGGTGCCGGACAAGCCTGTACGGGAACTGCGGGTGCTGGAAGCGGCGGAGCGCCGCGGGAGCCGTGGGCGGGACGGCGCCGCCGGAGTCGGTGGACGGGGTCCCGGACGGTGCCGGTGCGGGGTCAGCGGCCGCCGGGAGAGGAGCGGCGCGGGTCGGGCGACCGCCGGACGGGGGAGGGCGCGGAACCGGCCGCGGCGGGCACCCCCTCGTCCACGGGCAGCTCGGCCCACACGGTGCGGCCGGAGCCCTGCGCGGTCTCGCGTACGCCCCAGTCGCGGCTCAGCGCCGCGACCAGCAGGAGTCCGCGCCCGCCCGGGTCGTCCGGCTCGGGTCTCTGCGCCCGGGGGCGGGTGAGCCCCCGTATCTGCTCCTCCACCTCGACGCACAGCCAGCCCTCGCCGCGGCGCAGGGTGCACACGACGTGGTCGCTCGCGGTGTGGGTGATGACGTTGGTGACCAGTTCGGAGGTGACCAGGAGCGCGTCCTCGCAGGCCTCGGCGCTCGTCCCCCAGCGGCGCAGCAGGTCGCCGATCCGGTTGCGGGCGGCGCCCACCGAGGTGACGAGGGCGGGCAGACGGAACACGTCGGCCTGACGGGCCGGCGCTTCCCGCGAGGTGCGGACCGCAGGCCGGGGAAGGGTGGGGGGAGCCATGACCTGTCGCCTTTCGTCTGCCTGCACGCCCGGGCGTCCGGTGCGGCGCCGCTCGTCCCGCGTGCGCACGCGGGCTGGTCGACGAGCGGCACGTCACCTCCGCCGGGGGCCGACAAGTGGCTTCGGGCAACTTCTGGTGGGCGATCGTGATTGCTGCTGATGGTCAGTCACACGGCGCGCTGTGTCGACTACTTCGGCGACCGGAAGCGGCAGTGCCCTTACTGTGCCACCCGCCAAATCCATGCCGCAAGGGACACTATGAAATTTGCAGATTGACGCGTGCACCAACATGCGGCACAGGGCGCCCCATGACAGACTGCGGCGGTGCAGTCCGGCGTGAAGAGACAGAAGGTGCCCCCGGAACCCGCGGGGGGAGGTGCTCCCACCGTCCTGCGCATGATCCTCGGCCGGCAGCTGGAGCAGTTGCGCACGCGCGCCGGACTGTCCTTCGACGACGCCGGCGCGGCGATCGGCGTCAGCCACTCGACCATCCGCCGGATGGAGGCCGCCAAGGTCGGCCGGCTCCGCCTCCCGGACGTGGAGAAACTCCTCCGGACGTACGGCGTCACCGACCCCCACGAGGTCGACACCTTCCTGCAGTCGGTCCAGGAGGCCAACAAGCGCGGCTGGTGGCACGCGTACCGCGACGTGATGCCCGACGGGCTCGCCGCCCAGCTGAGCCTGGAGCAGGCGGCCCTGCAGATCCGCGCGTACGAGGCGCAGTACGTGCCCGCCCTGGTGCAGACGCAGGAGTACGCCCGGGCCCTGCTGACCGCGGAGCACCCGCACGCGCCGGCCGGGACCGTCGAGCGCCGCGTCGCCCTGGCCGTGCGGCGCCAGGAACTGCTGGCACGGCCCCACCCGCCGCGCCTGTGGGTGGTGATGGACGAGACCGCGCTGCGCCGCCCGGTCGGCGGCGCCGACGTGATGCGCGCCCAGATCGACCGCCTGCTGGAGGTCGGCGCGCTGCCGCACGTGACCCTGCAGATCATGCCGTTCTCCCACGGCCCCCACCCGGCCGCGCGCGCCGGGACCTTCCACGTCTTCCGGTTCAAGGCCCGCGAACTGCCCGACATCGTCTCCCGGGACGGTCTGGTCGGGGCCGTCCACCTCGACAAGGAGGACGAGGTCGTCGCGTACCGCGAGGCACTGGACCGGCTGGGCGCCCAGGCGGCGCCCGCGGGCCGGACCGAGGAGATCCTGACCGACCTGCGCAAGGAGCTCTGAGGCCGGCCGAGCACCACCCGCGTCCCGCCGGGCCGCACCCGGCACCGCCGACCGCCCGCTCCACCGCCGGACGGGCCGGGCGGGACCCGGGCACCCACCACCGAAGCGAACCGACACCCGAACAGGACGGAGGGGCGGCCTTGCCCGAGAACGGATGGCCCGCCGACCGGATCGACACCGGCAGCGCCCACTCGGCGCGGATCTACGACTACATCATCGGCGGGAAGGACTACTACCCCGCCGACAAGGAGGCGGGCGACGCGATGGCGCGGGAGTGGCCCGCGCTGCCGGTCCACATGCGGGCCAACCGCGACTTCATGCACCGGGCCGTGCGCTGGCTCGCCGAGGAGGCGGGCGTGCGGCAGTTCCTCGACATAGGCACCGGCATCCCGACCTCGCCGAACCTGCACGAGATCGCCCAGTCCGTCGCGCCGGACTCCCGCGTCGTCTACGTCGACAACGACCCCATCGTGCTGACGCTGTCCCAGGGACTGCTCTCCAGCACACCGGAGGGCAGGACCGCGTACGTCGAGGCCGACATGCGCGACCCCGGCGCCATCCTGGACGCCCCCGAACTGCGCGGCACCCTGGACCTCACCCGGCCGGTGGCCCTGACCGTCATCGCCATCGTCCACTTCGTCCTCGACGAGGACGACGCCGTCGGCATCGTCGAGCGGCTCCTGGAGCCGCTGCCGTCCGGCAGCTACCTGGCGATGTCCATCGGCACCGCCGACTTCGCCCCCGACGAGGTGGGCCGCGTCGCCCGCGAGTACGCGGCCCGCGGCATGCCCATGCGGCTGCGCACCCGCGAGGAGGCCGCGGAGTTCTTCACCGGCCTCGACCTGGTCGACCCCGGCATCGCCCAGGTCCACCGCTGGCGCCCGGACGCCACGAGCACCGAGGGCGTCAAGGACGAGGACATCGCGATGTACGGGGCGGTGGCGCGGAAGCCGTAGACCGCGCGACGGCGGCCGCCGTTCTCCGCCTCACCGGCGGGGCCGGCGGCCGCCGTTCTCCGTCCACCGGCTGCCCCGCCTGACCTCGCCGGCTGCTTCGCCCGGCTCTGCCGGATGTCCCGCCCACCTTCGATCGGCCGCCGCGGCTGTCTCCGCCGGACGTCTCGCCTGCCTCCGCCGGCTGTTTCGCCCACCTTCGGCTGGTCGCCGCGCCCGTTCCCGTCCGGCTGCCGCGGCTGCCTCCACTCGCCGCCGGGCCTGTCTTCGGCCGCCTCTGAGCGTCTGCCCCGCCTCCGCCCGGCAGCCGCGTCCGCCTTACCCGCTTCTTGCCGGCCGCTTCACCCACCTGCGTCCGGTCTCTCTTCCGGACCGGCTCCGGGGCGGCCTCACCGCGTGGGACCGCCCCGGAGCCGGTCGTTGACAGGCTTGGCTAATAGGATTAGCTTTTGGCTAACGTATTTAGCCAAGCCTGGGAGGCGCCATGACCGAGTACCTCGCCGTCGACGACGGCACGATCGCCTACGAAGTGGCGGGATCCGGTCCGCTGATCGTTCTCGCGCACGGCATGGGCGACAGCCGCGCCGCTTACCGCGCGGTGGTCCCGCGGCTGGTGGCGGCGGGTCACCGGGTCGCCTCGGTCGATCTGCGCGGCTGCGGCGAGTCCGGCGCCGACTGGCCGGACTGGAGCCGCACCGCCATCGCGGGTGATCTGCTCGCCGTGATCCGTCACCTGGGCGGCCCGGCCGTGCTCGTCGGCCACTCGGTCTCGGGCGGCGCCGCCACCATCGCCGCGGCGCAGGAGCCCGCGCTGGTCAGCGCGGTCGTCGAGCTGGCGCCGTTCACCCGCAAGCAGTCGGTCCGCCTCGGCGACCTGCGGGTCAAGCGCTTCCGGCAGGGCATGGTGCGGCTGCTCGGGGCGGGCGCGCTCGGCAGCCCGCCGCTGTGGCGCTCCTACCTCGACGTGGCCTACCCCGGCGTGAAGCCGGCCCACTGGGCCGAGCGGATCGGCCGCATCGAAGCCCTGCTGCGCGAGCCGGGCCGGATGAAGGCCATGCAGGGCATGGGCCGCAGCGCCCCGACCGACGCCGGTGCGCAGCTCGCGGGTGTCCGCTGCCCGGTCCTCGTCGTGATGGGCACGCAGGACCCCGACTGGGCCGACCCGCACGCCGAGGGCGCGGCGATCGTGGAGGCCCTGCCCGCAGGGCTCGGCCGTCTCGAGATGATCGAGGGCGCCGGGCACTACCCGCACGACCAGTTCCCCGACCAGGTGGTTTCGCTCATGCTCTCCTTCCTCCGCCCGGACGCCGCCCGTGCCTAGGGCCGGCCTGGACCCGGCGGCCGTGGTCGCGGCCGGTGCCGCCCTGGCCGACGAGGTGGGCCTCGACCACCTGACGATGGGCCTGCTGGCCCAGCGGCTGGGAGTGCGCACCCCCTCCCTGTACAAGCACGTGAACGGCCAGGAGGACCTCAACCGGCGCATCGCGGCCCTGGCGGTGAGCGAGGCCGCCGACGCCGTCGGCAGCGCGGTCCAGGGGTACGCGGGCCGCGACGCCCTGGCGGCCGCGCTGCGCGCCTTCCGCGCCTTCGTCCTGCGGCACCCCGGCCGGTACGCCGCGACGACCGGTGTGGAACCGACCGGCCCGGACGACCCGATGGCCGACGCGAGCAGGCGGCTGTTCGGGGCGTTCAGGGCGGTCCTGCGCGGCTACGAGATCGCGGAGTCCGACGTGGACCACGCCCTGCGCATGCTCCGCAGCCTCTGCCACGGCTTCGCCACCCTGCAGGGGGCGGGCGGCTTCCGGTGGAGCGCCGACGTCGACGAGAGCTTCGAGTGGCTGATCGCCTTCGCCGACCGGGGCCTGCGCGCCATGTGACCGGGGGTCTGCGCGTCATGCGGAGGGAGGACTGCGCGTCATGCGAACGGGGCGCCACCGTCGGCGATCGTCCCTCTTCGGGCGCCCGGTCCGGCCGGTTCCGGCACCGGCTGCACGAGGAAAACACATTCATCTTGCGTCGATGCGGAAAGCATTCGCCGCATCAGGGAACACGGCCCCTATGAACGAATCCGAGATTCCGCCGGACGGCCAGCCCGTGGACGTGTACCTCGACCTTCTGCGCATCCGCATGGACCCGGACGACTACGAAGTCCTGCTTCGCATGGTCGAGCCGGTGCTCCAGGCGATCGAGGAGCAGCGTCCCGGGGCCGTCGACCTCAATCTGGACGACGCGCAGCGCGAGGAGGTCAGCCAGGAGATCCGGGACGAGGCCGCGCTCGTCATCGCCACCGCCGTCACCGGCCGGCTCGACAACGAGCTGATCGAGATCGACACCGGCGACGCGGGCCCCGTCCGGATCGTCACGGATTCGGACACCGCGTCCGACCCGGTGCGCAGGACGGAACTCACCGAGTACATTCGCGAACGGCACCGCCAGGACGAGGAGCTCCGCGGCATCGCCGAGGCCAGCGACCTGCCGACGGACTTCTGACGCCGCCGGGCCGGGACCGGCCCGTACGGAGACCGCCGCTGCGGGGATCCTCCGTACGGAGACCGCTCGTACGAGGGCCGGCCGCCGCACGGAGACCGGACGCACAGGGAACCGCCGCCCCGCGGGCACCTGCCGCCGCCGTACAGGGACCGTCGGGACGACGGACCGCCGACACGACCGCACCGCATCCGCACCACCCGCGCGCCGCGAGAACCGAGGACGCTCTGATGAAACGTTCACCCCTGTCGGGACGCGTCGTCGTGGTGACCGGCGCCGCACGGGGCGTGGGAGCCGCGGTGGCGCGGACCCTCGCCTCGCGCGGGGCCCGGGTCGCCCTGCTGGGCCTGGAGGAGCCCGAACTGGCGGACCTCTCCGCACGGCTGGGCGGCAGGGCGCGCCACTGGTGCGTCGACGTCACCGACGAGGAGGCCCTGGGCCGGACGGCCGAGCGGATCGAGCGCGAGTGGGGCACCCCCTCCGCCGTCGTCGCGAACGCGGGCGTCGCCGAGTCCGGACCGTTCCTGACCGGCCCGGCGGACACCTGGCGGCGCATCATCGAGGTCAATCTGCTGGGCAGCGCCGCCACCGCCCGCGCCTTCCTCCCCGCCCTGCTCCGCACGGAGGGCTACTACCTGCAGGTCGCGTCGCTGGCCGCACTGGCCGCCGCGCCGATGATGAGCGCCTACTGTGCCTCGAAGTCGGGCGTGGAGGCCATGGCCCACGCCCTGCGCGGCGAGGTCGCCCACCTCGGGGTGGACGTCGGTGTCGCGTACCTCAGCTGGACCGACACCGACATGATCCGGACCGGCGACCGGACCGTCCCCCTGCGCGAGCTGCGCCGGCACATGCCGTGGCCCGCGACCACCACCCACCCCGTGGACCCGACGGCCGAGCGGCTGGTGCGCGGCATCGAGCGGCGCTCCGCGGCGGTCTTCACCCCGCCCTGGCTCAGGCTGGCGCGGCTGGGCCGCGGCGTCGCCCCCGGCATCGTCGCCCGCCGGGCCCGTCAGGTCTTCGCCCGTGAGGTCGACTACGAGCGCGTGCCGCAGACCGGGCTCCTGGGGCCCGGGGGGAGCGCGGCACGCCGGCCCTCCTGCGGCCCGACGACCACGACGTGACGCGCCCGGGTGCCGGCGTCACCCGGACGCGTCACCCGTTCCCCGTACCACGAGCGCGCCGCCCGTTCCCCGCGAGGACGCGGGGGACGGGCGCCGCGCCGTGGTGACCGGCCCCTGCCCGACCGGCGGAAGCGGTCAGGTCGTGTGCGGGGCCGGGGCCGGGGAGTCCGCGATCCCCGGCTCGCCGGTGCGGTCGCGCTTGGTGAGCATGTGCTGCACCCCGCTGAAGACCCGGCGTACGGGACGCCTGCGCAGGGCGGCGCGGGCGGCGTTGGCGCCCGGCGCCCCGTGCACGCCGCCGCCGGGGTGCGCGCTCGCCGACGCGAGGTAGAGCCCCTGCACCGCCGTCTCCGGGCGGCCCGTCCCCGGCAGGGGGCGGAAGAAGAGCTGCTGGTGCATGTTGGCGGTGCCGCCGTTGATGGCACCGCCGTGCAGGTTGGCGTCGAGCTCCTCCAGCGACGTGGGGGAGAGGATCCGGCGGGCCTTGACGCGGGAGCGGAAGCCGGGGGCGAACCGCTCCACCTGCGCCTCCACCCGGTCGGCCATCGTCTCCCGGTCGTGCCGGTCCCAGGTGCCGGTGATGCCCGCGTCCCCGGCGTCCCCCTTCACCTCGTGCGGGACGTGCGTGTACGCCCAGGCCGACTCGGTGCCCTCCGGGGAGCGGGTCGGGTCCGAGGTCGTCATCTGGCCGAACAGGGAGAACGGCCGGTCGGGGACCTGCCGCATGGCGATCTGGGCGGCGAAGCGGGTGAGCTCGTCGACCCCGTCCGCCAGGTGGACCGTCCCGGCCCCGGCGGCCTCGGGGGCCTTCCACGGCACCGGGCCGTCCAGCGCCCAGTCGATCTTGAAGGTGCCGAAGTCCCACTGGAAACGGCGCAGGTCCTCGCGGACGCGCGCCGGTACGTGCTCCTCGGCGAGCAGCTTGCCGTACAGGTCGGGCGCGGACACGTCGGCCAGCACCGCCTTGACGGCCCGGACCTCGGTGCCGTCCTGGGTGCGCACGCCCACCGCCCGGCCCTCGCGGACGAGGACCTCGTCGACGCGCTGCCCGCAGTGCACCGTCCCGCCGAGCCTCTCCAGTCTGCGGACCAGGGCGCCGATGAGCGCGCCCGCGCCGCCGACCGGCACCGGGAAGCCGTGCGAGTGGCCGAGCATGGACATCAGCCAGCCGAAGCCGCCGCTGCCGGCGGCCTCCGGGGCCAGGTCGGCGTGGAGGGCGTTCCCGGCGAGCAGCAGCCGGCCGCCCTCGCCGCGGAACTCCTCCTCGCCCATCCGCCGCACCGGCAGGACCAGGGTGCGGGCCAGCCGCAGCCCGCCCGCGCCGCGCAGCTTCGCCGCGAGGCGCGCCGCGGACAGCACGGGCGGGAACGGCGTGAACAGGGCCTGCAGGATGTCCGGCCCGAGCTTGTCCCAGATCAGCGTCAGCCGCCGCCAGGCCTCGCCGTCGCCCTCCGCGAAGCCGTCCAGGTTGCGCCGCGTCGTCTCCAGGTCGCGGCTGAGCACGGCGCAGCGGCCGTCGGACAGCGGATGCGCCAGGACCGCGGGGGCGTGGCTCCAGCGCAGCCCCTCGCGCTCCAGGTGCAGCCCGCGCAGCACGGGCGACGCGGCGGCCAGCGGATAGAAGGAGCTGCACATGTCGCTCACGTAGTCGGGGTGGACCCCCCGGTCGTGGCGGACCGCGCCGCCGGGCGTGTCGGCCGCCTCCAGGACGGTCACGCTCCATCCCTCGTCCGCGAGGAGGTTGGCGGCGACCAGCCCGTTGGGTCCCGCTCCGATCACTACGGCGTCCGGCATCCTGTCCTCTCCTAGGCTGTTCGTTCACGTGCGGGCCCGCACGGGTGCGTGCGGCTGCGTACTGCTGCGTACGGCTCTGTGCGCGGGGGATCGCCCGCCCGGTCCCGTACGGGTCCCGGACGGGGCGGGATCAGCCGCCGTCCCCGGTCCCGCGGCCGTGCGCGGCGCCGGCGCGGTCCGGCTCCCGGACCGACTCGACGAGCTTCGCCAGGCGGGGCAGCATGCGGCGGTGGCGCAGCTGGATCAGCGCGTCCAGCGCCGACTGGTGCACGGCGCCGCCCAGGCCGCGCAGCGGGTGCTCGTCGAGGACGATCAGCGTGTGGTCGCCCCAGGGGCGGATGTCGAACGCGATGCGCGCCGTGCCGAGGGGCCCGGCCTTGGCCTCCAGCTCCAGGTAGCGGGGCTCCTCGAAGCGGCGCGACACCGTCTCCCCCCGGAAGGTCCAGGGACCGATGGACAGGGTGTACTCCAGACGCGACCCGACGGCGGGCCACGCGCCGTCGCACGGCCGGGACTCCGAGGGGCCCACGACCCACTGCCCGAAGCGGGACGGGTCCTTCAGGACGGCCCAGACCGCCTCCGGACTCCTCCTCACGAGTTGGTGCCGGACCGCCATGTGAGTCCTCCCCAGCGTCGAACGGGAAAAATCCGGGTCCGAGTGCCCCGTCGGTGCCCCGCTACACGGGGTGGTGCCGGGCGGGGCCGTACGGGGCCGTCACCGGGGCCGCCTCCGCGGCGAGCCGCCGGGGCCCGGTCGCGTGGGAGGACACCGGAGCGGGTGCCACGGGGTGCCGGGCGCGGGCCGCCACGGTAGGCATGGTGTGTGCAAACCTTTCTGCCGTATCCCGGATTCATCGCGTCCGCGGGCGCCCTCGACCCCCGCAGACTGGGCAAACAGCGCGTCGAGGCGCTCCAGGTGCTGCGCGCGCTGACCGTGCCCGGGTACGGCTGGCGCCGGCACCCGGCGGTGCGGATGTGGATCGGGTACGAGGAGGCCCTGGCCCGCTACGGCCTGGACACCTGCGGCGTCTGGACGGCCGAGGGCCGCAACGACACGTGCGCCGCGACGATGGGCGCCGACTTCACCGCGTTCCGCCCCGGGGTGGAGGTCCGCGACCAGGAACGACTGGCGGAGGCGGGCGAACTGCCGCCCTGGCTGGGGGACCCCGCGTTCCACCGCAGCCACCAGTCGGCCCTCGTCCGCAAGGACCCCGACTTCTACGCCCCCCGCTTCCCCGGCGTCCCCGACGACCTCCCCTACCTGTGGCCCCCCTCGGACCGGGACCCGGAGGTCACGCGGGAGGAGTGAACCGGCGGCCCGGAGCGCACGCCGAGGGGCGGGTCCCGGGGCCCCGCACCGTGCGCCGGCCGCCCGGGCCCGGGACTACGGCAGGGTCCGCCTCGACGGGTGCGAGCGGGCCGGCCGGCTCACCCCCGACGTCCTCGGCATGTCGGTGGCCGTCGCCCTGCTGCGCCAGGGCGCCCGCGACCCGACCGACGCCGTCGAGCACGGGCACGGGGCCGCGCCGCCCGCCCGGGATGCGGTCCTTCGCACCCCGTACCAAGCTGGTTCCGGGGAACCTCACGTGCGTCGACGGACGAAGGAAGAACATGGCCAAGGACAAGGATCTGGACAAGGGCGACAAGGTCTCCTGGAAGAGCCACGGAAGCACGGTCCCCGGCAGGATCAAGAAGAAGATCACCGAGCGTACGAAGGCGGCGGGCCGCACCGTGGACGCCTCGCGCGACGAGCCGCAGTACGAGGTGGAGAGCGAGAAGTCCGGACGCTCCGCCGTCCACAGGCCCGGGGCCCTGAAGAAGAGGGGCGGGAAGTCGTGACGGAGAAGAAGGACGACGACCGCGACGGCACCGTCAAGGAGTTCGAGGACGCGGTCAACATGACGCCGAGCGCGCTCGAGAAGTGGCTCGACACGGACGAGTCCAGGAGCGTCGGCCAGAGCGACGGGGGCGAGAGCGTCGGACACGCCTCCGGGCGCCGCATCGTCGAGCTGCTGAGGACGAAGAAGGGCGACCTGAGCGACGACGACGTGCAGCACATGCGCAAGGTCGTCGGGTACGTCCACCGGCACCTGAAGCAGCGGCCGAAGGGCGACGTGACGGACACGCCCTGGCGCTACTCGCTGATGAACTGGGGCCACGACCCCGAGAAGTGACGACGCGCGGGCCGTGCGCGCCGCGGACCGGCCCGGGGCGGCCGCACCGCACCCGGGCCGTCGCCGTGTCCCCGCGCGCGGAAGCGGAAGCGGGAGCGGTGACACGGCGGTAGCAGGGGCGAGTGCCGGCCGTGGCCGGCGCTCAGTGCCTGTTCCGGTGTCCGGAGTCCGGGGCGCGCCGTCCGCGGTGAGGCGGCCGCCGTCCGCCGGGCCGAGCCGGCGTCAGGCCCCCGTGCGCGCGGACGCTCCGCGCGCGACCTGCCGCGCCCACAGGACGAGCGGGACCTGGAGGGGCAGCCGGCCGTACGCCACCGCCCTCAGGGGCGCGGGCCGGTGGCGCCAGTCGACGGCCATCTTGACGTTCGCCGGGAACACCCCGGCGAAGAAGCCCGCCGCGGCCAGCGCGGCGGTCCGGCGCGTGCGCGGATGCGCGAGGCCCGCCGCCAGCGCCAGTTCCACCGCGCCGCTGGCGTACGTCCACGTCCGCGGCGATCCCGGCAGCGACCGCGGCACGACGGTGTCGAACGGCTCGGGTCTGGCGAAGTGCGCCGCGCCCGCCGTGGCCAGCAGTCCGGCGAGCAGGATCGGCGAGCGCCGGTGTCGGGACATGACCCCTCCGTGACATGTGGGAACGCGCGCCACCTTACTTCACGGTAACCACGTGGATCGCGCGCGGTCCCCCTGCGCCGGGAGTGGCGAGGAGGGGCCGGACCGCGGGGAGGGGGCCGGGCCGCGGCCGGTGCGGAGGTCAGGCGCAGGCCCAGGCGTTCATGCCCTGCATCGCCGCCAGCCGCTCGGCCACCGCGATCTGCTCCTTCCGTGTCGCCAGATCGGCCCGCGGCGCGTACTTGCGGCCGCCCGCGGCCTCCCAGCTGGACTGCTTGAACTGCAGGCCGCCGTAGTGCCCGTTGCCGGTGTTGGCGTTCCAGTCGCCGCTCGACTCGCACTGCGCGATCGCGTCCCAGTCGGGGCCGCGCCAGGAGGGCGCGGCCGCCTGCGCGGGGCCCGCCGTGAGCGCGAGGGCCGCGACCGGCGCGAGCAGGAGGCACAGCAGGGCGCCGCCGCGCCGGCCGCCGTGCACGGGCAGGTTCGTTCCCTGTCTCGAAGTCATGGCTGGAAGCATAAGGTGGCAAATCGGTCACATGCCGTGTTGGTGACGCCCTTTCGGGGGACGGCGCGTAACGGCCCCGTACGCCGGTGGGGCCGCGTTCCCCCGCATGGCGGTCACCCGTGTCAGTCATATCAACGAATGATCACAAACTCGACATTGTCCTCGTCGTTTGGGGCAAAGCCTTCGGTTTCAAGGTCCTTTGTCCTTCGCAACCGAGGAGAGACTCGATGGTCCACAGACACACGCGAGCCGCCTGTGCCGTGCTGACCACGGTCGGCGCGGTCGTCCTCACGGCGGCACCCGCGTCCGGCGTGGCCGATCCACCGCCGCCCGCGACCGGACCCTCCGCCGCCCGGACGCTCGGCGCCGACCGGCCGCACGCGGACGTGCTGCGCGCGCTCCAGCGCGACCTGGGCCTCTCCGCGGCGCAGGCCGGGACCCGGCTGGTCAACGAGGCGGAGGCGGGCACGCGGGCCGGCCGTCTGCAGAACGCGCTGGGCGCGCACTTCGCGGGCGCCTGGGTGCATGGCCCCACCTCGGCCCACCTGGTCGTCGCCACCACCGACGCCGCGCACGTGCGGGCCATCGAGGAGGGCGGCGCCACCGCCAGGCTCGTCCGCACCGGCCTCGCGGACCTGAGGGCCGTCAAGGAGAAGCTGGACGCCGCCGCGCACCGCTCCGGCACCCTCGACACACCGGTCCGGTACGTCGACGTGCGGACCAACCGGGTCGTCCTCCAGGCGACGGACCGCGCCGCGGCCGACCGGCTCCTCGCGGACGCCGGCGTGGACCGCGCCCTGGTGGACGTCAGGCTCTCCGCGGACCGGCCGCGCGCGCTGTACGACATCAAGGGCGGCGAGGCCTACTACATCGACGAACAGGCCCGCTGCTCCATCGGCTTCTCGATCACCAAGGGCGACGAGCAGGGCTTCGTCAGCGCGGGGCACTGCGGGAAGCCGGGCGCGAAGACCACCGGCGCCAACCAGGCCGCGCAGGGCACCTTCAAGGCCTCCACGTTCCCGGAGAAGGACATGTCGTGGGTCGCCACGAACGCCGAGTGGACGGCGACGCCCACCGTCAAGGGGGAGGGCGGCAAGGACGTCCAGGTCGCCGGCTCGGTGCAGGCGCTGGTCGGCGCCGCCGTCTGCAGGTCCGGGTCCACCACCGGCTGGCACTGCGGCGAGATCGAGCAGCACGACACGAGCGTGACCTACGCCGAGGGCACCGTGAACGGCGTGACGCGCACGAGCGTGTGCGCCGAACCGGGGGACTCCGGCGGCTCGTACGTCTCCGGGAGCCAGGCGCAGGGCGTCACCTCCGGCGGCTCGGGCGACTGCAGGAGCGGCGGCACCACCTTCTACCAGCCGGTCAACCCGATCCTGGAGACGTACGGGCTCACCCTCAAGACCGGCACGGAGCAGGGCACGCCTCCGCCGGGCGATCCGACCACGCCCCCGCCGGGCGACCCCAGTACGCCTCCGCAGGACGACCCGACCACGCCGCCCCCGGGGGACCCGACCACGCCGCCCCCGGGGGACCCGACCACGCCGCCCCCGGGGGACCCGACCACGCCTCCGCCAGGGGACCAGACCCCGCCGCCGGGCGATCCGACCACGCCCCCGCCGGGCGATCCGACCACGCCCCCGCCCGGTGACCCGACCACGCCGCCCCCGGGGCAGGGCACCACGCCCCCGGCGGAGGGCCGGAGCACGCCTCCGGCCGTGCAGGGCGCGGCGCCGGGTTCCTGGACGGCCGGGCGCGTCTACGGCGTGGGGACCGAGGTGACGCACGGCAGCGTCAGGTACCGCTGCCTCCAGTCGCACCAGGCGCAGGGGACGTGGCGTCCGGAGACCACCCCGGCGCTGTGGCAGCGGGTCGGATGACCTGAGGGACGAGCGCGCACACGGTGTGCCGCGGGCCCCCGGGCCGGTGCCGGGGACCCGCGGCACACCGTGTCGGGTCGCGGTCGACGGCGAGGAGAGCCCGGGGGCCCGCCGCTCCGGTGCGGCGGGCCCCCGGCTACGCCTCGCTCAGCAGCGCGTACGCCGTGGCCACGAAGGTGTCGCGGGAGCGGAAGCGGCGGGTGCAGACGGCGGCGACCGCCGTGCCGGTGTCCGGGCGGAAGCCGAGGAACGCCTGCTGCCCCATGGTCGCGCCGCAGTGGAAGTACATCGGCCCGCCGTCGGTGGGGTGCTGGAACCAGCCCACCGTGTGCACGTGCCGGTGCCCGAGGCCGCGCCGCAGCACCGGCCGCCGCACCGCCAGCAGTGCGTCGGCCAGCGGCGATCCGGCCGGGTCGAGGTGCGCCTCCAGGAACGTGAGCAGGTCGTGCGGGGTGGCGCGCACGGCGCCCGCGGCCTGGAAGCCGCCCACGTCCAGGGGCGGCACCGGTGTCACACCGTCCGCGCGGTGGCCGACGGCGTCGGTCTCCGGGCCGCCGGGCGCGGGGGCGGTGCCGCGCAGCCCGAGCGGGCGCAGCACCTGACGGCCCAGCAGCTCCTCCCAGGGGGTCGCGGTGGCCGCCGCCAGCGCGTGGCCGAGGACCGAGACGCCGAAGTTGGAGTAGCGCCAGCGGGTGCCGGGCCGGTGGCGCGGCCGGTGCCGCAGGAAGGCCCGCACGACCAGGTCCGCGGGGTACGCGCCGTAGGGGTTGGTGCGCCAGTGGGGCAGTGCCCGCGGATAGAAGTCGGCGGGCAGGGAGGGCAGCCCCGAGGTGTGGGTGATCAGGTGCGCCAGTGTGACGGGGGGCCGCCCGCCCGCGTGGCGGTGCGCGCGGGCCGGGACGGAGGCCGGCGGCGAGGAGAGGGGGGCCGCGGACGGGAGGCCGGGGAACGTCCCGGCGAGGTAGGCGGCCGCCGGCTCGCCGCCGGACAGCAGCCCGGCCCCGGTCAGCCGGGCGAAGAGCAGTCCGGTGAAGGTCTTGGACGCCGAGCCGATCTCGTACCTGGCCCACTCCCGGGGGACGGGCGGGGGCGCGCCGGATCCGCCGGAGCGCACCGTGCGGTGGCCCCGGCGGGAGAGCGCGAAGACGACGTCGGGGGCGTCCACCGCGCGGACGGCCTCGTCGAGCCGCTCCTGGAGCCGGGCCTCGTCCGCCTCCTCGTACGGGACGCCGTCCAGGGCGGAGGGGGTGTCCGGGACCGTGTCCGCCGCTCCCGGCCAGGGAGCCGTCGCGCCGCTCACGCGTGCGCCAGCTGCGACAGGGCGCGGGACATCGCGACGACCGAGGCGAACGCCGCCACCAGCGTGGAGTGGTAGACGACGTCGAAGACGTCGTCGGGGGAGCCCTCGGGCATCGCGCGCACCGCGGGCATCGCTCCGTCGGGCTGCTGGGCACCCGCGAAGCCCTCCCAGGCCCGGGCGTCCAGGGTGGGCTCCGGCAGGCACGCGTCGACGACGAGCAGCTCGCCGAGCAGGTCCCAGCGCTTCAGGTCCAGCCAGTCGTCCAGCCAGGCCGGGAGCCAGTGCGCGAGGTACTCGGCGAGGCGCGGCGGCAGCCCCTCGGGCCGCTCGCCCCAGTCGGTCAGGTGGAAGACGGTGTGCGTGACGTCGTAGCCGATGTGCCCCTCGGCCGTCCACGGCTCCGGGGTGCGCCCGAGCCAGGTGCGGGCCACGACCTCGTCCATCGGGACCTGGGGCGGCAGGCCGAAGCGGCGCTCGTACGCGCAGAGGGCGAGCCGCCGGACGTTCGGCACGTCGAAGGCGGCGCTGCTGACGAGCCGGTGGTTGAGGCGGATCGCCTGCTCCAGCTCCGGATGGCTGTAGCCCAGCTCCTTGAAGGCGAGGTACACCTCGAAGGGGATGGGGGAGATGGGCTCGGTCCGCTGGCCGCGCACCAGCATCGCGCCGCCGTCCAGGGTGTGCCGCCAGGCGTGGTCGATCAGCTGCCGGGCCAGCTGGGCCTGCCGGGAGCCGGCCACGCCGGCCTGGAAGAGGACCTTGCAGATCAGGGCCAGTTCGCCGACCGGCTTGAAGCGTTCGAGGAAGCCCACCTCGGGGTCGGCGTCCGGGTCGAGCCGGAAGCCGTCGCGGTGGGCGTGCAGCCACTCCATGGCGCCCAGGCCGACCCCGTGGATAAGGCGGGTGTCGGCCCGGGCGGTGCCGGCCGTGCCGGTGCTGGTCATGCCGATGCTCCTTGTCCGTCCTGGCCGTGGCCCGGCGTGTACTCCAGCGTGCGCGGACGCAGGGGAGCGGCGCCCGGGCCCGGCGGGCCCTCCGCGCGGGGCCGGGCGCGGGTGCCGGTGCGGCAGGGTCCGCCGCCGCTCCCGCCGCCGGGCGCCTTTGCGACGAGGGCGCGCCCGTGCGCGCCGGGCGGCGTCCGGTCCGCCCCGCCGTCCGCGGTGTCCTCACCCGCCGCGCCGCCCGTGCCGCCCGCGGTGTCCTCGTGCCGGCGGCCGGCGGTGAGCGCGGCGGCGAACGCCGCCATGAGCGAGGAGTGGTAGCAGTGCCGGAAGCCCTCCGGCACGGTGCGCCCGTACCGTCCCGGGCCCAGCTCGGCCAGCGAGCCGTCCGGTTTCTGGGCCGCGGCGATGCCCTCCCACGCGCGGGCGAGCGTGTCGCCGTCCGGCAGGCGCGGCAGGGCGGCCGCGACCGCGAGGAGCTCGCAGCCCAGGTCCCACTGCTCGTCCTCCAGGCAGGTGTCGAGCCAGGCCGGGAGCCACTGGTCGAGGTAGGCCGCGACGTGCGGGGGCACGGCGTCCGGCGCCAGGCCCCAGTCGGTGAGGTGGTAGATCACATGGGTCAGCGTGTAGCCCGCGCTCCGCTCGAAGGACCACGGCTCCGGCAGCCCGCCCAGCCAGGTGCGCCGCAGCGCCGCGGGCAGCTCGCCGTGCGGGGCGAGACCGGCGCGGCGCTCGGAGTTGAGCACGCTCATGCGCCGGTTCGGGTCCTGCTCGGTCACCTGCCAGCCGCGCGTGCGCGCCACCACCGCGGCGGCCTCCTCGTACGCGGGGGAGCGCAGGCCCGCCGCGGCGAACGCCGCGTAGACCTCCAGGTGGTAGGTGGCGAAGGGCTCCAGGCGCTGGAGTTCCGGGAAGAGGGCGCCCTGGCCGGTCTGCCGCCACGCGAACGCGAGCAGGTCCGAGGCGGCGCGGTGCGAGGCGCTGGCGGGGTCGGTGTGGCGCAGTACGCAGACGCAGACCTGGGCCAGCTCGCCCAGCGGCTTCCAGGTGCGGTTGACCGAGCCGTGGGCGGCCAGGGCCTCGTCGCCGAGCCGGAAGCCGTCCCGGTTCGCGGACAGCCAGCCGAGCGCGGCCTCGCCGACGGCGGTGACGTCGGGGGCCCTCACCCGCGTTCCCCGGCGCGCATCAGCCGCGCGGCCTGCAGGTGCAGCGCCACCCGGGGGTCGCCGCCGCCCATCAGGTCGACGAAGTCCAGGCCCGCGTCGAGGCCGAGGGTCTCGGGCACGCCGTCGAGCGTGACCAGCCAGCGGCCGGCCGCCGCGGCCTGCAGCCAGTCGCGCCGCCGCACCGCGCGGACGAAGCCGCGCGCCACGTCGACCGGCCGGCGCGCCGCGATCCGCGCCACGGCGGAGGTGCCGTCCGGGGTCGCGAGTCCGCCCAGGACGGCGAGCTGATGGGTGAGGAACTGCCAGGAGGCGTCCTCCAGCCAGGTCGTCCGCGGTTCCTCGCCGCCGGCCGGCACACCGTCGGCGTACGCGCCGCCGGATGCGTTCGCACGGCGCAGTGCCTGCGTCATCGCCCAATGGCTCCACACGGATGCGGGGGAGGCGTTCGGCGGGGGCGGAAATCCGGTGACGGCTTTTTCGAACAGGGCCACGTCCTCCGTGTCCGGAGTCGTGCGCAACAAAATACTGGGCAAAAGAACATCGGGGCCGAGAATACGGACGGCGGCGACCGTGATGCCGTCGTCCCCGTCGATTCCCGTCGCGCCGCGGACCACCCGGGAGTGGCCCCCGCTCCGAAGAGCGGAGACCACTTCAGAGGCCAGGTCCTGCACCGCGCCCGTCAAAGGGGTCGAAGTGCCAGACTGCTCCATGGAGCCTCTCCCCGTCAGCCCTTCTTCGGCCGCGGGGTCGGAGGCGAGAGAAGAACCGATCCCTCACCACCGGCCAGCGCGAGTGCTGCGCACTCACGGCTGTCACGGTATACGCCGTCGGCTTCGGCGGGGTCGAGCGCCGCTTCCACCTCGGTGGGCTGAATTTCCTTGACGTCGATCTCAAACTTGGCGGAGGTCATGCCACCATCTCCTTTTGGAGAGACACAGCAGATGTCTTCTCCAGTTGAACGCCGCCTCGGGGGTTCCGCAAATCGAGAACGCGACGGGGATAGGTATGCATGCACCGCGGCCCCGATTCGGCCGGGCCCGCGGCGCACCGCCCGAGCGGTCCCCGCCCCGAATTCGGCGGCCGTTTCCCATTGTCCTCCGGCCGCGTCCCGAGCGCCTTTCGGCCGGGCGGGGGATAAGGGGAGAAGCCGGCACCGCGTGCGGCGCTCCGCCGCCGTGGGCATCGGACCGATGAGGTCCGCGCCGCCGTGCGCACGAGTCCGGACGCGGTCCGCACCGCCGTCGTGTGCACCGGCCCGACGCGGTCCGCGCCGCCATCGTGTGCACGGGGCGCCGTCATCGTGTGCACGGGCCCGGACGCGGACCGCGCCGTCGCCGTGGGCGGCGTTCGACGGGCTATCTGACCATTCGTCATAAAGCAAGCAGGGAAAAGAATCTGACCAGCCGTCATAGAACAGTGGACGGTGCCTCGCCCCCGGCCGTCGACCCGGACGCGCGCACACCGCACACCGCACGCTTCCGCGGCGGAGTTCGGGGAACACGGCGTCCATGAACGCCAGCGGAGCCGAGCCGAAGTCGTACTGGATCGAGACGGCGCCCCCGGGCGCGCCCCACCCCCCGCTGGAGGGCGACGTCACCGCGGACGTCGTCGTGATCGGCGGAGGGATCGCGGGCCTGAGCACCGCCGCGGAACTGGTGCGCGACGGCCGCAACGTCGTCGTCCTTGAGGCGGAGCGGATCGCCGCCGGGGTCACCGGCCACACGTCCGCCAAGCTCAGCGCCCAGCACACCCTGATCTACGAGCACCTGCGCCGGACGCGGGGCGCCGAGGGCGCGAGGCTGTACGCGCAGTCGCAGACCGAGGCGATCCGGCGCGCGGCCGAGCTGGCCGAGGAGACCGGCGCCGACTGCGAGTGGGAGGAGACGGCCTCCTACACCTACGTCACGGACCCCTCCGGGGTGCCGGAGGTGCGCGCCGAGGCCGAGGCCGCGCGGGAGGCGGGGCTGCCCGCGGAGTTCGTGACCGGGACCGACCTGCCCTTCCCCGTCGCGGGCGCCGTGCGCGTCACCGGCCAGGCGGGCTTCCACCCGCGCAAGTACCTGCTGGCCCTCGCGGACGACCTGGCGCGGCGCGGCGCCCGGCTGTACGAGCACACGCGCGTCACCGGCCTGACGGAGGGTGAACCGTGCGTCGTGCGCACGGAGTCGGGGGCCACGGTGCACGCCCAGTACGTCGTCGTGGCGACGCACTACCCCGTCTTCGACCGCGCCCTGCTCTTCACCCGGCTCTCCCCGCGCCGCGAACTGGTGCTGGCCGCGCCCGTCGAGGCCGAGGCGGCCCCGTACGGCCTGTACATCACGCCGGAGGAGAACACGCGGTCGGTGCGCAGCGCGCCCCTCGGGGACGGGCGACGGCTGCTGATCGTCACCGGCGAGCACTTCACGCCGG
Organism: Streptomyces minutiscleroticus; assembly: GCF_014650875.1. GTDB lineage: Bacteria > Actinomycetota > Actinomycetes > Streptomycetales > Streptomycetaceae > Streptomyces > Streptomyces minutiscleroticus. The sequence goes on from NZ_BMVU01000011.1 coordinate 58,493, forward strand.
GCGCCGCGGACACCGAGGAGCGGTTCGCGCGCCTCGCCCGGTGGGCCACCGGGCACTTCGGCGACCTGGACTTCCGGTACCGCTGGGCCACGCAGGACAACGACTCCACGGACACCGTGCCGCTCGTCGGGCCGCTGCACGCGGGCAGCGACCGCGTCTTCGTGGCGACCGGCTTCGGCGGCTGGGGGCTGAGCAACGGCGTCATGTCCGGCCGCCTGCTGGCCGACCTGATCGCGCGGCGCCCCTGCGCGTGGAGCGAGCTGTACGACCCCCGCCGGGTGGGGACCGCCGTGCGCGAGGCGCCGTCCTTCCTCAAGACCCAGGCCAAGGTGGCCCGGCACTTCGTCGGCGACCGCATCGGGGCCCTCACCGGCGGCTCGGCCGACGACGTCGCGCCCGGCGACGGCGCGGTGGTCCGCGTCGGCGCCCACGTCTGCGCGGTCAGCCGCGACGAGGAGGGGAAGCTCCACGCCGTGTCCGCGCGCTGCACGCACCTGGGCTGCCTGGTCGCCTTCAACAAGGCGGAGCAGACCTGGGACTGCCCCTGCCACGGGTCCCGCTTCGACCGGGACGGCGGCGTCGTCCAGGGCCCCGCGACCAAGCCGCTCCCGCCGCGGGAGGTGTGACCGCGGGGACACGCCCAGAACCCCGGGAACACCGGTGCCCGGGACCGCCCCGGATGCCGAGTGCGCGCGTCCGGGGCAGGATGGGGTGACGCCTCCTCCGACCCCGCGCCGGTGATCCCATGGCCTTCTTCGCCCACTCCGAGTACGAACCGCTCCGGCTGAAGTCGGTGACGGACCTCGTCCGCGAGGTCGAGCGGCTGAGCGTGGAGAACGCCCAGCTGCAGCGGGCCGTCACGTCCCACGCCCAGGTCGACCAGGCCATCGGCGCGCTGGTCGTGCTGGCGGAGATATCCCCGGCCGACGCGTGGGACGTCCTGCGCGACGTGTCGCAGCGCACGAACACCAAGCTGCACACGATCGCCGGCCTGGTCCTGGAGTTCGCGCAGGGCTGCCCGCTGCCCGGCACGGTCCGCGAGGCCCTCAGGGACGCCCTGGCCCGCCGCCGGCCCTCGCCCGCCGCCGTGCACTGACCGCCGCGCCCCGGACCCGGACCCCGCCCACCGTCCGGGACCCGGCCCACCGTCCGGGACCCGGCCCCGTGCCTCCCGGCCCGGGCGCGACCCGTGCCTTCCGCTCCGGGCCCCCGGCCGACGCCCGCTACCCGCGCGTGCCGGCCCTCTCCCTGTCCTCGGCCCCGGCCGTCCGCAGCCAGTCGCCGGTGCGCGGATCGTGCCGTACGAGCCCCCTGCGCGCGAACTCCCGCAGCCAGCCCTCCATCGGCCACCGGCCCCACCGGGAACGGAACAGCGCGCCGTTGCGCAGGATGTCGTCCAGGTGCTCCATGGGCGGCCGGCTCACCGGATGGTGCTGGTGGTAGGCCGGCGCGCCGCCCAGCCAGGCCACCTCGGCCCCGGCCTTCCGGGCGAGCAGCGCGAAGTCGGTGTCCTCGCCGCCGTAGCCGGCGTACTCCTCGCAGAAGCCGTCGACGTCGCGCCAGGTGCGGGCGGTCACCGCGAAGGACAGCGACCAGAACAGGTTCGGGTCGCCGCCGTGGAGGACCTCGTCGTCGCGCGGCACGGGGCGCGCCGGGTGCGGCTCGGCCAGGCCGGGCAGGTCGGCGAGCCGGTAGCCGCCGGGCGGGGGCGGCGGCAGGTAGGAGACGGTGCCGCAGAGCAGCATGCCGTCGCGGACCGCGGCGGCGTAGCGGGCGAGCGTCCCCGGCCCCGGTACGCAGTCCACGTCGAGGAAGACCAGGCGGTCGGCGCCCCGTTCGAGCGCGAGCCGGGCGCCCGCGTTGCGGGCCGCGGCCAGCGGCAGGCCGCCGCCGGGAGCCCGGGGCACGGCCATCGCGTGGCCCGGCGGGTCCCGCCGGGCCACCAGCCGGCCCGCCGCGTCGTCGTCCATGGTGACCACGACGTACGGAGCGGGCCGCAGGGTGCCCGCCGCGAGTCCGTCCTGCTGCAGCGACAGGTGCCGGTGCCGCCCGGACACCGTGGTGATCACCGCCGGGCCGTTCACGCCGCGCCCCTTCCGGCGGCCGTCACGCCCGTGTCCCCCACCGCCGCGGCCACGCCCCCGGCCTCGGCGTCCGTCTCCCCGGCCCCGGGGGCCGCGCCGTCCGCGGCGAGGGCGTCCAGGTACGCGGCGGCCCGGCGCGCGCCGTCCCCGTACGACCACCGGGACCACCCCGCGCCGCCGGTGCGCAGGGACTCCTCCAGTACGTCGGGCCACTCGTCGGCCGCAGGCCACGCCTCCCGTACGACGGCGAGTCCCCCGTCGCGCAGCGCCCGCCCGGTCGCGTGCTGCTCGCCGAACGGGCGGTCCTGCGGCACCACCACGGCGGGCCTGCGGGCCGCGGCGCACTCGGCGAGCGCGTTCTGCCCGGCGTGCGTGACCACGACGTCCGCCGCGCACAGCAGCGGCCACGGGTCCGCGCACCACTGCCCGGTGCCGCCCACGACCTGCCAGTCCCAGCCGGGCGTGGCCCGGCGCGCCTCCTCCACCTGGCGCGGGCCGAGGTCCGAGCCGCCCGCGCCGCCCAGCACCAGCACCCGGCGCCGGCCGGGCACGGCGGCCTCGCGGGCCCGCGCCCGGTGGTCGTTGCGCGAGAACGCCCCCACGTGCACCGTCTTGCGCAGCCACGCGGCGGGCCAGCCCGGCTCCGGCAGCTCGGCCGGCCACGGTGCAAGCAGGCCCGCCGCCATGTCGTACGCGAGCCGGTGCGCCGGGTCCGTGCGCTCGCCGCGCATGGCCGCGACGACGACGGGGGTGCCCATCAGCCGGGCCAGCGAGGCGATCTCCACGGACACGTCGCTCACCAGCAGGGCGGGGCGCCGCCGCACGATCCAGTCGGCGACGAGGCCCATCCGCCGCCGGTAGCCGTCGTGGTGGACGGGGGCCCAGTGCAGCCGGTCCCCGGCCGTCACGTCGCCCGGGGCGCCGCCCGTGTCGAGCGGCAGCCGCACCCAGGGGCCCGGCCAGCCGTCCGGGCGCGGCAGGCTCGACAGGCCGGTCACCGGGGTCCGCGCGTGCCGGGCGACGCACAGCGCCCGGTGCAGGTGGCCCCGCCCGTGGTGGTGGACGTAGTACCCGATCACGCCGTCAGCTCCTCGTACAGCCGCTCGTAGCGGTCGGTCATGGTGTCCAGCGAGCACGTCCGCACGGCGTGCTCGCGGCAGGCGGCGCGGTCCAGGGCCATCGTCGCGGGGACGAGCGCGGCCAGGGCGTCCGTGTCCGGGTACGGCGCCAGGCGCCCGCACGCGTCCGTCAGGATCTCCCCGAGCGCGCCCCGGTCGAAGCCGCACACCGGGGTGCCGCAGGCCAGCGCCTCGGCGACGACCAGCCCGTACGGCTCGTCCCAGCAGGGGGTGACCAGGGCCGCGGCGGCCCGCCCGACCAGGTCGGCCAGTTCGTCGCGGGTGAGGTGCCCGACGTACTCGACGCCGTCGCCCAGCAGCGGGGCGATGCGGTGGTCGAAGTAGGCGCGGTCCGGGAGCGGGCCCGCCAGGCGCAGCGGCACGCCGGCCTTGCGCGCCGCCTCGACCGCCAGGTGCGGGCCCTTCTCGGGCACGAGCCGGCCGAACCACACCAGGCCGTCGCCGCCGGGGCCCGGGCGCCAGTGCGAGGTGTCGACGCCGTTGAGCACGACGCGCGCCTCGGGGACCACCGGCCTCCAGGCGTGCGCGGTGTGCGCGCTGACCGCCGTGAAGTGCCCGGCGCCGTCCGGGCCGAGCTGGATGGCCGACTCCAGCCACGGTGTCGGAGGCGTGTGCAGCGTCGTGACCAGCGGGGCGCGCACGGCCGCGGCCATCGCCACCGGCAGGTAGTGCAGGCTGTTGTTGTGCACGACGTCGTACGGGCACCCGTCCTCGCGCGCCAGGTCGAGCATCAGCCGCAGGTACGCGTGGTGTTCGGCGAGCGCGGAGGGCGCGGTCATGCTCACGTCCGCGCGGGCGGCGGCGCTCAGGGCGACCCGCTGCACCGGCAGCTCCCGCACGCCGAGCCCCGGGTCCGAACCCGGCCCGGCGAACAGGGTGACCTCGTGCCCCCGGCGCTTCAGGGCCGAGGCCAGCGCCCAGGTGTGGGCCTCAAGGCCGCCCGCGAAGGGTTCGCGGATGGGGAAGCGGGCCGAGGCGATGAGGGCGATGCGCAGGGGGCGGCTCATCGCAGCACGTCCTCGTAGACCGCCCGGTGGGCGGCGGCCACCGCGCGCCGCTCCGCGGCCCGCTCCGCCGGGGCCGCGCGCACGGCCGGCCGCTGCTCGTACGCGGCCCGGACGGCCGCGGTCAGCGACGCCTCGTCCGGTCCCGCGTCGCGCATACGGAAGGTGTGGCACGGCCGCTGGTCGGCGTAGTACCCGCAGTCGGAGACCACGACGGCGGTGCCCAGGTCGTGGCAGGCCTCCAGCCAGCCGGAGTGCGTGCCGAAGGCGTACGGCAGCACCGACACGTCCAGCGAGCGCAGGTAGTCCCACAGTTCGGCGTCGTCGAAGTAGTCGTGGACGTGCAGGTCGATCAGCCCGTCGTCGGCCAGGGCGCGCAGGCCGGCCACCGCCTCGGGGGCGTAGGCGTACGCCTCCGGGTCGGCCGTCTCCGTGTGGAGGTCGACGCGCAGCCGCATCCCGGGCAGCTCAGGCAGCAGCCGGGTGAGCGCGCGGATCACCGGCAGGGGCCGCATGTTCGGACGGATGCTCTTGGCGTGCACGCCGACGACGAAGCCCTCGTGCGGCGGACGCGGCCGGGACAGCTCCGGCTCCTCGACGACGTGCGGGTGCGGGATCACCCGGGCGGTGCGGCCCCAGCGGCGCTCGATCTCGGCGGCCGCGCCGGGGGTGAGTGTGATCAGCCGGTCCGCGGCCGGGACCAGCACGTCGAGCGCGGCGTCGTGCAGGGCGGGGTCGGGGTGGTGCGGGTTGCGCAGGTCGTGCACCGTCTGCACGAGGGGCTTGCCGTGCCGCCGCAGCGTCTCCACCAGCTTGCGCAGGTCGTCCGCCGACTGCGCGTCGAAGCCGAAGTGCACGTGGAAGACGTCGAACTCGTCGTGGTGGGCCTCGATCCACGCCGGGTCCAGCATCACGGGCGGCCACCAGCGCTGGGAGGTGCTGGGGGCACCGTTCGGACGGGGGTCGACGAGCAGCCGCACACCGTCCCGGCCGTCGGCGGGCCGGATGTGCCGTACGTACACGTGGCCCGCGGGGACGGACGCCACGCGGATGACGCCGGACGGCGTAGAGGTACGGGAATCGGTCCCTGCGGGATCCGCGGTCACCCTCACGGGGCGCCTCCAGTCGTTCTCGCGGGCACCCGTCCGCACCGACGCCGGTCGGTGCGCACCGGCACCACGTGGGGGCCCGGGACGGCGCCGCTGGGCGCCGCCGGGGCGGGGTGCCGGACCTGGGTACCCGGAAGAAGCGCGCGGACACCCACGAGCCGGGAGCGGCCTCTCCGCAGCTCACGGGGGTCGCCCCGGCCGGGTGCGGAACGGTTCCGGCCTCCTGCCGGACGGCCGGCGCCCACCGTCCGGACACGGAGGTGCCGGGGCCGCGCCGGGGCGGCTGCCGCATGGGGGACGGCAGCCGCCCCGGCGCGGCCCCGGCACCCGGACACCGCCACGGGCCCGGCGGTCCCGGCCGGCCGGGCTGTTTGCCGCGCCCGCCCCGGGAGACTCGGTGCGCAGAAGGCGTTCGGTCGGCGCCGGACGCCCGGTCAGCCGACCCCGAGGAAGGGCAGGAGTGCACCGTGACCGACCACTACGACGGAAACGACGCCGCGCTGGGCGCGGACCCCGCCCGGCTGGACGACCACGAGCTGCTCAGGGAACTGGAGAGCCTGCACCGCACCCGGCACGACACCTTCCTGTACGGGTCGCAGGACGCGCTGAACGCGCACACCCGGCGCTCGGTCGAGCTGGAGCGCGAGTACGTCCGCCGCAACCCCGGGCGGCTGGTGTCGGCCAACCGCACCCGGGAGGGGGCCCGCGCCAGGGAGTGACGGCGCGGTTCCCGTCCGGGGGCAGGTGCCTTCCGTCCGGGAACCGGTGCCGCCGTTCCCACGGGGCACCCGCCCGCCTTCCCGCGCCCGCGCAGAGCGGGACGGGGGCGCGGGCGGATGCCCCGCACCGTGCCCGCGTCAGGGGTAGGAGACCACCGTCGACGGCACCGTGGAGGTGCCCGAGGTGGGGGCGCCGGTGTCGTTGATGACCCGCTCGTACTGGCCGTTGCCGCTGAGCGAGACGACCAGCAGGCCGTGGAACCGCACGCCCGGGGCGTCCGGGGCGGCGAAGCCGTGGTGCTGCACGATCGAGGGGTTCACGTTGTAGTAGCAGTAGCTGCCCATGCCCCAGCCCTCGTGCGTGGTGACCGAGTCGGCGACCTTGTAGGCGGCGTAGCCCTTGACGTCGCCGTTCTGGACGGCGGCCTGGTCGGGCGCGTCGTACGCCTTCTCGTTCTGGAAGAAGATCGTGCGGCCGCGCTCGCCGTTCCACTGGACGTCGTACTTGTTGAAGTGCTCCACGAACAGGCCGGTGGCCAGCACGTCGTCGCCGTTGACCACGACGCCGTAGTCCGCGCGGTTGGTCTCCCAGCCGACGCCGTCGCCGTGGTCGGCGCGCCAGACCCAGGTGTGGTCGACGATGGTGTGACGGGCGTTGACCACCATGCTGGTGGTGGCCTTGCCGGCGCCCGCGCCGCCGATCCGCACGAACACGTCCTGCACGGTGGTGGGGTTCGCGGAGTGGTCCGCCGACGCGCCCTCGGGGCCGATCTCCAGCAGCGTCTCGGAGTTGACGGGGCCCGCGTCGACGAGGAACCCGGCCAGCCGGACGCCGTCGACGTCCGCCGTCCGCACCGCGGTGACACCGTTGTCGGGGATGAGGGTGGCGTAGCCGAGCCCGAGCACGACGGTGTCGGCCCGGTCCACCTGGATCGGCGCGTCGAGGCGGTAGACGCCGGGCGTCAGGAGCAGGTGCAGGCCCTGCGCCAGCGCCTCGTTGAGCGTGGCCGCGCTCACCCCCGGCTGCGCGACGTAGAACCGCGACAGCGGCAGCGAGGTGCCGCGCGGCGTGCCGCTGCCCCAGCTCGTGCCGCGCGCGTCGGTGCGCTTGTCCGGCACGAACACCGCGTAGTCGTCGCCGTCGAGGTAGAGGAAGGGCTTCTCGCGGGAGACCGGGGTGGTGTCGAGCGTGGTGTACGGCGGGTCGGGGAAGCCCTGCGCGGGCGCGCCCTCGACACCGGAGAACACCATGTTCCACACGGCGTTGGTCCAGCCGCCGACCGAGCTGTCGCGGGTGTACCACTGCTGCTGGGAGTACGGGCCGACCTCGCCGTCGATCCGGCTGTCGGCGATGTAGCCGCCGCTGGCCCAGCCGTAGCCGTCGGGCGCGAGGTTCAGGGAGCCCTTGATGTGCATGCGGCGGAAGGGCGCCGCCTGCGAGACGGCCCAGCGGTTGGTGCCGTTGACGGGGGTGAGCGCCAGGTTCTCCGCGGAGCGCCAGAAGTTCTGCGTGGCGTTCCCGTCGAACCAGCCGGCGTCGACGGTCACGTCGCCGTTGATCTGCGTGTCGTCGGGGGACAGGCCGAGGCCGGCTATGGAGGTGTAGAAGCCGATCTGCGCGTTCAGGCCGCTGTAGGTGCCGGGCTTGAACAGCAGCGCGTAGCGGCCGGTGCCGAACTGGGCCGACTCCTGCCGCGCGAACACCTCGTCCAGCTTGGCCTGGATGCCGGGGGTCGAGGGGTCGAAGACGATGACGTTCGGGCCGAGGTCGCCGCCGCCGGGAAGGGCGCGGGTGCCCGGCCGCCCGCTCCGGGATGCGCCGGGGGCCGCGGACGCGGGGGAGGACGGACCGAGCAGCGCGGGAGCGGCGGCCGCCGCGGCGGCCGCGCCGAGGACGGCACGCCGCGCGAGGGGGGACCCGGCCGTGGCGGACGGGTCGGTGGGGGGAGGAGTCATGGGGGGTGGCTCTCCTGGTTCAGGTGGTTCAGAAAGTGAACGATGTGGGGGATGGGAGCGCTCTCTTGCCGTTGCATGCTTCATCCGTGTGAACCATGCGTCAAGAGGTGGGGCCGCGATCACCGCGCGTTGGTGGTGCGGGCGGGCCGACACATCCCAATTCGCCGTGTTTCGCACGTGGTTGGAGGGGGCGTGAGGGGTGTCGTGACCCGGGTGATCGGATTCAAGAGGTCGTGGTGGGGCGGGGCGCGCCCCTCGGATCCGGGCCCGCCGCACCGCCCGTTCCCGGATGTGCTCGTCGAGGGTGCGTACGCAGTGCTGAGAGCGCTCTCTCGCCGCCTCCCGCCCGGTCCTCCCTCGTCCGTCCCGCCCGGCCCTCCTTCGTCCGCCCCGCCCGACTCGCCTCGTCCGTCCCGCCCGGTCCTTCCGGCTTCCCGGTCCTTCCGGTCCGGTCACCGTCCGATGTCGTCTCCGCCGGGCGTGTGAACAGGGCCGCCGGTGTGCGTCCGGGCGGGCGAGACTCCGTCGCACGGAGGTGTGCACCGCCGCGGGCAGGGGACCTGCACAGGCATGAGCGAGCAGCAAGACGGACCCGACCGCGACCACCGGCGGCCCGAGGGCGTCACCGACGAGATCGTGGAGGCGCTCGGCGCGCTCTCCAAGGCACTGGAGACCACCGAGCGGGCACGCGGCCACCTGTACTCCTTCCACCAGCTGACCGGCACCGCCGACATGGAGCTGGACCAGGCGGTGGAGATGCTGCGGAAGGCCGGCCACGAGGAGCACGCCGAGCGGGTGCGCCGGGAGGTCCTGGGCCGGAACGTGATCCCCGGGCACTGGACGTTCCAGATCGTCGAGGCCTACAACGCCACCTACTACGAGCCCTTCAAGGAGCTGGAGGCGGCGGTCCGCCAGGACCTGGCGCAGGGGCGCGACCACCTGTACGAGGCGGAGATGAAGGAGGAGCGCCGCACCCACGGCCACCCCGACCACACGGCCACGCCGTCGAGCACGCCCGGACCGGCCTGAGGGGGCCCGCCCCGCCCGGTCCCGTCACGCCCGCCCCGTCGCACCCCACGCCCCGGCCCGGTCCGGTCGGCCCCCGTCCGGCCCCGTGCACGAGCGCGGCGGACCGTGTCACACGGGCTTCAGGCCCTGGTCGCCCACCTCGGTGACGAAGGACCCGGCCGTCACGATCGGCGCGTCGGGCCTCGTCACGGCGGACACCGTTTTGAAGTCGGCCCGCGCCGACTCCGTGCCCAGCTCCACCCGGACGTAGCCCCGCCGCCCGTTGTAGAACTTCATGTGCGGGTTGGCGGCCATGTAGGTGTCCCAGTTGCCGGGTCTGTCGACGCCGTCCCGGCCGCTGGAGATCGAGGTCGCCACGATCTCCGTGCCCACGGTCCGGGACTCCGGGTCGTCGAAGTCGTCCTTGATGTCGAAGGCGTACGCCACGTGCACGTCCCCCGTCAGGACCATCAGGTTGTCGACGCCGGCCGACTTCGCCCCGGCCAGGACGCGCCGGCGGGAGGCGCGGTAGCCGTCCCAGGCGTCCATGGAGACGTTGGCGTCCTCGGTGTTCTCCATCTTGCGCTGCGAGAAGCAGACCTGCTGCGGCACGACGTTCCACAGGGAGTCCGAGGACTGCCAGCCGTCGATCAGCCACCGCTCCTGGGTCGCGCCGGTGATGGTGCGCGCCGGGTCGTCCGTCTCGGGTCCGAAGGGGTGCGGCCTGTCGCCGTACGCCTGGTCGGAGCGGTACTGGCGGGTGTCGAGGACGTCGAACTGCGCGAGCGTGCCCCACTGGAGGCGGCGGTAGAGCCGCAGGTCGGGGCCGTCGGGGGTCTGCGCGGTGCGCAGCGGCTGGTTCTCCCAGTACGCGCGGTACGCCGCGGCCCGGCGCAGCAGGAACTCCTCCGGCGGATCGCCCCGCTCGTCGACGGCGGCCGCGTAGTTGTTCTCGGTCTCGTGGTCGTCCCAGGTCACCACGAAGGGGTGGGCCGCGTGGGCCGCCCGGAGGTCGGGGTCGTTCTTGTAGAGGGCGTACCGCAGCCGGTAGTCCTCCAGGGTGGTGGCCTCGTGGTCGAAGACGTCGGGCAGGGTGCGGTCGGCGTAGTTGCGGGCGCCGCCCACGGAGTTCACGGCGTACTCGTAGAGGTAGTCGCCGAGGTGGAAGACCACGTCGACGTCCTCCTCGGCGAGGTGCCGGAACGCGGTGAAGTAGCCGTCGTGGTACGCCTGGCAGGAGACGGCCGCGAAGGTGAGCGAGGTGGTGGGCGTGGTGGCCAGGGGGGACGTGCGCGTGCGGCCCACCGGGCTCAGCCAGGTGCCGGCCTTGAAGCGGTAGTGGTACACGCGGTCGGGGTCGAGGCCCTCCGCCTCGACGTGCAGGGTGTGGTTGTACTCCGGCTGCGCCATGGCCGAGCCGCGCCGGACCACGCGGGCGAACGCCTCGTCCTCGGCGACCTCCCAGTCCACGCTGACGGGCTGGGGTGCCAGGCCCCCGTCCGCCTCGTACGGGGACGGGGCGAGGCGGGTCCACAGCACCACGGAGTCCGGCATCGGGTCGCCGGAGGCGACGCCCAGGGTGAAGGGGTCGTCGGCGATCCGGGAGGCGTCGAACTCGGCGGCGCTCGACGCGCCGAGCGGCGGCAGGTTGGTGGCGAAGGCGAGCGCGGCGGCGGCGCCGGTGACGGTCAGGAAGCGGCGGCGCCCGATGTGGCGGGCGGCGGCGCGGAGTTCGGGGGAGTGACGGGCGAGGAGGTGGGGCGACTGCCGTCTTTGACGACCTGAGGGTGTCATCTGGCTCTCCCTGGCGGTGCTGGCTCGGGGCGTCGGACTGGCAGGGCGACGACGGCCCGTCGAGCACACGGCAGCCGGATGCCGGACGGACGGCTTCGGTGGGGCGGACCCTCCCAGACGCTGCGGACGTATGGATGCTAAACAGACAAAGTGCACATTCCTGGCAGGTGCGGGCCGGGGGGTGAGCGCGTCGCGGTCGGGAGGCGGACGGGGCCGCCGGTGGAAGCGGGGCCGGTGAGGGGCCGAAGGAGCGGGAGGGGGCGGCGGGCCGACGAGCGGCCGGCGGCCGCCGGGCACGGGACGCGGGACACGGTTCCCGGGCGCGGCGGGCGGAGCGCGGGACGCGCCGTGCGGGACACGGCGCGTGGGGCGTGGGGCGGGACGGCACCGCGTGCGGGGCGCGGGGTGCGGGACACGGCGTGTGGGGCGAGAGGCTGGTCGGCACCGCGTGCGGGGCGCGGGGTGGGCCGCTCGCGTGTCCGGTTTCCGCGGGTGCCGCGACCACGGCGGGCCGGGGGAGCCGGCCTGCGGAGGCCGGCGGTCCCGTCACCGGGGCCCGGTGTCCGGGGTCGGTGGCCGGTGCGCGGGGGCGGTGGGGTCCGGCGCGGAGGCCCGGCGCGGGGAGGGCGGCGGTCCCGGAGGTGCCGGGAGGAAGCGGGATGCGGGAGGCGGGTCGACGGCGGGCGGTCCGGCGCACTCCTTCCGAAGAGCGCCGAAGCGGCGGGGGCGGCGGGTTCCGGCCGGGCTCGGGGACGGGGTGCCGCCCGGGCGGCACCCCGCCGTCACGACGTCTTCGGGGCCGGCAGGCTCAGGTGGAGCTCGTAACCGCCGTCCGGGGTGGAACCCGCGGTGACGGTGCCGCCCAGCAGCTCGGCCCGCTGACGCAGGCCGACCAGGCCGTGGTGGGCGCCGGGCAGCGGCAGGGCGGGCCGGCCGGAGGGCGTGTTGGTGACGACGGCGTGGACGACGCCGTCCTCGTGCCGGACCCGGATGGTGGCCGAGGCGCCGGGCGCGTGCTTGCGCACGTTGGTCAGCGCCTCCTGCACCGTGCGGTAGACCGCGCGCTGCACGGTCGCGGGCAGGTCACCGGGCAGGTCCGTGCACAGGTCGGCCTCGATGCCGCTGTCGAGGACCAGGCGCTCCAGGTCCGCCAGGGACGGCTGCGGCGTCAGCTCGGCGGGCCCGCTCTCGGAGGCGCGCAGCACGCTGACCATGTGCCGCAGTTCGTCCAGCGTCCGCACGCTGAGCTGTCTGATGGTGGCGGCCGCCCCCTTCGTCTCCGGGTCGCGGCTGCTCACCTGGAGCGAGCCGGCCCGTACGGCGATCAGGCTCACCTGGTGGGAGACCACGTCGTGCATCTCCCGGGCCAGCTGCGCCCGCTCCTTGGCCAGCACCGACTGGGCCGTGAGCAGGCGTTCGTGCTCGCGGGCCCGGGAGATCTCCACGAGCCGGAGCGACAGCTCGCGCTTGGCCTGGACGAGCTGGCCGAGGAAGACGGGGGCGGCCGCCGTGCCCAGCGCGTAGCTGACCGAGACGATGGTCCACGGCTCCCACGGATCGCCGAACTCCGGGGACGGCCAGTTCCACGACGTCGTGTCGCTGACGGTGAACGCGATCGCGCACCCGGCCAGCAGCCAGCGGTGGCGGGTGCGGACGGCGAGCGAGTACAGGGCCGCCAGCGTGGCGAACACCGCGTCGGTGACCAGGGTCGTCGGCAGGGTCAGCGCGAAGGTCGCCAACGGCAGGTGGCGGCGGAGCGCGAGGGAGAAGGCCGCCAGCAGCCCGGCGGCCAGCCGCAGCGGCTCCGCGCAGTGGACGTGCACCCAGACGTCCAGCAGCGAGGCCGCGATCACCGCGATGTCCAGCGCCGGGCCGGGCAGGCGGCGGGAGGTCGTCACCCGTAGTCCCCCTCCCGCGGCCGCCTGAGCAGGCCCGCGCGGTCGGCCAGCAGGGCCGCCTGCAGGCGGCTGTTGACCTGCAGCTTGGTGAGCAGCGCGCTCACGTGGTCCTTGACCGTCCCCGTGCTCAGGTGCATCCGCGCCCCGATGTCGGCGTTGGACAGGCCCTCGGCGACGAGGGCGAGCACGGCGCGTTCGCGCGGGGTCAGCCGGGCGACGGCGCGGGCCGCGCCCTCCCGCGGCTCGTTGTCCAGATACCCGTCCACGACGGCGCGGGTGACCTTGGCCGACAGGACGACGTCGCCGTCGGCCAACGCCCGCACCAGGTGCGGAAGCTGCTCGGGGTCGGTGTCCTTGAGCAGGAAGCCGGCCGCTCCCGAGCGCAGCGCGGTCGCCACGTACTCGTCCATGTCGAAGGTCGTCAGCATCGCCACCACGGGCGGATGCAGCAGCTTCCGCAGCTCGGCGAGGACGGTGAGCCCGTCCACGTCGGGCATGCGGATGTCGAGCAGCACGACGTCGGGATGCGCCTCCCGCGCCGCGCGTATCGCCTGTCCTCCGGGAACCGCCCCCACCACCTCGATGTCGTCCGCGGTGTCGAGGATGTGCTGGAAACCCGTACGGATCAGGGCTTCGTCGTCGACCACCAGTACCCGGATCACCTGTGCCCCGCCGCTCGTCTTCGGACCACCGTCGGATTCCTACCATGTTCGGCTCCCCCGGGCGGTTTCGCTGGATCGGTTCCCGCCAAGCGGGCGGGATGCGCCCGGCCGGTCGGCGGGTGCACCCCCGCCGACCGGCGGGCCGACTCCGGACCCGCGCCGGATGGTCCCGGAGCCGGACTGTGCGCACGCTGGTGTCTCATGACACGCGACGCATCACCCGCACCGGTCTCCGCACCGGTCCCCGCCTCCGCCGCGAGCGCCGGACGTCCCGCCGACACCGCCCGTGCGCCGTCGACGGGACGGCTGGTCGGCATCGACCTGGCCCGGGGACTGGCCGTGTTCGGCATGTACGCCGCGCATGTGGGGCCTGATCCGGAGGAGGACCGATTACTTCTGGGAGGCCCCTTCGAGCTCCTGACCGAGCTGGGCCGCGGCCGGGCCCCCGCCCTGTTCGCCGTGCTCGCCGGGTTCTCCCTGATCATCCTCACCGGGCGCCCGCGGCCCCGCACGGGCCGCGCCGGGCGGCAGGCGGTGGCCCGGGTCGTCATCCGCTCCCTGCTCCTGCTGGTGGTGGGCTACGCGCTCGTCGCCCTGCCCACCATCATCGCCATCATCCTCCCCTGCTACGGACTGTTCTTCCTGGTGGTGCTGCCGCTGTACCGGCTGCGGGGCCGGACGCTGGCGGTGCTCGCCCTGACCACCGCGCTGGTCATGCCGCAGGTGCTGTTCTTCATGCTCCGGGCGATCGACGAGGGGGACTGGGCCTGGACGATCATCGATTACGACCCCCTCGCCCGGATCACGGACACGGACGGCTTCATCGAACTGCTGTTCATCGGCGAGTACCCGGTGATCACCTGGGTGCCGTTCGTGCTCACGGGCATGGCGGTGGCCCGGCTCGACCTGCGCCGGCACGTCGTCCGCGCCCGGCTGGCGCTGACCGGCGCCGCGCTGGTCGTGCTCGGCCACGGTGGCTCGTGGCTGGCCCTGCACCTCGTGCCGAACGCGATGTCCGACGTCCTGACGGCCACGGACGGCGACTCGGCCGCGATGGCCTGGTGGGCGGACATGGTCGGCTACCCGGACGAGGAACTGCCCGGCGCCTGGCTGCTGGTGGGCGCGCCGCACAGCCAGACGACCTTCTCGATCCTCGGCAGCGCGGGGCTCGCGCTCCTGGTCCTGACCCTGTGCGTGGTCGTGGCGGACCGGATGCCGCGCCTGATCCGGCTGCTGCGCCCCGTCTGCGCGGTCGGCATGATCGCGCTCACGGCGTACGCCGCGCACATCTGCGTGATCGCCGTGCTGGGCATGCCGTACGACTACTTCCCGGCGGTGGCCATGCTGACCGGCCTCACCCTGGGCTCCATGCTCTTCGCGACCCTCTGGATGAACCACTTCCGGCGCGGTCCGCTGGAGCAGGCGCTCTACAAGGTCACCCAGGTGGCCCGCCGGGTGAAGTGAGGTGAGGGCGTACGGCGGTGCGTCCGGGGGGCGCGGGTCCTGCGGACGCACCGCCGTCGCCGTTGCCGTCGACGACCGGGGGCGGGCCGTCGTGGAGCGGCTCGACTCCCTCTTCCCGTCAGGGACTTGAGCGGGTGGGACGGCGGCCCGGCCCGGCTACCGGCCGGCCGGTCCCGTCCCCGCCTCCGACTCCGCCTCCAGCGAGGCGCGCAGGCGCTCGTTGGCCATGCGCATGTGCTCGGCCATGGCGCGGTCCGCCGCCTCGGGGTCCCGGGCGCGGATCGCGTCGAGGACCGCGCCGTGCTCGCACAGCGTGCCGCTGACGGTGCCCTCGATGTCGCCCGCCCGCTCCATCCACACCTGGAGCAGCGCGCGGATGCTGTGCAGGATGTCGCTGAGGACGCTGTTGCGGGCGATCCGCGCCGTCTCCAGGTGGAAGGCGATGTCGGCCTCGATGAACGCCTTCACGTCGTGCCCGGCGTCCCGCATGTGGCCCAGGTGCTCCTCCAGGCGGGCCACGTCCTCGTCGCCGGCGCGCTCGGCGGCCAGGCGCGCCGAGACGCTCTCCATGTACGTCCGCACCTCGACGAGGTCCTGGGTGCGGCGCTGGCCGAGCATCAGGCCCCAGTTGATGGCGCGCGGCAGGAACTCGGAGGTGCCCTCGCGCACGTACGAGCCGGACCCGGGGCGGATCTCGATGATGCCCAGCACGTCCAGGGCGGACAGCGCCCCGCGCACGCTGGAGCGGGCCACGCCGAGGGCCTCGGCGAGCTGCCGTTCGGCCGGGAGCCGGGTGCCGGGCCGGATGTTGCCGGCCGAGAGGTGGTCGAGGAGGCGCTTGGCCACCTCGCTGACCGAGGACTCGCGCACCACGGGACGCAGGAGCTGGGCGAGGTCCGTCGGCTGCGCGGACTGGGCGGGCTGACTGGTCACGGCCACCAGTAGACCAGATTCCCGTGCCACGCAGCGATCAAGGGGCTCCATCGCCTCTGTGACCAGCGCGTGTCAAGAGGGTAAAAATGCGACGCTCCTCACTTTGGTAAATTGGTGACCAATTTGAAGTCGAGGCATAGCGTGATCCCAGTTCGGCTCGACCGGCGTGGTGCACGGCATCGTCGCCCCGTCCTGCCGAGAGTGACGCGACCGGACAGAGCAGTCCGGCGAGCCGAGGAGTCGCCATGCCATCCAGCGCAGTGCCACCCGCCTCGACGGCGCAGACCGCCGTCGAGAGGTCGGCCATCAAGAAGGTCTCCGTCCGCCTGGTCCCGTTCGTGGCCCTGATGTTCTTCGTGAACTATCTGGACCGCACCGCGGTGTCCTTCGCCGAACCCAACGGCATGGGCCAGGACCTGGCCCTCACCGCCGCCCAGTTCGGCTTCGCCTCCGGGATCTTCTTCCTCGGCTACATCGTGCTCGAGGTCCCCAGCAACATGGCCCTGCACCGCTTCGGCGCCCGCCGCTGGCTGGCCCGGATCATGGTGACCTGGGGCATCGTCTCGCTGCTCTTCACCTGGGTGCAGAACAGCGAGCAGCTGTACGCGCTGCGCTTCCTGCTCGGCGTCGCCGAGGCCGGCTTCTTCCCGGGCGCGATCCTCTTCCTCAGCCAGTGGGTGCCGTCCCGACACCGCACCAAGATCCTCGGCTTGTTCTACCTGGCCCAGCCGCTGACCACGGTGTTCGGCGCCCCGCTCGCGGGCTGGCTGATCAACCGCCATGGCCTGTTCGGCCTCGAGGGCTGGCGCGTGATGTTCCTGTTCGTGTCGCTGCCCGCGATCCTGCTCGGCGCCATCGCCTGGTTCTACCTGATCGACCGCCCGGCCGACGCCAAGTGGCTGACGGCCGACGAGAAGACCTGGCTGACCGGCGCCCTGGAGGCCGAGAACGCCGGCAAGACCGGCCACGAGGGCAGGGGCGGCCACGCCAAGGGCGACCTGAAGGCCGCGTTCACCAACGCCCGCGTCTGGGTCCTCGCCGTCGTCTACTTCGGCTTCGTCTACGGCCTGTACGCCCTGGCGTTCTTCCTGCCGACGATCATCAACGGCTTCCAGGAGCAGTACGACACCACCTTCAGCGTGATGGACAAGGCCTGGATCACCGCGATCCCGTACCTGCCCGCCGCGATCGTGCTCTTCCTCTGGACCCGCCACGCCACCCGCAACGGCACCCGCACCTGGCACATCGCCGGTCCGGCCGTCGTCGGCGGCGTCACCATCCCGCTCGCCCTCTACATGGGCTCGCCCACGGCCACCGTCGCCGTCATCACCGTCACCGCCTGCTCGATCTTCGCCGCCCTGCCGGTCTTCTGGTCCGTGCCCTCCCGGTTCCTGACCGGGGCCGCCGCGGCCGCCGGCATCGCGCTGATCAACACGGCGGGCAACATCGCCGGTTTCGCCGCCAGCTACGTCACCGGCTGGCTGAAGGACTGGACCGGCGACTACTACGTACCGCTCTACCTGGTCGGCGCCCTCATGCTGCTGTCGGCCGTCCTGATGATCCGGCTCGCCTCCCGCACCCGCCCCGACGCGGACGCGGAGCACCGCGAGCCGGCGGAGGCCCTTCGATGACCCGCCTGTTCAACGACCCCGCCGCCTTCGCCGACGAGGCGCTCGAAGGCTTCGCCGCCGCCCACCGGCGCTGGGTGCGGCCCGTGACCGGAGGCGTCGTCCGCGCCGTGCCCACCCCGCGCGGCCAGGTCGCCGTCGTCGTCGGCGGCGGGTCGGGCCACTACCCGGCCTTCTCCGGCCTGGTCGGCCAGGGCCTCGCGCACGGCGCTGCCGTCGGCAACGTCTTCGCCTCCCCGTCCGCCCAGCAGATACGCACGGTGGCCCGCGCGGCCGAGGCCGGCGCCGGGGTGCTGCTGATGTACGGCAACTACGCCGGCGACGTGCTGCACTTCGGGCAGGCCGCCCGGCGGCTGACCGCCGACGGCGTGCCCACCCGCACCCTCGCCGTCACCGACGACATCTCCAGCGCCACCGCCGAGGAGGCTGCCAAGCGCCGCGGCATCGCGGGCGACCTGCCCGTGTTCAAGGCCGCCGCGGCCGCCGCCGAGCAGGGCGCGGACCTGGAGGAGGTGGTGCGCGTCGCGGAGCACGCCAACGCCCGCACCCGCTCCTTCGGCATCGCCTTCTCCGGCTGCACGCTGCCGGGCGCCGAGGACCCGCTGTTCACCGTGGACGAGGGCCGCATGGCCGTGGGCCTGGGCATCCACGGCGAGCCCGGCATCGGCGAGGAGGCGGTGCCCAGCGCCGACGAGGCCGCCGAGCTGCTGGTGGGCAAGGTGCTGGCCGAGCTGCCCGAGGGCGTGGAGCGGGCCTCCGGCGGCCGCGCGGCCGTGATCCTCAACGGGCTCGGCTCGGTCAAGTACGAGGAGCTGTTCGTCGTCTACCGCCGTGTGGCGCGGCTGCTCGCCGAGGCGGGCGTCGAGATCGTCGACCCCGAGGTCGGCGAGCTGGTCACCAGCTTCGACATGGCCGGCGTCTCCCTCACCCTGACCTGGCTCGACGACGAGCTGGAGGCGCTGTGGACCGCGCCCGCGGACACCCCCGCCTACCGCAAGGGCAGCGTCGAGCGGCCGCAGGACCTCCCGGACGAGGTCCCGGCCGAGGCCGACGGCGGCACCGAGGCGGTGCCCGAGGCGACCGAGGAGTCCCGGGTGACCGGGCGCCTGGTCGCCGAGACCCTGACCACCGTCCGGGACACGATCGACGCGCACGCCGAGGAGCTCGGCCGCATCGACGCCGTCGCGGGCGACGGCGACCACGGCATCGGCATGCAGCGCGGCTCCACGGCCGCGGCCGAGGCCGCGGAGCACGCCGTCGCCGCCGGCGCGGGCGCCGCCACCGTCCTGCACCGGGCCTCCGACGCCTGGGCGGACAGGGCGGGCGGCACCTCCGGCGCGTTGTGGGGCGTCATCCTGCGCGCGATCGGCGACGCGCTGGGCGACAGCGAGCGGCCGACCGCCGACCGGGTCGCCCGGGGCGTCACCGACGCCTCCGCCGGCGTCCGCTCGCTCGGCGGCGCCGAGGTCGGCGACAAGACCATGGTCGACGTCCTCGTGCCCTTCGCGGACATGCTGGCCGCCGAGGTGGCCGCGGGGGCCGCCCTCACCGCCGCCTGGGACACGGCCGCCGAGGCCGCCGCGAAGGCCGCCCGCGACACCGCGGACCTGCTGCCCCGCATGGGCCGCGCCCGCCCCCACGCCGAGAAGTCGCTCGGCACCCCCGACGCGGGCGCCCACTCGCTCGCTCTCATCGTCCGGGCCGTCCACGGCGTGCTCGGCACCCGCAAGCAGGCGCCGGCCGTCGGCGGCGCCGACCGCAAGTGAAGGAAACCCCCATGAGCGACAAGCTCCGCATCGTCGTCGGCTGCGACGACGCCGGCTACCAGTACAAGGAAGCCCTGAAGAAGGACCTGGAGAACAGCGACCTGGTCGCCTCCGTCGCCGACGTGGGCGTGGACGCCGACGGCCACACCGCCTACCCGAAGGTCGCCATCGCCGCCGCCGAGATGGTCGCCCGCGGCGAGGCCGACCGCGCCCTGCTGGTGTGCGGCACCGGCCTGGGCGTGGCGATCGCCGCCAACAAGGTCAAGGGCGTCCGCGCCGTCACCGCGCACGACTCCTTCTCCGTGGAGCGCGCGATCCTCTCCAACAACGCCCAGGTGCTGACCTTCGGCCAGCGCGTCATCGGCCTGGAGCTGGCCCGCCGCCTGGCCAAGGAGTGGCTGACCTACCGCTTCGACACCTCCTCCCCGTCCGCCGCCAAGGTCCAGCTGATGTGCGACTACGAGAACACCGACGAGGCCGCCTGATGCCCTCCCGCCAGGCACCCGTCCTGCTGGGGGTGAGCCTGAAGATGTACTTCGGCCACCACCAGACCCTGAACTGGACCCGGAAGGTGGCCGCCGTCGCGGACCGGCACCCGGCCGTGACCAGTGGCGCGGCGAAGCTGTTCGTCCTGCCGCCCTTCCCCGCGATCGTGCCGGTGGCCGGGCTGCTGTCCGGCTCCGGCGTCGACTTCGGGGCGCAGGACGTCGCCACCGAGGACAGCGGCCCGTACACCGGCGAGGTCGGCGGCCCGTACCTCAAGGAGATCGGCTGCCGCTACGCCGAGGTCGGCCACGCCGAGCGCCGCCGCCTATACGGCGAGGGCGACACCGTCGTCGCGGCCAAGACCGCCGCGGCCCTGCGCAACGGCCTGACCCCGGTGCTGTGCGTCGGCGAGCTCGATCCGGTCGCCCCGGACGAGGCCGCCCGCCGCACGGTGGCCGAGGCGGAGCGGCTGCTGCGGGGACGCGAGGGCGCGGTCGTGCTGGCCTACGAGCCGCAGTGGGCCATCGGCGCCCCCGAGCCCGCCTCGGCCGAGCACATCACCACCGTGTGCCGGGCGCTGCGCGACTGGCTCGGCGCCCGGCCCCACCACGCCGGCTCCACCGTCATCTACGGCGGCAGCGCCGGACCCGGTCTGCTCAGCAGGCTCGGGCCCGCCGTCGGCGGCCTCTTCCTGGGCCGCTTCGCCCACGACCCCGACGCGGTGGCGAGCATCCTGGACGAGATCCGGCTCGGCGCCGCCCCCGAGACGGCGGTGGCGTGATGACCCGCTACGGCATCAGCACCTACGCGTACTTCTGGCGCATCTCGCAGCGGGCCCCGAAGCCCATGCCGCTTCAGGACATGCTGCGCGACACCGCCGGGCTGGGCGGGCAGGTCTTCCAGATCTGCGACTACGCCCCGATCGAGTCCTACGACGCGGCGCGGCTCGCGGACGTGCGGGCCGCCGCCGCCGACCTGGGCCTGACCCTGGAGCTCGGCACCCGCGGCGTGCGCACCGAGCACCTGCTGAAGTACCTCGACATGGCCGAGCACCTGGGAGTCACCCTGGTGCGCTCCATGCTCAACACCGCCGACCACCGGCCGGCCGCCGACGAGGCGACCGCCCTGCTCCGGAAGGCCGCCGAGCGCTACGCGGACGCCGGGGTCACCCTCGGCCTGGAGACCTACGAGCAGGTCTCCACCGACGGCCTCGTGTCGGTCGTCGAGCGCGTGGACAGCCCGTACCTGGGCGTCGTCCTGGACCCCGGCAACAGCGTGGCCCGGCTGGAGCGTCCCGTGGACGTCGTGGCCGCCACCGCCGGGCACGTCGTCAACATCCACGTGAAGGACTTCGCCTTCACGCGCCGCGACGGCTGGGTGGGCTTCACCTACGCCGGCTGCCCGCTGGGGGAGGGGCTCCTGGACTACGACGGCATGATCGCCGCGGTGGAGGAGGCCCGGCCCGGGCGCGACATCAACCAGATCGTGGAGCACTGGCTCCCGTGGCAGGACGAGGGCTACGAGGCCACCGCCCGGCTCGAACACCAGTGGACGCAGCACAGCATCACCACTCTTCTGAGGAGCAAGTAATGGCCACCGAGATCCAGACCCAGGTCGACGTCAAGACCGTCGCCGTCATCGGGGCCGCCGGCAAGATGGGCCAGCGCGTCTCGAACAACCTGGTCGAGAGCGACTTCCGGGTGCTGTTCAGCGAGGCGTCCCCCAAGGGCCAGGAGCTGATCAAGGGCCTGGGCCGCGAGCTGACCGAGTCCGCCGACGCGGCCGCCGAGGCCGACGTCGTCATCCTCGCCGTCCCGGACGTCGTCCTCGGCAAGGTCTCCGAGGAGCTCGTCCCGCTGATGAAGTCCGGGGCCGTCGTGCTGACCCTGGACCCGGCCGCCGCCTACGCCGGCCTGCTGTTCGAGCGCGAGGACGTCCACTACGCCTGCGCCCACCCCTGCCACCCGTCCGTCTTCCTGGAGCGCACCACCAAGGAGGAGTGGCAGGACACCTTCGGCGGCATCGCCGCGCCGCAGGAGGTCGTGGCCGCGTACGAGGGCGGCGACGCCGCCAAGCAGGAGCTGGCCGAGTCCGTCATCCGCGTCATGTACGCGCCGGTCGTCGACGTGCACTGGGTGACCGTCAAGCAGCTCGCCGTCCTGGAGCCGACCCTCGTCGAGACCATCGCCTGCATGGTGGGTGCCCTGCTCACCGAGGCCCTGCACGAGACGGTCCACACCGTCGGCGTCCCGGAGAAGGCGGCCCGCGCGATGCTCCTGGGCCACACCCAGGTCGCCCTCGCCAACACCCTCAAGGGCTCCAACCCGTTCTCCGACGCCTGCCTGATCGCCATGGACTACGGCCGCGAGTCCATCGTCCGCGACGACTGGAAGAAGGTCTTCGAGGACGAGGAGCTGGACAAGGTCATCACGCGCATGCTGAAGATCAAGGAGATCAAGCGCTGAACCCCGGGGCGGCCGTCCGCCCGGTCCCGCGGACCGGGCGGCGGCCCCTCGCGCGCACCCGCCCGGGACCCGTCCCCGCCGGTCCCGGGCACCGGCGTGCCCGCGGGCCGGTACCGCGCCGTACGCCCCGGCAGGCGACACGGCCGCCGGTGCGCCCGCTCCCGCCGTGCCGCCCGGCCGGCCCTCGCCCGCGCGCGGACGTCGCCGTCGACGGGCCTCGCCGCCCCGCTGACGAACGCCGCGCGGGCGCGGCACGGCCGGGCCGCCGCCCGGGCGGTCCCGTCGGGCACCGCCGTCCGCTTCCGCGTCCGCGGGGCGACGGACGCCACCGCCCCGCCCCGGGGCGGGCAGCACCGGCAGTCGAGGTCAAGCGCGCCTTCCTCGCCCACCACGTGCTGGTCTTCCGCGACCAGGACATCATCCCCGAGGACCACAAGCGCTTCGCCGGGCTCTTCGGCGAACTGCACCCGGTCGCCCTCGCCGCCGAGGACTCCGACCCGCACATCCTGGAGATCAGCGCGTCCAAGGAGTCGCGCGAGGTGGCCGGCAACGGCTGGCACGCCGACGGCACCGCCGACGAGGAGCCCTCGCTCGGCTCGATGCTGCGCATCACCCGCATCGCGGAGGCCGGCAGCGGCCCCGGTGTACGGCTCGGGTGGGCGTCGACCCGGATATACGAAGAACGGCTTTTCCGACTCGCTGTGGACGCATGTGATGTACGTCTACCGGTTGTTCACCGGTTCCGGTGACGGGTCGGCCGCCCCGGCGATTTCGAGGGGCAGCAGGCGGCCGGCCGGCGCGGGCGCGGTGCGCGGCACGCGTTCGAGGACGCCGCCCGCGAAGACGTCGTACAGCGGCAGCGTCTCCAGGTGCACGTAGCCGATGTGGCAGTCGCACACGGCCAGCGGGCAGGGGCGCGGGGCGAGGGCCGCACGGTACGAACCGTCGTAGAGGTTGCCCAGCTCCGCACGGACGAAGTGGCAGCGGCGGACCGTGCCGTCGCCGTCCACCGACACGACCGACTCGCCCGTGCGGCAGGGCAGTCCGGCCGACCGGTGCGGGTGGCGGCTGTAGGGGAACAGGGGGTCGAGGCCCGTCCAGCGCGCCGCCTCCTCGTCCGTGTAGGTGTGCCCCTCCGCGGCGTTCACCCACAGGTACACGTGCTCGGGCAGGGCCGCCCGCAACTCCCGCGCGTGGTCCAGGTGTCCGGGGAGTCCGACGACGCCGACGCTGAAGCGGACGCCCAGCTCCGCCAGCCGGCGGGTCTTGGCCAGGAAGCGCTCGTACGGTGTCTGGCCCGGGTGGTACGTGCACCACAGGGCGACCGTGTCGAGGTCGGCGTCCGCGAGCCAGTCGGTGCGGCAGCTGAGGTTGGTCTGGATCGCGACCCGTCGCACGTGCGGCAGGTGCGACAGCTCCACCAGGGCCCGGCGGTACCAGGAGCGCACCAGCCCCTCGCCCCAGGGCGTGAAGAGCACGGACAACCGGTCGCCCGCCTGGCCGCCCGCCCAGGACGTGAACCGTTCGAGGGCGGCGCGGTCGGCCCGCAGCTGCTCCGCCGAGTCGCGGCGCTTGGCGAACGGGCAGTACGGGCAGTCGTAGTCGCAGGAGGCCAGCGGGCCCCGGTACAGCAGCGTCAGGTCCACGGCGGCCGTCACTTCGGCTCGTACGCGGCCATCGCGGCCCGCACGGCGGCGGAGAACAGGCCGGGGCCGACCGCGTCCGAGTGCGCCAGCCCCTCGGGCGAGAGCCGCAGCAGGTCCGGACCGGTGTCCGCGAGCCAGCCGCGGGCGGCGAAGGCCGCCAGCTCGGCCGGGAAGTCCTCGTGCGGGAGCGAGCCGAACCGCTCGCGGTACTCCGCGACCGCCAGCCCTCCGGCCTGGAGCAGCGACTGCAGCAGGTGCCGCCGCCGGGCCTCGTCCCGCTCGACGTACCGGCCGTGCACGGCGCGGGTGAAGTCCTCGGTCGCCGTGTAGGCGTCGACGATGGCGCGGATCTCCCGCATGTCGACCGCGTAGTCGAAGGAGTAGTGCAGCGACGAGGTGTACGAGCGGGCGCCGCAGCCGAGGCCGATCATGCCGTCGGTCTGGCAGGCGTGGTCGTCCGGGCCCTGCGGGGGCGCGTCCGCGCGCCGGAACATGCGCATCGACACCTGCTCGTAGCCGTGCGCGAGCAGGTGGTCGCGGCCCTCCCGGTAGCGGCGCAGCCGCTGCTCGTCCCAGGCGCGGTCGGCCGCCGCCGGGTCGGCGTGCCGGCCGAGGCCGGTGAGCGGCCGGACGTAGAGCGGGTAGAGGTAGACCTCCTCGGGCCGCCAGGCGAGGGCGGCGTCGAGGGAGAGCCGCCAACTGGCCGCCGTCTGGCCGTCGATGCCGTAGATGAGGTCGATGTTGAGCACGGGGATGCGGCTGTCGCGGATGCGGCCCAGCGCCGCCTCGACGTCGGCGCGCCGCTGCGGGCGCACGGCGGCGCGGGCCTCCGCCTCCACGAAGCTCTGCACGCCGAGGCTCAGCCGGGTGGTACCCCGCTCGGCCAGGACGGCGAGCCGGTCGGCGGTCGCCGTGGCGGGCGAGGCCTCCACGGACAGCGGCACGGCGCGCAGGTCGGCGCCCATGCGGTGCTCGGCGATGTCGCAGAGCCGCGCCAGTTCCTCCGCCTCCAGGAAGGTGGGGGTGCCGCCGCCGAACGCGGCGTTCGCGAACCGCACGGGCTCCTCGTCGCCGAGCGCCTCCCGTACGGCGGCCGCCTGCCGTTCGAGCGCGTCCAGGTAGCGGCCGGTCAGCCCCTCGGGCGCGCCGACGCGGGTGAAGAGGTTGCAGAAGCCGCAGCGCACCTCGCAGAACGGTATGTGCAGGTACAGCGAGAGCGCCTGGCGCGGCTCGCCGGCCCACAGGTCCCTCAGGAGCGGGCGGGGCGCGAGCGGCCGGTAGGACGTCTTGTGCGGGTACGCGTAGACGTAGCTCTGGTAGGGGCGCGGCAGGCCGGCGGTCTCGGTGGTCGTGGCGGACGGCGCGGTGACGGTCATGCGGACGGCTCCAGGAAGAAGTGGCTGTAGGGGACCGTCCACACGGACTCGTGTCCGATGCGGTGGCCGGTGTGTCCGTCCTCCCCGTAGGCGGTGCCGTGGTCGGAACAGACGATGGCGAAGCAGCGGCGGCGGGAGCTCATGGCGGCGAACAGCCGCCCGATGTGCCGGTCGACGTACTCCAGCGCCGCCGCGTGCGTCTCCCGGCTGTCCCCCGCCTGACGGGTGGCGCCGGGCAGGTGGAACCAGTTGGGCTGGTGCAGCGCGGACACGTTGAGGAACAGGAACAGCCGCTGCTCGCGCGGCAGTCCCGCCACCACCTGCTCCACCCGCGCGACCTGCGCCTCGAAGGAGGTGGGCGAGGCCACGGAGAAGTCCGGCTCCCAGTGGCTCTCTCGGAAGAGGCCCGGCAGGACGCCGCCGAGCGCGCCCTGCTTGTTGAAGAAGCCGACGCCGCCGACGCACACGGTGTGATAGCCGCGCTCCGCCAGCGCGGACACCAGGTCCGGGGTGTCGAAGACGAAGGTGTGCCCGGCCGTCGTCTCACTGCCCGCGAACCGGGCGGCGAACAGCCGCGGATGCGGTCCGGGCGACGCGGGCGTGGGCAGGAACCCGGCGAACATCGCCTGGTGCGAGGCGTAGGTGAAGCTGCCCGGCGCGTGCCGCCGCTCCCAGGCGCCCCCCGGCAGGTGGGCGGCCAGGTTCGGCAGCCGGCCCGCGGCGGCCAGCTCGGCCGCGACGTCGTGGCGCAGGGTGTCGAGGGTGACCAGCAGCAGGTCGTCCCGGCCCACGACCTCGTTCATGTCCGGGGTCCCGGACTCGGTCGCGTCCGGGACCCCGGTGAGGGGTATGTGGGCCGGCGAGGTCACCGGCTCCTGTGCGGGGGAGGGGTCAAGTGGTCGGTGCATGAGGGGTCCTGTTGCTGGTGCTGATTCCGGTGTCGGGCGTGGGCGGCGGCTGCGGTGCGGACCGCCCCTGCCGGCCGCCGGCGGTGACGTACGGCGGGACGGCGGGCGACGGGCGGGGCGCGAACCGGCCGTCCCGGACCGCGGCGATCTGCGCCCCGTAGGTGTCCAGCCCCTCGGCGCCGCCGCCCGGCAGCCCGGTGAGCCGCGGCAGCAGGTCCCCGAAGGCGTTGACCTCGCCCACCGCGAACCGGCGCCAGCCGGTCACCGGCAGCAGGTCGACCCCGACGCACAGCGTGCCCGGGAAGCAGGCGGCCGCGCGCTCGCAGACGCCGAGGAGCTCGCCCCACCGGCCGCCGACCGCGTCGGTCACCGCGGACAGGTCGCCGCGCCGCCCGCCGAGGTGCAGGTTGGTCATGGGGGAGCGGCTGGTGCGGACGACCGCGTGCGTGGCGCGGCCGGCCACCACCAGGACCCGCAGGTCGGCCGCCCGGCCCTCCACGGAGGCCTTGGGCACCCACCGTTCGACGTGCAGGCCGTCCGGCGCCAGCCGGTCCACGACGGCCGCGACGTCCCGCTCGTCGGTGTAGCGGCGCACCCGCAGCGAGTTGTACAGCCGGCCGTCCGGCGCGATCTCCACCGAGGTGGTGGCCCGGACCCGGCCGGGACCCGCCGTCTCGACCGCCAGCACGCCGGAGGCCGACGAGCCGTGGGCGAGCTTCACGAAGGCGCGCGGCATGGCGTGCTCCCGCAGCAGCGCGCGCACGTCGGACCAGCCGCGCACCGGCACCGCGCCGCCCGAGGTGGGCGACGGCGGCACCGGCACCCCGGCCGCGTCGAGCAGGCCGTGGCAGAGCCGCTTGTCGAACAGCACGGCCAGCTCACCCGGGTCGTCCAGGCGCAGGCCGCCGCGCAGGGTCCCCACGGCGGCCAGGAAACGCCCGTACCAGCGGGCCGAGCCCTCCACCCGCGTCGGGTCGCCGACGTCGCGCAGCGCCCGGTCCACCCACGCGTCCTCGCCGGGCGAGTCCAGGCGCACGACCTCGTCGTCGGCGAACGCGTGGCCGCCGTCCCGCAGCACGTCGCGCCATTCGACGACGCGGGGCTCCGGGAGGCCCGCCGCGCGGGCGGCCGCCGCGAAGAGCCGGACCCGCCGGTTGCCGCCGTTGCCGACGACGGCCCACCTGCGCGCCGCCCACGGCCCGCCGTCCACCTGCTCCGGTCCGTCGCTCACGGCCGCTCACCTCCCCCGTCGTGCCCCGTCCCGCGTACGCCGCTACTCACCGACCGCGACGAAACGCCAGACCGTGCCGTCCTCCTCCTCGTCGGAGTCGGCGTCGTCCGGGTCGAGGTCCACCTCCACGCCCGCGGGCTCCAGCGTCTCCCGCAGCCGGGTGCGCAGGGCCGCGCTCAGGTAGTTGTGGTGCAGGTCCAGCTTCTTCAGGTGGGTCAGCGGCTGGCCCGTCAGGAGCGCCGTCGCGCCGTCGTCGGTCAGGACGCCCATCGACACGTCCAGGACCTCCAGACGCGCCACCACGGGCGCCGAGGCGAGACGCGCGCAGACCTCGTCCTGGATCTCGCTGTTGCGCAGCGCCAGGTACTTCAGGGCGGGCAGGCGGTCGCCCGCGAAGAACGGCTCCAGGTCGCCCGCCTCGGCGTCACCGCCGTAGTCGGACGTGCCGAGCCACAGGTCCAGGTGGACGAGGGCGGGCAGGTCGCTCGCCGCGACGCCGCGCACGGCCGCGGCGGGCATGCCGCCGGTCTGGACGACCAGCTTCCGCAGCCGCTCGTGGCGGACCGCGGGGAACTCCAGGCCCGTGCCGCCGCGCACGCCCAGCTCCTCCAGGAGCGGGAAGGCGGCCAGCAGGGGAGTCACGTCGCCCTGGTTGATCCAGGAGATCTCGCACTCCTCCATCATCATGTCGCCGAGGAACACCGCCCGCAGGGCGGGCAGCCGGTCGCGGGCCGCCACCAGTGCCCCGATCACCGCCTCGGGACCCGAGTCGTACGCGTCGCTCCACGCGCCGACGATCAGGGCCCGCACGCCGGACGTGTCCACGGCGTCGAGGAAGCGGGCGAAGGCGTCCTCCCACGACTCGTCGCTCTCGTACGGGTACACGGCGATCCGCCAGGCCACCGAGCCGGGCTCCGGCGGGACCGCCCCCGCCGCCTTTGCCGACCTGCCGTAGGCGTTCCAGAACTCGAAGACGGGCAGGCCGTGGAATTCCTGCAGGTGCTCCCCGATGGTCATGTGTGCCCGCTCCTCTGCCCGTAGCCGTGAAGGTGTCCGGCGGCACTCGCCGCGTCCGGACACAGGGAGTTCTACCAAGCCCCGCCGACAACGCGGGCGACGGGGCTCGGCAGGAGCCGCGCGTGCCCCGTTGTCAGTGCCCGCCTCTACGGTCCCTGCCATGGCACACCGCGTGCCCGTCGGCTTCGTCGACGGACGCGCGGACGCACATGCGCGCAAGACACACAGACACACAGACACACGACACGAACGGACGGACAGTCATGTACCGGCAAGGAGACGTCCTCATCATGCCGCTGGCGGAGAGCGCCGTGCCCGACGCGGCGGCCGATGCCGCGTCGCTGCCGCGCGACGCCCGCGGCCGGCTCGTGCTGGCCCGCGGTGAGGTGACCGGGCACGCGCACGCCGTGCTCGGTGCGGGCCGGCTGGTCCAGGAGGCGGGTCCGTTCGGGCCGATGCTCCTGCACCTGCCCGAGGGCGGGCGAGTCGTCCACGAGGAGCACGCGGCGATCTCGCTGCCCAAGGGGTGGTACCGGGTCGTGCGTCAGCGGGAGTACGTGCCCGGGTCTGTACGGATCGTGGCCGACTGACACACCGTCAGGTGCCCGCGCCGCAGGCGGACGGCGGGCGACGGACAGCGGACAGCGCACGACGAGCAACGAGCGATGAACGACGAGCAACGGACGACGGACGGGTTCAGGGGAGGAACGGCGTGACCGAGTGGAGCGACTGGCGGGCGGTGGCCGCGGCGACGGGGCCGGGGGACCGCGTGGCGGCGGAGGAGGGCGTACGGCTCGCCTACCGCAGTGCGGGGCTGGCGGAACCCGCGCACATCGTGTGGGCGCGCTCGCCGCGTGAGGCGGTGCGCCTGCTGGCCGGCGCGGCGGACGCGGCGGGGAGCGGGACGGCTGACGCGGCGGGGGAGGGGGCCGCCGCGCTGCCGCGGGCGACCGGGCGCAGCGTCCGCGAGAGGGTCCGCAGCCGCCCGTGGGCCGCCGAGCGCGACCGGCTGCACGCGCGCCTGGGCGCGGCGGGCTGGGCCGCCCACTGGCGGGGCACCGGGGCGGGGCTGTGGGAGACGACCGGCTCCCTCGTCGACCGCGTGCGGACGGCCGTGGTCACGGAACTCGCCGCGGGGGACGGGCACGAGGAGACGGACGTCAGACTGCTCCTGCTGGACGCGGTCCTGGGCCAGCACGACGCCGCCTGGCTCTGCGCCTTCGACACAGGACCCGGTACGCCGCTGGAGGGGCTGGCGGCCGTCGCCCGCGAGGCCGGCTGGTGGTGGCCCTACGAGGACGTGGCGGTCGTCTGCGAGCGCCCCACGGAGCTGCACCGCGACGAGGCGGGCCGGCTCGACCGGGCAGACGGGCCCGCCCTGGCCCACTCCGACGGCTTCCGGCTGCACGCCTGGCACGGCCTCCCGGTCCCCGCCGAACTCCTCGACGAGCTCGGCTCCCTGACCCCGGAGCGCATCCGCGCCGAGGAGAACGCGGAACTGCGCCGCGTCATGCTGGAGCACTACGGCTACGACCGCTACCTGGAGGAGTCCGGGGCGGTCCCGCTGCACCGCGACGACACGGGTGTCCTGTGGCGGGTCCACCTTCCCGGCGACGAGGACGTGGTGATGGTCGAGGTCGTCAACTCCACCCCGGAGCCCGACGGCACGAGCCGCACGTACTGGCTCCGGGTGCCGCCCACGACCCGGACGGCGCGCGAAGGGGTGGCCTGGACGTTCGGCCTGAGCGCGGACGAGTACGAACCGGTGCGGCAGACCTGAGCCGACGACCGTACGCCGCAGGCCCGGACGCGAAGGGCCCGCGCACCGGCGGCCCGTACGCCGAAGGTCCGCGCCCCGGCGGTCACGCGGCCGGGGGCGTGGTTCGCCCGCCGTACCCGCGTGCGGCTCGCCCGCCGCGCCCGCCGCGCACACGGCCGGTCCTCGCCGGTTCCGCGGCCCGGGCGGCGGGCTGAGGCGACGCGCTCAGCCGACGCGGGAGACGTTGGTGGTCAGCAGGCGGAGGATGTCCTTGGCGGCCTCGTGCTGCTGCGGGGTCAGGCCCATGGCGTCGCCGATGGCGGTCGGCACGCAGC
Organism: Streptomyces minutiscleroticus; assembly: GCF_014650875.1. Taxonomy (GTDB): domain Bacteria; phylum Actinomycetota; class Actinomycetes; order Streptomycetales; family Streptomycetaceae; genus Streptomyces; species Streptomyces minutiscleroticus. The sequence continues at coordinate 88,880 of NZ_BMVU01000011.1, forward strand.
GCGCCCGGTTCCGCAGCGACCGCCCCTCGTCGGTGAGGCTGACGGTCACCGACCGCTCGTCGTCGGCGCGCCGCTGCCGGAGCACGAGGCCGGCCGTCTCCAGCCGCTTGATCAGCGGTGACAGGGTGCTGGACTCCAGTTGCAGGGCCGTGCCGATGTCGCGCACCGAGACCGAGTCACGGTCCCACAGCACCAGCATGACCAGATACTGCGGGTAGGTGAGGCCCAGCTCGTCGAGCAGGGGCCGGTAGCGGGCGGTGACCGCGCGGGAGGCCGCGTACAGGGCGAAGCAGAGCTGGTCGTCGAGCAGCAGGGAGTACGCCTCGGCCGTGTCGCCGTGTTCTGTCGTCATGTCTCCGCCACCCGTGGTTCGCCTTGTGGTCCGTCTGTGCAATCGACCCATTTTACCTCGCCATGGTGTCCCCGATGTGGTCGACGGCTAATAAGTTGCGCGCGACTTAATCGAGCGCTACTTTGCATGTGTGCCCGCCGGACCGGCTCGCACGAACCGCCGGAGCCGCCCGCCCCGGCCCGCATTGGAGGAGACCCTCATGAGCGAGAACTTCGACTCCCGCCCCGTCCTGGAGCCCGCCGCGCGGGCCTTCGCGGAGGCCACCGCGAACCCGCCGTACCTGTTCGACCTCGGGCCGGTGGAGGGCCGCAAGACGGTCGACGAGGTGCAGTCGGGCGAGATCGAGAAGCCCGCGGTCGACGAGGAGTGGGTGACGGTCGAGGGCGGTCCCACCGGTTCCGTCCGGGCCCGGATCGTCCGTCCGGCGGGTGCGACCGGCACGCTCCCGGTCGTCCTGTACATCCACGGCGCGGGCTGGGTGTTCGGCAACGCCCACACCCACGACCGCCTGGTGCGCGAGCTGGCCGTGGGGGCCGGTGCCGCGGTGGTCTTCCCCGAGTACGACCTCTCCCCGGAGGCCCGTTACCCGGTGGCCGTCGAGCAGAGCTACGCGGTCGCCCGCTGGATCGTCGCCGAGGGTGCCGCCAACGGCCTGGACGCGGCGCGGCTCGCCGTCGCCGGCGACTCGGTCGGCGGCAACATGACCGCCGCGCTGACCCTGCTCGCCAAGGAGCGCGGCGACGTGGCCTTCGTCCGGCAGGTGCTGTTCTACCCGGTCACCGACGCCGCCTTCGACACGCCGTCCTACCACCAGTTCGCGGAAGGCTACTTCCTGCGCCGGGACGCCATGCAGTGGTTCTGGGACCAGTACACGACCGACGAGGCCGAGCGCGCCCAGATCACCGCCTCCCCGCTGCGCGCCACCACCGAGCAGCTCACCGGGCTGCCCCCGGCGCTGGTCATCACCGCCGAGGCCGACGTGCTGCGCGACGAGGGCGAGGCCTACGCGGCCAAGCTGCGCGAGGCGGGCGTCCCCGTGACCGCCGTCCGCTACACGGGCGTCATCCACGACTTCGTGATGCTCAACGCGCTCCGTGAGACGCAGGCCGCCGAAGGCGCCATCACCCAGGCGGTCACCGTCCTGAAGAAGTCCTTCGCCGCCGCGGAGTGACCGGGGACGGTCCGCCCGGCGGGCGGACCGTCCCCGACAGAGGGGAGCCGCCCCGTCCCACCGCCCGACGTGCCGCCCGGCGCGCCGGGCGGTGTCGCGTCAGGGCGAACCGTACGGACCGCGCGTACGTGGGGCCGGGCCGGCCGCGCGGGCGGGGCCGGCCGGGCATGCGTCGTACGGCCCGGGCCGGCATGTGCCGCGCGGGCCGGCCGACAGTTCCGGTCGGGGGTGTCCGGCCGGGCGGAGCGGCCCACCGGGGCGGACCGGCCGCTCCGCCCCGGTGGGCCGCTCCGCCCCGTCGGCCGGTCCGTTCCGTCAGATGGGACGGCCCCGCTTGAAGTCCATCGCTCGGCCCACGTCGCGCCACGTCCGCTCGGCCAGTTCGCGGACCTCCGCCGGAACGTCGCCGCGCTCCTGGAGGAGCCGGAAGTAGATGGGCGCTTCCTTCTCGTCCCCGGGCCTCGTGTCGAAGCGCCCGTCCATCGAAATCCCTCTTCCGTCTCGTCCGGCAGCAGCCGCCGAGTCTACAAATGCGCCGATGGGCGTACACAAGGCGGTCCACATGCCGGGCGAACAGGTCGAACGGCCGTCCGGTGCCGCTTCGGGCGTTCGAGGCGACCATGGAACACCTATATAGGTGTGTGATACAAATTTCTGCGTGAGTGACGAACAGGATTTCGAGGGCGTCGCCGCGCTGCTGGACGGCATGGCCGTGCTCGCGGTGCGGCACCTGGCCACCCGGGAGATCAGCTTCACCACGGCCTCGACGCTGTCCCGGCTGGCGCGCAACGGCCCCCAGCGGCTCACACGCCTCGCGGCCGAGGAGGGTGTCGCCCAGCCCTCCATGACCCAGCTGGTCCAGCGCCTGGTCAAGCAGGGGCTCGTGGCACGGGTGGGCGACCCGGAGGACGGCCGCGTGGTGCTGGTGAGCATCACCGACGCGGGCCGGGAGGTCCTGCGCGGGCGCCGGGAGGCGCGCGTCGCCCGGCTCGCGGCCCTGCTGGACACCCTCCCCGCCGAGGACCGGCAGGCGCTCGCCGAGGCGGCCCGTATCGGCGCGCCCGCCCTCGGGCGCCTCACCGAGAACGCCCTGAGCCTGGAACGCCTCACGGACGAACCCCCGGCCTGACCGCGGCCGCCGGCCCGCCCCGTGAGCGGCGGCCCCCGGCCGGGCGTCCCGGCCCGGTCCGTCCGCCTCCGGCCTGACGGAGTGTCAGCGCCGGTACCCGTGTCAGCACGCGTGCTTCACCACAGGAGTTCCGCTTGTCACAGCATCGGACAGCCGCAGCCAATCCGTTCAGGCAGCCGAAGGCCGTGTGGGCCGTGGCCTTCGCCTGCGTGATCTCCTTCATGGGCATCGGCCTGGTGGACCCGATCCTGCCCTCGCTCTCGCACGACCTGCACGCCACCCCCAGCCAGGTGTCACTGCTGTTCACCAGCTATCTGGTGGTCACCGCCGTCGCCATGCTGGTCACCGGCTTCGTCTCCAGCCGGATCGGCGCCAAGCGCACCCTGGCGGCCGGACTCGCGGTCATCGTGGTGTTCAGCGCGCTCGCCGGCGCCTCCGGCAGCATCAGCGGCATCGTCGGCTTCCGCGCCGGGTGGGGGCTCGGCAACGCCCTCTTCATCGCCACGTCCCTCGCGGTGATCGTCGGCTCCGCCAGCGGCGGCTTCGCCGGGGCCGTCATCCTGTACGAGACCGCGCTCGGCATCGGCATCGCCATCGGCCCGCTGCTCGGCGGCGAGCTGGGCGGCATCAGCTGGCGCGGCCCCTTCCTCGGCGTCGCCGTCCTGATGGCCGTCGCGCTCGTCGCGACGCTCGCCCTGGTCCGGCCCACGCCCAGGCCCGAACGGCGCGCCTCGGTCCTCGACCCGCTCAAGGCCCTGCGCCACCGCGGCCTGCTCACCATGGGCCTGACCGCGCTGCTCTACAACTGGGGCTTCTTCACCGTCCTCGGCTACGCGCCGTTCCCGATGGACCTCGGCACCCACGAGCTCGGCTACGTCTTCACCGGCTGGGGCGTCCTGGTCGCTGTCTTCTCCGTGTTCGGCGCGCCCCGGCTCCAGGAGCGCCTGGGCATCGCGAAGGCGCTGTACCTCAACCTGGCGCTGTTCGCGGCCGACATCCTGGCCATCGCCCTGTTCACGGAGGACAGGACCGTACTGATCGTGTGCGTGGTCGTCGCGGGCGCCTTCATCGGCATCAACAACACCATCACCACCCAGGCGGTGATGACGGCCGCCCCGGTCGAGCGCCCCACCGCCTCCGCGGCCTACGGCTTCGTCCGCTTCATCGGCGGCGGCCTCGCCCCGTACGCGGCGGGGAGGCTGGCCGAGCACTCCGGCGTCCACGCGCCCTTCTACGCCGGCGCGGCGGCCGTCGCGGCCGGCATCCTCGTCCTGGCCACCGGCCACTCCCTGCTCGCGCAGGCCGAGCGGAACCAGCGCGAGGAGGCGGCCCGCGCCGCGGCCGGGGAAGGGCAGCGCGAGCGGCTGGAGGACCGGGCCCTGGCGGAGGACGTCGGTTCGGCCTCCTGACCGACCGCCGACGCCGTACGGGAGCGCCCCGGTGGACCGTGTGTCCACCGGGGCGCTCCCGTACGGGTGTGGCTCAGTGGGCGGCCAGCTCGCCGCTCAGCCGGCCGTGCAGGGCGGCGCTCTGCTCGTTCAGGCCGACGATCTCGACGCGCTTGCCGCGCTGGGCGTACTTCGCCTCGACGGCGTCCAGCGCGGCCACCGAGGAGGCGTCCCAGACGTGCGCGGACGTCAGGTCGACGACGATCTCGTCGGGGTCGCCGCTGTAGTCGAACTGCGTGACCAGGTCGTTGGCCGAGGCGAAGAACAGCTCGCCGGTCACCGTGTACACGACGCGGGTGCCGTCCGGGTCGGTGACGGCCGTGACCCGGGCCAGGTGGGCGACGCGCCGCGCGAAGACGACCACGGCCGTGAGGGAGCCCACGACCACACCGATCGCGAGGTTGTGGGTGGCGACCACGCACGCGACGGTCACGACCATGACGGTGATCTCGCCCGCGGGCATCCGCCGCAGCGTCCCCGGCGCGACCGAGTGCCAGTCGAAGGTCGCGAACGACACCATCACCATGACGGCGACCAGGGCGGCCATGGGGATGTCGGAGACGACCGGGCCGAAGACGATGCACAGCACCATCAGGAAGGCGCCCGCGAGGAACGTCGACAGCCGCGTACGGGCGCCCGACACCCTCACGTTGATCATCGTCTGGCCGATCATCGCGCAGCCGCCCATGCCGCCGAAGAAGCCGGTGACGATGTTCGCGATCCCCTGGCCGACGGACTCGCGGGTCTTGTCGGAGCGGGTGTCGGTGATGTCGTCGACCAACTGGGCGGTCATCAGCGACTCCATGAGGCCCACCAGGGCCATGGCCAGCGCGTACGGGGCCACGACCTGCAGCGTGTGCAGGGTGAACGGCACGTCCGGCAGGCCCGGCACGGGCAGCGCGGACGGCAGGGCGCCCTTGTCGCCCACGGTGGGCACAGCGATGCCCGCGCCCACGGTGAGCGCGGTGAGGACCACGATGGACACCAGCGGGGCCGGGACCGCCTTGGTGATCCGCGGGAAGAACACCATCAGGGCCAGCGCGGCGGCCAGCAGCGGGTACACGGGCCACGGCACGCCGGTCAGCTCCGGCAGCTGCGCCATGAAGATCAGGATCGCGAGCGCGTTGACGAAGCCGACCATCACCGAGCGCGGCACGAACCGCATCAGCTTCGCCACCCCGAGCGCGCCCAGCACCACCTGGAACACACCGGCCAGGATGACCGCCGCGACCAGGTGGCCGAAGCCGTGCTCGCGGTTGAGCGGTGCGATGACCAGGGCGACGGCGCCGGTCGCCGCGGAGATCATCGCCGGGCGGCCGCCGACGACCGCGATGGTCACGGCCATGGTGAAGGAGGCGAACAGCCCGATGGCCGGGTCGACCCCGGCGATGATCGAGAACGAGATGGCCTCGGGGATCAGGGCGAGCGCGACGACGAGGCCGCCCAGCACCTCGGTGCGCCACACCTTGGGGTCGGAGAGCCAGTCGGGGCGCAGCCGGCGGGGCCGTGCGGCAGGGGAGGGGGCGGCGGGGGACAACGGGGTGACCACCTGTCGTACTAGGGCACACACCGGCACGGGCCGGACTGTGCGGGTCGGCGCGGGCGCGCCGGACGGCGCCCGCGGGCGGCCCGCGTCCGACGGGCCGGAGGATCACAAGGGGAGCGGGAACGGGTGCAACGGGTGCGGGGGAGCGGAAGAGGAGCGGGGAGAGGTCGGCTCGTCGGCCGTCGCGGCACGCGGCGGCCGGGGCCGCGTCAGCGGCCGGGCGTCACGGCGGACAGACGGCGGCGCGGGACGGCGGGGACACGCGCACACTCTCTCCTGCGGGACAATCGGACCTTCGCCGGGTCCTCGTCGACCACGGTGGGACAGCGGCGGGGCAGCCGCCCGGCCGCCCTCGGCTCCCGCAACTCTACCCTAACGTTAGGGTAGGGATCGGCGCGGTGGCCGGGAGGGCGGCACGACCAGCGAAGAAGGGCCAGGACGTACGGGCGTGGACGACAGGCAGATGCAGATCGGCGACGACAGGCACATGCAGATCGGCGAGGTCGCCGCACGGACCGAGCTGTCCCTGCGCACCATCCGGCACTACGAGGAGACCGGCCTCGTCATCCCCTCCGCCCGCTCCCAGGGCGGTTTCCGCCTCTACACGGAGACGGACGTGGCCCGGCTGATGGTGATCCGCCGCATGAAGCCGCTCGGCTTCACCCTGGACGAGATGCGCGACCTGCTGGACGCCACCGACCGGCTGGACTCCGACGCGTCCCCGTCCGGCGCCGGTGCGTCCCTGTCCGCGGAGGAGCGGACGGCCCTGCGCGAGCGGGTGCGCGCGTACGAGCGGACCGCGACCCGCAAGATCGAGGACCTGCGGGTCCAGCTGGCCCGTGCCGAGGACTTCGCGGCGACACTGCGCGCCCGCCTCGGCGACGGGGACGGCGTTGACGGCGCTGACAGTGTTGACACCGGCAACGGCGTTGACACCGGCAACGGCGTTGACACCGGCAACGGTGGCGGCGGTCACGAGAGGGGCGGCGGCGCTCCGGGCCGAGGCGTCCGGTCTCTCGACCCGCCTGTGCGCTGAGGAAGCCGAGGCGGCGGCCGGAGGGTGCGCCGGTGCGGGTGACATGGGCGGTGTGCGCCCGTCACCCGCACCCGACGGCGTCGGTGCCGGCCGGCCGTGACGGCCTCGACCAGATGGTTTATTCGGCCGCCGCGGCTTCGGTCTCGGCCCCGTTCTCGGCCCCGGCCCTGGTCTCGTCCTTGGTCCCGGGCTCCGACTCGGTCTCGGGCTTGGCCTCCGGCTCGGCGGGCGCCGGCGCCTGCTCCTTGGCGGCGGGCTGTGCGGCGGTGCTCGTGTAGAAGACCGAGGAACCCTGCTTGCTGCGCTCGACCTGGCTCTTGGCGACCAGGCCCTCGATGGTGGTGCGGACCACGGTGTTCTTCACGTTGCGGTCGGGGTGGCGCTCCGCGAGGGCGGAGGTGATCTCGGCGGTGGACCGCGGCTCCGACTGCTCGTCGAGGTAGGCGCGGACGAGCTGTCCGAGCGTCGGCTGGGAGGCGTCGGCGGCCGCCTTGGCGCTGCCGGAGCCGTTGGCCTTCGTCGTCTTCGCGGTGGTCTTCGAGGTGCTCTTCGAGGTGCTCTTCGCCGTCTTGGCGGTGCCCGTGCCGGAAGCCTTGGTGCCCGTGCCGGTGGCCTTGGCGGCGGTCTTGGTGCCCGTACCGGCGGACTTGGTGCCAGCGGCCTTGTCGCCGGTGGACTTGGCGGCGCCGGCGGCCTTGTCGCCGGTGGACTTGGCGGCGCCGGCGGGCTTGGTGTCGGCGGCCTTGCCGGCGGCGGACTTGGTGGTGTCGGCGGACTTGGTGCCGGCGGGCTTGGTGCCAGTGGCCTTGGCGTCGGTGGTCTTGGCGGCGGTCGCCTTGGTGGCGGTGCCGGTGGACCTGGCCGCGCCGGCCGTCTTCGCGCCTGCGGCGCCGGTGGTCTTCCTGGCGGCCGTCGACGTCTTCTTGGCGGGGGCCTTCTTCGCGGCGGCCTTCTTCGCGGTGGTCTTCTTGGCCGTCGGCTTCCGCGACTTCGTGGCCGTCGTCCCGGCTCCGGCCTGCCGGTCCGCCGTGTCCTCGCCCGTCGACTGCCGGGGCAGCGTGGCCGCGGGCGCGGCGGGCGCCTCTTCGACGGAGGACTCCCCGGTGGCCGTGCCCTCGGCCACCGGAGCCGCGGCGGCCGCGGCCTGGCTGCTGAGCGCGCGCTGCATGTTGGTCAGCACGAGCTGGTCGTGCTGCAGACCGGTCAGTCGCTCCTGCAGGGCCGCGATGTCGGCGGCGATACGTTCCTGTTCCTTGGCGTTGCGCTCGAGGTCCTGGGTGACCCGGGCGGTGTACTGGGAGGTCAGGTCGACGGTGTCGTGCAGCGTTTCGGACATGGTGTCTGGCGTCTCCTCGTGTCTGGGACGTCACGGTGGCGGTTCAGGTGCAACAGCTTCCAATACGGCCGAGGGACGGATTCGGTTGTGTCTCACCCGCACTCACTGAGCGCCCTAACGGATGCAACTGCCGCAGCGTGCAGCAGACTAGCGATATTAGGTACTGGATGAGCCAGATGTTCCCTCGGAGCAAAGATTCACTCTCGCCGGTTGCCGTTCCGAACCCGCGGACCGGCAGGTTGACGGGCCTGTGTCCGCGCCGTCGACCGGTGCTCGCCATGACCGGGCACAGTGGCCCGCCGGCTCCCTTCGCACGGTGGCACATGTGCCCGCGGAGCGGCCGCGCACACACTGTCGCAGACTCTCCTCACACCCATCCCCACCTGCGGGAACGGACCCAACCACCCGCTGACACAAGTACATACGGAGCCCGTCCGACGGCCCGTGAACCGGCCCGGTCCCGAGGAGTGCACGGGTCCGGCACATGCTGTGCCGACCTGACCGGTGGGCCCTGCCGGACGGCCGGTGCACGAGTCGGACGACCCATGTGCCTGTCGGCAAAAACACATCGGCTCACACCGCGTGAGTCACACCGCGTGAGTCACACCGCATGAGGGCGCCCCCGGCTTCGGCCGTGGTCCCGTCCTCATGTGCGTCCGTCGCCCCTGATCGGCGCCGCGCTCCTCACCGCAGGCGGCCACCGGGCCCGGCCCATCGCCTGCTGCGCCGGTGTGGCCGTCCTGTCCGTGTTCGCCACGACACGGTTGGGCCGGGGCGAGGCGAACACGGACGAGGTGGGTACCTTGACCGGGCGCACCCCCGAAAGGACCGCCACCCCGTGAACCGTCTCTTCCTGCCGGCCGAAGCGCCCGTGGACGCCGCCCTGCGCGGCTTCGCGCTGGCCCACCCCGGCCTCGTCCGCCTCCACGAGGACCCGCTCTACGTCACGGCCCGCGACCGCCACCCCGGCCGCCGCGTGGGCCTGCTGTCCGGAGGCGGCTCCGGGCACGAGCCCCTGCACGCCGGGTTCGTCGGGCGCGGCATGCTCGACGCCGCCGTGCCGGGCCGCGTCTTCGCCTCCCCGCACAACCGCCAGGTCTACGAAGCCTCCCGTGCCGTCGCGGGCGAGGACGGCGTCCTGCACGTGGTCAAGAACTACACCGGCGACCGCATCAACTTCGGCATCGCCGCCGAGCGTCTGCGCGCCGACGGCATCCCGGTGCGCCGCGTCCTGGTCGACGACGACCTCGCCACCGACGACGCGGAGACGGCGACAGGGCGTCGCGGCACCGGTGCCACCGTCGTCGTGGAGAAGCTCCTCGGCGGCGCGGCCGACGCGGGCCTGGGCCTCGACGAACTCGCCGAGGCGGGCGCGGCGTTCGCGGCCGCCTCGCGCAGCATCGCCGTCGCCGCCCGCGCCCAGACCGCGCCCGGCCGCGGCGGCGAGGCGTTCGAACTCGTGGACGGCGAGATCGAGTACGGCGTCGGCATCCACGGCGAGCGCGCCGCGCGGACCGTGGAGCGCCCGGACTTCGAAGACCTCGTCGACCGCATGACCCAGCAGGTCCTCGACGCCCTGACCGACGCGTCGGACACCGTGCTCCTGCTGGTCAACGGCCTCGGCGCGACCACTCTGCTGGAGTTGTACGCCGTCCACGACCGGGTCCGCCACGTGCTCGGCGAGCGCGGCGTGAGCGTCGCGGGACAGCTCGTCGGCACCTTCGTACCCGCCCTGGACATGAGCGGGTTCTCGGTGACCGTGACCTCGCTGCGCGAGAACTGGCTCGACTGGTGGCACGCGCCCGCCCTGACCCCCGCCTTCCCCGTTTCGGAGACCGCCCGATGACCGTGACCGTCGACCAGGAGAAGGTCCTGCGCACCTACGCGGAGGCCGCCCGCACCGCCCACGACGCGCTGACCGCCCTCGACCAGCTCTCCGGGGACGGCGACTTCGGCGACAACCTCCGCGAAGGGCTCGACGGCGTCGAGGCCGGCCTCGACGCGCGGCCCGGGGAGGCGCCCTTCGCCGTCGCGGCCGGAGTCTTCCTCGACGAGGTCGGCGGCACCAGCGGCCCGCTGATCGGCCTGTTGTTCCAGGAGGTCGGCCGGGCGCTCGCCGCGCACGGCGACGGCCGCGAGGGCTGGGCGGCCGGCGTGCGGGAGGGCCTGGCCGCCATCCAGCGCGTCGGCGAGGCCGAGCCCGGCGACCGCACCATGGTCGACGCGCTCGCCCCCGCCCGCGACGCGCTCGACGGGGGAGCGGGGTTCGCGGACGCGGCCCGGGCCGCCCTCGCCGGAGCGCGCGCCACCGCGGACATCAGGGCCCGCCGCGGCCGCGCCTCGTACGTCGGCGAGCGCGCCCTCGGCGCCCCCGACCCCGGCGCGACGGGCGTCGCCCTGCTCTTCTGGTCGCTGGCCCGGGTCGCCGAACCGGACGCGGACCTGGGCTCGGTGGCCGACGCGGTGGGGTGGCCCGCCGCGTCCTGACCGACGCCGGCACACGGCGGAACGGCCCGCCGCCCGGTGGTTCCCCGCCACCGGGCGGCGGGCCGCCGTGTCCGGCGGGGAGTTCGGGAGCGCGGCCGGTCCGGGTACCGCGTGGGCGCGATGCGGGCGCCGTCGCCGCGGGCGGTGAGGACGTCGCCCGGTACGGCCGCGAACATGCCCGCCGTGGCGTCGGCGACCACCGTGCGCGGGTCGCCCCGTGCGGCGAGGGCGATGCGGCCGCTTTCGTCGAGCGGGTACACGTCGGGGCCCGCGACGTCGAGGGTGCCCCAGCGGGGCGCCCGCCGCGACGTCGGCGACGGCGGCGGCGACGTCCGCGCCCGCGACCGCCTCCGCCACGCCCTTGCCGCTGACGACGTCCACGCCGGTGGACGGGGAGTGCGCCACGGCCTCGTGCCCGTCCGTCCGGGCCCGCCCGCGGCTACGGGCCCGCCCGTGCCTACGGCACGAGGATCGCCCGCCCCCGCACCCGGCCCGCGTCCAGGTCGTCGACGGCGTCCTGGAAGCGGTCGAGCGGGTACTTGGTGGTGTGCAGGCGCACGCGGCCCTGGGCGGCCAGCGTCATCAGCTCCCGCAGGTCGTTGTAGGACCCGACGAGGTTGCCGATGAAGTTGATCTCGGAGGAGATGATGTCGATCGTCGGGACGTCGATGTTCTCGCCGTAGCCGACGACGTGGTAGTCGCCCGCGCGGCGCAGCATCCGCACACCGTCCCTCGTCGCGCCGCCCTCGCCGACGAAGTCGACCACTACCTCGGCGCCCTGACCGTCCGTCAGTTCCAGGACCCGCTCCACGTGCTCCCCGTCGGCGACGATCCCGTGGTCGGCGCCGATGGTCCCGGCGAGCTTCACCGCCTCGGGGCTGCGGTCGACGACGACGATCTCGGCGGCCGTGAGCGCCTTGAGCACCTGCACGCCGATGTGGCCGAGGCCGCCCGCCCCGATGACGACGCACCGGTCGCCGGGGCGCAGCCGGCGCGCGGCCTTCGCCACCGCGTGGTAGGCCGTCAGGCCCGCGTCGGCGAGGGCCGCCACGTCCGCGGGCTCCAGGCTGTCGTCGATCCGCACGACGCTGCGCGCGGAGGTCTTGAGGTACTCGGCGTAGCCGCCGTCGGTGTCGATGCCCGGGAACCTGTTCTGCGCGCAGTGCACGTCGTCGCCGTCGCGGCAGGCCCGGCACAGCCCGCAGGTGATCAGCGGGTGGACGATGACCTTGTCGCCCTCGGCGACGTTGGTGACGGCACTGCCCACGGCGTGCACCCAGCCCGCGTTCTCGTGGCCGATCGTGTAGGGCAGCGTCACCCCGGACTTCTCGCGCCACTGCCCTTCGAGGATGTGCAGATCGGTGCGGCACACCCCCGCGCCGCCGATCCTCACCACCACGTCGTGGGGGTCGGTGACGGTGGGCACGGGCACGTCGGTCATGCGCAGGTTCTCGTGGTAGCCCACGACCTGGACGGCTTTCACGATGCGTTCTCCTTGGGAGCGGGGGAGGAGGGCGCCGACGCGTCGGCGGTGAGCAGGGGGAGGAGGGTGCGGCCCGAGGCCGCGTCGGCCTCGTCCGGGTAGCGGGTGCGCAGCAGGCCGCGGCAGAAGTGCACGTTGCCCTCGATCGAGACGCGGACCGAGTGGGCGAAGCGCAGCCGCGCCGGGATGCCGTCCGGCGGGACGCGCGCGCCGTCCTCGTCGACGAGGACGAAGTCGGCCGGGTCCGTGCCCAGGCCCAGGGCGGCCCGGCGGCGCAGCAGCGCCCGGGTGGCGGGCCCGTCGGGCAGGTCGCCCAGGACGAGCCCGTACAGCTCCTGCCCGGGCGTGTTCGGAGCGGCGCGCAGCAGCCGGCCCAGGGCGCGGTCCGTCGCGGCGATGTGCGCCTTGCGGCGGAAGGTCAGCCTGAGTTCCTCCAGGTCCTGCTCGGCCTCGTGCCCGAAGGTGCCCCGGTAGCCGGCGTCGGCGGCCAGACCGCGGTTGATCAGGTCCGAGTCGTGGTGGTCGTCGAGCAGGACCTCCACCGAGGCGACGCCGTCCAGCGCGGTCAGGGCGTCCTTGGCGTCGGACGCCATGAGGTAGGCGAAGTTCGGCGAGCAGAACGAGGTGGGCAGCCGCAGGTGGACGGTGACCCGGCCGTCGCCGGTGAGGTCCAGGGACCGTACGAAGCCGAGATCGGTGATCGGCTCGTCCAGCTCCGGGTCGACGACCGTGTCCAGGGCCCGCAGGGCGCGCTGCCGCAGCGGCTCCGAGGTGGTGACGGTCATGTCACACCGCCGCCGGCTCGGTGAGGGCGCACTCCGCCGGGACCGGGATGTCGTACATCGCGGCCGCGTTCAGCCCGAGGATCTTCTTCTTCTGGGCCACCGTGAGCGGCGGGTACTCGTCCATGTCCTCGGGGATCCGGAAGTCGACGAACCGCTCCACGAGCCAGCGCGGCGTCCACAGCGCATAGTCGCTGGAGAACTGGATGCGGTCCTCGTCCAGCCAGTACAGCAGCTCCCCGATGATCTGCGCGAAGTAGCGCGGGCGGGTGTGCATGAACGGGATGGCCACCGCCAGGCCCGCGTGCACGTTGGGCTCCTGCGTGGCGATCCAGCAGAAGTCCTCCAGGCGCGGCAGCCCGCAGTGCTCGACGACGAAGTTCAGCTCCGTGTAGTCGCTGGCCACCGAGTCGACGTCGGCCACGTCGAACGCGTCGCGGTCCAGCGGGCGGATGGTCGGGCCCTTGTGGATGTGGATGTTCTTGATGCCCAGCTCGATGGCCGTCTCCAGGTAGCGGCGCGACCAGGGGTCGTCGAGCTTGTAGCCGCGCGAGTCGCCCTTCCACTCGGCCGTGTACAGCTTGACGCCCTTGAGCCGGAAGCGCTCCGCGTCCCGGCGGAGCCGGTCGAGCCCGGACTGCTCGAAGCGCGGGTCCCAGCAGTGGTTGTAGGTGAGCTTGTCCGGGTGCTTCTGCGCGAGCGCGAACGCCTCCTCGGTCTGCCCGAAGCCGTTGCGGTAGAAGGCGCCGAGGCGGGCGGGCTGGAAGACGGCGTGGTCCACGTGGCCGTCGGTGAAGAGGTCCTTCATCAGGCGCTCTCCGCCCTGGTACAGGAACTCCTCGTACGGCCAGTGCTCGGACTCGGGGCCGAGGTTGCGGTGGTAGTCGTAGAAGCAGTCGATGAACTGCTTGCCGTGGATGTTGAGCTGGTTCTCGGGACGCGCGTCCCACAGGGCGATGTGTGCGTCCACGATGAAGTACGACTCGCCGTCCTTGCGGTACATGTGCGGCCTCCGGGTTCCGTGACAGCAACGTCTTGGACAGGGACGGTAGGCAGGCCGTCCGGCGGCCGGGAGCCCGTGCGTGTCTCACTTTGAGACAGCACGGGCGGCGGCGGACCGGGAGGCACGCACTAGCCTGGCCGGACCGGCGCAAGGACGCGTCATGGGAGGTCAGCGTGGACATGCAGCAGGACACGCCGTACGGGAGCGGTGACGGCCGCCGCGGCACCGACGGCTCCTTGGCCGTTCTGGCGCCCCGGCTGCGGGCGTCCTGGCGGCGCAGCGAGCGCTACGGGGTGACCCCGGAGGAGATGCGCCCGGTGTTCACCGGGGCCGTCGACAAGGACTCCCTGCTGTACGAGTGCGGCCACGAGGTGCTGCGCCGGCTGCAGGCGACCCTCGCGGGCGAACCGCTCAGCATGATGATCACCAGCAGCGACGGCCTGGTGCTGTGCCGGCTGTGCAACGACGCGTCGATCAGCCGCTCCCTGGACCGTGTGAACCTCGCCCCGGGCTTCTGCTTCGCGGAGAACAACGTCGGCACCAACGGGCTCGGACTCGCGCTCGCCGACCGGACCCCCTCGATCGTCCGGGCCGACGAGCACTACTGCACCCGGCTGCGCGGCTACACCTGCGCGGCGGTGCCGGTGCTCGACCCGGTGACGGGCGACCTGGCGGGCAGCGTCAACCTGACCACCTGGTCGGACTCGTCCTCCGCGCTGCTGCTGGCCCTGGCCCAGGCGGCCGCGGGCCACACCACGGCGCTCATGCTGGCGCGCGGCAGCGGCCGGCGCACCCGGCCCACGCCCCGCGGCGAGGTCTTCCGGGTCTACGCCGACCGCTTCGGGGCCGCCGACGACACGCCGGGCCCGCTCTCACCCGCCTGGACCGGCGCCCTGGAACGCGCGCGCACCGCGCTGGGCCGCGGGCAGGTCGTCGCGGTCGTGGGGGAGCCCGGCGCGGGCAGGACGGCGCTGGCCTCGCTGGCGCGGCAGGGGGCCGGCCCGCGCGAGCGGGTGCTGCGGGCGCGTCCCCCGGCGGCCGAGGAGATCGACGCCTGGCTGACGGTGTGGCTGCCCGAGCTGCACAAGGACAGCACGTGCGTGATCCTCTCCGACGTCGAGACGCTGCCCGCCTGGGCCGCGACCGAGACGGCGCGGCACTTCACCGCCGTGCGCAGGCCCGCCCCGGCGGGCGGACCGCCGCCCGTGCAGCCCTTCGTCCTCACCGCCCGCGACTACGCGAGCATCCCGGAGGCGCTCAAGCCCCTGGTGGCCTCGGTCGTCGAGGCCCCCGCGCTGCGCACCCGCCCCGACGACGTCCTCCCGCTGGCCCACCACTTCGCCCGGCGTTACCGGGGCCGCCCGGTCACCTTCACCGCCGCCGCGGCGGCCGTCCTGACCGGCTACGACTGGCCCGAGAACGCCAGGCAGCTCCAGCGCGTCGTCCACGACGCCGTCTCCCGCACCGAGGTCGTCGACAAGCACCACCTGCCGGCCGAGGTCTTCGCCGGCGGCGACCACCGGCTCACCCGGCTGCAGATCCTCGAACGCGACGAGATCGTGCGCTGCCTGACCGAGCCGGGCGTCACCGTCGCCCAGGCGGCCGACAACCTCGGCATGAGCCGCGCGACCGTCTACCGCAAGATGGCCCAGTACGGCATCCGGATCCCGGGCCGCACACCGCCGCAGCGCACCTGACCGGGACGTTCCCGCGGCCCGTCCGGCCGGGCGCCGCCGCCGGTCCGGCAGCGCCCGGCCGGCGGGCCCACGGCCCGGTGCGGCGCGCCGCCGAGGGCTCGGTCAGAGGACGCGGGCCACGCCCGCGTAGATGCCGCTGCCCTCGGGCTCCGGCGCCGGGTCCGTCCGGAACCAGTGCGGGGCCGTCACCAGGCCGGGCTCCACCAGCTCCAGGCCGTCGAAGAAGCGGGCGACCTCGTCGCGGGTGCGGAAGCCGAGCTCGATGCCGCCCTTGGCGTACTCGGCGACGACCTGCCGGACCTGCTCCTCGTAGAGGTCGGACGCGGCGTGCGACAGCACCAGGTAGCTCCCGGAGGGCAGCGTGTCCACCAGCCCGCGGACGATGCCGTGGGCGTCCTGGGAGTCGGGGATGAAGTGCATGAGCGCGATCAGGGACAGGGCGACGGGACGCTCGAAGTCCAGGATGTGCCGGGCGCGTTCCAGGATCACCTGCGGCTCGCGGACGTCGGCCTCGATGTAGTCGGTGACCCCGTCGGGGTGGCTGACCAGCAGCGCCTCGGCGTGCCGCAGGACGATCGGGTCGTTGTCCGTGTAGACGACCTTCGCGGTGGGCGTGATCTTCTGCACGATCTGGTGCAGGTTCGGCTCGGTGGGGATGCCGGTGCCGATGTCGAGGAACTGGTCGATGCCCTGGCTCGCCAGCCAGGCGACGGCGCGGTTCATGAACGCGCGGTTCTGGCGCGCGGCGTCGGCCGCCTCCGGCGGGAGCCTCGTCCCCACCTCCTCGTCGACGGGGTAGTTGTCCTTGCCCCCGAGCAGCCAGTCGTAGACCCGCGCCGGGTGGGCCTTGCTCGTGTCAATGTGCGGGTGGGGTGTACCGGTGGTCATGACGGGACTCCATGGCGGGAATACGGGAACGGCGGTACGGCAGCGAGCGGCCGGCGCCCCCGACGCGCCGCTCGGTCGACGTAGTTTTGCACACCGTCCCACCTGTCCCCAGGGGGAGTTGGGTGCTGCCGCCGCCCGCCCGGACCGGTGCGTCTGCCATGGCAAACGCCGGGCGGCCCGCCGGATGTTTGCGCGCGTGCGGACGGGGGACCCGGGCGCAGTACCCCGGAGACGGGGCCGGGTCCCGGGGAACGGGTCCCGGCCGCAGCGGACGCGGAAGGAAGATGAGGCGCCGTGGCCACGGACGTCGGCAGAGAGACCGTCACCCGCAGTCCCGCGACGGGCTGGGAGCAGGTGCGCCGCCGGGGGGAGAGCACGGTGCGCACCTGTGTCCCCGCGATCGCTGACGGGAGTTCCGAGGAGCGGAGCGCGGGCGACCCGGACTGGAACGTCGTCAGGGGCGAGGACTGAGGAGCGCCCCCGGGCCGTCCGCCGGCCCGGGGGCGCGCGAGGGAACGCAGGGGCCGGAGCGGCGCGTGGAGCCGCCGCTCCGGCCCCTGCGCGTACGCGCGGACTCCGTCCCCGTCACGTTCGCACGGGCAAGTCCCGTTACGCCGTACGGCACAAGAAGCGGGCGAGGGCGCCGGGAGCGGGGAAGGAAGCCGGACACACGCGGGGCGTGCCCCGGCTCCCCGGCCGCTCCGGCGCGGCGGTCCGCGGACGCGGGTTCCTCCGGGGCCCGCGGCGGGCGAACCGCCGCAGCCCCCGGGGAACCCGTCTCACTTCCCGCTGCCGCCGCCCGTCCCGGGCCGGTCCCCGCGGTGCCGGCCGCCGGGCAGGAACTCCTGGACCTTCGACTTGATCCCCTGCCTGAGCACCGAGGCGCTGTCGCTGTCGCCCTGCAGGATCGCGGCCGCGGCCGCCTCGATCTGGTCGAGCGTGGCGTGCGGCGGGATCGGGGGCACCGCCGGGTCCGTGCGGAAGTCCAGGACGAACGGCCGGTCGGCGGCCAGCGCCCGCTTCCAGGCGGCCTGCACCTGCTTGGGCTTCTCGACCCGCACCCCGTCCAGGCCCATGCGCTGGGCGATCTCGGCGTAGGGCAGGTCGGGCAGGTGCTGGGACTCCTCGAACTGCGGGGCGCCCGTCATGGCGCGCATCTCCCAGGTGACCTGGTTGAGGTCCTGGTTGTTCAGGACCGCGACGATCAGGCGCTGATCGGACCACAGGTGCCGGTACTTGGCGGCGGTGAGCAGCTCCATCATGCCGTTCATCTGCATCGCCCCGTCGCCGACCAGGGCGATCGCGGGCCGGTCGGGGTGGGCGAACTTCGCGCCGATGGCGTACGGGACGCCGGGGCCCATGGTGGCGAGCGTGCCGGACAGCGAGCCGCGCATCCGGCCGCGCAGCCGCAGGTGGCGGGCGTACCAGTTGGCGGCGGAGCCGGAGTCGGCGGTGACGATCGCGTCCTCGGGCAGCAGCGGGTCGAGCGCGTGCACCACGTACTCGGGGTTGACCGGGTCGGCGTCCACGGCCGCGCGCCGCTCCATCACCTCCCACCAGCGGGCGACGTCCTTCTCCAGCTTCTCGCGCCAGCGGCGGTCCTCCTTGCGGTGCAGCCGGGGCAGCAGCCGCCGCAGCGTCTCGCGGGAGTCGCCGACGAGGTTGACCTCGAAGGGGTAGCGCATCCCGATCATGTGCGGGTCGACGTCGATCTGCACGGCGCGCGCCTTGCCGTACTCCGGCAGGAACTGCGAGTACGGGAAGCTGGAGCCGATCACCAGCAGGGTGTCGCAGTCCCGCATCATCTCGTACGACGGCCGGGTGCCCAGCAGGCCGATGGCGCCGGTGACGTAGGGCAGGTCGTCGGGGAGCGCGTCCTTGCCGAGCAGCGCCTTGGCGACGCCCGCGCCGAGCACGTCCGCGAGCCGCTCCACCTCCTCGCGGGCCCCGCGGGCGCCCTGGCCGATCAGCACGGCGACCTTCTCGCCGGCGTTGAGGACCTGTGCCGCGCGCTCCAGGTCCTCGTCGGCCGGGACGGGCGCGGAGCGGCCGAGCCCCAGGCTGGAGGGCACCATCTTGAACGCGTGCGTGGGCGGGTCGTAGTCCAGTTCCTGCACGTCGGCGGGGATGATGACGGCCGTGACGGTGCGGCGGGCGCAGGCGGTGCGGATGGCCCGGTCCAGCACGTTGGGCAGCTGCTCGGGGACGGTCACCGTCTCGCAGAAGTCGGAGGCCACGTCCTTGTAGAGGGCGGCCAGGTCGACCTCCTGCTGGTAGGAGCCGCCCATGGCGCTGCGGTTGGTCTGGCCGACGATCGCGACCACCGGGACGTGGTCGAGCTTGGCGTCGTACAGGCCGTTGAGCAGGTGGATCGCCCCGGGGCCCGAGGTCGCCGCGCAGACTCCCACCTTGCCGGAGAACTTCGCGTACCCCACGGCCTGGAAGGCGGACATCTCCTCGTGCCGCGACTGCACGAAGCGGGGCTTGTTGTCGGCGCGCCCCCAGGCGGCCAGCAGGCCGTTGATGCCGTCCCCGGCGTAGGCGAAGACGTGCTCGACGCCCCACTCCCGCAGCCGCTGGAGGACGTGGTCGGAGACCTTCGTGGACACGGTGGTTCCTTTCTTGCCGCGGGCCGGTCGTCCCGCCCGGGTTCCCCGGACGGGCGGCGCCATGGCAACGATTCCGGCCGGTCTCCCGCGGCCCGGACCCGCCGCTCCGGCTCCGCGGGAGGGGCGGCGGGGGTGCACCGGCCGCCCGGGTGCCGCACCCCCGCCCTCGTACGCGCGGACCGGGCCGTCGCGCCGGAGTGCTCCGGCCGGTGCGCGGCCGCCGTCCGCGCACCGGCCGCGCGTCAGGGCCGGCCCAGGCGGGCGAGCCCGCGCAGCGCGGCGAGGCGGCCGCGGTCCGGGACGGTCCACAGGGTCTGGCCGCGCACGCCCCAGCGCCGCAGCAGGGCGTTGGCGGCGAGGAAGCCCGTGGTGGCCGCCCGCTCCATGAGGGCGACCGGCAGCGGGACGCGCACCAGGTCGCCCGCGACGGTCAGCGCGGGGTCCGGGGTGGACACCGTGGGCCGCTGCTCGTAGCCGCCGACCGGGAACAGCGGGCAGTCCTCGCGCAGTTCGTGGCGCACGTCGACGACCGCGGCCTCCCGGGTCTCCGGACAGGCGCGGTGCAGCTGCTCCAGCAGGCGCTTGTACTCGGTGTCCGGATCGGCGCCGTGCGGGAGCGCGTAGGCGTGCAGCTCGACCACCGAGCCGCCGGTGCGGGCCGACCAGCGGGCCGCCTCGCCCTCCCAGCGCTCCAGGACGCTGATGTTGTCCAGCGAGCCGTAGCCACTGGTGCCGAGGAAACCGGGCCGGTCGGGGGCCACGGGCCGGTCCAGCCACAGACGCGACACCAGGAACGGCGGCGCGGTCCGCAGCCGGGACACGCCCTCGCGCCAGCGGGCGGTGGCGAGCCGGGGCGAGTTGCCGACGACCGCGCGCAGCCCGGCGGTGTCCAGCGCGAGCACGGCGGCGTCGTGCCGGTCCACGCCCTCGGGGGTCATGACGGTGAAGCCGCCGCTCGGCCGGGGCGTGAGGGACTCCACCGGCGTGCCGGTGCGCACCTCGACGCCGTGGCCGCGCAGATAGCCGGCCAGGGGCTCCCACAGCGCGGCGGGGAAGGGCTCGTCGGGCACGTCGAAGAGGAGGCCCTCGCTGGAGCCGAGGAAGTAGATGTGGAACATCAGCACCATCTCGGCCGCCGACAGCTCGCGCGGGTCGGCGAAGAAGCTGCGCGAGAACACCTCGAACGCCAGGTGGTGCGCGGCCTCGGGGAAGCGGATCGCGGCCAGGAAGTCGTGCGCGCTGACCGAGTCGAGGCGCTGGTACACCTCCGGCACCCGCACGTCGAGCAGCGGCAGCGCCGCGCGCACGTCCATCCGCGCCAGGTCGCGCACGCCGAAGGAGGGGCTGAGCGCGGCGAAGCCGAGGGCGCTCCACGGCGGGGTGCGCGGCACGTGGCGGAAGCTGTCCCGCAGCCCGCTGCTGTGCTGCAGCGGGTAGTCGGGCAGGCCGCGCAGCATGCCGAGGGACGGGTCGGCGCGCCGCAGCAGTCCGCGCAGGTTGTAGTACTGCCGGAAGAAGGCGTGGAAGCCCCGGCTCATGGTGACCGCGGAGCCGTCGGCGAGGGTCGTGGCGTGTCCGGCGAGGCGGCCGCCGAGCGAGTCCTCGCGCTCGTAGAGGGTGACGCGCACGCCGCGCTCGGCGAGGGCGGTCGCGGCGGCGAGGCCGGCGATGCCGCCGCCGAGGACGGCCGTGGAGGGCGGCGCGCCGAGGACACGGCGGGTGCCGCCGTGGGAGGGCAGGATCCGGGCCCGCCGGTCCCGGCCCCGGCGGGGGACGGCGTCGCGCCGCGCCGGGCGCGTCATGCCGCCACCGCTTCCCCGGCGAGGGGCCGCTGTGCGACCAGGGTGTGCACGATGCCGGTCTGCCAGCCGGGCACCGGCAGCGCCCGCACCCGCTCGAACCCGGCGTCCTCGATCCGGTCGCGCAGGCGCGGCGCCGTGTCGAAGCCGACGACGCTGCGCCACAGGTACCGGTAGAGCGCGGCGTCGCCCAGCGCGCTGCCCGCCGTCATGACGACCGTCCGGCACACGGCCGTCCACACGGCGCGGTGCGCCGGGTGCCCGCTGAGGGCGTACTCGTGGACCGCGAGCCGGCCGCCGGGGGCGAGCAGCTCGCGCGCGCCGCCGAGGACGGCGTCGGGGTCGCCCACGTTGCGCAGCAGGTAGGCGGCGAAGACCGCGTCGAAGGGGCCCTTCACCCCCGCCTGCGCGAGCCGTTCGACCGGTGTGTGCACGAACCGCACCGTCGACGGCCACCGCTTGGCGGCGGCCCGCTCCAGCATGCCCGCGGAGGCGTCCACGGCCACGATCTCCGCACCGGGCACGGCGGCCAGGAGCGCCGCCGTCGACGCGCCCGTGCCGCAGCCCAGGTCGAGGACGCGCAGCCCCGTGCCGTCGCCCGGCAGGCCCAGGCGCCGTGCCGACCTGCGCAGATGGGAGTGGTAGCCGGGGTTGACGGCGACGAGCCGGTCGTAGCCGGCGGCGGCGTGGTCGAAGGCCGAGGACAGTTCCTCGTCGCGCAGCAGGGTCATGCGAGCTCCTTGATCGCGGAAAGCGGGGGCGTGGGGGACACGGGGCGGGTCAGGCGCCGGACTGCGGCCGGCGCGGCAGGCGGGGGAGTTCGGCCGCGGTGCGCAGCATGGGCAGGAAGGGGACGTGCAGACCGATGGAGAGGTCCTCGTGCAGCCGGGTGCGGCCGTCGAGGAAGCGCAGCAGCCGCCGCGGCGGCACGCCCCGGAACAGCCGCAGGAAGAACTCCGCGCCGTCGACCCGGCCGGCGTCCAGGGCGCGCAGCATCACCGCGTCCATGGCCCGCGAGCGCGCCGGGTGCGGGGGCGGCGGCACGGGCCTGCGCCCGGCGTGCAGGGCGGCCGCGACCGCGCGGGCCTGGCGCTGCGTCGCGGCGAAGCTGTAGCCGGTGGACGGCCGGGTGGCGCCGCCCGCCACCCCGATCCGGAAGGTGGAGTCGCCGGTGCGCCGCGCGAAGGACGCGTCGGTCATCGGGATGACGCCGCTCTCCGTCCCCAGCCGCTCGAACGGGCCGAGCCGGAGCACGTCCTCGGTGTAGTGGCGCAGGGCGTCGTCGTACGCCCCGTCCGCCAGGACGGCCGGGGAGAACTCGGTGTACTCCACCAGGGCCTCGTGCCGCCCGGTCGGCAGGACGTAGCCGAAGGACAGGCCGCGGTCCGGCTGCGGGGTGCGGAAGTCCATCAGGCCCACGGTGTCGGGGGCGAAGGCCGGCCGCCGGGTGCGCACGAACCAGCCGCGGAAGTGCTGGAGCAGGGTGGTCCGGGCGGGCGGCGGGACCTCCAGCGGCCGGGAGTCGAACGCCCAGCGGGCGCGCAGGGCCAGCGGCGAGCCGTCCGCGGCCCTCCCGTGGATCTCCGACCCGCCGGGCGCGTCGTGGACCGCGTCGACCGTCGCCTCGACGCGGCGCACGACGCCGTGCCCGTCCAGGACGCGCGCCACGAGGGCCTCGAAGTCGTCCGAGCGGACCATCTTGTAGCGCAGCGGCGCGATACCGCCGTCCACCCGCTCGCCCCGCGGGCCGTGCACCTCCAGGCGTTGCCAGGAGGCGGTCACCGCCGCGTCGTAGGGTCCGGGGCCGTGCTCCCAGAAGCACCACGTCCGCCGGGGCGGCCGCAGCGGCCCCTCGGGGGCGTCGAGCAGCACCACGGACGGGCTCCCGGCGGGGCCGGAGAGCACGGACAGCCAGTGGGCCAGGGAGAGTCCCGCGGCGCCCGCTCCGACGATGGCGACGTCCGCGTCGATCACCAGTGACCTCCTGTGCCTGTGCCGGGCGGCCCGCGCCGCCGCCGGTCGGAACCATTCCGCGCCCGCCGGCCCCACGGATGCAGACATGCCCGGACGGAGCCGTCGTACGGACACGGACTGGTCCGGACGTGTCGTACGGGGCGCGGTATCCGGTACCCGTCCCGGCCCGCCCCATGACCGCCGTCCTCCCGTATGGCCGGGCGGCGCCGCCGGAACCCCGCGGGACACGGTGATCCGCCGGTGGCGGGCCGGATGGCGGCCCCGCAAGGTGGACAGCGGGAGGGCCGCCGCGCGCCGCCGGGCGGACGGTGGCCGGGAACGCGTGGGATGGGTTCCCCCGGATGGGGATACACGGACGGCACATTGCGCATCCGGGACGGCAGCGGGTGCGGAATGCATACGAGATCAACGCAGCGCACACGGGACCACGCGGCACGCGCGGACCGAGCCCGTCGGCAACGAGAGGAGTCCGGATGCTCCCCAGCACGGCGAAAGTGCCCCCGTCCCCGGACGGGGCGGCCGCCGGGGACGGTGGGCCCTCACCGGGCTGGCCGGGGCCCGCGAAGAACGACCGCTCCCACGGCCGTCCGCGGGACGAACGGGGCCACGGCCGCGCGCCGCGCCGGGCCGAGGCCGCGCGGACCGGGACCGCCCTCACCGCCGGGCAGGTCGACCGGGACGTGCCCACGGCCGTGGGCCGGGTGCTCCACGACCACCTCGGGCGGCTGACGTCGGCGGCCGCGTCCGTGGACGTCACCTTCGCCTGCGACGTCGCCGACCGGGTCGCCCGCTTCACCCTGCACGGCGGGAAGCGGATGCGCTCGCAGTTCCTGTGGTGGGGGCTGCGGGCCTGCGGCGGCGGCACCGAGCACGTCCACGAGGCGCTGCGGGTGGCCGCCGGGCTCGAACTGCTGCAGACCTGCGCCCTCGTCCACGACGACGTGATGGACAACTCCGCGCTGCGCCGCGGCGGCCCCGCGCTGCACGCGGACATCGCCGCCCACTACGGCCCGGCGCTCGGCGCCCGTACGGGCGCCTCCCTGGGCACCGCCGCCGCGATCCTGGCCGGCGACCTGGCCCTGGCCTGGGCCGACGACCTCCTCGCCGACACGGAGCTGCCGCCGGACGTCCACCGCGAGGTGCGCGGGATCTGGCGCGCCATGCGGATGGAGATGGTCGCGGGCCAGTACCTGGACCTGCACGGCCAGGCGACCGGGTCCCGCTCGACGGCCCGGGCGATCCGGGTCGCCTGCCTCAAGAGCGCCATGTACTCCGTGGAGCGGCCGCTCGAACTCGGCGCGGTCCTCGCCGGCGCCGACCGGGACACCCTGCGCGCCCTGTGCCGGGCGGGCCGCTGCGCGGGCATCGCCTTCCAGCTCCACGACGACCTGCAGGGCGTGTTCGGCGACCCGGAGACCACCGGCAAGCCGTCGGGGGACGACATCCGCGAGGGCAAGCTCACCTACCTCGTCGCGGTGGCCCGCGCCCGCGCCGCCGCGCTCCGCGACACGGCGGCCGCCCGGGTGCTGAACGAGGCCCTGGGCGACCGCGGACTCGACGACGTCGGCCTGGAGCGGGTGCGGGAGGTCCTGGAGGGGACGGGGGCGCGCGCCGCCGTCGAGTCCCGGATCGACCGGCTGACCGCGCACGGCATGCGCCATCTGGCCGCCGCCCCGCTGCGGCCCGAGGGCCGGCTGCGCCTGCGGGCGCTGCTGCGCGCGGTGGCGGGGGCCGGGCCCGACCCGGCCCCCGGCCCCTCGGCCGGGACGGACGAGGACGGCGCGCCGCTGTCCCTGCTGCCCGGCACCGGTGCCGGCACCGACGGAGGTGCCGCGTGAGCCGCACCGTGCCGGGGCCCACCGACCACGTCGTCGTGGTGGGCGCGGGCCTCGCGGGCCTGTCGGCCGCCCTGCACCTGCTGGGGGCGGGCCGCCGCGTCACCGTCGTCGAACGCGACACGGGGCCGGGCGGCCGCGCCGGCCGGATCGAACGCGCCGGCTACCGCTTCGACACCGGCCCGACCGTGTTCACCATGCCCGAGCTCGCGGACGAGGCGTTCGCCGCGGTCGGCGACAGCCTGCACCGCCGGGTGGAGCTGCTGCCGCTGCACCCGGCCTACCGCGCCCGCTTCGCCGACGGCACGTCCCTGGACGTGCACACCGACGCCGAGGCGATGGAGGCCGAGGTGGAGCGCTTCGCCGGAGCGCGCGAGGCGGCCGGCTACCGCGACCTGCGCCGCTGGCTGGGCACGCTCTACCGGGCGCAGATGGACCGCTTCATCGACGCCAACTTCGACTCGCCCCTCCAGCTGGCCCACCCCGACCTGGCCCGGCTCGCCGTCCTCGGCGGCTTCGGCCGGCTCGGCCCCCGCATCGGCCGCCACCTGAAGGACGAGCGGCTGCGCCGGGTCTTCTCCTTCCAGGCCCTGTACGCCGGGGTGGCACCGGCCCGGGCGCTCGCCGCGTACGCCGTCATCGCCTACATGGACACCGTCGCGGGCGTGTATTTCCCGCGCGGCGGCATGCACGCGCTGCCCCGCGCCATGGCCGACGCCGCGGCGGACGCGGGCGCCGACCTCAGGTACGGCGAGTCCGTCCACCGGCTGGAACGTTCCGGCAGCCGGATCACCGCCGTCGTCACCGAGCACGGGCGCATCGCCTGCGACGCGGTGGTGCTCACCCCCGACCTGCCGGTCACCTACCGGCTGCTGGGCCGCGCCCCGCGCCGGCCGCTGCGGCTGCGCCACTCCCCGTCGGCGGTGGTCCTGCACGCGGGCACCGACCGCACCTGGCCGCACCTGGCCCACCACACGCTGGACTTCGGGCACGCCTGGGACCGCACCTTCGAGGAGCTGACCCGCACCGGGGACCTCATGTCGGACCCCTCGCTGCTGATCACCCGCCCGACGGCCGGCGATCCGGACCTGGCGCCCCCGGGCCGCCACGTGCACTACGTCCTGGCCCCCTGCCCCAACACCGACATCGGCCCGGACGCCGCCGCCTGGACGGACCTCGCGCCGCGCTACCGCGACCGGCTGCTCACCACCCTGGAGGAGCGCGGCCTGGACGGGATCGGCGCGGCCATCGAGGAGGAGTGCCTGGTCACGCCCGCGGACTGGCACGCGCAGGGGCACGCCGCCGGTACGCCGTTCTCGGCGGCGCACACCTTCCCGCAGACCGGTCCGTTCCGGCCGGGCAACCTCGTGCGCGGCACGGACAACGCCGTCCTCGCGGGCTGCGGCACCACCCCGGGCGTCGGCGTGCCCACGGTCCTGATCTCCGGCAAGCTCGCCGCCGCCCGCGTCGCGGGCCCGCCCGCCCGCCGCACGGCCCCCCGGCCCGGGACCCCGGCCGCCCGCACCGCGGCGGCGCCCGGCGCCACGGCCCACGCCGCCCCGGAGCCGGGCACGGCCGCCCGTACGGCCACCCCACCCGACACGGCCGCGCGCATCACGCCTCCCACGGACCCCGGACCGGCGCCGCGCGGCACACGGACGAAAGGCACCCCCGCATGAAAGGCACCCCCGCATGACCGCCCGTGAGCTCGACGCCGCGGCCGTCACCGACCCCGCCCTGCGCGAGGCCTACGCCACCTGCCGGCGGCTCAACGCCCGGCACGGCAAGACGTACTTCCTGGCCACCCGGCTGCTGCCCGTCGAGCGCCGCCCCGCCGTGCACGCCCTGTACGGCTTCGCCCGGTGGGCCGACGACATCGTCGACAGCCTGGACGCGACCATGACGCCCGCCGACCGCGCCCGCTCGCTGGCGCTCCTGCAGGCCCGCCTGGAGACCGGGCTGCGCGACGGCGGCGGCCCCGAACCCGTCGTGCGGGCGCTCGCCCACACCGCGCAGCGGTACGCGATCGACCACCGGCACTTCTCCGACTTCATGACGGCCATGCGGTCCGACCTGGAGGTGACGGACTACCCGACCTACGCCGACCTGCGCGGTTACATGCACGGCTCCGCCGCCGTCATCGGCCTGCAGATGCTGCCGGTGCTCGGCACGGTCGTCCCGCGCGAGGAGGCCGAGCCGCACGCGGCCGCGCTCGGCGTCGCCTTCCAGCTCACCAACTTCCTGCGGGACGTGGGCGAGGACCTGGACCGCGGCCGCGTCTACCTGCCGCAGGACCTGCTGGCCGCGCACGGCGTGGACCGGGAGATCCTGCGCTGGAGCCGCGACACAGGACGCCGCGACCCGCGCATCACCGCGGCCCTGCGCGCCGCCGAGGACCTCACCCGGGGCGTCTACCGCGAGGCGGCGCCGGGCCTGGCGATGCTGGACCCGGTGTCCCGCCCGTGCATCCGCACCGCGTTCGTGCTGTACGGGGGCATCCTCGACGCCGTGGCCGACGACGGCTACGCCGTGCTGCACCGGCGGTCGGTGGTGCCCCGGCGCAGGCGCCTGGCCGTGGCCCTCGACGGCCTGGCCCGGGTGAGCGCCGCCCGTGCCCGCGCCCGTGCCCGCGCCCGGACCCGGAGCGCCGCTGTCGCGCCGGTGGTGACCCGCCCGGTGGGCGCGGCGGTCGCGAGCCGCGTGGTGGTGCGGGAGGAGGCGGCGTGAGCGACGGACGTCCTTCCGCCGCGCGCGGACGCTACCCGGTGCGGCTGCGGCGCAGGCCCGTGCGGTGGGAGGAGCAGGACCCCTCCTGGCGTGACGCCGTGCCCGGCCTGATCGACCGTCAGCTGAAGCGCGCCCAGGCCCGCCCGTCGGGCAACTGGTTCGTGGTCGGCGCCTCGCGCGAGATCGTGCCGGGCCGGTCCTTCGGGCGGACGGTCGCGGGCGTGGAGGTGGTGCTGTGGCGCGACGCCGACGGCCGGCTCACGGCCGGTCCCGGGGCGTGCCCGCACCTCGGGGCGCCGCTCAAGGACAGCCCCGTGCGCTGCGGCACGCTCATCTGCCACTGGCACGGACTGGCCCTGAAGGGCGGGCCGTTCGCGGGCTGGGCACCCTATCCGGCCCATGACGACGGCGTCCTGGTGTGGGTGCGCCTGGACGAGGCCGGGGGGGAGGAGCCGCTGGACGCGCCGGTGGTCCCGGAGCGGCCCCGGCTCGCCGGCGCCGTCGAGGCCGTCTACACCGGCTTCGGCACCTGCGAGCCGGAGGACGTCGTGGCCAACCGGCTCGACCCCTGGCACGGCGCGTGGCTGCACCCGTACTCGTTCGTCGACCTCGACGTGGTGTCCGTCCCCGGCGACGGGGAGGAGGACGAGGGCCTGGCCGTGGACGTGTCGTTCAAGGTGGCCGGACGGGTGGTGGTGCCGGTGCGGGCGGTCTTCACGGCGCCCGAACCCCGTACCGTCGTCATGCACATCACCGAGGGCGAGGGCGAGGGCTCGGTGGTGGAGACCCACGCCACGCCGCTGGGGCCGGACGGCCTCGGCCGGCCGCGCACGGCGGTGGTCGAGGCGGTCGTCGCCGCCTCCGACCGGCCCGGCTTCGCGGCGGCGCGCGGGGCGGCATCCCTGCTCAGGCCGCTGATGCGGGCCGCGGCGGGCCGCCTGTGGCGCGACGACCTGGCCTACGCCGAACGGCGCTGGAAGCTGCGCAGCACGGGCCGCTTCCCCGGCTGACGCGCGGCACGCCGAGGGGGCGTCGGCACGGAACGCGCAGGGGCACCGGCGGCGAGCCGGTGCCCCTGCGCGTACGGACCGGGCGTCAGACCTTCAGCGGGACGCTCTCGCGGGACGCGGGCTCCGTGCGGTCCGGCGTGGCCCGCAACTGCTCGATGACGCTGTCCAGATGGGCGCGCGCGGCGGCCTCGGCCCCGGCGCCGTCCCCGGCGACGATCGCGTCGACGATGTCCAGGTGCTGCGGCAGCGACTGGTTCGGGCGGCCCGGGCGCAGGGAGAGCCGGAACTGGTAGCGCACCATCTGCGCGTTGAGCCGGCCCAGCAGCGCCTCCGCCACCTTCTGGCCGCTGATCTGCGCGACGGTGTCGTGCAGTTGGCGGTTGAGCAGGGAGTACGTGTCGAGGGCTCCGGCGTCGACCGCCTCGCGCATCCGGGCGCCGATCTCGCGCAGGGACTCCCGCTGCTCCTCGGTGGCGAGTTCGGCCGCCCGCCGGGCGCACAGGCCCTCCAGCGAGGCGCGGCACTCGGTGATCTGGATGGCCTCCTCCACCGAGATCACCCGGACCCGGGCGCCGCGCCGCGGGATCAGCTCGACGAGGCCCTCGGCGGCGAGGTCCTGCAGCGCCTCGCGGACGGAGCTGCGCGTGGCGTGGAAGGTGTCGGACAGCTCCTGCTCGATCAGCCGCTGCCCGGGCACCATGTCCCCCGAAGCGAGCGCCTGGCGGATGCCCGCGCCGACCACGCTGCGCCCCGTCTGCCCGGTGGCCCGGTTCTGCGTCACCCGTACCGCTCCTCTTGAAGTCCGACGACACTCGATGCCCGGGAAAGTCTAGCCACAGCGGCCCTTGGCAGATCAGAACCAAAACTTTTTCGTCGAGGATATTGTCAACAATTTGGTCGACGACTAGGTTGACGTGCTGTGTCACCCATGAGGACACACCCGAGCACAACACCGAGGGGAAGCAATGGCGCAGCCCGAGACGGTCCCGCACGCACGCGGAGAACGGCCCCGACCGCGCGGCGGTCAGGTCGCGGTCCCCTGCTGGTTCATGCGCGGCGGCACCTCCAAGGGCCCCTTCTTCCGCGCGGACGACCTGCCGGGGGACCGCGCCTCGCGCGACGCCGTCCTGCTCGCGGCCATGGGCTCGCCCGACCCGCGCCAGATCGACGGACTGGGCGGGGCCGACCCGCTCACCAGCAAGGCCGGCGTCGTGGGGCGCAGCGGGCGGGCGGACGCCGACCTGGAGTTCCTCTTCGCCCAGCTCCAGCCCGCGAGCGACGCCGTCGACACCACGCCCAACTGCGGCAACATGCTGGCGGCCGTGGTGCCCTTCGCGATCGAGTCCGGCCTGCTGGAACCGGCGGGCGAGACGACCACGGCCCGCGTGCTCACCCTCAACACCGGCATGGTCGCGGAGATCACCGTCCGCACCCCCGAGGGCGAGGACGGCCGGTACGTGGAGTACGCGGGCGACCGCCGCATCGACGGCGTCCCCGGCACCGCCGCGCCCGTCACCATCGGCTTCCTCGACACCGCGGGCTCCGTCTGCTCGGCCCTGCTGCCCACCGGCAACGTCCGCGACCGCGTCGAGGCCGACGGGGTCGGCACCGTCGACGTCACCTGCATCGACAACGGCATGCCCCTGGTGATCGTCGCCGCCGCCGACCTGGGCCGCACCGGCTACGAGACGGCCGCCGAGCTCGACGCCGACGACGAGCTCAAGCAGCGCGTCGAGGCCCTGCGCCTGGCCTGCGGCGAGCTGATGGGCCTCGGCGACGTCAGCGCGAAGAACTACCCCAAGATGACGCTGGTGGCCCCGCCCGCCCGCGGCGGCACGATCAGCACCCGCAGCTTCATCCCGCACGTCTGCCACGCGTCGATCGGCGTCCTCGCCGCCGTCACCGCGGCCACCGCCTGCGTCCTGGACGGCACCGTCGCCCACGACCTGGCGGAGGTCCCCGGCGGCACCGACGTCACCGTCTCCGTGGAGCACCCGGCCGGCGAGTTCAGCGTCGAGCTCGGTCTCGCGGGGCCCGGCACCCAGCACGTCACGAGGTCGGCCCTGGTGCGCACCGCACGGCTGATCATGGTCGGCGACGTCCTGGTTCCCCACAGCGCCTGGAAGTCCGAGGAGGACCAAGGATGATCATCGACTGTCACGGCCACTTCACCACCGCGCCGCCCGCGCTGGGCGAGTGGCGCGAACGGCAGATCGCCGCACTCGGCGACCCGGCCGCCGCCCCCGATCCCGCCGGCCCGCGCATCGGCGACGACGACCTGCGCGCGGGCATCGAGGGCAACCAGCTGCGGCTGATGGACGAACGCGGCATCGACGTCACGGTCTTCTCGCCCCGCGCCTCCTTCATGGCCCACCACATCGGCGACTTCGTGACCTCCTCGCGGTGGGCCGCGATCTGCAACGACCTGTGCCACCGCGTCCACCGCCTGTACCCGGAGCGCTTCGTGCCGGCGGCCATGCTGCCCCAGTCGCCCGGC
The DNA here is from genome assembly GCF_014650875.1 of Streptomyces minutiscleroticus. Classification (GTDB taxonomy): domain Bacteria; phylum Actinomycetota; class Actinomycetes; order Streptomycetales; family Streptomycetaceae; genus Streptomyces; species Streptomyces minutiscleroticus. The sequence goes on from NZ_BMVU01000011.1 coordinate 119,689, forward strand.
GTCGACCCGGCCACCTGCCTCCCCGAGCTGACCCGCGCGGTCGAGGAGCTGGGCGCGGTCGCGGTCAACCTCAACCCCGACCCGTCCGGCGGCCATTGGACCGCCCCGCCGCTGACCGACCGCTCGTGGTACCCGGTCTACGAGAAGCTGGTCGAGTACGACGTCCCGGCGATGGTGCACGTCAGCACCAGCTGCAACGACTCCTTCCACACCACCGGCGCCCACTACCTCAACGCCGACACCACGGCGTTCATGCAGCTGGTCCAGGGCGACCTGTTCGCGGACTTCCCCACGCTGCGCTTCGTGATCCCGCACGGCGGCGGCGCCGTCCCGTACCACTGGGGTCGCTTCCGGGGCCTGGCGATGGCCCTGAAGAAGCCGCCGCTGGAGGAGCACGTGCTGAACAACGTCTTCTTCGACACGTGCGTGTACCACCAGCCGGGCATCGACCTCCTCCTGGACGTCGTGCCGACCCGCAACGTCCTGTTCGCCTCGGAGATGATCGGGGCCGTCCGCGACATCGACCCCGGGACCGGCCACCACTTCGACGACACCCGCCGCTACGTCGAGGCCGCGAGGCTTCCCCCCGAGGACCTGGTCGCCGTCCAGGAGCGCAACGCCCGCTCCGTCTACCCCCGTCTGGACGCCCTGCTGACGCGGCAGGGCCGCTGATCCGCCCAAGGAGCCGACCACCATGTACGAACTCGGAGTCGTCCACCGCAGCATCGCGCGCGCGTCGCGGGAGGACGTCGAGGCGCTCGCCCCCTTCGGCGTCAGCACGATCCACGAGGCCATGGGACGCACCGGCCTGATGCGCCCCTACATGCGCCCCGTCTACCGGGGCGCGAAGCTCTGCGGCACCGCCGTCACCGTCCTCCTCCAGCCCGGCGACAACTGGATGATGCACGTCGCCGCCGAGCAGGTGCGGCCCGGCGACGTGCTGGTGGCCGCCTGCACCACCGAGAGCGAGGACGGCTTCTTCGGCGAGCTGCTGGCGACCTCGCTGCGCTCCCGCGGCTGCGGCGGCCTCGTCATCGACGGCGGCTGCCGCGACGTGGCCGACCTGGAGGAGATGGACTTCCCCGTCTTCAGCCGCGCCGTCAACTCCAAGGGCACCGTCAAGGCCACCCTCGGCTCGGTCAACGTGCCCGTCGTCTGCGCCAACGCGCTGGTGCACCCCGGCGACGTGGTCGTCGCGGACGTCGACGGCGTCGTGGTCGTGCCGGCCGGACGCGCCGGCGAGGTCGCCGAGGCGGCCCGCAGGCGCGAGGAGAACGAGGAGGGCAAGCGCCGCCGGTTCGCCGCCGGGGAGCTCGGCCTCGACGTCTACGGCATGCGCGAACCCCTGAGGGCCGCCGGCCTGCGCTACGTCGACTGACGTTCGTACGCCCGCCGCCGTGCGGACGTCCGTACGGCGGCGCGGCCCCGGCGGGGCGGCTCCGAGCCCCGCCGCACCGGCGGAGAAGGTCCGCCCCTCGCGGGCGGTGGGACGGGACCCCACCGCCCCGCACCGGCCCGCCGACGGCCGCCGCACACCGGACCGGCGGCCACCGCCCCGCACCGCGGCGGACCGGCGGCCACCGCCGCCCCGCGCATCCGGCGACCGCGCCCGCCCCACCGGGCCGGGCCCGCCCCCGCCGGCCCGTACGACGACGGGCCCGCCCGCACCGGAGAGCCGCTCTCCTCCCCGCCCGGCCTCCGGCCGCACTTCCCAGGAGATCCACCCATGAGCAGCACCCTGAGCCCCAAGACCCCCGGCTGGCTGGACTGGTACAGCGACCCGTCCGCGCCCTCCTTCACGCTGCCGCCCGGCACCGTCGACGCCCACTGCCACGTCTTCGGCCCGCAGGCGCGGTTCCCCTTCGCCCCGGAGCGCAAGTACACGCCCTGCGACGCGAGCCGCGAGCAGCTCTTCGCGCTCCGCGACCACCTGGGCGTCAGCCGCAACGTCATCGTCCAGGCCACCTGCCACGGCGCCGACAACAGCGCCATGGTCGACGCCGTGCGGGCCTCCGGGGGCCGGGCGCGCGGCGTCGCCACCGTCCGCCCGGACGTCACGGAGGCCGAGCTGCGCCGGCTCGACGAGGCGGGCGTGCGCGGCGTGCGCTTCAACTTCCTCAAGCGGCTGGTCGACACCGCCCCCAAGGACGACCTGGCCGCCGTCGCGGCGAAGATCGCACCCCTCGGCTGGCACGTCGTCCTGTACTTCGAGAGCGCCGACCTGCCCGAGCTGGAGGACTTCTTCGCCTCCCTGCCCACCCCGCTGGTGATCGACCACATGGGCCGCCCCGACGTCACCCGGCCCGTCGACGGCCCCGGGTTCAGCCGCTTCCTGCGCTTCGTCGACCGCAACGACGTGTGGGTGAAGGTGTCCTGCCCCGAGCGGCTCAGCGTCACCGGCCCCGCGGCCCTGCACGGCGAGCGGCACGCCTACACCGACGTCGTGCCCTTCGGCCGCAGGGCGGTCGAGGAGTTCCCCGACCGCGTCCTGTGGGGCACCGACTGGCCCCACCCCAACCTCACCGACCACATGCCCGACGACGGCCTCCTCGTCGACCACGTCCCCCAGGTGGCTGTCACCCCCGAACTGCGGCACAAGCTGCTCGTCGCCAACCCGATGCGGCTGTACTGGCCCGGCGAAGGTGTCTGACCCGCGTTCCCCGCTCCGCCCCGCCTCAGTGACAAGGGTTCACCCATGCAGCACTCCAACGCCGCCAACCGGCTCGACCGGCTGCCGATCTCCCGGTTCCACAAGGTCACCCTGCTGGCCGTCTCCTTCGCCTATTTCTTCGAGTTCGCCGACATCAACAGCTTCGCCGTCACGGCGCCCCGCCTGATCAAGCTGTGGGGCGTCACGGTGGACCAGGTCGCCTACGTGACCTCGCTGTCGTTCGTCGGCATGTTCATCGGGTCGGTGGTCGCCTCCTGGATCGCCGACAGATGGGGCCGCAAACGGGCGCTCAGCCTGACCACCGTCTTCTTCGGCCTCTTCTCCTTCCTCTCCGTCTTCTCCTGGGACGTCGTCTCCCTCGGCGTGTTCCGCGTCCTGACCTCCGCGGGCCTGTCCGCGATGACCGTCGTCGCCGTCATCTACGTCAGCGAGATCTACCCGGCCGCCGTCCGCGGCAAGTACCAGGCGTACGCCATCGTCATCGGCATCTGCGGCACCCCCGTCACCAGCCTGATCGCCAGCGCGGTCGTCCCGCTCAGCGACTGGTCCTGGCGCCTGGTCTACCTGTGGGGCGCCCTCGGCATCCTCTTCGTGCTCTTCACCCGGCACCTGAAGGAGTCGCCGCGCTGGTACGAGAGCAAGGGCGACCACGCCAGGGCGGACGAGGTGCTGAGGGAGATCGAGGCGCAGGTCGCCGCCGCGAAGGGCCCGCTGCCCGAGCCCGCCGCGCCCGTCGACCTCGCCCCCGTCGCCAAGGCCCCGCTGCGCCTGCTGCTGCAGAAGAAGTACCTCCTGCCGACGCTGCTGCTCACCGTCCTGTGGGTCACCCAGACCATCGGCTTCTTCGGCTACTCCAGCTGGGCGCCGACCCTGCTGGCCAAGGAGGGCTTCAGCGTCGAGAAGTCCATCTTCTACGTCGCCCTCACCACGGTCGGCGCGCCACTGGGCTCCTTCCTCGCCTCGCTGGTCACCGACCGCTTCGAGCGCAAGTGGTGCCTGGTCGCCTTCGGCACCGTCATCGCCCTGTGCGGCCTGCTGTACGGGCTGACCTTCGACCCGGTCCTGATCGTGGTCTTCGGCTTCCTGGTGAACCTCTTCGAGCGCGGCTACACCGCCCTCGGCTACGCCTACTCGCCCGAACTGTTCGACACCCGGGGCCGCTCCCTGGGCACCGGCATCTCGTACGGCCTGGGCCGGCTCTCCAACGCCGCCGGACCGCTGATCATCGCGGCCCTCTACAACCGCACCGGCTACCAGAGCGTCTTCTGCTTCATCGCCGGCACCTGGGTCCTGGGCGCGGTCGTCCTGGCCGTCTTCGGCCCGCGCACCCGGGCCGCGCGCCTGGCCCGGTCCGTGACGCGGGAGAACGGCAGGAGCGAGAAGGCCGGGGTCTGAGCCGCGGCCCGGCCGCGGCTCACCGTCCCTGGGGGCGATCTTCACCCGGATGGAGCAGCCCGTCCGCGGGAGAGGGTCGCCCCTGGCCGTGCGGGAGGAGCCCGCCCGGCCGCGCGCGGGGCGGCGGCGCCGAGTTGCGGCCCGTCCGCCCGGGGTGCGGGGTGGAGGTGGGGCGCCCGGACCGTGCGAAGGTCTCCCGACCCTTCCGCCGCGTGCCCGCGTTCAGGGAGTGATCACGCATGACTTCAGGTGAGCGTTACCTCGGCACCGAGGAGCTGAGGGGGCTTACGGCTTACGACCCGGCCGGCGAGAAGGTGGGCAAGGTGGAGGAGGTGTACGTCGACGACCGCACCGGCCGCCCCGACTGGATCACCGTCACCACCGGCCTGTTCGGCATGAAGATGACCTTCGTGCCGCTGGAGGGCGCCCGTCGTGACGGCGAGGGCCTGCGCCTGGCGCACACCAAGGACACCATCAAGGAAGCTCCCCGCGTCGACGCCGACCAGCACCTCGACGCGGACGAGGAGCAGCGGCTGTACCGCCACTACGGCGTGTCCCACAGCGGCATGGACGCGGCGGGCGGCGTCAACACGAACGCCGACCGGAGCATGGCGGACTCCGGCCCCAAGGGCGGCCCCGCGGGCCTGACGGGCGCCGTCGGCACGGCGGGCACCGGCATGGCGAACAAGGGCCGCTCGGGCATGGCGGACACCGGCCGCGCGGGCACGGCGGGCGCCCGCGGCGGACAGCACCCCGACGAGATGGTGCGCTCCGAGGAGCGGCTGGAGGTCGGCAAGACCGAGGACGTGGTCGGCCGGGCCAGGCTGCGCAAGGTGGTGGTGACGGAGAACGTGGTCACCACCGTGCCGATCAGCCACGAGGAGGTCCGGGTCGTCCACGAGCCCATCCGCGAGGGCGAGGGCGTCCGCGCGGACATCGGCGAGGCGGAGGCCGAGGTCACCCTGCACGCCGAGCGGCCGGTGGTCCGCAAGGAGGCCGTGCCGGTGGAGCGCGTCCACCTGGAGACCGAGAAGGTGACCGAGCAGCAGGAGGTCGCCGACACGGTCCGCAAGGAGCAGATCGAGTACGACGACGGCACCGGCAAGGCCGGCCCCGCCGGACGGCGCGGCCCCGGCGGACGCCACGGCCGGCCCGACCAGCGCTGAGCCGGGCCGAAGGCGCCGGACGGTCCGGCGGCGCGCGACCGTGCCGCCGGACGGGCCGGCGCGGTGGACGGCGGTGACCCCGCACGCACCGGGCGCGTTCCGCGCACCGCGTACGCACGCGGTGCGCGCCGTGCCCGCCGGTGGCGGGGTCACGCACGCCCGGCGTCCGGAGCCGCGGACGCCGGCTCCCGGCGCGGGCCGCCCGTCCGGCGCGCCGGGGCGGCCGGGCGGGCGGTGGTGCGCTCCGCCGTCAGGGACGGATCAGCGGGAACGGGTCACGGGGTGAGCTCCCACCGCTCGATGTAGCCGGTGTCGATCGCGGCGCGGTCCTGCACCCGCAGCCTCCAGGTGCCGTCGACCGGCTGGGCCGAGGCGTCGACGGTGAAGGTCTGGTCGACGTTGTCGGCGGTGCCGCCACTGCGGTTCAGCAGGGAGTACACGGTGCCGTCCGGGCCGACGAGGTCGACCGTCAGGTCGCCGCGGTAGGTGTGGACGATCTTCACGTACACCTTGGTCGCCGCCGAGGCGTTGCCGGTCCGGCCGCCGATGGTGAGGGGGGACTCGACCGCGGCGCCGGCGTCCGGGATGTCGACGCGGGCCGTGCTGTCGTAGATCAGCGAGACCGTCCAGGTGAAGCTCGTGGAACTGGTGGCACCGGTGCTGTCGGTGACCGTGAGCGTCACCTCGCCGGTGCCGGTGCCGGTCGGGACGCCGGAGATCAGGCCCGTGTCGCTCAGGGCCAGCCCGGCGGGCAGGCCGGCGGCCTCGTACGTCAGCGAGGCGCCCGCGTTGGTGGTGTAGGCGTCCGTCTGCAGGGACACCTCCTGGCCGACCCCGCTGACCTGGTCGGCGACCGGCGCCACGTTGACGCCCAGGGCGATCCGGTCGCCGACGTCGACCGCCGCCCAGGCGGCCGCGACCGCCAGGTACGTCTCGCTGTACGTGCCGAACAGGTCGGCCGCCGCCCGGAGCGTCGCGGTGCGCGCGCCCGCGTAGTTCGTGGTCGACGTCATGTACGTGGTCAGCGCCCGGTACCAGACGCGCTCGGCGTTCTCCAGGCCGATGCCGGGGACGGCCTCGCCGTCGTGGGTCGGGCTGTCGTAGGCGACGCCGTTGACCGTCTTCGCGCCGCTGCCCTCGGCGAGCAGGTAGAAGAAGTGGTTGGCCGGACCCGAGGAGTAGTGGACGTCGACGCTGCCCAGCGAGGAGCTCCAGTAGTCGCGCGAGGCGCCGTCCCTGGAGGGCTTGTCCATGTAGCGCAGCGGGGTGCCGTCGCCGTTGATGTCGATCCTCTCGCCGACCATGTAGTCGGGGACGTCCGACTCCAGGTCCGCGTGGAACTCCACGGCCGCGGCGAAGATGTCGGAGGTCGCCTCGTTCAGGCCGCCGGACTCGCCGGAGTACGTGAGGTTCGCGGTGGCGCTGGTGACGCCGTGGCTCATCTCGTGCGCGGCGACGTCCAGGGAGGTCAGCGGGTTGGCGTTGCCCGCGCCGTCCCCGTACGTCATGCAGAAGCAGCTGTCGGACCAGAAGGCGTTGACGTAGTTGTTGCCGTAGTGGGCGCGGCTGTAGGCGGCGACGCCGTCGTTGCGGATGCCGTTGCGGCCGAAGACGTCCTTGTAGTAGTCCCAGGTGGCCGCGGCGCCGAAGGCGACGTCCACGCCGGCGGTCTGCCGGTCGCTCTGGGTCCCGTTCCCCCAGACATCGTTGTCATCGGTGTAGAGGGTGCCCGTGCCCGACGTCCCCTGTTTGAGGTCGTAGGTCCGGTGCCCCGCCCGGGCGGGGTCGACCAGCTGGTACGTGGAGCCGGAGAGCGTGGTGTCCAGCGGCACCGTGCCGCTGAACTGCCCCGTGCCGGTCCCGGTGCGCACGTCCTCGTACTGGAAGACGGCCTTGCCGGAGGTCGCGTCGGTGATGACGTGCAGCTCGCTCGGGGTGCCGTCGTGCTGCAGGCCCTCGACCACCGCCTCCCAGGCCAGCACGGGCTTCTCGCCGGCGGCCCAGACGACCAGGCGCGGGGTGCCGTCCAGGCCGGGCTTCGCGGACTCGGCCCCCTCCGCGGCGGCCAGCGCCCTGCTCCCGGCCGTGGCGGAGGCGATCTTCGGAGTGGTGCTCGTCACCTTCACGGTGGCCTCGGTGGCCTTCGACAGTGTGGTCCGGCCGCCCTTGGTGTGGACGACGAGGTCACCGCCGAGCACGGGCAGTCCGGCGTAGGTGCGCTCGTAGCGGGTGTGCGTGGTTCCGTCGGCGTCCTTGGCGACGTCCTTGACGAGCAGTTTCTCCTTCGGGCCCAGGCCCAGCGCCTCGGCCGTGCCGCCGGCCCCGGCGGTCGCGCTCCTCAGGAGGGCGGCGCGCTGCGCGGCGGACAGCTTCACCGGGGCCGCGCCGGCCCGGGGCTTCGCGACGGCCTTCGAGGGGCCGCGGTCGCCGGCCGGGTCGGCCGCCGCCGCGCCGGCCTGGAAGCCGGCGGCGAGCAGGGCGCCCGCGGTGGTCAGGGCCAGGGCCGCGGTGCGTCTGCGGCGGTGCGCGGTACGGGAGGACCGTGTCACGTGCTTCTCCTTCGGGCAGGCCGGCCGGATGGGCCGGGGGGAGACGCCGACGAGGTGTGCCGTCGGCAAGGTGGGTTCGTCGTCGAACCGGAGACGCGCTGCGCGGGCGGGGCCTGCGTGCGGGTGGGGCGTGCCGGCACCGGCAGCGGGAGTGAGGGGGAGAGAAGGTGGGGGAGAGAAGTGGGCGATGTGAACGCCCGTGCCACAGGGTGGCACCGCCGCTTGTCATTTGTCATGGATTTGCCAAGAGAACGGCCGGAAATGGTCTCGGCCAACTGCGGGTTCACGGGCGACGGACAGTTTTCGGTCGCTTCACCGTGTGGACGTGTGCGGGACGCGAAGGGGTCGTTCGGTGGTCACCGCGCCGGAAGGGGCGTCGGTCCCGGGAAGTGTGGACTTGGTGGTTCGCGGTGCGGTGCGGGGCGCCCGGCCGGGGCGGGGTGCCTGTCCGGGGAGGGGCAGGGCGTCGGTCCGGACGGGGTCGGGATCGGTCCGGAGGTGAGGTTCCGGACCCCGGAGCGCCGGGTAGGGCGACGGTGCGGGCGCGCGGGGCGTACCGCGCATCCTGCGCGTCCGCTCCTCCGTCCCGCCCGGGGTGTCCGCATGGTGGACGGTTAGTCTCAGAGGGGAAGAAGGAGGGACGCCATCACCACCGCAGCCGAGACCCGGGAAGCCCTGGCCGCAGCGCTTCCGGACAGCACACTGATCACCGATCCCGACGTTCTGGCCGCCCTCGGCGCCGACGACGCCGAGTGGGCCCCGGCGGGCCGCGCGCTCGCCGCGCTGCGGGCCACGTCCACCGAGGAGGTGCAGGCCGCCGTCCGCGCGTGCGCCGCGCTCGGCGTCCCCGTGGTGCCCCGCGGCGCCGGAACCGGCCTGTCCGGCGGCGCCAACGCCACCGACGGCTGCCTCGTCCTGGACCTCTCCCGGATGAACCGCATCCTGGAGATCGACACCGAGAACCTGCTCGCCGTCGTCCAGCCCGGCGTGGTCAACAACGACCTCAAGGCCGCCGTCGCCGAGCACGGCCTGTGGTACCCGCCGGACCCGGCCAGCGCCCCCTGGTCGACCATCGGCGGCAACGTGTCGACGAACGCGGGCGGCCTGTGCTGCCTGAAGTACGGCGTCACCCGCGACTACGTCCTCGGCCTGGAGATCGTGATGGGCGGCCCCGCGGGCCCGTACGGCACGGCCGTGCGGGTCGGCCGGCGGACCACCAAGGGGGTCAGCGGCTACGACCTGACGGGCCTGGTGGTCGGCTCCGAGGGCACCTTCGGCGTGGTCACCGAGATCACCCTGAGACTGCGCCCCGCCCCGCGCACCGCGCCGCACACGGTCGTCGGCGCCTTCGACGGCCTCGTGGCCGCCGGCGAGGCCGTCGCCCTGTGCACCCGGCGCGGCCTGACCCCCGTCGCCCTGGAACTGCTCGACCGCGCCTGCCTGGAGGCGGTGGAGGACTGGAAGCACCTCGGCATCGAGGCCGGCACCGCCGCGCTGCTCCTGGCGCGTGTGGACGCGCCGGGCCGGGCGGGGGAGGACGAGGCCGCCGCGGTGGCCGAGGCGTTCACCGAGGCCGGCGCGGTGTGGACGGAGCGGTCCACCGACGCGGCCGAGGCGGAGGCGCTGTTCGAGGCGCGGCGCCTCGCCTACCCGGCGCTGGAGCGGCTCGGCCCGGTGCTGACCGAGGACGTGTGCGTCCCGCGCTCGGCGGTGCCCGCGATGCTCGCCCGCACCGAGGAGATCGGCCGGCGGCACGGTGTGCGGATCGCCACCATCGCGCACGCCGGCGACGGCAACCTCCACCCGCTGCTGATCACGCCGCCCGGCGACGAGGAGGCGCGCGAGGCCGCCCAGGCCGCCTTCGAGGAGCTGCTCGTGGAGGCCGTCGCCCTGGGCGGCACGGTGACCGGAGAGCACGGCGTCGGCCTGCTCAAGCGCGCGGGCATGGAGCGCGAGCTGGGCCCCGCCGTCTGCGCGGTGCAGCGCGCCGTCAAGGAGACCCTCGACCCGCTCGGTCTCTTCAACCCGGGCAAGGTCGTGGGGGAGCGGGCCGGCGGGGCCGGCGCGGACGTCGCCCGGGTGTGACACGGCGGGCCCGCCGCCCCGGTACGGTCCCGGGCGGCGGGCCCTCGTGCGCGGCCGCCGTCAGGGGCGGCGCCAGCTGTCGTCCTTCAGGTGGGAACCGGCCATCGGGCCCATCCGCAGCATGCCGCCGTCGACCGCCCACGACGCGCCGGTGACGTACGAGGCGTCGGGGCCCGCGAGGAAGGCGATCACCGCGGCGACCTCCCGCGCGTCACCGGGCCGCCGCAGCGGGACGCCCTGGCGGACCTTGTCCGCGTCCGTCACGTCCTCGTCCTCCTGGCCGGTCATCGGCGTGGCGATCTCACCGGGGGCGACGGCGTTGACCGTGATGCCGTGCTCCGCCAGCTCCAGCGCCATGACCTGCGTCAGCAGGCCGAGGCCGCCCTTGGCGGCGCAGTAGGGGCCCGCGCCGACCCGGGGCTGGTGCTCGTGCACCGAGGTGACGTTGACGATCCGGCCGCCACCGCCCTGGCCGATCATGCGGCGCGCCGCCCGCTGCGAGCACAGGAACGGCCCGAGCAGGTCCACGTCGAGCACCTCCTGGAACTGCGCGTGCTCCAGCTCCAGGAAGGGCGTCGCCGTGCCCGTGCCCGCGTTGTTGACCAGGACGTCGATGCGCCCCAGCTCGTCGGCGAGCCGGTCGACGACGTCCGCGGCGCCGGGCAGGCGGGTGAGGTCGAGGCGGGCGACGGCGGCGCGCCTGCCGTGCCCGCGGACCTCCTCCGCGGTGGCCTCGGCGCCCTCCTTGTCGGTGTGGTAGGTGATGCCCACGTCCATGCCGGCGGCGGCCAGGCGGACGGCAGTGGCCCGGCCGATGCCGGAGTCCGAGCCGGTGACGACGGCGACGGGGGACTGGTTGCTCTCGGGGGTGGACATCGCGCTCCTCGTGCTCCTCGTGGGTCGGGTGCTGCGCGGCCGGCGGCGTACGGGGCGGCCGCGCGGGGACGGGACCGTCCGGCGGCCTTCCCGGTCCCGGTGCGCCGGGAAGGGGCGCGGGGACCGGCGCACGGCCGGCCTACGGCCAGGAGGGCTCCTTGCGCGGGACCACGACCAGTTCGGAGACCGTGCTGGTCGACGGGACCGACAGTGCGTACAGCACGGTGTCGGCCACGACGTCGGGGCTCTGCAGCATCGACGTGTCCGCGTCCGGGAAGCGCTCCATGATGAACGGGGTCTCCATCCCGCCGGCGATGATGCCCGTGACCCCGATCCCGGGGCAGTCGCGCTGCGCCTCCTTGAACAAGGTGTGCGTGAAGGCCCGCAGTCCCGTCTTGGCCGACGCGTACGGACCGGCCTCGGTCCAGGTGCGGTTCGACGCGGTCGACAGGATGTTGACGATGTGGCCGCCGCCGCGCGCCACCATGCGGCGGTAGGTCTCCAGGCACAGGTACATCGGGCCCAGCAGGTTCGTGGCGACGACCCGCGTCACCTCCTCGGCCGTCAGGTGCTCGATCGGCTTGGAGACGTCGACGGCCGCGTTGTTGACCAGGATGTCGAGGGGCCGGTCCGCCGCCTCCAGGCCGCGGAAGACCTCCGCGACCGCGGCGGCGTCGCGCACGTCCAGCTCCACGAACCGCGCCTCGCCGCCGGACCTCCCCAGCTCCCCGCACAGCTCTCGCGCCGGCTCCTTGCGCACGTCGGCCACCAGCACCGACGCGCCCGCGCCGGCAAGGGCCCGGCAGATGGAGGCGCCCAGGCCCCGGGCCCCGCCCGTCACCAGCGCCCGTCTGCCGCGCAGATCGACGCGGACCCCGCCGCCCGTGGCGCCCCTGCCGCTGCTGTCGTCCCTGCCGTCCATGCCGTCCGCCTTCCGGTGTGCCGCCGCACGGGTCCGCCGTGCGCGTGCCGAGAGAAACCGGTCCGTTCCCCACTGTGACCCCGGCGTCCCGGACCGGCACGCGGTGCTAGCCCGCCGGGCCGGTCCCGCACGCGGCACCCGGTCCGGAGGGCGCCAGTGGCGGAGGTCACTTTCCGTGGCGGCGCACCGCCCTTCGACCGCCTCGGGCGACCACTGTGAGCAAGCACACCAGAAGTCCAAGACCGCCTGCCACAGGGGGAATTGGGAGAAGCGGGGGACTCGGGGGCCGGCGGAGTCCGCCGTACCCCGGGAACCGTCTGTCACCATGGTCCGCGGCCGTGCCCCGGAGGACCGAACCCCGAGCGGCACGCCGTCCGACCAGCACGGTGGAGCGGCCGAGCAGAGCAGCCGGCACCTTCGCGCTCCTTCCGCGTCCGCCACGTCCCGGGAGCCTTGCCTGGGCTTGTCCTGCGAGTACGTCACTGTGTCCACTGTCCCCGCCGACGCCGCGCCGCGTCCCGCCCGGGCCTCCGCCGACCGTTCGCCCTGGCGGGCCCTCAAGTACCCCAGCATGCGCTGGTGGTCGGTCGCCCACTTCGTCTCGGGCGCCGGCACCTGGATGCAGCTCACGGTGCAGAACCTGCTCGTGCTGCAGATCACCGGTTCCGCCGCGGCCACCGGTCTGTCCCTGTCGGTCCAGGCGGCCCCCGGCCTGCTGATGGGCCTCGCGGGCGGCGCGGTCGTCGACCGCTGGCCCCGCAAGCTGACCGCCGCGGCCAGCCAGGCGCTGCTCGGCGTCGTGGCCTTCGTGACCGCCGCCCTGGTGGCGACCGACTCGATGGGCCTCGGGACGCTGATGGCCCTGGCCGCCGTCACCGGTCTGATCGCCACCGTCGACGGTCCCGCCTGCTCCCTGCTCGGCAACGACCTCGTACGCGCCGAGGACCTGCCCTCCGCGATCGGCCTCGGCTCCCTGGTCCACAACGCCGGACGGCTCGCGGGCACCGCGCTGGCCGGCGTGACGGTCGCCTTCGTCGGCACGGCCGCCGCCTACGCCGCCAACGGCGTGTCGTTCCTCTTCGTCGCCGCGGTGATCCCCTTCCTGAGGCTCCTGCGCCGCGACGGCGGCACGCCCGCCGCCCGCGCGACGGCCGCCGCCGAGGGCGACGACATGACCGTACGGGCGGGCCTCGCCTACTTCGCCCGCCGCCCGCGCCTGCTCGCGCTCGCCGGGATCACCGGTGTCAGCGCCGTCTTCGGCCGCAACTACGGACTCACCCTGGCCGTGCTCGTCACCGGGCCGCTCGCGGCCGGCGCCGGGGCGTTCGGCACGGTCTCCACGGTGCTCGCCGCCGGCGGCATCCTCGGCGCGGTGCTGGGCGCGCGGCTGCGCAGGCCGTCGGTGCGCACGGTCGGGACGCTGGCCGCCGCCGGCGGCCTGCTGCAGGTCGCGGCCGCGCTGTCGCCCTCGCTCGCCGTCCTGCTGGTCCTGGTGCTGCCCATGGCCGTGGTCGAGTCGGTGTCCGACACCGCCGGCACCACCGTGCTGCAGACGGACCCGCCCGCCCACCTGCGCGGCCGCGTGCTCGGCGTGTGGAACACCATCAGCACGGGGTGGGGTCTCGCGGGACCGCCCGCGCTCGGCCTGCTCATGGAGCTGGCGGGCGCGCGCGGTGCCCTCGCGGCGGGCGGCCTGCTGATCGCCGGCGCGGTCGCGGCGGGGTACGCGCTCCGCGGCCGCCGGACCCCGGCCGCCGTCCTGCTGGGCGACGACCCGGCCGCCTCGCCGGCCGCCCGGCCGTCCCTGACCACGGCGGCCTGACCACCGCCGGGCCGTCTCCGGCCGCGGCCGCCCGGCCCACCCGCCTGTCCCGTCCCGAGCCCGGTCAGGAGGACGCGCGGGCCCATCCGTCCGGACGCCCGTCAGGGCGGGCGTCCGCCGTCCCCGCCGCCGCGTCGGGTGCCGGCAGCGAGCGCACCGCCGCCAGCACGTCGGCCACGGTGACGCGCAGCAGCCGGGCGTCGGGCACGCGGCCGTGGGCGTCCCCGGGGCGGGCCGGGCCGTCGCCCTCCTGGCCCCACAGGACCCGGTGCCGGGGCAGGTCGGGCGGCCCCCACAGACGCGGGGCCACCGGCCCGAAGAGGACGACCGACGGGGTGCCCAGGGCGGTCGCGAGATGGGCGAGCCCGGTGTCCCCGACCACCACGCAGCGCGCCCGTGCGACGAGCGCGACGAGCCGGTCGAACGGAACGTCGCCCCGGCCGCCGACCACCGCCGCCGGCGGCAGGCCGGCCCGGGCCGCCACCGACGCGGCCAGCCGCTCCTCGCCCGCGCCCGCGGTGACCACGACCTCGTGCCCGGCCCGGCGCAGGGCCCGGGCCACCGCCGCGAACCGCTCCGCGGGCCAGCGGCGGGCGGCCGCGTCGGCGCCGGGATGCACGACGACGGCGCCCGGCGCGGGCGAGGCCGCGGCGCCCGGCGGGATCCGCAGGTCGCCGGGGTCGGCGGCGATGCCGTACCAGTGCAGCAGCCGGCACCACCGTTCCCGTTCGTGCTCCTCCGGCCGCCACCGCGGGCCCTGGACGTCGGGCGTGCCGGGGTGCCGGTAGGCGAGGAGCGCGCGGGGCCGCAGGCGCTGCAGCAGCAGATGGCTCGACGGGCCGTTGCCGTGCAGGTCGACGGCGAGGTCGGGCACCGGCCCCGGCCAGTCGAGGGACACCGGGACCGCCCGTCCCGCGGGGGCCCGCGCGGGCAGCAGCCGGTCGACGCAGCCGGTCGACGCCGCGACCCCCGCGAACCGCTCCGGCGCGGCGAGGACGACCTCGTACCCGGGCAGGTGCCGGCGCAGCGCGCGCAGCGCGGGCACGGCCGTCAGCAGGTCGCCGAGCCCCAGCGCCCGCAGCACGAGCACCCGCGGCCGGGACCGCCGCGCCGTCCGGCCCCCGTGAGCGGCGGACGCCGTGCCGGGGAGCACGAAGTCCTCGCCGCGCGGCGCGGCGGCCCCGGCCGGCGGTACGGGTCCGGGCCGCGTCACGGGCCCGCAGGCCGGGGCTCCGCCGCGCGCGCCGCACGCCGGGCCAGCGTCGTCGTGGAACGGCCGTCGAGGTACGGCAGCAGGACCGCCTGGCCGCCCCAGGTGCGCAGCGCCTCCACCTCCGGCAGGCCGTCGACCGCGTAGTCGCCGCCCTTGACCCACACGTCGGGGCGCAGCCGGGACAGCAGCTCCACCGGGGTGTCCTCCTCGAAGACCGCGACCGCGTCCACGCTGCCCAGGGCCGCCAGGACGCGGACGCGGTCGGCGAGGTGGTTGAGGGGGCGGCCCGGGCCCTTGCGGCGGGCCAGGGACGCGTCGGAGTTCACGCACACGATCAGGCAGTCGCCGATGCGCCGGGCGCTCTCCAGGAGCCCGACGTGGCCCGCGTGCAGCAGGTCGAAGCAGCCGCCGGTGGCGACGACCGTGCCGCCGCGCGCCCGCACCTCCTCGGCCAGCGCGAACGGGTCGGCCGCGGGCGGCCGCCCGGTGCGCCCCGCGGGCGGGTCCCGCCACAGCGCGGCGTTGCCCGCGCCGCCCGCCGCCACGAACGCGGCGGCCTCGGCGACCGCCCGCTGCACCGCCTCCTCCGGCAGCGCGCCGTCCGCGAGCGCCGCGGCCGCCGCGCTCGCGAAGCAGTCCCCGGCGCCGCACGGGTCGCCGCCGGAGCGGTAGGGGACCGGCACCAGCATCGGGGCCGTGCTGCCGGACCGCGTCAGCAGCACGCCGCGCTCGCCGAGCGTCACGCCGACCGCCGCGGCCCGCCAGCGCTCGGCCAGCTCCGCGCCGCGCCGGGCGTGCGCCCGCAGCGACTGGTCGCCGTCCGGCACCAGCGCGCTCGCCTCCGCCGCGTTCGGGGTGGCCAGCCGCACGCCCGGCACGGGCGCGTCGCCCTTGGGATGGGGGTCCCACACCACCGGCGTGCGGTGCGCCACGGCCGCGAGGTGGTCCCGTACGGCCCGCGCGGTGTGCCGGCCGTAGTCGGCGACGAGGACGGCGTGCGCCTGCGCCAGGACGTCCGGCACCGTGCCGTCCTCCGGCGCGCCGGGCGTGCCGCCGCCGCGGTCGATGCGCACCAGCGGCCGCCCGCTCGCCAGCACCCGCGTCTTCACCGGCAGCGTCCCGGCCAGTGGCAGCTCCACCAGCCGGACCCGGCCGCGCAGCTCGCGCCGTACGGCGTCGCTGGCCGGGTCGGAGCCGAGCGCGGTCACCAGCACCACCTCCCGCCCGCCGCGCGCGGCCAGGGCGGCGGCGAGGCCGGCGCCGCCGGGGCGCAGCCGGTCGCCGGTGACGTCGACGACGGGCGCCGGGGCGTCCGGGGCCAGCCGGGTGGAGACGCCCTCGATGTCCTCGTCCAGCAGGACGTCCCCGACCACGACGAGGGGCGCGGCGCCGCTCATGACACCCTCCGGCGGACGGCGACGGGCCGGTGCGGGACCGCCGCGACCGCGGGCGCCGTGAACTCCGCCGCCGCCGTGTCGAAGCACTCGCACAGCAGGTGCACCGCGACCAGGTGGGCCTCCTGCACGGTCGCCGACGCGTCGGCGTCGATGCACAGGGACTCGTCGGCGGCCTCGGCGAGCGGGTTCGGCCCGGGCCCGGTCATCGCCCACACCCGCAGGCCCGCCGCCCGTCCGGCGACGGCGGCGGTGATCAGGTTGGCGCTGCGCCCGGACGTCGACATCAGCAGGAGGACGTCGCCGGGGCGGCCGTGCGCCGTGACCTGGCGGGCGAAGACGTGCTCGAAGCCGTAGTCGTTGCCGATGGCGGTCATGCTGGAGGTCTCCGCGTGCAGGGACAGGGCGGAGAAGGCGCGGCGCTCGCGCCGGTAGCGGCCGACGAGCTCGGCGGTCAGGTGCTGGGCCTGGGCGGCGCTGCCGCCGTTGCCCGCGGCCAGCAGCCGGCCGCCCGTGGGCAGGACGTAGGACAGCTGGGCGGCCCAGTCCGCGATCCGGCCGAGGCCGCCGTCCCGGCGGAACCGGCCGAGCGCGTCCTGCAGGGACTGGCAGTGCCGGTGCGCGCCGTCGAGTGCAAGGGATTCGCTCATCGTGATTCGGGTCCGCCGCTTCCGTACGTCTGCCGGTCCACGTCCGCACGTCTGCGCATGTCTCCATGCGGTCCGTGCGAGCCGCGGGTCCGTGGGTGCGTACGGGGCGGGGCCCGCACCTCCTTCGGGCATCGCTGCTGTCTGTCGGTCGGTCGGTTCCGGTCGGCCCGGGCCGCCGGGCGTCTGAGGGCCGGTGGGTCTTCGGCTCACACCACCCGCGTCACGGCGTACCGCGCGGCCAGGACCTCGCCGTACACGGCCTCGGTGGCGGCCGCGACCCGGTCCCAGCCGTAGCGGTTCAGCACCCGGCGGCGGCCGGCCGCCCCGCACCGCTCCCGCAGGGCGGGATCGGCGAGCAGGGCGGCGACCGCGCGGGCCAGGGCCTCCGGGTCGCCGGGCGGCACGAGCCGCCCCGTGCCGGGGTCCGTGACGGTGTCCAGCTGTCCGCCCACCGCGCTCGCCACCACCGGCCGGCCGCAGGCCATCGCCTCCAGCGGCACGATGCCGAACGGCTCGTAGTCGGCGGGGCACAGCACCACGTCGGCGCTGCGCAGCAGGGGCGCCATGGCCTCGCGGGGCACGGAGCCGGTGAAGCGGACGCGGTCCGCGACCCCGGCGTCCCCGGCGAGCCGCCGCAGTCTGCGCACCTCCGGGTCGGCGTCGAGCCGACCGGGCGCGGGGCCGCCGACCACGACGAGTTCGGCGCCGGGCAGCCGGGCCAGGGCGGCGACGGAGACGGCCGCGCCCTTGCGCGGCACGAGCCGCCCCACCTGGAGCAGCCGGTACGGGTGCGGGCCCCGCTCGGCGACCGGCCCGTACGGGGTGAACTGCCCGGTGTCGACGCCGCACGGCACGATGCCGACGCGGTCGGCGGGTATGCCCATCGCGCGCAGCTCGGCGGCCTCGTCGCGGCAGGTGGCGACGATACGGTCGCAGTCCAGGCCCACCTCGCGCTCGCAGGCGATCCGGGAGCGGGGACTGGTGTCGGCGTCGCCCTGGTGGCGCCGCTTCACCGTGCCCAGCGCGTGGTAGGTGTGCAGCAGCGGCAGCCGCAGCTCGCGCGCGCCCGGCAGCGAGGCCAGGCCCGACATCCAGAAGTGCGAGTGCACCAGGTCGGGCGCGCGGCTGCGCCACCGCTCGGTGAGGTGGCGGGCGAACTGCGGGACGTACGGCAGGAGTTCGTCCTTGGGTATCTCCTCCGGCGGACCCGCGGGCACGTGGTGCACGTCGACGCCCGCCCGCAGGGGAACCAGCCGCGGCAGGCCGGGGGAGTCGCGGCGGGTGTAGACGGTGACGTGGTGGCCCCGGTCGGCCAGGGCGCCGGCGAGCCGCGCGACGTGGACGTTCTGCCCGCCCGCGTCGACGCCGCCCAGCGCGGCGAGGGGACTCGCGTGCTCCGAGACCAGCGCGACGGACAGGGGGCCCGTGGGGCCGGGGCTGTACGAGGTCATGAGCGCACCTCCGCGATCAGTTCTTCCCAGTCGGCCAGGAAGCGCTTGAGGCCGTACCGTTCGAGGGCCGCCTGCCGGGCGCGCGCGCCGTCCTCGGCCGCGGCCTGCGGTTCGCGCAGGTAGTGCCGGGCGGCGTCGGCCAGCACCTCGGGCCGGGTGGAGAGGGTGCCGCAGCCCGCGGGCACCGCCTCGACGGCCTCCGTCGTGGCGAGCGCCACGACCGGCATGCCCAGGTGCATCGCCTCCAGCAGGGACAGGCCGAGCGACGTCCAGCGCACCGGGTGCAGGTACAGCCGGCGCTGCGCCATGGCCGCGTGCAGCCGCTGCTGCGGCAGGTCCATGCCGCGGCAGTGGCTCGGGGGCACGCCGAGGCGCTCGCCCAGGTGCTCGGTGCGCATGCCGAAGACGTCGAGCGGCACGGCCTGCGACAGGGCGGGCAGGAGGTCGGTGCCGGTGTACCGGCCGCGCCGGACCGGCTCGTTGACCACGACGGCGGCGCGCTCCAGGTGCCCGGTGTAGAGGTGGCCCGGGTCGACGATGCCGTGCTCGACCACCCGGGTGCGCGTGCCGCCGTTGTCCCAGAACAGCCGGTTGAAGTACGTGACGTGCACGAGCGTGACGTCGTCGCGGTCGGCGCAGGGGTGCCGGGTCAGCGGGACGCGGCCGTCCGGCGCGTTGTGCTCCAGGTACACGGCGGGCACGTCGCGGCCCGGCCGTCTGCCGCCGAGCCACCGCTCGGCGAGCTCCGCCTCGTGCGGGCGCTGCAGGACGACGAGGTCGACCTGCGCGTCCCGCAGCTGCTCGGGCGTCCGCTCCACGACCGAGTCGGGCCAGGGGAACGTCCGGGCCCGGCCGAGGCCGTCGGGCCCGCGGTCCGGCGTGACGGGCACGAGGTAGGTGTGCGGCCCCTGGACGAACGACGTCGTCCACGACCCGTGCACGTGCCACAGCAGGATGTTCATACGGTCGCTCCTCGCTCGGTGTCGGTTGTGCCGGACGGCCCCGCTCGGCCCCCCGCGTGACCGTCGCGGCCGTACAGCGCGGCCACCGCGGCGACCACCTCGGCGTCGCCCACCGCGTCCAGGCAGGGGTGTCCCGGGACGGGGCACCGGCGGGCCCGGCTCCCGGCGCACGGTGCGCCCCGGTCGCCGAGCAGCACGTGCGGCACGCCGTACGGCCGCCACCGCTCCGCCGGCACCACCGGCGCGAACGGGCAGACGACGGGCGTGCCCACGGCGGCGGCGAGGTGCGCGGGCCCGGTGTTGCCGACCACGGCGACGCGCGCCCGGGCCAGCACGCCCGCGAGCTCGTGGAAGCCGGTGACACCGCCGAGGTCCAGGGCGTGGCCCCCGGAGACCCGCGCGGTGAGGTCCTTCTCGGCGGCCGCGCCGGTGACCACCACGCGGTACCCGGCGGCGGTGAGCGCGGCCGCGGCGCGCGCCGCCCGGCCCGGGCTCCAGGCGCGGGCCGGGACGGCGGCGCCGGGATGCAGCACCACGTACGGGTCCGCTCCCGTCAGGTGCGCGGTGTCCGGGGGAGCGGTCACGCGCAGGCCGCCGTCGTCGCCGGGCGGCAGCCGGAACCCGGCGTCCCGCGCCAGGTCGAGGGCGGCCTGTGCCTCGTGGCGGTGGGGCAGCCGGTGGTGGCGCAGGTCGAGCAGGGCGCCGGGGTAGTCCTCGCTGTCGGCGGCGGTCCGGCCGACCCCGGCGAGCTTCAGCAGCAGCGCGGCCGGCAGCGGGCTCTGGTGGTACGAGACGAGGACCAGGGCCCGGTCGTAGCGCCCGGCGGCCAGGGTGCGCACCAGGGCGAGGGTCTCCTCGCGGGAGACGGCCGCCGGGTCGAGCCCGACCCAGGGGGCGTCGAAGCACAGCACCTCGTCCACGCCGGGCAGCAGCCGCGCGGCCGGCAGGCCCTGCGGGCCGCACAGCAGGGCGGTGTGCGAGGACCCGGCCGCCACCGCCCGTACGGCGGGCCCGGCCAGCAGGACGTCGCCCGCGCTGTCCAGGCGGACGACCAGGGTACGGGGACGGATCATCGCGCTCCCTCCGCCGTGGCCGTACGGCCGGGGACCGGTGCGCCGTCCAGGACCAGGCGGACGGCGTCGAGCAGGGTCGGCGCCGTCTCGGCGGCCGCCGCGACCTCCTCGGCCCTGGTGACCGCGGTGGGCACCAGCACCCCGCGCGCGCCCGCCGCGCGGGCGGCCGTCACGTCCGCGCCGATGTCGCCGACGACGACCGTGCGGGCGGGGTCCGCGCCGAGCCGCGCGCAGGCCGCGCGCACCAGTCCCGGCGCGGGCTTGCGGCACCCGCAGCCGTCGCCGGGCCCGTGCGGGCAGACGGCCCACACCGCGAACGGCCCGAGCAGCTCCTCCACCCGCCGCGCCACGGCCTCGACCTGGCGGTGGGTCAGCAGGCCGCGGGCCACGCCCGACTGGTTGCTGACCACGGCGACCGGCACGCCGCGGGCCCGTACGGCGGCGACGGCCTCCCGGACCGAGGGCAGGGGGACGACCAGCGCGGGGTCGCCGTTGTAGGGGACGTCGGCGACGAGCGTGCCGTCGCGGTCGAAGAGGACGGCGTCGGGCAGCGCGGCGCCGTGGGACCGGGGGACGGGCGCCGCTGCGCCGCCCGCCTCGAACAGCCAGGGGCCCGCCGTCCCGCCGGCCGGGGACGGCCGGCGGGACGGCAGCGGCGGGCGGGCCGCGGGGCGCCCGGTCACGGCAGCACCCGGTCCTTCGCCCGGTGGTGCGGCGCGGGCGGCGGCGCGGCGCCGGCCGGAGGCGTCCACGGCTCGGTCCTCCGGTGGACGAACCGCCCGCGCAGCCAGTGCCAGGCGGCGAGGGGCGGGATGAGGGCGCTGGTCAGGACCATGGAGACGACCTCGTCCCGGTCGCGCGGGCCGGGGGCGATCCGGGCCGCCGCGAACTCGGCGGTGCCCGCCAGCCAGCCCGCCGCGCACGCCAGCGCCGGGCCGCGTCCGCCGAGCGCGGCGCAGGACAGCGCGCCGAGCCCGGCCGCGGTCACCGCGAGATGGCGCGGCAGCCGGCCGCGCGGCGCGGCCGCGCGCTCCCACCAGTCCGGCCCGTGCAGCCGCGTCATCAGCACGTCGTCGGCGTTGCCCCGCTGCGCCCGCACCGAGACCCAGCGGTCGGCGGGCCGCACGGGGTGCGTGGTGCGGCGCTCGCCCGCCGCCACCGTCCAGCCCGCCGCCAGCACCCGCAGGGCGAGGTCCGCGTCCTCCCGGAAGGCCCGCCGGAACCGCTCGTCGAAGCCGCCGACGGCCTCCAGGGCCGTACGCCGGTAGGCCATGTCGGCGGTGATCCAGCGGGCGGTCTCCAGGCCCGCGGTGTTGCGCTCCCAGTCGGTGGGGCGCCGGTGCGCGGGCAGCGGCACGGTGATCCGCGCGGTGACGGCCGCCGTGCGGCGCGAGGCCGCGGCCAGGTCGCGGGCCAGCCGCTCGCCCCAGCCCGGCCCCGGCACCACGTCGTCGTCGAGGAAGACGATCCAGGGCACGGCGGGGGCCGCGCGCCAGCCGGCGTTGCGCGCGGCGGCCGGCCCGCGCCCGCCGCCCGCCACGACGGTGGTCAGCCCCACCAGCCCGGGC
The DNA here is from genome assembly GCF_014650875.1 of Streptomyces minutiscleroticus. Classification (GTDB taxonomy): domain Bacteria; phylum Actinomycetota; class Actinomycetes; order Streptomycetales; family Streptomycetaceae; genus Streptomyces; species Streptomyces minutiscleroticus. The sequence continues at coordinate 141,486 of NZ_BMVU01000011.1, forward strand.
GGCACGTCGACGGGGAGCGGGCCGCGCGTCAGGGGCAGGTCGTCGACCAGCACCACCCGCGCCGGCGGGGGACCGCCGGCGGCGGCCAGCGCCCGCAGGCAGGCGCCGAGGCTCGGCCGGCCCAGGGTGGGGATCACCACGGCGTACTCGGGACGCCCGGCCCCGCCGCCCGCCGTCACGCCGTGGCCCCGTCGTCGCAGACCCCGAAGAAGGCGGGGCGCCGGACCGCGTACGGGCCGATGGCGAGCAGGTCCACGGGGGAGGAGCCGAAGCACTCCAGGGCGTCGCGCGGGTCGTCGACCATGGGCCGCCCCGCCGTGTTCAGACTGGTGTTGACGACCACGGGCAGTCCGGTGAGGCGCTCGAAGGCGGCGAGCATCCGGGCGACCAGCGGCTCGGCGGCCGGGTCCACGGTCTGGATGCGGGCGGTGCCGTCGACGTGCACGACGGCCGGAATGCGCTCGCGCCACCCGGGGGCCACGTCGTGGACGAACAGCATGTACGGGCTCGGCATCGGCCCGTCGAAGATCTCGGGGGCCCGGTCGGCCAGCACCATGGGCGCCACCGGGCGGAACTGCTCGCGGCCCTTCACGTCGTTGAGGCGCTCCAGGTTGCCCGCGTGCCCGGGGTGGGCCAGCAGGGAGCGGTGGCCCAGCGCCCGCGGCCCGTACTCGGAGCGGCCCTGGAACCAGGCCACGATCCCGTTGTCCGCGAGCGTGCGCGCCACCGTCTCCGCGATGTCCGCGGGCCGCTCGAACGGCACGCCCGCCGTCTTCAGCCATGCCCCGATCTCCGCGTCCGACCAGTCGCGGCCGAGGTCCGCGCCGGTCATGCACCCCACGTCCTCGCCCGCGCCGGCGGACAGCAGCAGGGCGCTGCCCAGCGCCGTGCCCGCGTCGCCGGCCGCGGGCTGCACCCACACCCGGGAGAAGGGACCCTCGCGGGCGATGCGGGAGTTGGCCACACAGTTGAGCGCGACGCCGCCGGCGAGGGTGAGCACGCTGTCGTGCGTGCGCCCGTGCAGCCAGCGCACCAGGTTCAGCAGGGTCTCCTCCAGGACCGCCTGCGCGCTGGCCGCCACGTCCGCGTGGTCCTGGGTCCACGGCTCGTCCGCGCCGCGCGGCGCGCACAGCTCGTGCCAGGGCACGGACGCGGCGCGGAACCCGCCGTCGCCCGTGGCCCGCACGTGGCGGCGCAGCTCGGCCAGCATCCGCGGCCGCCCGTGCGAGGCCAGCGCCATCACCTTGAACTCGTCCGAGGAGCGCAGGAAGCCCAGGTGCTCGGTCAGCTCCTCGTAGACCAGCCCCAGCGAGTGCGGCAGCTCCTGCGCGTACAGGGGCTCCAGGCTGTCACCGGTGCGGTGCGCGGCCAGGTGCGAGGCGCGCTCGCCGCGGCCGTCGAGCACCAGGACCGAGGAGTCGCCCGCGTCGGGCGCGGCGAAGGCGCCGGACGCGGCGTGCGCCATGTGGTGCGGCACGAAGCGGACCTTGGCCGGGTCCAGGCCGGGCAGCGCGGCGGCGAGGAAGTTCGGGGCCTCGCGCGCATAGGTGAGCCGCAGGTGGTCCCACGGGTCGTCGAGCCCCATGGCCTCGGCGGGGCGGGCCAGCTCCGGGTCGAAGGAGTACGCGACGACGTCGAGGTCCTGCGGGCGCAGGCCCGCCCGCTTCAGGCACCAGGCGGCGGCCTTCTCGGGCAGCTCCCAGGCCGAGAACGGCAGCGGCCGCTTGCCGTGCTTGCGCCGCGAGAAGCGCTCCTCCTCGGCGGCGGCGACGGTGCGCCCGTCGATGACGAGGGCGGCGGCGGGATCGTGGAACAGGGCGTTGATTCCGAGGATGCGCATGACAGTCCCATGCCTTTCGGCGGGTCGGGGCGACCCGGTCGGTGGGGGAGCGGCGGGCGGGACCCGGCGTACGGACGGGTACGGCGGGCAGGGGCCTTCAGCCGTCCATGTGGGCGCGGAACCAGTCGATGGTGCGCCGCAGGCCCTCCTCGGCGGGCACCCGCGGCTCCCACTGGAGCTTGTCGCGGGCCAGGGTGATGTCCGGGCAGCGCACGGCCGGGTCGTCGGTGGGCCGCTCGATGAAGCGGATCCGCGACGACGAGCCGGTCAGGTCGATGACCACTCGGGCCAGTTCCAGCATCGTCAGCTCGTCCGGGTTGCCGATGTTGACCGGGCCGCGCATGTCGTGGGCGGCCATGGCGAGGACGCCGGCCACGGTGTCGTCGACGTAGCACAGCGACCGGGTCTGCAGCCCGTCGCCGGTGACGGTCAGGTCCTCCCCGGCCAGCGCCTGCCGGACGAACGTCGGCACGGCGCGCCCGTCGTACCCCCGCATCCGGGGGCCGTAGGTGTTGAACAGCCGCACGATCGCGGTGTCGACGCCGTGCACCTCGGCCTCGGCGGTGGTCAGCGCCTCGCCGAAGCGCTTGGCCTCGTCGTACACGCTGCGCGGCCCCACGGGGTTGACGTTGCCCCAGTACCGCTCGTTCTGCGGGTGCTGCTGCGGGTCGCCGTACACCTCGGAGGTGGAGGCCAGGACGAAGCGGGCCCCGGCGGCGCGGGCGAGTTCGAGGACGTTGCGGGTGCCGAGGCTGCCGGCCTCCATGGTGTGCAGCGGCAGCCGCAGGTAGTCGGCGGGCGAGGCGGGGGAGGCGAAGTGCAGGACGAGGTCGGGGGGACCGTCGATGTCGAGGGGCTCCGAGACGTTGGCCCGTACGAGGGTGAAGCCGGGCCGGTCGCGGAGCCCGGCTATGTTCTCGGGCCGTCCGGTGCTGAAGTCGTCCACGCAGGTGACGCGGGTTCCGGCGGCCAGGAGCGCGGAGCACAGGTGTGATCCGACGAATCCCGCGCCGCCCGTGACGACGGCGTGCTCCCAGACGCGTGGGGCTGCGTTGCTCATGGTCTTCTCCTGACGTCGGCAGCCGCCGGAGGACCGGCACCGCGGTGCCGGGGCCCGGCGTCGCGCACCGCTTCCGTGGTCGCGGTCCGCGCTCCGTCGAACGGAGCGGCCCGAGCCGTCCGGGCCTGCGCCCAGACTCGCCCCGGCCCCCCGCCGGGGGCGCGGCGGCACGGGCGATCGGGTGAACCACGCACCGTGAGCGGGCCCGCCGCGGGCGGCTTCCGCCCAGGTCAGGAGGGATTACGGGAAGGTGTCACCAGGTGTGGGGCCGCACGGTGCCCAGGACACGCGTCACCGCGATCTCGACGACCACCCGCTCGGGGTTCGGGCGCGGCTGCCGGTACCGGGCGGCGTAGCGCCGTTCCGCGTCGGCGACGGACGCGGGGTCGTCCCTGACGACGGCGGTGCCCTCGAGGGTGGACCAGCGGCGGCCGTCGACCTGGCTCACGGCGACGGTGGCGCCCGGCCCGGCGGCGCGCAGGTTGCGGACCTTCTTGCTGCCCGCGCTGCTGATGACGCGGGCGGTCCGCGTCGCGGGGTCGTAGGTCACGCCGACGGGCACGAGGTGCGGGGTGCCGTCCGTGCGCGGGGTGGTGAGGAAGCAGACCCGGCGCTCCCGCCAGAACTCCTCGAAGGGGTCGGCGGGGGTGGCTGCCGCAGCCGTCATGAGGTGCCCTTTCTCGCTGCTCAGGGGGATTCCCCCCTGGACCGTACCGGCCCCTACGCCACCCGGATGCCGATGATGCAGGTGTCGTCGTCGGTGTCGGACCGGCTGTAGGTGAGCAGTCGGTCCAGTTGCTGGGCCAGGCTCGGCGCCTGCCCCCGGGCCGTCTCCAGCAGGTGCGACAGCGCCTCCTCGACGGACAGGTCGCGGCGCTCGATCAGACCGTCCGTGTACATCAGCAGGGTGTCGTCCGCGGCGAGCTGGACCTCGGCCTCCTCGTACGTCGTCTCCGCCACCGCGCCCAGCAGCAGGCCCCGTACGAGGGGCAGCGGCTCCGCCTCCGCGTCGCGGACCAGCACGGGCGGCAGGTGCCCGGCCCGCGCCCAGGTCAGCGTGTGCCGCTCGGGGTCGTACAGGCCGCAGACGGCCGTGGCGGTCACCGCGCCCGTCAGGTGGTGCGCCACGATGTTGAGCCAGGACAGCAGCTGGGCCGGGCCCGCGCCCGTGACGGCGAGGCCGCGCAGCGCGTTGCGGAGCACGACCATGCTGGTCGCGGCCTCGATACCGTGCCCGGCCACGTCGCCGACGCACAGCAGCACCTTCTTCGAGGGCAGGAGGACGGCGTCGTACCAGTCGCCGCCGACGAGCTGCTCGGTCTCGGCGGGCCGGTAGCGCACCGCGAGCTGGAGCTGCGGGATCTCCAGCGGGGCCTGGGCGGGCGGCATGATGGCGTGCTGGAGCTGGAGGGCCAGGCGGTTGCGCTCGGCGGCCTGCTGCTCGGTGTGGGCGAGCTGGTCGCGGGTGGCGGCCAGGGCCACCTCGGTCCAGTGCTGGGACGAGATGTCCTGGTAGGCACCGCGCAGGACGAGCAGCCGGTCGGCGGCGTCGAGCACCGGCTCGGCCACCACCCGCATGTGCCGGGTCACCCCGTCCGGGCGCTGCAGCCGGAACGCCGCCGACGCGGGACGCAGATGGTGCAGCAACGTCCGCAGGAAGCGGCCGATGGCGACCGCGTCGTCGGGGTGCGCGTGCGCGGCCAGCTCCTTCAGCGGTACGGGCGTGCTGTAGGAGGGCCGCCCGAACAGGGAGAACAGCTGGCTGTTCCAGGTGATCTCCTCGGTGACGACGTTCTCCTCGAAGCCGCCGATCCGGCCGAGCCGCTGGGCGTTCTGCAGCAGGCTGGCCAGCCGCGCCGCCTCGTCCTCGATGCGCCAGATCAGCAGCACGCTGGTGCCGTGCCGGCTGACGTGGATGTCGGCGACCGCGGACAGCGGCACCTGCTCCACCAGCGCGGTGAGCGTCATGCGCTGGGCGGCGAACGGCTCGCCCGTCGCGTACACCCGCTCGATGTGCTCGAAGAGGCCGCTCTGCCCCGCGGCCATCGGGTAGGCCTCCAGGAGCAGGGACCCGTTGATGGTGTTGCGGGGCCGGCCCGCCGGGTCGAGGAAGCGGCCGTTGACGTAGTGGATGCGGAAGTCGACGAGTTCGCCGTCGTCGTCGGCGTGCGGGACGAGCACGAGGGCCGGGTCGTGCAGGCCCTCGGCCAGGTGGACGAGTTCCAGCACACCGGGCTGGCTGCGCGCGGAGCCCAGGGCGGGCGCACCGGTCACCGGCGTGTGCGTCTCCAGGGTGTGCGCGCACAGGTCGGCCAGGGCCTCGATCTGCCGCACGATCTGCGGCGGCTGCGGCGCCAGCGGCGACGGCCAGACGATCTCCAGGACGCCGTGGATGCGCCCGCCGGTCCCGGCGGGCACGGCCACCCGGCCGCCCTCGGGGTACTCCGCGCGCCCGATGGAGGGCATCCCGTCCTCGGCGGGCGAGGCGAACCACTGCGTGCCGCGGTGCGTCAGCGCCTGCCGCGCCACCGTCGCCACGCCGGGCGGTACGTAGCACCAGCGGTCGGCCTCGGCGGCGGAGAACCCGGCGCTGCCCGCCAGCGACAGCGAGCCGTCCGAGCGCGCGGCCCACACCGCCACGGCGCTCGCGCCCAGCGGGGCCAGCGCGTGCTGGAGCAGCGAGTCGGCCACGGCCTGCGCGTCGGCCGCGGCCAGGGCACCGCTCTCCGCCGTGCGCAGCCGGACCGCGGCGGGGGAGGAGCGGCGCGCACGGGCCCCGCCCTCGCCGTCGGTGACCAGCTCGGCGGCGATCTCCGACACCCGGTCGCGGGCCGCCTGGTTGATGACGTCGACGGCGAGTTCGAGCGGCGTCACCCCGGCCTGCTCCGCCAGCGACCGGAGGCGCTCGGCGGCCTCGGCGGGGCCGAAGCCGAGGCGCTCGATGAGGATGCCCTTGGCGAGTTCGAGCAGCGCCCTGCCGTCCGCGGCGGCGTGCGCGGCCCCCACCTCGTGGCGCAGCCGTTCGACGGTCGCGGCGAGCCGGCCGACGGCCGAGCCGTCCGCGGCCCGCGCGACGGACGCGGCGGGGACGGCGGGCTCGGCCCGGCCCTCTCCGAGGGCCTCGTGGTCGGGTTCGTGCGGGGTGTTCACGGTGGCGATGCTCCTCGGGCGTGCGGACGGTGCCGGGCGGGACGGCGGACCCGCGCCCGGGGCGCGGGTCCCCGGGCGCGGGCCCGCCTCACACGGTCAGCCAGCGCCGTACGCAGGCGATGAGGTCGTTGGCGTCGACCGGCTTGGTGACGTAGTCGCTCGCTCCGGAGAGCAGGCTCTTCTCCCGGTCGCCGGGCATCGCCTTGGCGGTGACGGCGATGATCGGCAGATCGGCGTACCGCGGGTCCTGGCGGATCTCCGCCGTGGCCGCGTAGCCGTCCATCTCCGGCATCATCACGTCCATCAGGACCAGCGAGATCTCCGGGTGGGCGAGGAGGGTGTCCACGCCCTTCCGGCCGTTCTCCGCGTGCAGGATCCGGAAGCCGTGCAGCTCCAGGATGCCGCTGAGCGCGAAGAGGTTGCGGGCGTCGTCGTCGACCACCAGGACCGTACGGCCGGAGAAGGAGTCGTCCACCACCAGCGACGGCTCGGGCTGCGGCTTCTCCGGGCGCACCAGGGGCAGTACGTCCCCGGGCTCCTCGGCCGACAGGTGCAGGGCGATCCGCTCGCGCAGCTCGTCCAGGCTGGACAGGATCTCCATCGAGCGGGCCGCCGGGCGGGAGCCGAGCACCGGGTCCCGCTCGACGTCGACGCGCCGGCCGTTGTGCACCAGGACCGGCACGGACGCCAGCGCCGGGTCGCCCTCCAGGGCGTCCAGGAACCGCTTGACCTCCTCGTCCGGCAGGCCGAGGTCGAGGACCACGCAGTGGCACGGCTGGGCGGCCAGGGCCTCCGCCGCCTCCTGGGCGTCCACGGCGGTGATGACGTCGACGGCGTCCTGGGGGACGCCGGAGCCGCTGCCGCCGGCCGTCAGGTTGGCGACGGTGCTCTCGGCGACGAGGGTGAGCAGCCCGCGGGTGCGCTCCTCGACGATCATCAGCCGCCGCCTGCGCTGCGCGGCCGCGGGCGCCGGAGCGGGCAGCGCGGGCGTCTCGTCCGCCCCGCCGTTCGGCTCCACGGAGCCGGCGATCGTCGTCACCCCCGTGGCCGGGTCCTCGAAGTCGGCCCGGGCCACCGGCAGGTACAGCGTGAAGGTGCTGCCCCGGCCCGGCGTGCTGTCGACGGTGACGGCACCGCCGAGCAGGTGGGCGATCTCCCGCGTGATGGACAGGCCGAGCCCCGTGCCGCCGTACTTGCGGCTGGTGGTGCCGTCCGCCTGCTGGAACGCCCCGAAGATCGTCTCCAGCTGCTGCTCGGGGATGCCGATGCCGGTGTCCTTGACGCGGAAGGCCACGACGGCGCCGCCGCGGTGGACGTCCGCCGGGATCTCGGAGTCGACGGCCGGCTCGATGCGCAGCTGCACGCTGCCGCGCTCGGTGAACTTCACCGCGTTGGACAGCAGGTTGCGCAGCACCTGCCGCAGCCGCGAGTCGTCGGTGAGCAGGTCCACCGGCACGCCCGGGGCGGTGTCCACGGTGAAGTCGAGGTTCTTCTGCGTGGTCATCGGGCGGAAGGTGGCCTCGACGTAGTCGAGCAGCTTGCGCAGCTCCACCCGCTCGGGGGTGATGTCCATCTTGCCCGCCTCGACCTTGGACAGGTCGAGGATGTCGTTGATCAGCTGCAGCAGGTCCGAGCCGGCCGAGTGGATGATGCCCGCGTACTCGACCTGCTTGGGCGTCAGGTTGTGCGAGGGGTTCTGCGCGAGCAGCTGGGCCAGGATGAGCAGGCTGTTGAGCGGGGTGCGCAGCTCGTGGCTCATGTTCGCGAGGAACTCGGACTTGTACTTCGAGGCCAGGGAGAGCTGCTGGGCGCGCGCCTCCAGCTCCTGCCGCGCCTGCTCGATCTCCAGGTTCTTGGTCTCGATGTCGCGGTTCTGGGCGACCAGCAGGGTGGCCTTCTCCTCCAGCTCCGCGTTGGAGCGCTGCAGCTCCTCCTGCTGCACCTGCAGCTCCGTCGACCGGGCCTGCAGCTCGGCGGTCAGGCGCTGCGACTCCTCCAGGAGCTCGTCGGTACGGGCGTTGGCGACGATGGTGTTGACGTTGACGCCGATGGTCTCCATCAGCTGGCCGAGGAAGTCCTCGTGGATCTGCGTGAAGCGGGTGACCGAGGCCAGCTCGATGACGCCGAGCACCTGCTCGTCCACCACGATGGGCAGCACCTTCAGCGCGGTCGGCGCGACCTGGCCGAGCCCCGAGGAGATGGTGACGTACGCGGGCGGCAGGTCGTCGACGGTGATGGCGCGCCGGTTGCGGGCGGCCTGGCCGACCAGCGAGCGGCCCAGCGGGATGCGCTCCGGGCGCCCGGAGCCGTCGGGGTAGCCGTAGGAGCCGATGAGCCGCAGCTCGGTGCCCCGGCGGGTCTCCTCCGCCAGGTAGAAGGCGCCGTACTGGGCGGAGACCAGCGGGGTCAGCTCGTCCATGATCAGCTCGGCGACGACCGCCAGGTCGCGGTGGCCCTGCATCAGGCCGGAGATCCGGGCCAGGTTGGTCTTGAGCCAGTCCTGCTCCTGGTTGGCCCGCGTGGTCTCGCGCAGCGAGCCGACCATCGAGTTGATGTTGTCCTTGAGCTCGGCGACCTCGCCGGAGGCGTCGACGGTGATGGAGCGGGTCAGGTCGCCCTCGGCGACGGCGCTGGCCACCTCGGCGATGGCGCGGACCTGGCGGGTCAGGTTCCCGGCCAGCTCGTTGACGTTCTCGGTCAGGCGCTTCCAGGTGCCGGAGACGCCCTCCACCTCGGCCTGGCCGCCGAGCCTGCCCTCGCTGCCGACCTCGCGGGCGACGCGGGTGACCTCGGCGGCGAACGAGGAGAGCTGGTCCACCATCGTGTTGATGGTCGTCTTCAGTTCGAGGATCTCGCCCCGGGCGTCGACGTCGATCTTCTTCGACAGGTCGCCGTTGGCCACGGCCGTCGTCACCAGCGCGATGTTGCGGACCTGGCCGGTGAGGTTGTTGGCCATCGAGTTGACGTTGTCGGTGAGGTCCTTCCACGTGCCGGCCACGTTGGGCACGTGGGCCTGGCCGCCGAGCCGGCCCTCGGTGCCGACCTCGCGGGCGACGCGGGTGACCTCGTCGGCGAACGCGGACAGGGTGTCGACCATCGTGTTGATGACGTCCGCGAGGGCCGCCACCTCGCCCTTGGCCTCGACCGTGATCTTCTGCGAGAGGTCGCCGCGCGCCACGGCGGTGGCGACCTGGGCGATCGAGCGCACCTGCCCGGTCAGGTTGGAGGCCATCACGTTGACGTTGTCGGTGAGGTCCTTCCAGGTGCCGGAGACGCCCCGTACGGTGGCCTGGCCGCCCAGGTTGCCGGCCGTACCGACCTCGCGGGCGACGCGGGTGACCTCGTCGGCGAAGGCGGAGAGCTGGTCGACCATCGTGTTGATGGTGTCCTTGAGCGCCAGGATCTCGCCGCGGGCGTCCACGGTGATCTTCTGCGACAGGTCGCCGCGCGCCACGGCGGTGGCGACCTGGGCGATCGAGCGCACCTGCGCGGTGAGGTTGCCGGCCATGAAGTTCACGGAGTCGGTCAGGTCGCGCCAGGTGCCCCGGACGTCCTTCACGTCCGCCTGGCCGCCCAGCCGGCCGTCGGTGCCGACCTCGCGGGCGACGCGGGTGACCTCGTCGGCGAAGGCGGAGAGCTGGTCGACCATCGTGTTGATGGTGTTCTTCAGCTCCAGGATCTCGCCGCGGGCGTCCACGGTGATCTTCTGCGAGAGGTCGCCCTTGGCGACCGCCGTCGTCACCTGGGCGACGTTGCGCACCTGCGCGGTGAGGTTGCCCGCCATCAGGTTCACCGAGTCGGTCAGGTCGCGCCACACGCCGCCGACGCCGGGGACCTGTGCCTGGCCGCCGAGGCGGCCCTCGCTGCCGACCTCGCGGGCGACGCGGGTGACCTCGTCGGCGAAGGCGGAGAGCTGGTCGACCATCGTGTTGACGGTCTCCTTCAGCTCCAGGATCTCGCCGCGCGCGGGCACGTCGATCTTCTGCGACAGGTCGCCCTTGGCCACGGCCGTCGCCACCTGGGCGATGTCGCGCACCTGGGTGGTGAGGTTGCCCGCCATGGCGTTCACGGAGTCGGTCAGGTCGGCCCAGGTGCCCGACACCCCGGGCACCTCGGCCTGCCCGCCCAGTGTGCCCTCGGTGCCCACCTCGCGGGCCACGCGCGTGACCTCGGAGGTGAAGACGGACAGCTGGTCCACCATGCCGTTGAAGACGGTGGCGATCTCGCCGAGGAGCCCGCCGCCGTCGTCCGGCAGCCGCGTGCCGAAGTCGCCGTCCCGCACCGCCGTCAGTCCGGCGAGCAGCTGGCGCAGCTCCTTGTCACCCGATACACGACCAGTGGCCTCGGCCGTCGTCCCGCTCATGCCCACCCTCGTCCCGATCCCCAGGAAACCCCACGCCAGGCGTGGGCCGCGCCGTGTCACGGGGGGCCGTCCCCCTGACACGCCCGTGGAAATCCCGGCAGGCAGCCGACCGCCTGAAAGAGAAATACGCGGCAGATTAACCCACTGTCCGGCGGATCAACAAAGGATGACGCAGGGAGCGAAGAGGTGTTCGCTTCGAAAGAAAGTCTGCTTTTGGTAGGCATGAAAAAGCCAAAAGGGGGCATGGCCGGTCAGCTTCTGTTCGCCGGATGGTTCCGGGCGTCCGTACGGCCGAGAGAAGGGCGGGCGCGCACCCCGCGAGCACCCGCTGCCCGGCGGACGCGGTGACGTCGGCGCCCCGCGTTCCCCGCCGTACGAAGTGGCCGGATGTGTCCGTCCGGCCCGGCTCCCTCCGGTCGGAACGGGCCCGGCGTCCCGCCCCGCGCGTCCCGCGCACACGCGGGGCGGGCGGAGTGTCTCCGCCCGCCCCGCCGTCGCGTTCCGCGCCGCCTATCCGGCGGCGGAGGTGTGTGCCATCGCCGCGGGCCGTGCCTCCTGCTGGTCACCGTGCAGGTGGTACACGTTGAACGCCCGCCGGATGACCGGCTGCGCCACATTGCGTACGCGGACTCCGCCACTGGTCATACCGTGTTCGGTACCGGCGTGCGCGTGGCCGTGGACGGCCAGGTCGGCCCCGGCCGTGTCGATGGCCTCGGCGAGCAGGTAGCTGCCGAGGAAGGGATAGATCTCCAGGGGCTCGCCCGCGAGGGTGTCGGGGACGGGGGAGAAGTGGGTGAGCGCGATCCGCGCCGCGCAGCCCTGCTCCTTCAGCTCCTCCAGGCCGGTGCGCAGCCCGTCCGCGCAGCGGCGGGTGTAGCGGACGAACTCCTTCATCATGTGCTCGCCGAACTCGGTGCCGCAGCGCCCGGCGAACCCTCCGCCGAAGCCCTTGGTCCCGGCGACGCCCACCCGCGTGCCGTCCACGTCCACGACCGTGCTCCCGCCCTCCAGCACCCGCACCCCGGCGTCGCGGAGGACGGCCGTGACCTCCTCCGGCCTGTCGTCCTGGTGGTCGTGGTTGCCGAGCACCGCGATGACCGGAACGGCGAGCCCCGACATCTCCCGGGCGACCACCCGGGCCTCCTCGGGCGTACCGAGACGTGTCAGGTCGCCGGCGAGGAGCAACAGGTCCGCGCAGTCGGGAAGGGTCTCCAGGGCGGGCCTGAGCACGCCCTCACTGTCGGCTCCCATATGGATGTCACCGACGGCTGCGACACGGATCATGCCAGTTCCTCCGGGTGGTCGGGGGCGGCGGCCTCGGCCACCACGATGTCGGCGTGGACCGCCACTCCGTCCAGTTCCTCCTGCGCGATGCGCTCGATCTCGTCGCGGCAGTGCACCGAGGGCACGGTGCCCGAGACGACCACCGAGCCGCCCCGCGCCTCGACACGGATACCGAGCTCGCCCACCAGCTCCGTGGCGAGCCGCTCCTTCAGATGGGCGATGCGGTACTCGATGTTCGGGGGCGACGCCGCGGTCCGCGTACCGGCGGCGGTTCCGTCGCCGCTCGCGTGGCCGCCCGGATGCTCGTTCATGGGTCTTCCCTTCGGGGTGCGATGACCTGAAGCCGCTCCAGCAGGTAGAGGAAGGCGTCCGGCATGGGCGCGTCCCCGCAGCTGCGCCGCACCCGCTCCCAGTCGACCTTCTCGCGCAGGGTCCGCGCGATGGGCAGGACGGCCCCGAAGTCGCAGTGGTGCTCGGAGAAGGCGGCGAGCAGGCTGTGCATCAGGTCGGTGGCGGTCAGGACGGGCATGTGGACGGAGTCCACGGACAGCTCCTCGGCCCGCTCCAGCAGCTCCGCCGTGACCGGCTGGTGGGCGAGCTCGAAGATCAGGTCGATGTCCTGCCCGAGACACTTGGCCTTCAGCAGCCAGTCCTCGGGCGGGGTGAAGACCTGCAGGCCGGCCTCGGTGAGCGTGGCCGCGACCAGGTCGGCGTCCTCGGGCCGGATGCAGAAGTCGGCGTCGTGCTGGAGGTTGCGCGGCCCGCCGTGCGCGTAGACGGCGACGCTGCCGGCCAGGGCGAACGGGTGGCCCTGTCTCTTCAGCAGCGAGCCGACCTGTTTGGCCGCCTCCAGGATGGCCTGGTTGCGGTCCGGTGGCAGATCGTGGTCGTGTACGTCGTGCGCGCACCCCGCCTCGGCCACGCGGGCCGCCAGGTGCAGTCCGGGCACCGCGCCGCGTTCCTCGAGAGCCGCGTCATCCGCGCTTTGCGTCACTACTGCTCCGTTTCCCGATCGTCGCCGTCGACCGCCGGCGGCGGTCCCTGCCTTGCCAGCACCGGTACCCCACTCGCCCCTTTCGACACGGTTCCGGGTCCGGATGCGGGCGCCGATCGACACCAATGGACGTCGGGGCAGGTCACACGGTCCGCCGACGGAGCGCGGCGGACGCCGGCGAGGGATCGGGGACGGGGCGGCGCGGCGCCGGGCGGAGGCACGGCGCCGGGAGGGCGGCCGGTGTCAGGCGGTGAGCGCGCGGGTCAGTTCGGAGGCGGCCTCGGAGACGGCGGCGTCGGGCTCGTTCTCCAGGTGCCGGGCGATGCTCAGGCCGGCGCGGACCGCGGTACGGGCCTCGCGCTCCCAGCGCGCGTGCTCCGCGCAGCCGCGGGACCTCACCAGGGTGGACGCCGCGGTCTCCCACTGCCGGGCCTGGCCGATGTCCTTGAGCAGTCCCAGCACCTTGGGGCGGCAGGTGACCTGCGGACCCCGGGCGAGTTCGAAGAGGAACGGCACCACGGGGGCCGTCGCCTGGTGGACGAAGGAGCCGTACTGGCAGACCCGGTCGCGCAGGTCCTCCAGGGCGGACTCCGCGGTCGCGCTGTCCCCCCAGGCGACGAGGTTCAGCAGGCCCGGGATCGTGGCGGCGGCGGGACCGGTGGAGTCCTCCAGCTCGTTCCACGGAACCCGTCTGATCGCCTTCAGCATCCTGCCCACCTCGCTCACCCACGTCGTGCCGTGCGCGGTCCCGCCGTCGCTTCCGCCCTGACCCGGGGCGGCGGCCCCGGCGGCCTCCCGCCGCCCGGCGGGTAACGCCCCCGGTCCGGCCGCACGGGGCCCGTGGGCCGCGCGGTCCGCCGGTGCGACGACGGTCCTGTTCGGGCTGTCGTTCCCTCCTGCCGATGGCGGCATGACCAGCCCCCGTAGAGATCGGGCCGCGGTGCGGCCGCTTTCGCTTTCCGCCGCCGCTATTATCCACGGCGTCAGCATGTTCCGTGCAATTGCAGGGGAAATTGCACGGAGGCAAGTTGACGGCCGACGGCCCGTCAACTCGGTGGAACCAGGGGTGAACCGGGCGATTCGAGGGCCTGGTTCGAAATGTGAGAAGGATGGTGTCGTGCCGCAGATGAAGAACGGCGTCCCGGCCGGTTCGCTGGACGTCCGGTGGATCAAGAGCCGCCACAGCAATGCCGAGGGAAACTGTGTCGAGGTGGCCGCCCTCGCCGACGGGAGCGTGGCCGTGCGCAACTCGCGCGATCCGGAGGGCCCCGCCCTGGTGTACACGCGCGCGGAGGTCGGCGCGTTCCTCGCGGGCGCCAAGGACGGGGAGTTCGACCACCTGATGTGAACCGCCCGACGGGATCTCCCCGTGCGTAGCCGGTACATGACGGCTTGTGAGATGAAAGAATACGGTCTTGTTGTCTGCCGGAGAGCTGGAGACCGTCATGGGAGCAGATCCGCGTCGTACCGCCGGTCTCGAGCCGTACCTGAACCGCAGCGAGCCCGCCCCGACCCTGTTGAAGATGCTGGTCGGGGTGCAGTTGGCGGGCATGAGGGCGGACGCGGGCCTCTCCCAGGACCAGGCCGCCCGCGCCATCAGGTTCAGTGCCGCGAAGCTGTCGCGCATCGAGTCGGGCAAGGGGCGGCGGCCTCCGTCCGAGAAGGACGTACGCGGGCTGCTGGAGCTGTACGGGGTCGGCGAGTACGAGACGTCGGTCCTGCTGCAACTGCTGCGCCGGGCGGGCGAACCGGGCTGGTGGCAGCGGTACGACGGCCGGCTGATGCCGGAGTGGCTCGACCGCTTCGTCGGCCTGCAGGAGGCCGCGAGCTACATCCGCACCTTCGAGATCCAGTACGTGCCCGGGCTGCTGCAGACCCCCGCCTACACCGAGGCCGTCGTGCGGCGCGGTCTGCCCGCGGCCCCGTCCGGCGAGGTGCGGCGCCGGGTCGAACTGCGGATGCGGCGCCAGGAGATGCTGCGGCGCGCCGACGCCCCGCAGCTGTGGGCGCTCATCGACGAGTCGGTCCTGCTGCGGGTGCTGGGCAGCCGCGAGGTGATGCGCGAGCAGCTGGGGCATCTGATCGAGATGGCGCAGCACCCGCACATCACGGTGCAGGTCGTGCCGCTCGACGTCACCGACGCCTCGGCGCCCGCGATCCCCGTGACGTACCTGCGCTTCGGCGGCCGGGAGCTTCCGGACGTCGTCTACCTGGAGCACATCAAGAGCGCCAACTTCATCGAGGACCGCGACGAGACGGAGGAGTACCGGCTCGTCCTGGACCGCCTGGCCGACGACGCCCTGGACCCGCGCGCCACGCTGGAGCTGCTGCGGGAGACCATGGAGACGAGATACCCGCCGGTCACGACGGGCTGAGGGCGCGGTCCCGTACGGACCCACGGTTTCGAACACGGCACGGTCCTGTACGAGGCGCGGTCGCTTGCGGGGGCACGGACCCGCGGGGCGGGGCCGTGCCGTGACGATCCTTCGGGAGGTGCCCGGGGGAGGGCACGGCGCGGGAGCGGCCCCTACGGGAGGCGGCCCACACCGCCGAACTCGATCCACTCCTGCGTGAGCTGCCTGGGCGCCACCTCCGAGTCCGGGCGCCAGGTCGACACCTCGACGAGTCCCGGCTCCAGGATCTCCAGCCCGTCGAACAGGGCCGCGACGTCCTTCTCCTGGCGCACTCGGCCCCAGTGGCCGCCGGTGCTGCGGTCCATGAACTCCGTGACGAAGTCCCGTACGTGGGCGTCCTCGCTGACGAGCTGGCACATCACCATGAAGCTGCCCGGCGCCAGCCGTTCGGCCACCCGGCGCGCCAGGGCTGGCGGCCCGTCCGGTCCGTCGGGCAGGCAGTGCATCACCGACACGAACAGCGCGGCCACCGGCTGCGAGAAGTCGATCAGCCGCCGGGTGTCGGGGTGGGAGAAGATCCCCTCCGTGTCCCGCATGTCCGCCTGGATGACGGCCGTGCGGTCGTTCTGGTCCAGCAGGGCGCGGCCGTGCACCAGCACCATCGGGTCGTTGTCGATGTAGACCACGCGCGACTCCGGGTCGACGCGCTGGGCGACCTGGTGCACGTTGTCCTGCGTGGGCAGGCCCGATCCGTGGTCGATGAACTGCCGGATGCCGTAGTCCTGCGCGAGCGTTCTGACCACCCGCTGCAGGAAGCGGCGGTTGTTCAGCGCCAGCGCGCGCGTGCTGGGCACTTCCTTGTCCAGCGCGGCGCAGGCCTCGCGGTCCGCCGCGTAGTTGTCCTTGCCGCCCAAGTAGTAGTCGTACATACGTGCCGCCGTCGGCACGTTCGCGTCGATCGTCGTGGACGGTTCGTGCTGTGTGTGCGCCATCAACTCCCCCTGGCCCGAGCCGCGCCTCCGACCGGCGCGGCAGGCGTCTCATCTTAGGGAATGCGAACGCCCCGCAACCAGGGTTCAGCGGGAACGGCCGTGTGGAGAACGGGTGCTTGGCCATTCGGCATATGCGCAGGTGGCCGGGCTGATCGGGTTCCGTTCCCGGGTGGGGGCGCACGGGTGTCCGGAACGGAGCGCGCAGGGCCCGCACAACGGCTGCTTCGCGGCGTTTCCGGGCGGCGTTCGGGGTCACTCAGGGGCGAAGGACATCTCCGACTAGTGAGGTACCGATGGGTGACGCGCAGAAAGACCGCGACCAGGCGGCGCGGCTGCCGGAGGGCGACGTCGTGGCGATCCTGCTCGGACAGCACGCGAGGATCAAGGAGCTGTTCGGGGACGTGAAGACGGCTCAGGGGGAGCGCAAGCAGAAGGCGTTCGACGAACTGCGGGCGCTCCTGGCGGTCCACGAGACGGCCGAGGAGGTCGTCGTCCGCCCCGTCACGAAGGACACCGCGGGCAAGGCGCAGGCCGACGCGCGCAACGAGGAGGAGGCCGAGGCGAACAAGGTGCTCGCGCGGCTGGAGAAGATGGACGTGCACAGCGTCGAGTTCGACGCGCGGTTCGCGGAGTTCGAGCGGGCCGTGCTCGAGCACGCCGAGCACGAGGAGCGCGAGGAGTTCCCCGCCCTGCGCGCGGGGCGCACGGAGGAGCAGCTCCAGAAGATGGGCGACCGCCTGCGGGCCGTCGAGACCCTGGCGCCGACCCACCCGCACCCCGTGGCGGCCGGCAAGCCGATGGTCCAGGCGCTGACCGGGCCGTTCGCGTCGATGGTCGACCGGGCCAGGGACATGCTGAGCCGCACCTGACAGGCGGCACGCCCGGATCCGGGGCCGCGTCGCGCACCCGCGCGGCGCGGCCCCGGCCGTACGCGGGAGACATCGCCCACCGGCCGGCCCACCTGCGCGGACCGGTCCGTCCGTGCCGACCGCTCGTCGTTCGCGCAGGCCCCGCGGTTCGCCGGGCGCGACCGGACCGTCCGCGGCTGACGGTGCGCCTGCGGCGGCTGGGCCGCCCGTGCCGGTCGGTTCGCCGGGGCGGCCGGTCCGTTCGCGCCCGGCCGGTCCGTCCGCGGCTGCCGCTTCGTCTGCGCCGGTTGGGCCGCCCGTGTCGGCCGGTCCGTGACCGGTCGACACGGCCGCCTCCAGCCGGTCCGACTACGCCGGCTGGCCCACTGGCGCCGGCCGGCCCGTCAGCGCCGGCCGCTCCTCGCTCGTGCCGGCCGCCGGGGGGGCGTGCGCGCCGGCCGGACCGCGCACGGGCACGCGGTGGACCTCGGGCTATGGCTCGGGGGCGGCTAGAAGGCCGTCGACGCGCGTGCTTCTGTGCCCCGTGCGGCGCATGCGCCCGCGCGCCCCCTGGGGGCGGCGTGGCGTTCACGTACGAAGTGCATCGATTGCGACATCTTGGATGCTGAGGGAAACATGTGAACTACCTCACGATCTGGAGAAATGGACCGTAATGGCATCAGTGACGGAGCCGGTCACCCCGGTGCAGATGGAGGGGCCGAGCAAAGGACGGGTGGCCGTCTCCTGGCTGACCACCACCGACCACAAGAAGATCGGGCACCTGTACCTGATCTCGTCCTTCGCCTTCTTCCTGATCGGCGGGGTGCTGGCGCTGTTCGTCCGGGCCGAGCTGGCGCGGCCGGGGCTGCAGATCCTGTCGACCGAGCAGTACAACCAGGCGTTCACGCTGCACGGCACGGTGATGCTGCTGTTCTTCGCCACGCCCACGTTCGCCGGGTTCGCCAACGCGATCATGCCCCTGCAGATCGGCGCCCCCGACGTCGCCTTCCCGCGCCTGAACATGCTGTCGTACTGGCTGTTCCTGTTCGGCGGGCTCATCGTCCTGGCGAGCCTGCTGACCCCGCAGGGCACCGCCGACTTCGGCTGGACGTCCTACACGCCGCTCAGCAGCGCCGAGCGCACCCCCTACGTCGGCGGTGACCTGTGGATCATGGGTCTGGCGCTGTCCGGCTTCGGCACCATCCTGGGCGCGGTCAACTTCATCACCACGATCCTGTGCATGCGCGCCCCCGGCATGACGATGTTCCGGATGCCGATCTTCACCTGGAACATCCTGCTGACGTCGGTCCTGGTCCTGCTGGCGTTCCCCGTGCTGGCGGCCGCGCTGTTCGCCCTGGAGGCCGACCGCCGCTTCGGCGCGCAGGTCTACGACGCGGCGAACGGCGGGCCCCTGCTGTGGCAGCACCTGTTCTGGTTCTTCGGGCACCCGGAGGTCTACATCATCGCGCTGCCGTTCTTCGGCATCATCACGGAGATCCTGCCGGTCTTCTCCCGCAAGCCGATCTTCGGTTACATGGGCCTGGTCGGTGCCACCATCGCCATCACCGGCCTGTCGGTGACGGTGTGGGCGCACCACATGTTCGCCACCCAAGGCGCGATGCTGCCGTTCTTCTCCTTCATGACGTTCCTGATCGCCGTGCCCACCGGTGTGAAGTTCTTCAACTGGATCGGCACCATGTGGAAGGGGTCGCTCAGTTTCGAGACGCCGATGCTGTGGGCCCTCGGCTTCCTGGTGACGTTCCTGTTCGGCGGCCTGACCGGCGTCATCCTCGGCTCGCCCCCGATGGACTTCCACGTCACCGACTCGTACTTCGTCGTGGCGCACTTCCACTACGTCGTCTTCGGCACCGTGGTCTTCGCGACGTTCGCCGGGTTCTACTACTGGTGGCCGAAGCTGACCGGCACGATGCTCGACGAGCGCCTCGGCAAGCTCCACTTCTGGACCCTGTTCGTCGGCTTCCACCTGACCTTCCTCGTGCAGCACTGGCTCGGCGCCAACGGCATGCCGCGCCGCTACGCCGACTACCTGGCGGCCGACGGCTTCACGCCCCTCAACACCATCTCGACGATCGGCTCGTTCCTGCTGGGCGCGTCGACCCTGCCGTTCCTCTACAACATCTGGAAGACCGCCAAGTACGGCAGGAAGGTCGAGGTGGACGACCCCTGGGGCTTCGGACGCTCCCTCGAATGGGCCACCTCCTGCCCGCCGCCGCGGCACAACTTCGTGACGCTGCCGCGCGTCCGCTCCGACTCCCCGGCCTTCGACCTGCACCACCCGCAGGTCGCCTCCCTGGACCAGAAGGAGCACACCGGGCGCCGCGACGTCATCGACGCCGAGGGCCACGCGGGCGACGGACCCGGCACGAACCGGCCATGACCCGCGAGGACGACGTGCCGGGGCTGCCGCCGGACGCGGCGGCGGCCGCCGTCAACCAGGTCGAGGGCTATCTGCTGGTGCAGGCCGAGTGGGACACGGCGCGCCGGGAGGGCGAGGAGTTCGCCCGTCGCATGCCGTGGCTGACCACGGGCCAGCACGAGGAGGTGGCCCGGCACTACGCCGAGCAGCGGATGCTGGTGACGCGGCAGACGCTGCGCAGGATCGCGGCCCGCGCCGACGAACTGCGCGGCGAGTACCAGGCCCGCTACGACCTGCTGCGAGAGAGGGTCATGCGGCTCGCCGCGCTGGCCGTGTGCGCCGCCGTCCTGTGGAGCGCCTGCCTCACGACCTGGGCCTGGTGGTACGCGGGCGGATGAGGCCCGGCGGACACGGGAGGACGCGGGCGGACCGCCCGCGTCCTCCCGTGTCCGCCGGCGGTGGTCCCGCACCGTCCCGTGTCCCGCCGGCGATGATCCCGCTCCGCTTTTCACTCGCACCGAACGGGGCACTCCGTGTGCCGGAAGAACCCTTTCCTGGAGGTGGCCATGAGTGAGTCGACGGACGACTACAACCCCGACGGGGACGTGCCGCTGGGCGGCTACGCCGCACTGGCGACGACGTTCGCCGCCGCCGCCGGACTCGCCGCGGTGGCCCTGCGCGCCCGCAAGAAGGCGCTGCCCGACCGCGTCCCGCCGTGGGACGTCCTGCTCCTCGGCGTCTCGACGTACAAGCTGTCCCGCCTGCTGGCCAAGGACAAGATCACCAGCTTCGTCCGGGCGCCGTTCACCCGGCGGGAGGAGGACACCACCGCGGGGGAGGTGTCGGACGAGCCCCGCGGCGAGGGCCTGCGGCTGGCCGTCGGCGACCTGGTGGCCTGCCCGTTCTGCGTCTCCGCCTGGATGGCCGGCTCGCTGACCGCCGGGTACGCCTTCGCGCCGCGGGCGACGCGGCTGGTCGCCTCCGGGCTGACCGCCATGACGCTCTCGGACTGGCTGCACTACGCGTGGACCTGGACGCAGCAACGCGTCGAGGGCTGACGCGGCCACGCGTCGGGGGACGAGGCGCGCGGGCCCGCCGGCGGGGCGCCGGGACGGGCCGGCCGCGCGCCGCACGCAACGCAACAGGGAAACGGAACAGGGGAAGGACACGATGAAACTGGACCTCGGCGGCCGGACCGCCCTGGTGACCGGCTCCTCCCAGGGGATCGGCGCGGCCATCGCCGCGGGCCTCGCCCGCGCGGGCGCCCACGTGGGCGTGAACGGCCGGGACGCGGAGCGCCTCGAACGGAGCGTGGCGGAGCTGAAGGCGCAGGTGCCCGACGGATCCTTCGCGGCCGTGGCCGCGGACCTGTCCACCGACGAGGGCACGGAGCGCGTGCTCCGGGCGCTCCCCGAGGTGGACATCCTCGTCAACAACCTCGGCATCTTCGGGGCCAAGCCCGCGCTGGAGATCACCGACGCCGAGTGGCGGCGCTACTTCGAGGTCAACGTCCTGACGGCGGTGCGCCTGACGCGCGCGTACCTGCCCGGGATGAAGGAGCGCGGCTGGGGCCGCGTGCAGTACGTCGCCAGCGACTCGGCCGTCGTCATCCCGGCCGAGATGATCCACTACGGGATGTCCAAGACCGCGCTGCTCGCGGTGGGCCGCGGCTTCGCCAAGGAGGCGGCCGGTACGGGCGTCACGGTGAACTCGGTGATCGCCGGACCGACCCACACCGCCGGCGTGGAGGACTTCGTGTACCAGCTGGTCGACCGCGACCTGCCCTGGGAGGAGGCGCAGCGCGCCTTCATGCGGGAGCACCGCCCGCAGTCCCTGCTGCAGCGCCTGATCGAGCCGGAGGAGATCGCCAACCTCTGCGTGTACCTCAGCTCGGACCAGGCGTCGGCCACGACCGGGGGAGCGGTGCGCGTGGACGGCGGGTACGTCGACTCGATCCTGCCCTGACGGCGCCCGACGGCGTTCCGTGCGCGGTCCGGCGGCCCGCCCGCCGGACCGCGCACGCACTACGGGGAGGGGTGCGCCGCCCCGGAGAACAGGCCGGCCATCGTTTCGGCCGCCCGGACGGCGGCGTCACCGCAGCAGTTGTTGAACAGTACGTGCAGCTCGTCGGCGCGGCCGGCCATGGAGCGCAGCCGGGGCAGCCACTCGGCGAGCTCGCCGGCGGTGTAGTCGTGCCGGAACTTGTCCTCCTTGCTCCCCGCGCCCCAGGACGCGCTGCGGCCGTGGAAGCGCACCACCGCGAGCCGGGGCGCGGTCACCTCGTCGACCGGCGGGATCGCGCCGGGCACCGACTGCGACACGTCCACGGCCACCGCGCTCAGGCCGAGCCGGGCCAGCAGCCGGACGGTCGCCTCCCGCTGCTCCGCCCGCCACCAGCCGGGGTGGCGGAACTCCACCGCGGCCGGCCAGCCCGCCGTACGCCGCGCGCACTCCTCCAGGGCCTCCTCGGACCGGCCGCCGGGGGCGAACCACGGCGGGTACTGGAACAGCAGCGTGCCCAGCCGCCCGGCGTCCCGCAGAGGCCCGAGGGCCCCGGCGAAGCGCCGCCACACCTCGTCGAGGAGCTCGGGGGCGCCGGCGTCGCGGGCGTGCGCGGACCGCAGGTCGGCCGGGAGCGCGACCGCCCGCGTGGGATGGCCGGTGAGCAGCGAGAACGCCTTGACGTCGAACCGGAAGCCGTCCGGCGTGCGCTCGGCCCACAGCGTGCTGTTCCGCTCGCGCGGGAGCCCGTAGTACGTCGAGTCGACCTCCACCACGCCGAACCGCCCCGCGTAGTACCGCAGACGGCCCTCGGCGTCCCGGTGCCCCCGCGGGTACCAGCCGCTGGACACCAGGGCCGGGTCCGTCCACGAACAGGTGCCGATCAGAACAGTGCCCATGCCCTGTCCGGTAGCCCGGCAGCGCGCGTCGACACCTGGACGGGCGCGCGGAACCCGGCCCGCGTCGGCGGGACCCGGACGACGCGGAGCCGGACGGTGGTACGGGACCCGGAGGGCGGTACGGGACCCGAACGGTGGTACGGGACCGTGCGGATCCAGGGCGCCGCCCCGCCCGGCCGACCGGGTCTTCCCGTCCGGTCCCCCGCCGGGGCCACCGGGGCCTCGTCGGTCACCGTGACGGCGAAGACGTACGCGGCCCCGGGGGCGCGCTCGCCGGGCGGGCCGGGCGCGACGGTGTGAGACTGGGGACCGTCGATCGACACACCGAACCGCGACCCACCGTCCGACGAGGGGAGACGAGGTGGCGGCAGCCGACCGCGCGGACAGTGCCCTGGAGTTCTTCCTCGCCGATCCGGGCACCGCCGCACTGGACCTCACCACCGCCGTGGCGCGTTGTTCCGAGGCCCTGGGGCTGCAGAAGTCCGTGGTGTACCTGGCCGACATCCAGCAGCGGCAGCTGGTGCCGCTGACCGACGTGGCCCAGGACCTGCCCATCGACGACAGCCTGGCCGGCTGGACGTACCGCACCCAGTCGCTGCGCGTCGAGGAGTACGAGACGGGCGGGCTGACGGCCTGGCTGCCGCTGGTGGACGGCGCGGAACGGCTCGGCGTCCTCGCCGTCCACGTGACCTCCCTCGACGCGTCGTCCCTGCGGCGCGCCAGGGCCCTCGCCGGACTGCTCGCCATGATGATCACGTCGAGGCGGACGTACAAGGACTCCTTCGTCCGGCGGACCCGGACCGGGCGCATGAGCCTGTCCTCGGAGATGCTGCGCGCCTTCCTGCCGCCGCGCACGATCGGCACCGAGCACGTGGTCTCGACGGCCGTGCTGGAACCCGCGTACGACATAGGGGGAGACGCCTTCGACCACTCCCTCGGCGAGTCGGTCCTGCACACCTCCATCTTCGACGCGATGGGGCACGACCTGGCCTCCGGCATGACGACGGCGGTGTCCCTCGCGGCCTGCCGCAACGCCCGGCGCACCGGGGCGGACCTGCAGGAGCTCATGGAGTGCGTCGACGACGTGCTGGGCCGGTGGCTGCCGGACCAGTTCTGCACGGCGGTCCTCGCCCAGCTCGACCTGGTCGGCGGCCTGCTGCGGTGGGGCAACTGCGGCCACCCCGCGCCGCTCCTCATCCGCGACGAGCGGATCGTCCCCGGCGCCCTGGAGCGGGAGGCGGACCCGCCGCTGGGGCTGCCCTCCCTGCTCGTGTCACGGCCGCGCCGGGTGCACGAGATCGCGCTGGAGCCCGGGGACCGGGTGCTGATGTACACCGACGGGATCACCGAGGCGCGGACGAAGGACGGCGGCCTGCTCGGGCTCGAACGCTTCGCCGACTCCCTCATCCGCGCCACGGCCTCCGGCGAGCTGGCGCCGGAGACCCTGCGGCGCCTCATCCACTCGGTCCTCGACACGCAGAGCGCGCGGCTGCGGGACGACGCGACGATCCTGATGTTCGAGTGGCGCCCGGCGCGCCGGTGAGGAGCGGGGACGGCCTCCCGCGGGAAAGGGGCGCCCCTGCGGAGAAGGGTGATTCCGCTGCAGGGAAGGCAGCCCCCCTGCGAGGAAGGGCAGTTCCCTTACGGAGAGGGGCGGTTCCCTTACGAGGGTGGGGCCGTCCGGTGCGTCATCCCTGGTCCGATTCCGCCAGCCACGGCCTGACCTGGGAGCGGGCCCGGTGCAGCCGGGACTTCACCGTGCCGACCGGCAGGCTCATCCGCTCGGCGATCTCCGCGTAGTCCAGCGCGCAGATGTCGCGGTAGACCAGCGCGGGCACCAGGTGCGGCGCCTCGCTCTCCAGCCGGTCCAGGGCCTCCAGCAGATCGATGCGCGACCCGGCGATGACGCTGGTCGTGCGCGGGTCGGGCCGGGTGGCCTCCGCGGTGGTCAGCGGCGTCTCGGCGGAACGCCGTTTGAGCTCGCGGTACTTCTGGCGCGAGCAGTTGGCGACCACGGTGTGGAGCCACGTGCTGAACTTGCTGCGCCCCTCGAACCGGTGGATGTTCCGGGCCACCTGCACCAGGGTGTCCTGGGCCGCCTCCTCCGCGTCCTCGCGGTGGTGGAGGAAGCGTGCGCAGCGGCGCAGCACCTCGGGGCCGATCGCCCGCAGCAGCGCGTCGAGCGCCTCCGCGTCGCCGGCCGAGGCGCGGGCGGCGAGGGCCTCGGTGTCGGGGCCGGGGGAGGAGGTCACGGCGCCGTCGCCGCCGACGGGACGGGGACCGTACGGGCCGGATGGAGGAGCCTGAGGATCATCCAGGCATGATAAACACATGCCCGTACCCGAGGAGACAGGCCGGTACCGCGTGGTGCGACGGCTCGGCGCCGGCGCGTTCGCGGTGGTGTGGCTGGCCCGCGACGAGCGGCTGCACGCCGATGTCGCGATCAAGGTGATGGCGGACAACTGGGCCTGCCGCCTGGACGTCCGGGAGCGCTTCGTGGAGGAGGCGAGGCTGCTCCGCAGGGCGCACTCCGAAGGTGTGGTCCAGGTCTTCGACATCGGCGACCTGCCCGACGGGCGGCCGTACTTCGTCATGGAGTACGCGGACCGCGGCACCCTGGAGGACCTGCTGACCGCGGGCGAGGCCGGCGTGGACGAGGCGCTGCGGCTGACCGCCCGGGCAGCGCGCGGGGTGGCCGCCCTGCACGCCGCGGGCATCCTGCACCGCGACGTCAAGCCGTCGAACGTCCTGCTCTCCGGGCGCCCGCACGGCCGTGAACGCGTCCTGATCGGCGACCTCGGGCTCGCCAAGGACCTGGCGCAGGCCTCCGGGTTCACCGTGGTGGCGGGCAGCAGCGGCTACATGGCGCCCGAGCAGGCGCAGCCGCCCGCGGACGGACTGGACGCGCGCGCCGACGTCTACGGCCTCGGCGCGGTCCTCCACCACCTGCTCACCGGGACCGTTCCGGGCCCGCCCGGCAAGGTGCTGCCCGTCGACGAGCTGCGGCCCGGGGTGCCGGCGCCCGTCCGCGACGCCGTGCTGCGCGCCATGGAGCCCGACCGGGACAGGCGCTGGCCGAGCGCGGCGGCGTTCGCGGAGGAGCTGGAGCGGCTGCGGGAGCCGGCCGTCGGCGCGGGGGGACGGGCGGAAGCGCCTGCGACCGCGGCCGGGATCGGAGCCGGGGCCGAGGACGGGGCCGGGGGCGAGGCCGGAGCCGCGGCTGTGGCCGCGGCCGCGGAGCCGGTCCCCGATGCCGTGGCGCCTCCCGGCCCGGCGCCGCGGGCCGCGTCCGGGGAACCCGGGCGGGCCGGGACCGCTCCTACGCGCACCCGGCGGTCCAAAGGGCTGCTGGTCGGTGCGGCCGTCCTGGTCCTGGGGGCGGTGGCGGCCGGGACCGTGTGGACGACGACCTCGGGGAACCCCGGTACGGACTCCGGTGTCGAACGCGTGACCGACGCGACGGGCCGGCTCAGCCTGGAGGTGCCGAGTGCCTGGGCGGGGCAACTGGCCGGCTCCGGCTGGTCGCCCGAGGCCGTGGGCCTCGACGACGGCAGGCGCCCCGCGCTGACCGTGGCCGGCTCGGTCGCCGACTGGTCCGACCTGGAGGCGGACGTCGACGGGGTGTTCGCCGGACAGGTGGGCGCGGACGACGACCATGTCACGGCGCTGACGGGGAAGGTGACGAAGAGGAGGCACCCGACCTGCGAGGACGAAGGGACCAGCGACTACCGGGACGGCGCCTGGCGCGGCACCGTGCACACGTGGGGATCCTGCGGTGCCCGGGACCGCGTGCTCAAGGAGGTCGCCCTCACACCCGTGTCCGAGGGCTCGGCGCCCGTCTTCCTGCAGATCCGCTGCGACGATGAGGACGGGGCCCGGCGGATCGCGCGCATCCTGCGCAGCGTGCGGGCGACGGCGTGACGGCCGACGTGGCCGCATCGCGGTGAACTTTTCCGTCCGGTTCGCCGTCGAACCTCGTTGAAGGAAGCGGGAGACGACACGAGACGTATGGGGAAGGACCGGTGGCGCACATGCTGACGGCGAACGGCGAGGGCCGCGACGAGGACTTCGAGGACCGCGGTCACGGCCGCGGTCACGGCGACGGCGCCGGAGGGAACGGCCCGGGGGAGCGGCGGGGCGGGGTCTGCGGGCGCCGTGCGCGCGACCGGCGCCGGCTCGCGCTCGCGGCCCCGGCCGCCGTCCTCGCGGGCGCGATGCTGCTCGCGGGGTGCGGCGGCGGGGACGGCCCGCAGAAGGTCCGCGGCGACTCCTCGCCGGTCGGCGAGGGGACGGCCGCCACGAGCCCGTCCGCCGGGGACGGCAGCGCCACGCCGTCGGCCGGCTCCGGCGACGCCTCGAAGTCCTCGGGCCCGTCCGGCGCGCCGACGGGCGGCGAACCGAAGGACGACGCCTCGAAGCCCGCCCAGGACGGCGACGGTACGGGGCAGGCGCAGGGGACCCGGTGCCACACCGGCGAGCTGAAGGCCTCGGTGGGCGGCAACGACCCGGGCGCGGGCCAGAAGAACTTCCCGCTGGTGCTCACCAACACCTCCGGCCGCACCTGCACGGTCGACGGCTACCCGGGACTGGCGTTCGTCGACGGAGCGGGCAGGCAGGTCTCCGTCGACCCGGAGCGCGCCGACGGCAGCGCCGAGGGGGCCGTGAAGCTGGCGCCGGGCGAGAGCGCCTGGGCGCCCCTGTCGTTCACCAACCCGGACACGTCCGGGGCGGAGCGGGTGACCCCGGCGAGCGTCCTGATCACGCCGCCGGACGAGCGGGACCACCTCACCGTGAAGTGGGAGGGCGGCGCGGTCCCGAAGGACGACGAGATCGCGGGACCGCGCGTGGGCAGGTTCTCGGCGGGCTCCGGCGCCTGAGCCGGCGGCGAGGGCCCGAGGGCCGCCGCGAGGAGGCCGGGGAGCCGACGGGAGCCGCACGGCGTCCGCCCGGCGGGCCGCCGCGGACGGGCCGGTTGTCAGTGGCGGCTGCGATCCTGCGGTCATGGACGAGCAGATCATGCGGGGGCGGGTGTACGGGGCCGACCACGACGACCCCGATCCGGGGCCGCGGCCGGGACGCGTCTACGTGGAGCTGGTCGGCGGACCGCTGGACGGCCTGCTCCTGGACGTCACCGGCTGGGACGGCGCCCGGCTCGCGGAGCCGGCCGCCCTGCCCACGGAGATAGGGCGCTACGGCCACGGCGGCCGCGCGGTCTACGGTCCGAGGCCGGGAGACACCCGCCGCTTCGACTGGCGGGAGGACATCCCCTGAGCCGGTGGCCGGTGCGTCGGGTGCCGGTGGTGAGCCGGCGCGTCGGCCGGCCGATCCGGTTCGGGGGAGTTCGCCGTACGCCGCCGGTGGATCGGCGAGATCAGGACGGCGTATCCAGGCGTACCCGGTGGTGGCCGCCCTCCGGGGCGGGCATCGCCCGGTGCCACGCCTCGTCGTGGAGGACCGGCCCGCGCCACGGCGTGCCGGGCGGCTCGTACGGATGGTCGGTTCCGCGCGGCCTCCTGGTCGGTCCGCCGCGCCGCCATGCCGCCGCGGGCGCGCGTGACCCAGGCGTACCGCGCGCGTTCCCCGGCCAGGTGCCGCGTGTACTCCGCCTCGGACCGCCCGGTACCCGCCCCGTCCGTCGCCACGGCGCCATGGCGGGCTGTGACCTTCAGCGATAGTTGGCCAGAGGCGGTGGCGAGGCCCCTGGTGGCCTGGCTGTGCTTCGGCCCCACAGTGAATGGAAAACACGTCGCCGGTCTGCCACGGAGCTGCGACGATGTCCCTGTTCCCGAGCGGAGGACGTTTGTTCGTTTTCGTGTGTGTGCGGTGTGGCTTCGAGCTGACCGCCCCGTTGTCCCAGGTCGCCCTGCCGGCCCACGCTCGCCAGAAGTACGGGAACGGGCTTCAGCTTCCGGTGCTCATGGAATCGGGGACGTTCGCCGTGGAGCTGGAGCCCTGGGGGCCGCCGTGGCGAAGGTGGGAGGAGATCGACCCGGACGAAGCGGCTGCCCGCGGCATCCACGCGCCGGTCCACGCCCTGTCCGACGGCGTGTCCGGCGCGGTTGTCATCGCACCGGGAGACACCCGTGGCGCCGTGCTGATCCCGGAGAAGCGCGGCGGCGCCTGCTGCGGCTTCGACGGGGGCGACGGCCCCAACATGGCCTGCGCGGCGTGCGGTCTTCCCGTGGCGAGCAGGATCGACGACTGCTCGCTCTGGCAGGCCGTGTGGCTCGCCCCGGACGCCGTGCGCCGCCTTCCCGTCGAAGGCGCCGACGCCGGACCGCTGTCCTGGGCGGACCTGCTCACGGAAGGGGATGGCGTGCCCCCGTCCGAGCCGATCGCCCCCTGGGGAGAGCCGTTTCGGGCGGGCGACCGATGGCACTGGAGCCCGCAGTGGGTGGCGGCAGCCGGGCAGGCGCTCGCCCACCTCCTGGTGGCCTCCAACGGCCGGGCGGTAGCCGTGCCGGACGGCCTGACCGCCAAGATGTTCCAACGCGCCCTCGACACCCTGCTGCCGGCCGGCGGGCCGAGGCGGCGCGCCGTCCTGGCCGGACCAGGACAGCCGGCCCACGACGGCGCCGACATCCTCCTCGTGCCGTCCCACCCGCAGACCGGGAAGACATGGACCCCGGCCGCCCCGGCCGCTTCTGCGCCCCTGGTGCCGTTGCCGTTCGGCGTGTGGCTCCGGCTCGTCCTCCCCGAGCCGCAACTGCCCGCCCCCGCATCGGGGCCAGTACCCGACGGCGTCCTTCGCGACGACCCGCCCACGCCGAACGTCCATGACGTGTTCCGGGTCGACCGGGGAGTCTTCCAGCACACCCTCGCTCGACTGCCGGCCGTCCGCACCCCATGGCTACGCAAGATCCACGACAACCTCACGCAGCACATGCACACCGGCCTCCTCTAGCGGAGTGACAGGTTCCAGTACCGATCGAACAGCGCCGGACAGCAGTGCCTCCCGAAGTGGTGGACAACCGCTGTTCATTCCCTCGAACAAAGCCATGCGTCCCCATTGCCTGGACGACTTCGCTGGTGCGGAGGGCAGCCTGGTGCGTAGAGCCTCCCGGAGCGCCGGTCGTTCCAGGGCGAGCAGCGTGGCGGCTCCGTCCAGCACGGTCAAGCCTGTTCCGGCCATCCGTTATACGGGTCCGGACGCCGGCGCGGCGGCCTCGCGGGCGTAGTCGGTGAGGTCTTCTGGCCGGCGGCCCGGGGCCTCCTGGACGTGGATCTCCACCTCGCCGTCGACCGGCGGCCTTTCGACAACCAGTGTGCCGGTGTCGGCCTCGGGCACGCCCCGGGAGCTCCGTGACTACGTCAACCGTTGGCGGATGCGTCGCCGTGCCCGGAGCGCCGAGACCGTGGGCACGATCGCGGGGCGTTCATCGCGGCCGGAGGCTCAGGAACCAGCGACGTTTGTGGGCGCGGTCCAGCCGGTAGCTCGGATCCACTCGGCCAGGTCCAGGGTGGCCGGCTCGATCGAGCGCACCACCGCGAGGTCCGAAGGGTGTTCCGCCGCCTTCGCGAACTCGCGGAACATCGCCTTGTCGAGGTCGGTGGGAAGCACGCTCAACGGGAGGACCTCGTACCGTGCCGGGAGCCCGGCGCGCGCGCCGAACGCCGCGGCGATCTGGGGGCCCGTCAGCTCGTCGCCGACGAGCTCGACGGCTCCGCCGGGCGCCTTTGCGGTGCCGAGCAGGAGCGCGGCGGCGACCCGGCCGATGTCCCTGACCGAGATCATCTTCAGGGCGACGTCCTCCGGCAGCGGCAGCCTCAGCACGATCTCCCCCTGCTCCAGGCTCGGTGCCATCACGCTCGCGAAGTTCTCCATGAAGGCGGTCGCGCGGACCATCGTGGCCCTGAGGCCGGACTTCCTCAGGTGCTCCTCGATCGCGTGCTTCGAGTCGTGGTGCGGCACACCCGACTCCCGGTCCGCTCCGAAGACCGAGTTGAACACGACGTGCGGGACGCCCGCCTCGACCGCCGCGTCGACGAGCGCGGTACCGATGCGGATCTCCGCCTCGACCTCTTCGAGGCTGTTCGCCTCCGGGGTCATGAAGTAGAACCCCTCGACCGTCGCCAGCGCGGCGGCCAGCGACGCCGGGTCGTCGGCCCGGATGGCCGCCAGCTCGACGCCGCGGGCGGCCAGCGCCTGAGCCCGGTCGGACTGCGGGTCGCGGACCAAGGCCCGCACCCGTGCCTTGTGGTCCAGCAGCGCGTCGACCACCGCCCCGCCCTGTTGCCCCGTCGCGCCGAAGACCGCGATCGTGCCGGTCGTCCGTGTGCTCACCGCTGCCACCCCTCACTAGTTCATGCCGTGAACGAAATTAGTTCACGGCGTGAACGTCGTCAAGGTGCGGATGCGGCGGGACCTCACGGTGTGACGGGCTGGTTCGAGGTGGGCGAAGAGAGGTCCGAGGTGTCCACGATGGCGGTGGCCACGCGCTCGAAGTCGCGCTGGTCGTCGGCGTCGAGGTTCCTCGCGATCTCGGGCAGG
>NZ_BMVU01000012.1 GCF_014650875.1 Streptomyces minutiscleroticus
CGCGAGGACGGGGCCGAGGTCGACCGCGACCTCGCCCCCGTCCTCGCGCAGGCCCTTCATCAGCGCGTCGTGCGTGGTCCGGTTCGCGGTGTCCCACGCCTCCCGGAACGCCGAGGTGCCGGTGAAGGACCACACCGTCCGCCGCACGAGGTCCCGGACCGCGCCCGGCGGCGGGCCCGCGCCCGCGTTCTCCGGCGGTCCGGCGGCGAGCTCCGTCAGGATCTCCTCGGTGACGGCGTCCGTCACCGCCCGGCGCACGCCCGGCTCCGCGGCCGGCGCCCTCATCGCCCCGACGTACCGCCGGACGTCGCCCACCTCGTACGTCGCCCAGGCGGAGAGGGTGCCGAGCGGCGCGAGCAGGCAGGCGAGCGCGACGAGCGCCGCCGAGAGGGCGCCGCGTGCACGGAGGGACCGCCGTCCCGCGGACGCCGGCGGTGCGGGCTGTGACGACACCTCTCCAGGTAAGGACGTACGGTCCCGGGCGGCGAGCCCCCTGACTGCAGATGGGCCCGTACGACGACCCGTACGGGGGCCCGGCGGTCCGTACGGGGACGGGACCCGTGCGCGGGCGGCCGGAGGGGCGGCGGCCGCGCGGGAGCTCCGGTCCGGGATGCGGGCGCCGTCCCCGCGTGCTTGGCTGAACGGGTTCGGTCGGCGGGGTGGTGGGGCCGACCCCGGGAGGTGAGCGCGGTGAGCACGCGCGCCGAGGGCCCGCGCGGCATGGAGCCGCGCGGTGTGGAGCCGCGTGCCGCGGGCACCGGCGACCCGC
The DNA here is from genome assembly GCF_014650875.1 of Streptomyces minutiscleroticus. Taxonomy (GTDB): domain Bacteria; phylum Actinomycetota; class Actinomycetes; order Streptomycetales; family Streptomycetaceae; genus Streptomyces; species Streptomyces minutiscleroticus. The sequence continues at coordinate 770 of NZ_BMVU01000012.1, forward strand.
GCTGGGACCACGGCCGGGAGGCGGAGCGGCAGAGGCCGCTGCGCGTGCGCGGCCGCAGCGTCGCCTGGCTGCCGCCCCTGCTGCTGCTCCTCGCGATCGCGGTCCTGGACGGCAACACCTCCGGCGAGTTCCGGATCATCTCCTGGATCGTGCTCGTCCCCGGGATCGCGGCCGCGATCTGCGGCGTCGCCGGCACCGCCGTGTTCGCCGCCCTGTCCCTCCTCACCTACGTCGAGGTCGACAGGGCGTGGCCGCACCAGTACCAGACCGGCCTGCCCGACTTCATCCTCGTCGCCGCGGGCAGCGCCCTGGCGGTCATGGCCTGCGCGGTGCGCGTGCGCGGCGAGCGGCGGATGCTGCACATGCGGGACGTCGCCGAGACCACCCGCCGCACCGTGCTGCGGCCGCTGCCCGACCCCTGGGCGGGGCTCGACCACGCGGGCGTGTACCTGGCCGCCGACAGCGAGGCCCACGTCGGCGGCGACTTCTACGACATCCAGCCCAGTCCGTACGGCACCCGGGTGCTGCTCGGGGACGTGCAGGGCAAGGGGCTCGGGGCGGTCGAGGCGGCCGCGGCGGTACTGGGCACCTTCCGCGAGGCGGGCCACCACGAGCCGGACCTGGCGGCCGTGGCCGAACGCCTGGAGCAGCGCATGATCCGGCACCGCCACTACCTCGCCGACCTCGCGGGGGAGCCGGACGCGGGGACGCGGCCCGGCCGGCTGATGGACCGCTTCGCGACGGCGGTGCTCGTGGGGTTCCCGCCCGCCGGGACGCCCGGCGGGCACGTCGACGTCGTCACCTTCGGCCACGAACCGCCCCTGGTGGCCGGCCCGCGCGGGGTGCGCGCCCTGCCGCCCGGCGAGCGGCTGCCGCTCGGCCTGGGCGACCTCGTGGCCGGGGCGGCGCCGGTGCGCCCGCAGCGCGTGTCCCTCGCGCAGGACGAGACGCTGCTGCTGTTCACGGACGGGGTGACGGAGGCGCGGAACGCGAGCGGCGACTTCTTCCCGCTGCACGAGCGCCTCGCCGCGGCCGTCGCCGCGCATCCGCGGGCGGTGGCCCCCGCCCCGCTGGTCCGGCTGGTCCGGGACGCCGTCCTGGGGCACGCGGGCGGCCGGCTCGCCGACGACACGACCCTCTTCGCGGTACGCCGCACCGCCGCGCGGCCGGCCGCCGGACGGGGGGACGGCGGGGCGTCGTAGGCGGGGGAGCGGGCGAGGCGCGGAGGGGCGGCCGCACACGGGCCGCGGGCCGCGTTCCGCGGACCCGGAACCGCGTCGGGACCGTGCCCGGAGCGGCGTCGGAGCCGCACCGGAGCCGTGTCCGCGACGGCGTCGGAAGCGCGCCGGAGCCGTGCCCGGGCCGTGCCCGGGCGGTTCCGAACTCCCCGCCACCGCCGCCGGGATGCCTCGTCGACCTGTTGTTTCCCCTCCACCGTCGCGGCTTTGCACCCGCAGCGGTTACGGTGCTGGCGTGGTGATCGAAGGGGAGGGGAGAGCGGCCGTGCCCGGAACCGTACTGCTTCTGGCGGCTGCGCCGGTCGGCAGGGGACGCGCGGTGGACGCGACGTCCGTGCTCACGGTGCTCGCGGCCGTGGCGCCGTCCGTGCTGTCCGGCACGCCGACGGCGAACGTCGTGGAACTGCCCGACCCGACGGACCCGCAGGCCGTCCTGACCCGGCTGCGCGCGGCGGCCATGGCGCCCGGCCCGCTCACGGTCTTCCTCACCGGACAGCTCGGCCTCGACCGCAAGCAGCGGCTGCCGCACCTGGCCCTGGCCCGCACGACCCCGTCGACCGTCCGCTACACGGGGTTCCCGTGGCACTGGATCGAGCAGGAGGTGCGGCTGCGCGAGCCCGGCGGCACGACGCTCTTCGTGGACCTGCACGCCGACGCGGCGGCCTGGCGGCAGCTGGCCGGGCAGCCGCTCACGATGGCTCCCGGCGTACGGCTGTACGGCCGGATCGCGCCGTCCCCGGCGCGCCGCGCGAAGGCGCAGCCCGCCTACATGAAGGCCCTCGCGACCATCCTGCGCAGCGGCCACCGGCCGCCCGTGCGGGAGCTGCACCAGCAGGTCCTGGCCCGCCTCCAGGCCGAGGACCCGCAGTCCCCGGCGCGGGACATGGTCCTGTCCTTCGACAGCTGGCACCCGGCGGCCCCGCCGAACATGCCGGTCGTCCCGGTGGCCCCCGGCACGTACGGCGCGCAGGGCGCCCACGGAGCGCAGGTCCCGCAGGGCGTTCCCGGGGCGTGGGCTCCGCAGGGTGTCCACGATGTGCGGGCCCCGCAGGGCGCCGGCGACGAGTACGGCGCGCAGGGCGTCCCCGGCGCGCGGTCCGCAGGGGACGCCTCCGGCGGCCGCGTTCCGCGGGGCGCCCGGAGCACGGACGCCTCAGCCACCGAGTCCGTCGCGTCCGCAGTGCCCGGCGCGTCCGCAGTGCCCGGTGCGTCCGCCGCGGCCGATGTGTCCGAGGCGCCCGGCGCGCCTCGTGCGGCCGACGCGCCCGACGCGCCCGCCACCGTTCTGCGGGTCGGTTCCGTCCTGCAGGCCGAACCCTTTCCGCAGGCCGCGCCCGACACGCAGGACGCGCCCGACACGCCGGACGCGTCCGGGGCACAGGGCGGGCCCGACGCGCAGGACGCGGCCGACGTGTTCTCCGTCCTGGCCCCCGGGTCCGCCGCCAGGGCCAGGGCCAGGGCCAAGGCCGCCCCGGCTCCGGCGGAAGCCCCCCGTGTCCCGGCCCCGTCGTCCCCGGCGTCCCCGTCCTCCGCGCGGGCGTCAGTCGAGGACGGCGACGCCTCCGCCCCCGGCGCCCACGAGGACGCGCACGCCGCGATCAGCGCGGCCGTACGGGAGGGGCGGCACGAGGAGGCCCTCGAACTCGCCGTCCGGCGGGAGCACGCCGCGCTGCGCGAGCACGGCGCCGGGTCCGACGAGGCGATCCACTGGATGGAGGTCCGCGCGGACCTGGCGATGTTCGCGGGGGACGCCGCCCGCAGCTGCCGGGCGTGGATGGAGACGGCGCTCGCCCGGCTGGACGCGGGCCAGTCCCCGGACACGTACGGGGTGGAGGCGGCCGTCGACCGCGCCCACCACCAGTGGACGCACGTGCGGGACGCGGCCGGCGCCCGTGAACTCGGCACGGACCTGGTGGAGCTGCGCCGCCGCGTGCCCGGCCGCCGGGCCGGAGCGCTGCTCAACGTCCAGCAGCGCATGGAGCACCTGCTCGCCCCCGCCTGACCCCGCGCGCGGGCGCACGGGGACGAACGCATCGGACCGGTGCCGACCCGTGCCGACCGGAGCCGGGAAGTCCGGCCGGAAACGGCCTTGCGCCGCCGCACGGCGGAATCGTCACGGATCCGCAAGGACGCCGCGCGGACGGGTCCGATATGCAACTCGAGTGCCATGATGGTGAGTTATGGCTGAGGGGGACGACGTTCGACGGAGAACGATTCGTGTGCGCCTCGCGGAGGACGCGCATGACAGTGACGTCGGGGCGCTGAAGAAATGGCTGGAGCGGGAGAGCGGTCTGGAGGAGCTGGCCCGCAGGGGTGAGCTGCAGATCCACGAGCGGGCCGCGGCCGACGAGCGCGGCACCCCGATGGGTGCCGGCATGGAGATCGTGCTGCTGCTGACCGGCTGGGCGGCCAACCGGCTGTTCGACGCGGTGCTCGACCAGACCGTGCGGGCCGTGACGGCGTGGCGGGCCAACCGCCGGTCCGTGGAGAGCGGGGAACCGCCCGAGGCCGAGGTCGCTCCGGGCGACGACGAGCGGTAGTCCCGTGGCGCGTACCGAACCGCGCGACAGGGCGAACCGGGCGCTGCTCGTCGGCGTGCCCGTGTACGACGCGAAGGCGCCCGACGACCCGCACGGCGTGCCGGGCGACATCCCGGCCGTCGAGCACAACCTCACGCACCTCACCGAGGCACTGATCCGGGGCAGGGTGTTCCGCGAGGACGAGGTCGTGCAGTGCAGGCCGCGCGGCGTCGACGAGTTCCACCAGGCGCTGGACGGGGCGGTGGCGGAGGCCGGAGGGCTGCTGCTGCTCTACTTCGCCGGGCACGGGGCGCTGCCCAGCGCGGGCGACGAGCTGTGGCTCCAGATGCGCAACGCCAAGACGGTGCCGGGCGCCACCGCCGTCTTCCAGGGCGCCTGCGCGTGGAGCAGCGTGCTCACCGTGCTGGCCACCGCCCGGGCCCGGCACGTGGTGGTGATCCTCGACTGCTGCAACGCGGGCAACGCGGCACAGGTGTGGGACGGCTTCTCCGACGCGGACAAGCGGTTCGTGTCGGTCCTCATGGGCGTGCAGGCCAACAGCCGTGTCGACGCGGGCGATCCGGACACGCCCACGCCGTTCACCCGGCGGCTGGTGTCCTTCCTCACGGAGGGCGTCGACGACTCGGGCGAGGTCACGTTCGCGACGCTGGCCGAGGCCCTGCGCGAGGACATGCCGCGGCGCGGCGCCCTCACCCTGCGCGACGAGCCGTGGACGCCGCAGTACCGGGTGGGCACGTCGGGGAAGGACGTACGCCTCGCCGTGGTCGGGGCGGGCCCCGTACCCTCGTCTTCCCCGTCCCCGAGGCCCGAGCCGTCCGCGCCTGAGCCGCCCGTGCCCGTGCCGTCCCTCCGGGACCGCGTCCGCGCGGCGCTCGCCGGGGTGCTGCGCCGGTCCAGGGCGCTCCCGTACCCCCCTCTCCAGGGGCGGCTGCGGAGTCTTTCGGCCGGGCTCCGCCGACACGGCCGCCTCGCCGTGGCCGTCCTCACCGTCCTGCTGCTCACCGGGACCGGTCTCCTCACGTACGCACTGGTCACCGGCCCCCGCACCACCTGCGCCCCACCCCTGGAGCTGCGCCTGCTCACCGACCCGGAGCTGGAGCCCACCGTCCGCAGGGCCACGGACACGTACCTGACCTCGGCGGCGAACCTCACCGGCGACGGCTGCCGGCGCAGCGGCATCACCGTCTACAGCGCCCGGGCCGCCGACGCGGTCACCGCCCTGCGCGAGCAGTCCGACCAGTGGCAGGAGCCGCCCAGCACCGGCGACGACGTCAACCCGCAGCGGGACGTCGGCCCGCAGCCCGACATCTGGATACCGGCCTCCTCGTCGAGCGTGTCCCGGGCGGAGCCGGACGGGGTCGGCGGGGCCTTCGTGACGCTCGAAGGCGACGCCACGCCGTTCGCGTACTCGCCGACGGTGCTGGCCGTGCCGCAGGCCATGGCACTGGAGGCGACGCGGGAGCGGACCGGCCGTCCCCTGGCCGAGCTGCTGGCGAAGCTGCGCGGGAAAGGGGGCGAGGTGCGGCGCGCCGACCCGGAGTCCACGGACTCCGCGCTGCTGGCGGCCGTCGGCCTCTACGGCGCGGGCGGGCGCGACGCCACCGCGGCGGACCGCACGGTGACCGCCGGGGAGGCCGCCGAGGCCGAGCGGGTCCTGGAGCGGTCGGGGCCGCCCGACCCGACCGGCGCCGACCTGCTGTGCGCGCTGCCCGGCGACGACGCGGCGGACAAGCGCACGGCCGTCCTCGTCCCCGAGTTCCTGATGCGCAGCGGCGTCGGCTGCGCCGCGGCGACCCGCACCCAGCGGATGGCGGAGTACCCGCAGGACGTGCCGGGTCTCGACCCGGTGTTCGTCCGCGTCCGCTGGGAGGAGGGCGACCGCGACGGGCCGGCGCGGGACGACGCCGTGCGCCGGTTCGAGAAGTGGCTGACCACGAAGGACCGGGGACTCGCGGTGTTCGGCGAGGACGGCTTCCGCGGTCCGCGCGGCGACCACGCGCCTCTGGACGACGAGGAGGACGCCGAGGACCCGGGCACGGGCGAGGGGACCCTGCGTGTGCCGGGGGCGCTCGCCGGCGCCGTGCCCGGCACCGCCATGGAGTCGTCCCTGGCCGCCTACCGGGACGCCGACGGGCCCGGCCGGGTGCTGTTCCTGCTGGACAGCTCCGGCTCGATGGGCGATCTCTGGGAGGGGCCGGGCGGCGGGCCCGGCATCGTCGCGCAGTCGCTCGGCGGCCTCGGCGGCCGGGACGAGTACGGCGTGTGGGCGGTGGCCGACCAGCCCGGCGGCGACCACGCGCACAGCGTGCTGCTGTCCATGGGCCGGCACACGCGCGAGGAGGCCGAGCGGACCCTCGACCGCCACGCCCGGGTGCACGACGCCGAGGCGGACCCCTACACGGCGCTGAAGGCGGCGCTCGGCGAGATGGCGCGGCGCGGCGCGGAGGACCCCAGGCCGCAGCTGATCGTCCTCGTCACGGACGACGAGGACGACGACCGCCTGCGGGGCGCGCGGCTGACGGACCTGCTCGACGCGGCGCGGGAGGGCCAGGTCCCGGTGGTGACGGCGATCCTGGAAGGCGGCACGTGCGACCGCGGCGAGCCGGACGCCCGCCTCGCCGAGGCGAGCGGCGGCCGGTGCCTGGACACCGGGGACGACCTGGTGGCGGGCCTGCGCGACGAGGTGTCCCGCACCGGGACGGGGAGGGAGTGACGCCCATGAGCCGCCCCCGCGGTCTTCGGCACGGTGCCGTGCCGCTGGTCGTCCTGCTGCTGGCGCTCGTCGCCGCGGCCTGCACCGACGGCCGGCTGGAGGGCCCCGCCCGGCCCACCGGCTCCGGCGGCTCCGGCGAGGTCGTGCTCGCCAGCGGCCGCGACGTGACCGGCGAGGCGGGCATCCGCAAGCAGCTCATCGACGCCTGGAACGCCGAGCAGCAGCGTGAGGGGACCGGCCGCTGGGCCCGCCTGGTGGAGCTGCCGGGCTCCGCCGACGAGCAGCGCAGCCAGCTGCTCGGCGCGCTGCAGTCCGGCAGCGCACGGTACGACGTCGTGAACCTCGACGTCACCTGGGTGCCCGAGTTCGCCGCCGCCGGGCTGATCCGCCCGCTGCCCGGTGACCTGGTGGACGACGACGTCGTCCCGTCGGTGGCGCGCACGGCCCGCTGGGACGGCGAGCTGTACGCCGTCCCCTTCAACAGCGACGTCGGCCTGCTCTACTACCGCCGCGACTACCTGAGGAAGGCGGGCGTCGACGACACCGACCCGTTCGGCCCCGACACCGACTGGCGGACCGTGCGGGAGCTCAGGAACAGCCTCGCCGACGCCTCCGACCGGCTGCCCGAGGCGTACGAGGAGAGCTGGACGACGCAGCTCGACGAGTACGAGGGCCGTACGGTCAACGCCGTCGAGGCGTTCGCCTCCGTCCCGGGCGGCGGCCCGTTCACCGACGGGGAGGGCCGTTACACCGGCACCGAGCGGACCCTGGAGGCGGGCGTCGCCGAGCTGCGCAGGCGCACGGACACCGCGTACACGCTGTCCGCGGCGTTCCGCTCGGACGAGGCGGAGTCGGTGGCGGACTTCGCGGACGGCAGGACGGCGTTCCTGCGCCACTGGCCGTACGTCTACCGCAGCCTGCACCAGTCGCTGACGGAGGACCAGGTCGGAGTGGCGCCGCTGCCCGGCAGGGCGGTCCTCGGCGGGCAGAACCTGGCGGTGACCCGGGCCTCCGCGCAGAGCGACGCGGCCCGGGACCTGATCGGGTTCCTCACGGGCAGGGAGAGCGAGCGCTGCCTGCTGGACGCCGGGTTCGCGGCCACGCGCACGTCGGCGTACACGGACGACGACCTCACCTGCGGGACGGCCACCTCGAACGGCGCCACCGGGTCCCCCGGCGCGACGGTCTCACCGGGCGCGTCCTCGTCCGGCTCCCCGCCCGCCGCCCCGGCGTCCGGCGAGCGCGCCGACCGGATGCCGCGCGACGGCCGGGGCCGTCCGGCGTACGCCCGCGACGTGCTCCTGCCCGCGCTCCGGGACGCCGTGCAGCGTCCCCGCACCCCGCAGTACGGCGCCTTCACCCAGACCTTCACGACCACGCTGGGCCCCCTCTTCGGCAGCACCCCGCCGACCGACGCCGAGCTGGCGGCCCGGCTGGACGAGGCGCTGCGGCGGGTGCTGGGGGACTGAGACGGATGCCGGGCGCGCCGGGCGGCTGAGCCGGAGCCCGCACGGGCCCGGCCCCCGGGGCCGTCGTCCCGCGCGTCCCGTCAGCGCGCCGTCGTGGTGACGACGGAGCCGGGGGCGGAGCCCGGCCCGGTGACCCGCCCGGTGGCCGGCCCGTCGACCGCCTCCGCGGGGACCGCGTAGGCCGCGGCGATCAGCGCGACGACGGCGATGACGGCCGCGGTGAGACATCTGGAGTAGCGCGCGGTAATGCGTCGGAGCACGGCGGCCTCGCCTCAGCTGAATCGAATCGTCGGTTAAATGAGCTTAATGTGGCGTTTAACGTAAGGGGTGCCGGACGGCACGGCAAGGGGTTCGGGGTCTCCGAATCGCCGCCGCGGCCGGATCTGTCGGCCGTCAACTGCATCGACAGGCGGCCGAGTTGGGTTTCCGCCTGATGGTAAGTCACCTTAATGGCATGCTTAAGCCATGCCGGACCGTGACGACCAGGAGACCATCGGGCGCAGGGTGCAGCGCCTGCGGACCGAACGCGGTCTGACGCAGAGGCAGTTGGCGGAGCCCGCCTACACCCCCGCGTACGTGTCGACGCTGGAGGCCGGCCGCGTCCGTCCCTCCGAGGAGGCGCTGCGGCACATCGCCGGGCGGCTCGGCGTCGCGTACGACGAGCTGGCCACCGGACGCCCCGCCCGCCTCGCCACCGATCTGCGGCTGCGCCTCACGGACGCGCAGCGCACGCTCGCCACCGGCGAGGCCGAGGTGGCCGCCGAGCAGTACGCGCAGCTGCTCGCCGAGGCCGAGGAGCACGGTCTGGACGCGGAGGCGGCGGCCGCGCTGCTCGGCCTCGGCGAGTGCGCGCTGGAGTCCGGGAACCTGGCGGCCGGGCGGCTGCGGTTCGAGGAGGCGGAGAAGCGGCTCGCGGACGAGCCGCTGCCGGCCCGGGTGCCCGCGCTGCGCGGCCGGGCCGTCTCCCACTACCTGGCGGGCGAACTGCGCTACGCCTGCTACCTGCTGGAGTCCGCGCTCGACGAGCTGAACCGCACCGGGATGCACGACCCCGACGCCCTGCTGCTCCTCTACACGGCCGTGATAGCGCCGTACATGGACATGGGCGCGCACGCGCGGGCCGCGCAGGCCGCCGAGTTCGCGCTGGCGCTCGCCCCGCAGGTGCGGGAGCCGGCGCTGGTGGCGCGCATGCACCGCTCGGTGGCCCGCACGATGATCGCCGAGGGGCGGATCGCGGACGCCGACGCGTCGCTGGCCAAGGCGGCCGAGCTCTACCGCCAGCTCCAGATCCGCACCGAGCTGGCCCACTGCCACTGGATGCGCGGCTACCTGTACGCCCAGAACGGCGAGCTGGAGCGCGCGGAGAGCGAGCTGCGCGAGGCGCAGGAGATGCTCTCGGCCAAGCGGGCCGCCCTCTACACCAGCCAGGTCGCGGTGGAGCTGGCCGACGTGCTGCACCGCCGCGGCAAGTCCGACGAGGCGGCGGCCCTGCTCCACGACGTGCTGGGCGACCTGTCCTCCGAGCGCGGCGCGATCCACTCCGGCGCCGCGCACCGGCTGCTCGGCATCATCGCGGAGGACGCCCGCGACACGGACAGGGCGGAGGAGCACTACGTACGGGCGCTGAGCCTGCTGGAGCGGGCGGGCGCGGCCGGCGACCTGGCCGACCTGTGCCGCCTCCTCGGCGACCTGCTGCGGCGCACCGGGCGGGTGGAGGCGGCCCTCGACGCGTACCGCACGGGCCTCGGCCACCGCACGGCCCCCGGCACGACGACCCTGGGCCCGGCCCCGGCCCAGCCCCCGCTCTGACCGGCCGCATCCCCGCTCCGACCGGCCCGGACACCGCTCCGGGCGGCCCAGCCCCCGCTCCGACCGGCTCGGTCCTCGCTCCGACAGGCCCGGACACCGCTCCGAGCGGTCCGGCCCCCGCTCCGGCCGCGAGGAGCGGCTGACCCGGCGGCGTACGCCCGGCGGCGGAGCGGCGGGCACGGGCCGGCGCGGCCTCCCGGCCGCGCTGCGGCACGACTTCCTGCGCGCAGGCGGCCTCCTGGTGGTGGGCGCGACCGCGCCTTCGCGCTCCGCTTCTCGTCCGCGGCCTGGCTGGTGGCCGTGGCCGCGAGCGTCCCCACCGGCCGGCGGCCCCGTCGACCCGACGCTCGGCGAGTTCGCCTCCCGCGCCGGGTGGGACACCGGGGCGTCCATGGCGGGCCGCACCCTGCGCCTGACGGGCTTCGTCACCCGGAGCGACGGCGGCACCTGGCACGTCGCCCGCCTCCTGGTCTCCTGCTGCGCCGCCGACGCCCGGGCGCTGAAGGTCGAGGTGCGGGGGGCCGGCGCCCCGGCGGCCGACACCTGGGTGACGGTGACCGGCACCTGGCACCCCACGGGCACCCCGGGCACGGAGTCGGCCGTCCCGGTCCTGGACGCGACGGAGGCCGGCGCGACGGAGGAGCCCACGGACCCTTACGAGAAGCGGTAGTCCGCCCACGGAACTCGCTTACGGAGGGCGGAAGTTCTCCGGGGCGTCTGCTCCGGCCTCCTGATCCGTGGCTGAAGACAAGGGTGTTCACCGTGTGCTTCTTGTGTTGTGCTTCGATGTACGCCACGTACGGGACCTGTACGCACGGCGGACTCGGCCGCATCGCACGGGACTTCGCAGACACCGGCGGGGGGCATGGACGAGGAAGAGTTCGACGCGTTCTACGCCGCCGCGTTCCCGCGGCTGACCGGCCAGCTCTACGCCTTCACCGGGGATCACGGCGAGGCGCAGGACGTCGTCCAGGAGGCGTTCGTACGCGCCTGGGACCACCGGCGGGACTTCCTCGCCGACGGGTCGCCCGAGGCGTGGATACGCACCGTCGCGATGCGGCTGGCCGTCAGCCGCTGGCGGCGCGCCCGGCGCTGGCTGGAACTGGTGCGCCGGGACCCTCCGCAGGACCACGTGCCGGGTCCCGGTCCCGACCGCACGGCGCTCGTGGCCGCGCTGCGCACGCTGCCCGAGACCCAGCGGATGGCCATCGTTCTGCACCATCTGTGCGACTTGACCATCGAACAGGTAGCCTCCGAGACCGGTGCGCCCGTGGGCACGGTCAAGGCCCGGTTGTCCCGCGGCCGGGCGGCGCTGGCCCGGCGGCTCGGCGAGACCGACGGGCTGGGCGAGAGGGAGGACGGGCGTGTCCGGTGAGCCTGTGCCCGGGGGGCCGGGGAAGGGCGGGACGGCGGACGGCGGAAGCGGCGGGACCGCGGGGGGCGTCGAGAACGGCTCGGAACTCTCGTCCCTGTTACGTGAGTTGGCCGCGGCCCACGAGACGCCGGCGCCGGTGTCCGGCGCGGAGATCCGCGGCCGCGCGGTGCGGCGCGGGTGCCGCCGCCGCGCCACCGCGGCGGCCTCGGGCGCGACCGGCGCGGCGGCCCTCGCCCTCGCGCTCACCCTGGCGTTCACCGGCGCCCCGGACGGGCGGCACGGACACGGACAGCACGGGCACACGGCCGCGGACCGCCCGGCGGCGAGCACCTCGGCGACCCCGTCGTCCCCGGCGGCCGGGCGGGGGGTGCCGGTCGCGCGCGTGGACCTCGCCCGCCGCGTCCTGACCGTCGCCGGCCGTACGCTGCCCATCTCCTCCGGCGCGGAACGCACGCCCACGCCCACGGGCCGGATGACCGTGATCGCCAAGTACGAGATCACCGTGGTGCCCGGGACGCGGACCGGGAGCGGGACGCACGGCCTCAAGGCCCCCTGGGTGATAGAGCTGCGGGCCCCCGGCGACCGCACCGGCTACATCCTGGCCCTCACCCACGACGAGAAGGCGCCCGGTGCCCGGGACCGCACGGGCGGCTGGATCGGCCTGCGCACGCGGGACGCCAAGTGGCTCTACCAGCGGCTGGCCCCCGGCGCGGCCGTCGAGGTCGAGGGCTCCGCCCCGGACGCGGGACGGAGCGCGGACGCCGGGAGCGCGCCCGCGTCCCCGGCTCCGGGGAGTCCGGGCCCCGAGAGCCCCTGACGTGTCCGGCGGCGGCCGTCCGCCGTCCTCAGCCCCTGCGGCGTCCTCCTGCGGCCACCGTCTCCCGTGGCTGCTCCCAGTCGCACGGCGCCGGGACACCCGGCGGCACCGCCCCGTGCTCCTTGAGCGCCACGCTCACCAGCCCGAGCAGCAGCTGCACGTCCGCGTCGCAGTCCAGCAGGACGGTGATCCAGTCCGCGCCGGGGTGGGCGCGTATGGCGCTGTTGTGCTGGAGCTGGGGGCGCAGGCGCTCGACGGCCGTGCGCGTGAGGTTGAGGTCGGCGGCGTCGTCGGAATGGAAATGGACGATGTCGTGTCCGGCCGATGCGAAGGCGTGCCCAACGGCGCACCGGGACGGGCCACTTACCAGGTTCGGCCATGTCTCCAGCAGAGCCATGGCGCGATGAGCCGCGGTCATAACCACATCCTCGCGCACGCTTCACCTGGAGGACCAGCCCTGTCCACCCGTCACTTCTCCCCCGTCCTCCGCGGCCCCTCCGCGCCGGGGCGCACCACGCGCCCCGGTGTCGCCCGGCCGCGGGGCGCGGGGCGCGCCGTCGCCGCCCGGCGGGCGGCCGGACGCGCCGGCGGGAGCGGTGGACGCGGCGGGGCCCGTACGGCATCCGCGCCGCACCGGGGGCGCGCGGGCGGGACGCCCCGGACCAGGGACGTCAGGCCGATGGGTCAGCGTGCCCGCACCGGGTCCGCCGCCGTCCGCGCGGTGCCCCGGGCCCCGTGACGGCTGGGCGGTCCGCGTCCGAGGGGTGCCGGCCGTCCCGGTTTCCGGCTCGTTTCCGGCGTGCGCCCGCAGGCCAATTCGTTCGAAAACTGATGGTATGGCTGCTTGTGTGCCTTGATGGGGATACGGGCGAACCGCAGGGAGGTGTCGGATTGAGGCGGGGCGATGCGGGCCCGGGGCCCGTGGAATCAGCGGACGAGCACGAGTGGACCGGCGCGCGGCCGTCGTCCGGACCGCCGCCGGCCGGGGGACCGCCGGTGACGGGTCCGCCGGACGCGGAGCCGCCGGACGTGGAGCCGCCGGACGTGGAGCCGCCGGACGTGGACTTACCGGTGCCCGGGGAGGGCCGCACCGGGGCGGTCCCGCGGGGACCGGTCGCGGGGGAGCCGGGCGGGAGGGGGCCGGGCGGCCGGAGGCCGCCCGAGGAGGACGCGGAGGGGCAGGACGCGTACGGGAGCGGTTCGTACGGGAGGGGTCCCCACGGGAGCGGAGCGCGCGGCCCGTACGGTTCGCACGCTCCGTACGACCGGGGGCCACGCGGGAAGAAACCGTCCGGTCGAGGGCCGTCCGGTCAAGGACTGTCCGGCCAAGGGTCGTCAGGCCGGGGGCCGTACGACCAGGATCCTCACGGCCGGGAGTCGCCCGGCCGGGATCCGCGTGCTCAGGACCCGCCCGGCCGGGAACCGCTCGGCAGTGATCCCTCCGCGCGGTTCAGGGCCGCCCCCGCGCCGGTCGTCCTGGCCTCGCTCGGACCGGTCGAGGACGCCGTCGAGTCGATCGGCACCCGCCAGGACGAGCGGAACACCTGCGCGGAGCTCGCCGCGTTCGTGTGCCGGCACGGCTGCGAGGCCGGCGAGGTGGACCTGCTCGACGAGGACCTGCCGGCGGGCCGGCACGCGCCCGACCCGCCCCTGGCCAGGGTCGCCACCGCGGGCCGGCGCGACCTGCTGGAACCGCGCGTCCCCGGCTCCGTCCGCTCGCTCAGGGTGCAGGCGCTCGACGAGGGGCACCCGATCACCGCCTCGGACGACCTCAGCGGGGGCGTGCCGCGCCGGGCCGTGTCGGTGCCGCTGCTCGCGCACGGCCGGCTGTACGGCGTGCTGCTCGCCGTCCGCACGGGCGCGCCCTTCACCCACCGGGAGACCACGACGATGCACTACGCGGCGCGGCTCGCCGCCGTGCACATCGGTCACGCCCGCCGCCGTGCGAGGGCGCGGGGCACGGCGCTCGACCTGCGGCGCACCCTGCCGGCCGGGTCCGGGCACCCGCACCCGAACCTCGACGTCGCCACCCGCTTCCTGCCCGTGGGCGGCGGCGCCGCGGCCGGCGGGGACTGGTGCGAGACGGTGCGGCTGCGCTTCGGGCGGACCCTGCTGGTGGCGGGCGACGTGATGGGGAACGGCCTGGAGGCCGCCGTCGACATGAACGCGTACCGTTCGATGCTGCGCTACGTCGCCGCCGCCGGCCCGTCCCCGCACCAGGTGCTGTGCCGGCTCGACGACGCCGCCGCCGGGGACGGCGCCCGGCGCCCGGCGACCTGCCTGCTCGTCCGCGTCGACCCGGTGCGCGGCACGGCCGTCCTGTCCAGCGCGGGGCACCTGCCGCCGGTGGTCTTCGCGGGGGACGGCACGGCCCGGCTGCTCCCCCTGCCGGTCGGTCCGCCGCTGGGTGCGGGCGTGGGCGGCTACGAGGCCGTCACGCACGCCCTCGCGCCCGGGGACGCGCTGCTGATGTTCACCGACGGCCTGGTGGAGCGGAGGGGCGTGGACATCGACGCGGCGCTGGGCCGGCTGACGGCCCTGACCCCGCCGGCCGGCGCCGACCTGCGCCATCTGCTCGACCGGGTCCTCACGGCCCTGGAGACCCACAGCGCCGAGGACGACGTGGCGGTCCTGGCCGCGCGGATCAGCCCCGGCGCGGGGGTGCGCGCGCCGGGGAACGGTGCGGAGGACGTGGCGGAGGGGGCGGGGGAAGGGGCGCCGGAGACCACCGGGACCGTGGGGGCGTAGGCCCGGCTCAGTGGTCCGCGTAGCCGATGGCGCCCACGGTCCAGGCGCTGACGTCCTTCAGGGCGACGCGGTACATGCCGCCGGTGTCGGGGATGCCGACATTGCCCTGGAGGATGCGGGCGACGTGGAAGTGCAGGTGGGTGGGGCGGGCGACCGGGCGAGGCGAGTCGCCGTCCGCCCGCTCGGGCGGCCCGGCCCCCTCGGGCGGGTCGTGCGGGGCCCGGGGACCGTCGGACCCCGCGAAGACGGCGGCGAAGGCGCCCAGCCGGTCGGAGTCCCGCAGCACCTCCGCGACGCGCTGCCTCCACAGCGACTCCGGCGCCAGCCGCCCGGTGAGGACGGCGCCGGGGATCACCACGGTGAGGGACATCTGGTTGCTGTGCTCCGACTCCACCATCGCGGCGATGTCGGCCAGCAACTCGTCGGGGTGCGACCCGGCGGAGGACGCGCGGTGCGGCTCGGGGAGCGATGCCCGCGGGGCCTCGGGAAGCGACTCGGGGTGCGCCATGGGGAGCGACTCGGGGTGCGCCATGGCCGATGACTCTACTACCGTACCGCCGTGCCGCGACGGCACCACGGCGCCGTTCGCGCGCCCCGCGCGCGCCGTGACCGGTCGGCCGCCCCGGACCCGCCGGGCCTCGGCCCGCAGTCGGGTCCGGACTCGGGCCCGTGTCCGGCCGCGACGTGGCGCCGGGCGACGCGGGGGCCGCGGCGGGCGGAGCGAGCACGGTGACCGGCTCGCCGGGCCCGGGCGCGGGCGGCGTCATCTGCTCCGACGGCGGCTTCGGCGGGGTGGTCCGCTGGAGGAGGACGGTGTCGAAGCTCACCGTGCCGGTCTTCTCCGGCACCGTGATGTGGTCGAGGACCGTAGTGTCGGCCTGGTCGGCGAGGGGAACCTTCGCCGCGGGTGAAAAATCTCGCGCCCGGCCGTACGGCGGTCCTCACCGGTCTCACCGGCCTCATCGCCGAAGCGCCCGGTACCGCTTCAGGAGCGCGGTGATCCGCTCGTTGTCCCGCTTCCCGTTCAGCTCGGCCAGGAGGTCGTCGGGGCAGAGCCCGTAGAGGTCGCCCCACCACTTGCGGCCCCGGTCGTCCCAGATCCGGTAGCCGCCGGGGACCCCCCTGGCGACGAAACGTCTCCTGCCCACCGGTGCTCTCCCCCGCCCCTCCGCGCACGTCCGCGCGCCGCCGTCCGAGGGGCGACCCTACGCGCGCCGCACGGCGGCGCGCGACGCGATATCCGGCGCCGCCCCACGACACGGCATCCGGCACCGGCCCGCCCGCCTCGCGGGACCGGGGACGCGGCCCGCGCCGTCCGTCCTGCCCGGACGACGTGGAAGCCCCCGGGCCGGAACCCGGGGGCTTCCACGTCACTGACGAACCGGACGCGGCGGCGGACGGTGCCGATGACGTCGTCCGGCGTCATCGGCACCAGGCGGTGTCAGACGAGGTCGAACCGGTCCAGGTCCATGACCTTGCTCCACGCCGCGACGAAGTCCGCCACGAACTTGCCCTTCGCGTCGTCGCTCGCGTAGACCTCGGCGAGCGCGCGCAGCTCGGAGTTGGAGCCGAAGACGAGGTCGGCACGGGTGCCGGTCCACTTGACCTCGCCGGTGGCCCGGTCGCGGCCCTCGAACGTGGCCTGGTCCTCGGAGACCGAGCTCCACGCGGTGCCCATGTCGAGCAGGTTGACGAAGAAGTCGTTCGTCAGCGTGCCCGGGGTCTCGGTGAGGACACCGGTCTTCGAGCCGTCGTAGTTCGTGTCGAGGACGCGCAGGCCGCCGACCAGGACGGTCATCTCCGGGGCGCTCAGCGTGAGCAGGTTCGCCCGGTCGACCAGCAGGTACTCGGCCGGCAGGCGGTTGCCCTTGCCCACGTAGTTGCGGAAGCCGTCGGCGCGGGGCTCCAGCGCGGCGAAGGACTCCGCGTCGGTGTGCTCGTCGGTGGCGTCGACGCGGCCCGGCGTGAAGGGCACCTCGATGTCGAAACCGGCGTCCTTGGCGGCCTTCTCCACGGCCGCGGAGCCGCCGAGCACGATCAGGTCGGCCAGGGAGACCTTGCGCTCCGATACGGCGTTGAACTCCTGCTGGACGCTCTCCAGGGTGCGCAGGACGAGCGCGAGCCGGTCGGGGTTGTTGACCTCCCAGCCCCGCTGCGGCTCCAGGCGGATGCGGGCGCCGTTGGCGCCGCCGCGCTTGTCGCTGCCGCGGAACGTCGAGGCCGACGCCCACGCGGTGGAGACCAGCTGCGAGACGGTCAGGCCCGAGTCGAGGAGCTTGGCCTTGAGGGCGGAGACGTCACCGGCGTTGATGACCTCGCCCTCGCGCTCCGGCAGCGGGTCCTGCCACAGCAGCGTCTCCTCGGGGACCTCCGGGCCGAGGTACAGCGACTTCGGGCCCATGTCGCGGTGGGTCAGCTTGAACCAGGCGCGCGCGAAGGCGTCCGCGAACTCCTGCGGGTTCTGCCAGAAGCGGCGGGAGATCTGCTCGTAGACCGGGTCGAAGCGCAGCGCCAGGTCGGTGGTGAGCATCGCCGGGGCGATCTTCTTCGAGGCGTCGTGGGCGTGCGGGACGGTGCCCTCGCCCGCGCCGTCCTTCGGCTTCCACTGCTTGGCGCCGGCCGGGCTCTCGGTCAGCTCCCACTCGTAGCCGAAGAGGTTCTCGAAGAAGCCCATGCTCCACTGGGTGGGCGTGCTGGTCCAGGTCACCTCGAGACCGGAGGTGATGGCGTCCGCGCCCTTGCCGGTGCCGAACGTGTTCCGCCAGCCCAGGCCCTGCTCCTCGACGGAGGCGGCCTCCGGGTCGGCCCCGACGTGGTCGGCCGGGCCGGCGCCGTGGGTCTTGCCGAAGGTGTGGCCGCCGGCGATCAGGGCGACGGTCTCCTCGTCGTTCATCGCCATGCGGCGGAACGTCTCACGGATGTCGCGGGCGGAGGCCAGCGGGTCCGGGTTGCCGTTCGGGCCCTCGGGGTTGACGTAGATCAGGCCCATCTGGACGGCGCCGAGGGGCTCCTCCAGCTCACGGTCGCCCGTGTAGCGCTCGTCGCCGAGCCAGGTGGTCTCGGGGCCCCAGTAGACGTCGTCCTCGGGCTCCCACACGTCCTCGCGGCCGCCGGCGAAGCCGAAGGTCTTGAAGCCCATCGACTCCAGGGCGACGTTGCCCGTGAGGATCATGAGGTCGGCCCAGGAGATGTTCTTGCCGTACTTCTTCTTGACCGGCCACAGCAGACGGCGGGCCTTGTCCAGGTTGCCGTTGTCCGGCCAGCTGTTGAGCGGGGCGAAGCGCTGCTGGCCGGCGCCGGCGCCGCCGCGGCCGTCGCTGATCCGGTAGGTGCCGGCGCTGTGCCAGGCCATACGGATCATGAGCGGGCCGTAGTGCCCGAAGTCGGCCGGCCACCAGTCCTGCGAGGTGGTCAGCACCTCCTGGATGTCCCGCTTCACGGCCATCAGGTCCAGGGACTTGAACGCCTCGGCGTAGTCGAAGTCCTCGTCCATCGGGTTGGCCACGGCCGGGTTCTTGGCCAGGATCTTCAGGTTGAGCCGCTCGGGCCACCACTGGCGGTTGCCGTCGCCCTGGGTCGGGTGCGGGGCGCGCGCCGTGTGCGCGACGGGGCAGCCACCCGCGCTCTCCGACTCCGTTTTGGGGTCTGTGACGATGGCGTCGTGGTTCTCAGACATGGGAATCCTTCCGGACCGAGCAGGTCGCGAAGTTGGAGCTGGGGAACTGCGGGTGGTGACGAGGAGGCTGGAACGGCGATGACGCGGACTCGATGACGCTGACTCTTCGGGTGACCTCGGCCTCGGCGCGCGAGAGCGGGGTCGTCGGGCGCGGCCGGGCGCGCCGCCCCCTCCGCCGTGCGGCCGGCGCCGGCGACGGACCCGCACCACCGTCACTCCCGTGGTGCCGGTCCCCCCCCCCGACGCGCTCCGCGCACCGGCCCGGGCGCCCGGACCGGCGGGGTGTGGCGTACGAGCCCCACCCGGTTGAGCATGTGAGAAGCCTCCGACACGACGTGAAGAGAGGTACGACCACGTGATCGTTCGTCTCCTGCCGTCCTGGGGCCTCCTGTCCCTTGGCGGGTACCGGAACAGATCCTACGATGGACTGAGTCCAAGTCAAGAAGAAAGCCAAGCCCATGGCCGGTTGAGACCCACGCCCTCACCCATGGACCCGACCCCGCGCACCACCGAACGCGAATAGGTGAAACGACATGAGTGACCTGCTGGAGCGGCTGCGAGGGCGTGGCTGGCGGATGACGTCCCAGCGGCGCGTCGTCGCGGAGGTCCTCAGCGGCGACCACGTCCACCTCACGGCCGACGAGGTCCACGCCCGCGCCGTGGAGCGGCTGCCCGAGATATCCCGCGCGACCGTCTACAACACCCTGGGCGAACTGGTCACCCTGGGCGAGATCGTCGAGGTCTCCACCGAGGGCCGGGCCAAGCGCTACGACCCCAACGCCCACCACCCCCACCAGCACCTGGTCTGCTCCGGCTGCGGCACGATCCGCGACGTCCACCCGGTGGGCGACCCCCTCTGCGACCTCCCGCCGGACCAGCGCTACGGATTCGTCGTATCGGAGGCGGAGGTCACCTACCGGGGGCTGTGCCCCGACTGTGCGTAGGACCGCTGCGCGTACGCGTGCAGGCAGGACTGCGAGGGGGCCTCGGCCCCGGCCGGTCGGCCGGATCCGTACAGGCGCGCCCCGGGGCCGCCCGGACGGACCGGGGCAGGGGTGCGAGTCCCGCGACGCGAAATGCCAGAACCCGCGTACGGCGAAGGGCGACTCGCTTCACGAAGGGCGGCTCGCTCTGCGGCGACAGGAAAAGAGCCCGTGCTCCAGGAGGGTCCGAGCCTCTGGAACCGGCCCGGGGACCGGTCAACCGGCGTGTCCCGGCAACCGGTCAACCGGCGTACGCGGCGGCCATGGTGCGTCAACGCTCACTTGGTCCTGCTGGGGACGGAGCGCCCGGTCCGGGCCTCGGACGCGATGCGGGCACGGTGATCGCCGACCGCGCCCCGGTGGCATAAGGCACAGAGGAATGCGGACATCCTGGGCAGTCGTCCTCATTCACCCCTTTTGCCCGGGCGAATCTCCTTCGACGGTAACCGCGAGACGGAAAAAAAGACCGCCGACGCCTCCGCCCTGCCGCCTCCGGCGCGTACAACCCCTGCGTCCTGGGCCCGATGAAGCGCTACCACTTCGAGGTCCTGCCCGGGGGCAGCGGGCCCGGCCCGGTCGACGGGGCGAGGCCCGGTCGGCCCGACAGGGACGACGACGAGCGGCCGGACACCGTGAAGTCCGGCACGGGTACGGGTCCCTCGGCGCAGGGCGGCACGTCGGAGCAGGCGGTGGCCGCCGGGACCGACGCGGACGGCGACCTCGCCGGGACCGGTTCGTCCTCCGTGACGGCGCCGATCGCCCTCACGGGCGCCGTCGCCGTCGCACTCGGCGCCGGAGCGGGTCGTCGCCGTACGCCGCCGCAGTGCCGCGGACAACGCCTGACGACGGGGTGCCCGGCCCCGCGGCCGGGCGCCCCGCCCACTGCTCCGGACAACGGAGAACCCCCGGATCGACGACCCGGGGGTTCTCGCCGGAACGGGTGACGAGAACACGACTCGCGCTCTCGGCCCGGAGAACCGAGGTGATCCACGCCGGAGCCGCGGTCACCGATCGGGCGCGGCCGGAGCCGCTGCCACCGGCCGGGCCCGGCCGGCCTCGCGCGAAGCCGCGCCCGTACCGGGGGCGGACCGGACGCTCATGCGTCGTCCATGGGCCAGAAGTCCTCGTTCTCCTCGAAATCAGGTGCCTGGAAGGGGTTCGTCGTCGGAGGCGGCGACACCGCGGAGGCACAGGGGGAGGCTCCTTCCGGAGCGGAGAACGGCGAGGTCAGGTCGATGGGGGATCTCCCGGGCGTCAGTAGGGGTGTGGAGGGAACCTGGCGTGCCGCGACCGGGCACAACGGTCCTACAGCTTGCTCATCTTGGCGTACGGACTCAGGATCCGCTCCTGCGCCGAGCTGAAGTCCACGAGTACCGCGATCCCGTCCTCGACGCCGATCACCCGGCCGAGGCCGTACACGTCATGCGTGACCCGGTCGCCCACGGCGAACTCCTTGAGGGGCGGTACGACCGGGGCCTTGAAGGGACTGGTGGACAAATGGCGCTTCGGTGCTGCTCGCTTTGTCATTACCATCAGTATGCGCCCGCGCGTACCCGTCCTCCACGGCTTTGCGTCCGCCGTCCGGCACGACTCCGGACGGTGAGGACCCCTTCGCAGGGCCGGCCGCGGGAGCCGAGGGCCCGCACCGTCGCGGTCGGGCGGCGTCCGGCCGGGCCCTCCGGCACGGATCCGGCACGCGACGAGTGATCCCAACGCACAGCAGAAAGGCCCGGGTCGACGACCTGGGCCTTCTTCGTGGAGCGGGTGACGAGAATCGAACTCGCGCTCTCAGCTTGGGAAGCTGATGTTCTACCATTAAACTACACCCGCACAAAGCGCCGGTCGGAGCCGGTGCCGAAGTGCTCGCTCACTCTACCCCATGCCTGGCCCCCGGTGCTGACGCCGTGGGGTCCTCGTCGTTCGGGGGCCGTTTCCGAGTCGTGCCGGAGGTTCCTCGGGGGCGCGCCGGAGCCGTTCCGGACCCCTGCGGGACCCCTTTCGGGGCAGCTCCGGGACGGGGACCGGGGCCGACCGGCGGGCGGGAGCCGTCGCTGCGCTGCGGATTCCCGGGGAGTGGACGGGGCTGCGCGGGGCAGAAGTTGGG
The DNA here is from genome assembly GCF_014650875.1 of Streptomyces minutiscleroticus. Taxonomy (GTDB): domain Bacteria; phylum Actinomycetota; class Actinomycetes; order Streptomycetales; family Streptomycetaceae; genus Streptomyces; species Streptomyces minutiscleroticus. Next base: position 22,242 of record NZ_BMVU01000012.1, read on the forward strand.
GCGTACGGTGGGGGCGGGGCCGAGGGTCCTCGTGTGGCCGGAGTGCCGTCTGGAGCGCCTTCCCGTTCATCCCCTAATGTGGCTTTCGTCGTCAGTCAGACGCGGCTCTTGGGGAAGGGACTCTGAGGACTTGATGGAGCGCACCGTCGTCCGTTGTGCCGAGGGGCACGTGTTCAGCACCGCTTCGTTCCCGATGCAGATGGCCGAGCGGCTCGGTCCCGGCCGGCTCATCCGTTGCCCACGGTGCGCCCGGCTCAGGAACGCCGTTCCGGTCGGGGCGCAGAAGCAGTAGGGCTGAGCACCAGCGCGGTCACACGTCGTACCCGTGCGCGGGCCCGTCACCGAGGTGGCGGGCCCGCGCGCGTATCCTCGGGGCGTGCTTCTCTCAGACAAGGACATCCGGGCCGAGATCGACTCCGGGCGGGTACGGATCGATCCCTACGACGCTTCCATGGTGCAGCCGTCCAGTATCGACGTGCGCCTCGACCGCTACTTCCGGGTGTTCGAGAACCACCGCTACCCGCACATCGACCCCTCGGTCGAGCAGGCGGACCTGACCCGGCTCGTCGAGCCGGACGGGGACGAGCCGTTCATCCTGCATCCGGGGGAGTTCGTGCTGGCCTCGACGTACGAGGTCATCACGCTGCCCGTCGACATCGCCTCCCGCCTGGAGGGCAAGAGCTCGCTGGGGCGGCTCGGACTGGTCACCCACTCCACGGCCGGGTTCATCGACCCGGGCTTCTCCGGGCACGTCACCCTGGAACTGTCCAACCTCGCCACGCTGCCGATCAAGCTGTGGCCGGGGATGAAGATCGGGCAGCTGTGCCTGTTCCGGCTCAGCTCGCCGGCCGAGTTCCCGTACGGCAGCGAGCGGTACGGCTCCCGCTACCAGGGCCAGCGCGGGCCGACCGCCTCCCGGTCCTTCGTCAACTTCCACAGGACCCAGGTGTGAGCGACGTGAGCAGCGAACGGGAGAACCTGACCTACGAGCGGTTCGGCGTCGCCGTGCGCGAACTCGCGCAGACCATCGCCGACGACGGCTACGAGCCGGACATCATCCTGTCCATCGCCCGCGGCGGGGTCTTCGTCGCCGGCGGGCTCGCCTACGCCCTGGACTGCAAGAACATCCATCTGGTGAACGTCGAGTTCTACACCGGCGTCGGCACCACGCTCGAGATGCCCGTCATGCTCGCGCCCGTGCCCAACGCGATCGACTTCTCCGACAAGAAGGTGCTGATCACGGACGACGTGGCCGACACCGGCAAGACGCTGAAGCTCGTCCACGACTTCTGCCTGGACACCGTCGCCGAGGTCCGTTCCGCCGTCATCTACGAGAAGTCCCACTCCCTCGTGAAGTGCGAGTACGTGTGGAAGCGTACCGAGGACTGGATCAACTTCCCGTGGAGTGTCCTGCCTCCAGTGCATACGTCGGGGGAAGCGGCCAAGCCGAACAGAGAAGCGCTCTGACCTGCGGTTACTGTATTTCGCAGCTGTACCGCGCGCGAATGGGTCAAAACGTCCTGTATGCCTCGGGGGCCGTGTCCGGCGGCAGGGAGCGGGTGAAGAGCACGTACACAGGACCGTAGGGCGTACTGGTCCGCAAGCTCTCCCACTGGTCGAGTTCGTGCGCGCAGTACCGGCGCAGCAACTCGCGGAACTGGTCGAACTCCTGGTCCGACAGAGGGCCGTCGTGCCGGGCTGAGGTGTCCATGGCGTACAGGCCAATGCGCGGGCGGTGGCGTTCTGTTGACCAGGCCAAGCCGCCGGCGATCTCGGAAACCGTCGTGGCGCGAGTCACCGTGGGTTCGAATCCCACCCCACCGCACAGGTTGAGCGCCCTTGACCAGGAAGAACGGTCAGGGGCCTTCGTGCTGCGCGCTGTCCGTGAGTGCTCGTCGTTCCCCGGTGTTCCCCGCTCGATCGGGCACGATCGGGGCACGGCTGTTCACACGGCGGATCGAAAGCCATCGGCCTCCGGGGAGTGTCAGTGGCTGGTGGCAGACTCCGTCGGCATGAGTGATCAGGTGCGTTTAAGAGACGTCGTACCGGCTGATCTGGAGGAGTTCTTCGCGCAGGAGCATGATCCTGAGGCCGTGCAGCGGTCGAAGTTCCCGCCCCGGGAACGGGAAGCCTTCATGACCCACTGGGCTACGAAGGTCCTCGGGGACCCCACTGTCTTCGTGCAGGCCATCACCGTCGACGGGGAGCTGGCGGGCAATGCGGTGGCCTGGTGGGACGAGGGGCGGCGTTTCATCGGGTACTGGCTCGGCAGGCAGTACTGGGGGCGGGGGATCGGTACGCGGGCGCTGACGCTGTTTCTGGAACGGGAGAAGGCCCGTCCCCTGTATGCCGATCCCCATGCCGGGAACACCGGTTCGGTGCGCCTGCTGGAGAAACACGGCTTCCGGCGTACCGGGACGGTCCGGTATGGGGAGAATGAGCACATCATGTTGGTGCTCGACGAGAACCCCGCCTGAGTTCACCACCGACCCCGGCTCCCGCGACGGTGTTGAATCGGCTCCCACCCGCCCTTGGCGGGCTCTCCGCCGTCCCCGGTCAGGATCCCGCCGTGGTACGTCCGGTATCCCGCCGACGAGGGCCGGTCAGGATGTGCTCGATGCGCGCCACGACGAACGGGCCTCCCCCGAGTCTCGGAGCAGGGCAGGGCCACTGCCCTCATGGAGTCAAGTCGGCCAGATCGTCGAGGCGCCGGTGACGAAGAGAGCCGGGCGGGTGCGCGACGCCTGACGTTCCCGGGACCTTCCGGCCGCACGGAAAGAGGGCTCCCGGTCGGCCTGTGCCGACCGGGAGCCCTCTGTCGTACGCGGGTCCGCCCGCCGTCAGAACGTGCCCAGCTTGACGAGCGACAGCAGGGCGATCAGCTGGATCGCGGACGCGCCCAGGGCGCGCGACCAGGGCAGGTCGTGGGACTTGGAGACCATCAGGGTCAGCAGCGCGCCGCCCGCGATCCAGGTCGCCCAGCCGAGGATCTGCACGAACGGGGCGTCGCCGCCCGCGAACATGGCCACGACCAGGCGCGGGGCGTCCGAGATCGACATGATCAGCATGGAGAGGCCCACCGTGGGCTGCCAGGCGCCGTCGCCGCCGAGCTGGCGGGCCAGCGTGTGCGTGACCACGCCCAGGATGAACGCGCTGATGACGATCGCGACCGCGGTCGTCAGGACGATCGGTACGGCGGCGGTGAGCGTCGCGTTGATCGCGTCCTCGCGCGCGCCGTCGAAGCCGAAGACCGCCAGCAGGCCGTAGAGGAACGTCACGATGAGGGCCGGGACCCACATCGTGTAGTCGCGCATCTGCAGGAAGGTCTGGTTCGGGCGCAGGACGATGCCGCTCAGCAGCTCCTTCCAGGGCAGGCGCGGGCCGACCGGAGGCGGCGGTGCCTGGCCGGCGCGGTAGGTGTCGCCCTGGCTGTAGGGGTCCTCGCCGACCGTGAACGCCTGGGTGTGGCCCGGGTTGTTCGCCGCGTACGGATCGGGGCCCTGGTGCCGGCCGCCGCCGTCGCCGAAGTACTCCGGCTCACCGTGCCCTCCGCCCTGGGTCCACTGCTGGGGGCCGCTCCCGTACTGCTGCCCGCCGTACTGCGGCTGCTGCTGCGGGTACGACGGCTGCGGCGCGGACGGGTAGCCGTACGACGGGCCGCCGCCCTGCGGGGCCTGCTGCCCGTACGGCTGCTGCCGCGCGTGCTGTTGCGGGTGCGCCTGTTGCGTGCGGTTGTCCCGGCCGCGTCCGATCCTGAATCCAGCCACGTTGTCGAACGTACCTGCTCCCGCGGGGCGGCGTGGTGGGACCGGCCCGTCGGACCCGGCATTGCTGCCGAGCTGTGACATCCCTTACGGGGGTTCACCGGGGCGTCCCTTAGGGGCGCCGTCCGGCGGGCGGACCGGTGACGGCCTTCGGCCAAGTGGGTTCCCCGGGGCGGCTCGGCGTCCCCGCTCCCGGCCTCGGACGGGCTGCGGCCGGGCCCGCGCCTGGAGGGCGCGGGCGCGGGCACGGGGTGGTACGGCGGCGGATCAGGTGGCGGCGTTCGGGCCGCACACCGGGCAGGCGCCGGTGGAGACGCCGATCGCCGACGGCGGGATGGAGCGTGCGCCGGTGGTGACGATCTTCGTGCCGCCGGAGGGCAGGCAGGTGACGGCACCGTCGAAGTCGTTCTCGCCGTTCGCACCGGCGAGCGGGTCGGACCTGCCGCCGCCGTTGACGTCGCCCACCGTGAGGTTCAGTGGCACGGTCCCACCGCCCGAGGGTTATACGGGACACGAAAAGTCCCTGAGTTCTCCGTGAACCGTGGGACGGGACGGAACAGGACATGGGGAACGGGGCGGAGCGGGACATGGGAACGGGACCGGGCGGGAGGGGGCGGGGCCGTCAGCCCTTCGTCTCCAGGAACTCCGCGCTGGAGAAGGTCAGGACGGGCTTCGCCGCCACCACGCCCTCCTTCGTGCCGGGGTACACGGCGACGGTGTCCTCCGTGTCCCCGCGCGACGTGCGCACCACCAGGTCCGCGCGGCCGTCCCCGTCGTAGTCGGCCACGTCCAGCACACGCGTGGTGCCCTCGGCGGGCGGCTCCACGGTGATCGCGGCGGATACGGACGGGCCCGCCGTGCGCCCGCGCAGGACGCGCAGCCGGGTGCCGGCGGTGATCAGTTCGTCGAGCCCGTCGCCGTCCAGGTCGCCCGCGTCCAGGGCGGTGCCCGGCAGGTCGAGCGTGCCGCGCGCGGTGCCGGGGACGTCGTAGCGCAGGGCGGTGCCGCCGGCGGAGCCCACGGCGGCGTCCAGGTTCCGGCCCCGGCCGAAGCGGCCGAGGGCGACGTCGGCGCCGGCGGGCAGGGTGACGCCGGTACGGGCGGGGCCGCCGGGGCCGCCCAGGACGACGGCGGACGCGGCGTCGCCCTCGGCCGCGCGCACCAGCAGGTCGTCGTACCCGTCGCCGTCGACGTCCGCGGCCGGGCCGGTGGGCACGTTGCCGGGCGAGGCGAGCGGGGACCCGGCCGCGCGCGGGGCGCCCCCGCGGCCGAACGGGCCGCGCAGGAGGCTGAGGCGTCCGTCCGAGGCGTGGACGACGAGGTCGACGGCGTCGTCGCCGTCGAAGTCGCCGCACACCGGCTGGTCCGGCCAGTCGTCGCCGAAACGTGCCTGCGCGGGGATCGACAGCTTCACCGCACGGTCGGCGAGCCCTTTCGGCGAACCGAAGAGGATCTGCAGGGGCACCGGCGGGCGCCCCTGCCCGTCGTACGGCGGGTCGGTGGACACGATGAGGTCGGTGAAGCCGTCCCCGTCCAGGTCGCAGCTCTCCTCCGCGTCGAAGACGGCGGGCAGCCGCCCCTGCGTGCGGGCCGCGTGCGTGGCCGGGCCCAGCAGTTGCCGTGCGCCGGGCACGAGCCCGTCCCGCGTGCCGTAGACGACGCCGATGCCCGCGTCGTCGCCGTGGCTGTTCCCCGGGTCCACGACCAGCTCGTCCAGGACGAGGTCGCGGTGGCCGTCGCCGTTGAAGTCGGCGGCGGTGTCGCTGCCCCCGCCGCGCGGGACGGGCAGCAGCGGCGAGGCGGAACGGGCCGTGCCCGCGGACGTACGGCCGGCGGCCGGGCCGTCGTCGTGGGCGGTGGGACCGCAGCCCGCGAGCAGCAGTGCGCAGCATCCCGCCACGGCGCCCGGCACGAGGCCCGCGCCCGCCGTCCGTCTCCCGTTCTTCCCCTTGTTCACATCCACCCCGGTCGCATCACGAGACAACAACCTGCACATGATGCGCTTCCGGCGCCCGTACGTCACCGGGGAGGCGAGCGCCCGTACGGCGCCGAAGGAGGCCGGGGCCCGTACGCCACCGGGAGGGGCCGGGCCCCGTACGGCGCCGGGGGAGCCGGGAACGACCGCACCCCATGTCCCGGGCGTACCGGGACATGGGGTGCGGGAGCCGTACGGCCGTTCCGGCCTCACTTCACCGGTGCGGGCTCCGGCTCGCTCTCCGAGGGCGCCTCGCCCGCCGGGGGCTCGTCGTCGACCGGGGTCCTGACCGAGTCCAGGAGCAGCTGGGCCACGTCCACGACCTGGATCGACTCCTTGGCCTTGCCGTCGTTCTTCTTGCCGTTGACCGAGTCGGTCAGCATCACCAGGCAGAACGGGCAGGCGGTGGAGACGATGTCGGGGTTCAGCGACAGCGCCTCGTCGACGCGCTCGTTGTTGATGCGCTTGCCGATCCGCTCCTCCATCCACATCCGCGCGCCGCCGGCGCCGCAGCAGAAGCCGCGCTCCTTGTGGCGGTGCATCTCCTCGTTGCGCAGGCCCGGGACCTTGCCGATGATCTCGCGCGGCGGCGTGTAGATCTTGTTGTGGCGGCCCAGGTAGCACGGGTCGTGGTAGGTGATGATGCCCTCGACCGGGGTGACCGGGACCAGCTTGCCCTCGTCGACGAGGTGCTGGAGCAGCTGGGTGTGGTGGATGACCTCGTAGTCACCGCCGAGCTGCGGGTACTCGTTGCCGATCGTGTTCAGGCAGTGCGGGCAGGTGGCGACGATCTTCTTGGCCGACCTCGGCCTGCGGGACTCCTGCGTCACCTTGCCGTCGTCGTCCAGCTCCTCGCCGAACGCCGTGTTCAGCGCCATGACGTTCTCCATGCCGAGCTCCTGGAACAGGGGCTCGTTGCCCAGGCGGCGGGCGGAGTCGCCGGTGCACTTCTCGTCGCCGCCCATGATCGCGAACTTCACGCCCGCGATGTGCAGCAGCTCGGCGAAGGCCTTGGTGGTCTTCTTGGCCCGGTCCTCCAGGGCGCCGGCGCAGCCGACCCAGTACAGGTACTCGACCTCGGTGAGGTCCTCGATGTCCTTGCCGACCACCGGCACCTCGAAGTCGACTTCCTTCGTCCACTCCAGGCGCTGCTTCTTGGCCAGGCCCCAGGGGTTGCCCTTCTTCTCCAGGTTCTTGAGCATCGTGCCCGCCTCGGACGGGAACGCGGACTCGATCATCACCTGGTAGCGGCGCATGTCGACGATGTGGTCGACGTGCTCGATGTCGACCGGGCACTGCTCGACGCAGGCGCCGCAGGTGGTGCAGGACCACAGCACGTCCGGGTCGATGACGCCGTTCTCCTCCAGGGTGCCGATCAGCGGGCGCTCGGCCTCCGCCAGCGCCGCCGCGGGCACGTCCTTCAGCTGCTCCTCGGAGGCCTTCTCCTCGCCCTCCACGGTCTTGCCGCCGCCGGCCAGCAGGTACGGGGCCTTGGCGTGCGCGTGGTCGCGCAGGCTCATGATCAGCAGCTTCGGGGAGAGCGGCTTGCCGGTGTTCCAGGCCGGGCACTGCGACTGGCAGCGGCCGCACTCGGTGCAGGTGGAGAAGTCCAGCAGGCCCTTCCAGGAGAACTGCTCGACCTGCGAGACGCCGAAGACGTCGTCCTCGCCCGGGTCCTCGAAGTCGATCGGCTTGCCGCCGGACGTCATCGGCAGCAGCGGGCCGAGCGCGGTGGAGCCCTTGGCGTTGCGCTTGAACCAGATGTTGGGGAAGGCCAGGAAGCGGTGCCAGGCGATGCCCATGTCCGTCTTCAGCGAGACGGTGATCATCCAGACGAAGGAGGTCCCGATCTTGATCATCGCGACCAGGTAGATCAGGTTCTGCAGCGCGGTGACGCTCAGCCCCTTGAAGGCGGCGACCAGCGGGTACGAGGCGAAGTACGCGGCCTCGTAGCCGTGCACGCCCGCCAGGGCGCCCTCCAGACCGCGCAGCGTCATGATCGCGAGGCCGATGATCAGGATGACGGCCTCGACGAAGTACGCCTGGCCGAAGTTGGAGCCGGCGAAGCGGGACTTGCGGCCGGGCCGGGTGGGCAGGTTCAGCTGGCGGATCACGATGAGCGTGAGGATGCCGAGCGTCGTCATCAGGCCGATGAACTCGACGAAGATCTCGTACGGCAGCCAGTGCCCGATGACGGGCAGCGCCCAGTCGGCCCGGAAGAGCTGGCCGAAGGCGTTGACCAGCGTCAGCACCAGGGAGAAGAAGCCGACGGCGACGAACCAGTGCGCCACGCCGACCACGCCCCACCGGTTCATCCGGGTGTGGCCGAGGAACTCCCTGACCACCGTGACGGTGCGCGCGCCCCAGTCGTCGGTGCGGGTGCCCGCGGGGACGGGCTGCCCGAGCCGCACGAAGCGGATGATCTGTGCGATGGCGCGGCCGAACAGTGCGACGCCGACCACGGCGAGGACCAGCGACACGATGATCGCGGCGAGTTGCATGGGAGGCTCCTCGGGCCTGCGAGGTGGGCTTCAGCGGGTTGCTTCAGCGGGGGATCACCAGGGGATTACTAAGCAGTAACTTATCCAGTCCGTCACAGGCTACCCACTTCCGCGGTCGCACTGTAGTCAGACGTGCGGTGATCTGCGTCGCTGAGGTGTGCCTGAGCGGGTCGTGGCGCCCCGTCGTACCCGGGGGGTCGCTGTGCGTATACCCCCGGTCGGCCCCTCATGCCGGACGGGCGCGCGGGTACCCGTGGGCGTGCGTCGTCGCGGCACGCGCGTGCGTGCGCACGCCGCCGTGCCGTGCGGGTCCCCGCGCGGGTTGAACAGGCTTCGGAGCGCGAGGAACCGGCCCCTGCGCGTAAGAAGCGGATAAGAGTTGAGTCCGCTCGACTCAGGTCTGTTGACTCCGGAGCTTCCGTGAGGCACTCTTGAGCCTGTTCCACTCAAGTCAGTTGGAGGAATCGAAATGGCACGTGCGGTCGGCATCGACCTGGGCACGACTAACTCCGTCGTCAGCGTTCTGGAGGGCGGCGAGCCCACCGTCATCACCAACGCCGAGGGCGCCAGGACCACGCCGTCCGTCGTCGCCTTCGCCAAGAACGGTGAGGTGCTCGTCGGCGAGGTCGCCAAGCGCCAGGCGGTCACGAACGTCGACAGGACCATCCGGTCGGTCAAGCGCCACATGGGCACCGACTGGAAGATCAACCTGGACGGCAAGGACTTCAACCCCCAGCAGATCTCCGCGTTCATCCTGCAGAAGCTGAAGCGGGACGCCGAGGCCTACCTGGGCGAGAAGGTCACGGACGCGGTCATCACCGTCCCGGCCTACTTCAACGACTCCGAGCGCCAGGCGACGAAGGAGGCCGGCGAGATCGCCGGTCTGAACGTCCTGCGCATCGTGAACGAGCCGACGGCCGCCGCCCTGGCCTACGGCCTCGACAAGGACGACCAGACGATCCTCGTCTTCGACCTCGGCGGCGGCACCTTCGACGTGTCCCTCCTGGAGATCGGTGACGGCGTCGTCGAGGTGAAGGCCACCAACGGCGACAACCACCTCGGCGGTGACGACTGGGACCAGCGCGTCGTCGACTACCTGGTCAAGCAGTTCCAGTCCGGCCACGGCGTGGACCTGTCCAAGGACAAGATGGCCCTCCAGCGCCTGCGCGAGGCGGCCGAGAAGGCCAAGATCGAGCTGTCCTCCTCCACGGAGACCTCGATCAACCTGCCCTACATCACCGCGTCCGCCGAGGGCCCCCTGCACCTCGACGAGAAGCTGACCCGCGCCCAGTTCCAGCAGCTGACCGCGGACCTGCTGGAGCGCTGCAAGACCCCGTTCCACAACGTCATCAAGGACGCCGGCATCTCCATCGCCGAGATCGACCACGTCGTCCTCGTCGGCGGCTCCACCCGCATGCCGGCCGTTGCCGAGCTCGTCAAGGAGCTGACCGGCGGCAAGGAGGCCAACAAGGGCGTGAACCCGGACGAGGTCGTCGCCATCGGCGCCTCGCTCCAGGCCGGTGTCCTCAAGGGCGAGGTCAAGGACGTCCTGCTCCTCGACGTGACCCCGCTGTCCCTCGGCATCGAGACCAAGGGCGGCATCATGACCAAGCTCATCGAGCGCAACACCACGATCCCGACCAAGCGGTCCGAGATCTTCACCACGGCCGAGGACAACCAGCCGTCCGTGCAGATCCAGGTCTACCAGGGCGAGCGCGAGATCGCGGCGTACAACAAGAAGCTCGGGATGTTCGAGCTGACCGGTCTGCCGCCGGCGCCGCGCGGCGTCCCGCAGATCGAGGTCTCCTTCGACATCGACGCCAACGGCATCATGCACGTGACCGCGAAGGACCTGGGCACGGGCAAGGAGCAGAAGATGACCGTCACCGGCGGCTCCTCGCTGCCGAAGGACGAGGTCGACCGGATGCGCCAGGAGGCCGAGCAGTACGCGGAGGAGGACCACCGCCGCCGCGAGGCCGCCGAGACCCGCAACCAGGGCGAGCAGCTCGTCTACCAGACGGAGAAGTTCCTCAAGGACAACGAGGACAAGGTCCCGGGCGACGTCAGGACCGAGGTCGAGACGGCCGTCGCCGAGCTGAAGGAGAAGCTCAAGGGCGAGGACTCCGGCGAGATCCGCGCGGCCACCGAGAAGGTCGCCGCCGTCTCCCAGAAGCTCGGCCAGGCCCTGTACGCCGACGCCCAGGGCGCGCAGGCCGCGGGCGCCGGTGCCCCGGGCGCCGACCAGGCCAAGGCCGACGACGACGTGGTGGACGCCGAGATCGTCGACGACGAGCGCAAGGACGGTGCCGCGTGACGGAGGAGACCCCGGGTTTCGAGGAGAAGCCCGACGTCCCCTCCGGCGCCACCTCTGACGACGCCGAGCCGAAGGCCGCCCCCGAGGAGGGGGCGGCCCCGGCCGGGGACGCATCGGAAGCAGCACAGACCGCGGGCCTGACGGCCCAGCTGGACCAGGTCCGGACGGCGCTCGGCGAGCGCACCGCGGACCTCCAGCGGCTCCAGGCCGAGTACCAGAACTACCGCCGCCGGGTCGAGCGCGACCGGATCGCGGTCAAGGAGATCGCCATCGCGAACCTCCTGACCGAGCTCCTGCCCGTGCTCGACGACATCGGCCGGGCCCGGGAGCACGGGGAGCTGGTCGGCGGGTTCAAGTCGGTGGCCGAGTCCCTGGAGACGGTCGCCGCCAAGATGGGCCTGCAGCAGTTCGGCAAGGAGGGCGAGCCCTTCGACCCGACGGTCCACGAGGCCCTGATGCACAGCTACGCGCCGGACGTCACGGAGACGACGTGCGTCGCGATTCTGCAGCCTGGGTATCGGATCGGCGAGCGCACCATCCGCCCCGCGCGGGTGGCCGTCGCCGAGCCCCAGCCGGGCGCGCAGACGGTGAAGGCGGCCGACGAGGCCGACACGGCCGAGGACAAGGAGAGCGGTGGCCCGGACGAGGGCTGACGCTGAACGGATGAGAGAGGAGGGACGTCGGGGATGAGCACCAAGGACTTCATCGAGAAGGACTACTACAAGGTCCTCGGCGTCCCCAAGGACGCCACCGAGGCCGAGATCAAGAAGGCGTACCGGAAGCTCGCCCGCGAGTTCCACCCGGACGCCAACAAGGGCAACGCCAGGGCCGAGGAGCGCTTCAAGGAGATCTCCGAGGCGAACGACGTCCTCGGCGACCCCAAGAAGCGCAAGGAGTACGACGAGGCGCGCGCCCTCTTCGGCAACGGCGGGTTCCGTCCGGGACCCGGCGCCGGAGGCGGCTCCTTCAACTTCGACCTGGGCGACCTCTTCGGGGGCGCCCAGGGCGGGGCCGGGGGAGCGGGCGGCGCCGGCGGCTTCGGCGGCGGGCTCGGTGACGTCTTCGGGGGCCTGTTCAACCGCGGCGGCGCGGGACCCGGCGCACGGACCCAGCCGCGGCGCGGCCAGGACGTCGAGTCCGAGGTCACGCTGAGCTTCACGGAGGCGGTGGACGGCGCGACCGTACCGCTGCGGATGTCCAGCCAGCAGCCCTGCAAGGCCTGTTCGGGCACCGGCGACAAGAACGGCACGCCGCGCGTCTGCCCGACCTGCGTCGGCACCGGCCAGGTCGCCCGGGGCTCGGGCGGCGGCTTCTCGCTGACCGACCCGTGCCCGGACTGCAAGGGCCGCGGCCTGATCGCCGAGGACCCCTGCGACGTCTGCAAGGGCTCGGGGCGCGCCAAGTCCTCGCGCACGATGCAGGTGCGGATCCCGGCGGGCGTCTCCGACGGGCAGCGCATCCGGCTGCGCGGCAAGGGCGCTCCCGGCGAGCGCGGCGGGCCCAACGGCGACCTGTACGTCGTGGTCCACGTCGACGCGCACCCCGTCTTCGGCCGCAAGGGCGACAACCTCACGGTCACGGTGCCCGTCACCTTCGCGGAGGCGGCGCTGGGCGGCGAGGTCAAGGTGCCCACGCTGGGCGGACCCGCGGTGACGCTGAAGCTGCCGCCGGGCACGCCCAACGGCCGCACGATGCGCGCCCGGGGCAAGGGCGCGGTCCGCAAGGACGGCACCCGCGGCGACCTGCTGGTCACCGTCGAGGTGGCCGTGCCCAAGGACGTGTCGGGCAAGGCCCGCGACGCGCTGGAGGCGTATCGCGAGGCGACCGCGGACGAGGATCCGCGGGCGGAGCTGTTCCAGGCCGCGAAGGGAGCATGAGGACCATGGACGGAACCGGTCGTCGACGCAACCCGTACGAACTGACCGAGGAGACACCGGTCTACGTCATCTCGGTGGCGGCCCAGCTCTCCGGACTGCACCCGCAGACACTGCGCCAGTACGACCGGCTCGGCCTGGTCTCCCCCGACCGCACGGCCGGGCGGGGCCGCCGCTACTCGGCCCGGGACATCGAACTGCTCCGCCAGGTGCAGCAGCTGTCCCAGGACGAGGGCATCAACCTGGCCGGCATCAAGCGCATCATCGAACTGGAGAACCAGGTCGCGGCGCTGCAGTCGCGGGTCGCCGAACTCCAGGCGGCCGTGGACGGCGCGGCGGCGGCGATGCAGCAGCGCGAGGCCGCGGTCCACGCCTCCTACCGGCGCGATCTCGTGCCGTACCAGGAGGTGCAGCAGACCAGCGCGCTGGTGGTGTGGCGGCCGAAGCGGTCGCAGGACTAGCCGGTCCGCACAGGGTACGAAGGGGCCGGGAGGCGGTGAGCCTCCCGGCCCCTTCCGCCGTTCCCGCCCCCGTGCCGTCCCCCTCGCCGTCCGTCACCGGCCCGCCGACTGCCAGAGGGTGACGGCGAGCGCGACGCACGAGGTGAGCGCCGCCAGGGAGGGCAGGGGCCGGCGGGCGCGCTCCAGGGCCTCCAGGCGGGTCTCGTGCTCGTCGAGGGTCCTGTCGGCCTGGTCGGCGCGCTGCAGCAGGAGGGCGAGGTCGCCGCGGGTGGTGGCGAACCCCACGCCGACCGTGCCGCGCAGCCGCTCCGGCTCCAGGGCCACGGCCTCGGTCTCGCTTGCGGTCATGGGCACATGGACGCTCCTTCCGGGGCCGAGGCGTACGAGGGGAGGGGGAGGGGCGAAGGCGGAGGAGGGCGGGACGGCCGGCGGTCAGGCGCCGAGGGCCCCGGAGCCGTCCAGGGCGTGGGCGCAGCGGTCGGCCATCCGCCGGGTCTCGTCCTCCACGTGCGCGGCGAGCAGCGGGTCGGCGGCGATCCGCTCCAGCAGTCCGGCGATGCGGCGCAGCCGCACCGGTACGGGGGCCGGGCCGACCGGGCGCAGTCCGAGCCGCTCGCGCACCGCCTCCTCCAGCTCCACCACGCCGTCGGTGATGTCGCGGACGGTGTCGGAGAGGTACAGGGGGCCGAGGGCGGCCGCGCGGTCCGGCGAACCGTCGTCCGCCCGTCCGTGCGGCGGGCCGTGCCCCGCGGGCGCCTGCGCGCCGACGAGCTCGGGGAACCGGCGGATCAGCAGGGCCATCCACGGGTTTCCGCGGTGGTGGTTCATCCGCTGACCCCGCACTTCTTGCGCACGTGCAACCCCTCCCGAGGTATGGGAACATGCGTTCGATAACAACGAACGAGCGAACAGGGTTGCATGGTGCGGGCGCGAGCGCAAGGCGGTTCGGGGCGCGGCGGGTTACGGGGTCCGGCGCGATGACAGGTCGATCAACTGGGCCTGCCGCGTGGGGAGATGAGGGGCACGGCTGGTTGCGTGCGAGCGCGCGCGGTGGTGGATGCGTGCGTGATCGGTACGCTGCTCCCGCGACGGGGCCTAGGGGAGGGCGGGCGGATGAGGACCGGCTCACGGGCGGAGGCACGGGCGGAGCAGGAGGTCCGGACGACGGACCTGGAGGAGTTCGCCGGCTGGGTGGAGGACCTGGTCCGGGCACGCGGCTACGACATCGACAACCCGCGCGGCGGCGGCCGCTCGAAGCTCGCCGACGACGCGGGGGTGCACCGGGCGGCGGTCGGCCGGCTGCTGCAGCGGCAGTCCATGCCCGACCTGGAGACGACGCGGCGCCTGGCCGCCGTGCTCGGGGTGCCGCTGCGCGACATGCTGATCCGGTCGGGGCGGCTGACCGAGGACGACCTGCCGCTGTCCGGCGGCGGGCGTCCGGCGGACGGGGAGGCGCGCCTGAGCCCGGAGGAGGCCGCGCGCCGCATGGGTGTCCCGCCCGAGCTGCGGGCGCTGTTCGTCAAGGTGGCCCGGCAGTTCCTGCCCGGGAGCGCCTGACCGGGCACGGCCGGACGGCGACCGTGGGCGGCGGGGCGGACGGGGACGAGGGAAGGGCCGCGGGCCGAAGCGACGTCGGGGGCCTCGAAGGAGTACGCCATGGGGAATCCGGACGGCCGCGGTGACGAGGCGGCACGTGTCTCCCGGCTGGTGGGCGACCTGCTCATCGGACTCGGCGAGAAGGTCCGGGCGGCCGGGCCCGAGGGCGTGCGCATCCTCACCGACGAGGAACTGCAGCGGGACCGGCTGGACTGGTTCCGCGCGGGCTGGCAGGAGCACGGCCGCGCGACCGCCGCACCGGCCCCGCCGCCGCGCCCGCACCCCGGTGACGGGACGCCCCCGGAACCGCCCGCCCGCCTCCTGCGCTTCCCGGACCGCTCACCGAGGGACGGCGAGGACCACGGGGACCGGGACGGCTGACGGGGCGGCCGGCGGACGGGCCGCGGCGGCGGTACGCCCGCCCGCCGCCGCGCGGCGGACGCGGAACCGCTCACGGCCGCGTCCGGGCGGTCCCGGGACCGGTGCCGGAGGGCCCGGGCCGGACCCGCCGGCCCGGGCACCGGATCAGTGCTTCGCGGCGCCGCACTCCTCGCGCGAGCCGAAGATCTTCGCCAGTGTGCAGAGGATGGCGCTGCCCACGGCGTCCCGCTCGTCCTTGTTGCTCCTGTCGTGCCGGCCGGCCTCGTCCTCGCGCTCCAGGGCGCCGTCGTCGCCGTACTCCCACGAGGTGTGCGAGGTCTGCACCGAGCCGCCTTCCGGGAGCCCAGCCAGGCCGTGGCTCTCCAGCCAGCCCCGGTTCTCCTGGATCCAGCCGCACCATTCCTCGTCGTTCCAGTCCTTCTGCGGCCACTCCCCGTCCCGCGGGCCCTCACCCTGCAGACCGTCGTCCTGTCGGCCTTCGTCCTGTCGGCCTTCGTCCTGTCGGCCTTCGTCCTGCAGACCGTCGTCTTGATGGCCCGCGTCCTGCTGGCCTTCGTCCTGTCGGCCCTCGCCCTGCTGGCCTTCCTCCTGTCGGCCTTGGTCCTTCTGGCCCGCGTCCTGTCGGCCTTCGTCCTGTCGGTCCTCGTCCTGCAGACCGTCGTCCCCCCGGTCCTCGTCCAGTCCGCTCCCGCCCGCTCCGCCGCCGTTCTGCCAGGCGCCCTCCGTGTACTGCTTGGCGCACTCGTTGATCGCGTCCCGCAGGCCGTCCAGGTCCTTCAGGGTCTCGACGCTGAAGTCGCAGGCGTCGGAGTCCTCCCAGGCGGAGTCCCTCCGGTCGGAGTCCTTCCGGTCGGCGGCCGGGAACGGGTCTTGGACCGCCGCGGACGCCGACACGGCCGTGCCGGCCGTCAGACAGCCCGCCAGAAACAGCGGTACGAGGCATCGGGAAAGTGTGCGCATGCGGACTCCATCGGGAAGGTAATCGGAACGCCCGATCTGGGCGATTTGTCTTGTTCCAGCAACTTCCGTAAGTGGCCGCCGCGCAATCGGTGCTGGTCCGAACAGGTGCTCCGCCGGATCCGCGTGAGGATACGGTTGGATCACGTTCGGTGAATCTTCCTTTCTTCATCGCAGTGTCTTCACATACTGAACCGAGAGTGCTGTTGCGATCTCGTTAGGCGATTACTCCTTGACGTGAGCGACGCTCGCACGTTGGCTTTTCAGTCACCTGGGCAGCAATGATGCGCCCTCGTCCGGAAGGCATCCGAAGTGAACAGCCGAATGCGTCGTATCGCCATATCACTGGCGGCTTCCGCTCTGTCCCTCCCGCTCGCCGCCTGCGGCTCCGAGAGTGCGGACGCCGGTTCGTCCGGTCCCACCAAGGCGAACGACATCACCGTGGGTCTGCTGCTTCCGGAGAAGGAGAACGCCCGCTACGAGAAGTTCGACAAGCCCATCATCGAGAAGAAGGTCGAGTCCCTGACCGAGGGCGGGGGCCGGGTCGTCTACGCCAACGCGGAGCAGGACGCCGCGCGGCAGCGCGCGCAGCTCGCGGAGATGGTGGAGGACGAGGTCGACGTGGTGCTGCTGGACGCGGTCGACTCGCACGACATCGCGAGCGGTGTGAAGGCCGCCAAGGCCGCGGGCGTCCCCGTCGTCGCGTACGACCGGCTGGCCGAGGGGCCCGTGGAGGCGTACGTCTCCTTCGACAACGAGATGGTCGGCGAGGTGCAGGGCCGGACCCTGGTCGAGGCCATGAACGCCGACAGCACCGACAAGGTCGTCATGATGAACGGCGCCGTCACCGACCCGAACGCGGCCCAGTTCAAGAAGGGCGCCCTCGCCGAGCTCTCCGGCAAGGTGAACATCGTCAAGCAGTACGACACCGAGGAGTGGAAGCCGGAGAACGCCGAGGCCAACATGCGCGAGGCGATCGCGGCGGTCGGCAAGGGCGACATCGCCGGGGTGTACTCCGCCAACGACGGCATGGCCGGCGGCATCGTCGCCGCGCTGAAGGCGGCCGGCGTCACCGACCTCCCACCGATCACCGGCCAGGACGCCGAGCTCGCCGCGGTGCAGCGCATCCTGGCGGGCGAGCAGTACATGAGCGTCTACAAGCCGTACGCCGAGGAGGCCGAGGCCGCCGCCGAGATCGCCGTCGCGCGCGTCAGGGGGCACGGCATCGAGTTCGACGCGCTCACCCGGGACAAGGTCGACAGCCCGACGAAGAAGCGGATCCCCGCCCGGCTCGTCTCGGTCCTCTCGCTGACGAAGGACACGATCAAGGACACGGTGATCCAGGACGGCGTCTACGAGGTCTCGGAGATCTGCACGGCGAAGTACAAGGCGGCGTGCGCGGAGGCCGGCATCGAGTGACGGCCGCGCGGCCGCGTCGCCGCACCGGCGGTGGGGCCGCCGGCGGGCGCGAGGGAGTTCACCCCTCGCGCCCGCCGACGGCCTCTTCGCTTGTGCGAATCTTTGCCGCCTGATCGGGCCGCCGGTGCGCGGGTACGGCGGGCAGGGGCGGAATCCAGCCGTCCGCGGCCGGGCGCCGGCCGGGCGGCGCGCGGGTGGTGCGGTCCGCGCCCGGCGCGCTCCGGCGCCGTCCGTCCGCCGCGGGGCTTCAGCTTGTTGCAAGAGGCCGCGTGGAGTGCCTGGCATTTGGGGATTCTCCGGTGCGATGGGGGGCAGGGGCGAGGCGGAGCCGTGTTGCGGAGCCGGGGGCCTCCGCGCATAGTTGCGCTGCGGAAAAGGCGGGAACCAGGGGTGGAGGATGGCCGGGCACACGACGGACGCACACCCGCACGGAGCCGACCGGCTGTGCGAGGCCGGGAACCGGGTGTACTCCCGGGCGGTACGGCGCGGCCGGATTCCCCGGCAGGACGCGAAGGCCGTCCCCTGCCTGGTCGACCTGGGGCTGCTGCACCCCGACCCCGACGACATGGAGCGGCTGGTGCCGACCGCGCCGCAGGAGGTCATGACGCGGCTGCTGCACGAGATGCACGAGCAGGTCACGACCGCCCAGTCGCGGATGGGCGCCGCCGTCTCCGCCTTCGAGTGGTACGCCCGGCTGGGCCCGCCCGCCCGGACGTCCGCCCAGGGCGCGGCGATCCGCGTGCTCGACGGGCTGCCGCGGATCCAGGCGGCGGTCGACGCGGCGACGGACGCGTGCCGCGCCGAGGTGCTGACGGTGCAGCCGGGCGGCATCCGGCGCGAGGACGAGCTGTCCGAGGGGCTGCACCGCGCGCTGGCGCTGCGCCGCCGCGGCGTGCGGATGCGGGACCTGTACACGCACGTCGCCCGGCACGGCCAGGGCCTGCTGAACTACATGGAGCTGATGGGCGACTCGGTGGAGGCCCGCACCCTCGACGAGGTGGTCGAGCGGCTGATGCTGTTCGACCGGACGGTGGCCTTCATCCCGGCCAACGCCGACCGCACCGTCGCCCTGGAGCTGCGCCACCCGGCGCTCGTGGAGTACCTGGTGACGGTCTTCGAGCGGCTGTGGCGGCTGGCCGTCCCGCTCGCCGCGCCGCTGCCCGACACCGGCATCGAGGGCATCACCCACCGGGAGCGGGCCATCGCGGCGCTGCTCGCCGAGGGGCACCAGGACGCGGTGGTGGCCGAGCGGCTCGGCATCAGCGTGCGCACCTGCCGGGCCCACATCGCCCGGCTCTCG
The DNA here is from genome assembly GCF_014650875.1 of Streptomyces minutiscleroticus. Classification (GTDB taxonomy): domain Bacteria; phylum Actinomycetota; class Actinomycetes; order Streptomycetales; family Streptomycetaceae; genus Streptomyces; species Streptomyces minutiscleroticus. The sequence goes on from NZ_BMVU01000012.1 coordinate 40,784, forward strand.
GAGACGCTCGGCGCGGCCAGCCGGACGCAGCTGGGGGTGCGCATCGCGCAGGCCGGCCTCGACGGCCCGCCCCGCGCGCCGGAGCTGCTGCCGGTCTCCGCCCCGGAGACCCCGGCGGGCTGAGGCCTGCCCGCCGCCCGGCGGACGGGCCCGTACGGCGGCTCCTGGTGCCGTGACCGGAAGGGTTCACCGGCTCACGACGCCCGGCACGGCACTTCGCCGCGTTGTCGGAGCCACCCGGGTACGCCCGGTACGAGGGTGGTCCTCCGCCTCGCGACGCACCGCACCGGACGCCGCGAGCCCACGGCAGACCTTTCCGGTCACGGCACTAGTGCTCCTGGTCCAGGATCCCCGACTGCGCGATGAGGAAGCCCAGCTGGGCGCGGCTGCCGCTGCCCAGCGCGGCGGCGAGCTTGGCGATGTGGGCGCGGCAGGTGCGCACGTTCATGCCGAGCCGACGGGCGATGGCCTCGTCTACGTGCCCCTCGACCAGCAGTTTGGCGATGGAGAGCTGGACGCCCGTGATGCCGTCGCGGGTGGGCTCGTACGGCGCCTCCTCGCGCAGCGGCGTGGCCCGCCGCCACAGGTGCTCGAAGACCTTGATCAGGTACTGGACGAGACCGGGGTGGCGCAGCTCCAGGGCCACCTGCTGGTCGTCGTGGACCGGGATGAAGGCGACCGTGTCGTCACAGATGATCAGCCGGCCGATCAGCTCCTCCAGGGTGCGGATCTCGACCTTGCCGTGCGACATCACGTCGACGTACGCCATGGTGCCCAGGCTGTGCCGGGCGGTGTGCTGATACAGCGTGCGCATGCTGACCCCCCGCTCCATCAGCGGGCGGTCGCGCTCCAGGGCCTGGCGCAGGACCGGCTCGCTGCGGCCGCCGCCCGGCTGGATCGTCAGCACCTCGGAGCGGCACTCGGCGGTGGCGAGGTTGAGGGCGGCGTTGATGCGGTCGGCGCCCTCCAGAACCGTTATGGCGTGCGTGGGAGCCGGGGTCAGGGCGCTGAGCACCATGAATGGCTCGAAGACTTCGGTCAGCTCGATGCTGGAGCGGCGCCGGTCCTGGATCTCCCGCTCCAGGGGGTGCAGACGCTGAGCGAGGGCGACCGACGGCGGGACCGGGCGGAGCCAGTTCGCGTCGTCGGGGTCCGGGTGCAGCAGGGCGTAGTCGAGGAGGCACGGGGCCGCCGCGATCTCGGCGCGAGCGATGCGTCCGGTGCTCAATGCGCTCGCATATAGCTGCGCTCCCTCCTCGCAAAGATCGGTGAGGGAATGGGGATGTGTCGGTTGTGAGTTGTTTGTGGGCAAATCTCCACCCCCCAGGGTCCTGAACATGCAGGAACATGATGCATCGCCCCTGTGGCACTGACATGCCTGAATGAGCCATCGTCTTCCGTGGCACGGGGGGAAGGGAACTCATCAAGTGAGGACGAAGCCGACTATGTACAAGAGATTGCTTCGCTCGGCGCTTGCGCTTGCTTTCTCTACGGCCGTGATCTTCGGTGCGGTGAGTGCCGCGGCCGGGGCGAACCCCGCGGCCGACGGGGGGCAGGCGGTCCAGGCGACCGGGCAGGACACCGGGTGGGGCTTCTCCGCCGCCGGGAACGACACCGGCTGGGGTGTCGCACCGGCCGAGGCGACCGGGAACGACACCGGCTGGGGCGTCGCGCCGGCCGTCGTCACCGGGAACGACACGGGCTGGGGCGTATCCCCGGCCGCCGGCTCACCACACGCTGCCTCATGACCACGCCACCCGACGACCGGTCCTTCCGTCGGGAGATGGCCACCGCCTACCGCTCCGGATGGCACTTCATCGACCTGGTCACCGCGATCCCCCACAGCGGCGACTCGTTGATGGTGACCGTCTTCGGTGAGCCGGTGGTGGTCACCCGCGACGAGGACGAGGACGTGCGGGCGTACCGGTGTCTGCGCCGGCCCCGGGGCGCCCCGCAGCCCGTGCGGTGTGCCATCCGGTACGGAATGATCTTTGTGAACCTCGACCAGCGCGACCACCGGCAGGTCGAACCGGAGCCCGCTCCGGACGTACGAACCATCTCAGCCACCCCCCGCAGTGCCTGACGCGATTCCCCCGTCGTTGTAGATCGCGCAGGTACTTCCCCCCGCAGCGGCGTCACCGTGACCTGAACACGGTGACGCCGCTGCAGTTTGTGCGGAAACTTTCCGAACGTCCGTCTCCTCGGACGGCCGGGCCCGGCGACGTCGCTCCCGGAACCGCCTTGAGTGGAATAGACTCAACTTTGTGCACGTTGCTCGAAGCAGTACGGGCAACGGCCGGCGCACCGCCGCGACGGCTGACGCAGAGGAGGAGACAGCGAACGTGGACGCCGAGCTGACGAACAGGAGCCGGGACGCGATCGGCGCGGCCGGCAACCGGGCCGTGTCCGGAGGGCACCCCGACCTCACCCCCGCCCATCTGCTCCTGGCGCTGCTCGAGGGCCAGGACAACGAGAACATCACCGACCTGCTGGCGGCCGTGGACGCCGACCTGGCCGCCGTGCGCGCCGGGGCCGAGCGGGTCCTGGCCGGGCTGCCCAGCGTGACCGGGTCCACCGTCGCGCCGCCGCAGCCCAGCCGCGAGATGCTGGCGGTGATCACCGACGCGGGCGAGCGCGCCAAGGAGCTGGGCGACGAGTACCTCTCCACGGAGCATCTGCTCATCGGCATCGCGGCCAAGGGCGGCGCCGCCGCCGACGTACTCTCCCAGCAGGGCGCCTCGGCGGAGAAGCTGCTGGAGGCATTCCAGAAGAGCAGGGGAGGGCGCCGGGTGACGACCCCGGATCCCGAGGGCCAGTACAAGGCGCTCGAGAAGTTCGGCACCGACTTCACCGCCGCCGCGCGCGAGGGCAAGCTGGACCCCGTCATCGGACGGGACCAGGAGATCCGCCGCGTCGTGCAGGTGCTGTCCCGCCGCACCAAGAACAACCCGGTCCTCATCGGCGAGCCCGGCGTCGGCAAGACCGCCGTCGTCGAGGGGCTCGCGCAGCGGATCGTCAAGGGTGACGTGCCCGAGTCCCTGAAGGACAAGCGGCTCGTGGCGCTCGACCTGGGCGCCATGGTTGCGGGTGCGAAGTACCGCGGTGAATTCGAGGAGCGGCTGAAGACCGTCCTGGCCGAGATCAAGGACAGCGACGGGCAGATCATCACCTTCATCGACGAGCTGCACACCGTCGTGGGCGCGGGCGCCGGCGGCGACTCCGCCATGGACGCGGGCAACATGCTCAAGCCGATGCTCGCGCGCGGCGAGCTGCGCATGGTCGGCGCGACGACCCTGGACGAGTACCGCGAGCGGATCGAGAAGGACCCCGCCCTGGAGCGGCGCTTCCAGCAGGTGCTGGTCGCCGAGCCGACGGTCGAGGACACCATCGCGATCCTGCGCGGTCTGAAGGGCCGCTACGAGGCGCACCACAAGGTGCAGATCGCGGACTCCGCGCTGGTGGCCGCCGCCACCCTGTCCGACCGGTACATCACCTCGCGCTTCCTGCCCGACAAGGCGATCGACCTCGTCGACGAGGCCGCCTCCCGGCTGCGCATGGAGATCGACTCCTCGCCCGTGGAGATCGACGAGCTGCAGCGCGCCGTGGACCGGCTGCGCATGGAGGAGCTGGCGCTGGACAAGGAGACCGACCCGGCCTCCCGGCAGCGGCTGGAGAAGCTGCGCCGCGATCTCGCCGACAAGGAGGAGGAGCTGCGCGGGCTCACCGCCCGCTGGGAGAAGGAGAAGCAGTCCCTCAACCGCGTCGGCGAGCTGAAGGAGAAGCTCGACGAGCTGCGCGGCCAGGCCGAGCGGGCCCAGCGCGACGGCGACTTCGACACCGCCTCCAAGCTGCTGTACGGCGAGATCCCCGCCCTGGAGCGCGACCTGGAGGCCGCCTCCGAGGCCGAGGAGGAGGCCGCCCGCGACACCATGGTCAAGGAGGAGGTCGGCCCCGACGACATCGCGGACGTGGTCGGCTCCTGGACCGGTATCCCCGCCGGGCGGCTCCTGGAGGGCGAGACCCAGAAGCTGCTGCGCATGGAGGAGGAGCTGGGCCGCCGCCTGATCGGCCAGAGCGAGGCCGTGCGGGCCGTGTCGGACGCGGTGCGCCGCACCCGCGCGGGCATCGCCGACCCCGACCGCCCCACCGGCTCGTTCCTCTTCCTCGGCCCCACGGGCGTCGGCAAGACCGAGCTGGCCAAGGCGCTCGCGGACTTCCTCTTCGACGACGAGCGGGCCATGGTCCGCATCGACATGTCGGAGTACGGCGAGAAGCACAGCGTGGCCCGGCTGGTCGGCGCGCCCCCCGGCTACGTCGGTTACGAGGAGGGCGGCCAGCTCACCGAGGCCGTACGCCGCCGTCCGTACTCCGTGGTCCTGCTCGACGAGGTGGAGAAGGCGCACCCGGAGGTCTTCGACATCCTGCTCCAGGTGCTGGACGACGGGCGCCTGACCGACGGCCAGGGCCGCACGGTCGACTTCCGCAACACCATCCTGATCCTCACCTCCAACCTGGGCAGCCAGTTCCTGGTGGACCCGCTCTCCAGCGAGGTCGAGAAGAGGGAGCAGGTCCTGGAGGTCGTCCGGGCGTCGTTCAAGCCGGAGTTCCTCAACCGGCTCGACGACCTGGTGGTCTTCTCGGCGCTGACCAAGCCCGAGCTGGAGCGCATCGCGCGGCTCCAGGTCGACCGCCTGGCCCGGCGGCTCGCCGAGCGTCGCCTCACCCTGGAGGTCACCGACGAGGCCCTGGCCTGGCTGGCGGAGGAGGGCCTGGACCCGGCGTACGGCGCCCGGCCGCTGCGCCGCCTGGTGCAGACCGCGATCGGGGACCGGCTGGCCAAGGAGATCCTGGCCGGCGAGGTCACCGACGGCGACACGGTCCGCGTCGACTCCTTCGGGGACGGCCTGATCGTGGGCCCGGCGACCGGAGCGGCCGAGAAGACCCTCTGACCGGTACCGGTACGGACACCGGTACCGGCACCGTCCGCACGGCCCGTCCCGCGCACCGGGGCGGGCCGTCCGCGTCGCGCGCCGTACGGCCCCTCACATGGTGGAGGCCGAGAACCGCACCAGCGCCGTCCCCCGGGTGCCGGGGGCGTCCCCGTACTCCACCCGCACCCGCACCGCGTGCGCCCCGGCCGTGTCCGGCAGGCCGTCCCCGGTCCGTTCCCCGCTGCCGCCATGACGGCCTCTCCTCCCGTCCGCCGTCCGCCGGGACCGGTCCCGGCGGACGGCGGACGAGGACGGCCTGCGCCCTGAAGGGGTTGCGACCGACCGGATCGGGTCAGCCGACAGGCGGTGGGCCCGTCGGGGCTTGCCACGCCCCCTCCCGCATGGGGGAGGATGGCGGAATCCGTACGAAGGGAAAAACACGGTGAGCATCGACCCGTCCTCGATTCCGAACTTCGGGGGCCAGCCCGAGCCGCAGCCCCAAGGGCCGGCGGGCCCCGTCGTCCCGGATCAGGACCTCGTGAAGCAGCTCCTGGACCAGATGGAGCTCAAGTACGTCGTCGACGACGAGGGTGACCTCGCGGCGCCGTGGGAGCTGTTCCGTACGTACTTCATGTTCCGCGGCGAGGGCGACCAGCAGGTCTTCTCGGTGCGGACGTTCTACGACCGGCCGCACCAGCTCGACGACAAGCCCCAGCTCCTGGAGGCGATCGACGACTGGAACCGCCGCACCCTGTGGCCGAAGGTCTACAGCCACACCCACGACGACGGCACCGTCCGCCTCATCGGCGAGGCGCAGATGCTGATCGGCACCGGCGTCAGCCTGGAGCACTTCGTCTCCTCGACCGTGAGCTGGGTGCGCGCCGCCATCGAGTTCGACCGGTGGCTCGTCGAGCAGCTCGGCCTGGAGCAGGACGTGGACGAGGCCGGCAAGCCGGAGGACGGCGAGTAGTCCTCCGCTTCCCACGGCGACCGCGGGGGACTCTCCTCACGGCCCGTCCGGAGGAGTCCTCACAGCGACTTGTGGGCGTGCACGACCAAGTACGCCCCGTACGCGAACGAGAGCCCGGCCAGGGCCGCGACCACCAGCGCCGCGTGCCAGGGCCGGGCTCTCGCCGTGCGCACCAGCGCCACGGCCGGCGGCAGCAGCAGCGGGAAGGCCGGCAGCAGGAACCGCGGCTTGGACTGGAAGAAGCCCGAGCCGCCGACCGCGACCAGCAGCAGCGCGCCGCAGTAGACGAGCAGCGGCAGCGGCGCGCGGTCGGCCGCCAGCAGCAGGAAGAGCAGGACGCCCGCCGCGACGAGCGCCAGCGCGACGGGGAAGACGAAGCGGTCGCCGTGCAGCAGCAGGTGCCGGACGAACTCCAGCGAGCCCCGCCCGAAGTCGAAGCGCGAGCCCCATCGGCGCTGCACCTCGAAGTAGCCGCCGGTCACGTCGCCCGTGCGGTACCCCACCCACAACACGTAGCCGGTCCACCCGGCGGGCGCGAGCGCGGCGCCCGCCCACAGCCGGCGGGGCACGTCCCGGCCGCGCCGCCGCCAGACCTCGTACGCCGCCGTCACCACGACCGCCGCGGCCACCGCGAACCCGTTGGGACGGGCGAGGCCGGCCAGCGCCGCGAGCGCCCCGGCCCACAGCCAGCGGTCGGTGAGCAGCGCGTACAGGGCCCAGGCGGCGAGCGCGGCGAGCACCGGCTCTGTGTATGCCATCGACAGCACCACCGAGTGCGGCAGCAGGCCCCACAGCAGCACCAGGACGGTGGCCACGGCCCGGCCGTGCAGCCGCAGTCCGACGGCGTAGATCCCGCAGGCCGCGACGGCGGCGGCCGCCCACGCCAGGAGCAGGCCCGCGCCGGGGCCGCTGAGCGGGGTCAGCTCGGTCAGGACGCGGATCAGCCCCGGGTAGAGCGGGAAGAACGCCAGGTCGCTGAAGGAGCGCGGCGGCATGGGCACGGTGCGCCCGTAGCCGTCGGCGGCGATCCCCACGTACCAGACGGAGTCCCAGGAGCCGCCGAGCAGGGCGAGCGGGCGCCCGCCGGAGGACCACGCGGTCAGGGCCACGGCGGCGACGCCGAGCAGCCGGACGGCGGCGAACAGGCCGAGCGCGTGGACCAGCCCGGAGGCCGCGGGCAGCCGCCGCGGCCGGGCGCGTTCCCCGGGGCCGGACTCCGTGGTGACGGCGGGGGACGCGAGGGTACTGACGGAAGTCACACCGGAACATTGCATGGCACATCGGGCGAATGCGAGCATTGTCCCCCGACCGGGTGGGATCTCCGGCCCCGCGCCCCCGCGGACGCCGGCCGGTGTCAGCCCGCGAGCCGCCGCAGCCGCTCGGCCGCCTCCTCCAGCACGTCCTTGCGCTTGCAGAAGGCGAACCGCACGAACGGGGCGCCGGCCTCGCGGTCGTCGTAGAAGACCGCGTTGGGCACGGCGACCACCCCGGCCCGCTCCGGCAGCGCGCGGCAGAACGCGAACCCGTCCGTCTCGCCCAGCGGCCGGACGTCGGTGGTGACGAAGTACGTGCCCGCCGTGCGGAACACCGAGAACCCGGCGTCGGCCAGCCCCGCGCTCAGCAGGTCCCGCTTGGCCCGCAGGTCGTCCCGGAAGGCGCTGAAGTACGACTCCGGCAGCGCGAGCGCCTCGGCGACGGCGTACTGGAAGGGCCCGGAGGAGACGTACGTCAGGAACTGCTTGGCCGAGCGGACCGCGCCGACCAGCTCCCGGGAGCCGGTCACCCAGCCGACCTTCCAGCCGGTGAACGAGAAGGTCTTGCCGGCGCTGCCGATGCTCACCGTCCGCTCGCGCATCCCCGGGAAGGTGGCCAGCGGGACGTGCTCGGCGTCGTCGAAGACCAGGTGCTCGTACACCTCGTCGGTGACCACGAGCAGGTCGCGCTCGACGGCCAGCTCGGCGATCGCGGTCAGCTCCGCGCGGGTGAGGACCGTGCCGGTCGGGTTGTGCGGGGTGTTGATCAGCAGCAGCCGGGTGCGGTCGGTGACCGCGTCCCGCAGCTCGTCCAGGTCGAGCCGGAAGGTTCCCTCGTGCGGGCGCAGCGTCACGGGCACGCGCCGCCCGCCCGCCATGGCCACGCACGCCGCGTACGAGTCGTAGTACGGCTCCAGGGCGACCACCTCGTCGCCGGGCTCGACCAGCGCGAGCAGGCAGGCCGCGATCGCCTCCGTCGCGCCCGCGGTGACCAGCACCTCCGTGTCCGGGTCGTACGCGAGGCCGTAGCGGCGCTCCTGGTGGGCGGCGACCGCGGCGCGCAGCTCCGGCACGCCCGGGCCCGGCGGGTACTGGTTGCCGCGGCCGTCGCGCAGCGCCCGGACCGCGGCCTCGCGGACCTCCTCGGGGCCGTCCGTGTCCGGGAAGCCCTGGCCGAGGTTGATCGCGCCGGTGCGGACGGCCAGCGCCGACATCTCGGCGAAGATCGTCGTTCCGAACTCGGCGAGCCGGCGGTTGAGGAGGGGACGTGCGCTGGAAGTCATGGCCGCCATCCTGCGCCGAAGCTCTGAGGTTGCTCAACTCTGCTTTGGCCGCGTGACGGCGGGGGCATCCCCCGGTCACGTACGAAGCACACGCCCACGGGGGGCCGCTTCGGGGGAACGGAAGGAGGGTGATGTCATGATCATGTTCATCATCCTGGTGGTCGCCGCGGTGATCGTCGGATCCCTGCTGGCGGGCCGGAGGTCCGGTCGCCGCACGGACCTGCGCAAGCGGCACGCGGCGCGCGGCTCGGCGGGTGGTTCGTCGAGCAGCACGTCGAGCGGCGTGGCGAGCGGCGGCAGCTGGTGGGCGGGGGACGGGGGCGGCTCGTCCGGCGACTCCGGCGGGCACCACGGGGGTCACGACGGGGGCGGCTCGTCCTGCGGAGGCGGGTCGTCCTGCGGAGGCGGCGGAGGATGCGGGGGCGGCAGCTGACGCGGGGCGGTCGGCCCCGCGGGACCGCATCCCGGCCCGTCCCGTCACCCGGCGCCCGCCGGAAGCAGCTCGTGCTTCCGGCGGGCGCCTCTCCGTTCCCGGGCCCGCCCGGGCGCCCGCGGCTCCCGGGACCACGACCCGCGCCGCACCGTGCCGGCCGCCCCGCGCGTTCCGGAACGGCACGGGCGGGGGCGCGTCGGGCGCCCGGCGGCGCACTTGTGTTGAACAGTTGAGCTGGGCTGCCCTCGGGGGGATGGAAACCCTACGAAGTTGGGTAAAAAGGCTGTGGCGGACGCGCCGTTCATGATTCCCTCGTTATCCCACCGCAGTCCCCGGAACCCCCCCCTCGACTTCGGGCCACCGGGTCGATCTCCCGGCGCCGACCGGGATGCGACGGAATGTCAGCCCTTCATTTGCGTGCCAGCGGAGCCGACCCATGCTCACGACCCTCAACACCGCCTACACCGACACGCGCGCTGCCGACCTCGCCTGGGCCCTGGGGCGCGAGCCGCTGCCCGCGCTCGCCACGCTCGACCTCGACATCGCCGACGCGAAGCTGCAGTTGAGGCTGCTCGGAGCCTCCCACCAGGTCCTGCTCGAGGAGGACCGGGGCATCTGCTCGGAGACCGTCGCCTGCATCGCCGGCAGCAGCACACCGCTGCCGCTCGGCGTCGCCAAGCGCGTCGGCGACTGGGAGTACGAGTTCGCGGCGCGCGTCGAGACGCTCTCGCGCGGTTCGTTCGCCGGGCGCGCGCAGGAACTGCTCGCCCTGGTCTCCGACCACCCCAACGGCCTGGCGGGCGTCTTCCCCGGCAGCCCGCACGCGTTCACCGCGATGCTCGCCCACCACCGGGAGGGCCAGGTGCACTGGCGCACCTGGCACGCCTACCCGCAGGAGGGTCAACTCGTGGCCACGCGTACCCGGGTGGGGGTGAGGGTCGCCGAGCCCGCGCCCGTGTGACGGGCGCCCGCGGGACCGCCACGCGGGCGTGCCCCGTCTCCGCCGGCCCGCCGGTGCCCGTGCGGGGGACCGGTGGGCGGCGCGTCCGGGACCGGGCGGTGGCCCGCACCGCCACGGGCGCCGGTCCTCCCCGCGGGCGCCGCTTCCATACGTGTGGGTGACAGGACGCAGACGGGCGGTGACGTAGCGTTCCGAGCGTGATCGAACCGCACACGTCCACTCCCACGCTCGGCGTCGCCCGCGCGGACGGGTCCCACCCGCCGGCACCTCCGCGGACGGCCGCCGGACCCGCCCGTGCGGACCTGCCCGTGCGTCCCGGGACCGGACGGTTCCTCGTCCTCACCGGCGTCTTCACGTGTGCGGCCTGCGGCCTGGTGTACGAACTCGAACTGGTCGCCATCGCCTCGTACTTGACGGGCGACTCGGTCACCGAGACCTCCGTCGTGCTGTCGGTGATGGTGTTCGCGATGGGCGTCGGCTCCCTGGCCGCGAAGCGGCTGCGCCGCCACGCCGCCGCCGGGTTCGGCGCGGTCGAGGCGCTGCTCGCGCTGGTCGGCGGGTGCAGCGCCATGGCGCTGTACGCGGTCTTCGCCTGGGGCGGGGCGTGGGCGGGCGGCCCCCGCCTCTTCCTCGTCGCCTTCTCGCTCGCCATCGGCCTGCTCATCGGGGCCGAGGTGCCGCTGCTCATGGAGCTGATCCAGCGCGTGCGGCGCCAGGAGGCGGGCGGCGCGGTGGCCGACCTGTTCGCCGCGGACTACGTGGGCGCGCTCGTCGGCGGGCTCGCCTTCCCGTTCCTGCTGCTGCCGCTGTCGGGCCAGCTGACCGGCGCCCTGCTCACCGGGTCCGTCAACGCGGTCGCGGGCGCCGCGCTGGTCCTCGGGCTGTTCCGGCGGGACGTGGGCCGCCGCGTCCGCTGGACGCTGCTCGTCGTCAACACCGTCGTGCTCGCGCTGCTCGCCTCGGCCGCCGCCCTCGCCGACGACTTCGAGCGGGCGGCCCGGCACGCGGTGTACGGCGGGGACGTCCGCGTGGCGCTGCGCACCGACGTCCAGGAGGTCGTGCTCACCGGCGGTCCGCACAGGCCGCTGGAGCTGTTCCTCGACGGCCGGCTGCGGGTCAGCGAGCGCGACGGGCGGCGCTACCACGAGGCGCTGGTGCGCCCCGCCATGGCCGGGCCGCACGCGCGGGTGCTCGTCCTGGGCGGCGGCGACGGGCTCGCGCTGCGCGAGGTCCTGGAGCACCCGGGGGTGCGCCGGGCCGACGTGGTCGAGCCCGACGCGGGCGTGGTGCGGCTGGCGCGCACGGACCCCCGGCTGTCCGCGCTGAACGGGCACGCCTACCGCGACCCGCGGGTGCGCGTCGTGACCCAGGACGCCTTCCAGTGGCTGCGCGGCGCGCGCACCGCGTACGACGTCGTCGTCGCGGACCTGCCCGACCCGGGCATCACGGCCGGCACGAAGCTGTACTCGCAGGAGTTCTACGGGCTGGTGCGCGGCGTCCTGGCCGACGGCGGGCGGCTCGTGGTGCACGCCGGGCCGGTGGTCCCGCGGCCCCGGGTCTTCTGGACGGTGGAGGCGACGGTGCGGGCGGCCGGGCTGCGGACGCGGCCGTACCGGGTGGACGGCCGCGACCCCGGGTCCGCGGCCGGCGCGGGGCGGGCCCCGCGGGACTGGGGCTTCGTCCTGGCCTCCGGTACGGCGCCGCGGCTGGGGCTCGACCCGCGCGCGCCGCGGCCGCGCCACCTGACCCCGGCGTCCCTGCGCGCGGACGCGCGGGCCGCCGAGCGGCTGCGGCTGCCGGGGCTCGCCGCGTCCACGCTGGTGCATCCGAGGTACACCGGCTGAGCCCGCCGGGGCCCGTCTGCCGGGGGATCCCGGGGAATCCCGCGACGGCCGGGTGCGGTTCGGGCCGCGCTGGGTAGGCTCGGACGACATGGAGCATGAGGTGTTCGTTCCGGTCCCGGCCGAGCGGCTTCGGGAGGCGCTCGGCGATCCCGTGCGGGTGGCCCGGGCGGTGCCCGGCCTCCAGCAGGAGGCGGGGGCGGACCCCGGCTCCGGCCGGCTGAAGATCCGCGTCGCCGGCCACTCCATCACCTATCGCGGAGCGCTCCGCGTCATCGGACGGGACGACGGCACGTACGCCGTCGTGGGCGACGCCGCGGAGGTCCGCGGCAGCGGCTCGGTGCGGCTGGCGCTCACCGTACGGCTCACCCCGGAGGGGACCGGCACGAAGGTCGCCTTCACCGGGACGGCGACGGCCGACGGCCGCGTGACCGACCTGCCCCCGGACGCGGTGGCGTCGGCGGCCACGCGCCTGCTGGACCGGTTCGCGCAGAACCTGGGGGCGGGGGAGCCGTCCGCGTCGTCCGCGTCGTCCGTGCCGGACGCGGACAGGGGCGGAGCCGGGGCCGGCGCCGCCTCCGGTGGTGACACTTCGCGGGGGGCGGCCGAGGAGGGCTCGGCCGGCAAGAGCCCGGCCGGCGCCGGCCGGACCGGTGGCGGCTCCGCCGGGGAGGACGCCGCCGGTGGCACGGGGCCTGCCGCGGCCGGTGACGAGGGGGCCGCCGGGGGCGGCGACGACACGGCTGGTGACAAGGGTTCCGCTGGGGGCGGCGACGGTACGGCCGGAGGGCAGGCAGGCAAGGGCTCCCCGACAGCCGGGGCGCAGGCCGGTGGCGCAGATAGGGCCGAGTCCGGTGGCGCGGACGGAGTCGCGGGCGGTGGCGCCGACGGGCCTGAGGACAGTGACGCCGATGAGCCCCTGGGCAGCGGTGCCGACGAGCCTGCGGGCGGTTACGCCGACGAGGCCGCGGGCGGTGGCCTAGAGGGCGGTTCCGGGGGCGTCTTCGAGGCGGAGGCGTCGCCCTCCTCGCCGGACGCGTTCGACGGCGCCGACTTCGAGGGCGGGTTCGAGGAGGACGCCGAGCCGCCCGCCGAGGCCGCGCACGCCCGGCGCACCATGATCGGGCGCAGTGCGGAGGAGGTCGACCACGCCCCGCCGCGCGGCCGGTACGCCCCCGTACCCGTGCCCGAGGACGCCTCGTCCGGCGCCGTCCTGCGCTGGGCGGCCCCCGCCGCCGCGCTCGTCCTGGCCTCCGCCGTCGTCGTGGGCCGCGCCCTGCGCAAGCGCCGCTGACCGCGCCGGGCGGCCGCCCACCGACCCCGGCCGCCCGGAGCGACCACCCGCCAACCCCCGGCCGCCCGGCGCGCCTGGAGCAGCCGCCCACCGGCCCCCGGCCGCCCGGAGCGACCACCCGCCAACCCCCGGCCGCCCGGCGCGCCTGGAGCAGCCGCCCACCGGCCCCCGGCCGCCCGGAGCGCCTGGAGCAGCCGCCCACCGGCCCCCGGCCCCCGGCCCCGGCCGCCCGGACCGACCCGGAGCGACCACCCGCCAACCCCCGGCCGCCCGGAGCGGGCCCGAGGCTCCACCGCCCCGTCCGGCGCCCCGGGCCCGCCGCGCACCGTACGGCGGCCGTGCCGTCCGGCCCGGTCCCCGGCCAGTAGGGTCGGGGGGTGAGCAACGAAGAGATCACGCTGACCGCGGGAGACGCGGAGGTGACGGTGTCGCCGGGCAACGGCGGCCGGGTGGCGGGCCTGCGCGTCGGCGGGCTCGAACTGCTGCGGCAGGGGCAGAAGTTCGGCTGCTTCCCGATGGTCCCCTGGTGCGGGCGGATCAGGGACGGCCGTTTCCGGGACGGCGCCGCCGTGCACCAGATGCCGCTCAACTCCCCGCCGCACGCCATCCACGGCACCACCCGCAACGGCCCCTGGCGCACCGCGCGCGCGGCCGGGAACGAGGCCGTCCTCACCTTCGACCTCGGCGACCCCTGGCCCTACCCCGGCCGCGTCACCCAGATCGCCGAACTCGCCGAGGACTCCCTGACGCTCACCATGTCGGTGGAGACGTACGGGTCGTCCTTCCCGGCGCAGATCGGCTGGCACCCCTGGTTCAACCGGAACCTGGGCGGCGAGGACGTGCGCCTGGACTTCACCGCCGCCTGGCAGGAGGAGCGCGGCGAGGACCACCTGCCCACCGGACGGCGGATCGAGCCGCGCCCGGGCCCCTGGGACGACTGCTTCGGGATGCCCGGCGGCGTCGACGTGACCCTCACCTGGCCGGGGCAGCTGGAGCTGAAGGTCACCAGCCGCGAGGAGTGGGCGGTCGTGTACGACGAGCAGGAGGCCGCCGTCTGCGTGGAACCGCAGACCGGTCCGCCGAACGGGCTCAACACCGCGCCGCGCCTGGTCACCCCGCTCGAACCGCTGGAGGCGTCCACCACCTGGACCTGGCGGCGCCTGTGAGGCGCGGCCACGCCCGCCCGTAAGCTGACGGGCATGAGTGACGTCAACGCGGCCACGGCGCCGGACACCCGCGCAGCGCTCCTGCAGCAGATCAAGGACAAGGCCGTCGTGCACGGCAGGGTCACCCTGTCGTCGGGCCTCGAGGCCGACTACTACGTGGATCTGCGCCGCATCACCCTCGACGGCGAGGCCGCGCCGCTGGTCGGCCAGGTGCTGCTGGACCTGACGGCGGACCTGGAGTTCGACGCCGTGGGCGGGTTGACCATGGGCGCCGACCCGGTGGCCGCCTCGATGCTGCACGCCGCCGCGGCGCGCGGCCGGCGCCTGGACGCGTTCGTCGTCCGCAAGGCCGCCAAGGCGCACGGCCTGCAGCGCCGCGTCGAGGGCCCGGAGATCAGGGGCCGCCGCGTGCTGGTCGTCGAGGACACCTCCACCACCGGCGGCTCGCCGCTCACCGCGGTCGAGGCCGTGCGGGAGGCCGGTGCCGAGGTGGTCGCCGTCGCCACCATCGTCGACCGGGCCACGGGCGCGGCCGAGAAGATCCAGGAGGGCGCGGGGGTCCCCTACCTGTACGCCTTCTCGAAGGACGAGCTCGGCCTGGACTGAGACCCGGACCGGCACTGATCCGGGCACCCGGCCCGGCACCTGATCCGGGCACCCGGCCCGGGTGCCCGACCGGCATCCGTCCGGGTACCGGATCGGTGAACGGCCCGGTACCCGGGGCCTGCGCGCGGACCGGCACCCGGTCCGGTGAACGGCCCGCCGTCCGGTCCGGTACGCGGACCGCCGTCCGGTCCGGCGAACGGCCCGGCATCCGGCCCGGCCCCCGGCCCGAAAGTCGTCCGAAGCCCGCGCGCACCGCGGGTGGAGCAGCCGGGCAAGTCTGGAAAGATGGGGCCGACGACGACGTCGCACCCTAGGTCAGGGCAGTAGTAAGCACCACGCAACCCGCACATACGAGGAGCGGACAGATGCCCATCGCAACCCCCGAGGTCTACAACGAGATGCTCGACCGGGCGAAGGCAGGCAAGTTCGCCTACCCGGCCATCAACGTGACCTCCTCCCAGACCCTCCACGCCGCGCTGCGCGGCTTCGCGGAGGCCGAGAGCGACGGCATCGTCCAGATCTCGACCGGCGGTGCGGAGTTCCTGGGCGGCCAGCACAGCAAGGACATGGTCACCGGTGCGGTGGCCCTCGCCGAGTTCGCGCACGTCGTCGCCGCGAAGTACGACGTCCAGGTCGCCCTGCACACCGACCACTGCCCGAAGGACAAGCTCGACGGGTACGTGCGTCCGCTGCTCGACCTCTCCGCCGAGCGTGTCAAGGCCGGCCGGAACCCGCTCTTCCAGTCCCACATGTGGGACGGCTCGGCCGAGACCCTCGCCGACAACCTGGCCATCGCCCAGGAGCTGCTGGAGAAGGCCCGCGCCGCGCACATCGTCCTCGAGGTCGAGATCACCCCGACCGGCGGCGAGGAGGACGGCGTCTCGCACGAGATCAACGACTCCCTCTACACCACGGTCGACGACGCGGTCCGCACCGCCGAGGCCCTGGGCCTGGGCGACAAGGGCCGCTACCTGCTGGCCGCCTCCTTCGGCAACGTGCACGGCGTCTACAAGCCGGGCAACGTCGTGCTCCGCCCCGAGCTGCTGAAGGAGCTGAACGAGGGCGTCGCCGCCAAGTTCGGCAAGCCGGCCGGCAGCCAGCCGTTCGACTTCGTCTTCCACGGCGGCTCCGGCTCGACCGAGCAGGAGATCCTGACCGCCCTGGAGAACGGCGTGGTCAAGATGAACCTCGACACGGACACGCAGTACGCCTTCACGCGTCCGGTCGCCGACCACATGCTCAAGAACTACGACGGCGTCCTGAAGGTCGACGGCGAGGTCGGCAACAAGAAGACGTACGACCCGCGCACCTGGGGCAAGCTCGCCGAGGCGTCGATGGCCCAGCGCGTCACCGAGGCCGCCCGGCACCTCCGCTCCGCGGGCAACCGGATCAAGTAACCCCGCCGCCCGGAGGAGCCGTCCCGCGCGACCGCGCGGAGCGCTCCCCGCACCGGCCGAACGGTCACTCCGGCCCACCGGCTGTCCACAGGGCCCGGCGTCCGCCGCGACGCCGGGCCCTGCGCGTGCCCGGCCGGGCTCCGCGTGCGCCGCGGCCGGGTCCTGCAGGCGTTCCCGGCCGGGCCCTGCCCGCGGCGGTCGCGGACAGGGTCGCCGTACCGGGGCCGGCGGCCCGCGGCCATGCCGCAGACTGGGGGCATGACCCTTCACGAGAACCTGCTCGGGGGACCGCCCCCGACCCGGCTGCCCGACGACCCGGAGCCCCGTGAGCTCCTCGCGAACGGCACGGCGCCCGCCGACGTCGCCGCCAAGTACCCCACCTCCTCGCTCGCCTGGGCCCAGCTGGCCGACGAGGCGTTCGAGCGGGGCGGCGTCGTCGAGTCGTACGCCTACGCCCGCACCGGTTACCACCGCGGTCTGGACGCCCTGCGGCGCAACGGCTGGAAGGGGCACGGCCCCGTGCCCTGGGAGCACGAGCCGAACCGCGGCTTCCTGCGCGCCCTGCACGCCCTCGCCCGCGCCGCGCAGGCGATCGGCGAGCAGGAGGAGTACGAGCGCTGCTCGCAGTTCCTGAAGGACTCCTCGCCGACCGCCGCCCAGACGCTGGGCTGAGCGGCCGCGCGGGCGCACCGGGCCCGCACCGGCCGCGCGAGCGTGCCGGTGGGGCTCCTGACCTCGCCTTCCGTGGGCCCGTCCGGACGTGACCGGGCGGGCCTTGCGATTTCCGGAGGCAATTGCGGAGGATGCCCGGTGGGGACCGGGGCCCCCGTGCCGGCATCGGCAGGGGCGGACCGCTACCCGGAGTACGCACAGGAGACAGCGATGTCCCAGAAGGCTCAGTCCCGCGAGGCACCGGAGCCCGAGACCCCGCATCTCGACTTCGCGGGGACCACCCCGTACGAGGACTACGTCAAGGCGGACGTCCTCACCCACCTCCAGCACACCCTCTCCGACGACCCCGGAGAGATGGTCTTCCTGGTCACGACCCAGGTGATGGAGCTGTGGTTCACCGTCGTCGTCCACGAGTGGGAGACCGCCGCCCGCGCGCTGCGCTCCGACGACGTGCCGGCGGCCATGGCGGCGCTCAAGCGCTCGGTGCGCGAGCTGGAGGCGCTCGACGCCTCCTGGAAGCCGCTCTCCGGGCTGACGCCGGCCCAGTTCAACTCGTACCGCGGGGCCCTGGGGGAGGGCTCCGGCTTCCAGTCGGCCATGTACCGCCGGATGGAGTTCCTGCTCGGCGAGAAGTCCGCGTCCATGCTCGTGCCGCACCGGGGCGCGCCGCGCGTCCACGCCGAGCTGGAGAAGGCGCTGCACGAGCCGAGCCTGTACGACGAGGTGCTGCGGCTGCTCGCGCGCCGCGGGCACGCGGTCCCCGACGCCGTCCTGAACCGCGACCCCGCGCAGCGCTACGAGCCGTCGCCCGAGGTCGAGGAGGTCTGGGCGGCCCTGTACGCGGGCGACGAGAGCGACGAGCTGGCCCGCCTCGGCGAGGTGCTGACGGACGTCGCCGAGCTGGTGTGGCGCTGGCGCAACGACCACCTCGTCGCCACCCGGCGCGCGATGGGCGCGAAGGCCGGCACCGGCGGTTCGGCCGGTGTGGCCTGGCTGGAGAAGCGGGCGCGCAAGAACGTGTTCCCCGAGCTGTGGACGGCGAGGTCCCGTGTCTGAGACGACGTACGCGCAGGCGGACGCGGAGGGGGCGGGGGCCCTCGCCGCGCGGGCCGCCGCACTCGACGCCGCCGACCCGCTCGCCGCCGTGCGGGACCGGTTCGTGCTGGACGACGTGGTGTACCTGGACGGGAACAGCCTGGGCGCGCTGCCCGCGGCCGTGCCCGGACGGCTCGACGACGTCGTGCGCCGGCAGTGGGGCGAGCTGCGCATCCGGTCCTGGGAGGAGAGCGGCTGGTGGACGGCGCCGGAGCGGATCGGCGACCGGATCGCGCCGCTGGTCGGGGCCGCGCCGGGGCAGATCGTCGTGGGCGACTCCACCAGCGTCAACGTGTTCAAGGCGGTCGTGGGCGCGGTACGGCTCGCGGGGGAGGGGCGCGACGAGATCCTGGTCGACGCGACCACCTTCCCCACGGACGGGTACATCGCGGAGTCGGCGGCCCGGATGACGGGGTGCGCGGTGCGGCCGGTGGCCCCGGCCGACGTGCCGGCCGCGCTCGGCCCGCGCACCGCCGCCGTGCTGCTCAACCACGTCGACTACCGCACGGGCCGGCTGCACGACCTGCCGTCCCTGACGGCCGCCGCGCACGGGGCGGGCGCCGTCGCGGTGTGGGACCTGTGCCACAGCGCGGGCGCGCTGCCGGTCGGCCTCGACGAGCACGGCGTGGACCTGGCGGTCGGCTGCACGTACAAGTTCCTGAACGGGGGCCCGGGTTCGCCCGCCTACCTGTACGTGCGCAGTGACCTGCAGGAACGGTTCGACTCGCCGCTGCCCGGGTGGACCTCGCACGCGGAGCCGTTCGGGATGCGCCCGGCCTACGAACCGGCGGCGGGCGCGGTGCGCGGCCGCGTCGGCACGCCCGACATCCTCTCCATGCTGGCCCTGGAGGCCGCCCTGGAGGTGTGGGACGGCGTCCGGATCGAGGAGGTCAGGGCCAAGTCGCTGGCGCTGACGGACTTCTTCCTGGAGTGCGTCGCGGCGTACGTCCCCGGGGACCGGGTCGTCCCCGTGACCCCGGCGGCCCACGCGGAGCGCGGCAGCCAGGTCGCGCTGCGCTGCCCGGACGCGGGCGACGTGATGAAGCGGCTGATCGCCCGGGGCGTGGTCGGCGACTTCCGTGAGCCGGACGTCCTGCGCTTCGGCTTCACCCCGCTGTACGTCGGCTTCGCCGACGCGGAGCGGGCGGCGGGGGTGCTGGCGCAGGTGCTGTGAGGGGCGGGCCGGGGGACGGCCCGCCCGCGTCCGTCCCGGCGCACCGGCCGCCCGGCCCGTACGCACGCGTGTGGCACGCCCGCCAGGGCGGACGGTGCCGAAGCGGCAGGGGAGGCGCTGACCCGGCACCGGGAGGTGCCGCCCTGGCGCCGAGGGGTGCCGCCCTGCCGGGAGATGCCGCCCGCGCACGGGAGGTGCCGTCCCGGTACCGAGGGGTGCCGTCCGGGTGCCGGAAGCGCCGTCCGTCGTACGGAGCCCCCGGTACGGGAGGTGCCGTCCCGCGGGCGTGTACGCGGCCGTCGGCCGCGCGCGAGGGCGGCGGCAGGACCGTTTGAGCCTCACCCAGCGTGACAACCCCGTGTCCGCGCATGTCACGGGCCTGATACCGTCCCCGCCGACGGCCGAAATCTTTCCAGGTCCGCCAATTCCGTTTCGCCCCAGAGAGGTTGGAGCATGCCGGACGACGCCGCTGCCCGCGAGG
Source organism: Streptomyces minutiscleroticus (assembly GCF_014650875.1). Lineage (GTDB taxonomy): Bacteria > Actinomycetota > Actinomycetes > Streptomycetales > Streptomycetaceae > Streptomyces > Streptomyces minutiscleroticus. Next base: position 60,341 of record NZ_BMVU01000012.1, read on the forward strand.
CCGCCCCCTCGGTCGACACCGCCGCCCGGGACGCCGCGGAGAGGGAGTCGGCCTTCGCGCACCCGCCCGTCGCCCCCGACGCCACCGCCGCGTACGGCGACCACCCCGACCAGGTGATCGACTTCCACGCGCCGCAGGGCCCCGGCGCGTCGGGGCCCGCCCCGCTGGTGGCCGTGTTGCACGGCGGTGCCTGGCGCGCCCCGTACGACCGCCGGCACATCACGCCGTTCGCCGCCTTCCTCGCCCGGCGCGGCTTCGCCGTGGCCGTCGTCGAGTACCGGCGCGGCGCCGAGGGCCCGGACGGCTCCGCCGCGGGCCGCTGGCCCGACACCCTCGACGACGTGGCGGCGGCGCTCGACGCGCTGCCCGGTCTCGTCCGCGAGGCGCTGCCGCAGGCCGACCCGCGCCGCACGGTGCTGACCGGGCACTCGGCGGGCGGCCACCTCGCGCTGTGGGCCGCCGCCCGGCACGTCCTGCCCGCCGGCTCCCCCTGGCGCACCGACGGGCCGGCCCCGCTGCGCGGCGTGGTGGCCCTGGCGCCGATCGCCGACCTCACGGTCGCGGACGAGCTGGGGATCTGTTCCGGCGCCACCCGCCAGTTCCTCGGCGGGGACGAGCACGTCGCCGAGCGGCTGCCGCACGCGGACCCCGCGCTGCTGCTGCCCACCGGGATCGCGACGACGCTCGTGCAGGGCCGTACGGACGTCGTCGTGCCGCAGGCCGTCGCCGAGTCCTACGCGGACGCGGCGGCGAGGGCCGGCGAGGTCGTGGGCCTCACCCTGCTCGAAGGGGTCGGCCACTTCCCGCTGGTCGACCCGTCGGCGGACGCGTGCGCGGTGGTGGCGGAGGAGATCGCCCAGCTGGCCTGGTGAACCCGCCCGGCGGGCCGGTTCCGGCCGCGCGGCGCCGGATCCCCGGGGCCCCCGTACGGCGTGTAGTACCTGAGACGGACCCGTGAGGACCCTTCTGAGTGCGGACGACGGGGAGGGGGCCGTCCGCCTACCGTCGTGTACGTGACCGAGACGACCCAGACCATGACACCGCGGAGAGACGACGGCAGGCCGCACGACTCCGAGATGCGGGTGGCCGCGGACGCCCTGCGCGGACTGCGGCAGGACCTGATCCACGACGCCTCCGTCTACCGGCCGCTGCCGCCCCGGGGGACGGACGGCCCGTTCGTCCGGAGGCTGCCCGCCGGACTGCGGCGCTGCGTGGCGTGGACACCGCACGCCGTGGTGGCGGTGGCCGCCTTCATCACGCTGCTCTCCACCTACTTCGACGTGGACGGGTCCGCGGGGCCCCTCTCGGTCCTGCTCGCGCTCCTTCCGGTGGCGGCCGTCCTGCTGACGCTCGTCAGGCCGGCCGGCGCGTTCTGGCTGTCCCTGGCGGCGACGCCGGTCGTCGCCCTGGCGAGCGAACCCTGGGCGGGCCTGCCCTGGACGGCCGGCACGGGGATCGCCCACTGGACGGTGCTCACGGTCGTCGCGGCCCGGACGCGTCCGCGCACCGCCGCGTGGATGTGGGCCATCACGGCGCTCTACGCCTTCGTGGCCGAGCCCCTCGGCGACGGCTACGGGACCAGCTCGGGACCCGTGCTGGTCCTGTCGGCGATGTCGCTCATGGTCGTCAGCCTCTGGCACGTCCGCACCGCCGCGCGGCGGGAGGTGACCGCCGAGCGGACCGTCACCGCCCACGAGCGCTCCCGGCGCACCCTGCTGGAGGAGCGCACCACGATCGCCCGCGAACTGCACGACGTGGTCGCCCACCACATGTCGGTCGTCGCCATCCAGGCGGAGGCCGCGCCCTACCGGGTGGAGAACCCGCCGCCGGAGCTGGAGCAGGCGTTCGTGACGATCCGGGAGAACGCGGTGGCGGCGCTCACCGAGCTGCGCCGCGTCCTCGGCGTCGTGCGCGCGGAGGACTACGAGGCGCCGGACGCCCCGCAGCCCACCCTGGCCGACCTGGACCGGCTGCTGGAGAACGTCCGCGACACCGGCCTGGACGTGGAGAAGGCGGTGATCGGCGCGGTCCGCGAGCTGCCGCAGGGCGTGGAGCTGTCCGCGTACCGCATCGTGCAGGAGGCGCTCAGCAACAGCCTGCGCCACGCGCCCGGCGCCGCGGCCCGGGTCGAGGTCGCGTACGTCCTGGGCGGTCTCGGCCTGCGGATCGTGAACGGCCCGGCGAGGGGGCTGGTCAAGCCGTCGCCGGGGTCCGGGCACGGCATCACGGGGATGCGGGAGCGGGTGACGATGCTGAACGGCGAGATGACGGCGGGCGCGACGGACGACGGCGGCTACGAGGTCGCGGTCTTCCTGCCGGTACCGGCCGCCGGGGCGGAGGAGCGGGCGTGACCATCCGGGTGCTGGTGGCGGACGACCAGATGATGGTCCGCGAGGGGTTCTCGGTGCTGCTCAACGCGATGCCGGACATCGAGGTCGTGGGCGAGGCGGTGGACGGCCGCGAGGCGGTGGCCAAGGTGCGCGAGCTGGCGCCGGACGTCGTCCTGATGGACATCCGCATGCCCGGCATGAACGGCATCGAGGCGACCCGCGAGATCGTCGCCGCGGACGGGGCGGCGAAGGTGCTGGTCCTGACGACGTTCGACCTCGACGAGTACGTGTACCAGGCGCTGCGCGCCGGGGCGTCGGGCTTCCTGCTGAAGGACGCCTCCGCCCGGCGGCTCGCGGACGGGGTGCGGGTGGTGGCGGCCGGCGAGGCGCTGCTCGCGCCCTCGGTGACCAGGCGGCTGATCACCGAGTTCTCCCGGCTCGGCGACGCGCAGCGGATGGCGGCCACGGCGCAGGCGGCGTACGGGGACCTGACCGAGCGGGAGACCGAGGTCCTGGTGCTGATCGCGCAGGGGCTGTCCAACGCGGAGATCGCCGGGCGGCTGGTGGTGGCCGAGTCGACGATCAAGACGCACGTGAGCCGGATCCTGGTGAAGCTGGGACTGCGGGACCGCACCCAGGCGGCGGTGTTCGCGTACGAGGCGCGGCTGGTCACGCCGGGATAGCGGGGAGCGGGGCGGAGGTCCGGCCCCGAACGGTCCGGCCCGCCCGGACCCCGGCCCCTGCCCCGGCCGGCGGTCGCGGCCCACCCTTTAGGCTGCTCCCGTCGATCAGTTCATCTGACCGGTGGTCAGGTGGCGGGGGTCAGGGGGACGAGGGCCGATGAACCACGCGACCGGAGCTTTCCAGCCGCTGCAGGCGGACGACCCGCTCCTGGTGGCCGGCTACCGCCTCGTCGCCAGGCTCGGCGCGGGCGGCATGGGCCGGGTCTACCTGTCGCACACCCAGGGCGGCCGGCCCGTGGCCGTCAAGGTGGTACGGCCGGAACTGGCCGACGACCCGGACTTCCTCCGGCGGTTCCGCCGGGAGATCAAGGCGGCCCGGCGGGTGAAGGGCGCGTACACCGCCGAGCTGATCGACGCCGACGCGGACGGCGTGCCGCCCTGGCTGGCCACGCTGTACGTGCCCGGCCCCTCCCTGACGGAGGCCGTCGCCCGGCGCGGGCCGCTGCCGGTGCCGGCGGTGCTGTGGCTGATGGCGGGCGTGGCCGAGGCGCTGCAGGCCGTCCACGGCGCGGGGATCGTGCACCGGGACCTGAAGCCGTCGAACGTGCTGCTGGCCGCCGACGGGCCGCGTGTGATCGACTTCGGCATCTCGCTGGCCTCCGACGCCACCTGGCGCACCGCCACGGGCTCCTCCGCCGGCACCCCCCTGTTCATGGCTCCCGAGCAGGCGTCCGGCGGTGAGGCCACGGCGGCCACCGACGTCTTCTCGCTCGGCCAGACGGCGGCGTTCGCTGCGCTGGGCGAGCCGCTCTACGGGGACGGCCCCGCGGCCACCGTGCTGTACCGGATCGTGCACGAGAGGCCCGACCTGTCCCCGCTGCCCGACCCGCTCCGTCCGCTGATCGCCCGGTGCCTGGCCGCCGACCCGCGGGAGCGGGCCACCCCGGCGGAGGTCGTCGAGTGGTGCCGGAGGCAGTTGGGCCCGGACGCCGACGCGGGCGCGGGACCGGCCGTCTGGCAGGAGGTCACGGGGCCGGAGGTGACGGTTCCGGCCCCGGCCCCCGACCCCGCTTCGGCGTACACGATGCCGGTGACCGCGTGGCAGCAGCCGTCGGCCGCGTGGCAGCAGCCGGTGGCACCGGGTCCGGAGGAGCGGCGGTCCCGAAGACGGCGCGTCGCGCTGACCGCGGCCGCCGGGGTGACCGCGGGCGCGCTGCTGCTGGCGGGCTCGGTGTGGACGGTCATGAACGTGACGGACCGGACCCGTCACCGGGACACGGCCGCGGACCCGGCGTCCGCCCCGTCCGGGTCCGCGCGGTCGTCGGCGTCCTCGTCCCCGGCGTCCGGGACGGCCTCCGAGAAGGCCTCCGGAACCAGGGGCGGGGCCGCGGGGTCGTCGGACCCCTCCTCGGTCCCGGCCTCCCCCCGGGCCGCGTCCGGAGCCCCGCGGGCCGTCCCGTACGCCGGGAAGTGGCTGGACGCCGACAACTCGCTGAGCCTCGGCGAGCAGGTCGACCGCAAGGACCGCAAGGGGGACGTCCGCTTCACCTGCGAGGTGGCCGGCTGCGCGCTGGAGAGCGACACCAGCGTGTTCTTCCCGATGGACGGCCTGGAGGAGGACATCACCTACGACCTGTGCAGTTTCTTCCTCAAGAGCAGGAACGCACCGCACGACCTCTCGCTGGCCGCGATGGCGAAGGGCAGCCGGTTCTGCGTCAAGGACTCCGACGGGGACGTCGCGCTGTTCGTGATCCAGGAGAAGTCGACCGCGATGCCGGACCTCGGCTTCGTGACGCTGGACATGACGGTCTGGCGGGCGGACCGGCCGTAGCCGCGCGGCCGGCCCGCCGGGACGGGTCCGCACCGCGCGCACTCCCCTCCGGCCGCCGTCCCGGGCCGTCGGCCGACGGACTCCAAGGGGCGGCGGCCGACGGACTCCACGGGCGGCGCGGGCACGGACCGCGCCGGGCCGCACCTCTCCTCCGGGCCGGTACCGGGCGGCACCGGCCCCGCCGGGCGCCTCGGGAAGACCCCTGTTCACGGGCGGGTCCGACGCGTTAGCGTCCGGGCATGTCAGGTCGCCGCACCGAGCTCGCCTTCGACCCCTGGGACCCGGCGTTCGTCGCCGACCCCTACCCCGCCTACGCCGAGCTGCGCGCCCGGGGGCGCGTCCACTACTACGGCCCCAGCGACCAGTGGCTGGTCCCGCACCACGCGGACGTCTCCGCCCTGCTGCGCGACCGCCGGCTCGGGCGGACGTACCGGCACCGCTTCGCGCACGAGGACTTCGGGCGGACGGCGCCGCCGCCCGAGCACGAGCCGTTCCACACGCTCAACGACCACGGCATGCTCGACCTGGAGCCGCCGGACCACACCCGGATCCGGCGCCTGGTGTCGAAGGCGTTCACGCCCCGCACGGTCGACAAGCTGCGGCCCTACGTGCACCGGCTGGCGTCCGAGCTGGTGGGAGAGCTGGTCGCGGCGGGCGGCGGCGACCTGGTCACGGCCGTGGCGGAGCCGCTGCCGGTGGCCGTCATCGCCGAGATGCTGGGCGTCCCCGAGTCCGACCGCGCGCAGCTGCGGCCCTGGTCGGCCGACATCTGCGGGATGTACGAGCTGAACCCTCCGGAGGAGGTCGCGCGGCGGGCCGTACGGGCGTCGGTGGAGTTCTCGGCGTACCTGCGGGAGCTGATCGCGTCCCGCAGGAGGGAGCCCGGCGAGGACCTGGTCTCCGGGCTGATCGCCGCGCACGACGAGGGCGACCGGCTGACCGAGCAGGAGATGGTCTCCACCTGCGTGCTGCTGCTGAACGCCGGGCACGAGGCGACGGTCAACGCCACCGCGAACGGCTGGTGGGCGCTGTTCCGCAACCCTGACCAGCTGGCCGCGCTGCGGGCCGACCGCTCCCTGCTGCCGACGGCGGTGGAGGAACTGCTGCGCTACGATACCCCGCTGCAGTTCTTCGAGCGGTGGGTCCTCGACGAGATCGAGATCGACGGCACGGTGATCCCGCGCGGCAGCGAGGTGGCGCTGCTCTTCGGCTCCGCCAACCACGACCCGGCGGTCTTCGAGGAGCCCGGGCGGCTCGACCTGTCCCGGACGGACAACCCGCACATCTCCTTCGGCGCGGGCATCCACTACTGCATCGGCGCGCCCCTGGCCCGCATCGAGCTGGCGGCGTCCCTGGGCGCGCTCCTCGACCTGGCCCCCACGATGCGGCCCGCGGCGGAGCCGGAGCGCCGGCCGAACTTCGTGATGCGCGGGCTCAAGGGCCTGGACGTCGTGCTCTGATCCGGTCGACCACCGCCCACAGGCCGAGGGCGGCGGCGACCCCGCCGATGACGAACAGGGGCAGCTCGGCGTAGAGCAGGCTGTAGTCCGTTCCCTGCTCGAAGACGTACCACCGCCCGTCGGCCCGGACCGCCCACAGGCCGAGCCCCGTCCCCGCTCCCGCCCCCGCCGTCAGGCACCCGGCGGCGGCCTGCGCACGCTCTCCCATGCCCACAGGACGCGTCCGCGGCGGCCGGGGGTTCCCACCCGCGCGCCGGATCCCGCGGCCCACGGATCCCACCCGTCCGCACCGCGCGGGACCGTGTGCTCCCGGACCCTCGCGGCCGTGCCTCGCCTGCGCGGGGACGCCGGATCACCGGGCCGCTGGATCGCCGGACCGTCGAGCCGCCGGGCCGCCGGGCCGGGCGCCCCGGCCCCGTTCAGTCGCCGCCCGGCAGGGTCAGTCCCCACGCCCGCTGCCGGACCGTCCACGTGCGGGTGCGGACCGGGCCCGAGGTCAGGGCGTCCGCGCGGTAGCGGAAGTCGGCGCCCGAGACCGTGATCGTGCGGGCCACCGCCCGGACGGGGGCCGCCTCCGCGCCGACCGAGGCGGGGCGGATCTCCACGCACGCGCCGCCGGCCGCGCCCGGCGCCACCGACACCGCCCGTACGGGCTGGTCCAGGTCGACGAGCGTGACCCCGTCCGCCTCGACGCGCAGCCGGGCGGGCCCCGGCCCCGGCGCGGGCGCCGTCCGCGCGGGCCGCGCCGCCAGCGTCCGCACCAGCGACCGGCACGTGCGCAGCCAGGGGGACGCGGAGTCCGCCGGGACCACCCGCTCGTCCCCGGACACCGGTGGTATCCGCAGGTCGCCGAGGACCACCCCGTCGCTGTCGTCGACCAGCAGGTCGAGCCGCCGCTCGGCTCCGTCGAGCACGGCGCGCGCGGCGGCCACCGCGCCCGTGGGCACGCCCAGCGAGCGGGCCAGCGCCAGCGCGCCGCCGACCGGGACGAGGGACACGGCGCAATCGGCCAGCTCCCGCTGCCGGTGCAGGGCGGTCACGGCCCGCAGCAGCGCCCGGTCGTCGCCCACCACGACGGGCCGGCGCGAGCCCCTGCGGGCCAGGGCGCGGTCGAATTCGTCGGGGCTGTCGGGGAGGCACACCTTGACGGCCGCACCCGCGCTGAGCACGTCTTTCGCGATCCGTACCGACTCCCCGTCGTCGCGACGGGCCACCGGGTCGATGACCACCAGGAGCTGGTCGGAAGCCGCCACCTCGGTCCTGCCTCGCTTCCTCGGGTAGCATCTTTGTGCAAGAGCCCCTTGCGCTATTGCGCCAGGGGCTTCGTCTATTCCGGGGCATCCGGGTCCGACGGGTCGCGGCCGACGAGGGTCGCCGGTATACGCGGTACAGGACGTGCCACGTACGTCCCCGACCTTGGACATGCCCCGCCCGGAAGGGGTGTACGCCTGTGCCCGCACTTGTGCTGCTCGGTGCTCAGTGGGGTGACGAAGGCAAGGGAAAGGCCACCGACCTGCTCGGTGGATCCGTGGACTACGTGGTGCGCTACCAGGGCGGCAACAACGCCGGCCACACGGTGGTCGTGGGCGACCAGAAGTACGCCCTCCACCTCCTCCCTTCCGGAATCCTCTCACCTGACTGCACTCCGGTCATCGGCAACGGAGTCGTCGTCGACCCGTCGGTCCTGCTCTCCGAGCTGAGCGGTCTGAACGAGCGCGGCGTCGACACGTCGAAGCTGCTGATCAGCGGTAACGCGCACATCATCACGCCGTACAACGTCACGGTCGACAAGGTCACCGAGCGCTTCCTCGGCAAGCGCAAGATCGGCACCACCGGCCGCGGCATCGGCCCGACGTACGCGGACAAGATCAACCGCGTCGGCATCCGCGTCCAGGACCTCTACGACGAGTCGATCCTCACCCAGAAGGTCGAAGCCGCACTCGACGTCAAGAACCAGCTGCTCACCAAGCTCTACAACCGCCGCGCGATCGCCGCCGACCAGGTCGTCGAGGAGCTGCTGGGCTACGCGGAGCAGATCCGCGGCTACGTCGCCGACACCACCCTGGTCCTGAACAACGCGCTGGACGACGACAAGGTCGTGCTGTTCGAGGGCGGCCAGGGCACGCTGCTGGACATCGACCACGGCACGTACCCCTTCGTGACCTCGTCGAACCCGACCGCCGGCGGTGCCTGCACCGGCTCCGGCGTCGGCCCGACGAAGATCAGCCGGGTCATCGGCATCCTCAAGGCGTACACGACCCGCGTCGGCGCCGGCCCGTTCCCGACGGAGCTGTTCGACGAGGACGGCGAGGCGCTGCGCCGCATCGGCGGCGAGCGGGGCGTCACCACCGGCCGCGACCGCCGCTGCGGCTGGTTCGACGCGGTCATCGCCCGTTACGCGACCCGCGTGAACGGCCTGACCGACTTCTTCCTCACCAAGCTCGACGTGCTCACCGGCTGGGAGCAGATCCCGGTCTGCGTCGCGTACGAGATCGACGGCCGGCGCGTCGAGGAGCTGCCCTACTCGCAGACCGACTTCCACCACGCGAAGCCGGTCTACGAGATGCTGCCCGGCTGGTCCGAGGACATCAGCAGGGCCAAGACCTTCGAGGACCTGCCGAAGAACGCGCAGGCCTACGTGAAGGCCCTGGAGGAGATGTCCGGCGCCCCGATCTCGGCCATCGGCGTCGGCCCGGGCCGCGACGAGACGATCGAGATCAACTCGTTCCTGTAGGACGGACGGTCCCGCACGGCACGGTGCCCCGGCGGGCGGGCGGTCGCCGCCCGCCCGCCGGGGCACCGCCGTCTCAGCTGAAGACGATCATCGAGCCCTGGGCCAGGCTCCGCGTCGCCGCGGCGTGCAGGCCCAGCCAGACGTGGCGCTCGCGGGCGAAGGGGCTCGCGTCGAAGGGGGCCGGGGCGGCCGGCTCCTCCAGCTCCGTGGGGCCCGCCGGCGGCTCCGGCGGCAGCGGCGGATTGGCCGGATCGATGCCCAGCGCCGGGGCCACGAACTCCAGCTCGCGCAGCAGCGTCTGCGAGGAGCCCAGCGGGCCGCCGCCGGCCAGCAGCTCGTCGTTGGACAGCGGGTGCGGGAAGTCGACGGGCACGTAGGCGCCCGCGTGGTCGTAGTGCCACACCAGGTGCGACTGCTGGGCCGTCGTCTCGAACATCTCCAGCAGCTGCTCGTAGTCGCCGCCCAGCTCGTCCACCGGTGTCACCGGCAGCCCGCACACCTGCAGCAGGTACGCGCGGCGCAGGAAGTGCAGCGCGTCGTAGTCGAATCCCGCGACCGGTGCCACGTCGCCCGACAGGCCGGGCATGTACGCGTACACCGGCACCGGCGGAAGCCCGGCCTCTCCCAGGACCTTGTCGTAGAGGGCGAGTTCCTCCGCGAAGGGGTTGTCGGGGGTGTGGCACAACACGTCGACGAGCGGAACCAGCCACAGGTCACAGGCCAACTGAGAGCTCCTCACGCAGGACGGGGCCGTGCCCGGCGGGCACGGCCGTCTGGGCAGCGTAATGGCTGCGCCCGGACCTCATCCCCCTCGGTGCAGATCCCACACCCAGACTCCGCCGACCCAGGTGCCCGGACGTCCCACGAGCCGCGCCACCGCCTCGCGCAGCGGACCGTCGTTGTCCTGCGGGGCCAGCACCAGCACGCCCGCGCGCCAGTACGCGAGGTCGCGGCGGGCCTGCGCCCGCCAGTTCTCCCCGATCACCGGGACCCGGCCGGTGTAGCGGACGTCGCGCAGCAGGTTCGAGGTGTGCCGGGGCGAGGCGCCGTAGATGCCGATGCGCTCGGGCCCGTACGGGCCGTTGAAGTAGCCGCCGGGCATGCGGAAGCCCAGGCCGGCCGCGGTCTGCCAGTGCAGCGCCTCCGCGTTGCCGGGGTCGGGCAGCGGCACCGGCACCAGCGACTCGCCCTCGTCGACGTACCTCCTCCAGGTCCCGTCGGCGATGAAGGCGGGCACGTCCGCGCGCTCCTCGGCCTTCAGCGGGGCCGGGAGGACCGGCAGCAGCGCGACCGCGACGGCGAGCAGCCCGAGCACGCGGGTGGCGACGGCGCCGGCGTCCCGTGCGGCCGGGACCGCCCGCGTCGCCGCCCCGGCCCCCGCCGGGGCCAGGGGCGGGGCGACCCGGGCGATCAGCAGGGCCACCAGCATGCCGAGGACCGGCGCGCACACCATCGCCACGCGGCCCTCGATGACCGACTCGAAGAGCGGCTTGTCGGCGAGCGCCGCCCACGGGCCCGGCAGCACCACGTCCGTCAGCGGAACGCGGATCTTCGGCCCCATCGACAGCAGGGCCGCCGCGACCGCCGTGACGGCGAGCGCCTTGACCACGGCCCGCTCCCACAGCCGGACCACGATCGCGAAGGCGAGGGCGACCAGCGGCCAGCCGTAGAACGCGTTCTGCTCGGTGGGGTTGAGCGACAGGGCGTTCGCGCTCTCCTCGTTCCCCATCAGCAGCGAGCGCTCCGCGAAGGAGAGCAGGGCGAGCGGGCTGTTGCCCGCGTTGTCGCCGTGCAGCACGCTCTTGTAGCTCTGCGGGCCGAAGAACTGCCAGTACAGCGGGAACGCGACGAGCGGCAGGCAGACCGCGCCGCCGATCAGCAGACCGCGCAGCAGCGGCCGCCACGCGGCCCGGGCGACGTCCCGCCGCACCGCCGCGTACGCGAGCGCGAACAGCAGCATCCCCATCGCCGCCAGCAGCAGCGGCTCCTCGCCGAGGAAGACCTGGTACGCCACCATCAGCCCGAGCACGACGCCGTCCCGGACGACGCGGGTGCCCGCGCACAGCCGCAGCGCCCGGTCGACGATCAGCGGGATCATGAACAGGACGATGAAGTTCGGGTGCGCGTTGGCGTGGCTGACCATCGGCGGGGCGAAGGCGGCGAGCGCCGCGCCCGTCCAGGCACCGCCCCGGTGGGGCGTCAGCCGCTTCACGATCAGCCAGTACCAGGCGGCGGCCGTCGCGGCCAGGCCGAGCGTCATCACCAGGTTCAGCGCGACCGCCGGGCCGCACAGCCGGGTGACGGGCGCGAAGGGGACGGACAGGCCGAGCATGACCGTGTTGGCCATGAGGTTCACGCCGTCGGGGAAGCCCTGCAGGTCGGTGAAGAGGGGGTTGCGCAGGTGCCGCACGTTGTCCGCGGTGACCGCGAAGAACCACTCCCACTGGTTCTGGTCCTGGAGGGAGTCCGGCAGGTAGCGGTGGTCCGGGGAGACCCAGCGGCCCGCGTACAGGGCCACCGCCATGAGCAGGAAGAGGGCGATGGCGAGGAGGTCGGCGGGGCGCGGGGAGCGGACCCTGAGCCGGGTCAGCTCGGCGAGGACGCGGGCGTAGTCCAGGGGCCGCACCTTCGAGCCGGGCTGGTGCGCCCAGCGCACCGGGACCTCGGCGACGGGCCAGTCGGAGTGCCGGAAGTGGCGGAGGATCTCGACGTCTATGCCCCAGCCGTCGAGGCGGGAGGCGGCGAAGGCCGCGCGGGCGCGGTCGCCGTCGAACAGCTTGAAGCCGCACTGGGTGTCGCGGATGCCGGGCACCGCGACGCCGCGTATCAGGAAGTTGCCGGCCCGGCCGAGGTACTCGCGCAGCCGGTGCTGGTGGCTCTCTATGGTCGCGCCGTCCGCGGCCCGCGAGCCGATCGCCGCGCTGTGGCCGTCGCTGAGCGCCTTGTCGAGCCGGTCCAGCTCCTCTATGGGGGCGGCCAGGTCGGCGTCGGTGACCAGCACGCGGCGCCCGTACGAGGCGAGGACGCCCAGGCGCAGGGCGTGGCCCTTGCCGCGGTTGCGGGGGCTGGTGACGAGCTGCACGCGCCCGTCGGCGGCGCTCGCCGCGGCGGCGACGTCGCGGGTGGCGTCGGTGGAGCCGTCGTCGACGACGATCAGCTCCCAGTCGCCGAACCGGCCCTCGTTGTCGCGCAGGTGCCCGACGATCGCGTCCAGCGTCGGGCCCAGCCGCCGCTCCTCGTTGTACGCGGGGACGACGACCGACAGGTCGACGGATCTCATTCGCCCGCCAGACGGTCGATGAGGGCGAGGGTGTGCGTGTTGTAGGCGGTGACGATCGCGTGCGCGGCGGCGGCGTCCCGGTCGGCCAGCGCGTCCACCAGCTCGCCGTGCCCGGACCACAGGCAGCCCCGCAGGTCGGGCAGCCGCCGCAGGTGCTGCACCGCGCACGCCCAGGACTGCACGCGCAGCCGGTGCAGGAAGTCCGCGAGGTACGGATTGCCGAACAGGGCGCTCAACTCGCGCCAGAAGCGCAGGTCGTAGCCGATGAGGATGTTCATGTCGCCCGCCTCGGCGGCCCGCTGCGCCTCCTCGCCGCGCCGTCTGACCCCGGTGAGCGCGGCGGCCGTCCGCGGGTCGTCGGTCCCGGCGGCGAGCGCGGCCTGCGCGGCGCGGACGCGGGGGCCGGCGGGGATGGCGGGCCGGCCGTCCACCGTGCGCACGGCCTCCGCCGCCGACCCGCCGGCGACGGCCCCGGTCAGGGCGTCGGCGTCGGACAGCAGGTTGCGGAAGATCCCGTCCGTGATCAGCGCCCGCGCCTCGGTCATGTCGCGGAAGTCCTCCAGCGAGTACTCGTGGACGCGGAAGCCGCGGTGCTGGTCGGCGTCGAGCAGGCCCTGGGCCGAGAGGTCCACCAGGGCCTCGCGCACCGGCGTCGCCGAGACGCCGTACTGCTCGGCGATCTCCTTGACCGTGAACTCCTGGCCCGGCTGGAGGCGGCCGGCCAGCACCTCGTCGCGGAGCGCGTCCGCGATCTGCTGCCGCAGGGTGCTGCGGGTAACGGCGCCGTAGCCGCCGGTGCCGGACATGGTGGTGTCCCTCCCCCGATCCGGGTAAGTGCTCGCCTATGTCTACGAGCACGTCACCTTACGCGTTCGAGTTCACCCCACTCGTCCGCGCGTCGGCCGGGGCCGTACGGGACGGCGTCCGCGGTGACGTGCAGCACCGGACCGTACGGGACGACGGTGCCGGCGCGCACGACGGCGTGCCGGACCCGACCGGGGTCGGGCCGGACCGTACGGGACGGGTGCCCGAGGGGCGCCGCCGTCCCGTCCGGCCCGCCGGTCCGCCGCCTCAGGCGGCGGTCGTGTGGCGGTCGGCCACCGAGAGCGCCTCGTCCAGCGCGGCCAGCCCCTCCTTGGCCTCGGCCTCGGTGATGGTGCACGGCGGCACCACGTGGGTGCGGTTCATGTTGACGAAGGGCCACAGGCCCCGCTCCTTGGCCGCCGCCGCGAACGCGGCCATCGGGGCGTTGTCCTCGCCCGTGGCGTTGTAGGGGACGAGCGGCTCGCGCGTCTCCCGGTCCCGCACCAGCTCCAGCGCCCAGAAGACGCCCGTGCCGCGCACCTCGCCGACGCTGGGGTGGCGCTCGGCCAGCTCGCGCAGTCCGGGCCCGAACACCTCCTCGCCGAGCCGCGCCGCGTGCTCGACGACGCCCTCCTCCTCCATCACGTGGATCGTCGCGACGGCGGCGGCGCAGGCGAGCGGGTGCCCGGAGTAGGTGAGCCCGCCCGGGTACGGACGGCGGGCGAAGGTCTCCGCGATCGCACCGGAGATCGCGACGCCGCCCAGCGGCACGTACCCGCTGTTCACGCCCTTGGCGAAGGTCATCAGGTCGGGCGTCACGCCGAAGAGGTCGGCCGCGAACCACCTGCCCGTGCGCCCGAACCCGGCCATGACCTCGTCGAGCACGAGGACGATCCCGTACCGGTCGCACAGCGCGCGCACGCCCGCCAGGTAGCCCGGCGGCGGCACCATGATCCCGGCGGTGCCCGGTACGGACTCCAGGACGATCGCGGCGATCGTGGCGGGGCCCTCGAAGACGAGGGTGTCCTCCAGGTGCTGCAGCGCCCGCTCGCACTCCTGCCGCTCGTTCTCGGCGTGGAAGGGGGAGCGGTACAGGAACGGCGCCCAGAAGTGGACCACGCCGGCCGCGCCGGTGTCGTTGGCCCAGCGCCGCGGGTCGCCGGTCAGGTGGATCGAGGCGGCGGTGGCGCCGTGGTACGAGCGGTAGGCGGAGAGCACCTTCTGGCGGCCGGTGTGCACGCGGGCCATCCGCACCGCGTGCTCGACGGCCTCGGTGCCGCCGTTGGTGAAGAAGATCTTGTCCAGGTCGCCCGGGGTGCGCTCGGCGATCAGCCGCGCGGCCTCCGAGCGCGCCTCGACCGCGAAGGCGGGCGCGAAGGTGGTGAGGGTGGCGGCCTGCTCCTGGATCGCGGCGACGACCTTCGGGTGCTGGTAGCCGAGGTTGGTGAAGACGAGTCCGCTGGTGAAGTCGAGGTAGCGGCGGCCCTCGTAGTCCCAGAAGTACGAGCCCTCCGCGCCGGCGACGGCGAGCGGGTCGATGAGCTCCTGCGCGGACCAGGAGTGGAAGACGTGCGCGCGGTCCGCCGCCTTCACGGCGGCGCCGGCCCGGGGATTCGGCTGAGCGGTCATGCGGGTGAGCGTAGAGGCCCGGTGGGCGCGCGCGACATCGGCGTCCTGTCCGCTCCCCGGGGACGAACACGACAGTGTGTCGCCCGCTCGCCCGCCGCGCCGGCGCACGGAGGCATCCCGCCCCGGAGACCGCCCCGCACCGACGGCCACGGTCGGCCCCGTACCGGGCGAACGGCGAACACCCCCGGCTCCGCGCCCCGCGTCCGGACCGGACGACCGCGCCCGGCGACCCCGCGCACGGACTCCGCCCGGCCCCGCGAGCGCGACGCCTCAGCGGGGCTCCGGCGACGTCGGCTTCGCGGTCCCGGGCGGGTGCCCGGCTCCGGGGCCGGACCTGCCGACGCGCCTGCGGCCTGCGTCGCGGTCGCGGGCGCGCCGGTCCGTGTCCGGCATCGCGCACGTGGGCGTCCGGCCTTCCGGGCGGGTGCCCGGGGCGCGGCGCTTCAGCGGGGCTCCGGCGGGCGCTGCCGGGGCATGTTCGGTCGGGCGCCCGGCGGCAGCGGCGGGCGGCCCGGGGGCGGCACCGGCTCGCTCCGCGCCGGGACCGCCGCGACGGACGCCTGGAGGCCGAGCGGCGCGGCCCCGCTCCGCAGCCCCACCATCCAGTCCGCCGTCTCCACCCGCACCAGCTCCGACACGTCCTCCGAGAACCGCCGCAGCACCGCGAGACACCGCTCGGCGGCCTCCCCGGCCGTCCCCTCCGTCGGCCCGAGCACCTCGCGCACGCACTCCGAGGCCCAGTCGAACTGCAGCGCCTGGAGCCGCCGCAGCACGGCCTGGGCGGTGGCGACGTCCCGCGTCCAGCCGGACGTGAACCCGAAGTACCGGTCCACCCCGGCGCACGCGACCGCGAGCAGCAGCGCCAGATAGCCCCAGGCGGCGGCCCGGACGGCCACTCCGGCGAGGTCGAGCAGGGGCAGCGCGGCCCCGGCGAACGCACCCGCCGCGGTCCCGGCGCGCAGCACCCGCGACGCCCGCCGCTTGCGCGTACGGTCGGACAGATAGCGGGACGCCGTGGCCAGCGCCCCCGCCTCCACCCACCGGTACAGCTCGTGCAGCCGCTCGGCCGGCTCCCCCCAGTCGCCCAGCGGGAACGGCCGCCCCGTCAGGTCGCCGGACCGGCGTCCCGTCCCGTCGTCCGGTCCGTCCTGGGGTGGCCCCCCGGGCTGCATCTCCGGCTGGCTCACCCGACGCTCCCTCATCATTACGCTGCGTGACGACAGCATGGCGCACGACGTGGCCACACCCCGCCTTACTACCGCTCAATGGGTGGCTGTGGTGGCCTTTTCGGGTTCACTCCGCCCGTACGAGGGGCGTGATCAGGTATAGGGCGTCGCCTCGCCTCACTCGAAAGAGTGGCGGAGCGATCGCCCCCCGGACCACGTAGGCTCGTGCCGAGGCGGAAAACCCCGCCCGGACAGCCGTACGAAACCAGGAGCTGATCGTGATTCCCGGTGGTGGCCAGCCCAACATGCAGCAGCTGCTCCAGCAGGCCCAGAAGATGCAGCAGGACCTCGCGCGCGCCCAGGAGGAGCTCGCGCGCACCGAGGTCGAGGGTCAGGCCGGCGGCGGCCTGGTGCACGCGACCGTGACGGGCTCCGGCGAGCTGCGGGGGCTGCGCATCGACCCGAAGGCGGTGGACCCCGAGGACACGGAGACCCTCGCCGACCTGATCGTCGCGGCCGTCCAGGCCGCGAACGAGAACGCCCAGCAGCTCCAGCAGGAGAAGCTCGGCCCGCTCGCCCAGGGGCTGGGCGGCGGCGGCCTCCCCGGACTGCCGTTCTGAGTCACCCCGGCCTTCCCTTCTAAGACGGGCGACGGCCAACTACCGTACGTACCAAGGACCCGGACGGGGACGGCGGTACGCAGCGACAACCGCGAAACCAGGAAGGCAATCCGTTGTACGAAGGCGTGGTCCAGGACCTCATCGACGAGCTGGGACGGCTGCCCGGCGTCGGTCCCAAGAGCGCGCAGCGGATCGCTTTCCACGTGCTGCAGGCCGAGCCGACCGACGTGCGCCGGCTCGCGCAGGCGCTGATGGAGGTCAAGGCGAAGGTCCGCTTCTGCGCGACGTGCGGGAACGTGGCGCAGGAGGAGCTGTGCGCGATCTGCCGCGACCAGCGCCGCGACCCCGCCGTCATCTGCGTGGTGGAGGAGCCCAAGGACGTGGTGGCGATCGAGCGGACGCGGGAGTTCCGCGGCCGCTACCACGTGCTCGGCGGCGCCATCAGCCCGATCGAGGGCGTCGGCCCCGACGACCTGCGGATCAGGGAGCTGCTGGCCCGGCTCGCCGACGGCACGGTCACGGAGCTGATCCTCGCCACGGACCCCAATCTGGAGGGCGAGGCCACGGCCACGTACCTCGCGCGCATGATCAAGCCCATGGGGCTCAAGGTCACCCGGCTGGCCAGCGGACTGCCGGTCGGCGGCGACCTGGAGTACGCCGACGAGGTCACCCTGGGCCGCGCCTTCGAGGGAAGGCGACTGCTGGATGTCTGAACGGGTGAACGTGTGAACATGTTCAAAGGGAAGGTCGTCCTCTAGATGTCTGACGCCACGCTGCACGCGACCAGCCAGGACCCCGGTGACTTCGCGGTCCAGATCGCCGACCAGATCGAGAGCTTCCTCGTCGCCGTCACCGAGGTGGCCAAGGGCGACGAGCCGGACTCGGCGGTCCCCTTCCTCCTCCTGGAGGTCTCCCAGCTGCTGCTGGCCGGCGGCCGCCTGGGCGCCCACGAGGACATCGTCCCGGACGACCGCTACGAGCCCGACCCGGGCCCGGAGCAGGACGTGGACGAGCTGCGCGAGCGGCTGGCGAGAATGCTCGAACCGATCGACGTGTACTCGGAGGTCTTCGACCCCTACGAGCCGCGCAGGGCGCCGGTCCCGGCCCGGATCTCGGACGACCTCGCGGACGTCGTCGCCGACCTGCGCCACGGCATGGTCCACTACCGGGCGGGCCGCACCACCGAGGCCCTGTGGTGGTGGCAGTTCTCGTACTTCTCCAACTGGGGCTCGACGGCCTCGGCGACGCTGCGCGCCCTGCAGTCCGTGGTGGCGCACGTCCGGCTGAACCAGCCGCTGGCCGAGCTGGACGGCCTGGACACCGACCAGGACCTGGGCGAGGACGCCCTCGCGGAGGAGGCGGGCCGGGTGATGGTTCAGGAGATCGCGGGCCCGCTGGGCCTGCGGACGGTCAAGTAGCTCCCGCGGACGGTCGAGCGGTGCCCGCATGCGGCCGGGCGGCCCCGGTGGAGGGCCGGACGGCCCCGCCGGTCCGGGTCCGCACGGATTCCGTGTGTCGTTCCCGGCGCGGCCGGGCAGGGCGCCCCGTGACGTGTCCCACTTTCCGAGTGCCCGGTCGGCCAGTGGGAATGAGCGCCCGGGAACGAGCGGCCGGACACCGCGGGAACGGCCACTTCGTGGGCGGGATGTCTCACGATGTGGCATCCTCCGGGACGAACCCGGCCGCTCGTTAGACTGAGCCGACCGCAGTACACGTGTATGTGCGGACAGATACGGACTGAGCGAGGAGCGCACGTGGGCCTTGTCGTGCAGAAGTACGGAGGCTCCTCCGTAGCCGATGCCGAGGGCATCAAGCGCGTCGCCAAGCGGATCGTGGAAGCGAAGAAGAACGGCAACCAGGTGGTTGTCGTCGTTTCCGCGATGGGCGACACGACGGACGAGCTGATCGATCTCGCCGAGCAGGTGTCGCCGATGCCTGCCGGGCGTGAGTTCGACATGCTGCTGACCGCCGGAGAGCGGATCTCCATGGCCCTGCTGGCCATGGCGATCAAAAACCTGGGCCACGAGGCCCAGAGCTTCACCGGCAGTCAGGCGGGCGTCATCACCGACTCCGTCCACAACAAAGCCCGGATCATCGACGTCACGCCGGGCCGGATCAAGACCTCGATCGACGAGGGCAACATCGCCATCGTCGCCGGGTTCCAGGGCGTCTCCCAGGACAAGAAGGACATCACCACGCTCGGCCGTGGCGGTTCCGACACCACCGCGGTGGCCCTGGCGGCCGCCCTCGACGCCGACGTGTGCGAGATCTACACCGACGTCGACGGCGTGTTCACCGCCGACCCGCGCGTGGTGAAGAAGGCCCGCAAGATCGACTGGATCTCGTTCGAGGACATGCTGGAGCTGGCCTCGTCCGGGTCCAAGGTGCTGCTCCACCGCTGCGTGGAGTACGCCCGCCGCTACAACATCCCGATCCACGTGCGCTCGTCCTTCTCGGGCCTGCAGGGCACCTGGGTCAGCAACGAGCCGAAGCAAGGGGACCAGAAGGTGGAGCAGGCCATCATCTCCGGTGTCGCTCACGACACCTCCGAGGCCAAGGTGACGGTCGTCGGCGTCCCGGACAAGCCGGGCGAGGCCGCCTCGATCTTCCGCGCGATCGCCAATGCCGAGATCAACATCGACATGGTCGTGCAGAACGTGTCCGCCGCCTCCACCGGCCTGACGGACATCTCCTTCACGCTGCCGAAGACCGAGGGCCGCAAGGCCATCGACGCGCTGGAGAAGGCCAGGTCGGTCATCGGCTTCGACTCCCTGCGCTACGACGACCAGATCGGCAAGATCTCCCTGGTCGGCGCCGGTATGAAGACCAACCCGGGCGTCACCGCGAGCTTCTTCGAGGCGCTGTCCGACGCGGGCGTGAACATCGAGCTGATCTCGACCTCCGAGATCCGCATCTCGGTCGTCACCCGCAAGGACGACGTGCCGGAGGCCGTGCGCGCCGTGCACACCGCCTTCGGGCTCGACTCCGACAGCGACGAGGCCGTCGTCTACGGAGGCACCGGCCGCTGATGGACCGGACCGGGAAGCCGGCGCTCGCGGTCGTGGGAGCGACCGGGGCCGTCGGCACGGTCATGCTCCAGATCCTGTCCCAGCACGCGGACATCTGGGGCGAGATCCGCCTGATCGCCTCCCCGCGCTCGGCCGGCCGCAAGCTGGCCGTGCGCGGCGAGGAGGTCGAGGTCGTGGCGCTCTGCGAGGAGGCATTCGACGGGATCGACGTCGCCATGTTCGACGTGCCCGACGAGGTCTCCGCGCGCTGGGCGCCTCTCGCCGCCTCCCGGGGCGCGGTCGTCGTCGACAGCTCCGCTGCCTTCCGGATGGACCCGGACGTGCCGCTGGTCGTGCCCGAGGTCAATCCGCACGCCGCCCGCATCCGCCCGCGCTCCCTCGTGGCCGGCCCCAACTGCACGACGCTCTCCATGATCGTCGCGCTGGGCGCGCTGCACGCCGAGTTCGGACTGCGCGAGCTGGTGGTCTCCAGCTACCAGGCGGTGAGCGGGGCGGGCCGCGCCGGTGTGGACACCCTGCGCCGCCAGCTGTCCCTCGTCGCCGGCACGGAGCTGGGCACCGGCCCCGGCGACGTGCGCCGGGCCGTCGGGGACGACACCGGTCCCTTCCCCGAGCCCGTCGCGCTCAACGTGGTGCCCTGGGTCGGGTCCCTGCGCGAGGACGGCTGGTCCTCGGAGGAGATGAAGGTCCGCGACGAGTCCCGCAAGATCCTCGGCCTGCCGGACCTGCCCGTCGCCGTCACGTGCGTGCGCGTGCCCGTGGTCACCACGCACTCGCTGACCGTCCACGCGCGCTTCGAGGACGAGGTGACCGTCGACCGGGCCCGCGAGATCCTCGCCACGGCCCCGGGCGTCGTGCTCTGCGACGACCCGGCCTCGGGGGAGTTCCCGACGCCCGCCGACGTCGTGGGGACCGACCCCACCTGGGTCGGGCGGGTGCGCAGGGCGCTCGACGACCCGACCGCCCTCGAACTCTTCGTCTGCGGCGACAACCTGCGCAAGGGGGCGGCGCTGAACACCGCCCAGATCGCCGAACTGGTGGCCGCGGAGTTCACCGGCGCCCCGTGAGCGCGGCCGGCGGCCCGGTCCCGCCGGAAAAACTTACGGCCACGGCCGAAAACCTGATTAGGATCTGTGTGCGTTTCGTGATCCGGTGGGTGGGCCGGACCACTTCGTCCGGTCTCTCCGGCGTACCGAGGACTTTTCTCCCCGTACCGCGCAACCGCGCGCGCTACGGGGAGCGTCTTTGCGGTCGCCCTCCAGGGGCGTCCGGGAAGCGCGGTCACATGGGGCTTAGGGGAAGAGCTGGTACGCATGAGGGCATATGGCACAACGACGGACGTGATGTCTGAAGCGAACCCGTTGCCCGTCGCGTACAACCCCCGAGGGGTGACACGGGTCCAACAGGCGTGGCAGAGGTACTCGACTTCTCTCCGAAGCTCTTCGAGCAAGGGGTTCCCCCGGCGGCGGCGCGCGGTGCGTCCCTGCAGCCGCCCCGCCGTTCCCGCCGGGGCGGCCCGTCCGGCGGCATGCCGGTGATCGCCCCCATGCCCGCGGCGCGGTCGGCCCGCGTCCCGAGCCAGCGGGAGGGCGTCGAGGACACCGTGGCCGTCGGCACGACGGTCGACCACCTCACCGAGACCTACCGGGCGCACTACCGCTCGCTGCTCGGCCTGGCGGCGCTGCTGCTCGACGACACCGCGTCCTGCGAGGACGTCGTGCAGGAGGCGTTCATCCGGGTGCACTCGGCGCGCAAGCGCGTGCGCGACCCGGAGAAGACGCTGGCGTACCTGCGCCAGACCGTCGTCAACCTCTCCCGCTCGGCCCTGCGCCGCCGCATCCTCGGCCTGAAGCTGCTGTCGAAGCCGATGCCGGACATGGCGAGCGCCGAGGAGGGCGCGTACGACCAGCTGGAGCGCGACGCCCTCATCAAGGCGATGCGCGGCCTGCAGCGCCGCCAGCGCGAGGTCCTGGTCCTGAGATACTTCGCGGACATGACCGAGGCGCAGGTCGCCGAGACGCTCGGCCTGTCGCTGGGTTCGGTGAAGGCGTACGGTTCCCGCGGCATAGCGGCGCTGCGGGTGGCCATGGGGACCCCGGCATGAGCGAGCACGACGAGCGGCACGGGCCGCGCGACCGGCACGAGCACGGCGGGGACGAGCACGGCAGGGACGAGCGGCGGTACGCGGCCGGACGTCACGGCGAAGAGCACGAACAGCAGGCTGGGAACGGAACTGTGAATCACGGCCCCTCCGACCGACCGGGTTCCGGAGAACCGGGCGAGCCGGGCAGGACGGACGCGAGCACGGACACCGGCGAGGGCGGCTCCGGCGCGGCCGCCGACCGGGACGCGGCGGACGCGGGCGGCCGGTCCGCGGCCTCGGCCGTACCCGGGACGTCCGACCCCACCGCACCGGCCGCCTCCGAGCCGTCCGCCCCCACCATGCCGACCGCCTCCGGGACCTCCGGCTCCACGGCCGCGGACACCTCTGCGGCGTCCGGTTCCGCGGCGTCGGACGTCCCCGAGACGGTGGCTCTTCCGAGGGCGGGCGGCTCCGAGGCGTCCGGTTCCACGGCGTCGGACGTGCCTGAAACGGTGACTCTTCCGGCCGCGGACGTCCCTGCGGCGTCCGGCTCCGCGGCGTCGGACGTCCCCGAGACGGTGGCTCTTCCGGCGGTCGGCGGCTCCAAGGCGTCCGGCGGCTCCGGGACGTCCGGTGGCGCGGGCGCGGGGGACACGGACGGGCCCGGTCTCGACGAACTGGCCCTGCGCCGGCTGCTGCACCAGGCCGTCGACGAGATCGAGCCCACGGACGGCACGCTGGAGCACCTGCGGCGCGCGGTGCCGGCCCGGCGGGCGCGCAAGCGCCAGGCCGCCGTCGGCATGGCCGCCGCGGCCCTGTTCATCGGTACGGCCGTCCCGGCGCTCCTGCACGTCTCCCAGGCCACCGGCCCCAACGCCGACCCGTCGATCGCCGCCAACAGCGAGCGGACCAAGGACGAGGGCGGCAAGGCCGAGGAGGCGGCCGACGGCGGCAGCAAATCCGACGCCTCCTCCGAGAAGTCGGACGGCGGCGGCAAGGACGGCAAGAAGGAGAAGAAGGACAGGGAGAGCGGCGCGAGCAGCGGCGCCACCAGCGGGGCCGATCCGTCGACGACCTCGGCGAGCGCGCCGGCCTGTACGCCGGTGCAGCTCGGCAGCGCCACCGCGAACGTCGGCGCGCCCGACGCGGCCGGCGCGGTCTACGGCTCCTTCCGGGTCGCCAACGTCTCCTCCGCCAGCTGTACCGTCACCGGGCCCGGCGCGGTGACGGTCGCCCCCCAGGGCGCGGCCGACGGCTCGCAGGTCCACGCGGCCCGGCACGTGGCGGGCGATGCGGCGGCCGGGCTGCCCGACCCGTCGACGGAGTCCGGCACGCTGGTCCTAGTGCCCGGCGCGGCGTACGAGGTGAAGTTCGCCTGGGTGCCGTCGCAGACCTGCCCGTCCACGGGCGGCGGCGGCGACGGCGAACCCGTGCCCGACCCGTCGCCCACGAACCCTCCCGTCGAGGGCGGCGACGACACCGCCTCCGAGGGCGACAACACGATGTCCACGCAGCTCATGCGGCAGGACGGCACGCTGGACGGCAGCGTCGCGGTCTCCCACACGGCGCAGGGCGGCGCCCCGACGGCGACGACGACCGTCTCCAACGCGTGCGCGGGCTCGGTGTACTACACGGGAGTACTGGCGACGTCCTGAGACGGGACGGAGCGGACCGGGGACCGGGCCGGGAGCATCGTCCGGAGACGGGGATCCCGGGACGGGGGAGTCCGGGGACGGAACGGCTCGGCGAAGATCCGGCGGCCCGGTGGGCGACGGTCGGCCCGGCGGACGGGCGGACGTCCGTCCGCCCGGTGAAGCCGTCCGCGGTCGGGCGGCGGAAGTGGTCAGGCGGTGGGAGCCGCCGGCGCCCGGTCGGCGTCCCTGCCGCCGGAGCCGCCTTCGCCGCCGGAGGCGTCCGCCGCACCCGGCCCGTCCGCGGTCGTGGACGCGGCCCCCGGGGAGCGGTCCTCGCCGTCCCCGTCCGTGCTGCTCCCGTCCGGCCCCGTCTCCACGAGCCCCAGCTCCGCGTCGCGGGCGAACTCCACCTCGCGGCGCAGCAGCCGGAACCACATGAAGACGACGAAGCCCGCGAAGACGAACCACTCGCCGGTGTAGCCGAGGTTCTGGAACGCCTTCAGGTCCAGGCCCGTGTTCTGCGGCGCCTTCGCGGGCACGGCGGTCATCCCGGAGTCCGCGTCGGCGAGCGTGATCCAGGCGTCGTACACGTCGTACGGCACGATGTTCACCAGCGAGGCCGCGCTGATCACACCGGTCTGGCCCGCCGGGAACCCGCCCGCCGCGGTCACGCCGTCCGCCCCCGGGCTCTCGGACGCCTGCAGCGCGCCGGTCACGGTGACCTCGCCGGACGGGGCCGCGGGCGCCTTCGCCGCGTCCGCGTCGCCCGGGAGCCAGCCCCGGACGACGGGCAGCGCCCTGCCGCCCTCGACGCGCAGCATGGTCAGGACGTAGAAGCCGCGCCTGCCGTCCAGCGTCCGGTCCGGTACGAGCAGCTGCTCGCCGTACCGGCCCGTCGCCGTGGCCTGCCGCCCCGACGTGCTCCGGTCGACGGGCAGCAGCTCGGCCAGCGGCCGGGCGGGCTCCCGCTCGGCCGACTCGGCCTGCTCGCTCACGGACCGGTGGTCCTGCATCCGGTCCTCGAACCGGCCCAGCTGCCACGACCCCATGAAGACGCAGAAGGGGATGGCCAGCAGGACGAAGACGTTGATCCCCCACCAGCGGGGCGTCAGCAGGAACCGGTACACGCCTCCAACGGTACGGTGCCCGCCCCGGAGTCCGGGCCGAGGGGTACCGCCACGGCCGCCTCCGCGCCGTCCCCGCACCGCCGCCGTGGCCGGCGGTGCCCCGGCCGCCGCGGACGCGGCGGCCGTCCCCTCGCCACCGCCGCGGCGGGTGTCCCGGCCGCCGCGGCGGGCGCCCGGGGGCTACCGCCGGGGCAGGTGCCGGTCCGCGAAGTCCAGCTCCAGCCTGACCTGCTTGATCCGCTCGTCCACCACCAGCGAGCCGTGCCCCGCGTCGTACCGGTACACCTCGTGCACGGCGCCGCGCGCGGCGAGCCGGTCCACGTAGTTCTCCACCTGGCGGATCGGGCAGCGCGGGTCGTTGACCCCGGCGGAGATGTAGACCGGGGCCTTCACGTCGTCGACGTACGTCAGGGGCGACGAGGCGGCGAAGCGCTCGGGCACTTCCTCCGGGGTGCCGCCGAGGAGCGTCCGGTCCATCGCCTTCAGCGCCTCCATCTCGTCGTGGTACGCCGTGACGTAGTCCGCGACGGGGACCACGGCGATGCCGAGGGTCCACGCCTCCGGCTGCACGCCGAGGCCGAGCAGCGTGAGGTAGCCGCCCCACGAGCCGCCGGTGAGGACGAGTCGCTCGGGGTCCGCGAGCCCGGACGACACCGCCCACTCCCGCACCGCCGCGATGTCCTCCAGCTCGATCAGGCCGACCCGGTGCTTGAGCGCGTCCGTCCACTCCCGGCCGTACCCCGTCGAGCCCCGGTAGTTGACGCGCACCACCGCGTACCCGTGGTCCACCCAGGCGGCCGGGCCGGCCGCGAAGGAGTCGCTGTCGTGCCAGGTCGGCCCGCCGTGGATGTCGAAGACGGTGGGCAGGGGACCGGTCGTGCCGGCCGGGCGCTGGACCAGTGCGTGGATGCGGCCGCCGGGCCCCTCCACCCACACGTCCTCCACCGGGACCGAGCCGGGCGACTTCATGCCGGGCGGGTCGAGCACCACGGCGCCGGTGGTCGAGCGCACCGACGACGGCTCGGCCGAGGACGACCACAGGTACTCCACGGTGCCGTCCGGCCGGGCGGTCGCGCCCGACACCGACCCCCGCGGCGTCGGCACCCGCTCCAGCGCGCCCGACGCCAGGTCGTAGCGCCACAGCTCGCTGCGCGCCTCGAAGCCGTGCACGACCAGCAGGGCCGACCCGTCCGGGTACCACTCGGCGCCCACGTCACCGGGCAGGTCCAGGACCAGCTCCGTCTCCTCGCCCGTGGCGACGTCCCACACCAGCGGCTCCCACCGGCCGCGCCGCTGGTGCCCGACGAGCAGCCGCGTGTCCCCGTCGACGGGGGCGAAGCCCAGCACCTCCAGGCCCAGCTCCTCCTTGCCGCCCCTGGTGTCGTCCAGCTCGGCGACCGTCGATCCGTCCGGGCGCAGCACCCGCAGCGCCGAGTGCATCGCGTCGCCGTGCTCGGTGTGCTCGATCGCGATCAGCGTCCCGTCGTGGGAGAGGTCGCCGACGCCGGCCGACTCGCGGTGCCGGTAGATCTCGACCGGCTTCTCGCCCTCCCTGACCAGGTGGATCGTCGAGCCGTCCTCGTCGGTGGAGCGCCCGACGACCGCCGTGCGCCCGTCCCGGCCGAGGGCGAGCCCGGCCGGGTAGGACGGTTCGAGCCCCGGCGCGGCCGGCTCGTCGCCCGAGGCCCCGGGCCCCGCCGGGCCCCGTCCCCCCGGCGCCCCGGCGAACGGCTGGCGCCGCCAGATCCCGAACTCGTCGCCGTCCTTGTCGTCGAACCACCAGATCCACTCGCCGTCGGGCGTCAGCGTCCCGTCCGTCGTGCCGTTCGGCCGGTCCGTCACCTGTCGCTGCTCACCCGTGGCCCGGTCCCAGGCGTACAGCTCGTACGTGCCCGTCGCGTTCGAGGAGAACAGCGCGCGGTCGGGGGCGTCCTCGGCCCAGTCGGGCAGTGACACCCGGGGCGCCCGGAACCGCTTCTCCCAGTCCGGTACGGCCTCGCCCCCCGGCGCGCCGTCCCGGGGCCCGCCGCCCCGCGGCGCCGCCCTCGGCACCGCTCCCGCCTGCGGCGTCTCGATGTGTGCCGCTCCTGCCTGCGTCGTTCCGTCGTCCGGTCCCGACCCGTTGCTCTCAGTCATGGCCCCATACTGCCCGGCCCGGGCGGGAACGTGCGGGAGAGCGTCCTCGCCTGTGGAAAACTCCTCCCCGGCCGTGCCGGGCCCGGCACGCGGCGTCCGTGCGTACGCCCCGGAACGGCCCCCGGAGCGTTCCCAGGACGGGTCGTCACGACTGGCCGATCCGTCGCGTCCGCCGCCCCAGCAGTTCCGCGAGCCCCCGGCGCGTGGCCGCCAGGACGACGCGGTCCTCGCGGCCGAGGACGTATCCCGGCGGCAGGTCCCACACCAGCCCCGACGCCTGGCCGGCGCGGCGCTCCTCCGGGGCCGCCGTGTCCAGGGCGAGCACCCGCCACTTCCCCTCGCGGAACGCGTCCGCGACCGTACGGCCCTCCAGCTGCGGGCACTCGGCGACGTCCACGGCCGCGAACAGCAGCACCCGGCGCTCGACCGGGATCGCCCCCAGGACCTGACGCCCCATCATCGCGCCGGCGAAGGCGGGCGCCGCCAGGTGGGAGACGCTGCGGCTGCGGGTGAGCGCGCCCGGGTGCGCGGCGCGCAGGGTGCGGTACACGGCGGTCGCGAAGTCGTCGTCGTACAGCCGCAGGACGACCCGCAGGTCGGGCCGGACCGACCGGGCGTACAGGGCGGCCTCCAGGTTCGTGGTGTCCTCGCTGGTCAGGGCGAGCAGCGCGGCCGCCCGGTGGATCTTCGCGGCCTCCTGGACGCCCTCCTGCGTCACGTCGCCGACCACCACGGGGACCCGCAGCCGGCGCGCGAGGGGGACGCCGCGCGCCTCGGGGTCCGCCTCCACGCACACCACGGGGATGTGCAGCTCCCGCAGCCGAGCCAGCACCCGCGTACCGATCTTGCCCAGGCCCAGCAGGACGACGTGGCCGGAGAGCCCGCGCGGCGGTCTGCGCAGCGCGGTGCCGTTGCGGAAGGTGCCGAGGGCCTCCAGGACGGCGGCCAGCAGTACGGGCAGGAGCAGCAGCCCGACGAGTCCGGAGAGCAGTTGCAGGATCTGCCGGCCGCGGCTGTCCTCGAGGGCCGGTTCGTTGATGGCGAAGAGGTCCAGGAGGGTCAGGTAGGTGGCGTGCAGCGGGTGGTCGCCCGTGACCAGCATCGAGGCGACGGCGAGCGCGACGACGCACGCCACGAGGCCCGCGAACGACCAGCGCAGCCGCCGCGAGAAGAACTGGGAGAACGGCACGGCGCTGCGGCTCGTCGGCTGCGGGGGACCGGAGTACGACACGGCCTCCAGGACGACGGTGCCGCGCCCGGTCGCCGCCGCCACGGACTCCTCGCCGGGCAGCAGCCGCGGCCCGTCCCCGCTGCTCTCCGAACCCTCCGCGCCCGCCGGGTCGCTGGTCGTCGCCGACAGCAGCGCCAGGGTGCACAGCCCCGGGTCGGCGACGCGCCCCGGCCCCGGCGGCTGGCGCTCCACCGCCCGCAGCATCAGTCCGTCGGTCTGCACGACCTTGCTGGTGCCGGCCACGGCGGTGGCGGCGAGCGCGGGCGCGGCGGTGTCGGCGTCGGAGAGCACGGTCGTGGAGACGTCCTCGGCGCCGCCGAACCCCGTGCGGGGGCCTGCGCCGTTCCGCGCCCCGTCGCCGGGGTCCGCCGTCGCGAGCGCGGACGCCTGGTCGAGCAGGGCCTGGAGGTGCCGGCCGAGCCGCCGGTTGTAGAGCCGGATCACCAGCCGCAGGCGGGGGTTGAGCCGGCGCGCGGTGAGCGCGGCGCGGATGTTCGTCTCGTCGTCGTCGTGCACGAGGGCGAGCGCGGCGGCCCGCTCCACCCCGGCCTCGGAGAGGACGGCCTCGGTCAGTTCGGCGGCCTCCACGACCTGCTCGGCGATCGCCCGCCCGGGGTCGCCCTCGCCGGTGCCGCCGGTGCCGGCGGTGCCGTTCCCGGGCGCCGTGCCGTTCCCGGCCGCCCGTGTCACGGCGGCCGAGACCCGGTCCAGCAGGGTCGACGTCCGGACCCGCCCCACCACGGGCGGGCGGACCGTGCGCCCGTCGGGCGGGACGACGAGGGTGACGGCCTCCCCGTACACCCCGCGCAACTCGGCCGCCAGCCGGTGCGCCAGCGCGTCGTCCCCGCACACCACCATGTGCGCGCCGCCGTGGGCCGGTCTGCCCGACGGCGTCGTCCCCGCAGCCCCGCTCTGTCCCGGAAAAGTCGCCACGGAGGAGAAGACTGCCCTATGACCTCGGCCGGTTCCGCACGGGTGCCCGATCGGTACGCACCGTGACCACCGGTACGCACCGTCACCGCCGGTACGCACCGCGGCCGCCGTCCCGGAGGGGACGGCGGCCGTGACGGTGTACGGGGAGAGTGACGGTGTACGGGGAGAGAGGGAGGGCCGGGCTCCGCGGCCCTGTGCCCGGGGCCCTGCGCCCGGGGACGGACGCTCAGCCCTTGGCGGTGCCGGCGCCCCCGGCCGCCCCGGACGGCGTTCCGGCGGCGGCCGGGTCCTGCGCCTCGCGCGCCCTCCTGCCGGCGGTGTCCGCGCGGCGGTCCGGCTCGGCCGCGTCCCGCTTGAAGGCCCACTCCATCCTCGGCTCCATCGCGAAGCGGAAGACGCGCTGCACGGGTGGCGTGCACAACAGGGTGATGACGGCGGCGGCGAACACGGTGACCGCGATCTCGCCGGCCGGCCCATGCACCCAGCCGTGGTCGTACCAGTGCCAGAACCGCGAGCCCTTGGCCAGGAAGCCGTGCAGCAGGTAGCCGTACAGCGTGCCCGCGCCCAGTGCCGTGAACCACATCGTGCGGCCCGGGACCCAGGCGAGGAAGCAGGCGACCAGGACCACCGAGCAGCCGAAGAGCGCGAGCGTCATGACGGCGCCGGTCCAGCCCGGCGCGGCCAGCTCCTGGGCGCTGTCGCGGCGGTAGAACCAGGCCGCGTTCATCTGCGGCGCCGCCCAGTAGGCGACGGCGAGCGCGCCCGCGAGGACGGGCAGGGCCAGCAGCCGGGCCGAGCGGCGCCGCACCCGCCGGAAGTGCTCGGGCCCGAGGCACAGCCCCAGGACGAAGAAGGGCAGGAACTGCAGCACCCGCTGGAGGTCCAGGTCGTCGCCGATGTCGGGGGAGACGGAGGCGAGGACGGCGATCGCGAGGGCGATCGGCAGCGGCCACCGCACGATCCGCCACAGCGGGGTGGTCAGCCGCCAGATGAACAGCGCCCCCAGGAACCAGGTGAGGTACCAGGGGTCGAGCAGGCTGATCGGATGGGCCGGGTCGTCGTCGGCCCACCGCTTGAAGAGCGAGTACGCCACCTCGAAGACGACGTAGGGCACGGCGACGCCGGTGACCAGCCGCCGGATCCGCTTCGGGCTGCCGTCGAAGCTGCGCGAGAAGTAGCCGGAGATGACGATGAAGGCCGGCATGTGGAAGGTGTACACGGCGATGTACAGGGCCGCCGCCGCCCTGCTCTCGCCGCGCAGCGGCTCCCACGCGTGCCCCATGGCGACGAGGACGATGGCCAGGTACTTGGCGTTGTCGAAGAAGGCGTCGCGCTGGGCGGGCCTCGGCGCGGAGGCGGCCGCCGGCGCGTTCGCTCTCGCCCGCGACGAGGAGCCCGGCGAGGACGCCGCGGCGGTCCCCGGAACTGACTCGGACACGGTCCCCGCCCTCGCCACGACCTCTGCCTCTCGTTCGGTTCCCGAGTGCCCGGCACGGGCACTCCTACGGTCCGGACCCCGGCCGGCCGGTCCTGCGGCCGGACCGGCGCGGCCGGTGTGCGCGGGCGGCCCTGAGGCCCTTCGCCGACCGGACGACCGCGCGCTCCGTCACAGGCACTCCCTCGTGGAACCCCGGTGGACGTCATCGCGTCTTACCGGAAACGAGGCAATCATGTGACCGGCGGCCATCCGCGGCACGGTAGCCACCACTCGCACCTCCCGTAAACCTGGGCAGCTCAGGGGAGGGGGCCGAGGGACGGATACCGGGCACCTTCGTTCCGGTACGGCGCGTCCTCAGGGGCCGGCGGCGCCGGCGTCCCGCGCGGGCACGAAAAATGCCCGATCGCTGGCGACGGGGGATGCACCAGCGATCGGGCTGCGGCAAGCGTAACAACGCCGCTCGCGCGGCGGGGGCGAACCGCTCGGGCGGAGCCGGGGGTTGTGATCGGTATCACGTCGTGCCGGGGAGGCGGCTACCGGTCGCACGGGGGGTCGTAGGAGAGGCGCGGGAGGTATTCGTGCCACTTCTCCCGCGTCAGGACGTTGCGGGTGGTCGAGCAGACGCGCCGGATGGCCTCGTCGACGTCCAGGTTCCACAGCCTGACCGTGTCCGCGCCGCTGGAGACGCCGAGCATGTGGCTCTCGGGGCTGAAGGAGAGGAAGTTCCCCGTCTTGGCGTTGGGGCTCATCGCCTGCCCGATGGCGGCGGCCCCGGAGGGCTCGTCGACGTCCCAGAGCCGGATGGTGTTGTCGTTGCCGCCGCTGGCCAGGGTGCGGCCGTCCGGGCTGAAGGTCAGGGACACCACCGCCTCGGTGTGGCCGGTGAGGGGATCGCCGAGCGGGGCCGCCGTACCGGTGCCGGTGTTCTTCCAGAGCCGGACCGTGTCGTCGTCGCCGCCGCTGGCCAGGGTGCGGCCGTCCGGGCTGAAGAGGAGGGTGTTGACGGGGCCGGAGTGTCCCTTGAGCGGTGCGCCCCGCGGGGTCGCGCGGCGGGGGTCGGTGACGTCCCAGAGGCGGACGGTGCCGTCGGCGCTGCCGCTGGCCAGGGTGCGGCCGTCCGGGCTGAAGGCGAGGCCGTTGACGTAGCCCTTGTGGCCGGTGAGCGGCTTGCCGAGAGGACGGGGCCGGGACGGGTCGGCGACGTCCCACAGCTGGACGGTGCGGTCGTCGTGGTCCGTCGCCAGGGTGCGGCCGTCCGGGCCGAACGCCAGGGCGTCGGCGCCCGCGTAACGGGTGCGCAGCTTCACCGGCGGGCCGTGGGGGACGGGGTGCGCGGGGTCGGCGACGTCCCACAGCTGGAAGGTGTTCTCCCCGCCCGTCAGCGCCGCGAGGGTGCGGCCGTCGGGGGAGAACACCAGGGAACGGGCGACGTCGCCCGCCGACATGAACGGCTCGCTCAGCGCAACGGGCCGGTCCGCGGCCGCCACGTCCCACAGACGTATCCGCCCGTCGCGCGCGGCGGTCGCCAGGACCCCACCGTCCGGGCGGAAGGCGCCGACCTCGCCGACCATGTCCGACCCCGGGAGCGACCAGAGGCGCACCTTGCTGTCGCCGTTGCCGGTGGCCAGGGTGCGGCCGTCGGGGCTGAAGCCGAGGGCGTACATCTCGCCGCTGCCCCCGGCCAGGGGCTCGCCGACCTGCGACGGGTACGCCGGGTCGCCGACGTTCCACAGGCTGGCCGTGGAGTCCGCGCTGGCGGCGGCGAGCATGTCGCCGTCCGGGCTGAAGGCCACCGACCACACGGGTCCGGTGTGGCCGGTGAGCGGGGTGCCGATCTGCTGCGCGTCCCCGGGGTCGGCGACGTCCCACAGGCGTACGGTGTCGTCCGCGCTGCCGCTGGCGAGGGTGCGGCCGTCGGGGCTGAACGCCACCGAGTGGACCAGGCCGGAGTGGCCCTCGAGCGCCGTGCCGATCCGCCGCGGGTGGCGCACGTCGGCCGTGTCCCAGAGCCGGATCGTGTCGTCGTTGCCGCCGGTGGCCAGCGTCCGTCCGTCGGGGCTGAACGCCACGGCGCGGACGGCGGCGGTGTGCCCGGTCAGCGTGGCCAGGGCCGTCGGCCGGCTCCGCTCCGCCACGTCCCACAGGCGGACGGCGCCGTCGTCGGAGGCGGACGCCAGGGTGCGGCCGTCCGGGCTGAAGGCGAGCAGGTAGATCGTGCCGCCGTGGCCGTTCAGAGGGGAGCCGAGCCGGCGGGGGTGGCCGGGGTCCCGCACGTCCCACAGCCGGATCGTGCCGTCGTCCCCCGCGCTGACCAGGGTGCGGCCGTCCGGGCTGAACAGCGCGGTGCTCACCCAGCTCGTGTGGCCGGTGAGGGGCCCGCCCAGCCGCCGCGGGCGGGTCGGGTCGGAGACGTCCCACAGCCGGACGGTCCGGTCGTAGCCGGCCGTCGCCAGGAGGTTCCCGCTCGGGTCGAACGACGTGAGGTAGACGGCGCCGGTGTGCCCGAGGAGCGGCGTGGCCAGCGGGGAGTTGACGATCGAGACCAGGCGGTTGCCGGCGCCCTGGTCGTCCGGGCGGAGGCGGTGGGCCACCAGGTCGAGCTGGGCGGACAGCGACGGGTCCGTGTACTGGACGCGGTCGGCCTCCGCGACCACCTGCTCGAACACCGCGTCGTTGCGCTGCTGCCACGCCACCACGGCCGAGCCGACGGCCACCACGGCCAGGGCGACCAGCGCCGCCACCGCGCCGCGCCTGAGCAGCACCGTGCGTCTGCGCAGCCGGACCGAGGCGGCCAGGAACTCCATCGCGCTGCGGGTCAGGAAGGTGTCGCCGGCGGACTGCGCCCAGGCGCGTGCCTGCTCGAGGCGGGAGCCGCGGTAGAGCAGCGACGTGTCGCGGTCCGAGCCCTCCCAGGCCCGGCCGTCCTCCTCCAGGCGCTGGCGCAGCAGGTGGTCGTTCCTGCCCTCGTCGATCCAATTGCGCAGGCGCGGCCAGGCGTGCAGCAGCGCCTCGTGGGTGATCTCCACGGTCTCCGCGTCGAGCGTGACCAGCCGGGCGCGGACCAGGGCTTCGAGCGACTCCTCCGTCTTGCCGGGGTCCGTCGACTCCGCGGACAGCTGACGGCGCGTGCCCCGTCTGCGGGTGGCGTGGGTGTCCTCGCCCAGCCGGACCAGCCTGAGCAGGAGCAGCCGGGCGGCCGTGCGCGCCGCCGGGTCGAGGCCGGACCAGGCGCGCTCGGCGGTCGCCGCCACCGCTCCCTGGATCCCGCCCGCCGCGCGGTAGCCGGCCAGGGTGAGCCGTCCCGCCTTCCGCCGCTGCCAGGTGGCGAGCAGGGCGTGGGAGAGGAGCGGCAGCACGCCCGCGTCGTGGGCGCCGCGGGGGCCGTCGGCGCTCACCTCCCGGACGATCAGTTCCGCGAGGCCCGGCTCCAGTTCCATGCCCACGGCCTTGGCCGGGCCGGTCACCGCCTCGCGCAGCTCCGCGGTGGTCAGCGGTCCGAGCACCATGTGCCGGTGCTGGAGCGCGTCGGCCAGTTCGGGATGGTCCAGGCACCGCTCGTAGAAGTCGGCGCGGACGCCCAGGACGACGAGTACGGGGGCCGGCCCGCCGGAGCCGTCGGGGTCCCCGGGGCCGGCGGGCGTGCAGGCGGCGTGGAGGATCCGGATGAAGGCGCGCCGCTCCGCCTCGTCCGGGCAGAGGGTGAACGCCTCCTCGAACTGGTCCACGATGACGACCGGACGGCCGCCGGAGGGTCTTGCGCGCCGCGCCCACGCGGCGACGGCCTCCCGTACGGCGTCCGCGAAGCGTGAGGCGTCGGACGGGTCGGACGGATCAGGCCGATCGGATGTACGGAGCGAGTGGGGTGCGTCCGGCACACCGGACGCGTCGGACGCACCGGAAGCGCTGGATGCGTCGGGTGTACCAGATGTTCTGAATACCCCGGGTGCACCAGATGCGCTGGATGCATTGGATGTGTCAGATGCCTCAGAGGTGCTGAGCGCACTGGATGTGCCGGATGTGCCGGCGGGTGGGTCGGGCTCCCCCGTCGCGGGCTCCGCCGCGTCTTCCTCCGTGTCCCCCTCCGGGCCGCGCACGACGGCCGCGAGATCGGGTATCCGGCGGACCAGTTCCCCGAGGGGGTCGGCCCCCGGCACGAGCTGCAGGACCTCCCGCGCCCGGTTTGTCCCGCCGCCCAGCGCGCCCTCCTGCAGCGCGGGCACCAGGCCGGCGTGCAGCAGGGAGGACTTCCCCGCCCCCGAGGCGCCGACGAGCATGACGAGCCCGCCGGTCCCCTCCACCGCGCGGAGCTGTTCCACGAGGGCGCCGGTGCTGCGCTCCCGCCCGAAGAACCACCGGGCGTCCTCCTCGCGGTACGAGGCCAGTCCCCGGTACGGACACACGCCGGAGACGGGCGGCGCCCCGGCCGGGGGCTGCTTCTCCTCCTCGGGGCCCTCGTCCCGGTCGCCGACCGGGTCGGCGACCGCGCGCTCCCACAGGCGCTGCCACTGGGCCAGGTCGTACAGGCCCTTGGAGACCGGCACGGGCCGTGCGCGCCGCGCCTGGGGGATCAGGACGTGCAGCACCGCCGCGAGGGCGGCGAACTGGGCGGGCACGTTCCTGGCCCGCCGCCAGTCGCTGATCCGCTGGGCGGACACCCGCACGGGCCGCCCGCGCTCGTCGGCCCGCTGCAGCCGGTCGACCGCTCCGGACACCAGCTTGAGGGGCGGATTACCGGCCTCCTTGTACAGCAGCGCGAGCCGTTCCGCGAAGGCCGTACGCGCCCCCGAGTCGGCACCCAAGGTCTCCACCCCTTACTTCGCTCGCGCCTCACTTCCGGACCGGAAAACTCACTTTATACGGCTGACCTGCGGTTATGTCGCCAACCGGACGCTCGGGCCTCCTCCGCCGGAGCCCCAGATGGCACGATCGCGGTGCAGTGGCGCTCCCGTCGCACGTCGCCCGGACAGGCCACCATTCCAGTGCTCCGACGGGCAACTCCCGCCATACGTTCTCGGCCAGCTCCCCTGAGCGACGAGGCGGCGGTGAAGGCCCGTCGCGTGAGACCGACAGACCAGCGGAACCGGTGCCGGACCATCCGCTGTCGTACTGACCAGGTGCCCGGTCACCACCCGATCCACACCGGCACGGCGCCGATCGACGCCGCCCCGCCGTCCGGCACCGGTCCCCACGAGGGGAGGGACCGGCGCCGGACACTCGGGGTCCGTACGTCCTCCTCCGCGCTCACCGCGGGGTCGGCCCGTCCACCACCGAAACCGAACGGACCGGTCCGAACCGGTCCGGACCGCGCTCGAACCGGCAAGAGCCGACCCCGAACCGGTCCGAGCCGTACCCGGGAACGCGTCAGGCCCGGCTTCCGTGACGGAAACCGGGCCTGAGCCTTACTTCACTGTCGGGGTGGCGGGATTTGAACCCACGACCTCTTCGTCCCGAACGAAGCGCGCTGCCAAGCTGCGCTACACCCCGATGTCACTCCCGGGCGTGCTGCCCTTGGCGACGTCGTTTACTTTAGCCCACCCGCCGCCGGAGACGAAATCCGGTTTACGAGGACCTGCGGCGGCGTGCGCCGGGGCGGATGTGGTCGAGGGCCACGAGCAGGACGCCCAGGCCGTAGAAGGTCAGACCCAGGACCGTCGCGTTGCCCAGGGCGCCGATGTAACCGATCCTCTGCGGGTTCAGGAACGGGTACAGGTAGCGGGTCCCGGCGTCCGGCAGGGACAGCGCGCCCAGAACGGCGACGAGGACCGCGTAGAGCAGCGGGCAGACGAGCCAGGACGCGGCGTAGGACAGGCGCAGCGAGGCGGGGCGGGTCAGCAGCAGCCAGTCCAGCAGGGCGGCGAGGGGGAGCGCCGTGTGCAGGAGGTGGAGGGAGACCGCGTGCCAGCCGGTCACGGGGACCTGGCCGCCCGTCATGGAGGGGCCGCTCGTGGCGTCCGCCACGACCAGGTGGTGGACCAGGCCCGCGACCGTGACGTACAGCAGCGTGGCGCCGGTGAGGGCCGGGGGCAGCGGGCGGCGGGCGGTCCAGGCGCGTCCCGCCGACAGGGCGTACACCACGGCCGCCAGGGCGCCGGCCTGGACCGTGAAGTAGCTCAGGGTGCGCAGCGGGCTGCCCAGGAGCAGTTCGAGGGCCACGCCCGCGGCCGCCGTCAGGGCGATCAGGGCGCGGTAGCCGGCGGCGAGGGGCTGGCGCACGCGCGGAAGCACCGCGTCCGCCGGGACGACGGGCATGACGGCCGCGGACGCGGCGGCGGCGACCCCTGGGATGGCCGGGAGATCGGGGAGATCCGTGGGTATGGGGGCGGTCATGCCCCCAAAGTAGGTATAGGGGACAAAAGGTGCGACGGGTGATGGGCTGTTCGGGTGGCGCCTGCTGCCTGCGCCACCCTCTGCCGCCTGCCGCCTGCCGCCTGCCGCCTGCCGCCTGCCGCCTGCCGCCTGCCGCCTGCCGCCTGCCGCCTGCCGCCTGGGCGGCGGAGGGCGCGGGCGGTCCCGGCCGCGGACTCGCCGGGGCCGCCCGCAAGGGCCGTGCCTAGGCCCGCGGTGCCAGCGTCAGCAGCGTCGCCTCCGGCGGGCAGGCGAATCTCACGGGGGTGTAACGGTTCGTGCCGCAGCCCGCCGAGACGTACATGTAGGAGGTCCGGTCGTCCACCGTGTGCGTGGACAGGCCCTTGACCCGGTCCGTGTCCAGGTCGCAGTTGGTGACGAAGGCGCCGTAGAAGGGCAGGCACAGCTGGCCGCCGTGCGTGTGGCCGGCCAGGATCAGCGGATAGCCGTCCGCGGTGAACGCGTCGAGGCTGCGGAGGTAGGGGGCGTGCACGACGCCCATCGAGAAGTCGGCCGAGTCCGAGGGGCCGCCCGCCACGCGCGCGTACCGGTCGCGCTTGATGTGCGGGTCGTCGATGCCGGTCAGCTCGATCTCGTAGCCGTCGATCTTCAGGGTGCCCCGGACGTTCGTCAGGTTGAGCCAGCCCGCCGTGTCGAAGCCGTCGCGCAGCTCCTCCCAGGGGTTGTGCACCACGTTCCGCGCCGGGGCGTTGCCGTTGAGGCCGTGCTTGCCCTGGGTCTTCTCGATCAAGTACCGCGCGGGGTTGCGGAGTTTGGGGCCGTAGTAGTCGTTCGAGCCGAAGACGTACGCCCCGGGGAACTCCATCAGCGGTCCCAGCGCGTCCAGGACCTCGGGCACGCCCTCCGGGTCGGAGAGGTTGTCCCCGGTGTTCACCACGAAGTCGGGGCGCAGACCGGCCAGGGAGCGCAGCCAGCGCTGCTTCTTGCGCTGTCCGCTGACCATGTGGATGTCGGAGACGTGCAGCACCCGCAGGGGGCGCATGCCGGGGGGCAGCACCGGCACCGTGACCCGCCGCAGCCGGAAGGAGCGGGCCTCGAAGCCCGCCGCGTACAGCAGTCCGGCGGCGCCAACCGCCGTGATTCCCAGGGGTACTCCGTATCGCGCGCGCATGGCCCCATCGTGTCAGACCGCGCGGATCTGCCGCGCCGGCCTGTGGACAACCCGAAATGAAGGGGCGCCCGGCCTTCCGTACCTGCGACAATCGAGCCATGACCACGCTCAAGTCGAAGCTGCAGGAAGACCTCAACGCCGCGATCAAGGAGCGCGACGAGCTCCGCTCCTCGACGCTCCGGCTGACCCTCGCCGCGATCACGAAGGAGGAGGTCGCGGGCAAGGAGAAGCGCGAGCTCTCCGACGACGAGGTGCAGAAGGTGATCGCCAAGGAGGCGAAGAAGCGCCGCGAGGCGGCCGAGGCCTTCGCGCAGGGCGGCCGCGCCGAGTCGGCCGAGCGGGAGCGGGCCGAGGGCGAGGTCCTCTCCGCCTACCTGCCCAAGCAGCTCTCCGACGACGAGCTCCGGCAGATCGTCGCGCAGGCGGTCGAGGAGGCGAGGGCGGCCGGCGCCGAGGGGCCGCGCGCCATGGGCCAGGTCATGAAGATCGTGAACCCGAAGGTGGCGGGCCAGGCCGAGGGCGGCCGCGTCGCCGCGGCCGTCAAGAAGATGCTCGCCGGCTGACGCCCGGCTGCTCACCGGCCGGCACCCGGCCCCGGACGCGCGGGAAGAGCGCGGGACACGGGGCGCACGACATGGGGAAGGGGTGCCCCCGCCGCCGGGGGCACCCCTTCCCCATGTCACCGTGCCCCCGCGGACCGCGCGGAGGAGGCGGTCACCGGCTCACTGCCACCAGCCGCCGTTCCCGTTCCCTCCGCCGTTGCCCCCGCCGTTGCCGTTGCCCCCGCCGTTCTCGTTGCCGCTGATCCAGCCCTCGGGGATCGAGAAGGTCGGCTTCGGGAAGGCACCGCCGTCGTTGCCGCCGTTGCCGTTGCCGTTGCCGCCTACGACGCCGTTGTTCCCGCCGTTGGCGGCGCCGCCCCCGTCGTCGTTGCCGCCGTCGTCCCGGTCGTCGTCGCCGCGGCCGCCGCCGTCGGGAATGTCCACGAGGGTGAAGTCCGGCGCGTCCTTGCCCTCCAGGGCGCCCGCCATCATGTCCCGCCAGATCGGTCCGGGGACCTCACCGCCGTACACCTTGTCGTAGTACCGGCCGCCGATGGAGATGCTGGTCATCCGCCGCTTGTGCGCCGGGTCGCCGACCCAGACGGCGCCCGCCATGTTCGGGGTGTAGCCGACGAACCAGGCCGCGTACCGGAAGTCCGTCGTACCGGTCTTGCCCGCGCTGGCGCGGCCGCTGAGGCCCGCCTGCTGCCCCGTACCGTCCTCGACCACGCCCCTGAGCAGCGTGTTCATCGTGTCGGCGGTCCTCTCCGACATCGCGCGCGAGCAGGTCGACTTGGGCACGTCCAGGGACTTCTTCTCGTCGCCGACCTGCTGGCTGACCGACTCGATGGCGACGGGCGTGCAGTACGTGCCGCGGGAGGCGAAGGTCGCGTACGCGTTCGCCATCGTCAGCGGCGACATCTCCTGCGTGCCGAGCGCGATCGACGGAGCCTGGACGATCTTGCCGCCGTCCGCGCGCTCGACGCCCATCTTCTTCGCCATCCGCGTGACCGGGCAGATGCCGATGTCGCTGATCAGCTGCACGTAGTAGGTGTTGACCGACTTGGCGGTCGCCTCCTTCATGCCGTACGGGCCGACCTCGGACTCGTTCTCGTTGCTGAGCGTCGCGCCCTCGGTGTTCACCCACTTCTTGCCGTCGCACACCGAGACCGGGCTCGGGTACTCCATCTCGTACGGCGAGGAGTAGCTCTGCCCCGCGGACCTGCCGCCCTCGATGGCGGCCGCGGCCACGATCGGCTTGAAGGTCGAACCGGGCTGGTAGCCCGCGCCGCCGCCCATCTCCTTGTCGACGGAGAGGTTGATGGTGGTCTCGTTCTTGGACAGGCCGTACGGGCGGGACTGGCCCATCGCGAGGATCTTGCCGGTGCCCGGCTCCACGATGGTCGCGGCGGTCGCCACGTCGTCGCTCTTGTTGACGTGGTCCTGCACCGAGGCCTGGACCGAGTCCTGCGCCTGGGGGTCCAGCGTCGTGCGGATCGTCAGACCGCCCTGGTTCCAGATCTTGGCCCGCTTCTCCTTCGTCTCGCCGAAGGTGGGGTCGTTCAGGACGACCTCGCGCACGTAGTCGCAGAAGAAGCCGGCGCCCTTGACCGCGGTGATGCAGCCGTTCTTGGGTCTGCTGACGTCCAGCCCCAGCGGTCTCC
Organism: Streptomyces minutiscleroticus; assembly: GCF_014650875.1. Classification (GTDB taxonomy): domain Bacteria; phylum Actinomycetota; class Actinomycetes; order Streptomycetales; family Streptomycetaceae; genus Streptomyces; species Streptomyces minutiscleroticus. Next base: position 100,172 of record NZ_BMVU01000012.1, read on the forward strand.
TCTTGGCCGCGTCGGCCTCCTGCTGCGTGATGTCGTGCACCTCGGCCATGCGCTGCAGCACGACGTTGCGCCGCTTGGTGGCCTCCGCCTCGTCGTTGACCGGGTCGTACCGGGTCGGCGACTGGACGATGCCGGCGAGGAGCGCGGCCTCCTCCAGCTTCAGGTCCTTGGCGGGCTTGGAGAAGTAGCGCTGCGAGGCGGCCTCGACGCCGTACGCCTGCTGCCCGAAGAACGTGATGTTGAGGTAGTTCTCCAGGATCTTCTTCTTGCCCAGCTCCTCCTCGACCTGGATCGCGTACTTCAGCTCGCGGACCTTGCGGCCGAGGGTCTGCTGGGTGGCCTGGGCGACCTTCGTCGGGTCGTCGCCGGCCTCCTCCACGAAGACGTTCTTCACGTACTGCTGCGTGAGCGTCGAGGCGCCCTGGGCGACGCCGCCGCTCTGCGCGTTCTCGTTCAGCGCGCGCAGGATGCCCTTCAGGTCCACCGCGCCGTGCTCGTAGAAGCGGGAGTCCTCGATCGCGACGATCGCCTTCTGCATGTACGGCGAGATGTCCTCGAGGTCGACCACCGTGCGGTCGCGCGAGTAGACCGTGGCGATCTGGCCGCCCTCGCTGTCCAGGATCGTGGTGCGCTGGCTCAGCGGCGGGCGCTTGAGGTTCGCCGGGATCTCGTCGAATCCCTCGACCGAGCCCTTCGCCGCGAGGCCCAGCGCGCCCGCGGCCGGCAGCGCGATGCCCGCCATGACCGCACCCGCGAGCACACTGACACCGAGGAACTTGGCGGCCTGCTGCGTTGGCGACAGACCCCCGCCCGAGCGCTTTTTTGCCATGAGGGCAGCCTAATCCGTAGTCCGAGCCGTTCCGAGGGAGCGCCTGTCCGTCGGGATGTTCGCGTACCGGATCGTGACATCGGCGGGCGGCGGGGCCCCGGCCCGCACCGTGGCCGACCGCAGGCGAAGGCGCCCGGCCGTGCTCCGTCCGGCGGCTTCCGCTTCACGGCACGGCAACGGGAGGCACCGACGTTTCCATTTCCCGGACACGCGTATATGCCTTGGCCTAAGCTGCTCTCGACTGTCACAGCAGCGCGGTCGGGTACCTATACGTACGGCGGACCCGAATCGTTCCGGAGATCCTCCACTTTTCCCGTGGGGCGTGTCCGAATCCGCCTCGTGCGTCGCTGGTTGTCCGATGTGACCCAGGGAAACTGTCCCGTTCTGCCGGGATGGTCGCGTATGTCGCGGGGTCACTCCCCCGGGTGATCTGCCGCTTACCCATAGTCCGTTCGGACCATTCAAGATTGGGCCCGACGGGGGTGTTGCGCCGTGCCCACCTTCCGTAACGTCCTCAACTGGCGGCGGTGAATATGCCGCTGCCGCCGTGGGGGAGCCTCGATTCGGGAGAGGACGGCGCCGGTATGGGCTGGGTAACCGACTGGAGTGCGCAGGCGGCCTGCCGCACTACCGATCCGGATGAACTGTTCGTTCAAGGAGCAGCGCAGAACAGGGCCAAGGCGGTGTGCACCGGATGCCCGGTGCGCACGGAGTGCCTGGCCGACGCGTTGGACAACCGCGTCGAATTCGGCGTGTGGGGTGGCATGACGGAGCGGGAGCGCCGTGCCCTGCTGCGCCGGCGTCCCACCGTCACCTCGTGGCGCAGGCTGCTCGAGACCGCGCGTACGGAGTACGAGCGCGGAGCGGGACTGCTGCCCGTCGACGAGGAAGAGACGTACGAGAACTACGCGGCGGTGGGCTGACCGGCCTCCGCCGATCGTCCCTCACGCTTCTCGTCCCGCTCCGGCCACGTCGTCGTCACGACCGGCCGCGAGCCGGTCCCCGATGTCCCGCAACCCCGCGAGGTCGTGCACGTCGCCGGGGAGCGCGGCCACTTCCGCCACCGCCACCTCGGGGTGGAGCGCGGCGAAGCGGTCACGCGTGCGCTGCTCGCGGGAGAGCAGTTGCATGCGGTCGGCGTGGAGCCTCAGCAGGCCCGCCGTGAGCCGGTCCACCGTCCTGTCCTGCGCGACGGCCTCCGGGCCGGTCCGATCCGTGGCGGGGGAGCCTTCGTCGGAGGTGGGGCCGGGAGCGCCGGACGCGTCCGTGGCGGTTTCGGAGCCGGTGGTCGGGGACGTGGGAGAGTCTGAACTGGCGTACGTGTCGGGAGAGTTACGAACAGCAGCCTTCCCGTCCGTCTGATCGACAATGCGGGAGTCGTCAAGATTTTCCGCGGCGGCGAGCGCCCGCTCGGCGGAGAGCCGGGCGGCGCCGCTGCCGTGGACCCGGTTGAGCACCAGACCCGCGAGCGGCATGTCCTCGGCCGCCAGCCGCTCCACGAAGTACGCGGCCTCGCGCAGCGCGTCCCGCTCCGGGGCCGCCACCACCAGGAAGGCCGTGCCGGGCGCCTGCAGGAGCTTGTACGTGGCGTCCGCGCGGGTGCGGAAGCCGCCGAACATCGAGTCCATGGCGGCCACGAAGGTCTGCACGTCCTTCAGGAGCTGGCCGCCGAGCACCTTGCCGAGGGTGCCCGTCATCATCGACATGCCGACGTTCAGGAACTTCATCCCGGCCCGGCCGCCGACCTTCGCGGGCGCCAGCAGGAGGCGGATCAGCTTGCCGTCCAGGAAGGACCCCAGCCGCTTCGGGGCGTCCAGGAAGTCCAGCGCGGAGCGCGAGGGCGGGGTGTCGACGACGATGAGGTCCCACTCGTCGCGGGAGCGCAGCTGGCCCAGCTTCTCCATCGCCATGTACTCCTGCGTGCCGGCGAAGCCCGCGGAGAGGGACTGGTAGAAGGGGTTGCGCAGGATGGCGGCCGCCCGCTCGGGGTCCGCGTGCGCCTCGACGATCTCGTCGAAGGTGCGCTTCATGTCGAGCATCATTGCGTGCAGCTCGCCGCCGCCGGTCTCGTCGATGCCCTTCACCCGGCGCGGGACGTTGTCGAGCGCGTCGATGCCCATGGACTGGGCGAGGCGGCGCGCGGGGTCGATGGTGAGCACGACGACCTTGCGGCCGCGCTCGGCCGCGCGCAGCCCCAGGGCCGCCGCGGTGGTGGTCTTGCCGACGCCGCCCGAGCCGCAGCAGACCACGATGCGGGTCCTCGGGTCGTCGAGCAGCGGGTCGACGTCCAGGACGCGTGCCGGGTCCAGACTCATGAGATCCCTTGCTGACGCAGTTCCGTGGCGAGTTCGTACAGTCCCGCGAGGTCCATGCCCTCGGCGAGCAACGGCAGTTCGTGCAGGGACAGGTCCAGCCCGCGCAGCACCTCGCGCTGGGCGCGCTCCAGGGCGTACCGCTCGGCGTACTCGCCGGCCTGGGCCAGCAGGGGGTCCACCAGCCGCTCGGCGGTGCCGCCGCGGCGGGCGCCGCCGAGGCCCACGGACGACAGCGACCGGGCGACGGCGGCCCGGGGAGCGTCCCGCAGAAGCCGCAGGTCCTCCTCGTCGAGGACCGCGGGGCGGACCATGTTCACGATGACGCGGCCCACCGGGAGCTGGGCGGCGCGCAGCTCGGCGATGCCGTCCGCGGTCTCCTGGACGGGCATCTCCTCCAGCAGCGTCACCAGGTGGACGGCCGTCTCGGGCGACTTCAGGACCCGCATGACGGCCTGGGCCTGGTTGTGTATCGGGCCTATCCTCGCCAGGCCCGCCACCTCGTCGTTGACGTTCAGGAAGCGGGTGATGCGGCCGGTGGGCGGGGCGTCCATGACCACGTAGTCGTAGGCGAACCGGCCGTCGCGGTCCTTCCTGCGCACCGCCTCGCAGGCCTTGCCGGTCAGCAGGACGTCCCTGAGGCCGGGCGCGATCGTCGTCGCGAAGTCGATCGCGCCGAGCTTCTTCAGGGCGCGTCCGGCGCCGCCCAGCTTGTAGAACATCTGGAGGTAGTCCAGCAGCGCCCGTTCGGGGTCGATGGCGAGGGCGTACACCTCCCCGCCCCGCGGAGCGACGGCGATCTTCCGCTCCTCGTAGGGCAGCGCTTCGGTCTCGAAGAGCTGCGCGATGCCCTGTCTGCCCTCGACCTCCACCAGGAGGGCGCGCTTTCCCTCGGTCGCGAGGGCGAGCGCGAGGGCGGCGGCGACCGTGGTCTTTCCGGTCCCGCCCTTGCCGCTGACGACCTGGAGCCTGCTCACGTATGCGAGCCTAACCAGTCCGCGCCCGGGCTACGCGGGAGGCCGTGGACGACAGCGGCTACAGTCGGCCACATGACCAAGTGGGAATACGCAACCGTGCCGCTGCTCGTCCATGCCACGAAGCAGATCCTGGACACCTGGGGCGAGGACGGCTGGGAGCTCGTCCAGGTCGTGCCCGGGCCGAACAACCCCGAGCAGCTGGTGGCCTACCTGAAGCGCGAGAAGACCGCGTGAGCCTCGTCGAGGGGCGGATCGCGGAGCTCGGGCTGACGCTGCCCGAGGTCGTCCCGCCGCTGGCCGCGTACCAGCCGGCCGTCCGCAGCGGCGCGTACGTGTACACGGCCGGGCAGCTGCCGATGGTGGAGGGCAGGCTGCCCGTCACCGGCAAGGTCGGCGCCGAGGTCACGCCCGAGGAGGCCAAGGAGCTGGCCCGCACGTGCGCGCTGAACGCGCTGGCCGCGGTCAAGTCCGTGACGGGCGACCTCGACCGGATCGCGCGGGTCGTGAAGGTCACGGGCTTCGTCGCCTCGGCCCCCGACTTCACGGGTCAGCCCGCCGTGCTCAACGGCGCCAGCGAGCTGCTCGGCGAGGTGCTGGGCGACCGCGGCGTGCACGCGCGCAGCGCGGTCGGCGTCGCGGTGCTGCCGCTGGACGCGCCCGTCGAGGTCGAGATCCAGGTCGAGCTGGCGCAGGACTGACCCGGTTCGGGGCCGGGCCGGGCGAGAGCGGCCGGACGGGCCCGGCCCGCCGCCTCCGGCGGCCGGTCACGGGTCCGTCCCCGGGTTCCCGGAAGTGTCCGGAATGCGTGCCTCTCGAACATCAGCGCACTACGGGATAGCCTCCGCCCATGGCGAACGGTCAGTGGTACCCCCCGGAGTGGCCCGGTCGCATCCGCGCGCTGGCGGACGGCGAGCTCACCCCCGTGACCCCGCGCAGGGCCGCCACCGTCATGCTGCTCAAGGACGGCAGCGGTGGCGCCCCCGCCGTGCACATGCTGCGCAGACGCGCCTCCATGGCCTTCGCCGCGGGCGCGTACGCCTACCCCGGCGGCGGGGTGGATCCCCGGGACGACGACCGCCGCGTCCGCTGGGCGGGTCCCCCGCGCGCGTGGTGGGCCGACCGGCTGGGCGTCGACGAGGACTCCGCCCAGGCCGTCGTCTGCGCGGCGGTGCGCGAGACGTACGAGGAGGCGGGCGTCCTGCTCGCCGGGCCGACCGCCGGCACCGTGGTGGGCGACACGACGGGCGACGACTGGGAGGCCGACCGCGCGGCCCTGGTCGCCCGGGAGCTGTCCTTCGCCGAGTTCCTGGAGCGCCGCGGCCTCGTCCTCAGGTCGGACCTGCTCGGCGCCTGGGCGCGCTGGATCACCCCGGAGTTCGAGCCGCGCCGCTACGACACCTGGTTCTTCGTGGCCGCCCTCCCGGAGGGGCAGCGCACCAGGAACGCCTCCACGGAGGCCGACCGCACCGTCTGGATCCGCCCCGCCGACGCCCTGGAGGCGTACGACCGGGGCGAGCTGCTGATGATGCCGCCCACCGTGGCGACCCTGCGCCACCTGTCCGCGTACGCCTCGGCGGCCGACGTGCTCGCCGACGCGCCCGGCCGCGACCTCACCCCCGTCCTGGCCGGCGCCCGGCTGGTCGACGGCGAACTGGTGCTCAGCTGGCCGGGGCACGAAGAGTTCACCAAGCACGTACCGACCGGGGGAGCCCCCGCATGACGGAAGCAGCGGCCCTTCCCGGGCAGCCCCGCGGCGGGGTGCTCTCCGGCTCCGCCACCGCCCGGACCGTGAACGTCCTCGCGCCCAACGCCTCCGCCATGACCCTGGACGGCACCAACACCTGGATCGTCGCCGAGCCGGACTCCCGCCTGGCCGTCGTGATCGACCCGGGGCCCCTGGACGAGACCCACCTGCGGGCCGTCGTGGAGACCGCCGAGCGGGCCGGGAAGCGCGTCGCGCTGACCCTGCTGACCCACGGCCACCCGGACCACGCGGAGGGCGCCGCCCGCTTCGCCGAGCTGACGCGCACGCCCGTGCGGGCGCTCGACCCGCGGCTGCGGCTCGGCGACGAGGGGCTGGCGGCCGGTGACGTGGTGACGACGGGCGGCCTGGAGCTGCGCGTCGTTCCGACGCCCGGCCACACCGCGGACTCGCTCAGCTTCCACCTGCCGGCCGACCGGGCCGTCCTGACCGGCGACACCGTCCTGGGGCGCGGGACCACCGTGGTGGCCCACCCCGACGGCCGCCTCGGCGACTACCTCGACTCGCTGCGGCGGCTCAGATCGCTGACGGTCGACGACGGGGTGCACACCGTGCTGCCGGGCCACGGGCCGGTCCTGGAGGACGCCCAGGGGGCCGTCGAGTTCTACCTGGCACACCGGGCCCACCGGCTCGCCCAGGTGGAGACGGCCGTCGAGGACGGCCATCGGACGCCGTCCGAGGTCGTCGCCCACGTGTACGCGGACGTCGACCGCTCCCTGTGGCCGGCCGCGGAGCTGTCGGTCCGCGCTCAGATGGACTACCTGAGGGAGCACGGGCTGATCTAGCGGGGCACGGGCCGCGCGGCGGGAGTGCGGGCCGGTGCGCGGTGCGCCAATCCGCCGAGGGGGCGAACGCGGAAGGGTTCCGCCCCGGACCGGGGCGAACCCTTCGCGCACTGTCCGTCCGCCGCCGCACGGCCGTGGCCGCCGCGGCGAGGGGTGGTCAGCGGGACCGCTTGGCGAGGCGCTCCACGTCCAGCAGGATCACGGCGCGGGCCTCCAGGCGGAGCCAGCCGCGGCCGGCGAAGTCGGCGAGCGCCTTGTTGACCGTCTCGCGGGAGGCGCCGACCAGCTGGGCCAGCTCCTCCTGGGTCAGGTCGTGCACCACGTGGATGCCCTCCTCCGACTGCACGCCGAAGCGGCGCGACAGGTCGAGGAGCGCGCGGGCGACACGGCCCGGGACGTCCGAGAAGACCAGGTCGGACATCTGGTCGTTGGTCTTGCGCAGCCGGCGGGCGACGGCGCGCAGCAGGGCGGCGGCCACCTCGGGACGCGCGTTGAGCCACGGCTGGAGGTCGCCGTGGCCGAGGCCCAGCAGCTTGACCTCGGTCAGCGCCGTGGCGGTGGCCGTGCGCGGGCCCGGGTCGAACAGCGACAGCTCGCCGATCAGCTCGCCGGGACCGAGGACCGCCAGCATGTTCTCGCGGCCGTCGGGGGACGTGCGGTGGAGCTTGACCTTGCCCTCGGTGACCACGTAGAGGCGGTCACCCGGATCACCCTCGTGGAAGAGCGCGTCGCCGCGCGCGAGGGTCACCTCACTCATGGAGGCGCGGAGCTCCGCGGCCTGCTCGTCATCGAGCGCCGCGAAGAGCGGGGCGCGCCGCAGAACGTCGTCCACGAGTTCTCTCCTTGTCGACCTGCATCAGGGGACCTCGTTCCCCATCTTGCCGGACGTTTACAACAGTGTGATCTGTCACAAGGATGCCGTACCGGTGTCCCGTGCAGTGCGGCAGGGGGCCAATCGGGGGCCGATCCCGTGCGGCCGGGGCGGATGTCGGCGCCGGGCTTTAGGCTGGCCGGGTGTCCAAATCGCCGGTGAGAGCACAGGCCGAGGGGGCTGCGCGGGTGACCGTACGTCCTGATTCCGCTGTGGGCGAACGGGCGCCCGGCGGAACGGATGACCCGGCGAATAGGGCAAAAGGGTCACCTGTGAAGAAGTCCGCGGCCGAAAGGCCCACCGCGGCGAAGCAGGCGGCGACCACCGCCGGGAAGACCGGGAAGACGACGACGGTGAAGAAGACGACCACCGCCAAGAAGGCGGCCACTGCCAAGAGGGCGACCGCCGCCGGGAAGGTCCCGGACGACCGGCCGGCCGCGGGGGAGACCGCGGAAAGGACCGCCGGAACCGTGACGAAGAAGACCATGGAGACGGCGAAGAAGACCACGGGTGCGGCGAAGAGGACCGCCGGGACGGCGGGGAAGTCCGCCGGGACCGCGGCGAAGAGGACCGCCGGGGCGGCGAAGAAGGCCGCTGGGACGGCGAAGAAGACCGCCGGGAAGGCGGCCGGGAAGGCCGCTTCCGGCCGGGCGCCCGCCGTCGCCCCCGCCCGGCCCCCGAAGAACGAGTCGCGCACCGCGCTCGTCCGCCGCGCCCGCCGGATCGACCGGGAGCTCGCCGAGGTCTACCCGTACGCCCACCCCGAGCTGGACTTCGAGAACCCCTTCCAGCTCCTGGTCGCCACGGTGCTCTCCGCGCAGACCACCGACCTGCGGGTGAACCAGACGACGCCGGCGCTCTTCGCCAGGTACCCCACCCCGGAGGACCTCGCCGCCGCCGACCCGGAGGAGGTCGAGGAGATCCTCCGCCCGACCGGCTTCTTCCGGGCCAAGACCAAGTCCGTCATCGGGCTGTCGAAGGGGCTCAGGGACGACTTCGGGGGCGAGGTGCCCGGCCGCCTGGAGGACCTGGTCAAGCTCCCCGGAGTGGGCCGCAAGACGGCCTTCGTCGTGCTCGGCAACGCGTTCGGGCGGCCCGGGATCACCGTGGACACCCACTTCGGGCGGCTCGTGCGGCGCTGGAAGTGGACCGAGGAGACCGACCCGGACAAGGTCGAGGCGGCCGTCGGCGGGCTCTTCCCGAAGAGCGACTGGACGATGCTCTCGCACCACGTGATCTTCCACGGCCGCCGGATCTGCCACGCCCGCAGGCCCGCCTGCGGCGCCTGCCCCATCGCTCCGCTCTGCCCCGCGTACGGCGAGGGCGAGACGGACCCGGAGAAGGCGAAGAAGCTTCTGAAGTACGAGAAGGGAGGCTTCCCGGGGCAGCGCCTGAAGCCCCCGCAGGCGTACCTCGACGCGGGCGGCGTCCCGGCGCCCCCGCTCGGCGCCGCCGTGGCGAGGCCGGAGGCGGAGGCGGCCTCCGGCGGCGAGAGGGCCGGGGGCGAGGCGCCCGCACCGGAGGCCGGATGACCCCGGAGGGGAGCGGGGCGGGACCGGCGGCGGTCCGGGCGATCCCGCCGGAAGGAAAGGTTCCGGCACAGCGGGCCCTACGGGCGGAACGAACCACGGGACGCCACGCGTTGAGTCCCGCAGAACGGGGGTGGCGATGACGCACGCGAGCCACATGCACGACGGGGAGCTCGTCCTGAGCACGGACGGCCTGCCCGGCTGGCTGGACCCGGTGGTGCGCGCCGTGGAGACGGTGCGGCCGCGCCAGCTGAGCCGGTTCCTGCCGCCGGCCGACGGCACGGGCCGCCCGTCCGCCGTGCTGATCCTGTTCGGCGAGGGCGAGCGCGGCCCCGAGCTGCTGCTCATGGAGCGCTCCGGGTCGCTGCGCTCGCACGCGGGGCAGCCCGCGTTCCCCGGCGGCGCCCTCGACCCCGAGGACGGCGACCCGCAGGGCGACGCCCCGCTGCGGGCCGCGCTGCGCGAGGCCGAGGAGGAGACCGGCCTCGACCCGCGCGGCGTCCAGCTCTTCGGCGTCCTGCCGAAGCTCTACATCCCGGTGAGCGGCTTCGTGGTCACGCCCGTCCTGGGCTGGTGGCGCGAGCCGAGCCCGGTCGGCGTGGTCGATCCCGCCGAGACGGCCCGGGTCTTCACCGTTCCCGTGGCGGATCTCACGGATCCCGCCCATCGTGTGACGACGGTGCACCCCAGCGGCCACCGGGGCCCGGCATTCCTGGTCGAATCGGCCCTCGTGTGGGGCTTCACGGCCGGCATCATCGACCGCCTTCTGCACTTCGCGGGCTGGGAGCGCCCCTGGGACCGGGACAAGCAGGTCCCGCTCGACTGGCGCGCGTGACAGGGTGGCGTGCGTGCTGTGTATCCGCCGGGGCCGCCGCGCCCTCCTGCCGCCGTGCGGCCCGCCGTCGTACGGGCCGCCGCCGTGCGGCCCGGGACCACGGCCGGAACGCGGCGACCGTGACGTGACGAGGCGAGGCCTGAACCTGTGAACGTGCTGGACATCCTGTTGCTGGTCGCCGCCGTCTGGTTCGCGATCGTCGGCTACCGGCAGGGCTTCGTCGTCGGCATCCTGTCGGTGATCGGCTTCCTCGGCGGCGGCCTGGCAGCGGTCTATCTGCTGCCCGTGCTCTGGGACGTCCTGACCGAGGGGTCCGAGGTCAGCACCTCCGCCGCCGTCGTCGCGGTGATCATCGTCATCGTCTGCGCCTCGGTCGGCCAGGCGCTCACCACGCACCTCGGCAACAAGCTGCGCAGATACATCACCTGGTCCCCGGCCCGCGCCCTGGACGCCACGGGCGGCGCGCTCGTGAACGTCGTGGCGATGCTGCTCGTCGCCTGGCTGATCGGCTCCGCCCTGGCCGGCACGACGCTGCCGACGCTCGGCCGCGAGGTCCGCGATTCCACGGTGCTGCAGGGCGTCTCCCGGGCGCTGCCCGACCGGGCCGACACCTGGTTCGCCGACTTCTCCTCGGTCCTCGCGCAGAACGGCTTCCCGCAGGTCTTCAGCCCGTTCTCGAACGAGCCCATCACCGAGGTGCAGGCGCCCGATCCGGCGCTCGCGGACAGCCCCGTCGCCGCCCGCGCCAAGCGGTCCATCGTCAAGGTCACCGGCACCGCGCAGAGCTGCGGCAAGGTCCTCGAAGGCACGGGCTTCGTCTTCGGCGAGCGCCGCGTGATGACCAACGCCCACGTGGTCGGCGGCGTGGACGAGCCCTTCGTGCAGATAGGCGGCGAGGGGCGGCGCTACGAGGCGAAGGTCGTCCTCTACGACTGGCAGCGCGACATCGCCGTGCTCGACGTACCGGACCTGAACGCGCCCGTGCTGCGCTTCGCGGACGAGGACGCGGACAGCGACGACGACGCGATCGTGGCGGGCTTCCCCGAGAACGGCGCGTACGACGTGCGCCCGGCGCGCGTGCGCGGCCGCATCACCGCCAACGGCCCCGACATCTACCACCGCGACACCGTGCGCCGCGACGTCTACTCGCTCTACGCGACGGTGCGTCAGGGCAACTCCGGCGGTCCGCTGCTCACGCCCGACGGCCGGGTGTACGGCGTCGTGTTCGCGAAGTCCCTGGACGACCCCGACACCGGCTACGCGCTCACCGCGGACGAGGTCCGCGAGGACGTCGCCCGGGGGCGCAGCGCCAACCAGCAGGTGGACAGCGACAGCTGCGCGCTGTGACGGCCAGGGCGACCGGTGCGTCCGCACCGCCCGGCGTCAGGACCTGACGCCGGGCCGGCTCCACGTGGGGTCGGCGGGGCGGAATCGGCCCCGGGAGATCAGTCCTTGGGGTGGCGCAGGCGCGCCGAGACCCAGCGGGCCCGGCGCCTCAGGATGTGCGGGATCCCCACGCGGGGATCGGCGGCCACCACCTGCGGGGTGCTCCTCTGATACGAGGTCAGCCCGCTGTCCGGGCGGCGGTTGCGTGCTGCGTCACTGTAGTCGTGCGTCCAGCCCATACCCCGACCTGTGCCCCTGGCCCATGGTCGGTAACCGCCTCTGGTGCGTCCAATTGGCCTATGCGCGAGGCAAGTGGCGTTCATAGGACAAACGCTGCCGGACGTACCCAGTACGGGCCTGCGAAGGACCGGGAGCCGGGCCGGGGCCCCGGCCCGGGGAGCGGGGCCGGACAGCGGCGGCCGCGGCCGTGGGGACGGCGGCCCGGACAGGGGGAACAGCGGCCCGGACAGAGGGATCAGCGGTCGGGCTCGGGGTCCTTCAGCCAGTTGACCAGCTCGGCCGAGAAGGCCGCCGGGTCCTCCTCGTGCGGGAAGTGCCCGAGCCCGTCGAACAGCCGCCAGCGGTAGGGGGCCTCGACGTACTCGCCCGACCCCGCGGCGCTGCGCGTGCGCATCACCGGGTCCAGCGACCCGTGCAGATGCAGCGTCGGCACCCGCACCGGCCGCTTCATGCGGCGGTTGAACTGGATGCCGTCGGGCCGCGCCAGCGAGCGGACCATCCACCGGTACGGCTCGATCGAGCAGTGCGCCGTCGAGGGGATGCTCATGGCGCGCCGGTACGCCTCCACGGCCTCGTCGTCGGGCAGCCGCGGCCCGGACCACTCCCGTACCAGACGGCCCACCAGGGCTCCGCCGTCCGCCATGAGTTGACGCTCCGGCAGCCAGGGCCGCTGGAAGCCCCAGATGTACGAGCTCGCGGCGGTCTGCCGGACGTCGGAGAGCATCGCCGAGCGCCACCGCCGGGGGTGGGGCATGGAGGCGACCGCGAGCCGGCGCACCAGCTTGGGGCGCATCACCGCGGCGGTCCAGGCCAGGTAGCCGCCGAGGTCGTGGCCGACCAGGGCGGCGTCGGGCTCGCCCAGGGAGCGGACGACGCCGGTGATGTCGAGGGCGAGGTTGGCGGGGTCGTAGCCGCGCGGGGTGCGGTCGCTGCCGCCGACCCCCCGCAGGTCCATGGCGACCGCGCGGAAGCCCGCGTCGGCGAGCGCCACCAGCTGGTGCCGCCAGGTCCACCAGAACTGGGGAAAGCCGTGCAGCAGCAGGACCAGCGGCCCGTCGCCCAGCTCGGCGATGTGGAAGCGCGCGCCGTTGGCCGCGACGTCCCGGTGGATCACCTCGTGTCCGCCGGGGATGTCGAGCCGGACGACCGAGGCGGGTTGGGCCGAAGGGGTGGCGGGGTCCGTCATGAGGACGAGCGTGCCACAGCCTCGGCGTGCGTACTGCCCGGGCCCGCGGAGTTCTGCCGGGGGTGCGGCTTGGCGTGCTGCAGGACGGACGCCGTCTCCTTGACCGAGGCCGCGGTCTTCTGCGGGCCCTTGCCCTTCTTGGCCTTCTTCGCGAAGACCAGGCCGATGAGCGCGAGGAACCCGGCGACCAGGACGTTCGCGGCGAAGGAGAGCAGGAAGCAGACGGCGAGGTTCCAGTCGCTCCAGGTGCGGATGCCGTACGCCAGGGCGAAGCTGAGCATGGGCAGCGAGAAGATCAGCACCGCGCCGGCCGCGGAGAAGGCGCCACCGCTGACCGCGCCGCGCTTGACGTCCTGCTTGAGCTGCGCCTTCGCCAGCGCGATCTCGTCGTGCACCAGCGCGGACATCTCGGTCGTCGCCGAGGCGAACAACTGGCCGATGCTGCGTTCGGCGCCGACCGGGCTGCCGTCGGGTGCGCTCATCGCGGTCTCCCTGCTCTCTGCGGACTGTGCCGCGGTGGGTCCGCGGGCGGCCCGCGGTACTGCCGCGGACTGCTGCGGACGTTATGGATGGACAGGTCAGATCATGCCGGACTGTCGTGCTGGTCGCCTGCCCCGCCCATCACTTCGGCAAGCCTTCGATGCTCGGCGGCCTTCCGCTCGTGCATCTCGGCCATCCGCAGGTGGTACTCCGGGTCGTCCTGCTCGTACACGTCGGGGATGCCGTCCTGGTCCTCGTCGCGCTCCTCGGCCTCGCACAGCCGCCGGTACCGGTCGTTGCGGATCTTCAGCAGGACGGAGGACAGCACGGCCGCGATCACGGAGCCGGTGAGGACGGCCGCCTTCACCTCGTCGGTCAGTGCGGCGTCCCCCTCGAAGGCGAGCTCGCCGATGAGCAGGGAGACCGTGAAGCCGATGCCCGCCAGCACGGCCACCGCGAAGACGTCGGCCCAGGCCAGCTCCTCGGACAGCGACGCACGGGTGAAGCGGGCCGTCAGCCAGGTGCCGCCGAGGATGCCGAGGGTCTTGCCGACGACGAGCCCGAGGACGACACCGAGGGTCTCCGGCCGGGAGAACACGTCGCCCAGTGCCCCGCCCGACAGTGAGACACCGGCGCTGAACAGTGCGAACAGCGGCACGGCGAGTCCGGCGGAGAGCGGGCGCACCAGGTGCTCGATGCGCTCCCCGGGGGAGGTGCGCTCGCCCTCGCGGGGGGTGCAGCGCAGCATGAGGCCCATCGCGACGCCGGCGATGGTGGCGTGGACGCCGCTGTTGTACATCAGCGCCCAGACCACCAGCGCCAGTGGCACGTACACGTACCAGCCGCGGACCCCCGTCCTGAGCAGCACCCAGAAGACGGCGAGGCCGGCCACGGCGCCGCCCAGCGCCGCGAAGTCCAGGTCCGAGGTGAAGAAGACCGCGATGATCAGGATGGCGAAGAGGTCGTCGACGACGGCGAGCGTGAGCAGAAAGGCGCGCAGCGCGGACGGCAGGGAGGTGCCGATCACCGCGAGGACGGCGAGCGCGAAGGCGATGTCGGTGGCGGTGGGCACGGCCCAGCCCGCGGTGGAGCCGCCACCGGCGACGTTGACCAGGGTGTAGACGAGCGCGGGCGCGGCCATGCCGCAGAGCGCCGCGATCACCGGCAGGGCCGCCGCCTTCGGGTCGCGCAGGTCGCCCGCGACCAGTTCGCGCTTGAGCTCGACGCCGGCGACGAAGAAGAAGACGGCCAGAAGTCCGTCGGCCGCCCAGTGCCCCACGGACAGGTCCAGGCCGAGCGCGGCGGGGCCGAGGTGGAAGTCGCGGACGCTCGCGTAGCCGTCGCGCAGACCGGGAACGTTGGCCAGGACCAGGGCCAGGACGGCGGCCGCCAGCAGGAGGACGCCGCCGACCGTCTCGGTGCGCAGCGCCTCGACGACGCGGGTGCGCTCGGGCAGGGAGAGGCGGCCAAGGGCCTTGCGGGAGTCGGTGCGGGGTGCGGTCACGGTGCGGACCTCCGGTCGGCGGGCAGGGCAGAAGACCTGCCGACCAGACTTCCCGGCGCACCTGATGTCGCGTGTCGCGTCGCTGACGCGCTCGTCATGCTACCCGCGCCCCCCGCGGGCACACCTGGCGCGAGCGGCGCACGACGCGGAAGGGGCACCCGGCGCATGCGCTGCCGGGTGCCCCTGGAGAGGCGCGGTCAATCCCTCGCGCACTCCTGTGGCCGAATGGCTCAGTCGTCGCTGGAGGTCGTCGGGAGCTTGGACTGGATGAGGTCCATGACCGTGGAGTCCGTCAGGGTGGTGACGTCCCCCAGCTCGCGGTTCTCGGCGACGTCGCGCAGCAGACGGCGCATGATCTTGCCGGAGCGGGTCTTGGGCAGCTCGGCCACCGGCAGGATCCGCTTGGGCTTGGCGATCGGGCCGAGGGAGGTGCCGACGTGGTTGCGCAGCTCGGCGACCAGGTCCTCGGTCTCCGCGGCCGAGCCGCGCAGGATCACGAAGGCGACGATGG
Organism: Streptomyces minutiscleroticus; assembly: GCF_014650875.1. Taxonomy (GTDB): domain Bacteria; phylum Actinomycetota; class Actinomycetes; order Streptomycetales; family Streptomycetaceae; genus Streptomyces; species Streptomyces minutiscleroticus. The sequence continues at coordinate 115,379 of NZ_BMVU01000012.1, forward strand.
CCTGGCCGGTGGTCTCGTCCGCGGCGCCGACGACCGCCGCCTCGGCGACCGAGGGGTGCGAGACGAGCGCCGACTCGACCTCGGTGGTGGAGATGTTGTGCCCGGACACGAGCATCACGTCGTCCACCCGGCCGAGCAGCCAGATGTCGCCGTCCTCGTCCTTCTTGGCGCCGTCGCCCGCGAAGTACCTGCCCTCGAAGCGCGACCAGTAGGTGTCGATGAACCGCTGGTCGTCGCCCCAGATGGTGCGCAGCATCGACGGCCACGGCTCGGTGAGGACCAGGTAGCCGCCCCCGCCGTTCGGGACCTCATGGGCCTCGTCGTCGACGACGGTGGCCGAGATGCCCGGCAGCGGGCGCTGGGCGGAGCCCGGCTTTGCCTCGGTGACGCCCGGCAGCGGCGAGATCATCATCGCGCCGGTCTCGGTCTGCCACCAGGTGTCCACGACCGGGGTGCGGTCGGCGCCGATGTGCTTGCGGTACCAGACCCACGCCTCGGGGTTGATCGGCTCGCCGACCGAGCCCAGGACGCGCAGCGACGACAGGTCGAACTTGGCGGGGATGTCGTCGCCCCACTTCATGAACGTGCGGATCGCGGTGGGCGCCGTGTAGAGGATCGTGACGCCGTACTTCTGCACGATCTCCCAGAAGCGGCCCTGGTGCGGGGTGTCCGGCGTGCCCTCGTACATGACCTGCGTCGCGCCGTTGGCCAGCGGTCCGTAGGTGATGTACGAGTGCCCGGTGACCCAGCCGATGTCGGCGGTGCACCAGTAGACGTCGGTCTCCGGCTTCAGGTCGAACACCGCGTGGTGGGTGTACGCGGTCTGGGTGAGGTAGCCGCCGGAGGTGTGCAGGATGCCCTTGGGCTTCCCGGTGGTGCCGGACGTGTACAGGATGAACAGCGGGTGCTCGGCGTCGAACGCCTCGGGCGTGTGCTCCGCGGACTGCCGCCCGGTGATCTCGTGCCACCAGACGTCGCGGCCCTCGGTCCACGCGACGTCCTGGCCGGTGCGGCGGACCACCAGGACGTTGCGGACGCCCTCGGTGCGGGTGAGCGCCTCGTCGACGGCGGGCTTGAGGGCGGAGGGCTTGCCGCGCCGGTAGCCGCCGTCGGAGGTGATGACCACCTTGGCGTCGGCGTCCTTGATGCGGGTGGCGATGGCGTCGGCCGAGAAGCCGCCGAAGACCACGGAGTGCGCGGCGCCGATACGGGCGCACGCGAGCATCGCGACGACCGCCTCGGGGATCATCGGCAGGTAGACGGCGACCCGGTCGCCCTTCTGGACGCCCAGTTCGGTCAGGGCGTTCGCGGCGCGCGAGACCTCGTCCTTGAGCTGGGCGTAGGTGATGGTGCGGCCGTCGCCGGGCTCGCCCTCGAAGTGGATGGCGACGCGCTCGCCGTGCCCGGCCTCGACGTGCCGGTCCACGCAGTTGTACGCCACGTTGAGCCTGCCGTCCTTGAACCACTTCGCGAACGGCGGGTTCGACCAGTCCAGGGTCTCGGTCGGCTCGGTCTCCCAGGTCAGCCGGCGGGCCTGCTCGGCCCAGAAGCCGAGCCTGTCAGCCTTGGCCCGTTCGTACGCCTCCGCGGTGACGTTGGCGTTCGCGGCCAGGTCGGCGGGCGGCGCGAACCTACGCTCTTCTCGAAGCAGGTTGGCCAAGGATTCGTTGCTCACGACATCTCCCTTTCCCAGGGTGTCCGTTGTGTCCCGGGCCACAGCTCATCAGACGGAACCCCTGATGACAAGGGTCGGCCGACAAGTGGTTTAGACCTGTCGGACGTGCTGGCGGACCGGGGCCATACGTTCCCACGGACGTGGAGGGCGTCCGGTTCAGACACACCGGCCGTCCGCCACGGCGGGTGCCCCGCACCGCATGTCGCGCACCACGTGCCGCGTACCGCAGCCGTGCACAGCGTGTCGCGTACCGCATGCCGTGCCCAGCAGCGTGTCGCGTACCGCATGCCGTGCCCAGCAGCATGTCGCGCACCGCATGCCGTGCGCCCGGCTCCCGCGTGGGGCGGCCGGGCGCACGGGCGCGGAGGGGGCGGCGTCAGACGGGCGACCCGGGCCGGGCCGTCGCGGCGACCCGGTCGAACACCCCGCTCTCCGGGTCGGCGTCCGAGAGCAGGTACGCCTGGGCCTCGCCGACGTCGAAGTACATGCCGTGCAGTTCCAGCGACCCCTGACGCAGGGCCCGCTCGACGGACCCGTGGGACCGCAGGTGCTCCAGCTGCTGCATGACATTGGCCAGGGACAGCCGCTCCACGGCGTCGGCGGACTCCCGTCCGGCGATGTGCGGCGCGGACCCGTCCTCGGCGGCCACCCGCTCCAGACTGGGCCGTCCGTGCCGCAGCCACCGCCTCAGCGGCGACGGGGAGCCGTCCGCGTCCATGGTCAGCAGCGCCTGCATCGCCCCGCAGCCGGAGTGCCCGCACACCGTGACGGACCGCACCCGCAGCACGTCCACGGCGTACTCGATCGCGGCCGCCACCGAGTCGTCCCCGCCCTCCTCGCCGGGCAGCGGTACGAGGTTGCCCACGTTCCGCACGACGAAGAGGTCGCCGGGACCGCTCGATGTGATCATCGAGGTGACGAGGCGTGAGTCGGCGCAGGTGAGGAAGAGCTGCACGGGCTTCTGCCCCTCGCGCGCCAGGCGGGCCAGCTCGCCGCGCATCAGCGGCGCGGTGTTCCGCTGGAACGCGCTGATGCCGTCGGCCAGCCGGTGCCTGCTCGGCCGCGCGTCCGGCGGCGCCGTGGGCGGGCTCTCGCAGTGGTGGTTGCGCCAGGGCGTCCAGGGGCGGCAGCGGCAGGGCGAGCCGCTCGCGGTCTCTGCGATGCGCGTCCCGGTCCGCCCGGTGATCCCGACCCGGCCGCCCTGCGCCGTGTGCGCGTTCTGCCAGTCGTGCAGCGCCTCGTACGCCGCGTGGTCCATGAAGGAGCCGTCCAGCTCCACGACGGCCTCGGCCCCGCGGGGCACGGCGTGCAGCGCCCGGCTGAGCCGCGGCACGGCGAGGAAGGTCAGCTGTCCTCTGACGCGTACGTGATGGACCCCCTCCTTCTCCTCGTGCGTGATCCGGGTGCGGGTGAGGCGGTGCAGGGCGACGCCGACGGCCACGGCGACGCCCAGCGCGACGCCCTCCAGCACCCCGAAGAGCACGACGCCGAACGTGGTGACGACGTACACCAGCACCTCGCGGTGGCGGGTGACCGTGCGGATGTGGTTCAGGGACACCATCTGGATGCCGACGGACATCACCAGGGCGGCGAGCGCGGCGAGCGGGATCAGCTCCAGGGCGGGGACCAGGAGCAGCGTGGCCGCCACTACCCAAACGCCGTGCAGCATCGTGGAGTTCCGGCTCTCGGCGCCCGCGTGCACGTTCGCCGTGCTGCGTACGGCGACGCCGGCGACCGGCAGCCCGCCGAGCGCGCCGGAGACGATGTTCGCGGAGCCCTGGCCCAGCAGCTCCCGGTCGAGGTCGGAGCGCGTGGCCCCGGCGGGCGGCGGGCCCGGGCGCCGCGCCACCAGTTTGTCCACGGCGACGGCGCCGAGCAGCGACTGCACGCTGCACACCAGGGTGGTGGTCAGCACCGCGGCGACGATGCCGGTCACCGGTCCCTCGGGCAGCCCGGCCAGTGCGTGGCTGTGCCAGGAGGGCAGGTCGACCCGGGGCAGCGTGAGCCCGGCGAACGAGGCGACCGCGGTGGCGGCGGCGACCGCGACCAGGGCGGCCGGAAGCTTGCGCAGCAACTGTCCGGCCCGCCCGGGCAGCCGGGGCCAGGCGAACAGCACCGCGAGCGTGAGCGCGCTCGTCGACACCGCGGCCGGCCGGAGGTCCGCCAGCTGGGCGGGGAGCGCGAGCAGGTTGTCGACGACGGCGCTCTGCGGGGTGCCGCCGAGGACGATGTGCAGCTGGGCCACGGCGATGGTGACGCCGATGCCGGCCAGCATGCCGTGCACGATGGCGGGGCTGACGGCGAGCGCGGTACGGGCCACGCGCAGGCAGCCCAGGCCCAGCTGGGCGAGGCCGGCGAGCACGGTGATGGCGCAGGTGGTCCGCCATCCGTACTGGTGGATGAGGTCGGCGGTGACGACGGTGAGCCCGGCGGCGGGACCGCTCACCTGGAGCGGGGCGCCGCCGAGGAGTCCGGCGACGAGGCCGCCGACGGCCGCGGCGACGAGGCCCGCCTGGAGCGGGGCGCCGGTGGCGAGGGCGATGCCGAGGGACAGGGGCAGGGCGATCAGGAAGACGGCGACGGACGCCGACAGATCGGCTCCCGACACGCGGAACGGGCGGAACCGGCGGAACCGGGACCGCGGCGGGCTGTGCGGCGGATGGGTGCGCTCCGTCCGAGGTGAGTCGGCGGTGCGGGCGGGGACGCAGGCGGACATTCTTTCCCGTCTCCTCCGGGGCGGCGCGGTCGCGGAACGAAGTGGCCCCCGCCGGTCGGCGGGGGTGGGTCGCGGCCGTGGGTCACGGCGTGCAGCGGCGGGATCATCAACAGTCGGTAAATGGACCGTAATGCAGAGTAAAGGGTTTGTCTCAAAAATCCGGGCAAATGGTGCAATTGTCCACTCGGACGAGTGAATAAGTATGTCGATCGGCTTGTCGGAACCTCTCCTTCCGGGGTGTGTGCGACCGTGACGGCGCTGCCCGGTATGCCCTGGTTTCCAGGAGCCCTCGCGAGGGTGTCCCGCTCTCGTGCCGGACTCTCGGCGAAGCCCGGCACCGGCCCTGCTCCGACTCGAAGGAAGAAGGTGGGCGGAGATGGCCGCCACCCAGAGGATCGCCGCGGGCGTCACGGTCGCCGCCGTCTGCGCCGCGGCACTCGCCGGCTGCGCGTCCGAGGACGGCGACGCCCGGCGAGGCGCGCACGGCTCGAAGGAAGGGGCGCACGGTGTCCGGCAGCCCGGGGCGGCCGCGCCGGGAAGCGTGATGCGGCCGATCGGCGACGGGTCCACGGCGTACACCGGGGCCCAGCCGCACCAGCCGCGGGCCGAGCGCCTGAAACCCGGCCAAAGACCCCCGCAGTTCGTGGTGTTCTCCTGGGACGGCGCCGGCGAGGACGGCCAGAAGCTGTTCTCCCGCTTCCGCAAGGTCGCCAGGGAGAACAGGGCGGCGATGACGTTCTTCCTCAGCGGCGTGTACATGCTGCCGGAGGAGAAGCGCGAGCTCTACCGGCCGCCGGGGCACGCGCGGGGCAGCTCCGACATCGGTTTCAACGACGAGCGGGGCATCCGCGCCACCGTCGGGCAGCTGCGCAAGGCGTGGCTGGAGGGCAACGAGATCGGCACCCACTTCAACGGACACTTCTGCGGCGAGGGCGGCGGCGGTGAGTGGTCGGTCGAGGACTGGAAGGACGAGATCGCCCAGGCGAAGTCCTTCGTGAAGGAGTGGAGGACCAACACGGGCCTGGAGAAGGTCTCCCCGCTCCCCTTCGACTACGACAAGGAGCTCGTCGGCGGCCGCACGCCCTGCCTGGAGGGGCGGAAGAACTTCGTGCGGGCCGCCCGGCAGCTGGGCTTCCGCTACGACACCAGCGGCGTCGACGAGCAGGTCTGGCCGGAGAAGAAGAAGGGCCTGTGGGACCTGTCGATGCAGCTCGTCCCGGTTCCGGACCGCGACTTCGAGACGCTCACCATGGACTACAACTTCATGGTCAACCAGTCCGGCACCACGACCCAGGGCGACCCGGACCGGCACGAGTACTGGGGCGACCAGATGCGCGACGGCCTGCTGAAGGGGTTCAAGCGCGCGTACAGGGGCAACCGCGCCCCGTTGATCATCGGCAATCACTTCGAGTCCTGGAACGGCGGCGCCTACATGAGGGCCGTGGAGGAGACCGTCGAACGCGTCTGCACCAAGCCCGAGGTGCGCTGCGTCTCCTTCCGCCAGCTCGCCGACTGGCTCGACGCGCAGGACCCGAGGACGCTGGACAAGCTGCGCACCCTGAAGGTGGGCGAGTCCCCCCGCAAGGGCTGGGGCTCCTTCCTGTCGGGCAGACCTGCCCCGGCCCCGAAGGGCGTCCCGGGCGCCCCGGCGGCGAAGAAGTAGCGAGCGCCGACCGGGAGCGGCGGGACGCCCGGGACCGGGCGGCGGCTCAGGCCGTCGCCGCCACCCGCTCGCCCAGGACGAAGTCCGGGTCGACCTGGGCCGCCAGGTCGGTCCCGGTCCGCTCGTTGCCCCAGGACCGCGCGTTCTTCAGGTGGAAGTGCACCATCTGGCGCGTGTAGCGCTCCCAGTCGCGCAGCTCGTACGTGGCGTCGGCGGCTTCCCGCAGGGCGCGCAGCGCGCGGTGGTTGCCGTCCTCCAGGAGTTCGAACCGCGGCGGGCGGCCCTTCTCCATGGCGCGCACCCAGTCCGAGTGCCCGACCGTCACCAGCAGGTCGTCGCCGACCTCGGCGCGCAGGAAGTCGACGTCGTCCTGGCCCTGCACCTTGTTGCCGACGACCTTGAGGGTGACGCCGTAGTCGCGGGCGTACTCCTTGTACTGGCGGTAGACGGAGACCCCCTTCCGGGTCGGCTCGGCCACGAGGAAGGTGATGTCGAAGCGGGTGAACATGCCGGACGCGAAGGAGTCCGAGCCCGCTGTCATGTCGACCACCACGTACTCGTCGCGGCCGTCGGCCAGGTGGTTCAGGCACAGCTCCACCGCTCCGGTCTTGGAGTGGTAGCAGGCGACTCCGAGGTCGGCTTCGGTGAAGGGGCCGGTGACCATCAAACGGACGGTGCCGCCGTCGAGTTCCACCGGGCGCGCGCAGGCGTCGTAGACCGGGTTGTCCTCGCGCACCCGCAGCAGGCGCGAGCCCTCGCCGGGCGGTGTCGTCTTGATCATCGAGTCGGCGGAGGCGATGCGCGGGTTGGTGCCGCGCAGATAGTCCTTGATCAGCGGCAGCCGCGCGCCCATGGCGGGCAGCCCGTCGGCGACCGCGTCGTCGAGGCCGAGCGCGGCGCCCAGGTGCTGGTTGATGTCGGCGTCGACCGCGACGACCGGCGCTCCGGTGGCGGCGAGATGGCGGATGAACAGGGAGGACAGCGTCGTCTTGCCGCTGCCGCCCTTCCCGACGAAAGCAATTTTCATGTTCAGTAAGGTAGCGGCGGGCGCGGCCCGGAGGGCGGGAAGGCGTGAAGAAGACCACTCCAACGGGGAGTCCTCGGCCAGGGTGCGTAGGGTCGTACTCATGAGTACGACAGGAGCGAGTGCCGACCCTCCCCCGAGCTCCCGGACGGGCTCGGGCGCGGGGGACCCCCTTGCGACGCTGGGCACGCTGCCCGGGGTGCCCGAGGCGGTGGAGTCCGTGCGCAAGGCCGTGGACCGTGTCTACGGGCACCGCATCATGCGGCGGCGCAGCAACGAGATCACCTCCGAGGCGGCACTGCGCGGCTCCCGCGGTTCGGCGGCGCTCGCCGGTGCCGACTGGGCCCTCGAAGAAGTGCGGCGGCGCACGGACTTCAGCGGCGACGACGAGGCCCGGCGGGTCGGCGCGGCGCTGCGGCTGACGGCCGAGGCGGGGCAGCTGCTGTCCATCTGGCGGCAGTCGCCCCTGCGCGTGCTGGCGCGGCTGCACCTGGTGGCGGCCGCGGACGGGCGGGAGGAGGTCGGGCGTCCGCGCCAGGCCGGCGAGCCCGTCGAGGAGCCGCTGATCGAGCTGCCCCTGCCGGACCCGGACGAGGTGGCCGGACGCCTGGAGGGCCTCTCGCGGCTGGTCGTCGCCGGCAGTGCGGCGCCCGCCCTGGTGACGGCCGCCGTGGTCCACGGCGAACTGCTGGCCCTGCGACCCTTCGTCTCGCACAACGGGCAGGTCGCCCGGGCCGCCGAGCGCATCGTCCTGATCGGCAGCGGCCTCGACCCCAAGGCCGTCTGCCCGGCGGAGGTCGGTCACGCGGAGCTGGGGCGGGCGGCCTACGTGGCCGCGCTGGAGGGTTACGTCTCCGGCACCCCCGAGGGCATGGCGGCCTGGATCGCCCACTGCGGCAGGGCGGTGGAACTGGGAGCCAGGGAGTCGACCGCGGTGTGCGAGGCACTTCAGCGCGGAGCCGCCTGAGCACCGCTTTCCGGAAATGCACCGCGCCGGACCGGCCGGTCCGGCGCGGATGATCACGCGCGGGTGATTGCGATCGGATGATTCCGATCGGATGATCACGTGCGGGTGATTCCCTGGAAAAGGGTCCGGAAAAAAGGGGCGGCGGTACGAATGACCGTACCGCCGCCGACATGTCCACCGCGTTACCAGGCGTGCTCGATATGTCGCCCATCAGGTCGGGAACTGTTGCCCGTCACCTGGTGCGGCTGGCCCGTAATCGACGGGTCGGCGTCGCGTGGGTACGTGGTGTCCATGCTCGGTCCGTGGGGCCGTGAAATGAGTTGGTGGGTGATCCTCTCGGATGTCCCCGGTCTCGCGGGCCGTTAAAACCTTTGTACTCCAGGTCCCGGACGAGCGAAAGCCCTGCCCGCACTTCTTTACTTTTGCCCTCAAAACAGCATGAAACGGACTGCTGGACGGATGCCCTCCGCACACGCCCTCCCGGGGGTCCGCATGGCCTCCCGGGGCGCCGGCCTCCTCCGGGGTGACGTCCGGGGTCGCCCTTCGGGGGTGCCTCAGACCGCCGCCGGGCGGCGCCTGCTCGCGTACCAGACCAGTCCCGCCGTCGCCGCGGCCGCTCCTATGGCCGCGGCCGCGACGAGGGCCGGCCGCGGCCGCGCGGGCAGCCGCTGCTTGAGGCGCACGGGGTGGTGGAAGTCCAGGACGGGCCATCCGCGCGCGAGGGCCTCGCGGCGCAGCGACCGGTCCGGGTTGACCGCGTGCGGGTGGCCGACCGACTCCAGCATCGGCACGTCCGTGGCCGAGTCGCTGTAGGCGTAGCAGCGTGCGAGGTCGTACCCCTCGGAGGCGGCCAGCTCCTTGACCGCCTCGGCCTTCGTCGGCCCGTACGCGTAGTACTCCACCTCGCCCGTGAAGCAGCCGTCGTCGCCCACCACCATCCGGGTCGCCACCACGCGGTCGGCGCCCAGCAGTTCGCCGATCGGCTCGACGACCTCCGCCCCGGAGGTGGAGACGATCACGACGTCGCGGCCCGCCATGTGGTGCTCCTCGATGAGGGAGGCCGCCTCGTCGTAGATGATCGGATCGATCAGGTCGTGCAGCGTCTCCGCGACGATCTCCTTGACCTGCCGGACGTTCCAGCCGCGGCACAGGGCGGAGAGGTACTTGCGCATCCGCTCCATCTGGTCGTGGTCGGCGCCGCCGGCCGTGAAGATGAACTGGGCATATGCGGTCCGCAAGACCGCCCTGCGGTTGATCAGTCCTCCTTGATAGAAGGACTTGCTGAACGTGAGTGTGCTCGACTTCGCAATGACCGTCTTGTCCAGGTCGAAGAAGGCCGCTGTGCGGGGCAAGGAGTGGTTTTCCACGGGCCTGAGCATAGGCGCCCACCATTCGGCGTAAGGTGGGGCGCGTGGGTTTGCCTGAGAGGGCTCTCGGGTACACCATGGAAGTCACGGATCGTTCGCGACCGTGCTAACCCGGCCCGACTCCTCCCCCCCCGAGTCGGCCGTGGGGACGACCCCCGCTCTCCCCCCCGGCGGGGGTCGTCGCATGTCCGGATGGGTTTCTCCGTCCCTTCTCCCGCTGTCCGGGCCGCGCTGCGCGCGCGGCCCGGTTCGTCTCTGTGCACGCATGATCCGCTACGGAGCGTAATGGGCGGGCTGCTCGTTCGAAGTCGCGAGTGAGTCACCTGTTTGGGTGAAGGCGATATTCACAACCACCGAGTTGTCCACAGTTATCGCCCAAGATCCACGCGATTTCCGGGATCGCCGCATCGTGATTCCGACGCGTCCCGCTCGCGGAAGTCCTCGGTCGCCTCCGGCTCGCCCCACGGGCAATGGCCGGTTCGTATCGGCGGTTCATATGGAGTGCCGGTTGCCGGTTCTTCGCGCGAACGGGAATGGCGGGGCCGCAGGGGCCCCGCGGTATACGCGGCGAAGGGGGATGGAAATCGTGGCGGGAGCCATCACGCACGACCGGCCGCCGGCCGCCGAGGAGCGGCGGGACGGACCGTTGATCGTCACCGAGGACGCCGAGCTCCTGGACGACCTGCTGCGGCTGTGTGCCGCGGCGGGCGCCCGGCCCGAGGTCCACCACGGGATGCCCGCGTGCAGGGGCGAGTGGGAGACGGCGCCTCTCGTCCTGGTCGGCGACGACGCCGCGCGCCGGGTGCGCGGCGCCGTGCGCAGACGCGGAGTGGTGCTGGTGGGGCGGGACCAGGACGACCCCGGGGTCTGGCAGCGCGCCGTACGGATCGGCGCCGACCATGTGCTGCTGCTGCCCGACGGCGAGCAGTGGCTGGTCGACCGCATCGCCGACGTGGCGGAGGGGGCCGGGCCGCCCGCGCTCACCGTGGGCGTGATCGGCGGCCGGGGCGGCGCGGGGGCGTCCACGCTCGCCTGCGCGCTGGCCGTCACCTCGGCACGCCAGGGCAGGCGCACGCTGCTCATCGACGCCGATCCGCTGGGCGGCGGACTCGACGTGCTCCTCGGCGGCGAGACGGCGGAGGGCCTGCGCTGGCCGGCGTTCGCCGCCTCCCGGGGGCGTGTCGGCGGCGAAGCCCTGGAGGAGTCGCTGCCCGAACTGCACGCGCTGCGCGTCCTCAGCTGGGACCGCGGCGACTGCGTCGCCGTCCCGCCGCAGGCCGTGCGGGCGGTGCTGGCCGCGGCCCGCAGGCGCGGCGGCGCGGTGGTCGTGGACCTGCCCCGGCGCGTCGACGAGGGCGTCGCCGAGGCTCTGGCCCAGGTGGACCTGGGCGTGCTCGTGGTCCCGGCCGAGCTGCGCGCGGTCGCGGCGGCGGGACGGGTGGCGTCCGCGGCGGGCATGGTCCTGCCCGACCTCAGGGTCGCGGTCCGGGGGCCGTACGCGCCCGGGCTCGACGACCGCGAAGTGGCCCGGCTCCTGGGACTCCCACTGATCGGCGAGGTGCCGGCGGACCCGGGACTGCCCGCCGTCCAGGAGAAGGGCAGGCCGCCCGCGGGCGACGGACGGGGCCCGCTGGCCCGCTTCTGCACAGCCTTCTGGGACCGGGCCGAGAGCGCCGGAGGAAGCACGTGAGCGGGCGGACGCGGGAGCGGACGGTGGTGACACCGGCGGCGGCAGCGGTGGCCGCGAGCACACGGCCGGGCGGGCACGGACGCGGCGGGCCGGTGTCCGCGTCCAGGGGACCGGCGTCCGCGTCCACGGCGACGGAGCCGCCGGCTCACGGCGGGCTGCTGGACGGGGTGCGGCGGTGGCTCGCCGTCCGCGGGGCCGAACCCACTCCCGCCCGGGTGGCGCAGGCGCTCCGGGAGCAGGGCCGAGTGCTCGGGGACGCCGAGATCCTGCGCACGACGGAGCGGCTGCGCTCGGAGCTGATCGGCGCCGGGCCGCTGGAGCTGCTGCTGGCGGACCCCTCCGTGACCGACGTGCTGGTGTCGGCGCCCGACCGGGTGTGGGTCGACCGGGGCGGCGGCCTGGAGCCGACGGGGATCTCCTTCCCGGACGCGGCGGCCGTACGGCGTCTGGCACAGCGCCTCGCGGCGGTGGCCGGACGGCGGCTCGACGACGCCCACCCCTGGGTCGACGCGCGGCTCCCGGACGGCACGAGACTGCACGCGGTGCTGCCGCCGGTCGCCGTCGGGTCGACCTGCCTGTCGCTCCGGGTCGTCCGGCCGAGGGCGTTCACGCTCGACGAACTGGTCGCGGCGGGCACGGTGCCGCCGGGCGGTGACCGGCTGCTGCGGGCGCTGCTCGACGCGCGTCTGTCGTTCCTCGTCAGCGGAGGGACGGGCAGCGGCAAGACCACGCTGCTCAGCGCGTTGCTGGGACTGGTCGGACCGGGCGAGCGGATCGTGCTGGCCGAGGACTCGGCGGAGCTGCGCCCCGACCACCCCCATGTGGTCCGGCTGGAGTCACGGCCGCCGAACCAGGAGGGCGCCGGGCTGGTCACGCTGCAGGACCTGGTGCGCCAGGCCCTGCGGATGCGGCCGGACCGGCTGGTCGTCGGCGAGGTGCGCGGACCGGAGGTCGTCCATCTGCTGGCCGCGCTGAACACGGGCCACGAGGGCGGCTGCGGGACCGTCCACGCCAATGCCGCGTCCGGGGTGCCGGCCCGCCTGGAGGCGCTCGGCACGGCGGCGGGACTGGACCGGGCCGCGCTGCACAGCCAGCTGGCCGCCGCGCTGTCGGTGGTGATCCACCTCGTGCGCGACCGGTCGGGGCGGCGGCGGATCGCCGAGGTGCACGTCCTGGAGCGGGACGCGTCGGGGCTGGTGGTGACGGTTCCGGCGGTGCGCTGGGGCGCGGAGGCCTTCGTGCACGAGCGGGGGTGGGAGCGACTGCGCGGGCTGCTCGGCGGCGCCATGGGCGATGCCGCCGACGGTGTCGCCGGTGGGGCAACCGCCGGGGGTGGGGCCGTCGTCGGCGCCGCCCGTACGGAAGTGCCGAGGGACGTCGCGCGGGGCGGGATTCCGAAGGGGCGGAAAAGGGGTGCGGGACCGTGACGGAAGCACATGACATGTCGGTGGGCGCGGCCCTGGTGTGCGCCGGGATGGCGGCCTGGCTGATGAGCGATCGCAGGACGAGCGGGCGGCGGGCGCGGCTGCTGTGCGCCGGCGGTGGCGTGACGGGACCCGGTCCGCCGGTGTGGGACGGGGCGCGGCGGGTTCTGCGGGCGCCGCGCCGGCTGCCCGGCGAGTGGTGGTCGCTGGCCGCCGGAGCACTGGTCGCGCTGCTGGGCACGTCCGTCGTGCCGCTCGTCGTGGGAGCGCTCGGAGTGCCGCTGGTACGGCGCACTCTGCGGGTCCGCGCGGCGCGGCGGACGCGGGAGGCGCGGGCCGAGGCGGTGATCGCGCTCTGCGGGACGCTCGCGGGAGAGGTACGGGCGGGGCGCCAGCCGGGCGAGGCGCTGCTGTGCGCGGCGCGGGACTCGGACGGGCTCGGCGAGGCACGGGAGATGGTGCTGGCGGCGGCACGGTTCGGCGGGGACGTGCCGGGCGCGCTCACCGAGGCCGCGCGGACACCGGGAGCCGACGGGCTGCTGGGCCTCGCCGCGTGCTGGCGGGTGGCCGTGGACGGCGGCGCCGGACTGGCGGCCGGGCTCGACCGGCTGGAGGGCGCCCTGCGCGCCGAGCGGGACCAGCGTGCGGAGGTGCGCGCCCAACTGGCGGGTGCCCGGTCCACCGCCGTGCTGCTCGCGGGACTGCCCGTGCTGGGGCTGCTCCTCGGCACCGCGCTCGGCGCCGACCCGCTGCACGTGGTGCTGCACACGGCTCCGGGCCTTGCGTGCCTGCTCGCCGGCGGGGCGCTGGAGGCGGCGGGGCTGTGGTGGGCGCTGCGGATCGTACGGGGAGCGGAGGCGCGATGAGTCCGGAAACCGTCCACAGGCTGGGTGCGGCGGTGTGCGCGATGGCGGCGCTGTGGTCCGTGGCGCACGTGTCGGGGGGCGTCCGCGGAAGACGGCGAGCGCGGGAACGGCTGGCCGGACTGCTGGACGTGACGCCGGCACGCAGGACGCCCCGGTGCGACGTACGTGCCGCCGTGCGGCGAGGGCTGCCCGTCGCGGGGGCGGTGTGTGCCGGGTGGGTGCTGATCGGTGGGGTCCCGGGCGGCGCGACGGGCCTGGTGGCCGGAGCCGGACTCCTGTGGTGGCGGCTGCGACGTGCCCCTCGGGAGGCGGTGGGGGCGGTGACGGGCCGGGAGGCGGCGCGAGCGGGACGTCAGGTGCCGCTCGCCGCGGACCTGCTGGCGGCGTGCGTCATGGCCGGGGCGAGTCCCGTGGCGGCCGCCCGGGCCGTGGGCGAGGCGCTGGGCGGGCCCCTCGGGGGCCGCCTGGCCAGAGGCGCCGCGGAGGTACGGCTCGGAGCGGACCCGGCGACCGCGTGGCGCGAGGTGGCCGCCGTGCCGGACGCGGCGGCGCTGGCCCGGCTGCTGGAGCGGGCGGGCGAGTCGGGCGTACCGGCGGCCGGACCGGTCGCCCGGCTGGCCGCCGAGGCCCGCGCCCGCCGGGCGCGGACCGCCACGGCCCGGGCACGCCGGGCGGGCGTCATGATCACCGCCCCGGTGGGCCTGTGCTTCCTCCCCGCCTTCATCGCCGTCGGCGTGCTGCCGGTGGTGATCGGCCTGGCGGGCGGGCTGCTGGAGGGAGGCGGCGGATGACGGACCGACACGACGGGACCGGACGGCGCACACGCGGTCGACGGGACCGACGAGGCCGACGGAGCGAAGAGACGACGGGATGCGGGACGGACGAGACGCAGGGAGCGGTGAACGGGATGAAGCGAGCGGTGAAGGAAGAGGCGGCACGGGTGCGGGGCCTGGCGTACGGAGCGCGGGCCGTACGCGGGGACACGGGGATGGTCACGTCCGAGTACGCGGTGGGGATCATCGCGGCGGTGGCGTTCGCGGCGGCGCTCTACAAGGTGCTGACGAGCGGCCAGGTCAGTGGGGAACTGCAGGACATCGTGAGGCGGGCGCTCGATGTCCGGATGTGAGGGGCTCGTGCGGGGACGGGAGGGACCGGCCCGTGGACGGAACGGGCCGGTACGGGGGCGACAGGAGCCGGTGCGGGGACGGAGGGGGTCGGCACGGTGGCGGAAAGGACTCGCGTTGAGCTGGAAGGGGACGGTCCGGGGCCGCCCCGCCCGGCCACCGGACCAGGGATTCGTGACGGCTGAGACCGCGGTCGTGCTTCCGGCGCTGGTGCTGTTCGCCATGGGACTCGTCTGGGCTCTGCTCGCCGCGTCCGCGCAGATCCAGTGCGTGGACGCGGCGCGGGCGGGCGCCCGGGCCGCGGCCCGCCAGGACCCGCCCGGCACCGTCGTGGAGACGGCACGCCGGGCGGCCCCGGAGGGAGCGCGGGTCGCGGTGAGCCGCGAGGGCGACCTCGTGCACGTCGTGGTCGCGGCGCACCCTCCAGGCCCGGACGGGTTGACGCTCGAGCTGAGCCACGAGGCCGTGGCGCTGGCGGAGGAGACGGTGGGAGCGGGCGGATGAGAAGGGTGCGGAGGGGGCGGCCGGAGCCCGCACGAACGGCCGGACGCCCGGGACCGGCCGAGCCCCACAAGGGCGAACCCGGGCTCCGAGGCGAACCCGGGCTCGGCCGCGGGCCCGGACGCAGACGTGGGTCCGGACGCGGGGCCGAACGCGGCAGACACGGGTCGGGCGGTGCGGACCGGGGCTCCGCCACCGTGTGGACCGTCGCCGCGCTCGCCGTCCTGACCATTGTCTTCGGTGCCGTTCTGATCGCCGGACAGGCGGTGGTCGTACGGCACCGGGCAGCGGGCGCCGCCGACCTGGCGGCGCTCGCGGCGGCGGACCACTGGGCGGACGGCGGGGCGGCGGCCTGCGGTGCGGCGGACCGGGTGGCGCGGGCACAGGGCACGCGCGTCGCGCGGTGCGCGCTGTACGGCGAGGTCTCGGACGTCACGGCGGTGGCGGGCCGGGGACTGCTCGCCGCCGAGGTCAGAGCACGCGCGGGCCCGGCAGGCCCGGCAGAGCCGGCAGCTCCTGCGGACCCGGCGAGCCGGACAGACCCGGCGGCCCCGGTCACCACGACGCGCCCATGACCATGATGGTGACCAGGACGGAAGGCGAAGGATCAATTGAAACGGACTGGAACGGGCCGCAACGGACCTCAAAGGAATGGAGCAGGCGGCACGGGCGGCACGGGGGGCACGGCACCAGCCTGTGGCGTCAGGGACCGGCCCTCTGCGTCAGCGCTGGCCCTCAGCGTCAGGCACCGGTCCTCAGCATCAGGCACCGGCCCCTGCGTCAGTCGTCGGCGCCGAGCCCCGCCCCGGACACCTCCGCCGCCCCGGACGGCCGTACCCCGTTCCCTCCTGTTTCCCCCGTCCCCCCGTCCACCTGATCCTCCATACCGTCTTCGCCGTCCCCGGCGTCCTCGCCGGGCGCCCCCCGTAGGAGCACGGACAGCAGGCGCACCGCTCCGCGTTTGTGCAGGGGGTCGTTGCCGTTGCCGCACTTGGGGGACTGGATGCAGGACGGGCAGCCGGCGTCGCACTCGCAGGAGGCGATGGCCTCGCGGGTGGCCGCGAGCCACGCGCGGGCGGTGTGGAAGGCGCGCTCCGCGAAACCCGCGCCACCCGGATGGCCGTCGTACACGAAGACGGTGGGCAGCAGGGTGTCGGGGTGGAGGGGGACGGAGACGCCGCCGATGTCCCAGCGGTCGCAGGTGGCGAAGAGCGGCAGCATGCCGATGGAGGCGTGCTCGGCGGCGTGCAGGGCGCCGCCGAGGATCTCCGGGTTCACCCGGGCGGCGTCGAGCTGGTCCTCGGTGACCGTCCACCACACCGCGCGGGTGCGCAGCGTACGGGGAGGGAGGTCGAGCTTGGTCTCGCCGAGCACCTCGCCGGTGATGAGGCGGCGGCGCAGGAAGGAGACGACCTGGTTGGTGACCTCGACGGAGCCGTAGCACAGGCGCCCCTCGCCCCAGGGGACCTCGACGTCGGTCTCCAGGACGGAGATGGCGGTGGTGTCGCGGGCGACGGTGGTGTACGGCGGGTCGGCCTGCTCGACCAGGGCGACGGAGTCCTCCAGGTCCAGCTTGCGCACCAGATACGTACGGCCCTGGTGGAGGTGGACCGCGCCCTCGTGGACGGCCGTGTGCGCGGCGGCGGCGTCGACCGTGCCCAGCAGCCGTCCCGTCGCCTCCTCGACGACCTGCACCGGGCGGCCGCCCGCGCCGCGGATGTCGGTGAGGTCGGCGGCCCGTTCGCGGCGCGTCCAGTGCCAGGCCTTCGTCCGGCGGCGCAGCAGTTTCGCGGCCTCCAGCTGCGGCAGCAGCCCGGCGGCGGCCGGGCCGAACAGCGGCAGGTCGTCGTCGGTCAGGGGCAGCTCGGCCGCCGCGGCGCACAGGTGGGGCGCCAGGACGTAGGGGTTGTCGGGGTCGAGGACGGTGGACTCCACCGGCTGGTCGAACAGGGCCTCGGGGTGGTGGACGAGGAAGGTGTCCAGCGGGTCGTCGCGGGCGACCAGCACCGCCAGGGCCCCTTGCCCGGCCCGGCCGGCGCGGCCCGCCTGCTGCCACAGCGAGGCCCGTGTGCCCGGGTAGCCGGAGATGAGGACGGCGTCCAGGCCGGAGACGTCGACGCCGAGTTCCAGGGCGGTGGTGGCGGCGAGGCCGAGGAGCTCGCCGGAGTGGAGGGCGCGTTCGAGGGCTCGGCGCTCCTCGGGCAGATAGCCGCCGCGGTAGGCGGCCACGCGCCGGACGAGCGAGCGGTCGACCTCGGCGAGCCGTTCCTGGGCGATCACGGAGATCAGTTCGGCGCCCCGGCGGGAGCGGACGAAGGCGACCGAGCGCACGCCCTGCACGGTCAGGTCGGTGAGCAGGTCGGCGGTCTCGGCGGTGGCGGTGCGCCGGACCGGTGCGCCCTTCTCGCCGTGCAGCTCGGTGAGCGGCGGCTCCCACAGGGCGAAGACCATCTCGCCGCGCGGGGAGGCGTCGTCGGCGACCTCGACCACGGGCAGGCCGGTCAGCCGGCCGGCGGCGACGGAGGGCTCGGCGGCGGTCGCGGAGGCCAGCAGGAAGACGGGGGAGGAGCCGTAGCGGGCGCACAGCCGGCGCAGCCGCCGCAGCACCTGGGCGACGTGGGAGCCGAAGACGCCCCGGTAGGTGTGGCACTCGTCGACGACGACATAGCGCAGGGCCCGCAGGAAGGAGGACCAGCGCGGATGGGAGGGAAGTATTCCGCGGTGCAGCATGTCGGGGTTGGTCAGTACGTAGTTGGCGTACTGGCGTACCCACTCGCGTTCCTCGACGGCGGTGTCGCCGTCGTAGACCGCGGCACGCACGGCGCTGCCCAGAGGATGTGAAAGTTCCTTCACGGACCGGCACTGGTCCGCGGCGAGGGCCTTCGTGGGGGAGAGGTACAGGGCGGTGGCGCCGCGTCCGTTGGGGGCCTCGGAGCCGTCGAGCAGGCACGACAGCACCGGTACGAGATAGGCCAGGGACTTGCCCGAGGCGGTGCCGGTGGCGACGACGACCGACTCGCCGTCCAGCGCGTGCTCGGCGGCGCGCGCCTGGTGGGTCCAGGGGTGCTCGATCCCGGCCTCCCGCACCGCCGCGACGACCTCCGGACGGATCCGGTCAGGCCAGACGGCATGCCGACCCGCACGCGGGGGCAAGTGCTCCGTATGAGTGATGCGCGAAGCCCGGCTCGGCCCCGAGGCGAGCCGGTCCAGGACCGTGCCCGGAGCGGGGCGGGACGCGGTGCCTGCCGAGGATCGATCGGATCGGTGATTCTTGGCCATCGGCACCGAGTGTGTCACTGGCGTGACGGACAATGGGCCCAAGGCGTCGTGCACGCCTGCCGGTAAGTGATTGAATGCCAACGCGGCTGGCGTACCGTCCCGGGGGCTGAAGCCGAGGTGTCCCGAGGGACGACCGCTCGATAGCAAGGTGCTGGAGGATCCGTGGACCTGTCTCTGTCGACCCGTACCGTCGGCGATCGTACGGTCGTCGAGGTCGGTGGCGAAATCGATGTATATACCGCGCCCAAGCTGCGGGAGCAGCTGGTCGAGCTGGTGAACGACGGCAATTTCCACCTCGTCGTCGACATGGAGGGCGTGGACTTCCTCGACTCCACCGGTCTCGGCGTGCTGGTGGGCGGACTGAAGCGGGTGCGCGCCCACGAGGGCTCGCTGCGGCTGGTCTGCAACCAGGAGCGCATCCTGAAGATCTTCCGCATCACCGGCCTCACCAAGGTGTTCCCGATCCACACCTCGGTCGACGAAGCGGTGGCGGCGACCGACTGACCACCCGTCCGCGGGCCCCGTGGGCCCGGGACCCAGAAGCAACGCGGGGGGCCGGGCCTCGGCGGCCCGGCCCCCCGACCGCACGCCCGTAGTTCCGAGGGGGACGCATGGCCACCGTTGAGCTCCGCTTCAGCGCGCAGCCCGAGCACGTCAGGACCGCCCGGCTGGTGGCGGCAGCGGTGGCGCGCAGGGCCGGGGTGGACGAGGCCGTCCTCGACGAGGTCAGGCTCGCCGTCGGGGAGGCCTGCAGCCGGGCGGTGGGACTGCACCAGAACAGCGGCATCTCGGCGCCGGTGCTGGTGCAGCTGATCGAGGAGGAGAAGCAGTTCTCCATCGAGGTCGGCGACGAGGCGCCGCGGGCGTCCGCCGGCCACCACGCGCCGGGCACCCGGGGTGACGATCCGGACATGGACAGCGAGGAGGACGAGATGGGCCTCGCGGTCATCAGCGGCCTCGTCGACGACGTGGAAGTCACCGCCGGGGAGCACGGCGGTCTGATCAGGATGAGCTGGCCGACTACGCCGCCCGCCACGCTCCTCCCCTGATCCTCTGCGCTTCTCCCGTGAAAGGGCCCTGCTGAGCGGGGCCCTTTTTCCGTTGCCCCGTATTTTGTGAAGAAATTCACCAAACAATCCGATGATCCGCCGCCTGCGAATGGATCAAGCGTCAACGCTTTTGGGGCATTACCTCTTTCAGGCCCCCCGAGATCCGGGCGATCATTTGCTGTAGAGCACGAGAAGGCCAATTCCGCTTACCGCGCACTGTTTTGATCTAGTGGGGATCCCTACAATCCGTCCACATCTTGAGCTCAGCCCAAGCGTCAAGGAGGACGAATGGCGGGGCTTTCTACCCCTCATCAGTTTGACCACCCCACAACCCTCGCGGCCGCGGTCCTGACCGACGACAACCGTCTCATCGTGATGGTCATCGCGCTCGTCGCCCTCGCGGCGCTCGCGGTGGCCGGAATCCTGGTGCGCCAGGTCCTCGCGGCGGGCGAGGGAACCGACAGCATGAAAAAGATCGCGGAGGCGGTCCAGGAAGGCGCGAAGGCATATCTCGGCCGGCAGCTGCGCACCCTCGCGGTATTCGCCGTCGTGGTGTTCTTCCTGCTCATGCTGCTGCCCGCGGACGACTGGAATCAGCGCGCCGGACGATCGGTGTTCTTCCTGATCGGCGCGGTTTTCTCGGCGGCCACCGGTTATATCGGCATGTGGCTCGCCGTACGCAGCAACGTCCGCGTGGCCGCCGCGGCCCGGGAGGCGACCCCGGCGGAGGGCGAACCCGAGAAGGACCTCACCTCCGTCTCGCACAAAGCCATGAAGATCGCTTTCCGTACGGGCGGTGTCGTCGGCATGTTCACGGTGGGGCTCGGTCTGCTGGGCGCCTCCTGCGTGGTGCTCGTGTACGCGGCCGACGCGCCGAAGGTCCTGGAGGGCTTCGGACTCGGCGCGGCACTGATCGCGATGTTCATGAGGGTCGGCGGCGGCATCTTCACCAAGGCCGCCGACGTCGGCGCGGACCTGGTCGGCAAGGTCGAGCAGGGCATCCCCGAGGACGACCCGCGCAACGCCGCGACCATCGCCGACAATGTGGGCGACAACGTCGGCGACTGCGCCGGCATGGCCGCCGACCTCTTCGAGTCGTACGCCGTGACGCTCGTCGCCGCGCTGATCCTCGGCAAGGCGGCCTTCGGCGACGCCGGTCTCGCCTTCCCGCTGCTCGTCCCCGCGATCGGTGTGATCACGGCGATGATCGGCATCTTCGCGGTGGCGCCGCGCCGCGCCGACCGCAGCGGCATGAGCGCCATCAACCGCGGCTTCTTCATCTCCGCGGCGATCTCCCTGGTGCTGATGGCCCTGGCCGTCTTCGTCTACCTGCCGTCCTCGTACGCGCGGCTGAACGGCGTCACCGACGCCGCGATCAGCGGCAAGTCGGGCGATCCGCGGATCCTCGCCCTCGTCGCGGTGGCGATCGGCATCGTCCTCGCCGCGCTGATCCAGCAGCTGACCGGCTACTTCACCGAGACCACCCGCCGTCCCGTGCGCGACATCGGAAAGACCTCGCTCACCGGTCCGGCCACGGTCGTCCTGGCCGGCATCTCCGTCGGCCTGGAGTCGGCCGTCTACACCGCCCTCCTGATCGGGCTCGGGGTGTACGGGGCGTTCCTGCTCGGCGGTACGTCGATCATGCTGGCCCTCTTCGCGGTGGCGCTGGCCGGCACCGGCCTGCTCACCACGGTCGGCGTCATCGTCGCCATGGACACCTTCGGTCCCGTCTCCGACAACGCGCAGGGCATCGCCGAGATGTCCGGCGACGTCGAGGGCGCGGGCGCCCAGGTGCTCACCGACCTGGACGCCGTCGGCAACACCACGAAGGCCATCACCAAGGGCATCGCCATCGCCACGGCCGTCCTCGCGGCCTCGGCGCTCTTCGGCTCCTACCGCGACGCGATCACCTCGGCCGCGCGGGACGTGGGGGAGAAGGTCGGCGACGGCGGCCCGATGAGCCTGGTCATGGACATCTCGCAGCCCAACAACCTGGTCGGGCTGGTCGCGGGTGCAGCGGTCGTCTTCCTCTTCTCGGGGCTGGCGATCAACGCCGTGTCGCGGTCGGCCGGCGCCGTGGTCTTCGAGGTGCGCCGGCAGTTCCGGGAGCGGCCCGGGATCATGGACTACACGGAGAAGCCGGAGTACGGGCGCGTGGTGGACATCTGCACCAAGGACGCGCTGCGCGAGCTCGCCACGCCCGGCCTGCTCGCCGTGATGGCGCCGATCGCGATCGGGTTCACGCTCGGCGTCGGCGCGCTGGGGGCGTACCTCGCGGGTGCGATCGGCACCGGCACGCTGATGGCGGTCTTCCTGGCCAACTCCGGCGGCGCCTGGGACAACGCCAAGAAGCTGGTCGAGGACGGCCACCACGGCGGCAAGGGCAGCGAGGCCCACGCCGCGACGGTGATCGGCGACACGGTCGGCGACCCCTTCAAGGACACCGCGGGTCCCGCGATCAACCCCCTGCTGAAGGTGATGAACCTGGTGGCGCTGCTCATCGCGCCCGCGGTCGTCCAGTTCAGCTACGGCGCGGACAGAAGCGTCACGCTGAGGGTCCTCATCGCGGCCCTCTCGCTCCTGGTCATCGTGGGCGCGGTGTACGTGTCCAAGCGGCGCGGGATCGCCGTGGGTGACGAGGCCAACTCCGAGCGGGTCGCCAAGCCGACCGATCCGGCGGTGGTTTCGTAGCCGGTGACCCGGGCCGCCGGCGTCACCGCTGGTCGGGCTCGGCCCAACGGACGGGCGGACAGCACATGCTGATGTGCTGTCCGCCCGTCCGTGCGGGGACACGCCGTAGTCGTGACCCTTCTCTCGCTTGGTGCAAACGGCTTCAATGCGGGGCAAGGGAGGCACCTGTCACTCGGGTGTCGCCCACTTGGCGTGTATGTTCCGGGGCCGAGAGCCATGGAAGGGACCGATCCGGTGAACAAGAAGCTCGCTGCCGCACTGTCCGGCGGTGCGGTACTGGTACTGGCGCTGTCCGGGTGCGGCGGTGACGACAGCAGTGAGAAGCTGGACGCCTGGGCCGAGCAGGTCTGTGACGCGGTGCAGCCGCAGGCGAAGAAGATCGAGGCCGCGAACGCCGCGATCCAGGAGCAGACCTCGGACAACAGCACCCCGGAGGACGTCCGGAAGACGGACTCCAAGGCCTTCCAGGACATGTCGGACGCGTACAAGGCCATCGGCTCGGCCGTGGACAAGGCCGGGGCCCCCGACGTCGAGAACGGCGAGAAGAAGCAGAAGGACGCCGTCAAGGAGCTCAACGGCATCTCCGCCTCGTACGCCGGCCTGAAGCAGCAGGTCGACAAGTTGGACACCGACGACCAGGGCAAGTTCGCGGACGGCCTCAAGGACATCGCGGCGCAGCTGGACAAGCTGGGCCAGAGCGGGAACGACGCCCTGAAGAACCTGGAGGAGGGCGAGGTCGGCAAGGCGATGGCCAAGCAGGAGAGCTGCAAGTCGGCGTCGGGCTCGCCGTCGGCCACACAGGGCTGAGCGGGGCGCGGTCCCGCGGGGTCGGCCGGGCCGCGCCGGGCCACGTGATCGGCCGGGCCGCCGGGGCCGTCGGCCGAGCGGACCACCGGTCCCGCGTGACGGACCGGCCCGCCGGCCCGACGACCGGGCGGGCCGCCGTTCCCGTACGGCCGAGCGGGTCGCCGGGTCTATTGGCTGAGCGGGCCGCCGGTACCGAGTGGTCGGCCGGGCTCGTCGGCCGGGCGGGCCGTCAGGTCCGGGCGACCGTGCGGAGTGTCGGGCTCGCCGGGCCGGGCAGGTCGTCGGCCGTGCGAGTGCGCGTAGGTACACGTAAGTACGCGTGGGTGCGCGGAGCCGCCGGGCTCGACCCCGGCCGGCCCCGTGGAACCGGGTTTCCCGACGTTCGCGTCCGGCGGGCGGCGGCCCGTGCCGGGCGCCCGCGGGTCACAATGGGGCGGTGAGTAGCGCCCCTCTTTCCGCCCTGCCCTCGTCCGACCGCCCCGACGTGACCGCCCGGCTGCGGGAGGCCCTCCTGCGGGCCGACTTCAGCGCCGACGGCCTGCTCGACCTGCTCGGCGCCCCCGCGTACGCGGCACTGGCGCGCAGCGAGATCGTGCCCGCGCTGCGGGCGACCCGCGGCGACACCCCGCTGGAGACCCTCGTCCGGCTCTTCCTGCTGCAGCAGCCCGTGCCCCGCGCGCGCCTGGCCGGCATGCTGCCCGTGGACGACTGCCTGGCCGCGGGCTGGCTGACCGCCGTCGGCGGCGACGAGGTCGCGGCCACGGTCGACGTGCGCCCCTACGGCGGGCCCGGCGGCGAGGACTGGTTCATCGTCTCGGACCTGGGCTGCGCGGTCGGCGGCGCGGGCGGCATCGGCAGCCGCGCCGAGGGCGTCGTCCTCGGCGTGGGCGGGGCGTCCACGACGCTCGCGGGCATCACCGTCCGCACGCCGGCCGGCAGCGCCCTCGACCTCGGCACCGGCTCCGGCATCCAGGCCCTGCACGCCGCGCAGCACGCGACCCGGGTCACCGCGACCGACCTCAACCCGCGCGCGCTGGACATCACCGCGCTCACGCTCGCGCTCTCCGGCGCCCCCGCGGCGGATCTGCGGCAGGGCTCGCTCTTCGAGCCGGTGGGCGAGGAGACGTACGACCTGATCGTCTCGAACCCGCCCTTCGTGATCTCCCCGGGCGCCCGCCTCACCTACCGCGACGGCGGCATGGGCGGGGACGATCTGTGCCGCACGCTCGTTCAGCAGGCGGGGGCCCGGCTGAACGAAGGAGGGTACGCGCAGTTCCTCGCGAACTGGCAGCACGTGGAGGGCGAGGACTGGCAGGACCGGCTGCGCTCGTGGGTGCCGCGCGGCTGCGACGCCTGGATCGTGCAGCGCGAGGTCCAGGACATCACGCAGTACGCCGAACTGTGGCTGCGTGACGCGGGCGACCACCGGGACGACCCGGCCGTGTACCAGGCGCGCTACGACGCGTGGCTCGACGAGTTCGAGGCGCGGAAGGTGAAGGGAGTCGGCTTCGGCTGGATCACCCTGCGCAGGAGCGCCGCCGCGGAGACCGAGCCGTCCGTCGTCGTGGAGGAGTGGCCGCACCCGGTCGAGCAGCCGCTCGGGGACGCCATCCGGGCGCACTTCGAGCGTGTCGGCTTCCTGCGCGAGCACGACGACGCCGCCCTGCTCGCCGGGCACTTCCGGCTGACGCAGGAGGTCGTGCAGGAGCAGGTCGGGCTGCCCGGAGCCGAGGACCCCGAGCACGTCGTGCTGCGCCAGCACCGCGGCATGCGGCGGGCCACCAAGGTGGACACGGTCGGCGCGGGTTTCGCGGGCGTGTGCGACGGGTCGCTCAGCGCCGGGCGGATCCTGGACGCCATCGCCCAGCTGGTCGGCGAGGACCCCGTCCTGCTCCGGGACCGGACGCCCGCGCAGATCAGGCTGCTGGTGGAACAGGGGTTCCTCGAGCCGGTGCGGTGACGCGGGACGGGCGCGCACCCGTCGCCCCGGCAGCGCACCCGTCGCCCCGGCCGTGCGCCCGGGACCTGCCGTACGCCTGTGGCCTGCCGCGTGTCTGTGGCCCACCGCGTGCCTCTGGGACCGACCGTGCATCCGGTGGGACCGACCGTGCATCCGGTGGGGTCGGCCGTGCAGCCAGGGTCGGCCGTGCAGCCAGGGTCAACCGCGCAGCCGGGGCCTGCCGCGCAGCCGGGGCCTGCCGTGTGCCCGCGCCGCCTTGCCGGGCGGCGTGCCCGCTCCGTCCGCGGCAGCGACTTCGCGCCGACTTGGGCGGTGGGCGCGGGGCGTACGGAGGGTGGCGGGGCCGTGGCGAGGGTGGGCGGAACGACGAATTCGCCACAGTGGAGTGCACGGTGAGTGGTGCCGGGGACGGTGGGGCGGGAGGGGGGACGGGCCCGCCCGGGCCGGCGTGACACTCGGGCCGGACGGCGGTACGGGGACCGTATGGCGTGCCGGTCGCCCGCCGTTCACCCGGCGTTGGCGGCACGGTCTCCCGGAGCTGCCAGCCTCCCGAACCGGAGCAGTCGGGGGCGAAGGGATACATCATGGAGAGCGGACCTGCGATCTTCACAGGATCGGTGTTCGCCCTGTTCGGGGCGGCACTGCTGGTGTGGACCGTCGTTCGGTTGCGGCACCGCGAGCCCGTCGCCCAGGGGGTGAACCCGGTCGCCGCCGTGGCCCTCACCTCCTTCGCCGGAGCCGCTGCGCTGCTCCTCAGCGCGTGGTGCTTCGCCACTCTCTGATCACCTTCCGAGCGGTCGCGCTCCGGTGCGCGGAGGGAGTACCTCCGCCGGATGTGGCGCTCCTCTCCCCGGTAAGTGGTACGTCACCCTCCGCATGGGGCCGAAACGGCTGGTGGCCGGTCCGGGCGGCAGGAATGACGGGAGTCGGGTTACCGTTCGAGTGGCCGTTGCGGGCTTTTCCCGTTTGACACGGGGGCGGGATGTACCGTCACACTCCGCAGCGTCAGCACGACACGACCCCGGGACAGAGCCTCGGGGAGACCCCCCGCGTCGACCGGAGAGAAGAGCGAAGTTGTCCCCGACCAGCGAGACCGCACAGGGCGGCCGCCGACTCGTCATCGTCGAGTCGCCTGCCAAGGCGAAGACGATCAAGGGCTATCTCGGCCCCGGCTACGTCGTCGAAGCGAGCGTCGGGCACATCCGCGACCTCCCCAACGGCGCCGCGGAGGTGCCCGAGAAGTACACGGGCGAGGTGCGCCGCCTCGGCGTGGACGTCGAGCACGACTTCCAGCCCGTCTACGTGGTCAACGCCGACAAGAAGGCCCAGGTCAAGAAGCTCAAGGACCTGCTGCGCGACTCCGACGAGCTCTTCCTCGCCACCGATGAGGACCGCGAGGGCGAGGCCATCGCCTGGCACCTCCTCGAGGTGCTCAAGCCCAAGGTCCCGGTCAAGCGGATGGTCTTCCACGAGATCACCAAGGACGCGATCCGCGCGGCCGTCGCCAACCCGCGCGACCTCAACCAGCGCATGGTCGACGCCCAGGAGACCCGCCGCATCCTCGACCGCCTCTACGGCTACGAGGTCTCGCCGGTCCTGTGGAAGAAGGTCATGCCGCGCCTGTCGGCCGGCCGCGTCCAGTCCGTGGCGACCCGGCTCGTCGTCGAGCGCGAGCGCGAGCGCATGGCGTTCCGCTCCGCCGAGTACTGGGACCTGACCGGCACCTTCGGCACCGGCCGCGCCGGCGATCCGAGCGACCCGTCGTCGCTGGTCGCGCGCCTGACGACGGTCGACGGCAGGCGCGTCGCCCAGGGTCGCGACTTCGACTCGCTGGGGCAGCTCAAGAGCGCGAACACCCTCCACCTCGACGAGGCGAACGCCCGCGCGCTGGCCGCCGCGCTGGAGAACACGCGGTTCTCCGTGCGCTCGGTCGAGTCCAAGCCCTACCGCCGCTCGCCGTACGCGCCCTTCCGTACGACGACGCTGCAGCAGGAGGCCAGCCGCAAGCTCGGCTTCGGCGCCAAGGCCACCATGCAGATCGCGCAGAAGCTGTACGAGAACGGCTTCATCACCTACATGCGTACGGACTCCACGACGCTGTCGGACACGGCCGTCGCCGCCGCCCGCGCGCAGGTCACCCAGCTGTACGGCGCGGACTACCTGCCCGAGCGCCCCCGCACGTACGCCGGGAAGGTGAAGAACGCGCAGGAGGCGCACGAGGCGATCCGTCCTTCGGGCGACCGCTTCCGCACACCCGCCGAGACCGGCCTGAGCGGTGACCAGTTCCGGCTGTACGAGCTGATCTGGAAGCGCACCGTCGCCTCCCAGATGAAGGACGCCACCGGCAACTCCGTCACGGTCCGGATCGGCGGCACCGCCGCCGACGGCCGCGACGCCGAGTTCAGCGCCTCCGGCAAGACGATCACCTTCCACGGCTTCCTCAAGGCCTACGTCGAGGGCGCCGACGACCCGAACGCCGAGCTCGACGACCGCGAGCGCCGGCTGCCGCAGGTCTCCGAGGGAGACCCGCTGACCGCCGAGGAGATCAGGGCCGACGGGCACTCCACCAAGCCCCCGGCCCGCTACACCGAGGCCAGCCTGGTCAAGGAGCTCGAAGAGCGCGAGATCGGCCGCCCGTCGACGTACGCGTCGATCATCGGCACGATCCTCGACCGCGGCTACGTCTTCAAGAAGGGCACGGCCCTGGTGCCGTCCTTCCTGTCCTTCGCCGTGGTCAACCTCCTGGAGAAGCACTTCGGGCGGCTCGTCGACTACGACTTCACCGCCAAGATGGAGGACGACCTCGACCGCATCGCGCGGGGCGAGGCGCAGGCCGTGCCGTGGCTCAGGCGCTTCTACTTCGGCGAGGGGGCCGCCGTCGCCGGCGGCGCCGCGGACGCCGGCAACGGCGACGGTGACCACCTCGGCGGTCTGAAGGAGCTGGTCACCGACCTGGGCGCGATCGACGCCCGCGAGGTGTCGTCCTTCCCCGTCGGCAGCGGCATCGTGCTGCGCGTCGGGCGCTACGGCCCGTACATCGAGCGCGGCGAGAAGGACTCCGAGAACCACCAGCGCGCCGACATCCCGGAGGACCTGGCGCCGGACGAGTTGTCCGTCGAGCTCGCCGAGGAGCTGCTCGCCAAGCCGAGCGGCGACTTCGAGCTGGGCACCGACCCGGTGACGGGCCACCAGATCATCGCCAAGGACGGCCGCTACGGCCCGTACGTCACCGAGGTGCTCCCCGAGGGCACCCCGAAGACCGGCAAGAACGCCGTCAAGCCGCGCACGGCCTCGCTCTTCAAGTCGATGTCCCTGGACACGGTGACGCTGGACGACGCCCTGCGGCTGATGTCGCTGCCGCGCGTGGTCGGCACGGACGCCGAGGGCGTGGAGATCACCGCGCAGAACGGCCGCTACGGCCCGTACCTGAAGAAGGGCACGGACTCGCGGTCCCTGCAGTCCGAGGAGCAGCTCTTCACCATCACCCTCGAAGAGGCCCTCGCGATCTACGCGCAGCCCAAGCAGCGCGGCCGCGCCGCCGCGAAGCCGCCGCTGAAGGAGCTGGGCGAGGACCCGGTCAGCGGGAAGCCCGTCGTCGTGAAGGACGGCCGCTTCGGCCCGTACGTCACGGACGGCGAGACCAACGCGACCCTGCGCTCCGGCGACAGCGTCGAGGCGATCACCCCGGAGCGCGGCTACGAGCTGCTCGCGGAGAAGCGCGCCAAGGGGCCCGCCAAGAAGACGGCGAAGAAGGCCGCGGCCAAGAAGGCGCCCGCCAAGAAGACGGCCGCGAAGAAGACCGCGGCCAAGAAGACGGCGGCCAAGAAGACCACCACCGCGGCCAAGAAGACCACGGCCAAGAAGACGGTGGCGAAGAAGACGACGACCGCGGGCACCGCCGTCGAGGACTGAGGCCCGCCGGCCGCCGCCGGGACCGTGGGCCGGGCCCAGGGCGGGTGACGGGTGGCCCTCGCCGAGGACCGGATTCCGGGGACCGGTGATCGTCGCCGGAGGCCGCGGCCCAGGGACCGGCGGCCGTCGTCGAGGACCGCGGCTCGGGGACCGGTGACTGCCGTCGGGAGCCGCGGCCGGGGACCGGTGATCGTTGTCGGGGCCGCGGCCCAGGGACCGCTCCGAGGGCCGGTCCTTCACTTCGGCTTCGCGAGGCGAACGCCCCGGCACCACAGGGTGAGCGGGGCGTTCACATGTTCGGACGTGCGCTTCGGGGTCCCGGCGCGTCCCGATAGGCTGTCAGGATGACGCGAGCCGAGCAGCCACCGGCCCCCACGCCGGCCCCCGACGACGCCCTGGTCGCAGATTCACGGGAGCGCGCCGTCCGCGCGCTGCTGCGGGTACCGCAGCTGCGCCGGTTGTGGAGCGCCCACGTCGTGGGGGGTGTCGGTGACGCCCTGGCCCTGCTGGTCCTGGTCCTCCTCGCCCTCCAGGCGGCGATCTCGGCCGGCTCCTTCGGCGGCGGCTACCGCGGCGTCGCCCTCGCCGTGGCGGCCGTCTTCGCGGCGCGCGTCCTCGCCACACTGCTCTTCGGGGCCGTCCTGCTCGGCCCGCTCACCTCGCTGACCGGCAAGGAAGGTCCGCTCGACCGCCGCTGGACCATGATCGTCACGGACGGCCTGCGCGCCGCCCTGCTGATCGTCGCTCCGCTGTGGATCGACTGGACGCCCGACAACGCGCTGGCCGTCGTGCTGGTCACGGCCTTCGTCTCCGGGGTCGCCGAGCGGTTCTGGACCGTGTGCCGCGAGGGCGCGGCGCCCGCGCTGCTGCCCGCGCCGCCCCCGGAGGGCGCGACCGTACGGCCGCTGCCGGACCGCATGGACGCGCTGCGCCGGCTGTCGCTGCGCACCCAGTTCGTGGCGATCCCCGCCGCGGCCGCCGTCCTCGTCGGGGCGTCGCTGGTCAACAACCTCCTGGGCGCCGGCGTCGACTGGTTCGACCAGCACCAGGCGGCCCTCGCCTCGTACGTCGCCGCCGGGCTGTTCGCCGCGTCCCTGTCCGTCCTCGTCTTCCTCGAGCTGCCCGACGCGCGCACCCCGCGCCCCCGGTCGCCGCTGGAGGGTCTGCGCCGTCCCCGTACGGGCACCGGCGTCGACAAGGGGCGCACGGGCGCGATCCCGCTGCTGGTCCCGGCCTGCGCCGCCGTCGCCGGGGCCGTCGCGGCCGCCGCGGCCGTCCTCGTGCTGCACGCCAAGGACCTGGGCGGCGGCCCCGTCACGTACGGGCTGCTCGTCCTGGCGCTGACCGGAGGCACGGTCGTCGGCGTCCGCGCCGCCCCGAGGACGCTGCCGTCCCTGTCGCGGCGCCGGCTCCTCGCGCTCGCCGTCGCGGCCACCGGCGTGGCGCTGCTCGCCGCGGGCCTGATCCCGGACGTCGCCACCGTCGTCCTGGTCGTGGCGCTCGCGGGCGTCGGCGCGGGAGCCGCCGCGAACACCGGGCACACGCTGCTCGACCAGGAGGCCGAGGACTTCCGGCGGGCCCGCACCACCGAGCACCTGCACGCCGTCGTGCGCGTCTTCGTGGCGCTCGGCGCCGTCGCCGCGCCGCTGCTGGCCGCCGCGATCGGGCCGCACCGCCTGGAGAACGGCAAGTTCGTGTTCGCCCACGGAGGCGCCGCGTTCACGCTGATGCTGGTGGGCGCGCTGCTGCTGCCGGTGGCCGCGCTGGTCCTCGCCAAGGCCGACGACCGTTCCGGGGTGCCGCTGCGGCACGACCTGCGGGACGCGCTGCTCGGCGGCGACGACCCGGTGCAGGCGCCGGCCGCCTCCGGCTTCTTCATCGCCCTGGAGGGCGGCGACGGCGCCGGCAAGTCGACGCAGGCCGAGGCGCTCGCCGAGTGGATCCGCGGCAAGGGCCACGAGGTCGTGGTGACGCACGAGCCGGGCGCGACGCCCGTCGGCAAGCGGCTGCGCTCGATCCTGCTGGACGTGTCGTCGGCCGGTCTCTCGCACCGCGCCGAGGCGCTGCTGTACGCGGCCGACCGCGCCGAGCACGTCGACACCGTGGTGCGGCCCGCCCTGGAGCGCGGCGCCGTCGTGATCTCCGACCGGTACATCGACTCCTCCGTCGCCTACCAGGGCGCCGGACGCGACCTCTCGCCGACCGAGATCGCCCGCATCTCCCGCTGGGCCACCGACGGACTCGTGCCGCACCTGACCGTGCTGCTGGACGTGGAGCCGGAGGCCGCGCGCGAGCGGTTCACCGAGGCGCCGGACCGGCTGGAGTCGGAGCCGGCGGAGTTCCACGCGCGCGTGCGCTCGGGCTTTCTGACCCTGGCGGCGAGCGACCCGGGCCGCTACCTGGTCGTCGACGGCGGACAGGAGCCGGAGGCCGTCACCACCGTCATCCGGCACCGCCTCGACATGATGCTGCCGCTCTCCGAGGCCGAGATAAAGGCCCAGGAGGAGGCTCGCAGGGCCGCCGAGGAGGAGGCCCGGCGCAGAGCCGAGGAGGAGGCCGCGCGCAAGGCCGAGGAGGAGCGCCTGGAGCGCGAGCGCCAGGAGCAGCTCGCCAAGCTGCGCGCCGAGGAGGAGGAGCGCAAGCGGCGGGAGCTGGAGGAGGCGCAGCGCCGCGAGGCCGAGCGCCAGGCCGAGGAGGCCCGTCGGCGCGCGGAGGAGGCCGCACGCCGTGCCGAGGAGGAGCGCGCCCGGCTGCTCGCCGAGGAGCAGGCCCGCGCCGAGGCCGAGGAGCGCCGCCGGGCCGAGGAGGAGCGGCGGCGCAGGCAGGCCGAGGAGGAGGCGCGGCTGCGCGCCGAGGCGGAGGCGCGCCGCCTGGAGAAGCAGCGCAAGGCCGAGGAGGCGCTGCTCCGCGCCGAGGAGGCGCGCCGGGTCGCGGCCGAGGCGGCCGCCGCCGCTGCCGCCCGGTCCACGACGCCTCCGGGCACCACCACCGGCCCCGCCGGAACCACCGGCCCCGCCGCACCCGCCGACTCCACTGGCACCGCCGACTCCGCTGGTCCTGTTGCTCCCGCCGGGCCCTCCGCACCCGCCGGCCGGCCGGACACGGCGGACCGCCGCCCCGGTCCCG
Organism: Streptomyces minutiscleroticus; assembly: GCF_014650875.1. Lineage (GTDB taxonomy): Bacteria > Actinomycetota > Actinomycetes > Streptomycetales > Streptomycetaceae > Streptomyces > Streptomyces minutiscleroticus. The sequence continues at coordinate 147,220 of NZ_BMVU01000012.1, forward strand.
CCTCCCCGCCCGACTTCGAGTCCACGGTGCCCACGCCGGTCGTGACGCCGGCCGACGCGCCGGGCGGTCCCGCCGACGAGACCGCGGTCCTGCCGCCGGTCCGTCCCGGCGCCCCGGACATGGAGGAGACGACCAGGCTGCCGCAGTTCCCGGCGCCCGGAGCACAGCCCCCCGGTGCCACGGACGAGACCGCGGTGCTGCCTTCCGTACGGGACGAGGACACGGGCCGTCCGGCGGACCGCGCGCCCCGGGGCTACTTCCGGGACGAGCGTCCCGCGCCCGACGGCTCCGACGGCAGCACGCGCGAGCTGCCGCAGATCGACGAAGAGGGCAACGTCCGCCGCCGCCCCCGCCCCGACTGGGCGGAGGAGACCCCGCTGGACGACCTGCCGACCCTGGCCGACGAACTGCTCGGCCCGCGCGAGGACGACGAGTGGGACGGACGGGACGGACGCCGGGGCAGGGGCGGCCGGGACCGCTGAGGCCCCCGGCCCCCGCCACGGACGGCCGAACCCCGGCGGCCGGACCCCGACGGCACCGACGCCTGGTCCCGGTCCGGTCCCGGTCCCGATGGCCCGGTCCGGTCCGGATGCCGATGGCTCGACCCGGCCCCGGACCCGGACCGGGGCCCGGCGCCGGTGGCCGAACCGTCCCGCGCTGTCAGTCCCCTCCCGCACAATGGGAACCGGCGGCGGACGCGAGGGGTACGCCGTCGGCAGTACGCACGTATGAGCAGTCCGCACATGCGAGGCGTACGCGTGTCCGAGCGCGTGCGCGCGGCAGAGGCGGCGAGGAAGGGCGGCACCCGTGCCCGTGTGGGACGACCTGGTCGGTCAGGACAAGGTGAGCGCGCAGCTCGACGCCGCCGCGCGGGACGCCGACGCCCTGGTCACCGCGGCCGCCGACGGCACCCCGCCGCCCGAGGCGTCCAAGATGACGCACGCCTGGCTCTTCACGGGCCCGCCCGGCGCGGGGCACACCACGGCCGCCCGGGCCTTCGCGGCGGCCCTCCAGTGCGTGAGCCCGGACCGCGCGCTCGGCGGGAGCCCCGGCTGCGGCTTCTGCGACGGCTGCCACACGACGCTGGTGGGCACCCACGCCGACGTCGCCACGGTCGCCGCCGTGGGCACGCAGATCCTGGCCGACGACATGCGGGACACCGTCCGCAAGTCGTTCACCTCGCCGGCGAACGGCCGCTGGCAGGTCATCCTCGTCGAGGACGCCGAGCGCCTGAACGAGAAGTCGGCCAACGCCGTGCTGAAGGCCGTGGAGGAGCCCGCCCCCCGTACGGTCTGGCTGCTGTGCGCGCCCTCCCTGGACGACGTGCTGCCGACGATCCGCTCGCGCTGCCGCCATGTGAGCCTGCTGACGCCCTCGGCCGAGGCCGTCGCCGACATGCTGGTCCGCCGCGAGGGCGTCGAACCGGAGGCGGCCGTGGCGGCCGCCCGCGCCACTCAGGGGCACATCGACCACGCCCGCCGGCTGGTCACCGATCCGCGTGCGCGCGAGCGCCGGACCGCCGTGCTCAGGCTGCCGCTGCGCGTCGAGGACATCGGCGGCTGCTTCAAGGCGGCCCAGGAGCTGGTCGACGCCGCCACGGAGGAGTCCAAGCAGCTCGCCGAGGAGATCGACGTCAAGGAGACCGAGGAGCTGAAGGCGGCGCTGGGCGCGGCCCAGGGCGGCCGGATGCCCCGGGGCACCGCGGGCGTCATGAAGGAGCTGGAGGACAAGCAGAAGCGCCGGCGGACCCGGGCGCAGCGCGACAGCCTCGACCTCGCCCTGACCGACCTCACCGGCTTCTACCGCGACGTCCTCGTCCTCCAGCTCGGCTCCCGCGTCGCCCTCGCCAACACCGAGGTCCAGGACGCGCTGGAGCGCATCGCACGCGCCACGACGCCGGAGTCGACCCTGCGCCGCATCGACGCGATCGCCGCCTGCCGCGAGGCCCTCGACCGGAACGTGCCGCCGCTGCTCGCGGTGGAGGCCATGACGATGGCCCTGCGCGCGGGCTGACCCGGACGCCGCCGGCCCACCCGGCACGTGCGGCATCCGCGGTCCGTACGACCGCGCGGCCGGACGACGCGCACGGCCCGCACGACAGGAACGGTCACACGACCAGGCCACACAGCCACACGGCCCGGACGGCAGGAACGGTCACACGATTCGTACGACCGCGCCACTCATACGGTGCCCACATCCCGGACGACCCGTACGAGGCACACGGCGCGGCCCCCCGCGTCACTCGTACGGGGCGCTCTCGCCACTCTCGGCGATCAGTCCGTCGCTCATGGTTACCATCGCCCCATGCGTATCCAGCGTCTGCTCAGGCCGGCGGGCCGTTCCGGCCGCCGCCCCCTCCGCGCGTGCGGCGCCCTCCTCGCCGCCGGTCTCCTCGCCACGGCCTGCTCCTCGGGGAACCCGAGGACGGCGCCGGTGGCGGACGCGGCGCCGGCCGCCCTGCCCGAGGCCACCCCGTCGAACCTCGCGCGCTACTACGGCCAGCGGCTGTCCTGGCACTCCTGCGACGTGCCGGGCTTCGAGTGCGCGACGATGAAGGCGCCGCTCGACTACGCCGAGCCCGGCGCGGGCGACATCGATCTGGCCGTCGCCCGCAAGAAGGCCACGGAACCGAGCAAGCGCCTGGGATCGCTGCTGGTCAACCCGGGCGGCCCGGGCGGCTCCGCGATCGGCTACCTCCAGTCGTACGCGGGCATCGGCTACCCCGCCGAGGTCCGCGCCCGCTACGACATGGTCGCCGTCGACCCGCGCGGCGTCGCGGGCAGCGAGCCCGTCGAGTGCCTCGACGGGCGGCGGATGGACGCGTACACGCAGACGGACACGACGCCCGACGACGAGCGCGAGACCGAGGCGCTGGTCGAGGCGTTCCGGGACTTCGCCGACTCCTGCGCCCGGCGCTCGGCCCGCCTGCTGGGCCACGTCTCCACGGTCGAGGCGGCCCGTGACATGGACGTCCTGCGCGCCGCGCTGGGCGACCGGAGGCTGACGTACGTGGGGGCGTCGTACGGCACGTTCCTCGGCGCGACGTACGCCGGCCTGTACCCCCGGCGGGTCGGCCGGCTGGTCCTGGACGGCGCGATGGACCCGTCCCTGTCCGCGCGGCGGATGAACGAGGACCAGACGGCCGGGTTCGAGACGGCCTTCCGGTCCTTCGCGAAGGACTGCGTGCGCCACTCCGACTGCCCGCTCGGCGGCAGGCGGGCGTCGCCGGAGCGGGTGGGCGGGAACCTCAAGGCGTTCTTCCGGCGGCTCGACGCGAGCCCCCTCGCCACCGACGACCCGGACGGCCGCGAACTCGGCGAGGCGCTGGCCACGACGGGCGTGATCGCGGCGATGTACGACGAGTCGGCCTGGCCGCGGCTGCGCGAGGCGCTCGCCTCGGCCCTGCGCGAGCAGGACGGCTCCGGCCTGCTGCGCCTCTCCGACAGCTACTACGAGCGGGACGCGGAGGGCGGCTACGCCAACCTGATGTTCGCCAACGCGGCCGTGAACTGCCTCGACCTGCCGGCCGCGTTCTCGTCCCCGGACGAGGTGAGGAAGGGGCTCCCCGCCTTCGAGAAGGCCTCGCCGGTCTTCGGCCGCGGCCTGGCCTGGGCGTCGCTGAACTGCGCGTACTGGCCGGTGAAGGCATCCGGCGCGCCGCGCCGCATCAAGGCGGCGGGCGCCGCCCCGATCCTCGTGGTCGGCACCACCCGCGACCCGGCGACCCCGTACGCCTGGGCCCGCTCCCTGGCCGCCCAGCTCGGCTCGGCGACACTGCTCACCTACGACGGCGACGGCCACACCGCGTACGGCCGCGGCAGCGACTGCGTCGACTCCACGGTCGACCGCTACCTCCTCCAGGGCAGGATCCCGGCGAAGGACAAGCGCTGCACGTGACCGTGTCGGTGGGGCGCTCGGGTGGGCTCCGGGCGCCCCTCCGGGGGTGTGTACGGAGCACCCCGGAAACTGTGTAGACTTACCGATGTTGCTGATCGCACCATAGTGCGGGACGCGCGCCGCCTTAGCTCAGATGGCCAGAGCAACGCACTCGTAATGCGTAGGTCTCGGGTTCGAATCCCGAAGGCGGCTCCATAGGGAACCAGGTCAGACCTAGTCTGGCCTGGTTTTTTCGTTCGGCGGGCACGTCCGGATCCGGTGGGCGGCAGGCTTGATTCCCTCTCGCCCGTTTCCCGTGGGATGCGCGATTCTGGATGCTTCCACCGGTTCGTTGCGGACTGGGTGGACAAGGGCGGTCCCAGGCTCATCGGCGTGAAGCAGGGACCGCCCTTGGCATGCCGCACCTGCCGCATGCGGTGTCACGTGTGGTGCTCGGCATACGGGGCGGGAACGCGTGGCGTACGCCGGACGTCCGGGGCGTGAACGGCTAGCATCGCGGCCACGGTCGTCGGCCGGGGCACCGGCCGGAACGGCCGTCGGTCGGACCAGGGGTCGGGGAGGGCGTCGTGTCGGAGGGGTCGCACGGTCCGCGGATCGCCGTCGCCGTGGTCACCATGGGCAACCGCCCCGTCGAGGTCGACGCGCTGCTCGCGTCGGTGGCGAAGCAGGACGTCGCGCCCGCCCGCATCGTGATCGTCGGCAACGGCTGCCCGCTGCCCGAGTTCCCCGGCCTGCCCGGCGAGGTCACCGCCATCGAGGTCGAGGAGAACCTCGGCTGTCCCGGCGGGCGGAACGTGGCACTGCGCCGGCTGCACGAGTTCGGGGACGTGGACGTCGTCGTCGAGCTCGACGACGACGGGCTCCTCGTCCACGCCGACGTGCTGCGCCGGGTGCGCGATCTGTTCGCCGCCGACCCGCGCCTCGGCATCGTCGGCTTCCGCATCGCCGACGAGCACGGCGAGACCCAGCGGCGCCACGTGCCGCGCGTCGGCGCGAGGGACCCGATGCGCGGCGGCCCGGTCACCTGCTTCCTCGGCGGCGGGCACGCCTTCTCGCTGCGCATGATCGACGAGATCGGCTACTGGCCCGCCGAGTTCTTCTTCGCCCACGAGGAGACGGACGTCGCCTGGCGGGCCGTCGACGCCGGCTGGACCATCCGCTACGAGCCCGGGCTGCTGCTCCAGCACCCCAGGACCTCGCCCGCCCGGCACGCCATCTACCACCGCGTCACCGCCCGCAACCGCGTCTGGCTCGCCCGCCGCCGCCTCCCGCTCCCGCTCGTCCCCGTGCACCTGGGCGTCTGGCTCGCGCTGACCCTCGTACGGACGCGGTCGCGGGCCGGACTGCGGGCCTGGTTCGGCGGGTTCGCCGAAGGACTGCGGCAGTCGGGCGGGGAGCGGCGGCCGATGCGGTGGCGGACCGTGTGGCGGCTCACCCGGCTGGGACGTCCGCCGGTCATCTGACAACTCGTTGCCTGCAGTCGAGGCACGGTCACCTGAAGGGCGGTCACCTGGCCGTCGTCCGGGGAGCGGTCGCTCAAGTGGCCGGGGAAGGAGCGAAGGCGGGCCCCGGCCGTCCCCCTCCGCCGACCGGGCCCCGCAGGACTCCGGACCCGGCCACGGCGGTGAACTCCCCCGAGACAGCGTGTGAACGCGCGCGCCGTCGGGCCGGATCCGATGCACTGATCACATCAGGCCGCGCCAACGGATCGCTAACATGAGCCCAACGGTTCTCCGGTGAACCGTCACTGAGCCTGCGGCGGTCACCGCCGCACAGGCACGGGGCCGCGAAGGACGCGGTCCCTTCCGCGAGGTCGCGGGCGCGGCGGCCCGGCGCGGCCGGCCGTGCGGAAGGGCGGAGTGGGCGGCGCTATGCGATTCGGGCTGCTGGGCGCGCCTGTCGTGTACGACGCCGACGGCCGGCCGCAGTCCATCGGCAGCGCGAAGATGCGGACCCTGCTGGCCGCGCTCCTCCTCGAACCGGGCCGGGTCGTCTCCGTCGGCTCCCTCAAGGACGCCCTGTGGGGCGGCTCCCCGCCCGCGTCCGCGCACGCCTCCCTCCAGAACCACGTCACGCGGCTGCGGCGCCTCCTCGACGACCCGGAACGGCTGCGGGCGGTGGCCCCCGGCTACCTGCTGCGCGTCGGCGAGAACGAGCTGGACGCCCGCGTCTTCGACCGGCACGTGATGGCCGCGCGCTTCGCGCACGTGGGACGCGACTGGACCCGCGTCCTGCACGAGTCCGCGGCCGCGCTCGCGCTGTGGCGCGGCACGCCGCTCGGCGGCCTGTCGCTCGCGGAGGTGGGCGGCCACGCGTTCGTCCAGCGCATGGAGGAGGCGCGGCTGCTCGTACTGGAGTGGCGCTACGACGCCGAGCTGCGGCTCGGCGGCACGCGCCTCGCGGCCCTCGCGCCCGAGCTGGCCGCGCTGGTCGCCGAGCATCCGCTGCGGGAGGCGTTCCACCGGCAGCTGATGCTGGTCCTGCACCGGACCGGGCGGCAGGCCGAGGCCCTGGCCGTCCACCGCGACCTGCGGACGCGGCTCGTGGAGGAACTGGGCGTCGAGCCCGGTCCCGCCGTGCGCGAGGCGCACCAGGAGGTGCTGCGGGAGCCGGAGGGCCGGGGCGGGGACCGTCGGGGAACGGGAAGCTCCGCCGGGTCCGCCGGCAAACCGGCCGACGGCGCGCACGGACACGCGCCGCAGGACGTACGGGCGCCCGGCGCCGGGGACGACGGCGCGGGGGCCCTGCGCGCCGCGGGCGGCGTGCCGGCTCCCCGGACCGCCGCCCCCGCGGACGCCGTACCGAAGGCCCCCGGTGGACCGTCGGACGCACCCGCCCCCGACGGTGCGGCTGACGCGCCCGCGCCCGGGGGCGGCACTGCCGTACCGGCTCCCGGTCGCGCGGCCCGGGCCGAGGACGAGGGGCCGGCCAGGGGCGGGGAGCGGGCCGGGAGCGAAGGGCGGGCCGGAGGCGAGGGGCGGGCCGAGGGCGAAGGGCGGGGCGGCGGTGAGGGGCGGGCCGCGAGTCCGCCGCGCCCCGCCCAGCTCCCTCCCGCCCCGGCCCACTTCACCGGCCGGCGCGACGTGCGGTCGCGGCTCGCGCGGGTGCTCGGCGACGCGGAGCGGTCCGCCGCGGCCGTGGCCGTGGTCAGCGGGATGGCGGGGGTCGGCAAGAGCGCGCTCGCGCTGCACGTCGCGCACGGGCTGCGGGAGCGTTTCCCCGACGGCCAGCTCTACGTGAACCTGCACGGCGCCACGCCCGGCATGGTCCCGCTCACGCCCGGCCAGGCGCTCGCCGCCCTGCTGCGCGACCTCGGCGTCGAGCCGCGCCGCATCCCCGACCAGCCGGATGCGGCCGCCGCGTCCCTGCGGTCGCTGCTCGCGCCCACGCGCACGCTCATGGTGCTCGACGACGCCGAGAACGCCGCCCAGGTGCGGCCGCTGCTGCCCGCGGGCGCCGGCTGCGCGGTGATCGTCACCAGCCGCTCGCCGCTCGCGGCGCTCGACGGAGCGCACCGCTTCCCGCTCGCGCCGCTGTCGGACGAGGACAGCGCGGCGCTGCTGTGCGCCGTGTCCGGGCGCGACGGGCTCCACGCCGGGCACCCCCTCGTCGAACTGACCGGACGGCTGCCGCTCGCCCTGCGCGTCGTCGCCGCCCGCCTCGCCGCGCGCCGCGCGCTCACCCCCGACGCGCTGGCCGGTCAGCTGGAGGCCAGCGACGGCCGGCTGCGGCAGCTGGAGTACGACGACCTGAGCGTCCGCAGATCGCTGGCCGTCGCCCACGACGCGCTGCGCGCCTCGGACCGCGAGGCCGACCGGGACGCCGCGCTCGTCCTGCGCCGGATCGGGGCCCTCGACCTGCCCGGGTACGGGGCACCGCTGCTGGCGGTCCTGACGGGCACGGACGAACGCCGGGCCGAGGCCGCGCTCGACCGCCTGGTCGACGTGGCCCTCCTGGAGGAGACGTCGTACGGCCGCTACACCCCGCACGACCTCGTACGCCACTTCGCCCGCGAACTGGCCGCGGCCGACGCCCGGGACGCTCCCGACGCCGGGACCGGTCCCCGCGGGGGCGCGGAGGCCGGGGACGGGCCCGGGCTCCCGCCCGTGGAGACGGCATTGCGCTGGTACACGGACCTCGCGCGGCAGAGCATGCTCGCCATCCAGCCGTCCGACCACGAGCGCGACGAACGGCTGCGGCCGACACCCTCGGAGCGGGCGCTCCCCGCGTCGCCCCTCGCCGCCGCGCCCCCGTTCCCGTCCGCCGAGGACGCCTTCGCCTGGTGCGACGGGGAGCTGCGGAACGTGGTCGCGCTGGTCGAGCGGTACGCCGCCGACCGGTCCGGGCCCCTCACCGCCCCGGACCGGACCACGGCCCTGGACCGAGCCACCGCCCCGGACCGGACCACCGCCCTGGACCGAGCCACCGCCCCGGACCGGACCACCGCCCCGGACCGGACCACCGCCCCGGACCGGACAGCGACCGGTCCGGGGACGGCCGCTCCCGCGCAGTCCGCCGCTTCCACACAGCCCGCCGCTTCCACACAGCCCGCGGCGGCCTCCGCCCCGCTCCTCCCCCTCGTTCCCGCCCTCGTCCGCTGCCTCTTCCCCTATCTGCAGCGCGCGGGGCGCCTCGCCGAACTGGACGCGCTCGGGCGGACCGCGCTCGCCGCCGCGCGCGCCCTGGGCGACACCGCCGCCGAGGGGTTCGCGCTCACCGACCGCGCCGGGCTGCACTTCCTGTCCGGCAGAGCCGGCGAGGCCCTCGCCCTGAACGACCAGGCGCTCGCCCTGTGGCGCCGGCTCGACGTGGTGCCGTGCGTGCGGACCTGCCTCAACAACCGCGGCCTCCTCCTGGAGGGCCTCGGCCGGCACACGGAGAGCGAGGCCGCGCTCCGGGAGAGCCTGGAGCTGTCCCGCCGGCTGGGGGACCCGTACGGCGAGGCCGTGACCTTCAGCCACCTCGGCCATCTGTACCGGCACACCGACGCGCGCGCCGCCATCGCCCACCACGAGCGCAGCCTCGCCCTCGGGGAGGTCGCCGGCAGCCTCCTCGTCCGCCACACCGCCCACTGCAACATCGGCTACGCCCGCCTCGCCCTCGGCGAGCCGGCCGCCGCCGTCGCCGACTTCGAGGAGGCCCTGCGGGTACTGGGGGGCGCGGAGGACTGGCAGGGCGAGGCCCAGACCCGGCTCGGCCTGGTTCGCGCGCTGCGCGACCTCGACCGCGCCGACGCCGCCGGCCGCGAGTGCGCGGTGCTGCTGGAGCGCGCCGAACGCCGCGCCGACCTCTACATGACCGGTCTCGCCCGCCACCAGTACGGCCTGCTGCTGTACGCGGAGGACCGCGACGAGGAGGCGTACGAGCAGTGGGAGGCGGCCCTCGCGGCGCTCGACGGGACGGTCACCCGCGTGGTGGGGGAGCTGCACGACCTCCTGACCCGCCGCCGGCCCCGGCCCGCCGCCGACGCCCGACCCGCCACCGGTCCCTGACCCCCGGCTCGCTGCCGGCCCTCGGCCCGCCACCGGCCCCTGACTCCCGGCTCGCTGCCGGTCCGCCACCGGTCCCTGGCCCTCGGCCCGCCACCGGCCCCTGACTTCCGGCCCGCCGCCCGCCGCGGCTACTTCGCGTCGGCATAGCACTCCACCACCGCCGTGGTGAACGGGAAGCGCACCGGCGTCTCCCCGAACGTCAGCCGTCCCGCCAGGTCGCCGGCCTCCCGGATCGCCGCCGCCACCGCGTCCGCCTCCTCCGCGGGGCAGTGCACGATGACCTCGTCGTGCTGGAAGAAGACCAGCTCGGCCGCCATGCCCGCACAGGCGCGCCGCAGGGCGGCGAGCATCAGCAGCGCCCAGTCCGCCGCGCTGCCCTGCACGACGAAGTTGCGGGTGAAGCGGCCGCGGGCGCGTGAGCCGGAGGAGGCGTAACCGGGCCCCCGCTCCTGGTCGCCGTCGCCCTCGCCGTCGCCCTCGGCCGGCGCCGGCTCGTCCTGCGGGATGCCGGCCTCCTCGTCGGCCGTCCCGCCCGTCCCGGCCGCGGGAGGGCAGGTCCGCCCCAGCCACGTCCGCACCAGCCGCCCCTCCTCGCCCGCCCGCGCCGCCTCGTCCACGTACGCGACGGCCCGGGGGAAGCGGCGGCGCAGCGCGGCGAGGTTCTTCAGGCCGTCGCCCGCGGTCTGCCCGTACACGGCGCCCAGCACGGCGATCTTGGCCCGGTCGCGGTTGCCGGAGAAGGCCCGCTCCGAGACCTCCTGGTAGAGGTCGCTCGCCCGGCCGGCCACGTCCATCAGGGCGGGGTCGCGGGAGATCGCCGCGAGCACGCGCGGCTCCAGCTGGTCGGCGTCGGCCACGACGAGCCGCCAGCCCGGGTCGGCCACCACGGCGCGGCGGATGACCTTGGGGATCTGCAGGGCGCCGCCGCCGTTGGTGACCCAGCGGCCGGAGGCGGTGCCGCCCACCAGGTACTCGGGCCGGAAGCGGCCGTCCCGCACCCAGTCCTGCAGCCAGGACCAGCCGTGGGCCACCCAGATGCGGTACAGCTTCTTGTACTCCAGCAGCGGCTTCACGGCCGGGTGGTCGACCTTGGCGATCTCCCAGCGGCGGGTGGACCGCACCTTGACGCCCGCCTGCGCGAACGCCTTGACCACGTCGGCGGGCAGGTCGGGCCGCACCCGGCGGCCGAACGCGGCCGACACCTCGTCGGTCAGCTCGGCCAGCCGCCGCGGCTCGCCGCCGCCCGCGTACCGCTCCCCGAGCAGGTCGTGCAGGAGCTCACGGTGCACGTCCGCCCGCCACGGCAGCCCCGCGGCGTTCATCTCGGCGGCCACGAGCATCCCCGCCGACTCGGAGGCGGTCAGCAGCCGCATCCGCCCGGGGTGCTCGGCCGCGTCGTGCCGCCGCTGCTGGTCCGCGTACACCTCGACGAGCCGCTCCAGCGGGACGTGCACCGGGCGGGGCTCGAAGAGCGGGGACTGCGCGCCGGGCTCGGCGGAGCGCTGCGGCGGATCCGGCGGTACGGGGCCGCCGCGCAGTCTGGCCAGGGCCGCTGCCGCCGACCGGGGCTCGCCGGACCGTCCCTCGTGCCCGAGCAGCAGCAGCTCGGCGGCCTCGATGTCATAGCACCGCTCGACGCGGGCGCCCGCCGCGAGCAGGCGCGGGTAGACGCCGGCGGTGGACCGCCAGACCCAGCGGGTGACGCCGGGCCGGGAGCGCACGGCCGCCGCGAGGTCCGGCTCACGGACGACGGGACCGGAGGGCAGCCCGTCCGGGCCGAGGGGGACCAGCTCGGCGCCGCCGTCCTCGGCCGGCGCGAGAGCCCACCGGTCACTCATGGGGCCGAGTGTCGCAGGCGGCACTGACAACACCCCGGACTGCCGCGCCCGCCCGGGGCCGCACGTACTCCGGACGGCCATGTCCCGGTCCCGCGCACGCGTCCCGGTCCGGCCGGCCGTGCGGATCCCGTCCTCGAACAGCTCCGGCCCCGCGCGCACGCGTCCCGGTCCGCCGCGCCCCGTGCGGGCGACGGCGGCCCCGGACGGGCGGGGCCGGTGCCGCCCGCGCCCCGTCACGGCTGCCCGTGCCCCGCCACGTGCCGCCCGCGCCCCGCCGTACCCCGGACGGGTTCAGGCCCCGTCCCCGCCCTCCTCCGCCTCCTCCGTCCCGCCGGCGCCGGCCTCGCCCGCCGCCTTCACGATCTCGGCCAGCGCCTTCGTGACGTACGCCTCCACCGCCGCCTTGTCCACGCCCAGCCCGCTGAGGACGCCCTCGCCGGCCTCGTTCTCCAGGAGCGCGAGCAGGATGTGCTCGGTGCCGATGTAGTTGTGGCCCAGCCGCAGCGCCTCGCGGAACGTGAGCTCCAGGGCCTTCTTGGCCGCCGCGTCGTACGGGATGAGCTCGGGCACGGCCGCCGCCTTCGGCGGGAGCGCGGCGGTCGCGGCCTCCCGTACGGCCTTCAGCGTCACGCCCTGCGCGACGATCGCCTTCGCGGCGAGCCCCTCGGGCTCCGCGAGCAGGCCCAGCACCAGGTGGGCGGGGGTGGACACGTCGTTGCCCGCGGCCTTGGCCTCGTTGTGCGAGGCCACCACGGTGTTGCGGGCGCGCGGTGTGTACCGGCTGAAGCCCTGCGAGGGGTCGAGGTCGGGCGACGGCACGAACCGCTTCTGGGCCGCCTGCCGGGTCACCCCCATGCTCCTGCCGATGTCGGTCCAGGAGGCGCCCGACCGCCGGGCCTGGTCCACGAAGTGGCCGATGAGGTGGTCGGCCACCTCGCCCAGGTGGTCGGCGGCGATCACCGCGTCCTGGAGCTGGTCGAGCGCGTCGGTGTGGACCTTCTTGATCGCCTCGATGAGGTCGTCGAGACGCACGGACGTCGTGATGAGCGGGTTCGTCGTCATACTGTCAACCGTAGGTTGACAGTTGGAAGGCGTCAACCCTGAGTTGACACTTGACGTGGTTCCGGCGCCCGGGCGCCTTCGGTCCCCGGCGTGACACGATCGAGGCATGAGCACGACGAGCAGCACGGTGGACCGCGCCTTCGGGGCCGCCCTCTACGCCGACACCGACGCGGCCCTCGACACGGGCGCCTCCCTGCTCGCCGCCGACCCGGCCGCCGACGCGGAACTCACCCGGCGCGGCGAGGAGTTCGTGGCCGCGGCGTGGCGGCGCGGCTGGCAGCCCGCCGACGTCGTCCGCTTCGTACGGCGCGAGCTGGACGAGGCGCACACGGCCCTCGTCTCCGAGCTGATCCTGGGCGCGGAGGAGCGGCACCGTCCCGCGCGCGGCCGCCGCTGGACCGCCCAGCTCGACGACCTCGCCGCGGCCGCCGTCCGGCGGGCCGCACCGCGCCCCGACCGCTTCTCGCACGCGACCACCGTCCTGGAGCTGTACCGGCTGCTGCTGCGCCTGCCGACGCTGGAACCGCTGGACGAGGCGCCGGCACCCGGCGGGCGCGGCCGGACGGGCCGCCCCGAGTCCCGCATGCTCGGCCGCATCCGCGCGCTGCTGGCCAAGGCGGAGGCGACCGGCTTCCCCGAGGAGGCGGAGGCGCTGAGCGCCAAGGCGCAGGAGCTCATGGCCCGGCACAGCATCGACGAGGCGCTGCTCGCCTCCCGCGCGCCCGCCGCCGACGCGCCGGCCGCCTGCCGCATCGGCGTCGACCCGCCGTACGAGACCGCCAAGGCGACCCTCCTCGACGCGGTCGCGCGGGCCAACCGCTGCCGTGCGGTGTGGAACGAGCCCTTCGGCTTCTCCACCGTCGTCGGCTTCGAGCCCGACCTGGAGGCGGTCGAACTCCTCCACACCTCCCTGCTCGTGCAGGCCACGACCGCGCTGACCAAGGCCGAGGCGGCCGCCCGGGCCGGCGGCCGCAAGCGCACCAGGACCTTCCGCCAGTCCTTCCTCGCCGCGTACGCGCACCGGATCGGCGACCGGCTGGCGGCGGCCGCCGAGCACGAGGTGGCCGAGTACGAGGAGTCGGAGCGCCGGCGGGCCGGGACCGGCGGGGACGACGGCGGGGACGACGGCGCGGACGAGAGCCTGCTGCCCGTGCTCGCGGCCCGCGACGTGGCGGTCGCCGACCGTGTCGAGGAGCTGTTCCCGCACACGACCACGGCGCGGTTGCGCGGGGTCACCGACGCGGCGGGCTGGCACCAGGGCACACGTGCCGCGGACGACGCCCGCGTCACCCCGAGTTCCCCTCTTCCGGGCTCACGGGGCTCCAGGGGCTCCCGGGGCGGCAAGCGGTAGCGGCCTCCGGGCCCGAGGGCGCCGGCGCGGTCGATCCCTCGGCGGGTGCGGCTCCCGGCGGACGCGGTCCCTCACGGGCGCCGTACCGGTGCCGTCGGCCGGCCTCCCCCGGGACACGGCGTTCTCAGGACCCCGGACCCGCCGTGGGCAGTCCGCTCGGCAGCTTGCCGCCCTCGGCCTTGGTATAGGTCTCGGCGCCGAGGCCCTCCCACTCGACCTTCAGATCGGTGGAGCCGACGGAGCCGACCGTGCCCCTCGCGCGGCCGGTGTCGCCGTCGGTGCACTTCAGCTCGATCGTCCGGGTGCCCGACTCCTCCTTCGCGGTGCCGCTGCACACGGAACCACCGGTGGAGAAGAGCGCGGCCCGGTCGCCGGTGACGACGAGCGCGACGGCCTTGCCGTCCCGGGTGGTCACCCAGCTGCCCTCCAGCGCGCCGGCCGCGGAGGCGGACGGGCTCTCACCGGCGTCCCCGGAGCCGTCGCCGCTCCCCGTGGGCGAACCGGCCGGGGCACTGGTCCCCGTGTCCTCACCGGTCCCGCCGCCGTCACCGCCGCTGCAGCCGGTCACGACGAGCGCGGCCGCCAGTCCGGCCGCGGCGGCCGCCAGGCGCGTCCGCCGGCGCGAGTACGTCGCCGAAGTCACTGAAGCCCCCAGAGGAGTGGCGGGTGTGGTCGCCGCGGCCGCCGGAGCGCCGGAACGACCGCAGCAAGCTACCAGGGCGCCCTGTGGCGCGGACCCCCTCGGCGTACGACTCCGGCCGCGCGCACCGGCCGCCGCTCGCGTGACCCACGCCTCAGCCGCCACCTATTGAAAACGGGACCCATTTTCATAAAATGGAGGCATGGCACGCAACGAACTCCGTCCGGTCGTGAAGCTCCGGTCGACCGCCGGTACCGGCTTCACCTACGTGACCCGCAAGAACCGCCGCAACGACCCGGACCGCATGACCCTGCGCAAGTACGACCCGGTCGCGGGCCGGCACGTCGACTTCCGAGAGGAGCGCTGAGCGCGGTGCGTGAGGGCATCCACCCCGCCTACGGGCCCGTCGTCTTCCGTGACCGGGCCGCCGACCACGCCTTCCTGACCCGCTCGACCATGACGAGCGACAAGACGGTCGAGTGGGAGGACGGCAACACCTATCCCGTCGTCGACGTCGAGATCTCGAACGTCAGCCACCCCTTCTACACCGGGAACGCCCGCGTCCTGGACACGGCCGGCCGGGTGGAGCGCTTCGAGCGGCGGTACGGCCGCCGGCCCTGAGCCCCGCCCCCACCCCGCGTCGCCCCGTCCCCACATCGCGGCGGCCCCGCCCTGCACGGGCGGGGCCGCCGCTTTTTCACGTCATTGAGAGGACCGGAACGCGAGGCTCTCTTCGCACGTCTCTTCTGGTGCAAAGAAAACAGGACCGGACCGGCCGGTGCCGGCGATGGCGGAAAAGAACCAGGACAGAGGCTTGAAGTGCCGTGTCCGCCGCCTTCGTCGGGGCTCTTCCGGAAGGCTTCCGGGTGGTCGGTCATCACATCTGTAACCATGGACGCGGTGGCGTGCACGTGCATCCGTGTGTGCATCCGCATGTGAAGACAGCTATGATCCGCAGCTGACCACTGCATCTGAGGCATCACCGATCAATGCACCATCGGGGAGCGACCTGTGGACCACGACGTGTACAACGGCATGGCTGCCACGGATCTTTACGGGGTGAACTGGCAGAAGAGCAGGCACAGCAATTCGCAGGGATCGTGCGTGGAATTCGCGCGACTGCCCGGCGGCGAGGTGGCGGTACGCAACTCGCGATTCCCGGACGGCCCGGCGCTCGTCTACACGCGCGCGGAGATCGAGGCCATGCTCGCGGGCGTCAAGGACGGCGAGTTCGACCATCTGGTGAGAAACGGAGGCTGAACGTCCTGGCGTGCCTCGTGACGCACGTGAAGCCGCGGCGCTGCAAGCGCCGCGGTGTTGTCACGAGGCGCGCTGCAGCGTGAAGAGGGCCCAGACGACCTTGCCCTCCAGGGGGCCGGCCAGCGGATGCCAGCCCCAGTTGTCGGCGAAGGACTCGACGAGGAACAGCCCGCGGCCCGACTCCGCGGCGAAGTCGTCCGAGTCGCCGGCCACCGGACTGTCGTGACTCGGGTCGCGCACCGCGCAGACCAGGCGCGAGGTCCAGCGCATCAAATGCAGCCGTACCGGCGGCTTCCTCCTCTCGTCGCAGGGCGCGTCCGAGGTCAGGGCGTGTTGCAGGGCATTGGTGACGAGCTCGGAGACCGCCAGGCAGGCGTCGTCGAGCCGGTCTCCGACCTTCCATTGCTCCAAGGTCCTGCGGGTGAATCTCCGCGCTTGGCCGACGGCCTCGTAGAGGCCGGGCAGGGCGCAGGAAGCGGCCTGGTACATGGCCGCGGGCTCAAGCGGAGGAAAGTCCTGCTGTAACGGCTCGAGCATGGTCGATCCATTCGTCCCCATGCGTGGCACTCCCGGAAGAATCGCAGTCGTATTGATGCGGCGGTGGTGCGGCCCTCATGGTTTCGAATGACCACTGCAGATGCAAGAGCAGATGCACGTGCACGCGCCGGATTTGAACGCTCACATACCAGTTCTTACGCATTTCTCCGTGGCCCATCCTGTACTGCTGTGACAGAGACTCTCCGTCTCTGTAATCGAACAAGTACGGGCCGGAACGTTTTAATGGCAGACTTCGGCCCCTGAAGACGGCGGGGAGGAGCCGAAGTGACCAGAGGGGAGACAGGGGGGTCGCCCCGGTCGACGCACGGAGACGGGGCCGGTGGCGGCTCCGTGGTGCGGCGCATTCTGCTGGGATCCCAGCTGCGCCGCCTGCGCGAGGGCAAGGGCATCACCAGGGAGGCGGCCGGCTACGCGATCCGGGCCTCCGAGTCGAAGATCAGCCGTATGGAGCTGGGCCGGGTGAGCTTCAAGGCCCGGGACGTGGAGGACCTGCTCACGCTGTACGGCGTGGCCGACGAGAAGGAGCGGGGCCAGCTGCTCGGCCTGGCCAGGGAGGCGAACGCCACCGGCTGGTGGCACCAGTACTCCGACGTCCTGCCCACCTGGTTTCAGACATATGTGGGCCTGGAGGGCGCCGCGTCCCTCATCCGCGTCTTCGAGGTGCAGTTCGTGCACGGGCTGCTGCAGACCGAGGCGTACGCCCACGCGGTCGTCACGTGCAACGCCCGGGGGCTGGACGCCGCGGAGATAGACCGCCGGGTGGCCCTGCGCCTGGAGCGGCAGAAGATCCTCGTCTCCGAGCGGGCCCCGGAGTACCGCGTCGTCCTGGACGAGGCCGCGCTGCGCCGCCCGTACGGCGGCCGCGAGGTGATGCGCGCGCAGTACCAGCATCTGATCGACGTGTCCGAGCAGGCGAACGTGAAGCTGCAGGTGATTCCTTTCGCCCAGGGCGGCCACGCGGGCGAGAGCGGCTCATTCACGATGCTCAGCTTCCCGGAGTCGGAAGTACCGGACGTCGTTTACCTGGAACAACTCACCAGCTCGCTCTACTTGGACAAGCCCGAAGAGGTCGCGAAGTACGCACAGGCGATGGATCTTCTCGAATCGGACAGTCCGAATCCGGCACAAACGCGCGACATCCTCCGTGGACTGCTCCAACTGTCCTGATCCGGAAGTACGATGACGACCTATCCGGATTAATTGCGCATATGCCTACGGCGGTTGGGGATCGTATGTCCTTCTTCACTGACCTGGCCCACCAGTTCATCGACGGGAAGTGGCGCAGCGGAAGCGGGTCCTGGGACATCATCGACTTCAACCCCTACAACGGGGAGAAGTTGGCTGCCCTGACCGTCGCGACCGTCGCCGAGGTCGACGACGCCTACCGGGCGGCTGCACGTGCACAGACGTCCTGGGCCGCGGCCACCGCCGACAGCCGGTGCGAGGTCGTCGAGCGGGCCGTGCGCGTCATCGAGCGCCACCGGGCCGACATCATCGAGGCGATCATCGACGAACTGGGCGGCACCCGGGCCAAGGCGGAGTACGAGGTCGCGGCCGCGCTGCAGTTCCTGCGGGAGGCGGTGCTGCTGGCCATGCGGCCCATGGGAGAGGTCCTGCCGTCGGTGCGCGCCGGCGCGGAGAACCGCGTCCTGCGCTTACCCGTCGGCGTGGTCGCGGTCATCAGCCCCTTCAACTTCCCCTTCCTGATCACCCTGAAGACGGTGGCGCCGGCGCTGGCGCTGGGCAACGCGGTGGTCATCAAGCCCAACCAGAACACCCCGATCGTCGGCGGCTGCCTGATCGCCAAGATCTTCGAGGACGCGGGACTGCCCCCGGGGCTGCTGAACGTCGTCGTGACGGACATCGCCGAGGTCGGTGACTCGCTGATCGAGCACCCCGTGCCGAAGGTCGTCTCGTTCGCCGGGTCCGACCGTGTGGGACGCCACGTGGGCGCGGTGACCGCCAGCCACTTCAAGCGCTCGATCCTCCAGCTCAGCGGCAACAGCGCCCTGGTCGTCCTCGACGACGCCGACCTCGGCTACGCGGTCGACGCGGCCGTCTGGAGCCGCTTCGCCTACCAGGGACAGCTGTGCATGGCCGCCAACCGCATCCTGGTGCACCGCTCCGTGCGGGAGGAGTTCACGCAGAGGTTCGTCGCCCGGGTCAAGGAGCTGCGGACCGGCGACCCGCACGACCCCGAGACGCACATCGGGCCGGTCATCGACACCTTCCAGGCCGAAGCGCTCACCGCCCTCGTCAAGCAGGCGCTCGCGGAGGGCGCCACCGCCCTCGTCCGGGGGAAGACCTACGGCAACCTCGTCGAGCCGACCGTGCTCACCGACCTGCCGGCCGACTCGCCCCTGCTGCGCCAGGAGATCTTCGGCCCGGTGGCGCTGCTCGTCCCGTTCGACGACGAGGAGGAGGCCGTGCGCCTCGTCAACGACACCCCGTACGGGCTCAGCGGCGCCGTGCACACGGGGAACGTGGAGCGCGGGGTGAAGTTCGCCGAGCGGATCGAGGCCGGGATGTTCCACGTGAACGACGGCACCCTGCACGACGAGCCCATGGTGCCCTTCGGCGGCGAGAAGGCCTCCGGGTACGGGCGGCTGAACGGCGAGGCGACGGTGGAGGCCTTCACCACACGCAAGTGGATCTCCGTGCAGCACGCCAGGACCGCGTTCCCCTTCTGACCCGCCCCGCGGCCCCTCCCTCCTGGAGGGGCGCCCCGGACTTGCACCTCACGTGACGTGAGGGCCCAGGCTGGGGCGCGTACCGCACAGGAGGGAGCGGAGGAGATGAGCCACTCCGTGGGACAGGTCGCCGGGTTCGCCGGGGTCACGGTGCGCACGCTGCACCACTACGACGAGATCGGGCTGCTCGTACCGAGTGAGCGCACCCCCGCCGGACACCGGCGCTACGGTGACGCCGACCTCGACCGGCTGCAGCAGATCCTGTTCTACCGGGAGCTCGGCTTCCCGCTCGACGAGGTCGCCGCGCTGCTCGACGACCGGGAGACCGGCCGGATCGACCCGCGCGAGCATCTGCGCAGGCAGCACGGCCTGCTGCTCGCCCGGATCGAGAAGCTGCAGCGGATGGCGGCGGCCGTGGAACGCGCCATGGAGGCACGCACGATGGGCATCAGACTCACACCGGAGGAGAAGTTCGAGGTCTTCGGGGGCAAGGACCCCGAGGAGCACGCCGAGGAGGCCGAGCGCCGCTGGGGCGGCACGCAGGAGTACGCGGAGTCGCAGCGCCGCGCGGCCCGCTACTCCAAGGACGACTGGAAGCGCATGCAGGCGGAGGCCGAGGACTGGGGCGGGCGCTACGCCGCCCTCGTGGAGGCCGGCGAGCCGCCGGCCGGGGAGCGGGCGATGGACCTCGCCGAGGACCACCGGCGGCACATCTCCCGGTGGTTCTACGACTGCTCGTACGACATGCACCGCTGCCTCGGCGGCATGTACGTGGCCGACGAGCGGTTCAAGGAGTTCTACGACTCCATGCGGCCGGGGCTCGCCGAGCACCTGCGGGACGCGATCACGGCGAACGCGGCGCGGCACGGAATGTGATCCGAGGGGACGGGGGAGCGGAGGAGCCAGGGGGATCAGGGGAGCCGGAGGACCTGGGAAGGCCCGGAGGACCGGGGGAGGGCATCCGGGCGCGCAGGGGGCCGCGCCGGGGTGCCCGGCGGGGACCGGGAGACCCACAGCCGTGTCCCAGGTGGGCCACAGACGGCCCCGAGGTCGCCCTTGGAACCTGGTGCTGCCATCCTGCGTTGGTAGTTTTGATCGGCGGCCGCCCCGGCCGGCCGAGGCCGCCGTGCCCTCGTCTCCCCCGCCCCCTCACCCAGGAGTCCGGAACTGATGGAGCTTGCCCTCGGACCAAGCTGGCTGGATCCGGACTACTTGCTGAACTCCTTCGGCATCTGGGGACTGCTGCTCATCGTCTTCGCCGAGTCCGGTCTGCTGATCGGCTTCTTCCTGCCGGGCGACTCGCTGCTGTTCACGGCGGGCATGCTGATCACCTCCGGCACGCTGGACTTCCCGCTGTGGGGGGCCATCGCCCTGATCTGCCTCGCCGCGGTCCTCGGCGACCAGGCGGGCTACATGTTCGGCAAGAAGGTCGGCCCCTCGCTCTTCACACGCCCCGACTCCCGCCTGTTCAAGCAGGAGAACGTGGCCAAGGCGCACGAGTTCTTCGAGAAGCACGGCCCGAAGTCGCTGATCCTGGCCCGCTTCGTGCCCGTCGTGCGCACGTTCACGCCGATCATCGCCGGCGTCAGCGGCATGAGGTACCGCTCGTTCCTGATCTTCAACGTGGTCGGCGGCGTCCTCTGGGGCGCGGGCGTCACACTGCTCGGCTCCTGGCTCGGCCAGGTGGACTTCGTCAAGGAGAACATCGAGGCGATCCTGATCCTGATCGTCCTCGTCTCCGTGGTGCCGATCGTCATCGAGTTCCTGCGGGCGCGCGGCAAGGCGAAGAAGGAGGGCGGCGCCGCGGACGACGCCGGGGACGGCCCGCGGCAGGACGCCGCGCCGTACGACCGGCAGCAGGCCCCCTACGGCGACGACCCGCACCACCAGCAGCCGCACTACGGGAACCAGTACCAGCAGCCGCAGCAGGGGCAGCAGCAGTCCCCGTCGCCCTACGGCGGCCCGCAGCAGGGGCACCAGCAGCCCTACTACGGCGACCCGCACCAGCAGCAGGCGCAGCAGCAGCCGTACTACGGGAACCAGTACCAGCAGCCCCAGCAGCAGTACTACGGCCACCAGCAGCAGGCCCAGCAGCCGCAGCAGCAGCCGTACTACGGCGAGCAGTACCAGCAGGGACAGCAGGCCCCGCAGCCCCAGCAGCCGTACTACGGCCACCAGCAGCAGCCGCAGCAGCAGCCGTACTACGGTGAGCAGTACCAGCAGGGACAGCAGGCCCCGCAGCCCCAGCAGCCGTACTACGGCGACCGGCAGCAGCCGCAGCACCCGCAGCAGCAGTACCCGGACCAGGGCGGGCACCACGCCGACCGCTGAGCGGACGACGGAACGCGTGCGGCGCGGCACCCCGAAGGGGTGC